>NZ_JBHTDE010000012.1:0-108460 GCF_042666655.1 Dankookia sp. GCM10030260
CGATCGTCATGGCGCGGCGGCTCAGGCTCTACTCCGCCCTGCCGGCGCCGTCCTTCTGGCTGCCCGATCCGGATTTGTCCGAGATCTACATGCCGGTGATCCTCGGGCTGCTGCGCCACGCCAGGGCACATTGGGGAGGCCGGCTGGGACCGGCCAACATCCGCCTGATCGCCTCCATGCACCGCGCCATCGGCGGCCGGCGGATCGCCGGATGGATGGAGCCGGCGTGACGCGGGACGCACTTGGTGGCATGAGGGGGCCGCGCCGGCGGTGCGCAGGTAGGGGTTCGGCTCTCGCCTGCGTGCTGTTATGTTGCGGTGCGGTATGGGTCCGGACGGCCTGGCCGCTCGCGCACACGGCGCTGCATCGGAGAAAGCAATGCGTATCGACGCCATCAGCATCGGCAAGAACCCGCCCGAGGACGTCAATGTCATCGTCGAGGTCGCCATCGGCGGCGAGCCGATCAAGTACGAGATGGACAAGGAGGCCGGGACGCTGGTCGTTGACCGGTTCCTCTATACGCCGATGCGCTATCCGGGGAATTACGGCTTCGTGCCGCACACGCTGTCCGACGACGGCGACCCGATCGATGTGCTGATCGCCAATACCCGCCCGATCATCCCGGGCGCGGTGATCGCGGTGCGCCCGGTCGGCGTGCTGAAGATGGAGGACGACGGCGGCGGGGATGAGAAGATCATCGCGGTGCCGGTGCCGAAGCTGACCAAGCGCTACCAGAACGTGCACAACTACACCGACCTGCCGCAGATCACGCTCGACCAGATCCAGCACTTCTTCGAGCACTACAAGGATCTCGAGCCCGGCAAGTGGGTGAAGGTCGCCGGCTGGGGCGATGCCGAGGAGGCCAAGCGGCTGATCGTCGAGGCGATCGAGCGGGCCAAGGCGAAGGGCTGAACCCTGGCCGGGCACTGCCTGCCCCGCGCGGCGGCGCGGGGCGCCCGGCTGACCTGCCGCGGGCTGCTGCGGCCGCTGGCGACGGGGCACCGGGCTTCCCATGTGGGCGGCCGATGAACGCGCTCCCCCCCCCGGACCCGGCGCCCGGCGCCATCCGGCGCCCGGCCGACCCGGAAGCCCCGCTGCGCCGGGCGCTGGCGCGGCAGCGCGCCATCGCCACCGGGCTGCTGGCGGCGATGGCGGGGCTGATGCTGGGCGCCTATGCGCTGCCGCCGGGCTACTGGACCGAACTGCTGCAGGCGGCAGCGAAAGCCGGCGTGGTCGGCGGGATGGCCGACTGGTTCGCGGTGACGGCGCTGTTCCGCCGGCCGCTCGGCCTGCCGATCCCGCACACCGCCATCATCCCGGCGCAGAAGGAAAGGCTGGGCCAGGGGCTCGGCCGCTTCGTCGCCAACCACGTGTTCACCGAGGCCGAGGTGGCGCGGGTGCTGGGCCGGCTGGACCTGGCCGGCATCCTGCGCAGCTTCGTCGCCGACCCCGAGACCGCGCGGCCGGCGGCGCAGGCGATCGCCGCCGCCCTGCCCCGGCTGCTGGCGAGCCTGGAGGACGGCCGGGCGCGCCGGCTGCTGGGGCGGCTGCTGCCGCGGCTGGCGGGGGGTGCCGGCGGTGCCCGGGTGGTGGCCCGCGCGCTGCGCAGCCTGGTCGAGGGTGGCCGGCACCAGGAGGTCGTGGACCTGGCGATCACCGAGCTGCGCCGCCTGCTGGTGGAGAAGGAGGAGACGCTCCGCCAGACCATCGAGACCAAGGTGCGGGAGGAAGGCGGCCGGCTGGTCGGCTGGGCGTTGGGCGCCACGGTGGCGGGGCGCGTGCTGGCCGGGGTGAATGCCGAGCTGGCCCGGATGGAAGCCGCCGACAGCGAGCTGCGGCGCGCCTTCGAGCTCTGGCTGAAGACCGAGGTCGACCGGCTGGAGACCGACCCGGAGCGCGCCGCGGCGCTCGGCCGGGCGATGCGGCAGGCGATGTCGCACCCTTCGGTCGCCGCCTGGGTGAGCGATGTCTGGGCCCGGCTGCGGGCGGCGCTGGAGGCCGACGCGGCCAACCCGCAGGGCCGCGCGGTGGCGCTGCTGGAGGGCGCCTTCGCCAATGCCGGCACCCTGCTGGCCGAGGACCCCTCGGCGCGGGCCAGGCTGAACATGGCGGTGCAGCGGATGCTGGTGCGGCTGATGCCGGCCGCGCGGGCCGAGCTGGCCGGCTTCATCGCCCGGGTGGTCGCCGGCTGGGACACCGCGCAGGTCACCGAGAAGATCGAGCTGCGTGTCGGCCGTGACCTGCAATATGTGCGGATGAACGGCACGCTGGTCGGCTTTCTGGTCGGCGGGGCGCTGTATGCCTTGCTCACGGCGGTGTTCGGTCGGGTGGCGTTCTGAGTTTTGGTGTGCCGCTGCTTCCCGCTGGCACACATGCATGTCATGTGCACGGACATCGAGATCGACGACGGGCTGACCGTCGAGGCCATGGCGGGCGGCGGCCACCCGACCAAGAAGGCGGCGGTCGAGGCCGGGTTGCGCCCGCTGGCCCGCCTGGCCCGGCAGCGGGAGGCCGCGGCGCCGCTGTGGGGCAGCGACCCCGCCTACCGGCAGCCGCCCGAGGACGCGCCGCGCGACCCGGCGCTGCACGAGGACCAGGCGCCGCTCCGCTGATCGCCGTCGATACCGGCGTCCTGATCGACGTGATCCGGCGGGTGGAAAGCCGCGCCGCCCGGATCTTCCGGCGGCCGGCCGGCACCGGGATCCTGGCCATCGGCGACCTCGTGCTGCTGGACGTGCTGCAGGGCTCCTCGACCGAGGCCCGGGCCCGCGGCATGGAACGCAGGCTGCGCAGCTTCGAGGTCGTCGGCATGCTGGACGATGCGCTGGCCACCCAGGCCGCGGCGCATCACCGGCGGCTGCGGGAAAGCGGCGTCACCCCGCGCAGCACGCCGGACCTCATCATCGCCACCTGGTGCATCGCCCATGCGGTGCCGCTGCTGCAGCGCGACCGCGGCTTCGGGCCGATGGCCGACCATCTCGGCCTGCAACTGGTGGCGGCATGAGCGCCCTTCCCGCGCCGCCGCACCCGGCTACACTCGCCGCATGACCCTTGGCCTCTCGATCCTCGACCAGTCGACCATCGCCTCCGGCCGCGGCGCCGATGCGGCGATCCAGGAAACCCTGGCCCTGGCGCGGCTCGCCGACCAATGGGGCTATGGCCGCTACTGGCTGGCCGAGCACCACAACAGCGACAGCCATGCCGGCTCGGCGCCCGAGATGCTGGTCGCCGCCATCGCCGCCACCACCGCCCGCATCCGCATCGGCACCGCGGGCGTCATGCTGCCGCACTACGCCGCGCTGAAGGTGGCCGAGCAGTTCAAGGTGGCCGAGGCCATCGCGCCCGGCCGGATCGACCTCGGCGTCGGCCGCGCCCCGGGCAGCGACGGGCGCACCGCCTTCGCGCTGAACCCGCGGGCCAATGAGGCCGCCGACAATTTCCCGAACCAGGTCATGGACCTGCTGGGCTGGCTGGGCGACGGGCTGCCGGAGGGCCATCCCTTCCGCGCCGTCGCCGCCAACCCGCAGGTGCCGGGCCGGCCGCAGGTCTGGATGCTGGGCAGCAGCGACTACGGCGCCCAGGTCGCCGCCTATTTCGGCCTGCCCTACTGCTTCGCCCATTTCATCAGCGACCGTGGGTCGGAACAGGTGACGGCGCTGTACCGCGAGGGCTTCCGGCCGCACCCGGACCATCCCGGCCGGCTCGCCGCGCCGCATTGCGCGCTCGGCGTCTTCGCGCTGACCGCGGAGACGGAGGCCGAGGCCTGGCGCCTGTACAAGTCGCGCGAGCTCTGGCGGCTCTACCGCGACACCGGCCGCTTCCCGCCGCTGCCGAGCGTCGAGGAGGCCGAGGCCTACCCGTTCACGGAGGCCGAACGGGCGCATCTGGCGCCGATCCGCGCCAAGGCCCTGGTCGGCGCGCCGGAGCAGGTGAAGGCGAAGCTGGAAGCGCTCGCCGCCGCGCATGGCGTGCAGGAGGTCGCGGTCCTGACCCCTTGCCACGACCCGGCGGCGCGGCAGCGCAGCTACCGGCTGCTGGCCGAGGCTTTCGGCCTGGGTGCCCGGCCGGTCGCGGCCGCGGCGGCGTAATTCGGCAGTGGACCGGGCTTGCTCCGAGCCAAGACGGCGCACTCCGCTGCAATCCCGCCCAATGCGGCCCCGAACGGCGCAACGCCGGTGCGTCCGGTTCGGCCCTTCGCCACGCAAGGCCATGGCCGGCGGGGCATTGCGCGGCGCGGGATGCAGGAGATAATCGTCCTGACGGCGGCCGGCCGATGGTCGCCCACCGGATCGGGCATGGCCCCGGACTTGACTATTTTCCTATATCCTGGCCTGCCCGGAAGCGCAAGCGCCACGTCTCCCGCCCCGGTTCCGACAAGCAAGGTTGGGGAGGGACAAGCATTTCCCTCCCCCGGTGGACGCATGCGTCCAGTCCCACCCTGACTTCTTGTGGGTCGGCACCCACCGTGCGGCAGCGGCCGATCCACGGAAATGGAGGCGGTGCCTTGGGAGGAAACCGCCTCCCCAGCCTTGCCTCAATCCGGCCGGATCGCATTCTCCCGCACCACCGCGCCCCAGGTGGCGACCTGCCGCTCGACGAAGGCCTGCAGCGCCGGCGGGTCGGACAGCACCAGGCGGGCCGCCTGGGTCTCCTCCATCTGCTTCCGCACCCGCTGCTCCGACAGGCTCTCGCGCAGCGCGGCGTTCATCCGGGCGACCAGCGGCGCCGGCGTCCCGGCCGGGGCGAAGACGCCCCACCAGGCCTCGGCCTGCAGCCCGGGAAAGCCGGCCTCGTCGGCGGTCTGCACCTGGGCCAGGGCGGGCAGCCGGGCCGGGCCGAACTGGGCGACGGCGCGCAGCGAGCCGCCGGCGATATGCGGCGCCAGCAGCGCGGCGCTGCCGATCATCACGTCGACATGCCCGGCGACGGTGTCGTTCACCGCCAGCCCGCCGCCCCGGTAGGCGACATGCGGCATCCGCGCACCCGTCCGCGACTGCAGCAGCATCATGGTCAGGTGGCCGATCGTCCCGTTCCCGGTCGAGCCGTAGGAGACCGCATCCGGCTTCGCCTTGGCCGCCGCCACCAGCCCGGCGAGGTCCTGGAAGGGCCGGTCCGGCCGGCAGGCGATGACATAGGGTGCGCCGCCGATCAGCATCACCGGGTCGAGGTCGCGGGTCAGGTCGAAACCCAGGTTCGGCAGCAGCGCCGGCAGCACGGCATGGCTGTCGAAGGTCAGCAGCCAGGTCTGGCCGTCGGGCGCGGCGCGGACCACGGCTTCCGTGCCGATGGCGCCGGCGGCGCCCGAGCGGTTCTCCACCACCACCGGCTGGCCGAGCCGCTGGGAGAGCCCGACCGAGGCGAGGCGCGCCACCGCGTCGGTCGAGCCGCCCGGGGCGAAGGGGACGACGATGCGGATGGCGCCGGGACCCTGGGCGCAGGCCTTGGAAACGGGCGCGGCCAGCGCAGCACCGGCCAGGCCGAGCGCCGTGCGGCGCCCGTATCGATGGGTCATCACTGTGTTTCCCCCTGGAGTCACCCGGTCTCTATAGCAACCCGGCGGTTTGCCGAGATCCCCATGACGGATCAGCGGATTCACCTGCAGGCGCCCGCCCATGCGTCGCTAAGCCGGTGGGAAGTCTTCCGGCCGGCTGGCATGGCGCCGGCGACGCGGCCGGCGGTGCCGCCACCAGTCGAGCACCGGGCCGACGCCGAGCAGCGGCGTCGCCGCCAGGGTGGCCAAGGCCAGCCCCGCCGCCGCCAGACGTGCCCCGAGCGCCAGCGCGAGCACGCAGAGCCCGGCCAGGCCGCCGACCACTGCCACCCCCAGCGCGGCCCAGCCGATCAGCCTGCGGTGCCGGGCATCCAGCCAGCCGGGCGGCCGGCCGCGATCGGTGCGGGGCGTGCCGTCCGGGGCGACGTCATAGAGGCGGCTGGGATCGACCTCGAAGGGCGTGGACAGGCGGCACCTCTCCGGTCACCGCGGCAGGCGGCCGGCGCCGGCTCAGCGGCGCAGGACCACGAAACGGACGCCGCCCGGCCCGGCGCCAGGGCCGCCGGGGCCACCGCCGGCGCGGCGCAGGCGCCGCAGCCGCCACCAGAGCGAGACGAAGGCGACCAGCCCGGCGCCGATGGCAACCGGCAGCAGCAGCCCGACGAAGAGGATGGCCAGCGCCACCAGCAGCAGCCCGCCAGCGGCCAGGGTCAGCAGCAGCGCGACGCCGCCGACCTTGCCGAGCACGCGGTCCAGCCGGCTGCGCGGCGGCGGCAGGGGATCGCGGAACTCGCCGTCCGGCGTCATGTCGATGATGGGCGGAGGCGGGTCCTGCGAGGCCGCTCCGGGGCGCCGGTACGTGTCCATGCGGGGCATGTTGCCCAGGCCGGGCCCCGGTTCAAGCCCGCAGCGCCGGGCCGGTGGCGAGGAATTGCATCGCCGCGGCCCAGGTGGCGCCGCCCACGCGGCTTCCGGTCCTTCGCCGATGCCGGCGGCGGGCCTAGAAGCCGCGGCGGCGAGTCCACCAGCATTGATAAAGGCGCAGTCCCGGCCATGGCCACCTGGAACCAGCTTTACGACCCCTTCGGGTCGATCCTCCTCTCGGCGCTGATCGCCGCCCTGCCCGTGGCGACGATGCTGATCGCCCTCGCCTTCCTGCATATCGCCGCGCATGTCGCGGCAATTGCCGCGCTGGTCGTGGCGTTGCTGGTGGCGGTCCTCGTCTTCGGCATGCCGGCGGGCATCGCCGGACGGGCAGCCGGGCTGGGCATCGCCTCCGGCCTGTTCCCGATCGGCTGGATCGTGCTGAACATCATCTTTCTCTACCGGCTGACGGTGGCGAACGGCTCCTTCAAGCGGCTGCAGGAGACGATCGCCGGCATCACGCCGGATCGCCGCCTGCAACTGTTGTTGATCGCCTTCGCCTTCGGTGCGTTCTTCGAAGGCGCGGCCGGCTTCGGCACGCCGGTCGCGGTGACCGGGGCGGTGCTGATCGGGCTCGGCTTCTCGCCGCTGGCGGCCTCCGGCCTCTCGCTGATCGCCAATACCGCGCCGGTCGCCTTCGGCGCGCTGGGCACGCCGGTGATCGCCCTGGCCGCGGTGACCGGGCTGGACCTGATGGACCTGTCGGCGATGATCGGCCGGCAATTGCCGTTCTTCTCCCTGATCGTGCCGTTCTGGCTGATCTGGGCCTTCGCCGGCTTCCGCGGGATGCTGGACGTCTGGCCGGCGATCCTGGTTACCGGCGTGTCCTTCGCGGTGCCGCAGTTCCTGGTGTCGAACTACATGGGCCCCTTCCTGGTCGACGTCATCGCGGCGCTGGTCTCGCTGGCCTGCCTCACCGGCTTCCTGCAGGTCTGGAAGCCGCGGCAGATCTGGACCAGCGCCCGGCTCGGCGGCCGCGCCGCGGCGGTCGAGGAGGCGACGGCCAAGGGCACCGGCCCGGCGCCGGCCGGCGCCGGGCCGGCGGTGGCCTTCCGGGGCGGCACGCTGCTGGCCTGGATGCCCTGGCTGATCCTCACCGTCTTCGTCTTCCTGTGGGGCCTCGGCGACATCAAGGCCTTCCTCAACGGCATCTACAACCTGGCGATTCCGATCGAGGGGCTGCACCGGGCCGTCATCAAGGTGCCGCCGGTGGTCGCCGAGCCGGTGCCGGAGGGCGCGGTCTTCGCCTTCAACATCCTGTCGATGACCGGCACCGGCATCCTGTTCGCGGCGCTGGTCGGCGGCCTGGCGATGGGCTTCAACCCGCTGCAGATGATCCGCGAATACGGCCGGACGATCTGGGTGGTGCGCTATTCGCTGCTGACCATCGCGGCGATGCTGGGGCTCGGCTACCTCACGCGGTATTCCGGGCTGGATGCCACCATGGGCCTGGCCTTCGCCTCGACCGGGGTGCTCTATCCCTTCTTCGGCACGCTGCTGGGCTGGCTGGGCGTCGCGCTGACCGGATCCGACACCGCGTCCAACGTGCTGTTCGGCGGGCTGCAGAAGATCACCGCGCAGCAGATCGGCCTGTCGCCGATCCTGATGGCGGCGGCGAATTCCTCCGGCGGCGTGATGGGCAAGATGATCGACGCGCAGAGCATCGTCGTCGCCTCCACCGCCACCGGCTGGTTCGGGCATGAGGGCGAGATCCTGCGCTACGTCTTCTTCCACTCCGTCGCGCTGGCCTGCCTGGTCGGCGTGCTGGTGACGCTGATGGCCTATGTGTGGCCGTTCACCGCGATGGTGGTGGGGGGATAGCGTGGATCGCGTCCGGGCGGGGGCGTCCGGACGCGTTGATCTGCTTCGAAGACAAGGCGCTAGGGCGGTGCCACGGTCATGGCCGCACGCGGGCGACCGCACGCGCGGCTTCGTGCTGGCCAAGTCGGGACCGGGCCGCGCTACCGTCCCGTGACATCGGGGGAGACGAGGATGCGGACCATGTTCGTGCTGGCGGTGGGTGCCCTGCTTATCCTGCCGGGCGCCGCCGTCGCCCAGGGCACCGGCGCGCGCATCGGCGCGGGCGGCACGCCTGGCTGGTCGCCCTGGGGCGGGCCGGACAGCCCGGGCGGGATGTTCGGCGGCGATCCGCTGGACGCGGACGCCGACCGCGACCGCGCGGTCACCCATGACGAGGTCTGGACCTGGCTTCGCCGGCGGTTCGATCAGGCGGACCGCGACCGCAGCGGCACGCTGGAGCCGACCGAGCTGCCCGGCCGCCCGCGCGCCCAGGCCGGCTTCCGCGCCGCCGACGCCGACCGCAACGGCCGCGTCACCATCGAGGAGTTGCAGCCGCTGTCCGAGGGCTGGTTCCGTGCCCATGACGCCGACCGCGACGGCCGCCTGACGCGCGCCGAGATACCGAAGCCGCCGAAGCCGAAGCCGAAGCCTGCACCCGCGCCCGGGTAGCGTTCAGGCGATCGGCCGCACCACCAGCACCGTGCCGGCCACGCCCTCCACCCGCACCCGCAGCGGCGCCTCCGGCACCTTCACGTCGGCCGGCAGCCGGGCCGGCCAGTCGCTGTCGCCGATGCGGACGCGCAGCTCCGGCCCCTCCATCGGCAGCAGCATCCCGTGCCGGCCGACCAGGCCGGCATCCGGCGCGTTGACCCGGGATGCCGGCCGCCGGCCCTTTTGCCGCAGCGCCAGGGCGATGGCGGCCGCCAGCAGGCCGAGGAAGATCGCCACCACCGCCGGGAAGGGCGGCAGCGCCAGCAGCACGACGATGCCGGTGCCGATCGCCGCCAGCCCGATCCAGAGCAGGAAGATCCCCGGCAGGCCGAGCTCGGCGATCAGCAGCAGCAGCCCGCCGAGGATCCAGATCAGCCCTGGTTCCACGGCCCGCCTCCCGGCAGGGTGCCGGCCGGCGGCACGGCGGGGCCCGTCGGCGGGCGCGGACCGCCCGGCGGGCGGAGCAATTCCAGCGCCTGCACAACGCCGCCGGCCAGCGCCGCCGATTCCATCGGCACCACCACCAGCTTGCTGCTGGGGTTGCCGGCCAGGGCCTCGAAGGCCTTCACGTACTTGTCGGCGATGAAGTAGCGCAGCGCCGCCTCACCGGCGCCGGCCGCCGCCTCGCTCACCATCCGGGTCGCCGCCGCCTCGGCCTCGGCCAAGCGTTCGCGCGCCGCGGCGTCGCGCTGGGCGGCTTCCTGGCGGCCCTCGGCGGCGAGGATGAGCGCCTGCTTGTCGCCCTCCGCCCGCATCACGGTGGCGCGGCGCTCGCGCTCGGCGGTCATCTGCAGGTTCATGGCGCGGACCAGGTTCTCCGGCGGCTCCACCTTGCGCAGTTCCACCCGGCTGACCTTGATGCCCCAGGGGTCGGTGGCGCCGTCGATGATCACCAGGAGGGAGGAGTTGATGCGCTCCCGGCTGCTCAGCGTCTGGTCGAGGTCCATCTCGCCGATCACCGCGCGGATGTTGGTCATCGCAAGCGCGGTCAGCGCCTGCTCCATCCGCTGCACCGCATAGGCCGCCTTGGCCGGGTCCATGACCCGGTAATAGACGATGCCGTCGACCAGGACCGAGGCATTGTCGCGAGTGATGACCGACTGCTCGGGGATGTCGAGCACCACCTCCTGCACGTTGAGCTTCCGGCCCACCTTGTCGATGAAGGGGATCACCAGGTTCAGCCCAGGCTGCAGCAACCGGGTGAAGGCGCCGAATCGCTCGACCGTCCAGACCTCCCCCTGCGGGACGGTGCGGATCCCCTGGGAGACGGTGAGCACGGCGAGCAGCAGCAGGACGAGGAGGACGATCTCGGTACCGTTCATGGCATCCTTCCGGATATTCGTTGCGACGCCGCATAACACGGGACAGGCAGCCACGCCCCGGGGAAACCCGGCTTGCGCCGGGCACCTTGTCGCCTAGCATCGCGGCGGAACGGGAGGATGGGGTCGATGCAGGCCAATCGGGCACCGCTGACGGTGCGGCTGGACGGGCTTCGGGTGGCGATCACCGCCGGTGCCGGCGGCATCGGCCGCGCCCTGGCGGACGGGTATGCCAGCTGCGGCGCCCGCGTCTTCCTCTGCGACGTGGACCGGGAGGCACTGGCCGCCTGCCCGTATCCCTCGATGCTGGCCGACATGGAGACGGTGGAGGGCTGCGAGGGCTTCGTCGATGCCGCGGTCGCGCATCTGGGCGGGCTCGACGTGCTGGTGAACAATGCCGGCATCGCCGGCCCCACCGCGCGGGTCGAGGACGTGACGCCGGAGGCGCTGCGCCGGACGCTGCAGATCGACCTGGAGGCCATGTTCCACTGCGCCCGCCGCGCGGTGCCGGCGCTCCGCGCCGCGGGGGGTGGCTCCATCGTCAACCTCTCCTCCGCCGCCGGCCGCTTCGGCTTCCCGCTGCGCAGCCCCTATGCCGCGGCGAAATGGGGCGTCATCGGCTTCACCAAGTCGCTGGCGATCGAGTTGGGGCCGGAGGGCATCCGGGTCAACGCCATCCTGCCGGGCCTGGTCGCCGGCGACCGCATCCGCCGGGTGCTGGAAGCGAAGGCACAAGCGAACGGCCGGTCCTTCGCCGAGCAGGAGGCCGAGGCGCTGAAGCCCGTCTCGCTGCGCTGCTACGTGACGCCGGAGGATATCGCCAACATGGCGCTGTATCTGTGCAGCCCCTTCGGCGCGACGATCAGCGGGCAGTCGCTTGCGGTCGATGGCGACATGCAGTCGCTGATGTAGGAGAGCCTGGGGCGGAAGAAGCATGTGTTCCCCAAGCCCCACCTTTGCTTTTCGCGGGTTGGCACCTGCCGCGCGGAGAATGCCAAGCTCGAAACAATAGAGGAGGGGCCAGGGAGGATACTTCCTCCCTGGCCTTGCCTACCTTGTCCGGAAGACCCGCGATGATCACCCCCCTCGCCTCCTTCGACGACCTCTCGGTCGGCCAGGAATTCCACTTCGGCAGCGTCCGGATGGACCTCGCCGAGATCCTCGACTTCGCCCGCCGCTGGGACCCGCAGCCCTTCCACATCGACCCCGCGGCCGCCGCCGCCGGCCCCTTTGGCGGACTCATCGCCAGCGGCCTGCACACCCAGGCCGCCTGCTTCAGCCACATCATCCGCAGCGGCTGGGTGGCGCAGGTCTCGATGGGCGGGGCGGAGCAGGTGGTGCGCTGGCCGGCCCCGGTGCGGCCGGGCGACGAGATCGCGGTGAGCGCACGGATCGAGGCGCTGGCCCCGTCCCGCTCCAAGCCCGACCGCGGCGTGGTGAAGGTGCTCTATACCGGGCGGCGCCAGGCCGATGGCGCGGTGGTGCTGGAGATCCTCGGCACCCACATCTTCAGGCGCTGAGCCGCTCCGGCCCGGCCGCCGCCAGGCCGGGCGCCGCGGCCAGGGTGATCGAGAAGGCCGCGCCTTCCCCGGTGTTGCGCGCCTCGATCGTCCCGCCCATGCCGCGCACCAGCCCGTGGCAGATGGACAGGCCCAGCCCGGTTCCCCTGTCCGCATCCTTGGTGGTGACGAAGGGCTCGAAGAGCCGTGCCATCACCGCATCGGGGATGCCGCCGGCGGTATCCGCCACGGTGATCCGCACCAGCCCCCCCTCGACCGCCGCGCCGATGCGCAGCCGCCGCACCACGCCCGCGGGCTGGCCGGCGAAGGCATCCCGCGCATTGGCGATCAGGTTGGTCAGGACCTGCTCCAGCGGCACCAGCTGGGCCATCACCACCGGCCCCGGCGACGGGCCGAGCGCCACCTCGAACGCCACATCGGCATCCCGCAGCGAGGCGCCGACCAGCGCCAGGGCGCCGTCCAGCGCCTGGCGCAGCGGCACCGGGCCGGGCACCTCGCCTTCCTCGGCCCCCCGCGCGAAGCGGCGCAGATGCTCGATCAGCTCCCCCGCCCGCGCCGCCTGGGCGGCGATGCGGGCAAGCCGGCCGGTCGCGCCGTCCGGCTTGCCGGCGCGCAGGGCCCGGGCGGCGTTCTCGGCGGCCAGCGCGATGACGGCGAGCGGCTGCTTCACCTCATGCGCCAGCCCCGCCGCCATCTCGCCCAGCGCGGCCAGCCGGCCGGAGGCCGCGGCCCGGGCCGCCGCGGCGCGCTCGGCATGGATGTTGACGATGTAGCCGACCACCTCCGCCCCGCCATCCGGCCAGCGCGACAGCACCCGCGCGGTGGTCCGCATCCACCGCAAGGAGCCATCCGGCTGGCGCAGGCGCCATTCGGTCGAGCCGCTGCCGGCGCGCAGCACCTCCTGCATGAAGGGGACCAGCGCCAGGGTGCCCGGCGCGACCAGTTCGGTCAGGTCGGACAAGCGGACGAACCGCTCGGCCGGCCAGCCGAACACGGCCGCGGTGTCGCCGCTCTGGTGGAGCAGCTGGGCCTGGCCGCCGGGCTCCACCGCGCGCAGGAAGACCACGGCCGGCAGGTTGCCCAGCAGGCGCTCGATCTCCGCCCGGCCGCTGCGCAGCGCCGCGGCTTCGTCCTGCGTTGCCCGCAGGGTCTGCCGCCATGCGGCGGAGCCGACCGCGGCCAGGCCCAGCAGCAGCGCGAGGGCGCCGGCGAGCGTCCAGCCGATGACCCGCCGGGCGGAGTTCAGCTGCACGGCACGCGAGCTGGCCACCACAACCGACCAGCCCGGCGCGGTCTGCAGCCTCTCGGACGCGAAGATGGTCTCCTCGCCGCGCAGGTTCCGGCCCTGGAAGAGGCCGCCGGCGCGGCCTGCCTCGGCGGCGGCGGACGCCGGAATCGGCCTGCCCAGCAGCGCCGCATTGCCCTCGATGGAGGTCGCGACGATGCGGCGATTGGCGTCGGCGACGGCGGCGAAGCCACCGAGCGGCAGGTCCTGGCGCGCCAGGAGCGCCTGCGATTGCGATGGCTCGAACGCCAGGCCGATGGCGCGGGTCACCCGTCCGTCCCGGCGTACCGGCGCCAGTGCCCAGATCAGCGGGCGCCCGCTCACCGGGCCGGTGAAGAGATCGGACACCGCCGCCTCGCCACGCTCGAAGACCGCGGCCAAGGGCTGGACCAGGGCCGGGTCGAGGCTGGGGTCGCGCAGCCGCGGCGGCATCGGCTGCGCCCCCGCCAGGGTGATCGCCTGGAATTCGTACTCCGGGCCGGGGCCGATGATGACGAACCAGCCACCGAATTCCGCGCCGATCGGCCGGGCATTGGCCACGAAGCGGGCGAGGTCGCCGCCGCTGTCGAGCATCGGGTGGTAGGACAGCGCCCGGGCGACGGAGACATAGGCGGAAAGGTGTGCATCGGCCGCCGCGGCGACCCCCCTGGCAGCGCCGCGCAACCGTGCCTCATCCGCTGTCTGGTAGGACCGGGCCGCCTCCAGCACGGCGAAGACGGCCGGCGCGACCAACGGCAGGAAGGCGCAGAGCGCGACGACCAGCAGGCTACGGTCGCGTGGGATGTCCCTGGTGGTATCCCTGTTCATGCGCCGCCTCCCGGCGGGCGGCATCGCACGGGCAACCCAGCCTCAAAAGGGTAACGCAACTCTTGGTTTAGTCTTGCCGGCAATCCCTGCCTGGTTCTTCCTTATCCTGCAAGGACGGGACGCCCGGCCGCCAGGCGATCGACCAGGCCGGTGGTCGAGCGGCCGGGGACCAGGTCGATCAGCGCCACCGTGCCGCCGGCGGCCTGGACGATATCGGCGCCGACCACCTGCTCCACCGTATAGTCGGCGCCCTTGACCAGCACGTCGGGGACCAGCAGGCGGATGAGGTCGAGCGGCGTGTCCTCGGCGAAGGCGACCACGGCATCCACCGCGGCCAGCGCCGAGATCACCGCGGCGCGGTCGGCCAGGCCGTTGATCGGCCGGGCCGGGCCCTTCAGCCGGGCGACGCTGGCATCGGTGTTCAGCGCCACCACCAGCCGGTCGCAGCGGCGACGGGCGGCCCGGAGCAGCGACACATGGCCCGCGTGGAGGATGTCGAAGCAGCCATTGGTGAAGCCGACCCGCAGCCCATGCGCCTGCCAGTCGCGCACCAGCCTGAGCGCAGCCTCGCGGTCGAGCAGCGCCTCCTCCCCCGGGGTCGAGCCGCTGCCGGCACGCAGCGCATGCGCCAGTTCGTCCGCCGAGACGGTGGCGGTGCCGAGCTTGCCGACGACGATCCCGGCCGCCGCATTGGCGATCCGCATCGCCTCCGGCAACCCATGGCCCGCCGCATGCGCCAGGGCGAGGGCGGCGATGACGGTGTCGCCGGCGCCGGAGACGTCGAAGACCTCGCGCGCCTCGGCCGGGACGCTGTCCAGGCCGCCCTCGGCGCGCACCAGCGTCATGCCCTTCTCCGCCCGCGTGCAGAGCAGGGCGGGCAGGCCGGCGGCGGCCATGACCTGGCGGGCGGCGGCGGCCACCTCGGCCTCGGTGCCCACGGCCTGCCGGGCGGCGCGGCCGAGCTCCTTCGCATTGGGCGTCAGGCAGTCGGCGCCGCGGTAGAGCGCGAAATCGTCGCTCTTGGGGTCGGCCAGGACCGGGATGCCGAGCCGGTGCGCCGCGGCGATGGCGGCGGCGATCAGGCCGGGGGTCAGCACGCCCTTGGCATAGTCGGACAGGATCAGCGCGGCGCAGCCGGGCAGCGCCGCCTCGACCGCGGCGATCAGGGCGGCCTGTTCGGCGGCGTCGGCCGGGGTGGCGACCTCGTCGTCCAGCCGGACCACCTGCTGGGTGCCGGCGATGACCCGCATCTTGCAGATGGTTGGGCGGCCGGCGCTGGCGACGGTGGCGTCCGTGATGCGCGGGTCGGCGGCGATCAGGGCGCGGAATTCGGCCGCCGCCGGATCCTGCCCGACCAGCCCGACCAGCACCGCCTGGCCACCCAGGGCCGAGAGGTTGCGGGCGACGTTGCCGGCGCCGCCCGGCATGGCGAGGCTGCGCGCGAGGCGCACCACCGGCACCGGCGCCTCGGGCGAGATGCGCTCCACCGCGCCGTAGAGGAAGCGGTCGAGCATGACGTCGCCGAGGACGAGGATGCGCAGCGCGGAGAAGTCGAACATGCGGCCGGAATAGACCGCCGGGCGGCGCAAAAGCAAACGGCGCGGGGAGTGCCCGCGCCGGTCGGCCTGGAAGGAAGTGAAGGCCAGGGAGGAGGTATCCTCCCTGGACCCTCCTCTATTTCTGTGGGTTTGGCACCGGCCGCGCGGCGAGGGCCGACTCAGGAAAAGGAAGGGTGGGGTTTTGGGGAGGAAATGCTTTTTCCTCCCCAACCTTCCTGCCTCAGGCGCTGTTCTTCATGATCTCGTCGGCGACGTTGCGCGGCACCGGGTCGTAGTGGTGGAACTGCATCGAGAAGCTCGCACGACCCTTGGTCATGCCGCGCAGGTTGGAGATGTAGCCGAACATCTCCTTCAGCGGCACATGCGCGCGGACGATGACCGAGGTGCCGGCCATGTCCTGGCTCTGGATCACGCCGCGGCGGCGGTTGAGGTCGCCGACCACGTCGCCGACATGGTCCTGCGGGGTGGTCACCTCGACGTCCATGATTGGCTCGAGGATGACGGGACCCGCCTTCTTCATGCCTTCGCGGAAGCAGGCCTTGGCGGCGATCTCAAACGCGAGCGCAGAAGAGTCGACGTCGTGGTACTTGCCGTCCACCAGGGAGAACTTGAAATCCACCGTGGGGAAGCCGGCCAGCACGCCGGTGTCGGCCTGCACCTTGATGCCCTTGTCGACCGCCGGGATGTATTCCTTCGGGATGGAGCCGCCGACCACTGAGTTGGAGAACTCGATGCCGGTGTTCCGCTCCTTCGGCTCGAAGGTGATCTTCACCTCGGCGTACTGGCCCGAGCCGCCCGACTGCTTCTTGTGGGTGTAGGTCTCGGTATGCGCCTTGGTGATGGTCTCGCGGTAGGCCACCTGCGGCGCGCCGATATTGGCTTCCACGCCGTACTCGCGCTTCAGCCGGTCGACGATGATCTCCAGGTGCAGCTCGCCCATGCCGGACAGGATGGTCTGGCCGGTTTCCTGGTCGGTCTTCAGCCGCAGGGAGGGATCCTCGCCGGCCAGCTTCTGCAGGCCGAGGGTCATCTTCTCGACGCTGTCCTTGGTCTTCGGCTCGACGCTGATGTCGATGACCGGGACCGGGAAGGCCATCCGCTCGAGCACGACCTCGTTCGCCTTCGAGCCCTGCAGGTTCGGCGTGGTCAGCGTGTCGCCGGTGCCGGTGTCCTTCAGCCCGACGAAGGCGGCGATGTCGCCGGCGATCACCTCGGTGATCTCCTCACGCTTGTCGGCATGCATCTGGTACATGCGCGAGACGCGTTCCTTGTGACCCTTGGTGGTGTTCACCAGGGTGTCGCCGGTCTTCAGCGTGCCGCGGTAGACCCGGACGAAGGTCAGGTTGCCGAACTTGTCGTTGATGATCTTGAAGGCGAGGCCGGCGAAGGCGCCGCTCGGGTCGGCCGGGATGATCTCGCGCTCGACCGTCTCGTCCTGGCCCTCTTCCGGCGCGACCTTGATGCCGGCCACTTCGGTCGGGCTCGGCAGGTAGTCGATCACCGCGTCCAGCAGCGGCTGCACGCCCTTGTTCTTGAAGGCGGTGCCGCAGAGCACGGGGCGGAATTCACCGGTGATGGTGCCCTTCTTCAGGCACTTCTTCAGCAGGTCGACCGGCAGGTCCTCGGTCTCGAGGTAGACGTCCATCGCCTCGTCGAGCGCCGTCGCCGCGGTCTCGACCAGCTTGGCGCGGTATTCGGCGACCAGGTCGGCCATGTCCTCGGGGATCGGCTCCTCGTGGTAGGAGGCGCCGAGGTCGTCGCCCTCCCAGACGATCGCCTTCATCTCGACGAGGTCGACGAGGCCCTTCATCGTGTCCTCGATGCCGATCGGCAGCTGCAGGGCGACCCAGTTGATGCCGAGCTTCTCGGTCAGGGTCGCGCAGGCCTTGTAGAAATCGGCGCCGGTACGATCGAGCTTGTTGACGAAGATGATGCGCGGGACGTTGTAGCGGTCGGCCAGGCGCCAGTTCGTCTCGGACTGCGGCTGCACGCCGGCGACGCCCTCGATGATGAAGATGGCGCCGTCGAGCACGCGCAGCGACCGGTTCACCTCGATGTTGAAGTCGATGTGGCCGGGCGTGTCGATGATGTTGATCTGGTAGTCCTTCCACCGGGCGGTCACCGCGGCGGAGGTGATCGTGATCCCCCGCTCGCGCTCCTGCGCCATGTAGTCGGTGGTGGTGTTGCCGTCGTGCACCTCACCGATCCGGTGGGACTTGCCGGTGTAGTACAGGATCCGCTCGGTCGTGGTGGTCTTCCCGGCATCGATATGCGCCGTGATCCCGATGTTGCGGATCTTGTCTAGGTCGGTGTGCGCCACGTGGGCCTCCATAGGCGAGAGCGGGCCCAGCCGCGTAGAACCTCCGATTGAGGTCCCCGCGCCGCCCGCCGAACGGTCTTGTCGTCGGTGTGGTATCGCGCGGCACATGCCCCCTTCCGCCCGCTTTTGCAAGCGGGTTTCGCCTGGACGTGGGGCCGGACTTAACCGGTTCGTCACCGCCGAGCCGCTAGACCAGGGCTTTCCACGCCCCCTGACCGAGGCCGGCCGCCTCGTTCGCCCTGGAGACCATTCGATGCTGCAAGCCTTCCGCGACCTGCGGATTTCGATCAAGGCGATGTTGCCGGTCCTGCTGCTGGCCGTGGCCGGTCTCGGGGCGGGCGGAATGATCGGCCGTACCCTGCTGACGACCAACGCCGCCTATTCCGACCTGCTGCAGCGCGAGGCCAAGGCCTCGACCCATGCCGCGCGGCTGAACGCCCTGGTCATCGACCTGGACCGGGAGGTCTGGGAGGCCGCGGCGCTGCGCGACCCGGCCGCGCTCGCGCGTGCGATAAGGGCCCTGGAAGCGATGCCGGCCGATGGCAAGGCGCGTGCTGAGCCGGTCCGTGCCGGTGTCGCCGGCACCCCGATGGCGGCCGACCTGGCGCGGTTCGAACGCGACTTCCCCGGCCTGGTCGCCAGTGGGATCCGCGGGCTGAAGCTGATCCAGGCCGGCCAGGCGACCGAGGCGCTGGCCTTCCTTCAAGGCGATTTCGCCCGCGACTTCGCCGACCTCCGGAACCTCTGCCGCAAGATCATGAACGACCTGCTGGCTGCGACGGATGTGCGGTCCGCGACGCTGACCGGCACGAGCGAGTCGGCCGCCCGCCTGGGGCTGCTGACGCTCGGGCTCGGCATCGCGCTGAGCCTGGCCGCCGGGATCTGGCTGACGCGGGCGACGATCCTGCGCCCCTTCGCCAGCCTGGATGCGACCGTCCAGCGTCTCGCCGCCGGCGACCACGCCGCCGCGGTCGCCCATGCCGACCGCGGCGACGAGATCGGCGCCATGGCGCGCGCGCTGCAGGGCCTGGCCGGCCGGCTGGCGGAGGCCGCCGCGCTGCGGGAGGAGCAGGAAGGGTTGAAGCGACGGGCCGAGCAGGACCGGCGCGAGGCCCTGGCGACGCTGGCCGACAGCCTCGAAGCGAGCGTCGGCGCGGTGGTCGAGGGCATCGCCTCGGCAACGACCGAGCTGTCCGCCGCCGCCACCTCGATGGTCGGCATTGCAGATTCGACCAGCCAGCGGGCCAGCACCGTGAGCGAAGCCACCGCGGTCGCCAGCGGCAACGTCGGCACCGTCGCCGCCGCGACCGAGGAATTGGCCGCCTCGGTGGGCGAGATCAGCCGCCAGGTCTCCGACAGCGCGCGGATGGCGGCCGGCGCGGTCGACCAGGCCAACCGGACCAACGCCACGGTCGCCAACCTGACCGAGGCGGCGACCAAGATCGGCGAGGTGACCCGGCTGATCGGCGACATCGCCGGCCAGACCAACCTGCTGGCACTGAACGCGACGATCGAGGCGGCCCGCGCCGGGGAGGCCGGCAAGGGCTTCGCTGTGGTGGCCTCCGAGGTGAAGGCGCTGGCCAACCAGACCGCCCAGGCCACCGGCAGCATCGCCACCCAGATCCAGGCGATGCAGGCCGCGACCCGCGACGCGGCGGCGGATATCGGCGCCATCCGCGAAAGCATCGGCCAGATCAACCAGGTGACGGCGGCGATCGCCGCAGCGGTCGAGCAGCAAGGCTCGGCGACCCGCGACATCGCCGAGAACGTCCAGCGCGCGGCGCAGGGCACCGCCGAGATCGCCAGCGCGATCGAGGGAGTGACCGGCGCGGCCGGAGAGACCGGCGGGGCCGCCAGCCAAGTGCAGGTGACCTCCTCGACGCTGGCGCGGCAGGCCGAGACGTTGCGGGCGGAGGTCGGCAGCTTCCTCGGCCGGGTCCGCGCGGCCTGAGCGGGGGCATGGGCCGGCGCGGCGGGGCATCGCCGGGCGGCGGCTTAAGCCGCCACCGCGACGCCGGCGCGGCCGCGCCCGAACCGCGGGGTGAGGCAGGCGGCGGGTAGGGAAAGCCGGGCCGGGCCAGGCCGGCGCCGGACAGGAGGTGTCGCGCGCCGGCCCCTCCGCCGCTACAGCGGCGAGCCGCCCTCCCCCGCGCCATGCCCGGCAGGCGCCAGCTTCGCCGCGATCTGCGCCACGTGGCGGCCCTGGAAGCGGGCCAGTTCCAGCTCGTTCGCGCTCGGCTGCCGCTCGCCCTTGCCGCCGGCGATGGTGGTGGCGCCATAGGGGGTGCCGCCGCTGACCTCGTCCAGCACCGTCAGGCCGGGCGCGCTGTAGGGCAGCCCGACCAGCACCATGCCGTGGTGGAACATCATGGTGTGCATGGCCATCAGCGTGGTCTCCTGCCCGCCATGCTGGCTCGCGGTGCTGGTGAAGGCGCTGCCGACCTTGCCGATCAGCGCGCCGCGCGCCCACAGCCCGCCGGTCTGGTCCCAGAACTGCGCCATCTGCGCCGCCATCCGGCCGTAACGGGTCGGGCAGCCGAGGATGATGGCGTCGTACTGGTCGAGCTCCTGCGGGGAGGCCTCGGGCGCCGCCTGGTCCAGCTTGGCATGGGCCTTCTCGGCCACCTCGCGCGGGACCAGCTCGGCCACCCGCTTGATCACCACCTCGGCGCCGGCGCCGCGGGCGCCCTCGGCGACCGCCCCGGCCAGGGTCTCCACATGGCCGTACATCGAGTAGTAGAGAACGAGAATGCGTGCCATCGCCGGGACCTTTCCGCTGTCCGCGGCATGACGCGCGGCGACCCGGGATGGTTGCGCCGGGGCGTGCCGTTCAGGACCCGCGATAGGTGGTGTAGCTGAACGGCGCACACAGCAGCGGCACGTGGTAGTGGCCCTGCCCGGCCGCGAGATGGATGCGGACCGGCACCACGTCGAGATAGGGCGGCTCGCTGGCCAGGCCGGCCGCCTGGAAATAGGCACCGACATGGAAGCGCAGCTCGTAGCGGCCGGGGATGAAGCCGGCCTCGGGCAGCAGCGGTTCGGCGTTGCGGCCGTCCCCGGTGGTCACCGTGGTGACGATGTGGCCGGGGTCGGGCTCCAGCCGCCAGAGCTCGACCGTCACCCCGGCCCCCGGCCGGCCGCGCGCGGTGTCGAGGACATGGGTGCTGAGATAGCTGTCATGCGCCATGGCGGGGAGGCTCTCGCTGGGGTCGCCGTTTCCTAGCACGATTCGCGCCGCGCCGGCTTGACGGCGGCCGGCGACGCGCGCTCTAGGCGCGACGACGGATCGGGACGAGGGTCGGATGGGCACGACGGTAGCGCCGAATGCGGTGGCGGCGGTCAGCGAGGCGCGGCAATGGGACCGGCTGATGGAGCTCGCGGCACTCGGCGCCATCACCGGAGCCGACGGCTCGCCGGGCGTCAACCGCCAGGCGCTCACCCCGCTCGACCGCCTTGCCCGCCGGCTGGTGATCGGCTGGGGCGCGGCGATCGGGCTGACCGCCTCGGTCGACGCGCTGGGCAACCTGTTCCTGCGGCATGAGGGGACGCAGCCTGATGCGGCGCCGGTGCTCTCCGGCAGCCACATGGACAGCCAGCCGGCGGGCGGGCGCTTCGACGGCATCTGGGGCGTGGTCGCGGCGCTGGAGGCGGTGCAGGCGCTGCGCGAGGCCGGCGTCAGCACCCGCCGCCCGATCGAGGTCGTCGCCTGGACCAACGAGGAAGGCAGCCGCTTCGCCCCCGGCTGCATGGGCAGCATGGCCTATGCCGGGCACAGCGCGCCGGACACCTGGGATGCGGTCACCGATGGCGAGGGGCTCCGCTTCGGCGACGAATTGCGCGCCCTGCTGGCGAGCGAGGCTGACCTGCCGCGGCGCGGCCTCGGCGTGGTCGAGGGCCAGGCACCCTTCGCCTATGTCGAGGCGCATATCGAGCAGGGCCCGATCCTGGAGGATGAGGGGATCGATATCGGCGTCGTCACCGGCATCCAGGGCAGCCGCTGGTTCCTGGTCGAGCTGACCGGCGAGAGCGCGCATGCCGGCACCTCCCCGGTCTCGACCCGGCGCGACGCGGTGCAGGACATGGTGCGGGCGATCACCGCGCTGAACCAGCTCATGGAGGACCCGGCCGACGTGCTGCGCTTCACCGTGGCGCGGATCGAGGTGGCGCCGAACAGCTCGAACAGCGTGGCCGAGACCGTCCGCTTCACCATCGACTTCCGCCACCCCGATGCCGCGGTGCTGATCGCGCGCGGCGACGCGATCGAGGCGACCATCAGGGCGGCGGTGAGGAATTGCGGCGTGGCGGTGACCGAGCGCTTCCATGCCCTGCCGGTGCAGTTCGCGCCCGAGGTCACCGGCGCGGTGGAACGCGCCGCCGCGGCGCAGGGGCTGCGCGCGAAGCGCATGCCGTCCGGTGCGTTTCACGACGCGCAGTTCATGGTGCCGCTCTGCCCCAGCGGGATGATCTTCATCCCCAGCCGGCGCGGCATCAGCCACAACCCGGCGGAGTATTCCTCGGCCGCGCAGCTGGCCCGCGGCACGCGGGTGCTGGCGCAGGTGCTGGCCGAGTTGGCGAACGGCTGAAGCCGGGCCGCCGCCGGATCAGCCGCCGCGCCGCCCGAGCATGCGGGCCAGCATGATCAGCACCAGGCCGGCGGCGACCACCCCATAGGTTTCCGGGTTTCGGCGGACCGCGGCGACCGCCGCCTCCGGGATCCAGAGCAGGGCGTCCCAGCCGATCCAGGCCGCAGCGAGGCCGAGCAGCACGAGCAGGCTGCCGAGGCCGGAGAGCCAGCGGGCCATGCTCAGCCCGGGCGCCGGGCCCGGTCCTGGCTGAGTGCCGACTCGACCAGGCGGCGGTCACGCGCCTCCTGCTGCCGGGCGCGGACGACCAGCACGGCCCAGACCACCGCGAGGCCCCAGGGCAGCAGCCCGGGCACCAGGGGCAGGATCATCAGGACAAGGCCCGACAGCCAGAGCAGCCCATTGAAGACCGCCTGGAAGGGGCGGCCGGACAGCAGGATGGCCAAGGGTGGGATCAGCAGGGCGAGGATCATCATCATCACGCAGCGAAACTTCCAAGGGGCCGGATGGTTGCCGCGCCGGCCGGGAACCGGGTCGCCCGGCCGAGATGGCCCGGACGGCGGCAGGATGCATGCGCGGCGGCGGGCCTGCCACGCCGCCCCGCCGGCGCCTGCCGGCACCGCCGCCCGCATCGGTGCGCGGCGTCAGCCGAGTTCGAGCAGCAGCGCCGCCAGCGCCTCCGGCGCCGTGATGTTCGGGCTGTGGCTGGCATCCAATGCGTGGAACCGCCAGGCCGGGTCGGCGCGGACGCGGTCGGCGAACTGGGCGAAGACGTCCGGCCCCTGCTTCCGGGTGCAATGGATGTAGCTGCGCGGGACGCCCGGCACGGCATTGGCCAGCCGCAATTTCTGGCTGAAGCAGCGGGCCGGCTGGTGCACCCGGCGCGGCAGGGTCCAGGCGAGGTCGGCCTCGGAGGTGTCGGGCGCCGCGGGGTTGGGCGGCACCAGCCAGCCGGCGATGGGTGCGGCGACCGGCGCGCCGCCGACCAGGTCGTGCAGCGACTGGCCGTCCCGCGGCACGAAGGCATCCAGGTAGCAGAGATGCCGGATCAGCCCCGGCACGCGGTCGGCCACGCCGGTCGCGACCATGCCGCCATAGCTGTGGCCGACCAGCAGGATGTCGCGCAGCCCCTCGGCCTCGATGACCGCCAGGATGTCCTGGACATGGGTCTCGAGGTCGATGAGCGGATGCGCCAGGTGGGCGCGCTCGCCCAGTCCCGTGTAGGTCGGGGTGAAGACCGCGTGCCCCGCCGCCTGCAGCGGCGGGCGCAGCTTCTTCCAGGCCCAGCCGGCCGACCAGGCGCCGTGGCAGATCAGATAGGTGGCCATGGCGATGCCTCGCTCGGGGTATCGGCGGCGCGGGTCAGGCGATCTCGAACATGCCCTCGACCTCGACCGCCGCGTCGCCAGGCAGCGAGGGCACCCCGATGGTGGTGCGGGCATGCCGCCCGGCCTCGCCGAAGACCTCGACCGCCAGGTCGGAGGCGCCGTTCATCACAACCGCATGCTGGGTGAAGTCGGGTCCCGCGGCGATGAAGCCGCCGAGCCGGACGACGCGGGTGACCTTGTCCAGGTCGCCGCCGCAGGCCGCCTTCACCTGGGCGACCAGGTTGACGAAGCAGAGCCGCGCCGCGGCCCGGCCGTCCTCCATCGAGACCCCGGCGCCGAGCTTGCCGGTGAAGGCAATCTTGCCCTCCCGCAGCGGGATCTGGCCCGAGACGACGACCAGTTTTCCGGCGAGGTTGTAGGGGATGTAGTTCGCCACCGGCGCCGCCGGGGCCGGCAACACGATGCCCAGTTCCGCCAGCCGTGCCTCGACCCTGCCCGCCATCGCCCTGCTCCTGTGTTTGACGACCCGATCCAGACCGCCGCGCCCTGCGGCGCTTCGGTCACCGGATGCTGTTTCCGACGATCCGATCCAGACCGCCGCGCCCTGCGGCGCTTCGGTCATCGGATGCTGTTTCCGGCGATCCGATTCAGACCGCCGCGCCCTGCGGCGCTTCGGTCATCGGACCGTCATGCCTTCGCCACGCGCCCGGGATCCGTGCCCGCCAGCAGCGAGACATGCGCCGAGACGACCTTGAAGCCAAGCCCGGGGATGCGCGCCATGATCTTGGTCTCGCGCCCGACCAGGCCGGTATCCGTGCGCTGGTACTCCAGATGGGTGCAGGCGACATCCTGGCCGAAGGCGGTGATGTGGACCTTCCGGATGGCGCGCGGCGCATAACGGGCGACCCCGGCGCGGAAGGCGCGGATCGCCTCGATCCCATAGAGGATCTCGGTGGTGCCGAAGCGCACCGTGCGCGGATCGGCCCAGAAGCTGTCGTCCAGCACCGCGGTGTCGTTCTCGGCGATGGCGCGCTCGTAGCGGTCGAAGACGGCGCGCGCCTCCGCGATCACGGTGGGGTCGTCGATCTGCATGCGGCCAGGCTCCTGCTGCGGTGCCAGGATGGCGCGAACGCTGCCGGGCAGGAAGGCAAGGCTGGGGAGGAAAAAGCATTTCCTCCCCAGACCCCTCTTTTGCTTTCTCTGGGTCGGCACCTGCCGCGCGGCAGGTCTCGACTCGGAAAAATAGAGGAGGGTCCAGGGAGGATGCTTCCTCCCTGGCCTTGCCTTCCCCGATGCCTCAGCTCCCCGTCCGCAGCAGCGCCATCAGCTCCCGCCGGGTATTCGCATCGTCGCGGAAGGCACCCAGCATCCGGCTGGTGACCATGGAGGCGCCGTGCTGGTGCACGCCGCGGGTGGTCATGCACTGGTGCTCGCTCTCGATCACCACGGCGACGCCGCGCGGCCGCAGCACGGCCTCGATCGTATTGGCGATCTGCGCGGTCAGCTTCTCCTGGATCTGGAGCCGCTTGGCATAGGCGTGCACGACGCGGGCCAGCTTGCTGATCCCGACCACCCGGTGCTCCGGCAGGTAGGCGACATGCGCGACGCCGATGATCGGCACCATGTGGTGCTCGCAGTAGCTTTCCAGCCGGATGTTCCGCAGCAACACGATTTCGTCATAGCCCTCGGTCTCGGCGAAGGTCCGCTCCAGCAAGGCAACCGGGTCGATCGCGTAGCCGGCGAAGAATTCCTCGTAGGACCGGACGACGCGGGCCGGCGTGTCCAGCAGCCCCTCCCGCGCCGGGTCGTCGCCGGCCCAGCGCAACAGGGTGCGGACGGCCGCTTCGGCCTCCGCCCGGCTCGGGCGGGCGGGTGGCAGGCGCGTCTCGGCGACCGGCGTGCTGGGCATGGGCATCCTCCCTTGGCAAAGCGACGGCAACGCGGCAGGGCCGCGCGGTATCCCCCTTGCGCCGCGCTTCGTTTCGGGCGGATGCTGCGCTGCGGGAGCAACGCGATGTCGCCGGCCTGGCCCAGCCCGGGGAGGTTGCCTTGCGCCCGCTCGAGACCCACGACCGGCATCGCTGATGCCGGACCTGCACCAGGCGACCGATCCCGCCCGCCTCGGCATCGCCGAGGCCGCCGCGCTGATCGCCCGCCGCGCCCTCTCCCCGGTCGAGCTCACCGCCGCGATACTGGACCGCATCGCCGCGCGCGACGGCGCGCTGCATGCCCACATCACCGTGCTGGGCGACACCGCCATGGCCGCGGCCCGGGCGGCGGAGGCCGAGATCGCGCGGCAGGGCCCGCGCGGCCCGCTGCACGGCATCCCCTACGGGCTGAAGGACAATTACGACACGGCGGGGATCCGCACCACGGCCGCCTCGCGCGCCCGCTGGGAGAATGTCCCGGCCACCGATGCGACGCTGCATGCCCGGCTGCAGGCGGCGGGCGCCATCCTGATCGGCAAGCACAATACCTGGGAATACGGCACCGGCCTGGGCGACCTGCAGGACGACCTGCCGATCCCCGCCCCGAACAATGCCTGGAACCCGGACTACTACACCGCCGGGTCCAGCAACGGCACCGGCGTCGCCGTCGCCGCCGGCTTCTGCGCCCTCGGCCTGGGGTCGGATACCGGCGGCTCGGTCCGGCTGCCGGCGGCGGCGCATGGGCTGCACGGCCTCAAGCCGACCTATGGCCGGCTGAGCCGGGCGGGGATCCTGCCCAATGCCTACACGCTCGACGTCGCCGGGCCGCTCACCCGGCGGGCGCGCGATGCGGCGCTGGCGATGAACGTCCTCGCCGGCCACGACCCGGCCGACCCGACCAGCCTCGATGTGCCGGTGCCGGATTACGCGCAGGGCATCGCCGGCGGGATCATGGGACTGCGCATCGGCATCCTGCGCCGCTTCCACGAGCGCGACTTCCCGGCCGACCCGGAGGTGGCCGCGGCCTTCGAGGCGGCGGTCGCCGTGCTGCGGGACCTGGGCGCCGAGCTGGTCGAAGTCGACCTGCCCTATTCCGTGCAGCAGTACCGCGACTGCATGCGGCCGATCTCCTCGGCCGAGGCGCTGTCGATCCACGGCCCCGACATAAGGGCGAAATTCCCCCTGATGGGCCATGCCCTACAGGAGAAATTCCTCGGCGCCATGGGCGTCTCCGGCGCCGACTACGTCACCGCGCAGCGCTGGCGGCGGCAGATGGCCGAGGCGACGGATGCCGCCATCCGGCCCTGCCATGCCGTGCTCATGCCCTGCGTGCTGACCCGGGTGCCGCGCTGGTCGGAGGGCGAGGCGCGGTTCCAGGAGTACATGATGGCCAGCGCCACCTGCGTGCTGAACGTGTCCGGCCACCCTGCCGCCAGCATCTGCGCCGGGTTCGACAGCGCCGGCCTGCCGCTCTCGCTGCAGCTCGTCGCGCCGCATTGCGCGGAGCCGGTGCTGCTGCGCGTCGCCCATGCCTTCGAGGAGGCGACCGGCCACTGGCGCCGGCTGCCCGCATGACGACCATGCCGTCCGATCGCCGCAGCGCCGTCAGGCGCGAAGGCGTGAATCGGCCGGTCGCGCTTACGCCGTCCGATCGCCGCAGCGCCGCCAGGCGCGAAGGCGTGAATCGGCCGGCCGCGCTTACGCCGTCCGATCGCCGCAGCGCCGTCAGGCGCGAAGGCGTGAATCGGCCGGCCGCGCTTACGCCGTCCGATCGCCACAGCGCCGCCAGGCGCGAAGGCGTGAATCGGCCGGCCTCCCGCAAGGAGGATCGAGCATGTCCGAGATGACCGAGGCCGAGGCGCAGGCCATGCTGCTGCGCGCCGGGATCGACCTGCCGGACCCGGCGCTGACCGCCCGGCTGGTCGCCGCCGCCGGCCGGATGCGGGCCGGCATCGCCCGGCAGCCGCAGGACCTGCCGGCCGGGCTGGAACCCGCCAGCGCCTTCGCGGTGCGGCCATGAGGCTCCGTCGCCGCCAGCTCGGCCTCCTCGCCGGCGCCGCCGCGCTTCCCCTCCCCTCGGCCCTCCCCGCCGGCGCCCAGGCGGAGACGGTGCTGCGCGTCGCCATGACGCTGTCCGACATCCCCTATCTCGGCGGGCAGACCGACCAGGGTGGCGAGGGCTGGCGCTTCGCCGGCTGCACGCTGCACGAGACGCTGGTGAACTGGGACCTCTCCCGCGCCGACCGGCCGACCCGGCTGATCCCCGGCCTGGCGCGGAGCTGGGAGGCCGATCCGGCCGATCGCCGGCGCTGGACCTTCAGGCTGCACCAGGCCGCGCGCTTCCACGACGGCAGCCGGTTCGACGCGGATGCGCTGGTCTGGAACATGCAGAAGCTGATGGACCCGCAGGCGCCGCACTACGACCCGCGGCAGGCGGCGCAGACCTTCGGTCGGCTGAACGCCATCGCCTCGGTCGAGAAGGTCGATGCCTTCACCGTGGCGATCACCACCAGGCTGCCGGACGCCATGGTGCCCTATTACTTCGGGCGGATCATGATGTCCTCCCCGGCGCAGTGGGAGAAGGTGGGGCGGAGCTGGGACGCCTATGTCCGCGCCCCCTCCGGCACCGGGCCGTGGAAATTCGACCGGCTGGTGCCGCGCCAGCGGCTCGAGCTGCTGCGCAACCCCGACTATTGGGACAAGGCGCGCATCCCGCAGACCGACCGCCTGGTGCTGCTGCCGATCCCGGACGCCAATACCCGCACCGCGGCGCTGCTTTCCGGCCAGGTCGACTTCATCGAGGCGCCGCCGCCCGACGCCGCGGCCCGGCTGAAATCCGCCGGCATGCAGATCGTCACCAACACCTACCAGCATACCTGGCCCTGGTTCCTCTCCCGGGTCGAGGGCGCGCCGACCGCCGACCTGCGGGTCCGCCGGGCGCTCAACCTGGCGATCGACCGGGACGGCATCGCCGGCCTGCTGCAGGGCTTCGGCAAGCCCGCGGTCGGCAACGTGCCCCCCGGCCACCCCTGGTTCGGCAAGCCCGCCTGGCAGATCCGCTACGACCCGGCCGAGGCGAAGCGGCTGCTGGCCGAGGCCGGCTACGGTCCGGCCAGGCCGCTGAAGCTGCGCGTCACCATCAGCGCCTCGGGGTCAGGGCAGATGCAGCCGCAGCTGATGAACGAGGCGATGCAGGAGATGCTGCGCGCGGTCGGCGTCGAGGTCGGCTTCGAGGTGATCGACTGGTCCACCATGACCCAGCGGCGCGGCCAGGGCGCGCAGATGCCGGACCAGGCGGGCATCTCGGGGCTGAACAATTCCTGGTCCTGGGTCGATCCCGACTTCGGCTTCCTCAGCACGCTGGACAGCACCAAGATCCCGCCGCGCGGCAACAACTGGGGCAATGCGAGGGTGCCGGAATTCGACCGGCTCTGCGCCGCGGTGCGGGCCGAATTCGACCCAGAGAAGCAGGACGCGCTGCTGGCCGAACTGCATGCGAGGATGGTCGAGGACGCCACCTGGCTGTTCGTGGTGCACGACATGAACCCGCGGGCGATGAGCCCGAAGGTGAAGGGCTTCGTCCAGGCGCAGCACTGGATCCAGGACCTGACCGCGATCCGGATGGGCTAGCGTCCGTTGGGTCGCGCGATCCAGGCCTTTCGGCGACTCCGCCTCAAGCCATCGCGCTCTACAGCGGTTTGCGTTCGAAAGTGAACGCGGCACCGCTGTATCTCTTTGTTTTAATAGCAGATTCACGCGTCCGGGCGTTCACGCCCGGCCACGATCTGCTCTAGCGGGCGCGCGGCAGCAGTCCCATGCCATGCGCCGCGCGTTCCAGCTCCTCGCGGAAGTCGGGATGCGCGATGGAGATCAGCAGCCGCACCCGCTCCGGCACCGAGCGGCCCTTCAGGTTCACCATCCCGTATTCGGTCACCACGTACATCATGTCCGCCCGGGTGGTGGTGACGGTGTTGCCGGGGGTGAGGTGCGGCACGATCCGGCTGCGCCGGGCACCCCGCCTGTCGTAGGTGGAGGGAAGGCAGATGAAGGACTTGCCGCCTTCCGACGCATAGGCGCCGCGGACGAACTGCGCCTGGCCGCCGGTGCCGGAGATATGCCGGTTGCCGTCCGACTCGGACGCCGCCTGCCCGGTCAGGTCGACCTGCGTGGTGCTGTTGATCGCCACCGCGCGCGGGTTGCGCATGATGACATGCGGCATGTTGGTATAGTCGAGCGCGTTGCACAGCAGGTCGGGGTTGCGGTCGATGGTGCGGTACAGCGCTTCCGACCCGACGGCGAAGGTATAGACCACCTTGCCGGGGTCGAGCGCCTTGCGCGCGCCGGTGACGAGCCCCTTGCGGTAGAGCTCGGCCAGCCCGTCCGGCAGCATTTCGGTATGGATGCCGAGATCCCTCACCCCGGCATCGGCCAGCAGCCCGCAGACCGCGTTCGGCATGCCGCCGATGCCGATCTGCAGGCAGGCGCCATCCTCGATCTCGGCGGTGATGAACCCCGCCACCGCCTGGTCGACCGCCGTCGCCGCCGGGTTGGGCAGGGTTGGCACCGGCGCGTTGTCGCCCTCGATGACGTAGTCCACCTCGCTGGCATGGACGCCGTTCGCCACGCCATGCGCATAGGGCAGCGTGGTCGAGGTCTCGACGATCACCAGCCGGGCGCGCTCGATGAAGGCACGGTAGTAGAGGTTGGCCGCGCTGAAGTTGAAGAACCCGGCGGCATCCATCGGGCAGCACTTCAGGATGACGATGTCGACCGGGTCGATGAAGCGCCGGTAGTAGTCGGGGATCTCGCCGAGGTTGACGGGCAGGTAGTGGCAGCGCCCGGCATCGTGCAGCTTGCGGTCGTAGCCGCCGAAATGCAGGCTGACCAGCTGCACGTGGTCGCCCGCCGGGTCGGCCTCGATCGGCGCGCGCGGCCGCAGGGTCAGCGCGCTGCGGATCGTCAGGTCCCGCAATTCGTGGATGCGGGCGCCGAGCGCGGCATCGAAGAGGTCCGGCTGGCTGTAGATGCCGCCGTATTCGAGCCACATGCCGGAGCGCACCAGGGAAGCCGCGGCCGCGGCCGAAATCGTCTCGGCGGGCCGTGCCGCGCGGCGCATCTGCATGCTGGCTCCCGTTGCGGCCGGCACGGCCGCGCTCCGACGACCAGCTTTGTCCATCCCGGCCGGTGATTGCAACGACCCCGTCGCCGCGCGACGCCAGGGCTGCCCGTTCGCGGCGGCCTACCGCCCGGCCAGCGCGTGCAGCTCCTCGGCCAGTTCCTCGAGTTCCTCCAGCACCGCCTTGACGCTGCCGGGCGGCGCCTCGGGCTCGCCCGGCGGTGATTCCTGCTCGCCCTCGGCCAGGCCGCCTTCGCGCAGCAGCCGTTGCACGCCCTTGATGGTATAGCCCTGGGTGTAGAGCAGGTCGGAGATCCGCCGCAGCAGGGCGATATCCTCCGGCCGGTAGTAGCGCCGGCCGCCGCCGCGCTTCAGCGGCTTCAATTGGGGGAATTTGGTCTCCCAGAAGCGCAGCACGTGCTGCGGGATATGCAGGTCGTCCGCCACCTCGGAGATGGTGCGGAAGGCGGTCGGCGCCTTGCGGGCGCGCAGCCGCTGGGCCTCGCCGCTGTCGTCGGTCATCGGCAAGCCCGGCTCACGCCTCGTCGTCCCCGTCGGCCATGGCCTGGCCGTTGATCCGCGCCTTCAGCACCTGGGAGGGACGGAAGGACAGCACCTTGCGCGGCAGGATCGGCACCTCGATGCCGGTCTTCGGGTTGCGGCCGACCCGCTGGCCCTTCTGCCGCACCATGAAGGTGCCGAAGGCGGAGATCTTCACCGCCTCCCCGGCCTCGAGGGCGCCTGCCATGCGGTCGAGCACGGCTTCCAGCAGCGCCGCGGATTCGTTCCGCGACAGCCCCACCTGGCTGTAGATCGCCTCCGCAAGGCTGGCACGCGTCAGCGTGTTCATGTGCAACTGGGTCCCGCAAGCCCTTATCCGACCTAAGAAACCTGCATCGGTTGCGGTGGTCAAGCGCGGGATCGCAGCGGCGCATCGAAGCTGGCCGGGCGTGGCCTTCGGGTTGCCTCGTACCATCGTCCCGGCGCTAACCGGGCCTTATCCCCTCGCGGCGCATCCTGCCGACCCGGCCCGGCCCGGCGGCTGGCGGAGGATGCGCATGCGCTGCGAGGAGAAGGTCTGGACCCCGGCCACCGGCTGGCGGGGCGGCGAGCCCATCGGCCCGGCGGCCGGGCTGGTGCTCTATTTCGGCGCGCGGGACGCGCTGGCGGACGGCGCCCGGCACCGGGAGTTGCGGGCTGCCTACCCGGGCGCCCTGGTGCTGGGCTGCAGCACCGGCGGCCAGATCCGCGGCGAGGAGGTGGAGGATGACGGCGTCGCCGCCCTCGCCATGGCCTTCCGCGCCACAGGGCTGCGCCTGGCGGTCGAGCCCGGTTGCGTACCGGCGCAGTCGCGCCGCTGCGGCGCGTCGCTCGGCCGGGCCCTGGCCGCGCCGGACCTCGCCGGGGTCTTCGTCCTCGCCGACGGGCTGCGGGTGAACGGCAGCGCGCTGGTCGAGGGCCTGGTCGCGGCGCTCGGTCCCCAGGTGCCGGTGACCGGCGGCCTGGCCGGGGACGGCCCGCATTTCCGCGCCACCCTGGTCGGCGCCGGCGACCATCCGCCGCAGGAGGGCCTGGTGGCCACCATCGGCCTCTATGGCGACGCGCTGCGCCTGGCCCATGGCAGCGCCGGCGGCTGGGAGGCCTTCGGCCCGGTCCGCCGCGTCACCCGGTCGGCCGGCAACATCCTGCGCGAGTTGGACGGCGCCCCGGCGCTCGACCTCTATGAACGCTACCTGGGGGAGGAAGCCGCCGGGCTGCCCGGCACCGGGCTGTTCTACCCGCTGCGGGTCTGGCACCCGGACCAGCCGGACCACGACGTGGTCCGCACCCTGCTGGCCATCGACCGGACGGCGCGCAGCATGACCTTCGCCGGCGACGTGCCGGAGGGCTGGGCCGCCCAACTCATGCGCGGCGGCGCCGAGCGGCTGACCGCAGGCGCCGCGGAGGCCGCGGCCCGGGCGGCGGGCGGCGTCCGCGCACCGGGCGACAGCGTGGCGCTGCTGGTCAGCTGCATCGGCCGCCGCCTGCTGCTGGGCCAGGCCACGCACGAGGAGATCGAGGCCGTGGCCGGCCGGCTGCCGCCGGGGGTCCGCCGCCTCGGCTTCTACTCCTATGGCGAGATCGCTCCCCACCCGGCCTCCGGCACCGCCGAGCTGCACAACCAGACCATGACCATCACCCTGCTCTCGGAAACGGCCTGACCCGCATGTCCCCCCTCCCGCAGCACCGGCTCTTCGCCAGGCAGCTGGCCCGCGCGACCGATGCCGCCGGCGCGGTGGACCTCGCCCGGCTCGGCGCCCAGGTCGGCGCCGCCTATGCCGAGGCCGAGCGCGACCGCCGCCGCACCGAACGCGCCATGGGGCTGATGGCCGAGGAACTGGCCGCCGCCAATGCCCGGCTCGAAGCCATGGTGCAGGCGCTCAGCACGCAGAACCGGCGGTTCGAGGCAGCGCTCGACAACATGCCGATGGGCCTGGCGATGTACGACGCCGCGGAACGGCTGGTGGTCGCCAATGCAAGGCTGAACGCGGTGCTGAGCCTGCCGCCCGGCAGCCTGCGGGTCGGCATGTCCTATGCCGAGGTGGTCGCCGCCTGCACTGCCGCCGGGCATTTCCCGGACGCCGATGCGGAGGAGGTCTATGCCGCGCGCCGCCGCATCTTCGCCCCCGGCAGCGCCTATGCCTTCGAGGAGCGGCGCGGCGACCGCATCGTCGCGGTCGCCGGCCGGGCGCTGGAGGGCGGCGGCTGCATCCTGACCTTCCAGGACATGACCGAGCGCCGCGCGGCCGAGGCGCGGGTCGAGCACATGGCGCGGCACGATGCGCTGACCGGCCTGCCCAACCGCGCCCAGCTCCGCACCCGGATGGAGGAAGCGCTGGCCCGCGCCCGGCGGGGCGAGCAATTCGCCGTCCTCTGCCTCGACCTCGACCGCTTCAAGGCGGTGAACGACACCCTGGGTCACCCTGTCGGGGACGAGCTGCTGCGCGCCGTCACCCTCCGCCTGCGCGCCCTGGTGCGGGAGACCGACACCGTGGTGCGCCTCGGCGGCGACGAATTCGCCATCATCCAGGCCACCCTGGCGCAGCCGGACGCCGCCACCGCCCTGGCCCGCCGGCTGATCGCCGAGCTGGCCGAACCCTACGTGATCGAGGGACACCAGGTGGTGGTCGGCGCCAGTGTCGGCATCGCGCTCGCGCCGCAGGATGGCGGCAGCGCCGACCTGCTGCTGAAATCGGCCGACCTGGCGCTGTACCGCGCCAAGGCCGATGGCCGCGGCACCTGGCGCTTCTTCGAGCCGGAGATGGATGCCCGCATGCAGGCGCGGCGGCAACTCGAGCTCGACCTGCGCCATGCCCTGGCGGCCGGCGAATTCCACCTGCTCTACCAGCCGCTGATCAACCTCGCCTCCGGCCGGATCACCGGCTTCGAGGCCCTGCTGCGCTGGCACCACCCGGAACGCGGGCTGGTCTCCCCCGCCGATTTCGTGCCCCTGGCGGAGGAGACCGGGCTGATCATGCCGCTCGGCGAATGGGTGCTGCGGACGGCCTGCATCGAGGCGGCAGGCTGGCCGCCCGGGGTCTCGGTCGCGGTCAACGTCTCCGCCGTGCAATTCGGCAGCCCGCGGCTGGTCGACGCGGTGGCCGAGGCCCTGGCCGAGTCCGGCCTCGCCGGCGCGCGGCTGGAGATCGAGGTGACGGAATCGATCATGCTGCAGGATACCGCGCAGACCATGTCGGTGCTGCACCGGATGCGGGCCTTGGGGATCCGCATCTCGATGGACGATTTCGGCACCGGCTACTCGTCGCTCAGCTACCTGCGCAGCTTCCCCTTCGACAAGATCAAGATCGACCAGTCCTTCGTGCGGGACCTGGAGAAGCGCGGCGATGCACGGGCGATCGTGCGTGCCATCTCCGGCCTCGGCAGCAGCCTCGGCATGCGGACCAGCGCGGAGGGGGTGGAGACCCCCGAGCAGTTCGAGCAATTGCGCGCCGATGGCTGCACCGAGGGCCAGGGCTGGCTGTTCGGCCGGCCGCTGCGGGGGACCGCGGCCCGGGCCTTGCTGCTGGCCCAGCCGAAGGTGGCCGAGCCGAGCGCCGTCTGAAGGGCGGCCTCAGAAGCGGGCGAGCGCCGCGCCCCAGGTCAGCCCGCCGCCGATGCCTTCCAGCACCATCAGGTCGCCGCGCTCGATCAGCCCGCGGCCGTCGGCATCGGCCAGCGCCAGCGGGATGGAGGCGGCCGAGGTATTGGCATGGCGGTCGACGGTCACCACCACGCGCTCCCGCGGCAGGCCGAGCTTCTTGCCCATCGCGTCGATGATCCGGGCATTGGCCTGGTGCGGGATCAGCCAGCGGATATCGGACTGCGCCAGCCCGTTCGCCGCCAAAGCCTCATCCACCACCGAGGCGAGCTTGGAGACGGCGTGGCGGAAGACCTCCTTGCCGGCCATGCGCAGGCGGCCGGCCTCGCCGTTCGAGCCCGCCCCGCCATCGACCAGCAGGATGTCGCCGAAGCGGCCGTCGGAGTGCAGGTGGGTGGACAGGATGCCGCGGTCGCTGGCATCGCCCCGGCCTTCGCCGGCCACCAGCACCACCGCGCCGGCGCCGTCGCCGAACAGCACGCAGGTGCCGCGGTCGGTCCAGTCGAGGATGCGGGAGAAGACCTCGGTCCCCACCACCACGGCGCAGCGTGCCTGGCCGGTGCGGATCAGCGATTCGGCCATGCCCAGCGCATAGACGAAGCCGGTGCAGGCGGCCGAGATGTCGAAGGCGAAGCCCCGCGTGGAGCCCAGCGCCGCCTGGATGCGGACCGCGGTCGCGGGGAAGGCGCTGTCCGGCGTCGCGGTGGCGCAGACCACCAGGTCCACCGCCTCGCCCGGGATGCCGGCGCGGTCGAGCGCGCGGCGCGCCGCCGCGGCGCCCATCGAGGAGGCGGTTTCCCCCGGGGCGGCGATATGGCGCTGGCGGATCCCGGTGCGCTCGACGATCCAGGCATCCGAGGTCTCGATGCCGAAGGCCTCGGCCAGCCCGTCATTGGTGACGATGCGTTCCGGCAGGTAACCGCCGCAGCCGGCGATGATGGCGCGGGTCACCATGGCGGTCTCGATCCCTAGGGCCGGGCGGGCGCCAGCGGCGCGGCCGGCACGGTGGATAGGCGGGCAAGGCCCTCGCGGATGCGGTCGTTGAAGTGGTGCGTCACCATGTCCATGGCAACGTCGACCGCATGGGCGAAGCCCAGCGCATCGGTGCCGCCGTGGCTCTTGACCACCACGCCGTTCAGGCCGAGCAGGATGGCGCCGTTGTAGCGCCGCGGGTCCATCCACTCGCGCAGCCGGTCGAGCGCCGGCCGCGCCAGCAGGTAGCCCAGCCGCGCCGGGACGCTGCTGGTGAAGACCTGGCGCAGCAGGTCGCGCATCAGCTTCAGCGCACCCTCGCCGGTCTTCAGCGCGACGTTGCCGGTGAAGCCGTCGGTCACCACCACGTCGACGGTGCCGGCGGTGATGTCGTGGCCCTCGACGAAGCCGTGGAAGCCGCTGCCGATATGGCTCTCGCGCAGGATGTCGGCCGCGGCGCGGACCCGGTCGTCGCCCTTCAATTCCTCGGAGCCCACATTGAGCAGGCCGAAGCTCGGCGTGGTCAGGCCGAGCACGGCGCGGGCGAAGGTCTCGCCCATCACCGCGAATTCGACCAGGTTGCGGGCATCGCACGCCACGTTGGCGCCGAGGTCGAGCATGACCACGTCGCCGCGGGCCGAGGGCATGATGGCAGCCAGCGCCGGCCGGTCGATCTCCGGCAGCGACTTCACCACGATCTTGGCCAGGGCCATCAGCGCGCCGGTATTGCCGGCCGAGACGACGCCGGCGGATTCCCGTGCGGCGACGCTGTCGATGGCGATGCGCATCGAGCTGTTGCGGCCCTGCCGCAGCGCCGCGGTCGGCTTCATCTCGGAGGAGATGACGTCCGGCGCGTGGCGGATCATGCAGACCTTGGCCGCCCGCGGGCGGCGGGCCAGCATCGCGCCGATGCGGGCCTCGTCGCCGACCAGCAGGAAGCGGGCCTGGGGATGCCGCTCGGCGGCAAGCTCCATCCCGTCCAGGACGATGTCGGGTGCGTTGTCACCCCCCATGGCGTCGATCGCCAGGGAGAAAGCGTGCGACACGATCTGCGATTCCTTGCCGGCCGGGGCCCGGCGGCTCAGGTGCGGACCACGCCCTTCACGGCGTCGGCGGCGATCACTTCACGACCGTCATAATGACCGCAGGAGCTGCAGACATGATGCGGGCGCTTCAGTTCGCCGCAGTTCGGGCACTCGGCATGTGCCTGGGCAGGCAGCGCCTCATGCGCCCGGCGCATACCGCGACGGGAGGGCGAAACCTTCTTCTTCGGAACGGCCATGGTGCCGAGCCTTTCTTGTCACAAACAGCAGGGTTCTGCGGGAGCGGGCGGCTGTAGCACCAGCCCCCCCCACACGCAAGCATCACGGCCCGGACCGGCCGGCCGCGGGCCCTTCTAGACCTTGCGGCGCAACGCCGCGAGCGCGGCGAAGGCTCCGGCGGAATCGTCGGTCGCCTCGGCCGGCAATTCCGCCCCCGCCGCCCGCGGATAGGGGTCGAGCGCCAAGGCGAGCTGCTCGGCCACCACCTCCCCCAGGTCGGCCACGTCGTGCGCGCATTCGATCTCGTCAGGGTCGTCCGGCCCTTCCGCCGGCTCCCGCCCGGCCGGCAGCAGCCGGCAGACGATCTCCTCGGCGACCCGCTGCGGCACCGGCTCCAGCGTCACCACGCACGCCTGCACCACCGCCGCCTCCAGCCGGCCGGTCACCACGACGGCACCGTCCTCATCCGGCTCCAGCCGCAGCGTGGCGCGCAGGCTGTCGACGCCGAGGATGCCGAATCGGCGGGCCAGCGCGGCGCATTCGGCCGCGGTCGCCACCAGCGCTTCGGTCCGTCCCTCCGGCCCGACACGGCCGAGCGGCAGCGGGCGGGAGAATTCGATCGGCCCCTTGGGCGCCTCAGGCGGCATCGGCGGACACCTCCGGGGCCGGGAACCGGACCTCGCCGCGCAGCAGGGCGGCCAGCGGCTGCTCCGCCAGGGCGGCGGCGACCTGCAGCGCCCGGGCGGCGAGCAGGCCGGCCGCCGGGCTCGCCGCGCCTTCGGCACGCCAGACATTGCGCTGCAGGGCGGCGGCCAGCGCCGCGGCATCGCCGGCCTCGACCGCGGCCTCGTAGGCCTGGGCGCGGCCATGGAAGGCCTCCCACATCGCCCGCACCCGGCGGCCGACGGCCAGGTCGCTGACCCCCATCTCCCGCAGGTTGATGTCCATGTCGGCGAACATGGCGTCGAACACCGCCTGGGCCAGCACCGCGCCGCGCTTGTCGGGGTCCTTCCGCAGCCGGCGGATCAGCAGCGCGACGTGCAGCCCGACCAGGTCGAAGCGGCCGTCCAGGGAATCCGGCACCCCGAGCGTCCCGAAGAACCAGGGGTCACGGGCAGCGGTGACCGCCCTGCCATATAATTCGAATCCGGCCCGCTCATGCGGCTTGCGGCGGAACAGGGCGGAGAGGCCCATGGCGGCGGGGTCCTTACGGTCGGTGATGCCGCAGCGAGGTTGACCATGCCGCGGCGAGGTGGCATTCGCGCAAAGACATGGATCGCCCCTCCCGCCCGGTCAACGCGCCGCCCCGCCGTCCGCGCGCTTCGCGCGGCACGGCACTCGTCCTCGTCGCCCTGCTGGCCCTGCCCGGCTGCAGCTTCTTCCAGGCGCCGACCATCCAGCGCGGCAACCGCATCACCGATGAACAGCTGTCCGAGATCACGCCGGGCGTGCAGACCCGGCAGGATGTCCAGGCGGTGCTCGGCTCGCCGACCCAGACCAGCACCTTCGGCGATGGCGTCTGGTACTACATCAGCAGCAAGACCCGGCAGCGGCCGGGCCGGGCGCTGTCGGTGACCGACCAGGAAACGGTGGTGATCACCTTCGATGCCCGCGGCACGGTGCAGGACATCAAGCGGGTCGGCGAGGACCAGGCGCAGGCCGTCACCATGGTGACGCGGGAAACCCCGACCCCGGGCAACGACCGGACCCTGCTGCAGGCGCTGTTCGGCAATGTCGGCCGGTTCGGGCCGGGGTCGAACCTGCAGACCGGCGGCGGCAACGCGCCGGGTGGCGGCTCGGGGACGCTGCGGTAAGGGGAAACGAGGCCGGGGGCAGGCATTCCCCCGGACCCCCAGCCATCCTTCCGGATTCGCCGGCACCGGCGCGGCGTCAGAAATGGCTCCAGCCGCCTTGCGGCAAGCGGAGCGGCATCCCGGTCGTATCCGGCACGTGAACTTCGGGAGGCCCAGCTTCGAAGCGCCCGATCCGCGTGACCGGCGCTCCCGCAATGGCGGCGCGCTGCAGCACCTGGGCATCGGCCTCCGGCGGCGCGGCGAACAGCAATTCGTAGTCGTCGCCCCCGGTCAGGCAGAGCGCTAGCAGCGCCGGGTCGGCCGCCACCAGCGCCGCGGCGGCCGGCGAGAGCGGCACCTCGGCGGACCGCAGCACCGCGCCGCAGCCGGCCGCCCGGCAGAGATGGCCGAGGTCCTGCACCAGCCCGTCCGAGACATCCATCGCCGCCCGTGCCAGACCCGCCAGCGCCTGGCCCAGCGCCAGCCGCGGCCGCGGCAGCCGGTAGCGCTCCGCCAGGTGCCCCGCCGCATCCGCCGGCAGCTTGCCCTGCAGCACGAGCAGCCCGAGCGCCCCGTCGCCGATGCTGCCCGAGACCCAGAGCGAATCGCCCGGCCTGGCCCCGCCCCGCCGCAGCGCCGCCCCGGGCGTCACGGTGCCGAGGATGGTCAGCGACAGCGCCACCGGCCCCGGGGTCGAGACCGTGTCGCCGCCCAGCACCGAGAGCCCGAATTCGGCCTGGTCGGCCGCCAGCCCGTCGACGAAGCGGCCCAGCCAGTCCGCCGGCAGGTCGCGCGGCAGCGCCGTGGTCATCAGGTAGCCGAGCGGCGCCGCCCCCATCGCCGCTAGGTCCGAGAGGTTCACCCGCAGCAGCTTGCGGCCGATCGTCTCCGGCGGGTCGTCGGGCAGGAAATGCACCCCGGCGACCATGGCATCGGCCGCCAGCACGAGCTGCCGGCCAGCGGGCGGGTCGAGCAGCGCGGCATCGTCCGAGAGATCGAGCGCGCCCGGCCCGGCGAGCCGGCGGAAATGCCGGGCGATGAGGGCGAATTCGCCGGGTAGCGAGACCGGATCCTCAGCCACCGCGGCGGCGCGGCGGGCCGGTGAATTCGGCCGCCCGCAGGCTGCGGGCCATGGCGTCCAGCACGCCGTTGGCGAAGCGCGGCTCGTCGCCGCCGAAGAAGCCATGCGCGATGTCGAGGTACTCGTTGATCAGCACCTTGGCCGGCGGCGCGGTGGCGACCGGCTCGCGCAGCTCGGCGCACGCGGCCCGCAACAGGGCGCGCAGCACCGGGTCGAGCTTGGCAAGCGGCCAGGCGGCATCCAGATGCGCGGCGACCAGCTTGTCCACCGCCTCGGAGTCCTTCGCCACCAGCATGACGATGGCGGCGAACAGCGGCGCGTCGGCCTCCGGCGCCCGGCCTTCCTCGTAGCCGCCGTCGCCCGGCTGGGTGCCCAGGCGATGCCGCTGGAACTGGCTGACGACGGCCTCGGCCGCCTCGTTGTTCTGCTCGCTCTGGAACAGCGCCTGCACCGCGGCGACGCGGGCGCCGGTGCGCGGCCGGCCGCGCAGCTTGGGCGGGCCTGGCTTCTTCCCCGGCTTCGGCGCGGCGGGGGCCGGGCGCGGCTGCGGCGCGGGCGCCGGCGATTGCTGCGCCCGCTGCTCCGCCTCGTGCTCCGCCCGCAACCGGTCGAGCTCGCTGAGTTCGGTCTTCTGCGCGGGCATCAGAGGCCCCAGCGCCGCCGCAGCGCCACCTGGCCGAGCAGTGCATGCGCCGCCTCGGCCCCCTTGTTGTGCTTGTCGTCCGCGGCGCGGGCGATCGCCTGCTGCAGCGTGTCCACGGTCAGCAGGCCGAAGCCGATGGCCGCCCCCGTTTCGGCGCTGATCCGCATCACGCCGTTGCAGATGGCGTCGCAGATGAAGGTGTAGTGGTCGGTCTCGCCCTTCACCACGGCGCCGAGCAGCAGGTAGCCGTCATAGCGTTCGGCGGTCTGCGCCAGCGCCATGCGCAGCGCCGCCGGCAGCTCGTAGCCGCCGGCCACGTCCACCGTCTGGTGCAGCGCGCCGGCCTCGGCGAAGACGCGTTCCGCGCCGCGCCGCATGCCGCCGACCACCTGGTCGTAATAGGGCGCCTGGATGGTCAGCAGCCGCGGCGCCGGGCCCGGGATCGGCTGGGCCGCGCGCTCCGGCGCGTCGATCGTGCTCATGCCTTGTCCTTGTTCGTCCTGGTCAGCGGCCGGGTCTCGACCACCCGCAGCCCGTAGCCCTCGAGGCCGACGATCGGCCGCGGGTTGTTGGACAGCCGCACCATGTCGCGGACGCCCAGATCCGCCAGGATCTGCGCGCCGATGCCGTAGTCGCGGATCTCGGGCGGCGAGACCCGGCGATCCTTGTTGCGCTTCACCTGCTCGCTCATGTTGGTGAGCCGCCAGTCGCGGATCACCACCACCACGCCGCGGCCGGCCGCGCCGATCATGCGCATGGCGTCGTGCAGGTCCTCGGTGCCGTCGCCGGCGACGATGTCGTGCAGCAGGTTGGCGGCATGCATCCGCACATGCACCGGGCCGGGAGCCGAGACGTCGCCCTTCACCAGCGCCAGGTGCTCCGCATACTCCAGCGTGTTGGCATAGACCACCAGCCGCCAGTCGCCGCCGATCGGATGGTCGATCTGGCCTTCCTGCACCCGCCGCACCAGGCGTTCGGTGCGCCGCCGATGCGCGATCAGGTCGGCGATGGTGCCGAGCTTGAGCCCGTGGTGCTGGGCGAAGGCGACCAGGTCCGGCATGCGGGCCATGGTGCCGTCGTCGTTCATGATCTCGCAGATCACCCCGGACGGGTTGAGGCCGGCCAGGCGGGCGATGTCGACCGAGGCTTCGGTGTGCCCGGCGCGGACCAGCGTGCCGCCGTCGCGCGCCAGCAGCGGGAAGACATGGCCCGGCGTGACGATATGCTCGCGGCCCAGCTCCTGGTTGATCGCGGTGGCGATGGTGTGGGCCCGGTCGGCCGCCGAGATGCCGGTGGTGACGCCCTCCTTCGCCTCGATCGAGACCGTGAAGGCGGTGCTGTGGCGGGTGCCGTTGGCGGCGGCCATCAGCGGCAGGCCGAGCTGGTCGACCCGGTGCCGCGTCATCGCCAGGCAGATCAGGCCGCGGGCGAAGCGGGCCATGAAGTTGATGGCGTCGGGCGTGGCGAATTGCCCGGGGATGACCAGGTCGCCCTCGTTCTCGCGGTCCTCGTCGTCGACCAGGATGAACATGCGGCCGCGGCGCGCTTCCTCGATCAGCTCCTCGGTCGGGCTGATGAAATCGGAGAAATTGACGCGTTGCGGCGCGGCGGCGGTCATGCTCGGATTCCTCTAGCGAACGCCGGTGGCGCCCTGGTCTGCCGACACCAGCCGGGCGACGTAGCGCGCCAGGGTGTCGATCTCGATGTTCACCCGGCCGCCCGGCTGCAGGGTGGCGAAGGTGGTGACGGCGGCGGTGTGCGGGATGATGTTGACCCCGAACACGTCCCCGTCAACCTCGTTCACCGTCAGCGATACACCATCGATCGCGACCGAGCCCTTCTCGGCGACGAAGCGCGACAGACCGGGCGGCAGCCGGAAGCGCCAGCGCACGGAGGCATTCTCCGGCACCGCCGAGAGCACCTCGGCGACGCCGTCGACATGGCCGGAGACCAGGTGCCCGCCCAGCTCGTCGCCCAGGCGCAGCGAGCGTTCGAGGTTGATCCGGCTGCCGGCGCGCAGCAGCCCGAGCGTGGTCTTCGACAGGCTCTCGGCCGAGGCATCGACCGCGAACCAGTCGCCGCCCAGTTGCACGGCGGTCAGGCAGCAGCCGGAGCAGGCGATCGAGGCGCCGATGACGGCCGCGGCCGGCTCCGCCAGGAAGGCCGGCGAGGTGCCGATCACCAGGCGCATGTCGTTGCCGTCGCCGAGCGGCTGGACCTCCCGCACCGTGCCGAGGTCCGTGACGATCCCGGTGAACATGGCTAACCGTCCTCCTCGCGGGTGAATTCGCTGAGCCAGTCGGCGCCGACGGGACGGCCTGCCACCCGGCGGAAGCGTGGCATGGCGGAAAGCGCGGCCAGCGGCAAGGCTTGGACCGCCGGCAGCCCGTCCCCGCCCATGATTCCCGGCGCATGGAACCAGGCGATCCGGTCGACCAGGCCGCCGCGCAGCAGGGCGGCGGCGAGCCCCGCCCCGCCCTCGGCCATCACCCGGGTCACCCCGCGCTGCGCCAGCGCGCCGAGCAGGGCGCCGAGGTCGAGCCCGGGCCGGGTGCGCGGCACCGGGAGGATCTGCACCCCTGCCTCGATATAGGGGGCGAGGACGCCGGGCCGCTGGTTGGTGCGGGTGGCGATCCAGGTCGGCACATCCCGCGCGGTGCGGACCAGCCGGCTGTCGAGCGGCGTGCGCAGCCGGGCATCGGCGACCACCCGCGCCAGCGGGACCCGGGCGGTCCCCGGCAGCCGCGCGGTGAGCTCTGGGTCGTCGGCGAGCACCGTGCCGCTGCCGACCAGGATGGCGTCGTGCCGGGCGCGGATGGCATGCGCCGCACGGCGCGCCTCGGGGCCGGTGATCCACTGGCTCTCGCCGCCGGCGGTGGCGATGCGGCCGTCCAGCGTCGTCGCCAGCTTCAGGGTGACGAGCGGCAGCCCCTTGGTGATGCGGCGGGCGAAGCCGGCATTGATGGCGCGGGCCTCGGCGCCGCCCAGGCCCAGCTCGACGATCACCCCGGCGTCCCGCAGCCGTTGCAGCCCGCGGCCATCGACCCGCGGGTCGGGGTCGCCGGTCGCCACCACCACCCGCTTCACGCCGGCCTGGATCAGCGCGTCGCAGCAGGGCGGGGTGCGGCCCCAATGGGAGCAGGGCTCGAGCGTGACATAGGCGGTGGCGCCGCGGGCGAGGTCGCCGGCCCGGGCCAGCGCCTCGGTCTCGGCATGCGGCCTGCCGCCGGGCTGGGTCCAGCCGCGGCCGACCACCCGGCCGGCCCGCACCAGCACGCAGCCGACCGCAGGGTTGGGCCAGGTATTGCCGAGGCCGCGCCGGGCGATGCTGAGGGCGGCGGCCATATGGGCCTGGTCCACGGCGGGATCGGGCATCGACTCAGCGCGCGATGGAGGCGGTCATCCCGGCAAATTGGCGCAGCGGCGGTTCCGGGGAAAGGGGGGGCATCGGCGGCCTATTGCACCTCGATCCCGGCCGCCTGGATGACCGCGGCGTTGCGGGCGATGTCGGCGGCGATGCGGGCGCGGAAGGCCTCCGGCCGCAGCACCATCACCTCCCCCTGGCTGAGCAGGAGCTGGCGGGTGGCGGGCGCCGCGGCGGCCGCTTCCAGCAGCCCGACAAGTCGGTCGAGGACCGCCGGCGGCAGCCCGGCCGGGGCGACCAGCCCGTTCCAGAAGGTGAAGACGAGGTCGGGGAAGCCGGATTCCGCCAGGGTCGGCACCTCGGGCAGGTCGCGCCAGGGGGTGGCGCCGGTGGCGGCGATCGGGGTCAGGGCGCCGGAGCGCATCAGCGGCACCGCGGAGGGCGTCTGCAGCACCAGGTCCACGTCGCCCGCGAGCAGCGCGTTCTCCGCCGGGGCGGCGCCGCGGAAGGGGACATGGAGCAGCCTGATCCCGGCCAGGCCGGCGAATTGCTCCATGTAGAGGTGCTGCAGGTTGCCGTTGCCGCCGGAGCCGTAGCTGAGCCCGCCCGGGGTGGCGCGGGCCAGGGCCAGCAGCTCGGCCACCGTGCGGATGGATCTCGTGCGCGGGCTCTTCGGTGACGTAGTCAGGATGAAGGGGCTGAGGGTGATGGAGGCGACCGGCAGCAGGTCCTTCAGCGGGTGGTAGCGGATGTCGCGGTAGAGCAGGTGGTTGACCGTCATGGTGCTGGTGTTGCTGAGCAGCAGGGTATGGCCGTCCGGCTCGGCCGCGGCGACCGCGGCGGCGCCGAGGCTGCCATTGGCGCCGGGTCGGTTCTCCACCAGCACGGGCTGGCCGAGCCGGGCGCGCATGTCCTCGGCCAGGATCCGGGCGCAGAGGTCGGTGGAGGCGCCGGCGGGGTAGCCGACGATCAGCCGGATGGGGCGGGAGGGCCAGGGGGCGGGCGCCGGCTCGGCGGCGCGGGCGATGGCGGGCGCGGCGGCAAGGGCGCCCAGCAGGGCGCGCCGGCGGAGCGGCAGCATGGCCTCGGTTCCTCCCGTTTCGCGGGAGCAGACCAGAGCCGCGGGGCGGCGTCCAGCGCCGCGCTCAGCCCGGCCAGGCGGCCGGCACGCGCTGCGCCAGCCAGCGGGCGAGCGCGGCATTCACCGCCGCGGGCCGCTCCTGCGCCATCCAGTGGCCCGACGGCACCACCACCTCGGTCAGGTCGGCGCAGGCCTGCCGCATCGGCTGCGCGAGGTCGCTGTCCATGGTCTCGCAGGTGGTGTCGTAGGCACCGTGCAGGAACAGCACCGGCATGGCCAGCAGGCCGCCCGCCGGGGCGCGGGCGGCATAGGCGGCATTGGCGGCGTGGTTGAGGTACCAGGAATCCGGCCCGGCGAAGCCGCTGCGGGTGAGCGCGGCGACGTAGCGGGCGTGGTCGGCCGGGGTCAGCACCGCCTCGTCCAGCGGCACGTCGGGGGCACGGTCGGCGCCGCCGAACCAGCCGCCGTCGCGGCGGATGGTGGCGGTCCGGCCGGGCTTGCCGCGCGCCGCCGGGTTGCCGCGGCGGAACAGCGCGCGCACCGTCGCATCCACGTCGGCCTCGAACACCGCCCGCGCCCGGGCCGGGTTCTCCTCATAGAAGTACTGGTAGTCCCATTGCCCGGCGGGATATTCGGCCGCCGGGTAGGTGCGGCGGTCGACCAGCGCGACCAGGTTGGGCAGGGTGAAGCCCGCGGGGATGTAGGGCACGCAGAGATTGGCCACGCCGAGGCACCGCCCCGGGTGGTGCGCCGCCAGGCTCCAGACCACCGGGCTGCCCCAGTCATGGCCGATCCAGACCGCCCGCTCCCGCCCCAGCCCCGCCAGCAGCTCCAGCATGTCGGTCGTGATCGGCTCCAGCGCGTAGTCGGAGGGCGCGGGGTGGCTGGAGGAGCGGCCATAGCCGCGCATGTCGGGCGCGACGCAGCGAAAGCCCATGGCGGCGAAGCAGGGCAGCTGGTGGCGCCAGCTGAACGACAGCTCCGGCCAGCCATGCAGGAAGATCAGCAGCGGGCCGTCGGCCGGGCCGCATTCCAGGGTGAAGCTGGTATGGCGCGCCGTCCGCACCGCGCCCTCGCGCCACGCCTGGTCCATCGATGGCCCTCCCGGGAAATCTGCGATCCCGGCGGCAGAGTGCGGCGGCGAGGCCGGCGGCGTCCAGCCGGCAGCAGCTACCCGCCGTCCATCTTCCCGAGGAATTCCCGGAAATCCCGGGCTTCCCCGAAATTCTGGTAGACGCTGGCGAAGCGGACATAGGCCACCTGGTCCACCTCCTTCAGCGTCTGCAGCACGATCTCGCCGATCTGGCGGGAGGTGACCTCGGTCTCCGCCTCGGTCTCCAGCTTGCGCTGGATGCCGTTGACGATGCGCTCGATGCGGTCCTCGTCGATCGGCCGCTTGCGCAGCGCGACGCGGATGGAGCGCGCCAGCTTCTCCCGGTCGAAGGGCACCCGGCGGCCATCGGTCTTCAGCACCGTGATCTCGCGCAGCTGGACGCGCTCGAAGGTGGTGAAGCGGCTGCCGCAGGCGGGGCAGGACCGGCGCCGGCGGATGGCGGCATTGTCCTCCGCCGGGCGGCTGTCCTTCACCTGGGTGTCGTCGCTCCCGCAGAAGGGGCAGCGCATGTCCTTGCCCTCCCCCTTCCCGCCCGGTCAGGCCGGGTAGATCGGGAAGCGCTGGCAGAGCCCGAGGACGCGGGCCTTCACGCTCTCCTCCACGGCCGAATTCGCCGCCGGGTCGTTGGCCCGGGCCAGCCCGTCCAGCACCTCGCCGATCAGCTTGCCGACCTCACGGAACTCGGCCTCGCCGAAGCCGCGCGTGGTGCCGGCAGGCGTCCCGAGCCGGACGCCGGAGGTCACCATCGGCTTCTCCGGGTCGAAGGGGATGGCGTTCTTGTTGCAGGTCAGGTGGGCGCGGTTCAGCGCCGCTTCGGACGCCTTGCCGGTCAGCTTCTTGGGGCGGAGATCGACCAGCAGCAGGTGGTTGTCGGTGCCGCCGGTCACCAGGTCGAGGCCCTGCGCCTTCAGCTCCTCCGCCAGGGCCGCGGCATTGCCGACCACGGCGCGGGCATAGCTGCGGAATTCCGGCTTCAGCGCCTCCCCGAAGGCCACGGCCTTGGCGGCGATGACATGCATCAGGGGGCCGCCCTGCAGGCCGGGGAAGACCGCCGAGTTGAACTTCTTGGCCAGGGCCTCGTCGTTGGTGAGGATCATGCCGCCGCGGGGCCCACGCAGGGTCTTGTGGGTCGTGGTGGTCGCGACATGTGCATGCGGGAAGGGCGACGGATGCGCCCCGCCGGCGACCAGCCCGGCGAAATGCGCCATGTCCACCATGAACCAGGCGCCGACCTCGTCGGCGATCGCCCGGAACGCCGCGAAGTCCCAGACCCGGGCATAGGCCGAGCCGCCGGCGATGATCAGCTTGGGCCTGGCCTCCAGCGCGATGCGGCGGACCTCCGCCATGTCGATCCGCTGATCCTCGCGCCGCACCGTATAGGGCACCGGCTTGAACCACTTGCCCGAGAGGTTGGCGGGCGACCCATGCGTGAGGTGCCCGCCGGCGGCCAGGTCGAGGCCCATGAAGGCATCGCCCGGGGCAAGCAGCGCCAGGAAGACCGCCTGGTTGGCCTGCGCCCCGCTATGCGGCTGGACATTGGCGAAGCCGCAGCCGAACAGCCTGGTCGCCCGCTCGATCGCGAGGGTCTCGGCCACGTCGACGAACTCGCACCCGCCGTAGTAGCGGCGGCCGGGATAGCCCTCGGCGTACTTGTTGGTCATGACCGAGCCCTGGGCCTCCAGCACCGCCCGGGAGACGATGTTCTCCGAGGCGATCAGCTCGATCCCGTCCTGCTGCCGGCCGAGCTCATGGGCGACCGAGGCGGCCAGCTCGGGGTCGGCTTCGGCAAGCGAGGCGGCGAAGAAACGCTCGGGGATGCGGTAGGCGGTGGTCTCGTTCATCGGATCGGCCCTGGGAAGAAGCGGTCAGAAGCTCAGGAGGCAGCGGCGCTGCGGAAGGATGCCCGGTGGCACCGGTGCCGGCGCCCGGCGACCTCGCCACGGTAGGGCGTGCGTCCACGCATCCTCACGTGGCGGCCTGGTTGATCTTGTCGAGCCGGCGCTGGTGGCGGCCGCCCTCGAATGCGGTCGCCAGGAAGGCGGCCAGCGCGTCCAGCGCCACTTCCGGCCCGGTGGTGCGGGCGCCGAAGCAGGCGACGTTCGCGTCGTTATGTGCCCGGGTGAGCCGCGCCTCGGTGGTGCCGTGCAGCACCGTGGCGCGGATGCCGGCATGCCGGTTGGCGGCGATCTGCATGCCGATCCCGGTGCCGCAGACCAGCACGCCGAAGCCGGCCCTGCCGCCTTCCACCGCGGCGCAGACTTGGTGGGCGAAATCCGGGTAATCGACGCTGACGGTGGCATTGGTGCCGAAATCGACCACGGCGTGGCCGGCGGCGGCCAGGGCCTCCTGCAGGATGGTCTTCAGCGGCAGACCGGCATGGTCGCCACCGATGGCGATGGTGAGGGGCGCGGGGCTCATGATGCAAACCTACCATGCGCAGGGGGTTGGGGCGATGGCAAACCCCAGGGATTGTGCCCCGGACCCTTGCCTTGCCGCGGAGATGGCAGCGGCGGCGGCGGCCCGCCAGCCCAGGGATGCGCAGACCCGCCATGCAGCGCGGGACAGGCGCCGTTCAGGCGGACTCCCGCTGCGGGTCGCCGGCACGGCGTGGCGACAGCAGGGCCACCGGCAGCGGCGGCAGGCCGAACAGGCCGGGGATGCGCCCCAGCACGCGGCCCAGCAGGAAGGAGCCGGCCACCGCCATCCCCGTCGCCAGCAGCACCCAGCCGGCCCTCGGCAGCGCCTCCGGCCGCGGGACGACCAGGAAGAAGACCCGCATGACCAGCGGGTGCAGCACGTAGATCGGCAGGGTGTTGCGCCCGACCAGGATCAGCCCGCGCGCCAGCGGCCCGCCCCAGGCGGCCAGCCGCACCGCCATGCCCAGCCCCGCCGGCATCGCCAGCAGCGCCAGGGCCGCGGTCGCCGGCGTGCCGAGCAGCGGGTCGTAGTGCACCGCGACCCGCGTCCCCGCGGCCCAGAGCAGCCCGACGCCGAGCAGCGCCGGCCAGCCCCCCAGCCGCGGCGCCAACGTCCAGAGCCAGGCCGAGCGCCGCGCCCCGAACGCGAAGAAGGGGTAGTACCAGAGCTGGTCGATCGCGCTGATGCCGCTGGCCCGGCCCCAGTCCAGCAGGCCCGGCACCGCCAGCAGCAGCGCGATGGCGGCATGCAGCCAGCCGGGCAGCCGGGACAGCACCAGGGCCAGGCCGAAGAAGGCCGCCAGCGCATAGAAGAACCAGTGGTCGTCCTGCCCGGTGGCGAACAACCGGGCCAGGTCGGGCGGGCTGGTGAAGATCGGCTCCATCCCGAAGGGCCCGTAGGGATCGAGCCTGAGCTGGAGGAACCGCCCCAGCACCCACCACAGCAGGAACAGCCAGAGATAGCGGCCGACCCGGTGGACCAGCACCCCCTGCGCCCCACGCCCCAGCACCCCGGCGCCAAGCATGCCCGAGATGAGGAAGAACAGCGGCTGGCGCAGCGGCACCAGCAGCTCGTTCAGCAGGTGCAGGTGTTCGTCGTTCTGGCCGACATGACGCAGCGCATGGTCGCTGTGCAGCAGCACCACCAGCACCATGCAGGCGCCGCGCGCCAGGTCCGGCCAGGCCAGCCTTTCCTTGGCGCGCCGGGGTGCGCCGCCCTGGCCCACCGGATCCCCCTCGCCCATGCCCTGGTCCCGCCGGCTCGCCCGGTGTGTCCATCTAGGCCCGGGGCGCTGCTCATTGCCTTCACAAATCCATTCGTGCGCCACACCGCAGGGCGAGCGGCGCTCCCCCTTCCGCGATGGCGCCGGAAATGCGACGAGTAACCGGGAAACGCCGATCGAAGTGCACGGAGAAGAACCATGTCGAAGCCCGTCTGGACCAGCCCGGAGACCCTGGCCCTGCATGGTGGCAGCCACCGGGCGGACCCCACCACCGGCTCGGTCGCCGTGCCGATCCATCAGACCACCAGCTTCCAGTTCCAGGACACCGGCCATGCCGCCCGGCTGTTCGGGCTGCAGGAGCTGGGCAACATCTACACCCGCATCATGAACCCGACCCAGGATGCGCTGGAGACGCGGATCGCGGCGCTCGAGGGCGGGGTCGCGGCGCTGGCCGTCGCCTCCGGCCAGTCGGCCACCGCCTTCTGCGTGCTGAACCTGGCCGGGGCGGGCGACAACATCGTCTCCTCCACCGACCTCTACGGCGGGTCCTGGAACCTCTTCGCCAATACGCTGAAGCAGATGGGCATCGAGGTCCGCTTCGTGGACCCCACGGACCCCGAGGCCTTCGCCCGCGCCACCGACAGCCGGACCCGCGCCTATTACGCCGAGGTCCTGCCGAACCCGAAGCTGCAGGTCTTCCCGATCGCGGAAGTCGCCGCCATCGGCCGCAAGCTCGGCGTGCCGCTGATCATGGACAACACCGCGGCGCCGATCCTCTGCCGGCCGTTGGACCATGGCGCGGCTGTGGTGATGCACTCGACCACCAAGTTCATCGGCGGGCACGGCACCAGCATCGGCGGCATCGTCGTCGATGGCGGCAATTTCGACTGGGAGGCCGGTGGTGACCGTTTCCCCACGCTGAACACCCCCGACCCCAGCTACCACGGCGCGGTGTGGACCCAGGCGGTGAAGCCGCTCGGCCCCATCGCCTATATCCTGCGCATGCGCACCTGCCTGCTGCGCGACTTGGGCGCGGCGACCACGCCGATGAACGCCTTCTTCCACATCCAGGGGCTGGAGACGCTGCCGCTGCGGATGGAGCGCCACTGCGCCAATGCCATCCGCGTCGCCGGCTGGCTGGCGGAGCAGAAGGGCGTCACCCGGGTGATCCACCCCAGCCTGCAGACCGGCGAGGCGAAGCGCCGTGCGGACGCCCACCTGCGCGGCGGCTACGGCAGCCTGATGGGCTTCGAGCTCGCCGGCGGGATGGAGGCCGGCAAGCGCTTCATCGACGCGCTGCAGATGTTCTACCACGTCGCCAATATCGGCGATGCGCGGTCGCTGGCGATCCACCCCGCCAGCACCACCCACAGCCAGCTCTCGGCCGAGGAACAGGCGCAGACCGGCGTGACGCCGGGCTATGTCCGGCTGTCGATCGGCATCGAGCATATCGACGACATCATCGCCGACCTGGACCAGGCCCTGAAGGCAGCAGCATGAGCATCGCCACGCCCACGGGGAGCTTCCCCAACACCCGCATGCGGCGCAACCGCCGCGATGCCTGGACCCGCCGCCTGGTCGCCGAGAATGCGCTGAGCGTGGACGACCTGATCTGGCCGATCTTCATCCGCGAGGGCAGCGGCCAGACCACCGATGTCGGCTCGATGCCCGGCGTGGTGCGCGTCACGCTCGACCGGCTGGCGGGGCACGTGGAGAAGGCCGCGGCGCTCGGCATCCCGGCGATCGCGCTGTTCCCGATGACGCCGCCCGAGATCAAGAATGCCGAGGGCACCGAGGCGCTCAACCCCGAGAACCTGATGTGCCGCGCGGCGCGCCTGCTGAAGCGGGAATTCCCCGAGCTCGGCCTGGTCGGCGACGTGGCGCTCGACCCCTACACCGACCACGGCCATGATGGCGTGATCCGCGACACGCGGGCCGGCGAGTATGTCCACAACGACGACAGCGTCGGCATCCTGGTGACCCAGGCGGTGAACCAGGCGGAAGCCGGCATCGACGTCATCGCGCCCTCCGACATGATGGATGGCCGGATCGGCGCGATCCGCGCGGCACTCGACGCGAAGGGGCTGATCGACACGCGGATCATGTCCTACGCGGCGAAGTATGCCAGTGCCTTCTACGGCCCCTTCCGCGACGCGGTGGGCTCGGGCCGCGCGCTGCGCGGCGACAAGAAGACCTACCAGATGGACCCGGCCAATACCGACGAGGCGCTGCGCGAGGTGGCGCTCGACCTCGCCGAGGGCGCCGACATGGTGATGGTCAAGCCGGGCATGCCCTACCTGGATATCGTCCGCCGGGTGAAGGACCGCTTCGGCGTGCCGACCTTCGCCTACCAGGTCAGCGGCGAATACGCGATGATCATGGCCGCGGTGAACAACGGATGGCTGGAGCACGACCGGGCGATGCTGGAGAGCCTTCTCGGCTTCAAGCGCGCCGGCGCCAATGGCGTGCTGACGTATTTTGCCGTCGAGGCCGCGCAACTGCTGCGCGCGGGCTGACCGGGCGCAGCACCCCCGCCCCTTGACCTCCCCCCGCCCGGTGCCTCTCATGCGCCGGGATTGGGGGAGGATAAGCGCATGAACACCGACTGGCTTGGGCTGGGCGGCAAGATCGCCGTCGTCACCGGCGCGGCGGGCGGCATGGGCCGCGCCATCGCCGCCTCCTTCGTCGAGGCCGGCTGCGCCGTCGCCCTGCTCGACCGCGAGCTCGACTCGCTGAAGTCGCTGGAACGCCAGCTGCTCGACGCCGGCGGCCGGGTCACCGCCATCCTCTGCGACACCGGCTCGGAGGGCAGCATCGCCGATGCGGCGCTGACCAGCTCGGACCGGCTCGGCGCCGCCGATATCCTGGTGAACAATGCCGGCATCCTGCGGCCGGGCGCGCTCGCCAACCTGCAGTTGGAGGAATGGAACACGCTGCTCAACGTGAACCTGACCGGCTACCTGCTCTGCGCCCAGGCCTTCCGCCACCAGATGATCGGCCGCGGCGGCGCCATGGTGCATATCGCCTCCATCGCCGCGACCAACCCGCAGCCGCGCAGCGGGGCCTACAGCGCGTCCAAGGCCGCCGCCGCGATGCTGTCGCGCCAGCTGGCGCTGGAATGGGGCCCGGACGGCATCCGCAGCAACGTGGTCAGCCCGGGCTTCATCCGCACCCCGATGTCGGAAGCCTTCTACCAGCAGCCCGACGTGAAGGAGCGGCGGGAGAAGATGCTGCCGAGCCGGCGCATCGGCACGCCGCAGGACATCGCCGACGCGGTGATCTTCCTCGCCAGCCCGCGCAGCGCCTATGTCAACGGCGGCGAGATCCTGGTGGATGGCGGGCTCGACCAGGTGATGATGGAACTGACGCCGCGGCCGGGGTTCTGACGCAGTCAGCAAGGTTGGGGAGGGAAAAGTGTTCCCTCCCCAAACCCCACCCTTCCTTTTTCTGGGCGTGGCACCTACCGCGCGGCAGGTGCCGACTCAGAGAAATAGAGGAGGATCCAGGGAGGATACTTCCTCCCCGGCCTTGCCTCGAAGACACGCCGGTTCAGGCGCCCGCCAGGAATTCCGTGACCAGCCCGATCTGGTCTGCATGCATCAGCGCCGGCGCATGGCCGCAACCGGCGATCTCCGCCAGCCGCACCCCCGGACGCTGCGCCATGGCGCGCGCCGTCTCGGCCGAGAGCAGGTCGCTCTCCGCCCCGCGCAGCAGCAGCACCGGCGCCGTCACCCGCGTCCAGATCGGCGAGAGGTCCATGTCCGCCGGCTGGATCCCGCGCAGGGGCACGGCGATCGCCGGGTCGTAGTGCAGCGCGACGCGCCCCTCCGGCGCCGCCCGGGCGGAGGTCTCCGCCATGTGCTGCCACTCGGCGTCGCTCAGCGCGCCGAAGGGCGCATGCACCCGGCGCAGGTATTGCTCCAGCGCCGGGACATCGGCGAAGTCGCCGACATGCTCCAGGTAGTCGCCGATCCGCGCCAGCGACTCCTTCGCCACGAAGGCGCCGATGTCGTTCAGCACAAGGCGGCGGATCGGATGGCCCGGCGTCGCCGCCACCACCATGCCGCAGATGCCGCCCAGCGAGGTGCCGACCCAGTCGACCGGGCCCTCCAGCCGCGCCAGCAGATGCGACAGCGCCGCGATGTAGGTCGGCGGGACATAGAGCGACGGGTCGGGCAGCCGGTCGGAGGCGCCGCGCCCAGGCAGGTCGGGGCAGAGCACCCGCCTGCCCTCGGCGGCCAGTGCCGCGGCGAGCGCGTCGAAGTCGCGGCCGTTGCGGGTCAGGCCATGCACGCAAAGGACCGGCGAGCCGTCCTCCGGCCCCCATTCGGTCCAGGCCAGGGCGAAGAAGCCCATCGGCAGCAGGTAGCGAAGCTGGTGGCGGCGCATGGTCATCCCCGTCTCATCCCGGCGGCACAGCCGGACGTGCCGGCCCGGCGCGCCTTGCGCGTCCGGACCCGGACAGGATGTTCCCTTCCCTCTTCATCCCTCTACCCCGGCGCCGGAGCGCCGGAAAAGCACGGCTGCGCGGGGATCAGGTGATCCCCTTCTCCTGCAGCCCGGCGATATCGGCCGCCGACATGCCGAGCAGGCCCCCCAGCACCTCCGCGGTGTGCTGGCCCAGCACCGGCGGCGGGCTCCGATAGGTCGGCGGGGTGGCCGAGAGCTTCACCGGGTTGGCGATGACCTTCACCGGCTCGCCCGCCGGGTGCTGCATCTCCACCACCATCTCGCGGGCGATGACATGCGGGTCGGCGAAGACCTGTTCCAGCGTGTTGATCGGGCCGCAGCCGATCTTCTGCGCCTCCAGCAGCACGATCCATTCGGCGGTGGTCTTCGACTGCATCACCGGGGTCAGCGTGGCCGTCACATGGTCGCGGTTGGCGACGCGGATCGGGTTGCTGGCGAAGCGCGGGTCGGAGAGCAGGTGTTCCTGGCCCGTGGCCTTGCAGAAGCGCTCGAAGGTCGGGTCGTTGCCGACGGCCAGGATGATGTAGCCGTCCTTGGTGGGGAATTCCTGGTAGGGCGCGATGTTGGGGTGCTGGTTGCCCAAGCGGGGCGGGTTCTCGCCGGTCGCCAGGTAATTCATCCCCTGGTTGGCCAGCCAGGCGACATGGGTGTCGAGCATGCCGATATCGATCTGCTGGCCCTGCCCGGTCGCATGGCGGTGGTTCACCGCGGCCAGGATGCCGATGCAGCCATAGAGCCCGGCGAAGAGGTCGGCGACCGGCACGCCGACCTTCTGCGGCGCGCCCTTCGGTTCGCCGGTGAGGGACATGACGCCGCCCATCGCCTGGATCAGCGCGTCGTAGCCCGGCCGCGGCGCATAGGGGCCGGTCTGGCCGAAGCCGGTGATCGAGCAATAGATCAGCCGGGGGAACTTCGCCTTCAACTGGTCGTAGCCCAACCCGTACTTGGCCAGGGCGCCGACCTTGAAGTTCTCCGCCAGGATGTCGCAGTGCTCGAGCAATTGCAGGATCAGCGCCTGGCCCTCGGGCTTGGCGATATCGACGGTGACCGACTTCTTGTTGCGGTTGACGCCCACGAAATAGGCGGACTCCTTCGTGTTCGGGATGAAGGGCGGGGCGAAGCCACGGGTGTCGTCGCCGGCCTCGGGCCGCTCGATCTTGATGACCTCGGCGCCGAGGTCGCCCAGCATCTGGGTGCAGGTCGGCCCCGCCAGCACGCGCGTGAGGTCCAGTACGCGGATGCCCTGCAACGGGCCGTTGTTGTCCTGCATCGTCCACTCCCCAAGGCGTCGAAAATCGGACTCTCTCATGCACCAGACCGCCGCGGCTTCATAGCCGGGCGAAGCATGACCCGCCGCGTCACAGCCAGCCCGGCACGATGAGGATCAGCCAGGCCAGCGGCGGGCCGGCCAGCACCACAAGGATGCTGTAGGCGAGGAGACGCCGGTAGACCGTCTCCCGCTCCTCCGGCGCCGCATTCGCCACCACCAGCGCGCCGTTGGTCGAGAAGGGCGAGACATCGACCACGGTCGAGGCGATGGCCAGGGCCGCGATCATCCCCGCGGTGCCGACCTGGCCCTGCTGCAGGACGGGCACCGCCAGCGGGATGACGGCCCCCAGCACGCCCAGGGAGGAGGCGAAGGCCGAGACCACGCCGCCGATGTAGCAGAGCAGCAGCGCCGCCAGCAGCGGCGCGCCGAGGCCAGAGACGCCCCGGCCGATGCCGTCGATGGCGCCCGAGGCCTGCAGCACGCCGACATAGGTGATGACCCCGCCGACCAGCAGGATGGTGGACCAGCCGATCGCCTCGGCCGCGCCCTTCTGCGCCGCCGGCGCCAGCAGGGTCAGCGCCACCGCGATGGTCACCGCCAGCAGGCCGATGTCGAGGCCGAAGGCGAGCCCGCCGACCGCCAGCGCCGCCAACCCGCCAAGCGTCGCTGCCTGCTGGAGGTCGAGGCCGGCGGCGCTGCCTTCCGCCGTGGCAGCCGGCACCGCGTGCCGCCGGCCGATCAGGTCGCGGCCGCCGAAGGCGAGGAAGGCGCCGAGCGCGACCAGCAGGTTGAAGCCGAGGCAGGCCAGGAACAGGACCATCTCCTGCGCCGGCAGGCCGGACCGGGCGACGATCTGGTTGGTGATGCCGCCATAGACGCTGATGGGAGAGAAGCCGCCCCCTTGGGCGCCGTGGATCACCAGCAGCCCCATCAGCAGCGGGCTGATGCCGTAGCCCCTGGCGAATTGCAGCGCGATCGGCGCCAGGATGGCGCAGGCGGCGGGCGACACCGCGCCCATCGCGGTCAGCGCCGCGGCGGTGGCGAACATGATCCAGGGGATCGCCGCGATCCGCCCGCCGACTGCCCGCACCGCCCGCTGCACCAGCCAGCCGATGGTGCCGTTCCGCTGCGCGATGGCGAACAGGTAGGTGATGCCGACCAGCGTCACGAAGAGGTCGGCGGGGAAGCCGGCGATGATCGCCGGGGCCGGCATGCCGACCGCCAGCGTGCCGACGAGGAAGGCCATGGCGAAGCCGACCGCGCCCATGTTGACGGGCCATGCGGTGGCCATGACGAACATCGCCATGAGCCCGAGGATCGCGGCGGTCTGCGGGGACATGGCTGCGCCTGCCGGGGCGTTGCGGTCAGCCGGGCTTGCCGCCCGGCTTGTCCTCCGACCCGAGCAGACGCGCCAGGGCCGAGCGCGACGGCGCGGCCGCGCTGGGCCGCGGCGCCGGCAGCAACCCATCCACCGCGGCGGAGCGCACCACCTGGCCGGAATGCACGAAGGCCTCGTGGTTGGCCTCGATCGCCTCGGGGTCATAGAGGTAGTTGACCATCACCCCGAAGCTCTCCTGCATGCCGCGGGCGGCGGTATTGCCGAGCCAGTTGATGCGTTCGAGCCGGGCGCCGTTGCCGAGGTGGAAGCGGGCGACCGGGTCGATGGTGCCCATTCCGCTGTTCGGCCGGGTCAGGTAGGTCGCGGCCAGCCGCAGCAGCGGCGCGCGCAGGGCTTCGCCTCGTGGCTCGTCCTGCCACCATTCGCCCGCAGTGGCCGCCTTGAAGCCCTCGGCCGGGTCGGTGCCGCCGAAGGCCGCCGCCTCCTCCGCCCGGAACAGGCCGCCCTCGGGCGGGCTGGCCAGCTGCCGGTCGAGCCAGCGGCGGAAGCCGGGGACCGGCGACAGCGTGGCGAAGCGGGTCAGTTGCGGCAGCTCGGCCTTCAGCTCCTCGACCACCTGCTTGATGAGGAAATTGCCGAAGGAGATGCCGCGCAGCCCCTCCTGGCAGTTGGAGATGGAGTAGAAGATGGCGGTATCGGCCTCGCGTGCGGTGCCCGGCGCCTGGTCGCGCTGCAGCAGCGGCTGCACGGCGTCGGCCATGCCGCGGACGAGCGCGACCTCGACGAAGATCAGCGGCTCTCCCGGCAGGGCCGGGTGGAAGAAGGCGAAGCAGCGGCGGTCGGCCTCCAGCCGCCGGCGGAGGTCCTCCCAGCCCTGGATCTCGTGCACCGCCTCGTAGCGGATCAGCTTCTCCAGCACCGCCGCCGGGGTCTGCCAGTCGATCCGGCGGAGTTCCAGGAAGCCGCGGTTGAACCAGGAGGCGAAGAGATGCCGCAGGTCGGCGTCGAGCAGCCTCAGCGCCGGCTCGCCGCGGGTCAGCGTGGTCAGCTCCTCGCGCAGCCGGACCAGGCCGGCGGTGCCGCCAGGGGCCATGTTCATCCGCCGCAGCAGCTCCTGCCGCGGCGCCTCGGCGGCGTCCGCCAGCCGCGCGGCACCTTCCAGCGAGGGCTCGGCCAGCCAGGCCTCTGCCGCCCTGCGCAGCTTCGCCGCGTCGGGGGCGAAGTCCTCGGCGAGGAAACGGAAGAAGGCGATGCGGTCCTCGGCGGCCAGGGCGCCCAGGCTGTCGTGCAGCTCCCGCGCCACGGCGGCGCCGGAGGCCTCCCCGCGCTCCGACAGGATGGCGCGGGCCAGGCGGCGGGCGCGTTCAAGCGGCGGCAGGCCGGGGCCCGGCACATCGGCATAGGGCCGGCCGCGGTCGGCGATGCTGGACCAGAGCCGTTCCAGCCAGCCCCTCGTCTCGGAGACGCCGGCGGCACCGGGGGCGGGGCTCGGCGTGACCTGCGTCGCGGCGTCCTGCATGCGCTCTCCCCGGGGCTGCCCGCCCTAGTTGGTATTCAGATTGTGTGTTTCACATTATTTCCGTATGCTCAACCCCGCAAATCGGCGCCCTTTGTATATTGGCAGGCGTGCGACGGCGGAGGGCACCAGCCATGGCGCGCAGCCACATCGCGGATGCGGCGAAGGTCGTCCCGCTCGCCGCCGCGGTCACCACCCTGGCCGAGACGATCCGCGTCGCCCTGGCCGAGGAGATCATCGCCGGCCGCCTCGCCCCCGGCACCGAGATCGACGAGCAGCAGGCCGCCGAACGCTTCGGCGCCTCCCGCACCCCGCTGCGCGAGGCGCTGCGCGAACTGGCGGCCGCCGGCCTCGTCACCATCGAGCCCCGGCGCGGCGTGCGCGTCGCCGCGCTGACGCTGGAGCGCCTGGGCGAGATGTTCGAGGTGATGGCGGAGACCGAGGCGATGTGCGCCCGGCTCGCCACCCACCGCATGACCGCGCCGGAGCGCTTCGCCCTGCAGGCGCTGCACGAAGCCTCCGCCGCCACGGTCGGCGCCGGCGATGTCGGCGCCTATGATGCGCTGAACCGGGAATTCCACTCGGCGCTCTACCGCTGCACCCATAACGGCTTCCTTGCCGAGCACGCCCAGGCGCTGCGGCTGCGGCTGGCGCCCTTCCGCCGGGCGCAGCTCGACGGCACCGACCGGCTGCGGCGCTCCTTCGCCGAGCACGCGGCGGTGCTGCGCGAGGTGCTGCGCGGCGATGGCGAGGAGGCCGGGCGGCAGATGCGGGCCCATATGCTGACCGCGGGGGCGAGCCTGGCCAGCACGATGCGCGGGCCCGGATAGGCTTGCCGCCCTGCCCGCCCGCGATCATCTTGCGGCCAGCCATACCGCCAGTTTCCGTTTCGGGAGGAACCCCCAATGCTCGACCGGCCGCATCCCACCCCCGCCGATCCCTGCCTCGATCCCTTCGCGCTGGCCAAGGCGCTGTCGGGCGTCCATTTCATCGGCGGCGGCTACGTCCCTGGCCGCAACGGCCAGAGCTTCGCCGTGGTGAACCCGGCGACCGGGATTGAGGTGGCCCGCGCCGCCGAGGGCGATGCCGCCGACGTCGATGTGGCGGTGCAGGTGGCGTCGCGCGCGCAGAAGGACTGGGCGAAGGTCCCGGCCCGCAAGCGCGGCGCCATGGTGCATGCCTGCGCCGCCCTGCTGAAGGAGCACCAGGAGGAGCTGGCGCGGCTCATCGCGCTCGAGACCGGCAAGGCGCTGCGCACCGAATCGCGGGTCGAGGCCGGCGTCGTCGCCGACGTCTTCGAATTCTTCGGCGGCCTGGGCTCGGAGCTGAAGGGCGAGAGCGTGCCCTTCGCGCCCAACGTGCTGTCGGTGACGGTGCGCGAGCCGCTCGGCGTGGTCGGCGCCATCATCCCCTGGAACGTGCCGATGCTGCTGATGGCGCTGAAGGTGGCGCCGGCGCTGGTGGCGGGCAACACCGTGGTGGTGAAGTCGGCCGAGGAGGCGCCGCTCGCGGTGCTGCGCATCTGCGAGCTGATGAACCGCATCCTGCCGCCGGGATGCTTCAACATGCTGTCCGGCTTCGGGCCGGAATGCGGCGCGCCGCTGGTGGACCACCCGAAGGTCCGCAAGGTCACCTTCACCGGCTCGGTCGAGACCGGCAAGATCGTCGCGCGTGCCGCGGCGAACAAGCTGATCCCGGTGACGCTCGAGCTCGGCGGCAAGTCGCCGATGATCGTCTTCGCCGATTGCGACTTCGACAAGACCGTCTCCGGCGCGCTGACCTCGATGCGGTTCACCCGCCAGGGGCAGAGCTGCACCGCGGCATCCCGCATCTACGTGGAACGGCCGATCTTCGACCGGTTCGTCAGCGCCATGAAGGACGCGGTGAACCGGATGGTCATGGGCGATCCGCTGGACGAGAAGACCGATATCGGCACCATCGTCTCGGAAGGCCAGCTGGAGAAGGTGCGCGGCTTCATCGAGGAAGGCACGCGCACGGCGGGTGCAACGGCGCATGTCTGCAGCGCGATGCCGACCGACCCGGCGCTGAGGAAGGGGCTCTTCATCCAGCCGGTCATCTTCACCGGGCTCGGCGCCGACAGCCGGCTGGTGCGGGAGGAGATCTTCGGCCCGGTCACCGTCATGGCGCCCTTCGACGACCCGGAAGCGGTGCTCGCCGAGGCCAACGACAGCGAATACGGCCTGGCGGCCAGCTTGTGGACCAACAACCTGAAGGTCGGGCTCGACCTGGCGCACCGGCTGGAGGCCGGGCTGGTGCAGATCAACCAGAACCTCGTGGTCCAGGCCAACCTGTCCTATGGCGGCGTGAAGTCGTCCGGCCTGGGCAAGGAAGCCAGCCTCGAGGCGATGCTGGAACACTTCACCCACAAGAAGACGATCATGGTGAACATGGGCTGATGCGGGCTGCGCTGGCCCTGGCGGTCGTCCTCGGGACGGCCGCCGCGGCCTGGGCGCAGCCGGCCAGCCTGCCCGGCACCGGCGGCTGCGCGGCGCACCAGGCCGCCTTCCCCGCCTTGGCCGGGCTGACCGAGGCCGAGGCGGTCACGGCGATCGAGGCGATGCCCGGCATCCGTACCCTCCGCGTCGCCGGGAGGGCCGCTCCCATGACGCGCGACTACCGGCCGGAACGGGCGACGCTGCTGCTGCGCGACGGACGCGTCGAGAAGGTCGTCTGCGGGTAGCCGCCCGCCCCCCCCCCCGCCCCCCTGTGCCGTGTTGTGTCGCGCCGCACGGCAAGCGTCCGTCGCATGCGTCATCCTGCCCGGGTCAGGAGGATGCAGCGATGACGACCATGCAGCCCGTGCCGCGGCACCTGTCAAAGAGCGATGCGGCCCTCGCGCTGCTGCTGCTGCTCGGCAACCTCGTCTTCTTCGGCTGCGTGGCCAGCCGCCACCTCGGCGGGACGGCGGATCTTCCGGTCCCCACCACCCCGTCCCGGATCACCGTGCTGGGGCCGTGATCCCAAGGGTCGTCCTGCAGACCTTCGGCATGCCCTGCCGGTCCGTCCGCTCGGCGGCCTGGGGGTCGTCGCCACCCCGCAGCATATGGCCGCAACGGACCCGACCCGCTGGTCCCCCGGCCAATGCCGAGGCTGACCTGGAGGCGTTCCGGAAGCGGAATGTATCGCATCCAACCATTTGTCTGTGCCGTATCGCACAGACGGGTGCGCCGGATGCGGCGACCCTGCCGCAAGGAGGCCCCGCATGATCCCAGTTTCCCCCCGCGGCCGTCCTGTCAGGACGGTGCTGCTCGTGGCCATCGCCGTCGGCTTCTGGCTCTTCGCCGTCGACGCCTATATCCTGCCGCTGCCGGACCGCGTCGCCTCGGCGGACCAGTCGGAACGGATAGCCTGGGCGGAGGATTGACCCCGGGCCGATCCACCGGCAGGCCCGCCTGCCGCGTCAGATCAGGAAGACGCCCTTGCCGGTGTTCTGCTGGTCGAACAGCTTGTAGGCCTCCTCCGCCTGGTCGAGCTTCCAGGTCTCGGTGAAGAGGTCGTCCACCTTGATGCCGCGGTCGACGATGAACTGCGCGCACTCCTCCTGCCCCACGGAGGAGAAGGTCCAGGAGCCGATGACGGTCGCCTGCCGCCGCAGCATGTCCGGCGAGACGTCGATCGTCACCTCGCCGCCCTCGCCGACGAAGCAGCAGGTGCCCCAGACCTTCAGCGACCGGATCGCCTGGATCCGTGCCTGCGGCGAGGAGGAGGTGTCGAGCGTGAGGTCCGCCCCCAGCCCGTGGGTCAGCTCGCGGATCGCCTCCACCGGGTCGACATTGGAGGGGTTGATGGTCTCGGCCGCGCCGAATTCCTTGGCCCGCTGCAGCCGCTGCGGCGAGATGTCGAGCGCGATGACCCGCGCGCCCATCGCGGTGGCCAGCTGCGTGGCGGACAGGCCCACCGGCCCCTGGCCGAAGATGGCGATGGTGTCGTTGCCGGAGATGTTCATCCGCCGCAGCGCGCCCCAGGCCGTGCCGGTGCCGCAGGAGATGGCCGCACCCGCCTGGAAGGTCAGCGCCTCGTGCAGCGGGATGAGGGTATTGGCCGGGACGCACATGTACTGCGCATGGCCGCCATGGGCGTTGTTGCCGTACACCTTCACGCTGGTCTTCTGGCAGAGCTGCTGCCAGCCGGTGCGGCAATGGCCGCAGGTGGTGCAGCCCTGGTAGTGGTGCACCATCACCCGGGCGCCCTCCTTGGCCAGCCGGGGATCGACGCCGGGGCCGATCGCCGCGACCACGCCGCAGGGCTCGTGCCCGGCGATGGTCGGGCCCTCCGGCGTCGCCAGCCCGTTGTTCTGCCGCACGCCGCGCTGCCGGCGGTACTGCTTGAGGTCGCTGCCGCACATGCCGGAGGCCTTCATCTCGAGCACCACCTCGCCGAAGCCCGGCGTGGGGTCGGGGAAGGAGATGAGCTCCAGCTCCCGGTCACCGGTGAAACAGACACCGCGCATTGGCTTCCTCCATCCCTTGGTTGTTGCGGGGGATGCTAGCCCGCACCCGGCCGGGTTGGGAACACTCCGGCTGGCCAGCGCGGCATCACCGCTCGAGCGCGGGCAGCCGCACCGCAGAGACACCGGCCGCATCGACGACGCCGTCCTGCGGAGTCCGCAGCGGCGGCTGCGGCGGCGGGCAGCATCGGCCGGCGGGCCTCGTGCCCGGCTCGGGCCCACCGCATGGACGCGGGCGGGCGGCCTGGGCTAGACCATGGAGACCGGCGCGCGGCGAGGCCCCGGATGCTCAGGGGTCCCCGATGGTCGCATCCGTGCATGGTCCCGAGGCGATGCTGCCGGCCAGGCCGGCGCCCTCCCGCTGACCCCGCGCCGTCGCCTCGGGCGCTGGCTGCGACGCGGCCTGCTCATCCTCCTGGCCGTGGCGCTCGTCCCGGCGGCGCTGCTGGCCGGGCTGGTCTGGTGGACCGTCCCGGCACGCGACGCTACCCTGCGGCTGCCCGGCCTCGCCGCCCGCGTCACCGTCACCCTCGACGACCACGCCATCCCCCGCATCGCCGCCCGAACCGAAGCCGATGCCGCCATGGCGCTCGGTTGGCTGCATGCGCGCGACCGGCTCTTCGCCATGGAGCTGATGCGCCGCGGCGCCGCGGGGCGGCTTTCGGAAATCACCGGCCCGGCGACGCTGCGGGCCGACCGCTTCGTGCGGACGCTGGGCCTGGCGCAGCGCGCGGCGGCGGATGTCGCCGCCCTGCCGGTCGATGCCCAGGCGCTGCTGAAGGCCTATGCCGCCGGGGTGAATGCCTGGATCGCCGCGCATGGCCGCTTCGCCGCCCCGGAATTCCTCCTGCTCGGGGCGCCGGAGCCCTGGCAGCCGGAACACAGCCTGCTCTGGGCCAAGGTCATGGGCATCTGGCTGTCCGGCAATTGGCGGGCCGAGCTCGACCGCGCCCGGCTGGCGGCGATCCTGCCGGAGGCGCGGCAGCGGGAGCTCTGGCCGGAGGATGCCACCGCCGGCCGGCCCGACCTGGCGGGGCTGGACCTCGGCCGCCTCGCCGCCGCGCTGCCGCGCTTCCCCGAGCCAGGCACCCTGCCCGGCTCCGCCAGCAATGCCTGGGCGGTCGCGGCCTCCCGCTCCGCCTCCGGCGCGCCGCTCCTGGCCTCGGACCCGCATCTCGGCTTCCAGGCGCCGATCCTCTGGTACCTGGCGCGGATCGACCTGGGCGACGGGCGGATGCTGGCGGGGGCGACCAGTCCCGGCGTGCCGTTCATGGTGATCGGCCGCAATGCCGCCCTCGCCTGGGGCTTCACCACCACCCATTCGGATAGCCAGGACGTCTTCATCGAACGGCTGGCCGGACCGGACGCCTACGAGACGCCGGAGGGCCCGCGGCCCTTCACGGTGCGGGAGGAGGTGATCCGGGTCCGCGGCGCCGCCCCGGTGACGCTGCGGGTGCGGGAGACGCGGCACGGCCCGGTGATCTCCGACCTCGACGAATCCCCGCCGGCCGACCGGGTGCTGGCCGTCGCCATGGCCAACCTGGCGCCGGCCGATGCCGCCGCCGCCGGGCTGCTGGCGCTGAACCGCGCCGGGTCGCTGGCCGAGGCGCGCGCCGCCGCGGCGCTGATCTCCAGCCCGCCGCAGAACCTGATGGTCGCCGACCGGGCCGGGCGGATCGGGATGTTCCTCACCGGCCGCATGCCGCGGCGCCGGGCCGGCGACGGGACGCTGCCCGCCCCGGGCTGGGACGGCAGCCATGACTGGACCGGCTGGATCCCCTTCGAGGAGATGCCGCATGTCGAGGATCCGGCCAGCGGCGCCATCGCCAATGCCAACAATCGCCCGGTGCCGCCGGGCAGCCCGGTCTTCCTCGGCCGCGACTGGCCGGACGATGCGCGCTTCCGGCGGATCGGGGAGATGCTGGCGGCCCGGCCGCGGCACGACGCCGCCGGCTTCGCCGCGATGCAGCGGGACACCGTCTCGACCTTCGCGCGCGACCTGCTGGGGCCCGAGGCATTGCTGCGCCGCCTGCCGCGGCCCGACGGAGCGGCCGGCACCGCGCATGACCTGCTGCTGGCCTGGGACGGCGATGTCCGGGCCGACCGGCCGGAGGGGCTGGTCTTCAACGCCTGGATCCGCCGGCTGGGAACGCTGGCGCTGGCCGCGGGCGGGGTGCCGGAGGGCGGCTGGACGCCGCGTGCCGCCTTCCTCCGCCTGGTGCTCTCGCCCGATGGCGCCGGCGCCGCCTGGTGCGGCGGCGATTGCGCCGGCCTCGCCGGCCGGGCGCTGGCCGAGGCGGTGGCGGAGCTGGCCGCGACCCAGGGGCCGGACCCCGCCGCCTGGCGCTGGGGCGCGGTGCATGTCGCCCGGTTCGAGCACCCCTTGCTGCGCCTCGTGCCGGGCCTTGCTTGGCTCACCGGCCTCGTGGCCGCGACCGGCGGCGATGAATGGACCGTGCTGCGCGGCGGCCTCCGCGGCTTCGGTCCCGCCCCCTATGCCCATGTCCATGGCGCCGGGCTGCGGCTGGTGGCGGACCTGGTCGATCCGGATGCGACGCTCGCGGTGATCGCCACCGGGCAGTCCGGCAACCCGGCCTCCGGCCATTGGGGCGACCTTCTGGCGGCATGGCGGGACGGCCGGATGCCGACGCTGCGCAAGGCGCCCGCGGCGCTGGAAGGACGCATCACGCTCAATCCTTGATGCGCGGTGAACCCCGTTGTGCCGAAGTGGTTGATTTCAGCGGCTCTCCCCCCGACACTGTCTCCGTCGACACGTAAGGCCGATGCTGCACCGCCCAACCCGCCGCCCGCAGTTCTTCTACACCACCGCCCCGCTGCCCTGCCCTTATCTGGCCGGCCGGACGGAACGGAAGATCGTGACCGAACTGACCGGCCCGGATGCCGAGGCCCTGCACGACCGGCTGTCGCGCGCCGGCTTCCGCCGCAGCCACAACATCGCCTATTCGCCGGTCTGCCCGGGGTGCTCGGCCTGCGTCCCGATCCGCATCCTGGTGCCGCAGTTCGAGCCCAACCGGGCGCACCGGAAACTGAACAAGGTCAACGCCGACGTGGCCGGGTTCGAGATGCCGGCGCGCGCCACGGCCGAGCAGTTCCAGCTCTTCCAGCGCTACCAGCAGGCCCGGCACGGCGACGGCGACATGGCGGCGATGGGCTTCTACGACTACCGCGCCATGGTCGAGGACACCCCGATCACCACCGGCATGATCGAGTTCCGCGACGCGCAGGACCGCCTGCTGGGCGCCTGCCTGACGGATTGGCTGAGCGACGGGCTCTCGGCGGTCTACTCCTTCTTCGACCCGGCCGAGGCGCGGCGCAGCCTGGGGTCCTGGGCGATCCTCTGGCTGGTGGCGCGGGCCCGGGCGCTGGGGCTGCCTTACGTCTACCTCGGCTACTGGGTGCCGGAGAGCCGGAAGATGTCCTACAAGTCGCGCTACCGGCCGAGCGAGATCCTCACCGGCGGCGTCTGGCGGGTGCTGGAGGACAGCATGGTGCCGGCCGAGAGCGCGATGGTGCCGGAGACGGCGGGGTAAGCCGTAAGGTGATGATCGTTTCCAGGAAAAAGTAAGAAGGCCGGGGAGAAAGTATTCTCCCCGGACCCCTCATCTATTTTTCCGACTCTGGCGTTCGCCGCGCGGCGAGTGCCAGACTCGGAAAAAGCAAAGCTGGGGTTGGACGCATGTGTCCAATGGGGAGGACATGCTTTTTTCCTCCCCAGTCTTGCCTTTCTACTCGAACCGCCCGCTCTTCGGGAAGCCGTTCGGCGGCGCCTTGCCCGCCCCGGCGCGGTTGCCGCGCCAGGTGGTCAGGTCCGTTTCCAGCCGCTGCCGGTCGCCCAGCGCCCAGCTCAGCCCCTCCTTGCGGGTGAAGACCTTCACGTCGGCCAGCACCGTGTCGGCGTCCTTGTAGCTCTGCAGCTGCACGCCGCGGCCCCGCGCCATCTCCGGCACCTGGTCGAGCGGGAAGACCAGCAGCTTGCGGTTGGTGCCGATCACCGCGACATGGTCGCCCTCGGCCTCGACGCAGACCGCGGCCTCCTGCCCCGCCTCGGTCAGCAGCACCTGCTTGCCGGTGCGCTTCTCGGCCAGCAGGTCCTCGCCCTTCACCACGAAGCCGCGGCCGTCGGTGGCGGCGACGAGGTAGCGCTTCGCCTCGGCATGCACGAAGACCCGGATGATGGTGTCCTCGTTGGTCATGTCGACCATCAGCCGCACCGGCTGGCCGTCGCCGCGGCCGCGCGGGATCGCCTCGGCCTTCAGCGTGTAGGCGCGGCCGTTGGTGGCGAACAGCACGATGCGGTCGGTACTCTGCGCATGCACCCAGGTATGCAGCTGGTCGCCTTCCTTGAAGCGCAGCTCGGCCTCGGGCGCGAGGTGCCCCTTCTGGGCGCGGATCCAGCCCTTCTCCGACAGGATGACGGTGATCGGCTCGCGCTCGACGAAGGCGGCCTCGTCCACCAGCACGGCCGGCAGCAGGCGCCCCGTCTCGGTCCGGCGGGCGCCGAGCGGGCCCTCGCCGAAGGCCTTCCGGGTCGCCTCGATCTCCGTCTCGATCGCCGCCCAGCGCTTCGGCTCGGAGCCCAGCAGCCCCTGCAGGCCCTTCTGCTCGGTCGAGAGCTTCTTGTGCTCCTTCCGGATCTCCATCTCCTCCAGGCGGCGCAACGCGCGCAGCCGCATGTCGAGGATGGCGTTGGCCTGCAGCTCGGTCAGCGAGAAGGTCGCCATCAGCGCCTCCTTCGGCTTGTCCTCCTCGCGGACGATGCGGATCACCTCGTCGAGGTTGAGATAGACGATGAGGTAGCCGTCGAGGATCTCCAGCCGCCGGGCGATCGCCGCCAGCCGGTGTTCGGTGCGCCGGACCAGCACGACATGGCGGTGCTCCAGCCAGGACCACAGCACCTCGGGCAGGCCCATGACCCGCGGCGTGCGTTCGGCATCCAGCGCGTTCATGTTCAGCGGCAGGCGGGTTTCCAGGTCCGTCGCGCGGAACAGCGTCTCCATCATCACCGCCGGGTCGACGGCGCGGCTCTTCGGCTCCAGCACCAGGCGGACGATGTCGGTGCTCTCGTCGCGGATGTCGCCCAGCAGCGGGAGCTTCTTCTCCTCCAGCAGGGCGGCGATCTGCTCGATCAGCTTGGCCTTCTGCACCTGGTAGGGGATCTCGGAGACGACGACCTGCCAGGTGCCGCCCTTGGCCGCGACCCTCTCCCAGCGCGCCCGCAGCCGGAAGCCGCCGCGGCCGGTGCGGTAGGCCTCGCGGATCGCCTCGGGCGGCTCGACCAGCACGCCGCCGGTGGGGAAGTCCGGGCCGGGGATGACGGCCAGCATCGGCGCGAGGGAGGCGTCGAGGAACCCGGCCCGCGCACCCTCCGCCGCATGCAGCGCCACCTGCTCCAGGCTCAGTTTCCGCTCGCGGAAGACCTGCAGCTGCGCCAGCGCCGCGGCGCACAGCTCGCCGGCATTGTGCGGCGGGATGCTGGTCGCCATGCCGACCGCGATGCCGTTGGCGCCGTTGGCCAGCAGGTTCGGGAAGGCCGCCGGCAGTACCACCGGCTCCTGCTCCTCGCCGTCGTAGGTGGCGCGAAAATCGACGGTGTCCTCGTCGATCCCCTGGAGCATGGCCTGGGCGACTTCCGTCAGCCGGGCCTCGGTGTAGCGCATGGCCGCGGCGTTATCGCCGTCGATATTGCCGAAATTGCCCTGGCCCTCGACCAGCGGGAAGCGGGCGGCGAATTCCTGCGCCAGCCGCACCATGGCGTCGTAGATCGCCGCGTCGCCATGCGGGTGGTACTTGCCCATCACGTCGCCGACGATGCGGGCGCATTTCTTGAAGCCCGCGGCCGGGTCCAGCTTGAGCTGGTGCATCGCCCAGAGCAGCCGCCGATGCACCGGCTTCAGCCCGTCCCGCACATCCGGCAGGGACCGCGACATGATGGTGGACATGGCATAGGCGAGGTAGCGCTCGGACAGCGCGGTCGCCAGCGTGCGGTCCTTGATGGTGCCACCGTCCGGGGACGCGGGCGGGGCTTTGGTCCGGTCGGGGGTCTGCTCGGGCATGGGTCAGGGATTCGCGCTTCGTTCTCCTCCCTTCTAGCCGGTCGGGGCGGCGGGCGCCACCGGATCAGCGGGCCAGCGCGGCCATGACCTCCTCGACCGTCTCGCGCACCGCAACGTCCCGGGTGTTGCGCAGCCCGGTTAGGACGATCGCGGCGCGGGCGCCGGCGGCATGCCGGGTCTCCGACCCCCGCACCAGCACCACCCGGTCGGCGGCGATCCAGGTCCGCTGGCTGCTGGGATCGGTCAGCGGGACCAGCCGTGCCCCGGTGGCGGCCAGGCGGCGGACCAGGCTCTCCATCGCCTCGGGCGTCGGTTGCTGCACATAGGCGGTGGTGTCGATCACCGTCTCGCCTTCCAGTCGGCCGATGCGCACCACTTGCCCGACCGCCAGCCGCACCGGCCCCGACCCGGCCGGCGGGGCGAGGTCGATGAAGGGGCCGGAGGGGGTGGCGAAGACCTGGTCCGGGGCGGCCGATACCGGGCCCGCGAGCAGGCCGAGCACGGCGAGGACGGGGATGCGGCGCAACTGGCTGGCTCCGTTGGATGGCGCGGACTGCCTCGCGCGCCGGGTGATGCTTAGGTAGCCTGTCGCAACCCGGCGCCAAGGGCCGCCACCCGGTCGGCCAGCATCCCCCGGGCCTGCGGCATCGCCTCGTGCCGCTCCCCGAACAGGTCGCGCGCCAGGAAATGCCCGGTCAGCCGCAGCCCGGCGAGCCAGTCCGCCGGCCCTGCCCCGCCCCATTGCCCCAGCAGGTAGCGCGGCAGCGGCAGCAGCCGGTCGCGCCACGGCGCCCCCGCGGCGGCCGAGACCGCGCGGCCGGTGCGCGGCGAGACCCAGACCAGATCCTCCGTCGCCCCGGTGACGGCGCAGCGGGCGAGGTCGAGGCCGTAGCCCAGCTCGGCCAGCAGGTCGGCCTCCCAGCGCACGTAGTCGGGCAGCAGCGGCGCGGCCCCCTCGCCCAGCCGGGCGATGAGCGAGACCAGCCCGTGGAAGCAGCGCGGATGCGGCTGCCGCTCCGGCAGCGCGCTCTCGGCCATGGCGCAGGCGGAGGACAGCAAAGCGAGCGCCAGCGGGTCCTGCATCGCAAGCGCTGCGGCGGGATGCACCAGCTCCCCGGTCAGGGCGCCGAGCTGGTCGGCCAGCCGCGCCACCCAGCGCGCCTCGACCAGGTTGCCGCGCTGCCAGACCGGCGCCTGGGCACGCGAGGCGCCACCCTTGGCCAGGCCGGCATGCCGGCCATGCGCCTCGGTCAGCAGGGAGACCACCGCGCCGCTCTCGCCGAGCGGGCGGGCATCCAGCACCACGGCGGGGGCCTGCCATTCCATCGCCGCAGCATATGGGCCGACCCGCGGTTCAGCACAGCGTGCGCGGTGCATCGCGGCAACGGTCAGGAGCAACCCGGGGCCGCTTCGCATTGTTCCATGACAGGATGACGGGGGGATCGAGCGGCATGGCGGATACCGAGGATCTGGCCCGGCTGCGCCCCCTGCCCGCCCGCTTCGCCGCCGTCGCCGGCGGTTTCTGGTCCGGGCCGACGCGCTGGCAGGCGGTTGCCCTCACCGCCATCCTGGCCAGCCTGACCGCCGCCGAGATCGCCCTGTCGGTCCGCTTCAACACCTGGCTCGGGGCCCTGTTCGACGTGCTGGACCGCCGCGCGGTGGCCGAGCTGCCGGCGCAGTGCCTGGTGCTGGCGCTGCTCGTGCTCGGCTTCGGGCTGCAATCCGGCTTGCACCTCACCTGCCGCCGCGCCCTGCAGCTGCGCTGGCGGCGCTGGCTGACCGACCGGCTGGCCGCCGCCTGGCTGCGGCGCGCCACCCCGGCCGAGGCCGTGGCAGGTGCGGCCAACATCGACGGCCGCATCGCCGAGGACATCCGCATCGCCACCGAGGAGGCGGTCGAGCTCAGCAGCTCGCTCTGGCAGGCCACGCTGTTGCTGGTGATCTTCGGCGGCCTGCTCTGGGAGCTGTCGGGCAGCCCGACCTTCCAGGTCTTCGGCCAGGCGGTGACGATCCCGGGCTACCTGGTCTGGCTGGCGCTGATCTATGCCCTGGTCAGCGGCGTCGCCGCCTTCGCGCTCGGCCGGCCGCTGGTGGCGGCGACCGACCGGCGACAGGCCGCGGAGGCGGAATTCCGCGTCGCCCTGGTGCGGCTGCGGGACGAGGCGCCACCAGCGCGACGCGGCGGCATGGCGCGGTTGCAGCCGCTGTTCGGCATGGTCGGCCGCACCTGGAATGGCCAGACCCGCAGCATGGCGCGGCTGTCCGCGTACAATGCCGGGCATGGCAGGCTGACCACGACCTTCCCGATCCTCGCCGGGCTGCCGGGCTATTTCCAGGGCGTGGTGACGCTCGGCGGGCTGATGCAGGGGGCGCAGGCCTTCCAGCAGCTGGCCGCGGCGCTGACCTGGCCGGTCACCAGCATGGAGCGGGTGGCGACCTGGGGCGCCTCGGCCGAACGGGTGCTGGCGCTGGACGCCGTGCTGACACAGCGCGCCGCCCCCCTGCCCGGGGCGGTGCCGGTCCCGGCGGAGTGAAGGCCGATGCGCCCGGCCCTGGCCAGCCATGCGGAAACCGCAGAGGCCGGACGGCGTTACGCCGGCCCTTCACAGGCGCGATAGCGCGGATACAGGAAAGCGGGACCTCGATGCGGTACAGGGTGGGCTGCGAGCTCGACTACGACGTGCAGGCCGAGGGCGGCACACCCTTCGTCTTCAACCTGGAGGCGCAGCGTCGCCCCAACCAGACGGTGCTGGAGGAGGCGCTGACCTTCTCCCAGGACCTCGTTCAAGATCGTTTCACCATGCCGGAAAGCGGCAACCGCTATGTCCGGGTATGCGCCGGCAAGGGCAGGCTGACCGTGCGGTACGACGCGGTGGTGCGGCTCGACCCCGCGGTGCTCGCGCCCGGCTCGGTGGGGGAGATGCCGGCCGGCCGCCTGCCGCTGGAGGTGCTGACCCATCTCTATCCCAGCCGCTACGTCGAATCCGACCTGCTGGTCTCCTTCGCGCAGAAGGAGTTCGGCCGCCTGCCGCAGGGCTACGACCGGGTCGTGGCGATCTGCAACTGGCTCCACGACCATCTCGACTACACGCCGGGCAGCAGCGACGAGCACACCTCGGCGCGCGACACGCTGGTGCAGCGCCAGGGGGTCTGCCGCGACTTCACCCATCTGGCGATGGCCTTCTGCCGCGCGCTCGGCATCCCGGCGCGCTTCGTCAGCGCCTATGCCTGGCGGCTTTCGCCGCCCGACTTCCACGCGGTGATGGAAGCCTGGCTGGAAGGGCCGGAAGGCGGCGCCTGGTACCTGTTCGACCCGACCCGCAAGGCGGCGCCGGACGGGCTGGTGCGGATCGGCATCGGCCGCGACGCCGCCGAGGTCGCCTTCTGCTCGGCCTATGGCCCGGTGGAATGCGGCAAGCCGCGGGTGAGCATCGCGGCGCTGGATCGGTCGGACGCGGCGCCGCTGACGACGGAGGCGGTGAGCCTGGCGGCGGCCTGAGTGTCCCTCGGGCAGGCAGGTTCGGGGAGGGGGAAAGCATTCCCGCCTCGAACCCCGCCCTTCCCTTGTCCGGGACGGGCCGCCGCGGGTGGCCCGGACGCGGGCGTCCACCGGGGGCACGCCTGATCCCGCGCCTTGCTGCGGCAGGTCGACAGCCGACCATATGCACGGCGGCCGCGCCGTGCGCCCCGGCGCCGGCCCGGCTACAAGACGGCATGGCCACCACGGACGACGATGACGACGAGGGCCCGCCCGGCCTGCCCGCCGGCACGCCCTTCTACATGACCCCCGCCGGCCATGCCGCCCTGGCCGAGGAATTGCGCCGGCTCTGGTACGACGAACGTCCGAAGGTGGTCGAGGTCGTCTCCTGGGCCGCCGGCCTCGGCGACCGGTCGGAGAATGCCGACTACCAGTATGGCAAGCGCCGGCTGCGGGAGATCGACCGCCGGGTCCGCTTCATCCGCAAGCGGCTGGAGAAGGTCCAGGTGGTGGACCCGGCGGCGCAGTCGAGGCGCGGCACGGTGTTCTTCGGCGCGACGGTCACCTATGCGCGCGAGGACGACCGCGAGGTGACGGTCACCATCGTCGGGGTCGACGAGGCCGACAGCTCGGCCGGCCGGATCTCCTGGGTCTCGCCGGTCGCCCGCGCGCTGCTCGGCACCCAGGTGGGCGACACCGCCCGGCTGCGGACGCCGCAGGGCGTCGAGGGCATCGAGGTCGTGGCGATCCGCTATCCGGAGCGCTGAACGGAACGCCAGCGCCGGCGTTGGCGCCGCATGAGCGAACCGTCCGGCCATCCCGCCCCGCCCCGTTTCCAGGACCACGGCACGGCGACGCTGCCGGCCGTGACCGTCGACAGCTACAACGCCGAGCTGCGAACGCCCGAGGGCTTCCTCGGCGACCGCGCCAGCAGCCGCGCCTTCAAGGCGCTGCTGGACCATTGGCGCAGGCGCATCCGCGACAGCGCCAAGGACGACCCGCTGGGCGACGCGCCGACCGCGGACATCCACCGCAAGCAACTCGATGCCCTGCTCGCCGAGGGCGACTCCGAGGCCGCCGGCCTGGTGCATGGCGTGGTCGAGGAATTCGCCCAGTCCCTCGCCACCGTGGTCCGCGCCCTGCTGAAGCTGAAGGACTGGCGCGAGGTCGAGCGCATCGTCGTCGGCGGCGGCATGCGCGGCAGCCGGGTGGGCGAGCTGGCGATCGGCCGCACCGCGATGATCCTGAAGGGCGAGGACATCGACCTCGACCTGCGGCCGATCCGGCACGACCCGGACGAGGCGGGGATGATCGGCGTGGTGCAGCTCGCGCCGCCCTGGATCTTCAAGGGGCACGACGCGCTGCTGGCGGTCGATATCGGCGGGTCCAACATCCGCGCCGGGCTGGTGCGGCCGCACCTGAAGAAGGCGGCGGACCTGTCGGAGGCCTGCATCTGGGAAAGCGAGATCTGGCAGCACCGCGCCGACAAGCCGGCGCGGGAGGCGGCGATCGACCGGCTGGTCGACATGCTCGGCGACCTGCTGAAGAAGGCGGAGAAGCGCGGGCTGCACCTGGCGCCCTTCATCGGCGTCGGCTGCCCCGGCCATATCGAGGCCGATGGCAGCATCGCCAAGGGCGCCCAGAACCTGCCCGGCAATTGGGAAAGCAGCCGCTTCAACCTGCCGGAGCGCCTGCGCTGCGCGCTGCCGCAGATCGACGGGCAGGAGACGGTGGTGGTGGTGCACAACGACGCCGTCGTGCAGGGGCTGAGCCAGCGGCCCTGGATGGGCGACGTCAAGCGCTGGGGCGTGCTGACCATCGGCACCGGCCTGGGGAATGCCTGCTTCACCAACCGGGAGCGATAGCTGGACAGCCCGCGCCGCCCGGCCGACAAACCCGCCATGGGACGGGACAGCGGGACCAGGATGCGATGCAGGACGGGCCGGAGATGACCACCGAGGCGCCAGAGGCGATGCTCGCCCGGCTGCAGGCCGCCGCCCGACGCCTCGAGACCCCCTGCGGCGACGGGACCATGGCCTGGCACGTCTGGGGTGACGGGGCGCCGCTGGTGCTGCTGCATGGCGGCAGCGGGTCCTGGCGCCACTGGGCGCGCAACATCGCGCCGCTGGCGCGGCAGCGCATGGTGGTCTGCCCGGACATCCCCGGGCTCGGCGACAGCGCCCTGCCGCCGCCGGCCGAGAGTCCCGCCCCGGTCGCCGCCATCATCCGCGCCGGGATCGGCCAGGTGCTGGGAGAGGGCACCGCCTACGACCTCTGCGGCTTCTCCTACGGCGCGCTGCTCTCGGGCCATGTCGCGGCGCAGGCCGGGGCCGAGCTGCGCAGCGTGACCCTGGTCGGCGCCGGGGCGCTCGGCCCGCGGCGGCAGGTGACCGAGCTGACCAAGGTGCGCAGCCTCGAAGGCGAGGCCCGCATCGCCGCCCACCGCCACAACCTGGCCGCGCTGATGTTCGCCGACCCGGCCAATATCGACCCGCTGGCGCTGGTCATCCAGGAATGGAACACGCGGCACGCCCGCTTCGTCAGCCGCGGCTTCGCCAGCAGCACCAGCCTGCGGGACTCGGTGGCGCGGGCGCGCTGCCCGGTGGCGCTGCTCTACGGGGAGCGCGACGCGATCGCCTGGCCGGAGCTGGAATTGCGCTTCGCCGCGCTGCACGGCGTGCAGCCGGAGGCCTGGACCGGCGTCATCCCCGGCGCCGGCCATTGGGTGGCCTACGAGGCGGCGGAGACCTTCAACGCCATGCTGCTGGACATGCTGCGCCGCCGGATCGGGCGATAGGCGCGTCGCCCGCCGCGTCCTATCCTGGGCGGACCGGGAGGCCGACATGACACCAAGCAGGATCACCCTGGGCCGCCGCGCCCTGATCGCCGGCGCGGCGATGGCCGCCGCCCCGGCGCGCGCGCAATGGGCGCCGCCGCGCCAGGTCCGGCTGGTGGTGCCCTTCACCCCGGGTGGCGGCGCAGACACCACGGCGCGGCTGCTTGCCCCGACCTTCGGCAGCGTCCTCGGCCAGCCGGCGGTGGTGGAGAACCGGCCCGGCGGCGGCGGCACCATCGGCGCGCAGGAAGCCGCCCGCGCCGCGCCGGACGGCACCACGCTGCTGGTCGACGCGGCGAACCAGGCGGTGGCGCCCTTCATCTTCCGCAACCTCGCCTTCGACTACGCGACCGCCTTCACCCCGATCAGCCGTGTCACCGTCTACCCGCTGATCCTGGTGGTGAAGGCCGACAGCAGGCTGGCATCGCTGGAGGCGCTGCTGGCACGGGCCCGGGCCGAGCCGGGGCGGCTCAGCTACTCTTCCTCGGGCAATGCCATCTCCAACCACATCGCCACCGCGCTGCTGGCCAGCCGCGCCAAGGTCGAGCTGACCCATGCGCCCTATCGCGGCGGCGGGCCGGCGCTGCAGGCGGTGCTCGCCGGCGACGTCGATTTCGGCTTCGCCACCGTCGCCTCGGCCGCGGCCTTGGTGCAGCAGGGGCAGTTGCGGGCGCTGGCGGTGTCGACCGCGGCGCGGGTGGCGACCCTGCCGGACGTGCCGACCGTCGCCGAGCTTGGCTTCCCCGGCTACGACCAGGCCGAATGGAACGGGGTCTACGGCCCCGCCGGACTGCCGGCCGAGGCGGTGGCGCGGATCCACGCCGCCTGCCGCGCGGCGCTGGCCGATGCCGGGGTGCAGCAGCGGCTGGCGACGCTGGGCGCCATCGGCCTCGGCACCGACCCGGCGCATTTCGCCGCCTTCCTGAAGGCGGAGCGGGCGGCGATGGAGGTGCTGGTGCGCGACGCCAGGATCACCGCGGACTGACGGCACCGGCCCCTCCGCCAGGCGGTGGCGGCGGGCCGGGACGGCGATGCCGGATCGGCGATGCCGGGCCGCGCCTCGCGGCCGTCGGCGTGCCGGCCGCAGCGCCATGGTCGCCGCGGCCCGCCGCACGGTCCCCAGGGCTGCCGCCGCGCAAGACGGCCCGGCGCCGGCGCGATCGGCGGGAGGGTCAGGCCCAGGCCGCCGCGTGCGTCCCCAGCGGCACCGGCGGCAGGGCCCAGTAAGGCGGCGTCTCGGCCAGGCGGCCGGAATGCCGCAGCGCCGTCAGCTGGCCGAAACCGCTCGGCCCGGTCTCCAGCAGGTCGCCGAGGTCGTCCAGCCCCGGCACCGGCACGCCGAAGGCGCCCTCCAGCCGGCCCAGGCCCCGCAGCCAGTGCCCGGTGCCGGCGAGCGAGACGCTGACCCGCCAGGACCCGCCCTCCGCCGCCCGGCGCAGCAACGCCGCCAGCGTGCCGAAGGCGAGCAGGAAGCCCGAGGCATGGTCGAGCGCCTGGGCCGGCAGCACCTTGGGGTCGGGGTCGGCCGGGTCGGCGCCGGCGGCGATGGCCTCCGCATGGTTGAAGCCGCTGGCGGTCTGCACCAGGCTGTCGAAGCCGCGCCGGCCGCCCCAGGGGCCGACCTCGCCATAGGCCGAGAGCGAGGTGCAGACGATCCCCGGCCGCAACGCCGCCAGTGCCTCCGGCGCGAAGCCATGCGCGGCGATCGCGCCGGGCCGGTAGCCCTGGACGAAGACATCCGTCCCCGCCACCAGGCCGCGCAGCACCGCCTGCCCGGCCGCGTCGCGCAGGTCGATCGTGGCGCTGCGCTTGCCGCGGCCGGTATCCGGCAGCAGGTCGTCGAAGCTCGGCAGGTGCGCGGCGCTGAGATGCAGCACCTCGGCGCCGTGCGCGGCCAGGGTCCGGCCGCAGACCGGCCCGGCGATCACCCGGGTCGCCTCCAGCACCCGGATGCCCTGCAGCGGGCGCGCGGCCAAAGGCGGCAGCGGGGTGGGCGGCGCCTCGCCGATCCGCTCCAGCCGCACCGGCGGCAGGCCCGCCACCGCCCGGCCCTGCGGGTGCGCGTCCCACTCCGCGAAGCTGCGCATGGCGGCGACGCACATGCCGGCCTCGGCGGCGGCCTGCTCGAAGGCGAAGCCCTCCCAGTCGCGCAGCGCCTGGCCCACCGCGGCGCGGTTGCCCGCGCAGCCCAGCAGGCGCAGCACGCCGGCCCGGTGGTGCGGGAAATTGGTGTGCAGCCGGACCCAGCGGCCGTCGCCGCAGCGATAGGTCCCGGCGATGTCGTCCCAGCGCGCCGGCGCCGCCGCATCGCCGAGCCGCAGATAGCGTTCCGAGCCGAATTCCAGCGCGGCATGGCGCATCCCGACCTCGGCCTGCTGCGCCGGCCCGCCACGCCTCCGGTGGATCTCCGCCGCCGCCGCGGTCGCCGTAGCGATCGAGGCCTGGGCCGCCGCGCCGATGCGAAAGGAGGACGGCAGCGCCGGTTCAGCCCCGGTCAGCCTGGCCGGGACCTCGCCCGCCAGCCCGGCGCCTTGCCAAAGCTCGTCGAGGATCGCCCGCACCGTCGGATCAGTCATCCGCGCCTCCCGTTCCGGCCGCCACGCCCTCGTCGTCCTGTGCGTCGCCGCGAATTCGCGGCCTGCCGGGCTGGGCCACCGGCAGACTAGGCCCGGCCGATCGCGGCCGGAACCCGGCCGCCCGCGCAGTCGTGGGCAGCCACCGCTGCAACCGTTTTGCCAACGTCAAAAAAATTTGTTCCAGCGGGAAACGGCGGCGGCTCTGCGCGTTTTACGTGTGGAGCTGCCATGCCGGTGGCTCCAGCAAGCACCAAAGCGAATGGAAACGACCATGGCCAATCAGCAGCATTCGGGTGGCGGTGGCGGCAAGAACAATCCCGGCAACTTCGCCAACGACCGGGAAAAAGCCCGCGAAGCCGGCCGTGCCGGCGGGACCCATCAGGGCAAGGACACCAACCCCGGTAACTTTGCCAACGACCGGCAGAAAGCCGCCGAAGCAGGCCGCAAGGGCGGCCAGCACAGCCATGGCGGGCATGGCAACGATCACAAGATCAAGAACTGAGCGCCCGGCGCGGCGCCGGAACACCTCAGCGCCGCGCCGTAGACGCCTGCCAGGCATCGCCGATCGGTTCCCATGCGCGACCCCCTGTCCCCATTCCTCGCGGAATCGTGTACAGGGAAGGAGACCATGGTTCCGATCGCTCCATTGACCCTCTCCTGCCTGCGAAACTGCGATCCGATACCCATCGGTGCCATGGCGCGGATGCGGGACGGATGAGCGAAGCCTCCGACCGGCTGGCACGCAGCCTGCGCTCCGCGGCGCTGCGCCCGCTCTATGAAGCCTGGGCCGCCAGGCGCCGCCAGGGCGACCTGCCCAGCCCGAGCGAGCTCGACCACGTCGCCGGCAGCGAAGCCCTGGCCGACAACCTCGCCTTGGCCGAGGTCGAGCCGGGCAGCGTGCCACCTTCCTTCCGCCTGGTCAGGGTCGGCGGCGACATGGAACGTCGGGCCGGCCGGCCCCTTGTCGGCGAACGGATCGGTGCAGACATGCCGGAGACGCCGTTGGATCCGCTGGGCGGCGCCGCATGGGCCTATCGGCGCGTGCTGGCGAGCGGCACGCCGAGCTACGAATTCGCCTATTTCAGCCTCGACGGGACAGCGCCGATGTTGTTCGAACGTCTGTTGCTGCCGGTCGGCCGTGGCGGCCGCGCCACGCATCTGCTGGTCGCGTCGTTGTTTTCCGATACCACGCCGGAGCCTGCCTGAGACATGCCGATGACCGAACCGCTCGATTTCGCGGCCCCCGATCTGGCCACCCGGGTGGAGAGCCTGCCGCCCGGCGCGGTCGACCGGCTGCCCTTCGGCGCGGTCCGGCTCGATGCTGCGGGGCGGGTGCTGGTGTACAGCCAGGCCGAGGCCAGGCTGTCCGGCTATGGCGACCGGCCGGCGGTCGGCCTCGACTTCTTCGCCGAGATCGCCCCCTGCATGGACCAGCCCGGCTTCCGCGGCCGGCTGGCCGCAGGGCTGGCGAGTGGCCGGGTGCAGGCGCATTTCACCTGGATCGGCGACTTCGCCGACCGGGAGCGCATGCTGGAGGTGCGGCTGCAGGGCATCCCTGGCGGTGGCTGCTGGATCTTCCTGCGGCGCGAGGACTGAATCCCGCCCGGCGGTTCCGGCGCAGGCGTGATGCGTCGCCCCGGCCGGCGGCACGACGGGTGCTGGCAGCGACCGGCAAGCGGGTCCATATGGCGGCCTGGACTGCACCGGCGCGGAGCGCGCGAACCATGAAGGTCAATGTCGAGATCGAGTGCACCCCGGAGGAAGCCCGTCGCTTCCTCGGCCTGCCCGACCTGCGGCCGATGCAGGATGCGGTCATGGCCAAGGTGCAGCAGCAGATGCTGGACGCGGTGACCGTGCTGTCGCCGGAGAGCCTGCTGAAGACCTGGATGCCGCTCGCGCCCCAATCGCCGGACCAGATGCGCGACGCCATGGCGGCGATGTTCCGCATGTTCACGCCTGGTGGCGGGGCGTCCGGCGGCAAGCCCGGCCAGGGCTGACCGAGGGGCGTGAGCGTCACCGACCCACCGGCCCCGGCACGGCCCGCGGGAGAGCCGCGCCCGGCCCTGCGATGGCCGCGGCTGGCGGTGGACCCCGCCATGCGTCCGCGGTCGCGCCGGCTGCGCCGCGGCGAGATGCGGCCGGGCCTGCTGGCCTCGCTGCTGCTGCATGGCGGGTTCTTCGCGCTGATCGTGCTGGCGGTGCTGACCCGGCCGCCGCCGCGCGAGCCGGGCTCCACCGACGGCTACCCGATCGAATTCCTGACCGCCGAGACCGCGCCGCCAGCCGGGCCGGAAGCGCTGCGGTCCCAGGTCCCGTCGCTGCCCGAGCTGCAGGAGGTGCCGCCGCCGACGGCCGTGCCGCCGCCGCCCGCGCCGCCATTGCCGCAGCCGGCCGCGCCGCCGCCCTCGCGGCCGGCCGCCGCGCCCCGCCTGGCGGAGGCCGCCGCCCCGCCGCTGCCGGTGCCGCCGCCGCCCGCGCCACGCTATGCCGAGGTGCCGCCGCCCCCCCCGGCGCAATCCGAGGCCCTGCCGCTGCCACCGCCGCCGCCGGCACCGCGCCAGGAGCGGCCGCAGCAGGAGGCGGCGGTGATCGCCCCGCCGCGCCCGGCCCGGCCGGCGCCGCCGCCCTCGGAGCAGCTGCCCGGGCTGTGGCTGCCGGACGCCGCCCGGCTTGCCCCCAGCCCCTCGCAGCGGCCGCAATCCCAGGCGCGGCGGGGCATGGACCTCTCGCTCAACTCGCTCTCGGTGATCGGCCGCAACCAGCCGGAGCCGCAGGTCAGCATCCGCGGCGCCACCGTCGGAGATGACTGGCGCCGCGGCTTCCGCCGCTGGCTCGACGAGAATGTCCGCTACCCCGCCAATGCCGCGGCGGTGGGCGACGAGGGGGTGAACCGCATCCAGCTGCTGGTCGCGCCCGACGGCCGGGTGAAGTCCTGGCGGATCGTGCGGCGCTCGGGGTCGGTGTGGCTGGATGCCGGGCTGGAGGGGCCGTTCCGCAACGCCGTGCTGCCCGCCTTCCCGCCCGGCGCCGATCCGGACGGGGTCGAGGTCAACCTGACGGTGCACTGGAACATCATCCGGCCATAGGCCGGGCCACTGCGACGCCGCCTTGAACCGGGCGTTCAGCGCGGCCGCCAGACGGAGCCCGGCCCGCGGCAGCCGGTTGCCGGCGATGGCCGCATGCTGCGCGGCGCCCTCGTCCGGCAGGGCGATCATGCGGCGGCCGGTCCCGCCCGGCGCCAGCCAGCCGCTGTCCAGCCCGGCGTGGATCCCGTCGCGGCAGCTCCGCCGGATTTCGGCCGGCCGGGTCCAGGCCACGCGCCGTGCTGACCAGCCGGGCCCTGGTGCCCGCCGCATCCGGATCCAGCGCGGCGACCGTGGCGCGCTTCCGGACGGCATGCAGCTTGGTCGCGGCCGGCCGGCCGCACCCTCACCGCCTTGCCGCCCAGGCCCCTCTCATCGCAGGCATGCAGCGGCCGGGGCAGGTCGCCGGCGGAATGCCCACGGATTTCAGCGCTCCCTGCCGCTCGGCCGAGGGCAGGCCGCGGCCGGCCATGCGGGCGGCGAGCCGGGGGAGCGCACCGATCGCGCAGTCGCCATGGCGGCGGTCCACCGCCGGCACCTGGCCGGCGGCGGCGATCTTGGTATCGGCGAAATGCCAGCCCGCGGTGTCGCGCCGGGTGGCGCGGAGCGTGTCCGCCCAGGAGGTCCCCGGCGGCAGGCCGGCCGGGGCGACGAGGCTGCCTACCGCGGCCAGCGCCGCGGCGGTCGGGACGCGTTCGGCGACATGGCCGACGGCTTGGTGCCCCGCGCTGCCCCAGGCGCCGGCGGGCGCGCTGCTGCCGGCGAGGCCGGCGAGCAGGGCAGCCGCTGGCGGGCGGGACCGGGTGGCCATCGGCAGGGCGCTCTCCTATTCTTGAGCAAACTGGAGCCTTGGGCCGGCGGGACCTGCCGGACGGTGCGCCGGCGCACAGGGCGGGAGCCGGCCGCCGCCGGCAGCGTTACCGGCACCGGTCCGGCACCGGCCGTCGCCTCCCGCCGTCCCTGGTCCCGGGCCGGCGGTGCAATTGGCTGGACCTGCATCATGTTGCAGTGCAGCATGGGGATGCGAGAAGGAACGCCTGAACAATGACCGTAATGCCTCCGCCCCCGGCCCGTGAGCTCATGCTGCGCGGGGCCGAGACGATGTCCCGCGTGATGGATCAGGCCCGTGCCCTTGCCGACGTCACCCGCCGGCAGGCCGAAGCCCTGCGCCCGAGCCTGGTGCCGCCGACGCTGCCGCAGGCGCCGGCCAACCCGGCCGCGCTGGCCCAGGATGTCGCCGAATATGCGGTGGATGCCGCCCAGCGCGCCGTCCTGTTCTGGGACACCATGCGCCAGGCCGGCAACACCTTCACCGAGCACGAGGAGGCCGGCTGCCCGCCGGTGCTGTTCTTCGACTACGAGATGGTGGTCGACGGCCGCACCCTGTCGCGGCCCTGCAACTACGCCCTGGTGCGGATCACGGTACCGGCGGACTGCCCGCCGACCGACCCCAAGCTGCGCGCCTTCGTCATCATCGACCCGCGCGCCGGCCACGGCGCCGGCATCGGCGGCTTCAAGTCGGACAGCCAGGTCGGCGTGGCGCTGCGCCGTGGCCACCCCGTCTACTTCGTCATCTTCTTCCGCGACCCGGAGCCGGGCCAGACCATCCTCGACATCACGAGGGCCGAGGGCATCTTCCTCGAGAAGGTGCACGAGGCGCATCCGCAGGCGCCGAAGCCGGTGGTGATCGGCAATTGCCAGGGCGGCTGGGCGGTGATGATGCTCGGCGCCTCGCAGCCCGAGTTGACCGGCGCGCTGGTGCTGAACGGCGCGCCGCTGTCCTACTGGGCGGGCGAGCGCGGGCGGAACCCGATGCGCTACCTGGGCGGCCTGGCCGGTGGCTCCTGGCCAGCGGCGCTGATGGCCGACCTCGGCAACGGCAAGTTCGACGGCGCCGGGCTGGTGCTGAACTTCGAGAGCCTGTCGCCTGCCAATACCTGGTTCAAGAAATACTACAACCTGTTCCAGAAGGCCGACACGGAAGCCGAGCGCTTCCTCGAGTTCGAGCGCTGGTGGGGCGGCTACTTCCTGATGAACCGCGACGAGATCCGCTGGATCGTCGAGAACCTGTTCATCGGCGACCGCTTCGCCCGCGGCGAGATCAGCGCCGGCGGCGGCGCCACCTTCAACATGCGGGCGGTGCGCAGCCCCGTCGTGGTCTTCGCCTCGGCCGGCGACAACATCACCCCGCCCGGCCAGGCGCTGCGCTGGATCGCCGACGTCTACCGCGACGAGCAGGAGATCAAGACGCTCGGCCAGACCATCGTCTACCTGATGCACGACGACATCGGGCATCTCGGCATCTTCGTCTCCGGCGCGGTGGCGCTGAAGGAGCATTCGGAGATCGCCGAGCTGCTGACCATCATCGATAGCGTCGCGCCCGGCCTGTACGAGATGCTGATCACCCGCGAGACCGACAGCAACGCCTGGCAGGTCGAGCTGAAGGAACGCAGCATGGCCGATATCCGCGCCCGCAGCGGGGAGGCGCAGAACGAGGCCTTCCCGGCGGTCGCCAAGATCTCGGCGCTGAACCAGTCGATTTACGACCTCTTCCTCGCCCCCGTGGTGCGGCAGATGGCCACCGAGGAGTCGGCCGAGAAGCGCCGGCAGATGCACCCGCTGCGCCTCCGCCGGACCCTGGTCAGCGACAAGAACCCGATGATGGCGGCCGTCCCGGGCCTGGCCGCCCAGGTCAAGCAGAACCGCCGGCCGGCCAAGCCGGGCAATCCCTTCCTCGCCTGGGAGCAGCTCTGGGCCGAGGGCGTGGAGCGCAGCCTGGACACCTGGCGCGACTGGCGCGACGCCTGGACCGAGATCGCCTTCCACGGCGTCTATGGCGCGCTGGCCGCGGTCGGCGTGGCCGGCGGCGAGACGCCGGAGGAGGCGCCCTCCGCCGCCTCGCTGGCCGATGCGCCGGAGGTCCGCCAGGCGCTGTCGCGCATCGCCGCCGGCGGCTACGCCGAAGCGGTGGTGCGGATGATGATCCTGCTGGCCGCGGCGCGCGGCGGGGTGCGGCGTTCGCGCCTCGCCCGGTCGAACGCGCTGATGCAGAACGAGGCGCCGTTCAGCGAGATGACCGCGAGCGCCCGCCAGGCGCTGATCCGCGAGCAGACGGTGATCGCCAGCATGGCGCCGGCCGAGGCGCTGGCGGCCCTGCCGAAGCTGCTGCCGAAGCTGGCCGACCGCCGTCGGGCCATGGCGACGGTCGAGGACGTCGCCGGGCCGGAGGAGGAGCTGGGCGATGCGGCGCTGGGCATGCTGGGGCAGTTGCGCAGTGCGCTCGGGCTGACCGGCGGGCTGGTGCCGGTGGGCTACGAGATGACGGCCGTGCCGGACTGAGGCACTTCGTCCGGGTCGCGCCCTGTCGGGGGGCCGCAGGTCGGTGCGGCCCCTTTGCGATGTCGGGCGTGGGACGTCAGCGCCCCTTGAAGTCCGGCTTGCGCTTCTCGTTGAAGGCCTTGATGCCCTCGATCCGGTCCTCGGTCGGGATCAGCTGGTAGTAGGCCTCGATCTCGAACAGCATGCCGCTGGCGCGGTCCATCTGCAGGCCCTGGGTGATCGACTTCTTCGCCTGCCGCACGCTCAGCGGCGCGTTGGCGGCGATGGCCTTCGCCGTCTCCAGCACCGCCGGCAGCAGCTCGGCGGCCGGGTAGAGCTTGTTCACCATGCCCCAAGCCAGCGCATCGGCCGCCGAGAAGGGCCGCCCGGTCAGGATCACCTCCTTCGCCCGCCGCTCGCCGATCGTCCGCGGCAGGTTCTGCGTGCCGCCGGCGCCCGGCATGATCCCCAGCGTCACCTCGGTCAGGGCGAAGCGCGCGGTCTCGGCCGCATAGGCGAAGTCGCAGCACAGCGCGAGCTCGAGACCGCCGGCGAAGGCGGCGCCGTTGATGGCGCCGAGCAGCGGCGCTGGGCAGGCCAGCACGGCGCGGGCCATGCGCTCGAACAGGTAGTGCTGGGCGGAGAAATCGGCATCGGTCATGCCGTTCCGCTCCTTCAGGTCGGCCCCGGCGCAGAAGGCGCGTTCGCCGGCGCCGGTCAGCACCACGCAGCGATAGGCGCCGGGGGTGGCTTCCAGCGCCTGGAAGACCGCGATGATCTCGCGGCCCATCTGGCTGGTGAAGGCATTCGCCCGGTCCGGCCGGTTCAGCGTCACCTGCAGGATGTGCTCGGCCGGTTCCTGGACCAGCAGCGTATCGAAGGCGCCATCGAGCGCGGCGAGCTTCATGGTGGGCTTCCTCGGGATTGGGGCGCGGACGCTACCCCCCCATCGCCGGGCTTGGAACCCCATCCGAAAAAGCCTAGCCTGCTACCCAACAGGCAAAGGGAAACGGACCATGGACGACCTGGTGATCCGCGGCGGCACCGTCATCGACGGCAGCGGCGCCCCCGCCCGGCCCGCGGATGTCTCCATCAAGGACGGGGTGATCCGCGCCATCGGCGAGGACCTGCCGCGCGGGACGCGGGAGATCGACGCGACCGGCCGCCTCGTCACCCCAGGCTTCGTCGATATCCACACCCATTACGACGGCCAGGCGGTGTGGGACAGCCATCTCGCTCCCTCGGCCATCCACGGCGTCACCACCGCGGTGATGGGCAATTGCGGCGTCGGCTTCGCGCCCGTCCGCCCGGGCACCGAGGACAAGCTGATCGAGCTGATGGAGGGCGTCGAGGACATCCCCGCCCCCGTCCTCGCCCAGGGCCTCGACTTCAAGTGGGAGAGCTTCGCCGAATACCTGGCGGTACTGGACGCCAAGCCGCGCGACATCGACATCTGCGCCCTGGTCCCGCATGCCGCCGTCCGGGTCTACGTCATGGGCGAGCGGGCGCTGGCGCTGGAATCCGCCAACCAAGGCGACATCGCCGAGATGCGCCGCCTGGTCGCCGAGGCGGTCGAGGCCGGCGCCTTCGGCTTCAGCACCTCCCGCACCATCAGCCACAAGACCCTGAAGGGCGACTTCACCCCGACCCTGCGGGCGCAGGAGGAGGAGCTGTCCGGCATCGCCGACGGGCTGCGCGCCGTCGGCCGCGGCTTCATGGAATTCGTCTCCGACTTCAACCAGCCCGACCCGGCGACCGAATTCGGCCTGATCCGCCGCGTGGTGGAACGTAGCGGCCGGCCGGCGGTCTTCTCCCTGACGCAGCGGCACGACCGCACCGAGGTGTGGAAGGAGCTGCTGGCGCTGTCCAACAAGGCGGCGAGCGAGGGCGTGCGGATCCGCCCGGTCTTCCCGCCGCGGCCGATCGGCATCCTGATGGGGCTGCTCGGCAGCCAGAACCCGTTCAGCGGCGCGCCCAGCTACAAGGCGATCGCCCATCTGCCGGTCGACCAGCGGGTCGCCGCGATGCGCGACCCCGAGACCCGCGCCCGCATCCTGGCCGAGGACCGCTTCGCCGGCAGCAATTTCCCGCTGCTGGGGCGGCTGTCCTTCGACCGCATGTTCCCCTTCGGCGACCCGCCCGACTACACCCCGCCGCAGGAGAGCAGCATCGGCGCCCAGGCCGCCCGCGAAGGCCGCCGCGCGGAGGAGGTCGCCTACGACATGCTGCTGGCCGATGAGGGCCAGAGCTTCATCTTCTGCGCCCTGACCAACTATGCCGACTATACCGTCGATGCCAGTGCGGAGTTGCTGCGTCACCCCAACACCATCGTCGGCCTCTCGGACGGTGGCGCGCATGTCGGCTTCATCTCCGACGGCAGCTTCCCGAGCTTCCTGCTGACCTATTGGGGCAAGCAGCGCGGCCTGCCGGTGGAGGAGCTGATCCGCCGGCAGACCAGCGACACCGCCCGCGCCGCCGGGCTGCACGACCGCGGCCTGCTGAAGCCCGGGCTGCGCGCCGACATCAACGTCATCGACTGGGAGGCGCTGGCGTTGGACCGGCCGGGGATGCGCTACGACCTGCCGGGCGGCGGGCGGCGGCTGATGCAGACGGCGCGCGGCTACGACGCCACCATCGTCGGCGGCGCCGTCACCTACCGGCATGGCGAGGCGACCGGCGCGCTGCCCGGCAAGCTGGTGCGCTGCAGCGCCTGATCCAGGCGTGCTCCGGCTCGACCGTCCGCTGAGGCTGCTGCTGCTGGCGCTCGGCGCCATGTTCGCGCAGCAGACCTTCGCCTCGGTCGGCCGCGGCCTGCCCTCGGTGGTGGCGCCCGAGGTGATCGAGGAACTCGCGCTCGACCCGGCCTGGTACGGCATCTATGTCAGCCTCGCGGCGCTCGCCTCGCTCGGCTTCCAGCTTGGCTGCGGCAGCTTCATCCTGCGCTACGGCGCGCTGCGGCTGAGCCAGGTGGCGCTGGTCATGCTGGCCTTCGGCTTGGCGGCCGGGGCCAGCGGGCTGATCCTGTTCTTCATCCTCTCGGCCATCATCGGCGGCGGCGGCGCGGCGGTCTCCACGCCGGCCAGTTCGCACCTGCTCGGGCGCTATTCGCCGCCGCGCTATGCGCCGCTGGTCTTTTCCTTGAAGCAGACCGCGGTGCCGGCCGGGCTGCTGCTGGCCGGGCTGTTGGGCCCGGCGCTGGCCGGCTGGACCGGCTGGCGGATGACGCTGCTGGTCGCCGGCATCGCCTGCCTGGGCTTCGCCCTGATGCTGGAGCCACTGCGCCACGAATTCGACTCCGACCGGATCCTGTCCCAGCGTTTCCGCATGTCGGATTTCTGGACGACGCTGAAGAGCGTGACCGGCACGCCGGTGCTGCGGACCCTGGCGATGGCCTGCTTCGCCTTCAACGGGCTGCAGACCGTCTTCACCTCCTACTTCATCATCTTCCTGGTGGAACAGGGCCAGGACCTCGCCTCGGCCGGCGGCATCTTCTCGGCGGCGATGCTGGTGGCGGTGCCCGGGCGCATCCTCTGGGGCTGGCTCGGCAGCGTGCTGCTGCCACCGCGCGTGGTGATGGCCGGGCTGGCGCTGGGGATGGCGGCCAGCACGGTGCTGCTGGGCGCCTTCGGGGCGGAGTGGTCGATGCTGCTGGTCGGCCTGACCGCCGCGGCACTCAGCGCGACCGCGATGTCCTGGCACGGGGTGCTGCTGGCCGAGGCGTCCCGGCTGGCGCCGCCGGGAAGGCGCGGGGCGGCGACCGGCGGCGTGCTGTCCTTCGGCCAGGTCGGCGCCTTCCTGCTGCCGCTGGCCTATGCCGCCTGCCTCAGCCTGACCGGCAGCCACGGGCTCGGCTTCGTCGTCTGCGGCCTGCCCGCCCTGCTGGTCGGCCTGGCCCTGCTGCGCGGCGGCGGCCGGCAGCAGGCGGAGCCGACGGCCTATTCGACCGCGACGTAGGGCTGGCGCTTCACCTTGTCCATGTTCAGCCCCTCGATCCGCAGCAGGCGGGTCGCGCCGTCGCGGCGGGGGGAATGCAGCACACCGGGTTCGTACAGGTAGGCATCGCCGGGCTTCAGGACATAATCCTGGGTACGCTTCGCACGGCCGGGCTGGTCGCCCTCGGGCCGGGCCAGGCAGTCGTAGTCGGTCATCACCGTCTCGCCTTCCGCCTGGCCATAGATCGCCCAGGACGGGCCATGGTCGTGCGGGCTACTGGTCTTCGCGCCCTTGTAGGCATGCGCCAGGATGGTGAAGCCGAGATCGGGGTCCTCGTAGAGCACCTTGCGCTCCGGCGTGCCCTCGGGCAGCGCGTCGGCGACGAAGCCGGGATCCTTCAGCGCCGCCTGCACCAGCTCGACCACATGGACGCGGCCGGCTGGGCCGGGCTCGGCGACCAGGGCCTCGCGGCACTGCTTGGCGAATTGCTCGACGGACAGGGACATGCTGGATCCTCCTTTGATGCAAGCAAGCCGCGTGGCGGGCGGGATGTCAAACCCCGGCCGCCTGCCGCAGGATAGCGCGAAGCAAGCGGGAGGGCGAAGCATGCGCGCAGTGTGGTACGAGCGGACCGGCCCGGCGCGGGAGGTACTGCAGTTCGGGGAACGGCCCCTGCCCCTGCCCGCCCCGGGCGAGGTCCGGGTCAGGCTGCTCGCCTCCGGCGTCAACCCGGCGGATACCTACCGGCGCGCCGGGACCTCCTACGCCAACGAATTCCCGCTGATCGTCCCGAACAGCGACGGCGCCGGCTTCGTCGAGGCGCTGGGCGACGGCGCCGACCCGGCGCTGCTCGGCCGCCGCGTCTGGCTCTACAACGCGCAGCGCTTCCGGCCCTTCGGCACCGCGGCGGAGTTCACCTGCGTGCCGGCCGATTGCGTGCACGACCTGCCGGAGGACGTGCCCTTCGAGGTCGGCGCCTGCCTCGGCATTCCGGCGATGACGGCGCATCGCTGCCTCTGCGCCGACGGGCCGGTGGCGGGGCTGCGGGTGCTGGTCTCGGGCGGCGGCGGCGCGGTGGGCAATTACGCGGTGCAGTTGGCGCGCTGGGGCGGCGCGGCGCAGGTGCTGGCGACGGCGAGCGGCGGCTGGAAGACCGCGGATGCCCAGGCGGCCGGCGCCGAACAGGTGTTCGACTACCGCGCGCCGGACTGCGCCGAGCGCATCCTGGCGGCGACCGGCGGCGCCGGCGTCGACCGCATCGTCGAGGTCGACGTCGCCGGCAACCTCGCGCTGTGGTCCAGCGTGATCGCGCTGAACGGCAGCGTCATCGGCTATGCCAGCCGCGGCGGGCCGACGCCGCCGATCCCGGTGTCCGGCACGCTGATGCGGAAGAACGTCAACCTGCGCGGCGTGGTGCTGAACAGCGCCCCGGCCGCGGCACGCCGGCAGGCGATGGAGGACATCACGACCTGGCTGCGGGCAGGCACCCGGCTGCACCGCGTGGCGGCGACCTTCCCGCTGGCCGGGACGGCCGCCGCGCATGAGGCCGTGGAAGCCGGCACCAAGCGCGGTACCGTCGTGGTGCTGCCGCAGGGCTGATCAGCCCAGCGTCAGCCCGCCATCCACCGTGACCGTCTGCCCGGTCACCATCGCGGCACCTGCCAGCAGGAACAGCATCACCTCCGCCAGGTCGTCGGTCGTGCAGCGGCGCTTGAGCAGCGCCTTGTCGATCGAGCCGCTGCGCTGCTCGTTCGACCATTCGATCATCCAGGAACTGTCCACCGCGCCCGGCGCCACGGCATTCACCCGCACCTCGGGCGCCAGGGCACGCGCCAGGTTCTTGGTCAGGCTGACCACGCCCGCCTTGGTCGCGCCATAGGCCATGGAGGACCCGACCGAGCCGAGCCCGGCGATCGAGGCGGTGTTCACCACCGCGCCCTTGGCCGCCCGCAGCGCCGGCGCCGCCGCCTTGGTGCAGCGGAAGACGCCGACGAGGTTCACCTGCAGCAGCGTGTCCCACAGCTCGTCCGTGATGCGGTCCAGCTCCTTCGGCGCGATGCTGGTCCGGCTGCCCGGCGTGCCGGCATTGTTCGCCAGGAAGTCCAGCCGGCCGAGATCGGCCACCGCCTGCTCCACCATCCGCACGCCATCCGCGGCGTCGCCGACATTGCCGGGGGCGGAGATCACGTCGAGCCCCTCGGCCCGCAGCTTCTCCACCTGTTCCGGCCCGCGCGCGTCCTCGGCCAGGTGGTTGATCGCCACCCTGGCGCCGTTGCGCGCCAGCTGCGTCACCAGCGCCAGGCCGATGCCGGAGGCACCGCCCGTGACCAGCGCCGTCCTGCCCGTGAGTTCGTAGCGGATCATTCGCTGCGCTCCAGCCCTGCCATGGTGCCGATCTCCCGCATCGCCTGCTTCAACTGGATCAGCCGGCGGTCGCGTGCCTCGAACAGCGCGGCCGGGTCGCCGGGCCAGTCGTAGTAGCCGGCGCCGGCCAGCACGCCGGTGCGGCCTTCCTCGATCAGCGCATCAAGCACCGGGCTGCCGCCCTTCGGCACCGGCGGCGTGTAGCTCTTGTTCCGTGCCACCGCCTGCATCAGCGGCAGTCCGGTGAAATCCGCCTTGGCATAGAAGCCGAGGATCGGCAGCCGCAGCGCCAAGCCATGGATGATCGCCGCGTCGATCTCGGGCGCCGTGGCGACGCCTTCGTCGAGCAGGTTCTGCACCTCGAGCCCGATCGCCGCCTGGATGCGGTTGGCGACATAGCCGGGGACGAATTTCTTCAGCCCCAGCGGCTGCTTGCCCATGGTCTTCAGCATGGCGAAGACGCTGTCGAAGGCCGCCTTCTCGCACTGCGGCCCGGGGATCATGTCCACCAGGTCCACCAGGTAGGGCGGCGTGTACCAATGCGCGATCAGCGCCTTGGCCTGCCGCGCTTCCGGGATCAGCGGGAAGACATCCAGGTGGCTGGTATTGCTGGCGATGATGGCGTCCGCCGGGGCGCAGGCGTCGAGCCGTGCATAAAGCGCGCGCTTGGCCTCCGGCACCTCGATGATCGCCTCGACGATCAGCTCGGCGCCGTCCACCGCTTCTTCCAGGCTCTCATGCCGCGTCACCGCCTGGGCAAGGTGGCCCGAGGTCCAGTCCTTCGGCGCCTCGCCGCCCTCGACCAGGGTGGCCAGCGCCGTCTCCATCAAGCCTTGCGCCTTGGCCAGGGTTGCCGGGTTGCTGTCGGTCAGCCGCACCCGGTGGCCGCCGAGCGCGAAGACCAGCGCCAGCGCATGCCCCATGGTGCCGGCGCCGATGACCGCTACGCGTGCCATTACGTGTTCTCCTTCGGTGTCCATGGTTCGGGTGCCCGGCAGTCGATGTCGGTGACGACATCCACCACGCAGGTCTCGTCGCAGGCCATCGCCTCCGCCAGCGCGCCCGCCAGGTCCTGCGGCCGCTCGACGCGGATGCCCTTCAGGCCGAACTGCCGCGCCACGGCGGCGAAGTCGGTCGGGCCGAAGCGCAGCACCTGCTCGGCTGCCACCGGCCGGTTGCCGGCCTGCTTCAGGTAGTTCGGCCAGCCTTGACCGAAGCCCGAATTGTTGTTCACCACCAGCGTCACCGCGATGCCGCGCCGCTTCGCGGTCTCCAGTTCCGGCAGGTGGTAGTAGAGCGCACCGTCGCCCGACCAGCAGACCACCTTGCGCTCCGCCGCTGCGCATTTCGCGCCGAGCGAGGCCGGGAAGGCCCAGCCGAGCGAGCCCGCCGCGCGAAGATAGGTCTGGGTCGGTTCCAGCTCGACCAGCGTGCCGGTCCAGATGCCGGAATAGCCGGTATCGGCAACCAGGATGCCGTCCGCCGGCAGGGCGCGGGAGATCTCGGCGCAGAGCCGCGCCGGGTCGATGGCGACCGCGTCGCTCGCCAGCCGCGGCGCGATCCCGGTGCGCCAGGCCGCCATGATGCCCTGCGCCTCGGTCAGGAACCCGCCATCCCGCGCCGGCCGGCCGATCTCCGCGACCAGCGCCGCCACCGCCGCCCGCGGGTCGCCCAGCAACGCGACCTCGGTCGCGTAGCTGCGCTCGAATTCCAGCGGGTCGGCGTCGATCTGCACCACCCGCGTGCCGGGCTTCGGCACCCGCCAGGTATGCGTCACCTGATCGCCGGTATCGCAGCCGATGAACAGCACGAGATCGGCCGCATACACCACCTGGTTGGCCGGCGGCGCCGAGTAATTGCCGACCACGCCGACATGCAGCGGGTGGCGCGTGGACACCATCCCACGCGCGCCGAGCGAGGTGGCGACCGGCGCCCGCAGCGCCTCCGCCAGCGCCAGCACCCCTGGCCCGCAGCCGGACAGCGCCGCGCCGTCGCCGGCGACGATGACCACGCGCTGCGAGGACAGCAGCGCCGACGCGGCCGCCTGCACCGCCGCGGGGTCCGCTGCCGGCCGATGCCGCGGCGCGGTCCAGGCGCCGAGCGCGGCCGGCGGCTCCGGCGTCTCGCTGGTCTCGACGAACTCGCCCATCAGCCCGTTCAGGTCGAGATGCACCGGCCGCGGCGGCGCGGCGACGGCCGCCGCCCAGGCCTGGCGGAACTGCCGCGGCAGGTCGGCCGCCTCATGCACCTGCGCCGCATGCTTGGTGACCGGCGCGAAGAGTGGTGCATGCGCCAATTCCTGGTAGGCATTGCGGTGCTGATGGCCGATCGGCTTGTGCCCGGTCAGCGCCAGCACCGGGCTGCGCCCGAGATACGCATCCTGCAACCCGGCCGCGAGGTTGGCCGTGCCGACCGACTGCGCCGCCACCACGCCGGGCCGGCCGGAGACGCGGCCATAGGCATCGGCCATATAGACCGCCGCCTTCTCGGTATGCGCCAGGACCGGCTGCACGCCGACCCGTTCCAGCTCCAGCAGGGTGCGCCGCAGCACCGCATCGACGAAGAAGAAATGCGTCTGGCCCGAGGCCTTGAGGCTGCGCGCCAGCCATTCGAAGCCCTGCATCACAGCGGGTCCGCGCCATTGATCTCCAGCGCTTCCAGAACGCGGGAGACGCAATTGTAGCCGGCGATGGTGACGACCAGCTCCACCACCTCGCGCGGCGGCAGCGCGGCCTTGACCTGGGCGAAGATCTCCTCCGGCACATGCACGTGGCGCGTCATGGCGTCGCACAATGCCAGCGCCGCCGTCTCCGTCGCATCGAACAGCGCGCCCTGCTGCGACCAGTCCGGCAGCGCATCCAGCTGCGCCTGGGTGGCACCTTCCTGCAGCGCGATCGGTGCATGCGCCGCCCATTCGTACTGCGCGCCGTTGATCGCGGCGACCTGACACATCGCCAGCTCGCGCAGCTTGCCCGACAGTTCGGTCTTCCAGCGCACCGCGTCGTACATCTCGATCCAGCCGCGGGCGACGGCTGGGCTGTTCAGCAGCATCCGGTGCAGGTGGCCCAGCTTCCTGCGGCTGGCGACGATATGGGCCGCAGCCTCGCGGTTCTCGGGCGCCTCGGGGTCGGCATAGGGGATGCGGGCCATGGCGATGCTTCCTCCGCTTGTCGTTTTCGCGTTGGCGGGGATACTGCCCCGACAAGCGACAGGAGGAAACCCGATGGCCGACCTGCTGATCCAGCCCGGACGCGGCGCAGGCACGCGCTACCAGGACCTGGAGAACCCGGCCGATACCTGGCATTGGCTGGAGAACCCGCCGGCCGGCGCCCACGACGGCATCCCCTATGCCTTCATCGCCTCGCTCGGCGATGTGAGCCGCCCGGCGCCGTTCCTCTACACGGTCGAGCTCGACATCGCCGAGGCCGACCTGCCGGCGGTCTACGAATGGTACGAGAAGGAACACCTGCCGCTGCTCACCAGCGTGCCCGGCTGCATCGGCGGCACCCGCTACAGGCGGCTGGACGACGGCCGGCCGAACCTGCTGGCCGCCTACCGCTTCGAGCGGCCGGAGGTGAACCAATCGCCCGAATGGATCGCCGGCCGCAGCACGGCCTGGTGCGAGCGCATCCGCCCGCTGTTCCGCGGCACCCGGCGCTACGTCCGCAAGCTGATCGCTTGAAGTTCCGGCAGCGGTTTCGCTAGCCTCTCCCGACGGGATCCGCGACCACAAGCGGAACCGACGGGAGAGGAGACGAAAGGATGCCAATGACATCGCGTCTGGCCGCCATGGCGGCTGGATTGCTGCTGCTGTCGGGGCAGGCCATTGCCCAGGTCCAGATGATCATCCCATGGCCGGCCGGCGGCGGGACCGACATCATAGGCCGCCTGATCCAGCCTGTGCTCGCCGAGGAGCTCGGCCTGCAGCTCATCATCCGCAATGTCGGCGGCGCCACCGGCACCATCGGCACGGCCGAGGTGGTGCGGTCGAAGCCCGATGGCACGACGCTGCTGCTGACCTCGATGGCACCCTATGCCATCCAGCCCAGCTTCCGCGCCAATGCGCCGTACCGCGCCGACCAGCTCATACCGGTCTGCCTGGTGGCGGAAGCGCCGGCGACGCTGATGACGCCGAAGACCTCGGGCATCCGCACGGTGGCCGACATCGCCGCGCGGGCCAAGGCGGCGCCTGGCCAGCTGCCCTATGCCTCGGGTGGCGTCGGCGGGCTGGGGCACCTGGCGATGACCGGGATGACCCGGGCGCTCGGCATCGAGATGAACCACGTGCCGTTCCGCGGCTCGGGCGACAGCGTGCTGGCGATGCAATCCGGCACGGTGCTCATGCTGACCGCCGAGGCCAACCTGGTGCAGCAATACGGCCTGCATGCCATCGCCGTCTTCGCCGAGCGGCGGAGCGCCGACATGCCCGATGCGCCGACGATGCGGGAGCAGGGACACGACTTGGTCTTCCCGCTCTGGACCGGCCTGTTTGCGCCGGCGGGCACGCCGGATGCGGTGCTGGACAGGTTGGACGGCGCCTGCGCGCGGACGCTCCGCACGCCCAGCGTGGTGGAGACGATGACCCGCGCCTCGCATCCGATCCGTTACCTCGACCGCGCCGCCTTCGGCACCTATGCGCGGGCGGAAGTGGCGAAGTATGCCGAGCTGATCACGGCCTCCGGGCTGCGGCAGGCGGATTAGGCGGGGCGCTTCCGCAGCAGGTAGCGATGGCGGCCTTCCAGCACCTGCACGCCGTGCTGGTTGTGGATGGTCGCCCGCAGGCCGAGGATGCCGGTGCTCCGCTGCGGGGTGACCTCGTCCACCTCGAGCAGAGGATAGAGCGTATCGCCCAGCACGACCGGATGCAGGAAGCGGCTGGACTGTTCGAGGAAACCCTTCAGCGACTCCTCCACCATGTGCGGGAACAGCCCGGCGCCGGCGCAGGTCTGGATCGCCACCTGGTAGCCATGCGCCAGCATCCCGGACAAGCAATGCGCCTTGCAATACTCGGCATCGTAGTGGATCGGGTGGTTGTCACCCGAGGCCGCCTGGAAGGCGGCGAACAACCCGCTGGTCATGGTGCGGCTCGGCAGCGGGAAGCGCTCGCCGAGCACGAAATCCTCGAACCAGCGCTGCTCCGGCACCAGGCGATGCGCGCGCGGGTCGAAGCTCACCGCGTGACGTAGCCCAGCGCGAGGTCGCGTGTCCGCGCCGCCGGATCGCGCGCCGCCGGATCGCCGAAGCCGCCGCCGCCCGAGGTCTCCAGCCGGACACGGTCGCCTCGCTGCAGCGGCACATTGTCGGATTTCGGCGGCAGCGGGCTTTCGGCGCCGTCCCGCGTCAGCACGAGCTTGCCGGTGCTGGCCGGGCCGCCACCGGCCAGCCCGTAGGGCGCATGGACGAAGCGGTCCATGTTGGCGGTGAAGAAGCACCGCGGGCTGTCGACGCGCCATTCCCGCAGCAGGCCGAGCCCGCCGCGCCGCGCCCCGGTACCGCCGGAATCGGCCAGCAGCTCGTAGCGGGTGATGGTCAGCGGCGCCTGCGCCTCGATCATCTCCACGGGGATGTTGCTGTTGTTGTGCATGCCGGAGGACAGCGCGTTCACGCCATCCTTCGCCGGATGCGCCCCGGTGCCGCCGATCTCGATCTCGACCAGCACCTCCCGCCTCGCGTCGGCAGCCACGGTCTGGAAGGTGCAGACATAGGAATTGCCGTAATAGGCGGCGGGGATGCGGTCCGGCACCGCCTGGTGCAGCGCGCCGAACATCGCGTTCAGCAGCCGGTGGGTGACGGCGATGCGGTGCACCACCGGGGCCGGATGGCGGGCATTCACCACCAGCCCTTCCGGCGCGAAGGTGCTGATCGGCCGGTAGCAGCCGGCATTCGCGGCGAAGGGCTCGTCGCACGCGCACATCACGGCGAACATCACCGCGGCATTGCTGCTGGCCAGCGTTGCATTGGTCGGCCCCTGCACCTGCGGCGAGCAGCCGGACAGATCGACGCTGATCTGGTCGCCGGCGATGGTCAGCGCCACATGCAGCCTGATCGGCTTGTCGAGGTCGATCCCGTCGTCGTCGAGCCAGTCGGTGAATTCGTAGGTCCCGTCCGGCATGCGGGCGATGGCGGCGCGCATCGCCGCCTCGCTCATGTCGAGGATGCGGACCCCGGCCTCCAGCATCCCCTCGGCGCCGTAGCGCACCGCCAGCCGCCGCAGCGCCGCGGCACCGACTTCCAGCGACGCGATCTGGCTCTGCAGGTCGCCCAGAAGCAGGTCGGGCTTCCTGATATTCTGCCGGATCATCGCCCAGACGCCCTCGTTGCGGACGCCGTTCTCGATCAGCTTCAGCGGCGGGATGCGGAGGCCTTCCTGGAAGATCTCGATCGCCTTGGCGGCATAGCTGCCGGCGACCAGCCCGCCGACATCGATGTGGTGGCAGAGCGTGCCGACGAAGGCGATGCGCCGGCCCTCGTGGAAGACCGGCTTGAAGGCGCAGATGTCGGGCAGGTGCTGGCCGCCGCAATAGGGGTCGTTGGAGATGACGACATCCTCCGGCCCCCAGCTCGCCGGATCGACATACTTGTCCAGCAGCTCGCGCAGGAAATGCGACATGCTGTTGAGATGGCTGGGGATGCGCGCCGACTGCGCGAGGTTGTTCCCGTCGGCGTCGAAGACGGCGGTGGAATAGTCCAGCAGCTCGCGCACGATGGTGCTGCGCGAGGTCCGCCAGACCGTCACGTCCATCTCCGCCGCGGCGGCGGTCAGCGCGTTGCGGATGACCTCGATCTCGATGGGTCCAAGAGTCATGCATCGCTCCTTGCGACCAGCGCGCCGGCGGCGCCGAGGCACGCGGTCCAGCCGCGGCCGATCCAATGGGTGGCGAAAGCCTCCTCGACCAGCGCCGGCCCGACGATGCGATCCTCGGGCGGCAGGGCCTCGCGGTCCCAGACCGGCACGTCGCGCCAGGCGCCGTCCTCGAAGACACGGCGGCTGCCCTTCAGCGCCGGGCGCGCCGCCGGCACCGCCTCCGCCGCATCCGGCTTCGGCAGGCGGCCGGTGGCGATGGCGCGCAGGGTGACGATCTCCACCGCCTCGGCCTCGTCCGCATAGCTGAAGCGCTGGCGGTGCATCGCGTGGAAGCGCGCCAGCAGAGCGGGCAGGTCCAGCGCATCCGGCCAGGGAACCAGCAGCTCGAAGGCTTGGCCGTGGTAGCGCATGTCGGCGGCAACCGCGATCTCGCGCCGCTCCGGCGCCACGCCGTCGCGCGCCAGTCCCGCATCCGCCTCGGCACGCAGTCCGTCCACCAGCGCCTTGATGGCCGGCAGGCTGGCCGCCACCGCCGGCATGACACGGGACCGCGCGATGTCCTGCACCAGGTCGCTGTAGAGGATGCCGTAGGCGGACAGGGTTCCCGGCTCGCGCGGGAAGATCACCTCGCGGATGCCTATCTCGGCGGCGACGTCCGTCGCATGCAGCCCGCCGGCGCCGCCGAAGGACAGCAGGGAGAAGTCGCGCGGATCCAGCCCCTTCTCGAACAGCGAAAGCCGCACGGCGGCACCGAGATTGGCGTTGACCACGGTCAGCATGCCCAGCGCCGCAGGCTCGACCTCGAGCCCCAGCGGTCCGCCGACCTTGGCCGCGATCGCCGCGCGCGTCGCCGGCATGTCGAGCTTCATCATCCCGCCGAGGAAGTAGTCCGGATCGAGCCGGCCGAGCGCCAGGTTGGCATCCGTCACCGTCGGCTCCCTCCCGCCCCGGCCATAGGCGACCGGGCCGGGGTGGGAGCCCGCGCTGCGCGGCCCGACCGTCAGCCGCCCGCCATGGTCCACGCTGGCGATGGAGCCGCCGCCGGCGCCGATGGTGCGCATCTCCACCATCGGCAGGCGCACCGGCAGCCGGTCGATCTCGCCCTGCGTCACGACGGAAACACGGCCACCCTGCACGACGGAGACATCGTAGCTGGTGCCGCCCATGTCGACCGCGACAAGGTTCGGCCGCGCCAGCAACTGCGCGATCCGCCCCGCGGCGAGCGCGCCGCCCGAGGGGCCCGAGAGCAACAGCCGCGCCGGCTGTTCCGCGGCGTGTCTCAGGCTGCAGACGCCGCCGTTCGACTGCACCAGGAAGACCAGCGGATGGAAGCCGCCCTCCCCCAGCCGTGCCTCCAGCTTGTCGAGATAGGCCTTCACCACCGGCATGAGCAGCGCGTTCAGCACGGTGGTGCTGCTGCGTTCGTACTCGCGGATCTCGGGGCTGATCTCGCTGCTGAGCGACACCGGCAATGCCGGCCGCGCCGCCTGGATCAGCGCCTTCAGCCGGTGCTCGTGCGCCGCGTTGGCATAGGCATGCAGCAGGCAGACGGCGACCGATTCCGCGCCGAGCGCATCCAGCCGCGCCAGCAGCGCCGGCACCGCCGCCTCGTCGAGCGGCCGTTCCGCCGTGCCGTCTGCGCGCATGCGCTCCGGCACGCCGATCCGGCGGTCGCGCTCGATCAGGCAGGGGAAGGGATCGAGATCGACCTTGTAGAGGTCGCGCCGCACATGGCGGGTGATCTCCAGCACGTCCTCGAAGCCCGCCGTGGTCAGCAGCACGCCGCGCGCCAGCTTGCGTTCCAGCACCGCATTGGTGGCAATGGTGGTGCCGTGCAGCAGCAGGCCGACATCGGCCAGCGCGAAGCCGAAGCGCTCCGCCGCCTCGGCCACGCCGCGCAGCAGGCCGATGGAGGGATCCTCCGGCGTCGTCGGGGTCTTCCAGGCGCGCACGCTGCCGTCGCGGGCATCGAGGACCTGGAGGTCGGTGAATGTGCCGCCGATGTCGACGGCGATGCGGACGGGTCGCTCGATCATATCCTAGCCCATAATGCCTGGCAGCCAGAGCGCAATCCCCGGCCAGATCATCAGCAGCGCCACCGCCAGCAGATAGGCGGCGAGAAAGGGCGTCACGCCCACGAAGACATCGGTGATCGGCCCCGGCTTCGGCCGCATCCCCTGCAGCACGTACATCACGGTCCCGTCCGGCGGGCTGATCTGGGCGATCTCCACCAGCATCGTCACCATCACCCCGAACCAGATCGGATCGTAGCCGAGCGCGGTGACGATCGGGAAGACCACCGGCACCGTGGTGATGATCATGGAGAAGCCCTCCATGAAGGTGCCGAGCGCCAGATAGAGCGCCAGGATGCAGGCCATGATCGCCCAGGGCGGCAGCGGCAGCCCGCCGATGAAGCCGGCCAGCGTCTGCGGCACGTTGATCGCGGTCAGCAGGTAGTTCAGCAGGTAGGCGCCGAAGATGATCAGGCCAAGCAGGGCGGTGTTGCGCGCCGTGGCCTCGGCGCTGGCGTTGAGCAGGCGGAAGGTAAGCTTGCCCTCGATGGCGGCGAAGAGGGCCGCGCCGACGACGCCCAGCGCCGCCGCCTCGGTCGGCGTGGCGAAGCCGGCATAGATCGAGCCCAGCACCAGCAGCATCAGCAGCAGCGTCGGCACCAGGTCGACCAGGGCGCGGAGCTTCAGGGCGAGCGGCAGCCGCGGCGGCTTCTCCATCGGATGGGTCAGGCCATGCGCCAGGATGACGCAGATGAAGAGCCCGGTGACGAGCAGCGATGGCAGGAGCGCGGCGATATACAGCGCGCCGACCGAGGTCTCGGTGATCAGCCCGTAGATGATGAAGGTGATGCCCGGCGGGATCAGGTTGCCCAGCGCACCGCCCGCGGCGAGCGAGCCGAGCACCATGCGCTGGCTATAGGCGGAATTGTTGAAATAGGGCAGCGCGACGGAACCCATCGTCGCGGCCGTCGCCACGGAACTCCCCGAGATCGCCGAGAATACCGCACAGGACACGATATTGGTGTGCAGCAGGCCGCCCGGCAGCCGGTTCAGCCAGACGTTCAGCGCACGGTACAGCCGGTCCGACAGCCCGGCCCGTAGCAGGATCTCGCCCATCAGCAGGAAGAGCGGCACCGCCACCAGCACGAAGTTGGAAGACGGCCCCCACAGCGTCTGCCCGGCGAAGGCCCACCATGGCCGGTCGGAGAAGGTCAGGCCGATCAGGATGCCGAGCAGCCCGAGCACGGCCGCGATGTAGACGCCGGCGCCGAAGAAGACGAGGAAGGCGCCGGTCAGCGCCAGGATCTCCACCACCGGGACCGCCTGGCCGCCGGTCGCTGCGGCGAAGATGGCGGCCGCCAGCAGCACGAGGAGAAAGACGACGGCGATCATCGCGCCCCCTCGCGCGCCATCTCGACCGCTTCCAGCGCTTCGGCGGCCTCGTCATCGATGGTGCGGGAGCTGAGCAACCCATCCAGGTCCTCGCTGCGGCCCAGCAGCAGCGACAGCACTGATTCGATGGTCAGGACGAGGATCATCGCGCAGAAGGCGAGGATGCCGAAGGTCCAGATACCCTGGGGAAGCACCAGCGGCACCCGCAGCGCGCTGTTGTCATGCGCATCGAAGAGCAGGCTTTCCTCCACCAGACCATAGGCGGCCCAGGCGCAGAACGCCGCGAAGACCGCCAGCAGCAGCAGCGACAGCAGGTGCAGCGCCGCGCGGAGGCCGAGCGGCAGGCGGTTCACCCAGACATCGACGCGGATATGCGCCCGCCGCGCCAGCGTGTGCGCCAGCCCCCAGGCGATGCCACCGGCCAGCATGTAGCCGGTGATCTCGATGGTGGCCTTCGACGAAAAGCCGAAGAGGCTGCGCGCCACCACGTCGAAGGTGATGAACAGCGCGCAGGCGACGTAATTCCAGCCGGCCACATGGGCCATGAAGGCGGCGAGCGTGGACACGCCCCTGCGCAGCCCCTGCGCTAGGCGCAGCGCGGTCGCGCCGCTCACCCGCCGAAGCGCACGCCGGCGATGGGGCCGATCACCTGGTTGAAGACCTCGCCGCAGCGTGCGCCGCAACGCTTGACGAAGCCGGGCAGGACATTCTTGCCGAGGATCTCGCGCAACGCCGCGCGGTCCGCGTCGGTCGCCTGGACTTCGGTCATCGGCCGCGTCGCCAGGGTGTGGATCTTGCAGGTCTCGGCCTTGCCGGTGGCGCAGTCCAGCCCGTCGCGCGTCGCGGCATCGCCCAGCGCCCATTGCTTGTCGTTGATCTCGGCGAAGGCCGCCTCCAGCGCCGAGCGCACTGCCGGGTCCAGCTTGTTCCACCAGGCAAGGTTGACCATGTAGCCGGCCAGCGCCCAGGACACCGGCAGGTTGGAGATATGCGACGTCACCTCCGGCCAGCGCGCGGCGACGCCGCTGCCGGTGCCGGTGATGGCGCAGTCCACCACGCCGCGTTCCAGCGCCGAATAGACCTCGGGGAAGCCGATGGAGACCGGCTGGGCGCCGAGCGCGGTGAAGAAGTCCACCAGCGAATTGCCGAAGGTGCGGACCTTGCGGCCCTTGAGGTCAGCCAGGCTGGTGAAGGCCGCGCGGCAATAGACCACCTGTGCCGGGAAGGGATAGATCACCATCAGCCGGGCGCCGAAGCGCTCGAGGTCCTTGTTCACCACGGGCAGCATCGCCTCGGCGATCCTGCGCGCATCGCCGATGCCGGGGGCGAGGCCGGCGAGGTCGACGCCGTCGAGGATCGGCACGTCGCCCGACAGCGTGGTCAGCGTGCTCGCGCCGATATCGGCCTGGCCGGAGCGGACGAGGCGGACGAGCTCGGTGCCGGAGAGGTTGCGCTCGGCATGCGTCGAAAGCTGCACCTCGATCCGCCCGCCGCTCCTCGCCGGCAGGCCTTCCTTCAGCACGGGGATGTCGACGCGGGTGTATTGCGGCTGCGTCGGCAGCGGCTGCGTCACCGCGACCACGCCGACCTTCGGGCCGGCCGGCACGGATTGCGCCGAGGCCGTCGCGTTCACCGCCAGCGCGGCGACCGCGCCAAGAAGCAGGTGTCTCATGCCAGTGGCTCCCCCTCGATGTCGATGATGATGTTGCCGAAGCCGTCGAGCGATGCGGTCGCGCCGGGCGGCACCAGGCAGGTGCAGTCGTATTCCTCGATGATGACGGGACCCGGCATGGGCGTGGCGAGCGCGGTGCGGGCGACGACGGCGGTTTCCCGCCAGCCGAGCGCGCGGCCGAAATAGGCCGGCCGGGCGGGCTGGGTCGGCGCGATGGCGTGCGGCGCCAGGCGATCCGGCATGCGTGGGCGGTCCGGCAGGCCGATGCCGATCACCTGCAGGGTGACGAACTCCACCGGTTCCTCGGCACCGGCACGGTGGCCATAGGTGCGCTCGTGCTCGGCGCCGTAGCGCTCCTCGACGATGGCCGGCCCCTCCCCCGCCGCGAAGCCGACCTGCAGCTCGAAGGACTGGCCCTGATAGCGCAGCGTGGCGGCGCGGCGGATCTCGATGCGGGCGGGCGGGAAGCCCTGCGCGGCCAGGCGGGCACGGGCATCGGCTTCCAGCGCCGCGGCGGCCGCTTCCAGCGCGGACGGGTCGAGGCCCCGCGTGAGGCGCCGCCAGGAGCGCGACAGATGCACCTCGACATCCGAGGCGAGCAGGCCGACCGCGGAGAAGACGCCGGCCGAGGGCGGCACCACCACCCGCGTCATGCCCAGCGCCCGCGCCATGCCGGCGGCGAACAGCGGGCCGTTGCCGCCGAAGGCGACGAGCGCGAAGGCGCGCGGGTCGCGGCCGCGTTCCGATGACACGGCCTTGATGGCGCGGATCATGTTGGAGGCGGCGATCAGGTGCGCGCCGTGCGCCGCATCCTCCGCATTCAGCCCGAGTGGCCCGGCAACCTTGGCGGCGATCGCGGCGCGCGACGCCGCGGCATCGATCGGCAGCGCGCCGCCGACGAGCGCATGCGGGTTGAGGTAGCCAAGCACGACATTCGCATCGGTCACCGTCGGCTGGGCGTTGCCGCGGCCGTAGCAGACCGGGCCGGGGAAGGCGCCCGCGCTTTCCGGTCCGACCTGCGGCGCACCCGCGGCATCGAGCCAGATCAGCGAGCCGCCGCCGGCGCCGACCTCGGCCAGGTCGATCGCCGGGACCTTGAGCTGGTAGCCGGCCCCCGACAACAGGCGGGAGCCGACCATGATGCCGCCGCCGACGCTGTACTCCCCGGCGCGGGTGACCTCGAAGCTCTCGATCACCCCGGCCTTCGCCGTGGTGCCGCCCATGTCGAAGGAGATGGCGTTGGCCAGGCCGATCCGCCTGGCCAGGGCCTGCGCGCCGATGACGCCGGCGGCGGGGCCGCTCTCCACCACATGCACCGGCAGCCGCGCCGCCTCCGCCGCCGGCATCAGCCCGCCGGAGCTCTGCATCAGCAGCAGCGGCGCGCCGAGCCCGGCACCGGCCAGGTCGCGCGAGAGCGAGTTCAGGTAGCGGCCAAGCACGGGGCCGATATAGGCGTTGATGACGGTGGTCGAGGTGCGCTCGTACTCCTTCATCTCGGGCAGCACGTCGACGCTGAGCGAGACCGGCAGGCCGGGCGCGCGGGCGGCGATGATCTCGCCGAGCCGGCGCTCATGCGCCGGGTTGGCGTAGGAATGCAGGAAGCAGACGGCGATCGCCTCGACGCCCTCGGCCAGCAGCGCGTCCACGGCGGCGACGGCGCCGGCCTCGTCCAGCGGCGTCTCGATCCCGCCCCGCACATTCACCCGCTCGGCGACGCCCAGCCGGAGGTGCCGCGGCACCAGCGGTGCCGGCTTCTCCCAGCGCAGGTCGTAGAGCCGCGGCATCCGCAGCGTGCGGATCTCCAGCACGTCGCGGAAGCCCTCGGTGGTGATCAGCCCGGTCTTCGCCCCCTTGTGCTCGAGGATGGCGTTGGAGGCGACAGTGGTGGCATGCAGCACCTCCTCCACCTCCGCCGCCGCGAAGCCGGCTTCGGCGAAGAGCTCGCTGAGGCCCTCGACGATGGCGCGGCCATAGTCGCCGACGCTGGACGAGACCTTCTTGGTCCGCAGCGCGCCGCCCGGGCCGATGGCGACCAGGTCGGTGAAGGTGCCGCCGATATCGGCCGAGACGCGCCAAGTCATGCCGCGCGCTCCCGGGTGATGGCGGGCAGCGGGGCGCGGGGCCTGGCGCGCAGGGCGGCCGTCGCCGCGGCATCAAGGGTCCAGTCCGCGGCGATCGCCACGCCGTACGCCGCCCGCGCCGCCGTCACCGAGACCAGCCCGTTGCGTGCATCCGCCAGCACCGCAGCGGGATCGCGGGCGAAGGGGTCGCCCCAGCCGCCGCCGCCCGGGACCTCCAGCCGGAAGACATCACCGTATTTCAGGGTGATGCAGAACTTGGAGGGCAGCGGCTCCGTCGCCCCGTCCCGCACCAGCCAGTTCATCGAGGGTGCGCCGGCCCCGCCCCCCTGCAGGCCGAAGGGCAGGAAGGCGCGGCGGTCGGCGCGGACCTGCAGGATGCCCTCGGCTTCCAGGAAGCGGTATTCGCGGCAGAAGGGCGCACCGCCGCGGTACTGGCCGGCGCCCATCGTATCCGGCAGGAACTCGTATTTCAGGATCTGGATCGGCTGCTCGGCCTCGGTCACCTCGATGCTGGGCGAGGCCATGTTGGCGAACATGTGGCTATTGCCGTCGCAGCCATCGGCGAAGGGCCTTCCGCCCCAGGCGGAGCAGGTGAAGTCCACATAGATGAAGGGCTGCCGCGCCGGCGTGTAGCCGCCGATCGAGACGCCGATATTGCCGCCGTCGCCCGCCGCGCCGACGCGGTCGGGCAGCATCTGGGCCAGCGCGCCGAAGAGGCAATCCACCATCCGGAAGCCGGTCAGGCCGCGCGCCGCGCAGGCAGCCGGCAGCTCGCCATGGGCGATGGTGCCCTTGGGCGCGATCACCTCGATCGCGCGGAAATAGCCCTCGTTGTTCGGGATGTTGGCCGGCAGGATGGACTTCACCGCGCAATAGGCGGCCGAGCGGGTATAGGAGAAGGTGTTGTTGATCGCGCCCTTCACCTGGGGGCTGGTCCCGGTCCAGTCCACCAGCATGTGGTCGCCGGTCTTGGCGATGCGCACCCGCAGCGGGATGGGCTTGCCCACCTCCACCCCGTCGTCGTCGATGTGGTCCTCGAACCGCCATTCGCCGTCCGGCAGGTCGCGCAGCGCGGCGCGGGTCAGGCGTTCGGCGTAGTCCAGCAGCTCGTTCATGTAGAAGCGGGTCTGCGCCAGGCCAATGCGGCCGACCAGTTCCTTGAAGGCGCGGTCGGCGATGGTACAGGCCGCCAGCTGCGCCCGCAGGTCGCCGAAGACCTTCACCGGGACCCGCACGTTGCGCTCGATCAGCGCATGCAGCGTGGCGTTCGGCACCCCGCGCTCGTAGAGCCGCAGCGGCGGGATGCGGAGGCCTTCCTGGTAGATCTCCGTGCTGTCGGAGGCGTTCGAGCCCGGCACCCGCCCGCCCACATCGGTGTGGTGGCAGATGGTCGCGGCGATCGCCACCCGTTCCCCGTCCATGTAGATCGGCTGGAACAGGAAGATGTCGGGCAGGTGCATGCCCCCTTCGAAGGGGTCGTTGAGGACGAAGATGTCGCCCTCCGCCATCGTGTCGCGGTAGCGGCGCATCACCGCGGCCAGGGCTTCCGGGATGGAGCCGAGATGGCTCGGCAGGGTCAGGCCTTGCGCGACCAGCCGGCCTTCCGCGTCGCAGAAGGCGGTGGAGTAGTCCATGTTGTCCTTCAGCACGGCCGAGTAGGTCGTGCGGTGGACGGTCAGCGCCATCTCGTCCGCGATGGAGAAGAGGGCGTTCTTGAACAGCTCGAACTCGATGGGGTCGAGGATTGCCATGCGCCGGGCTCCGTCCGCCGCGGCAGCTTGGCATGGCGGGAGCGGCGCGCCACCCCCCGGGCGGGGGCGTAAGCGGGGCTGCGGCGCGGCGGCTGCCCAGGGCGCGGGCAATGCCGGCGGTAGGGTGCATCCGGGCGAGGCGGTGCGGGATTGCGGCTTTCGGACAAAGCCCCGGCGGGCGGGGCGGCGGGACCTCAAACGCCTCAATCCGGTTGAGGCCGGCTGAACCGGGTTGAGGCCGGCCCGGCCCGGTTCGCCGCAAGGCCAAGGCAAAGGCCGGCTTCGCGGCGGTGGGGTTGAGGAATTGGGCGATAAAATCGCTTTAAGCGCCGTTCCGGCTGGATCCGGGATGCGGCGGGCGGACAAGGCCGGGGGGCGCCGGTCGGGCCAGGACGGCGGCGCGGGGCGGTGCGGCTTGGGCTGGGCATGCTGGTCTCCCCGGGTCTTGCCTGGGGGCGAGGCTAGCCCGGGACGGTGCGGGAACGCAAGGAAAAAATACCTATTACGGGGTGAGCCAGTCCTCCAGTGCGAGGCCGGGGACGCGCTGGAATTCGCGGTGGTTGGCGGTGACCAGGGTGGCGGGGGAGATCAAGGCATAGGCGGCGACCAGCTGGTTGTTCAAAAGCGGATTACAACTAGCTCCGGGAGTAGATACCAAGAGATCAAACATTGATCGATGAGATTGAAGAACTCCTTATTGGAAATAATATTTCTTCTCAATAATACAGACTTAGCTTTATGCTACAGAACGTATATGATTATCTTGATTCTGAAGGAAATAACTTTCAACTTTACGAACTATTTTTTTGAAAAGAGCGCCTTTTCGCGAGGCTCCAATATTTAGAAGTGTGCGATTATTGTATCCAGGCAGCTGACGAATCAGCAAAGCAAATAATGTTTTTCCACGCATGAGGCGAATGTAGTTTTCTCGGATAGATTGGGCAAGAAATTCTGGATTTTCTTCATGTGGCTCAAGCTGCAACAGTGCATTTCGCCGAGCAGAGCTCTCGAATAGTTCATTTGGGTGCACATCAAGACGTTCATCTTGCTGCCTCAAAATTCTATTTGCTGCTATCGCATACCAAGAACAAACAATCTCTAGTTCACGCAAAAAATTTGCGCGCGCAGATCCCACAAGTAATTCTTCCAGACTGCCGTCTACAAACATATCGTTTTCTATAGAATAGCCGTCTGTGAACAAGATTTCATCTGAAACGTAATGATCAGGAACGCTTGATATAACCCAGAGATCTCTATCAGCGATAAACAATGCTTGCGCGCTGCTTGGAAGCATCGCACGAAGTTCGTAAGTCGCCAGAACAGCGTCCCTTCCACCTGCAGGAATAATCGTTAGACCTATATCTGCAAATTCATCCTCAAGCCTCCTAAGAACAATTACATCGTCATCTCCTTCAGTCACAATAGATGGAAAGCGTGACTTAGAAATAGTTGCAATAATTTCTTGTGGCGAAGGGTATGGTACTTTGCGAGCACGGGCCATATTAACCAACATTCCCACGATCTGACGATATCTCGATCTCTTTATCTGGGTATTTACTGTATATAAATGGAGAATGTGTAGCAATTATGAATTGATTAGTTGATTGTTGCCTTCCGAGTATGGTAAACATTTGGCGCTGCCAGTCAACATGCAAACTAAGCTCTGGCTCATCGATGAATATAATGCTGTTTTTGTAAAAAGCATTATAACATACGAAACTCAACATTTGTTTTTCACCCGCAGACATGACATCAGAATTCACAGCTGTTGCTGCGTCTCCAAAGCTCATTCTTGGTCCAAAATTTATGCCGCTATGCTGAAATAGCCTTTCTACTAACTCTTTTACTTCGTCAATAGGCGCCATTATGGCTTGACGAGCGATTTCCATCGTCTCGATATGCGATCGAACATCGTTGAGCGTAGCTGTTGCAGTCTCCAACTGCTCTGACTCAACGCCCCAAGGCTGGAAAGTCTTAATGCGCTGTATGATTTCCTGCGACGTCGAAGCTTGTAGTCTATTAGCATCCTCAGATAAATCTGCGTATTTTCTTAACAAAAGCGTTACAATATCTGCTGTTGATATTGCTGACACAAATATATGGCGCCCATGCGTAGGTAATTACCCACCCCCTGACTTCTGCGACGTAGCGGTCAGGCCGTGACAGTCGTCAGGATGGCGCCAAAGACGCTGGTGTTCGGCGCGAGGCGGGCTGTGGCGACTACGGTGCGCACGTCCGCCTCG
>NZ_JBHTDE010000013.1:0-100248 GCF_042666655.1 Dankookia sp. GCM10030260
CCCCCCATGGTCCAGCACCATCCGCACCGCACGCCGCCAGACTTCAGGCGAATATCGGTTCGACCTCTTCTTGGTCATTGCCCCATCCTCTCAACCGCTGGGGCCTCCGACATACCCGGGGCGGTTCTCAGGATTTCCTGCTCCTCACCTTGCATCTTCCGTCAACCTATCGAGTAGGAGATTGAGGAGGAGCACGTTCACGCGCCGCTCACCAAGCAAGCCAAGCTGTCGGTCACCCGTGTGTCGCGCCACCAACGCCGCAATGCGTGCCTCCGGCAAAGCGCGCGCGCCCGCAACCCGGCGGATCTGCCACGCTGCGTTCTCCGGGCTGATATGCGGGTCGAGACCCGAGCCGGAGGCGGTGATGGCATCGGCCGGCACAGGGCCGCCGCCCAGCGCCCTGACGCGTCCCTGTACAGCGCCGAGCAGAGCCGTGGAGGTCGGGCCGAGTTGCGATGCAGCCGATGCGGCGCCGTTGTAGGGCGCGGCCCGCATGCTGCCTGCGTTTTCCGGGTTAGGTTCCGTGGTCGCCGAAGGCCGCGGATGGAAGTAACGTGCCGCCGTGAAAATTCTGACCAAGCAGAGCGGAGCCCATTACGCGGCCGTCGTGCTCGACCAGGCTGCCGCCGGCCTGCGCCGGGAAGACCACGCCGGCCACTCCCGTGAAGGCAAGCGGCACGGCGATGCCGAGCAGGAAGGTGAGCAGCACCACCACGCTTATGGCCGGGCGGAGAATGGCGTTCATGGTCAGGCAAACCCCAGCAGGACAAGGAGGAGGTCGATGACCTTGATGCCGAGGAAGGGCGCGGCGATGCCGCCCAGCCCATAGACGGCAAGGTTGCGCCGCAGCAGCGCGGCCGCGCCGACCGGCACATAGGCCACGCCGCGCAGCGCGAGTGGGACGAGTGCCACGATGATCAGCGCGTTGAAGATCACCGCCGCGAGGATGGCGCTTTCCGGCGAGGCGAGCCGCATGACGTTCAGCGCGCCCAGCTCCGGGTAGCGCGCCACGAAGATCGCCGGCAGGATGGCAAAATACTTCGCCACGTCGTTGGCGATGGAGAAGGTGGTCAGCGCGCCGCGGGTGATCAGCAGCTGCTTGCCGATCTCCACCACCTCGATCAACTTGGTGGGGTCGCTGTCGAGGTCGACCATGTTGCCGGCCTCGCGCGCCGCCTGGGTACCGGTCTGCATGGCCAGCCCGACATCCGCCTGGGCGAGCGCCGGCGCGTCGTTGGTGCCGTCGCCGGCCATCGCCACCAGGCGCCCCTCGGCCTGGGCGCGGCGGATATAGGCGAGCTTGTCCTCCGGCGTCGCCTCCGCGATGAAGTCGTCGACCCCGGCCTCGGCGGCGATGGCGGCGGCGGTCAGCCGGTTGTCGCCGGTGACCATCACCGTGCGGATGCCCATCCGGCGCAGCGCATCGAAGCGGGCGTGCATGCCGCCCTTGACGATGTCCTTCAGCTCGATCGCGCCAAGCAGGTGCCCGTCCCGGGCTACCGCCAGCGGCGTGCCGCCGGCGCGGGCGATGCGGTCCACCGCCTCGCGCAGCGGCGGCGGCGGCTCGGTGTCCAGCATGCGGGACAGGCTGTCCACCGCGCCCTTGCGGTAGGCCCCTTCCGGCAGATCGAGGCCGGAGATCCGGGTCTGCGCGGTAAAGGGTACCACCTCTGCCCCGGCCGGCAGCACGGACGCGACAATCCCGTGGTGCGCCCGCGCGAAGGCCAGGATGGAGCGGCCCTCCGGCGTCGTGTCGGCCAGGCTGGACAGCACGGCCGCCTCGGCGAGCTCGCGCTCGGTCACGCCGGGCACCGGGACGAAGCCTGCCGCTTGGCGGTTGCCCAGCGTGATGGTGCCGGTCTTGTCGAGCAGCAGCACGTCGACGTCGCCCGCCGCCTCCACTGCGCGGCCGCTGGTCGCCAGCACGTTGAAGCGCACCAGCCGGTCCATCCCGGCGATGCCGATGGCCGAGAGCAGGCCGCCGATCGTCGTCGGGATCAGCGTGACCAGCAGCGCCGCCAGCACCGCCACGGAAGGCGGCCGGCCGCCCCAGGACGCCAGCCCCACCAGCGTGGCGACGGCGATCAGGAAGATGATCGTCATGCCCGCCAGCAGGATGTCGAGCGCGATCTCGTTCGGCGTCTTCTGCCGGCTGGCGCCTTCCACCAACGCGATCATGCGGTCGAGGAAGGTGGCGCCAGGCGCGGCGGTGATGCGCACCACCAGCCAGTCGGAGACGACCAGCGTACCGCCGGTCACCGCGCTGCGGTCGCCGCCGCTCTCGCGGATCACCGGCGCGCTCTCGCCGGTCACGGCTGCTTCGTTCACGCTGGCGATGCCCTCCACTACCTCGCCGTCCGAGGCGATGAGGTCGCCGGCCTCGGCCAGCACCAGATCGCCGACGCGCAGGTCGGTCGCGGCGCGCGGCTGCCACAGCGTCCGGTCGTCGCCGCGCAGCAGCAGCTTGGCGCAGGCATCGCTGCGTGTCCGCCGCAGGCTCTCCGCTTGGGCACGGCCGCGGCCTTCCGCCACGGCTTCGGCGAAGGTGGCGAACAGCACCGTCAGCCAGAGCCAGAGCGCGATGCCGGCCTGGAAGGTCCAGGGCTCGCCGAGCAGCGCGGCGCGGACCGCCAGGACCGTGACCAGGATGGCGACGACCTCGGTGACGAAGATCACCGGGTTCCGCACCAAGCGCCGTGGGTCGAGCTTCACGAGAGCGTCGCGCGCGCCGCGCCGCAGGATGGGCCCCGTGAGCAGCGCCGCGCCGCGCAGGGCGCGGCGGGTCTCGCCGGGGGAGACACTCATGTTGGCATCCATTGGGGGAGGGCCTCAGAAGGTCTTGCCGGCGGCGAGCACGAAGTGCTCCGCCACTGGACCGAGGGCGAGCGCGGGCATGAATTGCAGCCCGCCGAGGATCAGGATCACGCCGGCCAGCAACCCGACGAACAGCGGGCCGTGCGTCGGGAAGGTGCCGGCAGAGGCGGCGAGCTTCGGCTTCGCCGCCAGGCTGCCGGCGATCGCCATGACGGGGACGACATAGGCGAAGCGGCCGAGCAGCATGGCGATGCCGAGCGTCGCGTTCAGCCAGGGCGTATCCGCCGCCAGGCCGCCGAAGGCCGAGCCGTTGTTCCCGGCGGCCGAACTGTAGGCATAGAGCATCTCGGTCAGCCCATGCGGCCCGGTCGCCGGGATCGAGGCCACCGCCGCGGGCAGCGCCACGGCGACCGCGGTGAAGCCGAGGATCGTCGCGGGCAGCACCAGCACCGCCAGCATCGCCAGCTTCACCTCCCGCGCCTGCACCTTCTTGCCGAGGTATTCCGGCGTGCGGCCCACCATCAGCCCGGCGACGAAGACCGCGAAAAGCACGAAGACGAGCATGCCGTAGAGGCCGGAGCCGACGCCGCCCGGCAGCACCTCGCCGAGTTGGATGAGGAACAGCGGCACCAGCCCGCCGAGCGGGGTGAAGCTGTCGAACATCGCGTTCACCGCGCCGCAGCTGGCGCCCGTCGTCGTCGCCGTGAACAGCGCCACGAGCGCCTGGCCGAAGCGGACCTCCTTGCCCTCCATGTTGCCCATGGCGGGGTCCAGGCCGGCGGCGAGGTGCAGCGGGTTGCCGCCGGCCTCGGCGGCATAGACCGCCCAGGTGCCGGCGAGCACGAAGGCCAGCATCACCACCAGCAGCGCCCAGCCCTGGCGGATGTCGCGCACGATGTGGCCGAAGGTCAGCGCCAGGGCGAAGGGGATCACCTGCTGCGACCAGATCTGCAGCGCCGTCGCCAGCGCCGAGGGCCCTTCGAAGGGATGCGCCGAGTTCGCCCCGAAGAAGCCGCCGCCATTGGTGCCGAGATGCTTGATGGCGACCTGGAAGGCGGCCGGGCCGAGCGGGATGGTCTGCCGCCCGCCTTCCAGCGTCGTCGCCTCGACATAGGCCGCGAGCGTCTGCGGCACGCCCATCGCCACGAAGGCGAGGCCGACGACCAGCGCCAGCGGCAGCAGGACATAGAGGTTCATGCGGACGAGATCGGCCCAGAAATTGCCGAGGTCCCGCAGCCCGCCGCCGGCGAAGGCGCGGCAGAACGCCAGGGCGAGCGCCATGCCGGTGGCCGCCGAGAGGAAGTTCTGCACGGTAAGCCCGGCCATCTGGCTCAGGGAGCTCATCGTCGCCTCGCCGCCATAGGCCTGCCAAATCGTGTTGGTGACGAAGGAGACCGCGGTGTTGAAGGCGAGCCAGGGCGGCACGCCGGCGAAGCCCTGCGGGTTTAAGGGCAGCAGGCCCTGTAATCGCAGCAGCGCGTAGAGCACCACGAACCCCACGAGGTTCGTCGCCAGCATGGCCAGCACATAGCCCTGCCAGCCCATGCCGCGCGCAGGGTCGATGCCGCCCGCGGCGTAGACCGCCCGTTCGAGCGGCGCGAGGAAACGGACCTGGCCCGCCGCGACGGCGGCGATGGTGCGGCCGAGCGGGATGGCCGCCGCGACGATGCAGGCCAGGACGAGCGCGATCTGCGCCCAGCCGATGAGGGTCATGCGATCACAATTCCTCGGGGCGCAGCAGCGCCCACAGCAGATAGAGGAGGAGGCCGGCGGTCACGCCGCCGCCGAGGATGAGTTCGGTCACGGCGGTCACACCCGCCCGCAGCCGGCGACATAGGCCGCCAGCAGGCCGAAGGCGCCGGCGCCGAGCGCGAGCAGGAGAAAGTCGAGCACGCGAAGCCCCCTTGGGAAGAACCAGGCAGGGCGTAGCGGCGCGGCGCGTAAAGGCTCCATGCGGGATCGGGGCGGGTCGCATAAAGCCGGCGTAAAGACGCGGGCGGGCGCGCCTCCGGCCTGCTATCCCGGGCGGCATGGCCGAAGCGCATGCCCGCCCCGACCCGGATGCCCTGCTCGCGCTCGCGCGGCGGGAAGGGCGCGGGCGGCTGAAGGTCTTCCTCGGCGCCGCCCCCGGCGTCGGCAAGACGATGGAGATGCTGGCCGGGGCGCGCCGCCGCCAGGCGGGCGGCGCCGAGGTGCTGGTCGGCATCGTCGAGACGCATGGCCGGGCCGAGACCGCCGCCGCGGTCGGCGACCTGCCCGTCCTGCCGCGGATCCGCATCGCCTATCGCGGCCAGGCGCTGGAGGAGTTCGACCTCGACGGCGCCCTGGCCCGCCGCCCGGCGATCCTGCTGCTCGACGAGCTGGCCCACAGCAACGCCCCCGGCAGCCGGCACCCGAAGCGCTGGCAGGACGTGGAGGAGCTGCGCGACGCCGGCATCGAGGTCTGGACCACGATGAACGTCCAGCACCTGGAGAGCCTGTCCGAGGCGGTCGCCCGCATCACCGGCGTGCGGGTGGCGGAGACGGTGCCCGACCGCGTGCTGGCCGAGGCCGATGCCGTCGAGCTCATCGACATCCCGTCCTCTGAGCTGATCGAGCGGCTGCGCCAGGGCAAGGTCTACCGCCCCGACCAGGCGAGCCGCGCACTGCGCGGCTTCTTCCGGGAAGGCAACCTCGCCGCGCTGCGCGAGATGGCCCTGCGGCGGACTGCCGAGCGGGTCGATGCCGACGTCACCGGCTACATGCGAGCGAAGGCCATCGCTGGCCCCTGGCCGGCCGGCGGCCGGGTGATGGCGCTGGTCGGCGCCGGTCCCGCGGCGGAGACGGTGGTGCGCGAGGCGCGGCGGGTGGCCGATGCGCTGAAGGCGCCGCTCGTCGCGCTGCATGTCGAGCAGTCCGGCGCGGCGCCCGGCGCCGATCCGGGCCCGGCGCTCCGCTTGGCCGAGCGGTTGGGCGCCGTGACGGAAACCGTGGCCGGCGCCGGCCTGGCCGGCGCGATCCTGCGCGAGGCACGGGCGCGCAACGTCACGCACCTGGTGATGGGCCGCGGCCGGCCCGGCTGGTGGCGGCGCCTCGCCGGGCGAAGCCTGTCCGGCGCGCTGCTGCGGCAGGCGATCGACTTCACCCTGCACCTGGTGCCGGAGCCGGCCGGCACGCCGCGGCCAGTGCCCGCCGAAGCCCAGAGCCTGCCGGCCTGGGCGGGCTGGGCGGCGCCACCGACGCTGGTCGCGGCGGCGACCGTAGTGGGCCTGGCCTTCGACGGCGCGGTTCCCGAAGGCGCGCTCGGCATGGTCTATCTCGTGCCGATCGTCGCCGCCGCGGTGGGCTTCGGGCCGGTCCAGGGCGGCGTCACCGCGGTGCTCTCTTTCCTCGCCTGGAACTTCCTGTTCCTGCCGCCGCGCTACACCCTGGCCATCGGCGGGCCGCAGGACGTGGTGGGCGTCGTGGTCTTCGCCCTCGTCGCCTTGCTGCTGGCGGGTACGACCGGCGGGCTCGGGCGGTCGGTGCGCGCGGCGCGGGCCCGCATGCTCGGCCTGCGCCGCCTAGTCGAGTTCAGCCGCAAGCTCGGCGCGCCGGGCGACACGGGCGACCTGGTCCAGGCGATCGCGGAGGAGGCGTCGCGCATCGCCGGCGGCCCTGCCTGCGTGCTGCTGTTCCTGCCGCCGCTGCCGGGCGAAACGGTGCCCGAGCCGGTCCTGCGGGCCAGCCTGCCGATCGATGCCGAGCCGGACGAGGCCAGCATGGCTGCGGCGCGCTGGGCGGCCGCCAACCGGCGCATGGCCGGGCACGGCACCGACACCCTGCCCGCCGCCGCCTGGCAGTTCCGCCCGATGCAGACCGGCCGCGGCCTCGCCGGCTTGCTCGGCCTGCGCCCGCCCGGGGCGGACGGCCGCCTGGACGGCGAGGCCGACCGCGCGCTGGACGCGCTGCTCGACCAGGCCGCCGTCGCGCTCGAGCGGGCCGAGCTGATGGAGGAGCGCGCCCGCGGCGAGGCGCGGGCCGAGACCGAGGCGCTGCGCAGCGCACTGCTCACCTCGCTCGGCCACGACCTCAGGACGCCGCTGACCTCCATCCGCGGCGCCATCGCCACGCTGCGCACCGCCGGCCCGGCCCTGTCGGCGGCCACCCGCGCCGATCTGCTGGCGACGGCCGAGGAGGAGACCGAGCGGCTTTCCCGCTGGATCGCCAACATCCTCGACATCGTCCGGATCGAGCACCGGCAGATCGCGCCGCGGCGCGAGACGGTGGACCTGGCCGAGGCGGTGGAGACCGCGGCCGCGCGCGCCACGCGGGCGGAGCGGCGGGAGATCGCGCTGGACCTCGGGGCACGCCCGGCCGCGCCGCGGCTGGACCCGGCGCTGCTGGACCAGGTGCTGGCGAACCTGCTCGACAACGCGCTGAAGTTCTCCGACCCGGATGGCCGCGTCGTAGTGCGGTTGGGCCGCGAGGGGCCTGAGGTGGCCGTCGCCGTCGAGGACGACGGGCCGGGCATCCCGCGCGAGGATCTGCGCCGGGTCTTCGACCCCTTCTTCCGCGCGACGCGGACCGACCGGGTCTCCGCCGGCAGCGGCCTCGGCCTCGCTATCTGCCGCGGCCTCGTCCACGCCATGGGCGGGCGCATCGCGGCCGAGAGCCCGGCGACGCCGGACGGGCGCGGCACACGGATCATCGTCCGGTTCCCCGGCACATGAGCGGGATCGGTCCGCCCCGCATCTTAGTCATCGACGACGAGCCGCAGATCCATCGCTTCCTCGGTCCCGCGCTGGAGGCGGCCGGCTATCTGCCGCTGCGGGCCGCGACGATGGCGGAAGGCCTGCGTCTGGCGGCGGAGCGGGCGCCGGCGCTGGTGCTGCTCGACCTCGGCCTTCCGGACGGCGACGGCAAGCTGGCGATCCCGCGGCTTCGCGCCTTCTGCGCGGCGCCGGTCGTCGTGCTCTCCGCCCGCGACCAGGAGGCCGAGAAGGTGGCGACCCTTGATGCCGGGGCCGATGACTATGTCGAAAAGCCCTTCGCGCTGGGCGAGCTGCTGGCCCGCATCCGCGCCGCGCTGCGGCGCGCCGGCGCCGCGGCCCGGCAGCCCGCGGACCCGGTCGTCCAGGTCGGCCCGCTCGAGGTGGATCTCGGCCGCCGGACGGCGCGGGTGGAGGGCGGCGAGTCGCTAAAGCTGACGCCGCGCGAATGGGACCTGCTCGCCGCGCTCGTCCGCGGCGGCGAGGGCCGGGTGGTGACGCAGCGCCAGCTCCTAGCCGCGGTCTGGGGGCCGGCGCATGTCGAGGACGCGCAGTATTTGCGGGTCTATATTGGCCATTTGCGGCAGAAGCTTGGACCGGCTGCCGGCATTATCCGGACCGAACCGGGTGTGGGATACCGGGTCGGCGGGGGGTAGGCGCGGCGTCGTCGAAGCCCTGCCGGCCACAAATTCGACTAGGTGGCACAAACGGGGCAAGGACCACTCCGGGTCGACGACCTGGTCTGCGCCATGGGCACGGAGGGGATCGGCAAAAGCCCGGTGTCCCGCTTGTGCGCCGAGATCGACGGCCGGATGCAGGATTTCCTCTCCCGACTGGTGGAGGGCGATTCGCCTTAGCTTTGCCTCGACGCCACCTGCGTTAAACTGCGGAAGGCCGGGCACGTGGTCGCCGTGGCCGTTACCGTCGCGGTCGGCGTCAACAGCGTTGGATGGTGGTTGGCGCCTGCGAGGCGGAGACCCTCTGGACCGCCGACGCAGTGCGTCGACCCCGCGCGGGGTGAACCTGGTAGTCTCAGACGCCCACGAAGGCCTGAAAGCGGTCGTCAGCCGCGTCCTGCGGGCCACTTGGCGACGCTGCCGGCTGCGGGTCATGCGCAACGCCATCGCCCATGTCGGGAAGACCCAGTGCTGCATCCTCTCCGCCTGGATCGGCAGTGCCTTTGCCGAAGCCGATGCCGATGCCCTTGCCGCGCGCGCGATGGCGGACCGTTGACGACCCGCTGCTGGGGGCAATGGCCTGTCGTTACCATGACCGCCTGTTAGACTGGCTGGAGTGGCGGCAGCAACAGCTCTTAGCCAAGTCTTTGGCCAGCGGTAGGGTCGGGGCAGAGCGGCCTCGGGACTTCGCCGACCAGAGGTGCAGCACGTACTACCTCCACCTGACGGGTCAAAGGCCTGACCGGCGGTGGACGACCTCGACCACGCGGCTCTTGCCCCCGACGGCGCCACGCTGCCGCGAGGTGACGTGCAGGAATTGCTTTATCCCGGGGGAGGAGAGCGCCCCCGGGGGTGATCAAGCGGGAAAAAACGCGATCGGGTTCGGACTTGCGGCTCCAGGCGGGGCGGCAAGCGCAACGACGCCTGAAGCTGGAGAGCGACGTAGTATGCTGTTGTTAAAATGAACAGAGATCATAGATTGCGCCGGACCATGAGCAACCTCTTGAAGTTATCCCGGCTTCACGCGAGGGTCCTAAATGACTAACGGCTTCACAAATCATAGCGTCGCGCAGTGCAATAGTCAGCCCACAATAATTAAATAAAATTTACTATTTTTTCCATGTACTGGCATCGCATATCTGCCACGCCTCAACTTGGTAACTCGGGCAGAAAATGGCGAGTAGCATAGCCTCAGTTTCGGCGTCGCCTGCATCGAACCACTTGGCCTGCCAATAGTCGTTTGTCCAAATAGTCTCACATAGCAAGCCATCATCTTTGTAGCCGGCGAAATAGAGCGGCTGCGTGTTTTTCATTTCTCTTGCAGCCACAAGATGTTTGAACATTTGTGATGTCCGGCTCTACTTCGAGAAAAAAGACGGCGGGGGCGGCAGCATGCCAATTGCTGCCAGGAGAAGGAGAGGCACCGCCTGGCTGTTCTTGAACCGCCCGGCTGCGGAAGAATGCCGCCGGCACATCAACCAAAGATATGCACAGCGAAGCGAGGAGCGATCACCTAGAGCGGCGCTGCTTGGCAAGACTGTTGGGTTCAGGCTGCGGTCAGACCGTCGTCCGCAACCTCGGTTGCTACGTCGCCTTTACGACAGATCATGATGGTCAGGACAAGCCGAACACATGAACGCACCATGCGGCGGGAGGTGACCCCACAGTCTTAGGCCCTGTTTGCGAAGACATGTGGCGAGCAGCCGCCTTCGACAGGGATGAGCAAGGCGGTGGAGCACCAGGCGGATCGCGGCCAGAGTGACCATTGCTTCGGAGACCTCGGGCAGCGTCTCGTGGTCCTTGGACAGTCGGCGCCATCGGCCAAGCCAGCCAGTTCGGGGCATGCCCCGAACCCTTTCAACCACCCGGCGGCGCGGCTGCACGACGAAGCCGGTGCTGCCTGCGGGGCGGCGGACGATGATCAGCGCCAGACTGAACACGAAGCAGGCGAGCAAGGCCGCAAGCCGATTGTAGATGTTGTCAGCGAAAACGGCCCGGGGCCAGTTGTGGAGCGACTTCACGCGCTTCAGCGGGCCGCCAAGGCCGTCGGCATCCTGGATGTCGGCCGCATGAAAGAGGACGCCGAGCAGCAATCCGTCCGTGTCTATAATGACGTGCGCGCTTGCGCCCGATCTGCCGCTTGGCGGAATACCAGCCGCGCGGGTCACCGCTCTTCGTGGTCTTCACGCTCTGGGTGTCGACAATCGCCGCCGAGGGACCGGCCTCCCGCCCAGCGCCCTCGGGCAGCATGACCACAGGGTGGTAGCGGATGCTCTCCCACCCCCCGTCCCGCAGGCAGGCGCGCTTGTAGCCATAGATCGTCGGCCAGGGCGGGAAGGTCGGATGCCGCGGCAGGTGCCGCCAATGGCAGCCCGTACGCACGAGGTAGAACAGGCCGTCCAGCATTGTCCGCATGTTCGTGCTGCGCGGCTGCCCTTTCGGCTTGGCGGGCGGGATCAGGGGCTCGAGTAGCCGGAACCGGTCATCCGTCAGGACTGTGGCCAGAGCCGAAATTTCCAACCAGTGCGCGATCAGCTGCGGTCCAATCGCGACCTCAAAGCAGGAAACCGCGTGCAACGCGGCCTGAAGGACCAGGATCAGTCCCTCACGTCAGACCTGTCACCCCTTCGCAAACGGAGTCTTAAACCGTCCGCCACCAGTAGCGCCATCTCGGCACGGACTGCGTTGCCGCGGGAGACCTTGCGCCGACGCAGCCGAGCCTGCAGCTCAGCATGCTCATCCTTCGTCAGCTCGATCCGGACAGCCTTTCGTGCGGTCATGCCGAGGCCTCTTGCTCATCGTCGGCCGCCAGCGAATCACAGCCCAGAACTGCTGCCTAGGAACTTCCCGGTCGGGACACTAGCTATTTTGAGAATCAGAACACTAGAAGCTTTGAAGCAGTCCGGCGGAGGCATCCGCAAGCCGTCCCACCGCGACGCTCGCTGCTGCGACGAAACTGCGCGCATCCGTCCCAACCTGCGGCACGGCCGTGTTGAAGGACCGCACGATGGGCGCCCGCCGCCCGGCGCGCTGGCCGATGGCGATCTGTGCCACAAGCGCCACCGCGCCCTCGCCGTCCGAATCCAGGCGCTGGATGCTGATCTCGACGGTGACGTCCGGCGATACCGAGATCGCGGTGTCCGCCCCGACCACGCTGCTGCGCGGCAGGCGCTGCGCCAGGGCCACCGCCAGCACGCGGGTCAGCATGCCGCCCAGCGGCTCGCCCCACCATTCGCTGTCCGACACCGTCAGCCGGAAATCTTCGGAGGAGCGGACGATCTGAAGGCGATCGAGGTAGCCGGCCAGGCTGACATCGCGCAGCGCGACGACCTTCGGCCCGCCCGGCAGGGCGGGGCCAGGCGGCACCACGAGGCTGTAGAGCCTGGGATCGGGCGACCGGCATCCGGCTAGCAGCGGCAGCAGCCCGAGCGGGAGGCCGAGCGAACGGCGGGACAGGCCCATCCTAGTTCGACCCCTGACCGCCGCGGCCGCGGATCAGCGCTTCCGGATTGCGGCTGAGGAGATCTGCCAGGCTGCGCAGCGACCGCGTGGTGTCGTTCAGTTGCAGCATCAGCCGCTCCAGGTCGCGGTTGAACCGCGAGTTGTCGCCATAGCCGCGGTCGAGCGAGGCAAGCAGGCGGTTCGCCTGTGTCAGGCTGCCCTGCAGGTTGCCGGCGATGGCCGGCAACTGCCGCAGGGCCGGCGCCATGCCCTCGTCCAGCCGCTTCATCAGGTCATGCGACCCTGCGAGCGTCGCCTGTAGCGCGGCGAGCGACTGTTTGAGTTCCGGCCCGTTGACGATCTGGCTGACGCCCTGCAGGGTCGAATCGACGCTTTCGCCCATGCGGTCGAGCGGCAGCTTCTCCAGCTTAGCGACGATCTGGGTGGCAGAGGCCATGATGCCGGCGATCTGGCCCGGCACCGCGGGGATCACCAGGACATCGCCTTCGACCCGCAGCTCGGCCGGCGCCGCGTCCGGGATCATCTCCAGCGCGACCTGCATCTGCCCGGTCAGCAGGTTGCCGCTCTGCAACTGGGCCCGCATCCCGCGCCCTACCAGGATCCGCGCATTCTCCAGCGGCCCGCGCTTTTCCACCGCCTTCGCGTCGCCGATGCGGTCGGGCTGCATCTCGAACTGCACGGGGGCGCGGATCATGTCGCTGGCCGGGTCGTATTCCAGGCCGATGCGCGTCACCTGCCCCACCTTGAGACCTTGGAAGGTCACCGGCGCGCCCACGGCAAGGCCGCTGACCGAGCCCTGGAAATAGGCCATGGCCTTGACCCGCCGATGGTAGGACTGATCCTTCGCCATCTGCTCGCTGGCGAAGAGCGGGAAGGTCGCCGGCAGGGCGGCGCCCGCCGCCCCGTCCGCCTCGGGCGCGTCGAAGGCGATGCCGCCCAGCAGCAGCGCCTTCAGCGATTCGAGCTGCACCTGCACGCCCTCCGCCGCGAGCTGGACAGAGAGGCCCGACGCGTTCCAGAAGCGGGAATTAGGCTGCACATATTGGTCGAAGGGGGCACGGACGAAGGCATGGATGGTCACGCTCTCGGCCATCTTGCCCAGGTCCCAGCCCAGCACCTGGCCGACATTCATGTCGCGGAAGAAGACTGGCGCGCCGACGGTGATCGAGCCGATCCGGCTGGCCTGCAGCGTCAGGGTGCGGCCGGGCACGCGCGACTGCAGCAGCGGCGGATCTTCGAGGCCGGTGAAGCTGAGCTGCCGCCGGCCGCCTTCGACCGGGCGGATAACCTCGATATAGGAGCCCGACACCAGGGTGCCGAGCCCCGAGATGCTGCCGGCGAAGAGCCGGGGCCGGACCACCCAGAATTGTGCATGCTCGGTCAGCAGTGGCTTGGCTTCCCGCGTCGTGCGGATGGTCACGGTGACGCCGGCCATGTCGGGGTTCAGCGTCACCCGCTCGATCAGGCCGAGATCGACATCCAGATGCCGGAGATGCGACTGGCCCGGCAGCAGCCCCTCCGCCGACTGGAAGGTCACGCTGACCAGCGGCCCACGCTTGGCCATGGCATCCCAGACCAGCCAGGCCCCGATCAGCACCGCGACGACCGGCACCAGCCAGATCGGCGAGAGGCGCGGTCGCAGATCGACCTTCGCACGCAGGCTGGCTTCGGGGTGAAGGGTGCCACTCATGTCGCCGCATCCTGCTCGGTGCCAGCGGCGTCCCACATCAGCCGCGGATCGAAGGCCTCCGCCGCGAGCATGGTCAGGATCACCACGCCGGCGAAGGCGACCGCGCCGAAGCCCGAGTTGATGGTTACCAACCCGCCAAAGTGCACCAGCGCGACCAGGATGGAGGCCATGAAGACGTCGATCATCGACCAGCGCCCGACCGCCGCGACGATGCGGTAGGCCCGGGTCCGGTCGCGCAGCCACCGGCCCGAGCCCAGCACGGTCGCAACCAGTATGGCACCGAGCGCGATCAGCTTCAGCACCGGCACGACGACGCTGGCGCAGAAGACCAGGGCCGCCAGCGGATACATGCCGCTCGACAGAAGTTCCACGACGCCGCCCATGATGGTGCTGGGCTCGCCGGAGCCGAGCTGGATCACCGTCAGGACCGGATAGATGTTCGCCGGTGCGTAGAGGATGACCGCCGCGATCATCAAGGCCCAGGCCCGGGCGATGCTGTTGGGCTTGCGCGCATGCAGGTGGGCGCCGCAGCGGAGGCAGGCCGCGTGACCGCCATGCGCCGGCGGGTTGAGAACGTGGCAGACCTCGCAGTTGACCGCGTCGGCCATGGCCGGCGCGCCGTGCGGGGCGGCGGGGTCCTGTCGGTCCAGTGCTTCCCAGACCGCCTGGCGGTCGAGCACCGCATCGGCCGCCACCATGGTGAGCATGAGGGCGCCGAGCGCATAGAGCGCCGGCCCGATCTCGATATGCACCAGGTCGATCAGCTTCACATAGGCGACGAAGACGCCGAACAGGTAGACCTCGACCATGGACCATGGCCGCAGCCACTCGATCCAGGCGAAGACCTGGCGGAGATGCAGCCCCGGCCGGCGCCGCCGCAGGCCGATGAGCAGCCAAGTCATTGCAACGACCTTGACCAAGGGGGCGGCGATGCTGGTGAAAAGCACCACGGTGGCCAGTTCCCAGAGCCCGCCGGACTGCAGGCTCCGCGGACCGCTGAACAGGTCGGCGCTCAGGTCCATGCCGCCGGCGCTCACCTTCATCAGCGGCATCAAGCAGGCGACGCCGAGCAGGACCAGCGCCGCGACGTTCAGCGCCAGCGCGCGGCCGAGTGGGTCGTGCCGGGCACGGCGCAACAGCCGGTTGCAGCGCAGGCAGCGCGCAACGGTCCCCGCGCGCAATGCCGGCACGACCTGGCGCTGCGCGCAATCGGGACACTCCCAAAGCCGCCACGGTGTCGTCTCTGCCGCAGCCTGCAAGATGCCCGCATCCATCGCCGCGTCGCTCAAGCCAGGCCACTGAGCGCGGCAGACCCGGCCCGTCGACTCAGTCCGGCGGGAGCGAGGTCATAAGCCCGAAAAGCAGCGGCCGGCATCGGTGGGACCTCGGCAGGACGGCATCAGGGACGGGAGTACCGGCCTGGCGCGGGGGATCATAGGTCTGCCGAGGTTTCGGGTGGTCTCGAAACGCTATCTGTTTTCTGCAGGTACGGCTCTTCGCGACCATACTCGGCCGAGGTGTGACCAGCCTCCCTATCGCCCGCCCGATAGCGACCGGAGGAGCTCCAACGCGTCCCGGTCGTCCGGATGGGCGACCAGGGCCTGCTGCGCATAGGCACGGGCGATGGCCGGTGCACCGGCCATCGCGGGCAATCGACGCCAGCATCAGCAGGATATCCCGGTTTCCCGGGTGCCGCAGGAGCGCAGCGCGCACGGCCTCGGAGGCCTCGCGCGGCCGGCCCGCGCCGTCCAGCGCGACCGCGTGCACGAAGGCGAAGCGTGCATCGCTCGGACCCAGCCGCGCCGCCTCCGCCAGAGCCTCCAACGCCTCGGCGCCCCGCCGCTGGCGCACCAGCGACAGCCCGAGCGAATGGTGCAGCGCCGCCGCTCCCGGTACCACATCCTGGGCGATGCCCTCACGCAGGACGGCTTCCGCCTCGCGCTCGCGTCCGGTCCGGCGCAGCAGTTCGGACAGGCCGGTGCGCGCCGGGACGAAGCCGGCGTCGAGGCGCAGCGCAGCGCGGTACCTGGCCTCCGCCTCGCCGGCGCGGCCCTGCTCGGCGAGCACGTCGCCGAGGCTCCCCAGTGCTTCGGGCTGGTCGGCGTTATGCCGCGCCGCGACCTGATACTCGGCCATCGCCAGCGCCCATGCCGCGCGGTGCTCCGGCGGCAACGCCGCGTCCAGCACCGGGGCAAGCGCCCGCGCCGCTTCCAGCCGCACGGCGCGCAGCGGGTCGGCGACCAGCGACGCGAGGATCGCCGCGCGGTCCGCAGGCGGCAGCGTGGCGGCGGCGGTCGCCGCGCCCAGGTGCACCAGCGGGTCGGGATCGCGCGACGCCACCCCAAGTGCCGCTGCCCCGCGCGTTGCCGGCGACCCGCGCGCCGGCGGCAGGCCGCCCAGCAGCGAAAGCGCCGTGGCGCGGGCGAGACAGGGAGCGTTGCAGTCACCGGCCAGCGCCAACAGCTGCGCGGCGGCTCCGGGCGCGCCCGCACGCCCGGCCGCCAGCGCGCTGCCCCAATGCGGCTCGCGCCGCCGCGCCTCGCCATGCCATTCTGCGATGCCGGCAGCGGCCCATGGCGCGTCGTGGTCGGCATGGCAGTCGGTGCAGGCGTCCGATGTACCGAGGACGGCCGAGACATCCGGCCGCGGCACGCGGAAGGCATGATCGTGCTGCCGATGCACGCCCATATAGGTGCGCGTCGCCAAGTGGCAGGCGGTGCATTGCGCACCCGCGCTCCCTGCCGCATGACGGTGGTGAGCGGCCGCCTCGAAGCGCTCCGCTGCGTGGCATTGCAGGCACAGCGCATTGCCTGCGGCGCGGAGCCTGGCGGAGTGCGGCTCGTGGCAATCGGTTCGGGTCACGCCGGCGCGATGCATCGCGCTCTGCTGGAAGCTGCCCCATTCGAAGACCTCGCCGAGGATCGCGCCGTCGGGTTGATAGAGTTCGGGCTCCAGCAGCGCCGGCGTATAGGCACCGAGGAAGGGCGCGCCCGGCGCCGGATCGGCGACGATCTCGCGGCGGTGGGCATGGCAGCCGGCGCAGGCCTCGGTCGCCGTGGCGGCCCGCGGCGGTCCTTCCCACCGGGCGATGCCGCGCGCCAAGTCTGTCGCCCAGCGGCCAGGGCCGCCATTTGGCGGCAGCTGCACGGCGAGGCCCTTCGACGCGGCGTGCATGCCGGCGTCCTCGCCGCGTGCCCAGGTGACATGGCGCGCGCCAGCTCCGTGGCAGGCCTCGCATTGCAGGTTCCAGGTCTGCATGCGGCCGGTCCAGTGCAGCGGGTCGGTGTGGGCAATGTCCTCGTCTGGGTAGAAGTGGAACCAGCGCTGCCCGCCTACCTCGGTGGGGCGCGTGTCCCAGGCCCAGGGCGGCGGCTGCAGACGGCCGCTGGGAAAGGGCACGAGGTACTGCTGCAGTGGCGCGACGCCGATGGTGTGCTTCACCACGAATTCCGCCGGCCTGCCATCCGGGCCCTCCGCCAGCACCAGGAAACGGCCGTCGCGGCGAAAAACTGGCTCTCCCGACCGGAATGGGTCGCCGTCTCACTGGCGAAGGGCGCCTGCACGCTGGCGTTGTCGGCCACCGCCATGCCGTGCCGATGGTGCGAGCCCAGCCATGCGAGGTGCTGCGCCTGATGGCAGCCGGCGCAGGCCGCGGCGCCGACATGGCCGTCGCGCTGCATTTCCAGTGCGGGCGGTACCGGGGAGCGGTCGAGCACGGCGGCGAGCACCAGGCTGCTGCAGGCAAGCAGAACGGCGGCTACCATGGCAGTAAGGCCGGCACGGGCGCCGGGACTACCGCCTGCCGTCCTCACCCACGCCGCGCCTGCCCCGCCGATCGATTGCCATCCCTAGCGCCACCCGACGCACCGGCCACCGACGCCGTGGAAGCCCGCACCCACGCCGCCGCCAGGGCCGATCCAGTCGATGAAGAGCGTGGCGGCACCGTCAGCCTTCGGCATGCCTCCCGCGATCACTCGGTAGCGGTAGACGATGTCGCACCCCTCGACCACCGGATCGCTGATCTTGACCACGACGAGGCTGTTTTCTTTTTTCCCCGGCTCATACACCGAGAGCGTTGCGTTGGGCGGATTCTGGACGAAGTTGTCCTGGCCGGCGGCCGCGGTCCATTCCTTCAGGTGGTCGGTCATGGTCAGGTGTTCGGCCACGCGCACCGGCCGCTTGGCTTGGGCCAGGGGTGCAGTCAGCATCATGCCGGCCAGCATGGCCACGATGAGCTTCCGCATGTCACTCTCCTGTGGATACGAAACAATTCGCAGGCAAGGTCGTGTCGCACACCATCCGCGTGCGACAACGGAAAGCACCTAGTCCCGCTTGGCGGCGCCTGCGAGAAAGGCATTCACCGCCTCCGGCGTCACCGTGCCCTCGCCGAGATCTACAGTCAGCTTCCCCAGCGTGCCGGTGAAGGCGAAGGGCACTTGATAGTCCTTGTCGTCTACCGGCGTGCCGGTGTCGTGGCCAACGTCGAAGGTCTTGTCCCAGGCGAAGCTGAAGGGCGTGCTACGCTTCATGCTGTTGCGGGCCACCTCGCGGTCGTCGACGAGGAGCATACCAGTGCCGCCATGGCCGAATGGAATCGTGCCCGCGCGGTCAATGGTGAAGTCGACGACCACCTTGTGCTTGCGCGGCGGCAGTGCGTCGGGCGCCTCCCACCGCACCCGCTCCAGGTTTAGCAGGTTCATTCGGAAAACCAGCTTGCCTTCCTTTAGGTAAAGGCCCCAGCCGGCAAAGCGGCCGCCCTGGGTCACCAGCATGCCGTTCGCGCCGCTCTGCGGCACCACGATCTCCGCCAAGATTCGGTATGACCGGTTGAGGATGCCCGGCGCCGCATTGGCTTGGGTGCGGCAGGACGGACCGGTACAGACGAACTGGGCGCGGCCCGCCGCAGGACCGGGCCGCGGGGCGATCATCGCGGTGATCGAGTTTTTCAGCGGGAAGACCTGGTTGCGGGTGGCCTCTATAGTGAAAAGCTTCCGCAGCATGCGCAGGCGATCCGGGTTCTGCGCCGCTACGTTGCAGAATTACGTGGGGTCCTCGGCGAGATTGTAGAGCTCCCATGCATAGCCGTTCATCGCGTCGGCCGGCCGCGGCGCCATGCCTTCCCAGGGCGGCGCGGGCGGCGTGGTGCTGGCGATCCAACCGTCATGATAGAGGGCGCGGTTACCGAGGATCTCGAAATACTGGGTGCGCCGGGTAGAGGGCGCGTTCACGTCCTCCCACGGGAAGGTATAGGCCATGCTGGTGCCGGCCATCGGCCGCTGGACGACGCCATTGACCGCCTGTGGCGCCGGGATGCCGGCGACGTCCAGAATGGTCGGCACGATGTCGACGACATGGTGGAACTGCGTGCGGATGCCGCCCCGGTCGGTGATGCGCTTCAGCCAGGCCATCGCCATGCCGTTGCGGGTGCCACCAGAGTGGGAGGCAACCTGCTTGGTCCACTGGAACGGCGTGCTGAAGGCCCAGGTCCAGCCCACCGCCATGTGGTTGTAGGTCTGGTCGGAGCCCGAGGCGTCATACCAGCGCATCTGCTCGGCGGCCGTCAGGGCGACGCCGTTGAAGTACATCACTTCGTTCGGCGTGCCGCTGGGCGAGCCCTCGGCGCTGCTGCCGTTGTCGCCGCTGATATAGATCATCAGCGTGTTGTCGAACTGGCCGAGCCGTTCGACCTCGGCGATGACGCGGCCGATTTCGTGGTTGGTCTGAGCCAGATACGCGGCATAGACATTGGCCTGGCGGATATAGAGCCGCTTCTCCTCGGTCGGGAGGCTGTCCCAGCGCTGCAGCACGCCGGGCCAGGGGGTGAGCTGCAAACTCGCTGGGATGACGCCAAGCCGCTTCTGGTTCTCGAAGATGCGGCCCCGCAGAGCCTCCCAGCCGTCGTCGAACAGCTTCATGCCCTCGATGCGATCTACCCAGTCGCGCGTCGGGTGGTGCGGCGCGTGGGTCCCGCCCGGCGCGTAATGGACGAACCAGGGCCGCGTCGGCACGATCTCGGTGCGGATGTGGCCGATGGCGTCGTCTGCCATCGCGGTGGTCAGACTCCAGCCAGGCCGGCCTTCATAGGGATGGATCGGCGTGGTGTTGCGGAACAGGTTGCCGGGTTGCCATTGGCTGGTGTCGCCACCGACGAAGCCGTAGAAATAGTCGAAGCCGAGCCCGGTAGGCCAGTTGTTGAAGGGGCCGGCGGCGCTGGCTTCCCAGGGCGGCGCGTTGTGGTTCTTGCCGAACCAAGCGGCGCCGTAGCCGTTCTGCTGCTGCACTGCGGCGACCGTCGCCACCTCGGGCGTGATAATCGAATTGTAGCCGGGGAAGCCGGTGGACAATTCGGCCACATTGCCAAAGCCGACCTCGTGGTGGTTGCGGCCGGTCAACAACGCCGCGCGCGTTGGCGAGCAGAACGCGGTGGTGTGGAAGCTTGTGAAGCGCAGCCCGGCCTCGGCAATGCGGTCCAGCGCCGGCGTCGGGATGACGCCGCCGAAGGTCGAGGGCGCGGCGAAGCCGACATCGTCGGTCAGGATCAGCAGCACGTTCGGCGCGCCCTCGGGCGGCATGGTCTGCGGCGGCCAGGCTGGCTGTCGGTCGCGTTGGGCGCGACCTGCCTGGTGAAGGACGGCGTCGGCAGGGGCAAGTGCCGGCCGTCCGCGAATTCTACCGCGCCCGCGAGCCGGGCGTGCCGCGGAGTTGTTGCGCCTGCGGAGCCCCCGTTGCAAACATGCAGGCCGACCAAGCAACCGCCACGCTACCGAGCAATCTCAGTCTGTGCCGCATGCCGGCATCCTCCATCCCAGTGCGACTCGCGGTCCCGAGGCACAGCGCGGTCTGGCACCGGGCGCAGGTCATCCCTGATTGGAAGCTATGCGGCGCGTCGCCGGATGTCCGGTCGCTTCGCGATCCATTTTTTGCCGATCGCGTCTCGGCAGCGCGGCATCATTTCCCCATCTGGCCCAGCGCCTCCCGCAGCGGCGCCTCGGATACCCGCATCAGGCCGTCGAAGGGCCGGTTCATCTCGAGCACCAAGTATATCGCGCCGGCGACCGACAGCGCCCCGACGGTGAGCGCGACGACTACTGTGCCGTTGATCCGGGCGAACAGACCGAACCCGAAGAACAGCACCGCGAGCCAGAACACCAGGACAACCATGAAGGGGGCGGGCAAGTCGCTCTCGGTGCCATCGATGATCAGCGTGCGGAGCCGCGCGAAGCTGGCCACAAGTTGCAGGATCCGCTGCTGCTGGAACCGTTGGCCTTCGTTCCGCACAGGAATCTGGTAGATTATCGAAACGAACGCGATGGACTGCCCGCGATCGGCGCCGCGCTCCAAATCCTCCCGGCGCGCTTCACCATTCGGCCATACGCGGTCGATCTCGGCACGTACGGCGTGCTGGAACAGCGTGCGGGCCGGCGCAGTCTCCGGCCCGTAGAGTTCCAGCGAGCGGTCCAGCTCGGCCAAATTGGCCGCTAGGTCGTTCATCTGGTTGACCATCCCTTGATAGGTGCTCTGCGCCGAGGCGACCAGCAGCCCAAGCACCAGGGCCGTCAGCGTGGCGACCAGGCCCATCACGCTTTTCACGACGTTCTGCGACGCCTCGTCGAGATGCTCACGCGGCAGTTGCAGCGCCGCGCCCAGCAGGGCCGCCGCCAGGCTTCCAAGGCAGATGAGCAGGGCGATAGTGATCGGCTCCATGGCAGCCCCCAAACCGGATCAGGGCCGCACGGTGAACGGAAAAGAGCCTTCCGTGACCGCGCCATCCGGCAGCGACGTCACGATCCAACGCAGCTCGTAGGCGCCGGGCTCGAGGCCGGGAGCGAAGCCGAACAGCAGCGTTGGCGCGGCGTCCAGCCGGGGCTGCAGTACATGCACCACCTTACCGCCCTGCGCGATTACGAGTCGGGACCGGTAGTGGTCCACGGGCGCCGTGAAGCGAATAAAATATTGTGCCGGATGACGGTCCTCGAGCCCGCGGGCCGGCGGTTGCGCTTCCACGACCTAGCTGGGCCCCGGGGCGGCTTGGCCGAAGGCGGCATGGCCGGCGTGGAGCAGCGCCAATGCCATGACGCCGCATGCCGTTATCTGGCGCCGCAGCCTGCCAGTCTCTCCTGGCCTGCGCGCGGATCGATCCTGCGTCATGCCCAATGCGTCATGTCCAAAGCTGTCCCACCCTATCCGGTCTGCAAGGCGGACCACTGCGTTAAGGCAAGACTATGACCCAGACGGGGCCGCGCACACGCGAATGCATTATCCAAAATTCGCGTTGCGTCGCGCGGCGGGCTGAGCGGGCGTCGTCCATCATGATGATCGGCAGGAAATGGACATGCAATCGGCGTGCCTGGGCGCCGAGGCCAGTCCAGCATGCCGGTGGCGAGCAAGCGCCAATGCGGCGGAAGTGAGCACCGCCTGCGACATGCGCCGTCGCCATGCGAGATGCCCATGACCGATGCCATGCTGCGACCCGAGATCGCCGGGCCGCCGCTCCGATGCCGTGAAACGCCCCGATGAACCCGGTCCTCGAGAACTGGGTGGGCGCGCTCACTGTCATCGTCGGCACGGTGCTGGTGCAGGTGAACGTGCAGGCCGTGCTGCTGCGGATCCTGGCGGCGCGCGCCCCGGCCGTGGCCGACGGAGGATTGGCAGGCCGGCGCACCCTCCGCTCGCTCCGGATCCTAAGCCTGGCGACGGTCTTCGTGCTCATCAGCGGGCATCTGGTGCAGGTCGCGCTGTGGACTCTGCTGTATCTTGCGCTCGGCGAGTTCCAACACATCCAGGATGCGGCCTACTTCTCGTTGGCGAGCTTCACTACCGTCGGCGCGGCGGACCTCGAACTCTCCCGGAGCCATCGGGTGCTGGGCGCGCTTGAGGCGGGGATCGGCATGCTGCTGTTCGGCTGGTCGACCGCGCTGCTGGTTTCCCTAGCCGGCCGAGTCCAGGCACAACAGGCAGACCGAGGTGAATGAAGACACCTGGGCGCTTCCTGGCGACGACCTCTGTGCCCGCATGAGCGTACGCATTACCGCCGTCACCGATGTGGACGATATCCCGAGGCCGCCGCATGGCGGCCCTGGCGGGCCACGCCGTTGCGGCGCTACCCCTTCCTGCTGCAGACCCGCGACCTGGACCTGTCCGGGCTGACGCTGCAGCTGGGCCGCAGCACGCCACTGGGGGTCATAGGGGCGGTGCCGCCCGCCACGGCCTGGCTTCTGCTGCCGCTCGACGGGGCGGAGTCCTTGCTCCTGCGCGGCCGGGGCGCGGCACCTTGTGGCATCGCGGCCTTCGGCGACGGCGCCGAGTTCGAGCTGGCGAACCGCAGTGATGCGAGCTGGGGGCTGATCGCGCTACCGGCGGCTGAGATCGGGCCGGCTTTCTCGCCGCCACGCTTCTGGCCGATGCGCCATGCCGGCGCCGCAGCTTGGTGGCGGGCCAAGCCGGGCGCCTGGATGCGTGCCGCCGCGTTGATGCAGGATGCGGCCGAGGTCATGGCACAGGATCCCGACGTGTTTGAGGTTGAGGAGGCGCGACGCTCGCTCCGCGCGTCGGTGCTCGATGCCGGCCGCGATCTTCTCGGTGACCGGCTCAAGGAGGCGCGGTACCGGCCGCCGGGGGCCGCCATGCCGTCACTGCGACGGATAGTGCGCGCCGTCGACGATTACTTGGTCGCCCATTCCACTCAGGGGCTCGATCCCGTGCAGGTTTCGATGGGGCTCGGCGTTGCGGAGACGCAGCTACGAGCGGCGTTCCTGACCATCCTGGGGATCAGCGCAACACGCTATCTCATGGTCCGCCGGCTGCTCCTGGTACGCGCGGCGCTGCGCGCGGCCGATAGCGATGGAGAGACGGTCGAGCGGACGGCAGCGACTCACGGCTTCTGGAGTTTGCGGCGGCTCGAGCGCGCCTATCGGGCCCTGTTTGGGGAGACGCCGGCCGAATGCCGGAACCGGTCGCGCAACGCAGCGCGCCCGGGTCCGTCAGGCGGCGACTGACCGGTGGAGAGCACCGTTGCGGCGCCGGCAAACGCCAGGGTCTCTGAAGGCGATTCGCCGAACTGCTCGCGGTAATCGTGGGCGAAGTTGCCGAGGTGCCAAAAGCCATGCGCAAGGGCGACCGACTTCACAAGCGATGCCTTCGGGCAGGAGGCGAGGAGCGCCTGGCGGACCATCAACAGGCGTCGGCGCTTGAGGTAGACATGCGGGCTGAGGCCGCAGACCGCGACGAAGGCGTGATGGAGCTTGCGGGGCGACACCGCGAGCGCCAAGCATAGGGCATCGGTATAGATTGGTCGTGCCACGGCGGCGTGCAGGTACTCCTCCACGGTGCCGACGAGACGGATGGCGTCCCGGGTGGCACGGCCGGGCAGCGAGAGTTGCTCGGCCTTCGAGAAGGCTTCGATGACAAGCTCATGCAGCCCACGCCGGAGACCAGTGTCGGCTGCCGGAAATTCGGACCCGCCGCTCGCGTTCCATGCAGGATCGGTGGCAGTCGAGAAGGTCTGACGGATCGATGCCGCGATTTCCGGCGGCAGCAGTCGCATCGGATCGGCATGGCTTCCCATACAAGGCTTCCCTCCAAGTTCCAGCAGCCAATCTGCCTCCTGCAGCGGCATCGACAGGGATCCCCATTCGACCGCTGCCGGCGCGAGAGCGTGCAACTCGCTGCCGGGCCTGAAGATGATCACATCCTGCGGTTCGGTCGGCCGGCCGTTGACGACAGGGGGGGCACGCTGCAGGACCGGCAGAAGAAGTGCCGCGCGGTGCCGGTCGATGGTGCCGCGGGTGACATGCGCTTGGTCCGCCGCGCGCTGCAGCAGGATCGAGCCGTGCTGCAGGATCATGATGCGCGACTCATAGCGACCGGCCTCGAGCGGCACGTACTCCACGTTGCTATCGCGGATCGTGCGTGCGAATTCCTCGGCATTCGTGAAGTGTCGAGACAGGATCAACCCCTGCTTTTCTTCCTCCATTGATTGCATAAGGGCCCCTCCAATCGCCATTTCATTGACGGCGTAGCAAATATGGTTTGCTGGATAGGCAGCGACGCATCGTTTCGTACTATTAGGTATCAAGGCGCCAGCCTTCAGCGCGAATTTCGGCGCGGCATCGCGTGAAAGTTATTCCAGCTTGCGGATATACATTTCGAGCCAGCCTACGCGTGACCATGCGACCGGAACCAACGCAGGATTGCGCCGCGGCGGTGCCTTTGCGACATGCGATGCAATCCAAGTTTCTTAAGTCTAGGTCTGGAATCTCGACAATGGACGGGTGGTTGGCGGGACGTAATTAAGCGCCCGGCGCAGATTTGCCGAATTCGGACAGTGATGCGGGATGCGCCGTGCAGCGCCGCCACGTAAACCTTGGGCCATTGGTCACACGGTCAGGCACCCCGATCGCTTGACCGCATGTCACTCAGCCAACGCCGTGCGGATTCCAAGGCGGGAACCAGGAGACGACGCATGACACGGATGCATGTCTTGAAGAGCTTCGCCATGGCTGCGGCCTTGGTGACGGCGGGTGCGACCCTCCCGTCAGTGGTGTCCATGCCGGCGGCGGCACAGGCCAATCCGGCCTTGGCGAGCATCCCGGAACCGATGGCCGAAACGCTGCAAGCCAAGATCACCGCCATCAACACGCAGACTCGCAAGGTCACGCTGCGCGGCGCATCCGGACGTTCGGTCACCGTGACTGCGGGACCGCTGGTGCGGCTCGAGATGCTGCAGACTGGCGATACGGTCGACGTGCAGTTTTTCCGCTCGGTGGCGTTCGAGCTTTCGAAGACGATGAGCGTAGCGCCGAATGCCGCGGCCGTCGCGGTCGAGCAGAACGCCTCCGCACCCGGCGGCGTCGGCGTCGCGCTTACCCGTGTCAGCGGTACCGTCGTCGGCCTGCACATGGCGTCGAATTCGGTCGATTTGGTGACCCCGGGCGGTGGTGGCGTCTACACCATTCACGTGACCGACCCGTCGCGCATCGCCCTGCTGTCGCAGGTGAAGGTTGGCGATACCATCACGGCGGTGGTCAGCGACGCCTTCGCCGTGTCAATCGAGAAGGCGAAATCGAGCTGGTTCTGACGCGCCACGGCCTGCGTTGATGCGGCTCCTGCCTCGGCGCAGACCTCGATCCGTGGCATGATATCAGGAGAGTTGAAGCCATGAACGAGCCGCCGCGCCGACGTCGGTTGCTGGCCATTGCCTTACCGCTTGGCATGCAGGTGTTGGCCGGGGGCTGCCAGAGGAATGTGCGGCTCGGGCCGGATGCGGTCGCCGGCAAGACGCCCGATGGCACGATCGAGATGCGCGAGGTGCAGGCGGCCTACCTCGTCAGCGGCAGCGGCGGCGAAGGTGTGCTGACCTACCGCGGCCGGCGCCACCCCTTCAACGTGGGCGGTGCCGGGTTTGGCGGGATCGGCGCCTCGACCATCGATGCCTATGGCGAAGTCTACAACCTTCGCAACCTGACCGAATTCCCTGGCGCCTATGCGCAGGCCCGCTACGGAATCGCCCTCGGCACGACCAGCGCCGGCGATCTCTGGTTGCAGAACGAGGCTGGTGTGATCATGCGGCTGAAAGCCAAGCGGGACGGCTTGATGCTCAGCCTGGGCGGCGATGCCGTCGTCATCTCCCTGCGATAGCGCAGCCGCAACAGCGGAAGGGATGGCCGCCGCGGGGTGCGCTGCGCGCTGAAGCCGATAGCGCTGTCATGCCGGCGGCCGATTTCATCAACTGCTGCAGGGTTATGTCCTGCGGTCGATAACCGCGCAGGCTCGCGGTCGCGATGCATTCTTCGCCGCCCCGCGGCGCGCGGCCAGATTACCGCGTCACCTCATGCCACGTGCATAGGCACGCTGCCCGCGGATATTGCCTGAAGCCTGCCGGACGCACCGGACCGACATGTCGGTGGCAAGTAGCAGCTTGCGAATTTTGGATAGCGTCTGCGCAACCCAGATGCTTTCGGCTGTGTATCTTCAGTCCCGCTGACGGCGGCGCTCTTGTCCCATCGATCAGCGAGGATGTTGTGCCATGCGGATGCTTCGGCTGTGTACCTTGATCGTCCTGCTGGGGGTTGCAGCACGCGGCGCGGCGGCGCAATCCGGGCCGCCGCCGGCCTGGGCCTTCTCTGTAACGCCCTATGGCTGGTTCGCCGGGCTCAGCGGCAAGGTGCAGACGCCGCTCGACCGCTTCCCCGGCCGCAGCTTCAACGCGGATTTCGACAGCATCGTTGGCGATCTTTCGACCATTCCGATCATGGGGATGGCGGAGGCGCGCTATGGCCGCTTCGGCGTAGTCGGCGACGTCCTCTATCTCGGGCTCGAACAGGGACTGAACACCCGCGACGTCGCCTTCCAGGGCGGGCACGCCCGGGTGAACACCACCATCGGCTCGCTGCTCGGCCTGTTCCGCGTGCTTGATTTGCTAGACCAGAGCCTCGATGTCGGCGCCGGCGTGCGGATCTGGAATGCCGACACCAAGCTCTCGCTCAATCCGTGCAGGCTGCCCGGGGTGATCCAGAAGGACAGCGTGACCTGGTCGGACCCGTTGCTGGCGGCGCGGTATCATCTCGACCTCACCGACCGCTTTGGCTTGTCGGTCTATGGCGATATCGGCGGCTTCAATGCCGGCTCCGTCCTCACTTGGCAGGCGATGGGCTCGGTCGACTACAGCCTGACGCCGACGACCGTCCTGCGCGCCGGCTGGCGCTATCTGACCTTCGACAAGAAGCGCAACGATGTTCGCTTCGACCTTGGGTTCAACGGTCCCTTCATCGCCGCGACCTTCAGGTTCTAACCAAGATGCGCAGCGCCTTCCCGCGCCTCCAACTTCGCGCCGGCTCGATCTGACGGCTCGCCAGGGTGTGTCATCCGCGGGAGGAGACAGCCGGCAAATGGCGGCCCTCCCCCAGCCAACCTCGTAGCAGGAGACAACCAAGCCATGTCCCAGATTCATCCCAGCTCGAAGGGCCTGCACCGCGCGCTTCTCGCGGCGACCGCGCTGTCGACCAGCACCCTGGTGGCAGCGCCGGCCGAGGCGCAAACAGGCTGGAACGCCATGCCTGTCACCGGCCTCTACATCGGCGCCGGCGTCGGCCCGAACTGGGTCCAGGAAACCGACCTCAAGCAGTCCGGCTCGGTCACCGCAGCGCTGCGCCAGCGGGGCTTCGCAGCACCCGGCGGCAAGGCCTTGTTCGATACCGGCATCGCCACCTTTGGCAGTCTCGGCTGGGGCTTTGGCAACGGGTTGCGCGCCGAAGGCGAATTCAACTACCGCTGGAACGACATCAACAAGATCACCGGCTTCGGCCAGCTTGGCGCGCAAGGCGGCACCGCCAACCTCGGCGGCGAACAGCAATCCATCGGGCTGATGTTCAACCTGCTGTACGACTTCGAGATTCCTGGGGCTCCCTGGGTCGTGCCCTATATAGGCGCTGGCATCGGCGTGGCCTGGACGAAGTGGAGTTCCACTCAGAGCCGATCGATCCCGGCTAACCTGTCGATTAACACCGATGGCGACACGCAGGCCAACTTTGCCTACCAGGCGATGGTCGGCGCGGCCTTCCCGATCGATGGCGTGCCCGGGCTCGCGGTGACCACGGATTTCCGCTTCTTCGGCACGCCGGTGAACAAGTTCAGCACCAGCGTCAGCCAGATCACGCCGGCGCGGCAGATTGCCGCGGGGGACGTGAAGGCCGACAATTTCAACTACGCGCTCACCATCGGCCTGCGCTACAATTTCGGCCGCGTGCCGCCGCCGCCGCCGGTCGTGGTCGCGCCGGCCGTCGCCCCCGCCCCGGCAAGGACCTATCTCGTCTTCTTCGACTGGGACCGGGCCGACCTGACCGCTCGCGCGCGGGAGATCATCGCTGAGGCTGCGACCAATGCCGGTCGCGTGCAGACCACACGCGTCGAGGTGGCCGGCCATGCCGACCGCTCTGGTTCGCCCGCCTACAACCAGCGCCTGTCGCAGCGCCGCGCCGATGCAGTGGCGGCAGAGTTGGTCGCCCGCGGCATCAGCCGGAGCGAGATTGCCATCAGCGCCTACGGTGAGAGCCGGCCACTGGTGCCGACGGCCGACGGCGTGCGCGAGCCGCAGAACCGCCGCGTCGAGATCATCCTTAAATAGGGCTGCGCAGCGCAGCGGGCGAGCCTATCCACCGGCCCCGACCGCTCCGGGCCGGGGAGGCGGACCAGAGATCGCGGAAGCGACATGAGCAGTCTTGGGAAGGCTGCGTTGCGGGTCGTCCGGGTAGCGCGGCCTCTGACGCCGTGTAGGATGGAGGGGGGATCCCGAGGAAACGGATGGCGTGGCGTGTGGAGCCGCTCCGCGCCATCCCCTGGCGCAAGCAGCCGCAGCTTCGCGCGACAGCCCGTGCCTGTTACTGGCCTGTGCATGCCCATTGGCTGGGCTGCCCGGGACGACGGCGGCGCATTAGGCTTGGCAGGTCCCGCGGCAGGTCTCACGCCTGCATGCGGTCCGCCGCTGCGGTCCCCGTCAGATCGATGCCCGAGGCCTCAGCGCATCGGAGGATCTCCAGAATGAGCGCCTCCTGCACCTCGAGGAACGCCGCGGTCGCCGTGGTCATGATGCGGGCATGCACCTCGACATCGACGGCCAGGCTGCTGGCGCTGAGGCCGACCACTCGCACCCGCGGCAATCCCGGGCCGACTTCCACGAGCAGATGGGCCGCGATGCGCCGGTGTAGCTCCCTCAGCAGCGTCCCGACCTGAGCAGGAGGACTGTGGTCGGGCAGGCTTATGCGGTGCTGGAAAAGGCTGCTTGGCCACGCCGAGACGTTGACGACCTGCGTCTTCGCGAGATCGGCGTTCGGCACCGTCGTCAAGGTACCGTCCGCGCCGCGGATGCGGGTCGAGCGCGGTCCGACCGTCTCCACCGTGCCGCTGTTCGCGCCGTAGCGGACCTGGTCCCCAACCCGGAAGGGACGATCGGCGAGGATGGAGATGCCGCCAAGCAGGTTCTCCACCGTGGACTGCGCGGCAAGCGCCAATGCGATGCCGCCGACGCTGACAGCGGCAAGCAACCCGAGCGCCGGCACGCCGATGTCGTTCGCGCAGTAGATGAGGATGGCGCCCGCCGAGAGCAGCGACCCGACCCGCGCCACGATTCGCACCGGATGGGCGTCGTAGGTCCCATCAGGGAACATCGGCGAGGCGATGATTGCTTCCGCCGCCAGCCAGCAGGCGCGCATCGCCGCCCAGGCCGCTGCAAGATACAGCACAATCGTGGCGACGATGGTCTCGGCGCTCGCGACCAGTTGGGCCGGGACCAGCTGCCAGACGATGAAGCCATGGCCGAGCATGACGAGCGCGGCGAGCAGTCCTGGCACGGTCAGCAGCACGGCATGCCTGCGCCAAGAGGAAGTCGTGGCCGCCCGGCGGCGCACGAACTGGGACCAGCGCAGGACGGAGGCAAGGATCATCAGGCCCAGGATGACCATGGCAAGGAGCTTCCACGCGGACGTGCCGAGCAGCGGCACCCAGGCCGCCGCCGGGAGCGTCTCTAAGCGCAGCCGCGCCAGCCAGGGTCCAACGAAGCGTTGCTGCGCCGTGGTCCATTCGCCGAGCGGGCTCTGCCGTAGCCTGGGCATCCCCTCAGCCTGAGCATGGAACAGCGGCAGCCGCGCGACCGTCTCGGCGGAGAAGACGTAATCGCCCGCGCGCGGCCCGTCTGCCAGCCGGACCATGCGGATCTCGGTGCCGGGGATCGTCCAGCGTGCCGGCAGGTCGGTGCTGGGCCCGCCCGCGCTGCCCGGAACCGATCCTACGGAAATCTCTGGCAGCCTACTCAGAATATCGGCAAGGTACCCGACCATCGCGGCACCCGTCTTTACCCTGGTTACCGGCGGGATCTCGCGGAGGTCGAACAGGTGTCGCCGATGCGTACGAACGCTACCGCCATGGCGAACTGCGTCGTGGTGGTCGGCACCGCCCGATAAGTTTCGTAGAAGGCCTCAATCCGCTGCGTGTCGGTGGCGAAGGAGCGGAGCGTGGCCGCCGGGTTGGAGGCGTCAAGTTCGGGAAGCAGGCCGGTTGCGCCGGACGACACGCCGGACAGGAGGGTGCCGAGCACCAGGAGCAGTGCGCACAGCCAGCGGACCAGGCGGCGGTTGACCCCACCCGGCGGCCATTGGACCTGGATGCGATGGCCTGGGCCGCGAAGCCGCCGCACGCCTGCGGCGTAGCGGGATGCGTGCGCATGCTACCCGACGCAGCCGGCGCGGTTGACTGGCCCACCGTGTTTCGTCGTCGTGCCCCTCACGCTGCCGGGGCCAGCCACGGCGGCTCCGGGACCTGACTTGGCGCCGCCGCCGATATGGCCAACGTTGCGGACCGGGCTCAGGACCTGTGTCCGGCTTTCGCCATGGCCGACAAGCGTGTCCGAGTAGCGGAGGCGGGCGGAGGCTTGAGCGTCGCACGGATTTATGGGCAAGCAGAGCGCTTTGTCGAGCAAAGTGTCGAGAAAGTAGGTTTGCAGGATGCACAGTTCCGTGATAGAAGACGTTTCCTTTGTCACTAAAAAAGGCTGTCCGTTTGAGTGCTGTACATCGTATATTCTGCCTCTATTCGCAATCGGGGCTCCGAATTGAGCGCACGGCTCGATTATTCAATGCAGTTCGTATTGACGTATTATACCAAGCGGCTGAAGGTTAGCCTCCTGGGGCTTGAGCCGACGCGGTCGGGCGTGATTCATCGGCTGGCATGGCATCTGGGGATGGACCATGCCGGCATTGCTGGTCCGGGAAGACCTGTCGCCTGGCGAGTTGCGGCGGCTGGCGAAGGCGGAGCGCGATCGGCGGATGGCACGGCGCCTGCTGGCGATCGCGGCGGCCCTTGAGGGCCTGAGCCGTGAGGCCGCGGCGCGCGTGGCCGAGATGGACCGGCAGATGCTGCGGGACTGGGTGATCCGCTACAATCGGGGCGGGCCTTCCGGTTTGTCGGACCATTGGGACGACGGCCGTCCCTGCCGACTGACAGAGGGCCAGCAGGCGACGCTGAAGGCGATCGTGCTGCAAGGGCCGGATCCCGAGGTGGGACGGCGTGTCGACCTAGCGGCTGATCGACCTCTGCCAGATCGTGCGGGAGCGCTTCGGCGTGGCCTGCAGCGAGGCTGGGATGAGCAAGCCGATGCGCAGCCTCGACCTGTCCTGGCAAACGCCGCGGCCGCGCCAGGCCAAATCCGACCATGCCGCCCAAGAGCGGTTCAAAAAGGGGGCTTCGCGCAAGCCCTCGCGCAGGTCGCGGCCGACCACCCCGAGGCCAAGCGGATCGAGGTTTGGTTCCAAGATGGTTGGACGTATACGTCCAACCGCGTAAGCCAGAAGGGGCGGATGGTCCGCCGCTGGTTCCAGCGTGGCATGCGACCGGGAATGGTGAAGGACTAACGCTACCGCTCGGCCTACATCCTCGGCGCGGTCTGCCCGGCGCGTGACACCGGCGCGGCGATCGTGCTGACCATGTCTCGACCAAGGCAATGACCCTGCTGCTCGAGAAGGTCGCCGCGCAGCTGCCACCCATGCGGTGATGCTGATCGACAACGCCGGCTGGCACATCGCCGACGAATTGCGTGTGCCGCCGAACATCAGTAAGCGACGTCTACAGGCCCTTGGTGCCTTCGGCTGAAGTTAGCGGCGTCTCCGGGCCGGCCCAGCACCAGGGCATCAACTCGTCGATGCGATCATTGGGCCAGCCATTGACCAGACGGGTGAGCAGGTCGGTGAAGTAGCGCTGCGGATCGACGCCGTTGAGCTTGCATGTCTCGACCAGCGACGCTGCCGCGCACCAGCGGGCCCCGCCATCATCGCCGGATGCAAACAGGGCATTCTTTCTGCTCAGGCACACGGGCCGGAGGGCGCGCTCGACCGTGTTCGTGTCGAGCTCGATCCTGCCATCGTCGAGGAACTGGCAGACCCCCTCGCCGTGGTTCAGCGGATAGTGAGGCGCCTTGGCGGTCGGGCTGGCGCCCGGCAGGCGCGTGAGCTTTTCCTCAAGCCAGGCGAACAGCGCCTCGGCCAGCGGCTTGCTCTTCGCCTGGCGGGCGGCGTGGCGGATCTTCGGCAGCTTGCCGCGTACCTCGGCCTCGATGGCGTAGAGCGCGGCTATGCGCTGCAGGGTCTCCGTGGCGATCGGGGCGGTCTTACCCCTGGCCAGCTCGATGAACTCCCTGCGCACATGCGACCAGCAGAACGCCAGCGTGATGCCGTTTTCGGCCGCGGCCAGCGCCTTGTACGCGGCATAGCCGTCGCATTGCAGGATGCCCTGGTAGTCCACCAGCAACGCCTTCGGGTGCTCGGCGCCACGGCCCGGCGCGTAGTGGAACACCACCGCGGGCGGGTCGGTGCCGCCCCAAGGGCCGGTTATCGCGGGCGATCGCCCAGGCGTAGCCCTTCTTCGTCTGGCCGCGGCCTGGGTCGAGCACCGGCATGGCGGTCTCGTCGGCGAACAGCCTCGGCGAGGCCTGCATGATCTCGTGCAGGCGCCGCACCACGGGCGCGATCTTGCGGGTTGCCGTGCCGAGCCAGTCGGCGAGGACCGCGCGGCTGATCCCGATCCCCTGGCGCGCCAAGATCTGCGCCTGGCGATACAGCGGGAGGTGATCCGCGTAGCGCGACACCACGATGTGGGCGACCGTCGCGTCGGTCGGCATGCCGCCCTCGACCAGGCGGGCGGGCGCGGGCGCCTGCAACACGACACCGGGGCAGGCCCGACAGGCCAGCTTCGGCCGCCTGGTCACGAGAACCCGGAACTGGGCGGGGATCACGTCCAGCCGCCTGGCAGTGTCGCTGCCGATCTCAACCAGCGGACCCTGGCAGCAGGGGCGGCTGTCGCCTCCGGCGCCAGCACCTACTCGATCTCCGGCAGATGCGCGAGCAGGCGGCCGCGGCCAGCACGGCGGCGCTGCCTCTGCTGCTCGCGAATTGCCGGCGACCGCTTGGCCACCTCTGCAGCGTTCCCGGCCAGCGTCGCCTCGATCTCCTCGAAGGCCAGCTGCAGCTGCTCGTCCGTCAGCCGCTCCGACTTCCGCCCGAACTGTCGGCGCTGCAGCTTCAGCAGCAGGTGGCGGAGACGCTCGTTTTGCTCGACCAGTGCATCGCGCTCGGCGGTCACGCCGTCGCATCGGGATGCCAGCGCGTCGACCTTTTCCAGCGCCTCGAGCAGCAGCGCTCGCAGTGCTGCGGGTTCCTCCGGCAGTGTCGGCGTATCGGCATCGGCGTCGCGCATCGCTCGGTAACTCTACGCAGGTGCGCTCGGTTTGGGAATCTCTCGCGTCGCCTGGACGCGTCACCAATCGATCCCGGAGAACAGCGCGGCGAACTCGACCGCGCTCAGACGCATGACGCCGTCCGTCACCGGTGGCCAGCGAAACGCGCCGCCTTCCAACTGCTTCCAGACCAGCACCAGGCCGCTGTCATCCCAAGTCAGGATCTTCACCCGGTCGGATCGCTTCGAGCGGAACACCAGCACCACGCCCGAGAATGGGTCGGTGCCCAGCTCGGCAGCCGCCAGCGCAGCCGGAGCGTGCGCGCCGCGGCGAAAGTCCACCGGCTTGGTCGCCAGCAGCATACGCACGCCGGACGGCAGCGCGATCACGCCGCCGAGGCCCGGACCGCGCGCAGCACCGTCGTCAGCAGGGCCTCGTCGGTACCGGGCGCGACGCGCAGCACCACGCCAGCCAGCTTCACCTCGATCGAGGATGGCTGGCGCACCGATGCGGCCATCGCTTTAGGCGCCGGAGCCGGCAGTTCGGCCACCACCGGCACGAAGCTCGGCTTCGCCGTCGTGGCGGGGCTCACCAGGGCCCGGCGTGCTTGCCGGCGCCAGTCGAAGACCTGCTGCGGGCTCACCTGCCAGCGGCGGGCAACCTCGGTCACCTTCGCGCCGGGCTCCGCCGTCTCGGCGACGATCCGCGCCTTCTCGTCGTCCGACCAACTCCGCCGCCGGCCAAGCCCCGTCAGAACCTCGACCCGGCGATATCCGCCACCCTTCGCGTCGTCGCTAACGCTATCCATAACGTCGTCCGGAAGCTCCCTGCTCCAGACCGAACCAGCACACTCACGGCCCTTGAAGGAAGGAGGGCCCCGAACGGCCGCTTACGAACATCAGCTTGGTCCACTTGCCACCCTACTCGCCCAAGCTGAACGCCATCGAGAAGGTTTGGTAGTACCTGCAGGACCGCTACCTGTTGAGCCGGCTGTTCGGCGGCACGCGCTCTATCGTCGGTGCCTGCTGCGAAGCCTGAAACCAACTCATCGAGGAGACCGGCCGCATCAAGTCCCCGACCAATTTCAATTGGGCTCGACAGGTCAGTCCATAATCAGCTTGTTATCAGTGTGAGTGGCGAAGCGGCTTGTTCCATAGGCGTGATCGACCCCACGCCGCAGTGCTGCAGCCGCAATACGCGATCACATTTCCCGATTCACCGTTCGATGGGGCAACTCTCGTCCGATGCCCAGTCCAAGAAGCTGAGATAATAAGCGCCGATGTCCGCATACCCCGCGCGGAGCGCCGCCAGTGAGGCCCGCCCGCCGCCGTCGCAATGCGTCACCACACGCTCGCCCGGGCGGATCCCCGCAGCCGCCAGTTTCTTGCGCAGCGTCTCGGCCGGCAGCAGCCGGTTGTCCGCGCCCGACAGATCGGCGTGCGGCAGATTGGCCACGCCAGGCAGTCTGCCGCTACGCGTGTTTTGCGAAGATCGGCACCCGTATGTTCTGCCGCGGTCCGCGTGTCGAAGACCTGCGGTCCTGCACGGGCGTCGAGGGCAGCAGGAGACTTGGGCGGCACCGCTGGAAGGTCGAGCGGACGCTCGCCTGGTTGGCCCGCTTCCGGCGCCTCACCATCCGCTGCGAACGACGCGAGGACATCCACCTCGCCTTCAACACCCTCGCCGCCAGCATCATCTGCCTGAAGCAGATCAGACGGTTGTGTCGGACACTCTTAGGGCACGCCGAGATAGAGCAGCACGGCGCCGGCGATGGTGCCGAGGGAGACTGCCACCGCCTGGCCCTCCAGGCCGATGAGCGGTGGTAGGACAGTCAGGAAGAACCAAGCGTAGAGCCCGAAGAACAGCAGCTGGAACACGCATTGAAGGCGACGAGCCCCGCCCCATACTGGTTGTCGCCGCGTGCCAGTTGGTTCCACACGATGACCATGGCGATGCAGCGCAAGGCCTATCAGGATCAGCCTGGTCATGTATTCCAGCCGGTCCGGCAGGAACAGCACCGCGAGGTCGAACTTCATCACCGGGCCGATCAGCCAGTTCTGCACCAGCGACAGCAGCAGCACCTTCCGGTCAGCAAAAACCTGGGGTAGCGCCACGTATCGCACCCGCGCCAGCGACGGATACATCATCAAGATGAGGCCGATCGCAATCGGCAAATTCGTGCCGCCGACCGAGAGCGCGTCCAGCGCTGCCAGTGCTCCCGGCACCAGGCTCCCAATCGCCCCCCCAGCCCCATTTCGAGGATAATCCAAAGCGTCAGCCATCGGTCGAGGAAGGATAGGCGACGCGCTGGTTACGCGGCTTCAGCAGGCATGTGGGGAGTTCCTATGGTCAGAGCGCGGCGGCGAGCGCCTTGAACCGCACTAGGCCCTCGCGGCTCACGCGGTAGCAGACACGGGGGCCGTCCACCTCGCCCTCAATCAACCCCGCGGCTTTCAGAATGCGCAGACGCTCGGAGACGGTCGACTGAACGAGTTCCAGGTCGGCCACGATGTCGCACCCAATGCATCCATCGTCCCGCGCGAGCAGACGCAGTACCCGGACCCGGGCAGGGTGTGCCAGTGCCTTGGCAAGGGCGGCCAACGCCTCATCCGTCGTGGTTGGACCAGGGGCAGTGCGACGGCTCATGCCGATATCTCTTCGTCAATCGTCGAGTGACGATACAAATGGGGCAGCGATGCAGGACAGGGCTGCGGCAAGCGCTCCGGAGTTGATCCGCCTCAAGGCGAGCAGGGACGGACAGCTGGTACGCTGCTGCTCGAGCGGGGAGCGTGGCCCATGCAGACTTACATGATGTCCACGACGCGGCTGGACGGCCACGGCACGCGCATGACCTGTAAGTCCGCGGAGCTCCTGACCAATACCGATCCGGCTGGTCGGATCGATGCGTTCAATCCCGCCGAGTTCCTGCTCGCTTCAGTTGCGGCCTGCATGATGAAGGGCATCGAGCGCGTCACGCCGATGCTCGGCTTCTCGCTGCGTAGCGTGACCATTCAGGTCACGGGCGAGCGCCAGGACAGCCCACCGCGCATGACGCGCATCGACTATAAGATCTTGGTGGACACCGATGAGACCGACCGGCGGCTCGAGCCGCTGCACCAGAACGTCCGCAAGGAAGGGACGATTTCCAAGACCACCGCCCGCGCCGTGCTGCTGAACGGTGCGCTGGGGCGTGCAACCACAGCGGCGAACTGACCTCCACCAAATCGTTCTCTGCACCCCGGTGCGCACCGCGCTGGGCACCTTCAACGGCACGCTGATGGACATGCTTGCCGTGGGCCTTGGCGCGGTCGTGATCCGCGCACCAGTGGAGCGCGTGGGGCGTGACCCCGCCCGGGTAGATGGCGTCGTAATGGGCAACGTCATCCAGACTGGCAACAAGATGAACCCGGCCCGCCAGGCCGCGATCGGTGGCGGTGTGCCGGTGTCCGGGCCCGCTTTGACGGTCAACCGCGTCTGCGGCTCCGGCGCCCACGCCATCGCCTCGGCCGCGCAGGAGATCCGCCTCGGCGAGGCCGATGTGATAATCGCCGGCGGCATGGAGAACATGGACCGTATGCCCTACCTGCTGCCGAACGGGCGTTGGGGCATGCGCATGGGTGACGAGCACGTGCTGGACAGCATGCTGCTGGACGGGCTCAACGATGCCTTTTCCGGTGAGCACTCCGGCTGGCACACCGAGGACTTGGTCGCCAGGCCGCAGATGTCCAGCGCCGATCAGAATGCCTGGGCGCTGCGATCGCAGACGCGGTTCTCCGCCGCCCAAGCGGCAGGACAGCCAGTCGATCCCGTTTTCCGAGTGGGCGGTGTCACTGCTGCCGGTCGATCCGGCGAGCCATCTCGGCCAGTCGATCACCTTCTTTCCGTATCACACGCCGAAGGTGCTGCTGCTGCTGACGCTCTTAATATTCGCCATAGACGTGGTTCGCTCCTCTTTCTCGCTCGAGCGCACGCGCGCCCTGCTGGCCGGGCGGCGTGAGGAGTTAGGCAATGCCATGGCGGCCTCGCTGGGCATCGTCGCGCCCTTCTGCTCCTGCTCCGCGGTGCCGCTGTTCATCAGCTTCATGTCCGCCGGTGTGCCGCTGGGTGTCGCCTTCTCCTTCCCGATCGCCGCGCCGATGGTGAATGAAGTGGCGCTTGGCCTGCTCTTCGTGCTGTTCGGTTGGAAGGTTGCGCTGACCTACCTCGTCTTCGGCCTCAGCATCGCCATCACCGCTAGCTGGGTCATTAGCAAGCTCAAGCTGGAAGGCTGGCTGGAGCCCTGGGTGTTAAAGATCCACGCGGGCGACGTGGATTTACCGGAGGCCACCGTCACCTGGCCCGACCGCATCTGCGCTGGCCTGGACTCGGTGAAGGAGATTGTAGGCCGCCTATTGTACTGAATCATCGCCGGCATTGCCGTGGGCGCGCTCATCCATGGCTATGCGCCGGAGGAAATGCTGGCCTCAATCATGGGCAAGGACGCCTGGTGGTCAGTGCCGGCCGCCGTGCTGGTCGGCGTGCCGATGTATTCAAATGCCGCGGGCATCATCCCCATGGTCGAGGGCCTGCTGGGCAGGGGTGCAGCCCTCGGTACCGTGCTGGCCTTCATGATGTCGGTGATCGCGCTGTCGCTGTCGGAAATGATCATCCTGCGCAAGGTATTTTCGGTAAAGCTGATCGCCGCTTTCGTCGGCGTGGTGGCGAGCGGCATCCTTGCCGTGGGCTTCCTGTTTAACCTGCTTTTCGCCTGAAGCAATACGACCATGAAAAACGTCAAGGTACTCGGCCCGGGCTGCAAGCGCTGCGATGCGTCGGTGCAGATGGTGAAGGATGCTGCCACGAAGGCTGGCGTCGAGGTCACCGTCGAGAAGGTAACCGACTACGTCCAGATCGCCTGCTACGGCATCGCCTCGACACTCGGGCTGGTGGTGGATGGCAAGGTGGCCACGCCGGCGGCCTGCCGAAGGCCGAGGATGTCGTGCGCTGGATCACAGCGTGGCAAGGGCGGCGGCGCGGCACTCGACGGCCGCTCGCCGATGACCATCAGCCAAGCGAAGCGTCTCAGGCTCGACCTCGGCATCCTCCTGCCTGACGCGCCCGGCGAAGCCGATGCCTGCGTCTGGCGCCTGATCAACGACCTGAACGACCGTGATGGGACTGGCGAGGCCCATGTCGTTTCCGCCTCAGCCGAGCATCCCGCCCAGCTGTACATCCACTACGATCCCGGCGTGGCGAGCCTGGCGCGCGCTCGGGAAATCCCCCAGAGCGCCGGCGCAGAGCTGACACACCGCTTCGGCCATGTCCTGTGGAAAATGGAAGGCCTGCAGGATGAACGTCGCGCCCGCACCGTCACCAACATGCTGTCGGCATTTCCCGCATGGTGATGATGTCGGACGACGACTGCCGCGTTGCCGAAGCGGTGGCGCAGCAGGTAGGGCTGGACGAGGCCTGAGGTGACCTGATGCCTGAGGACAAGGTCGCCGCCATCCAGCGCTTCCGAGTGGAACAGGAAGTGGCAATGGTAGGGGACGGCGTGAACGATGCGCCGGCCATTGCACATGCGACGGTGGGCATCGCCATGGGCGCCACAGGATCCGACGTGGCGCTGGAGACCGCAGACGTTGCCCTGATGGGCAATGACCTGACACGGCTGCCCTTCGTGATCGGGCTGAGCCGCAGCACGAACCGGATCATCTGGCAGAACCTGTGGATCAGCCTGGGCATGGTGGCGGTGCTGATGCCAGCGACGTTGTTCGGTCTGCAGCTTGGCGCGGTATTGCTGTTCCACGAAGGATCCACCCTATTGGTCGTGGCGAACGCACTGCGGCTCCTGACCTACCACGGCCCAACCGAGACTTGATGTCGTAGGATCGCCATGTGTGAGTTCTTTGCGCTATCGGGCAGTATCTCGACGACCACCCGTCTTGCGGTGGACCGCCTGGCTCGACGTGGCGGCCGTGCAGGGCGTCTCAACTATAGCTGGACCACTGGCTCCTATAGTGGATCGTATGCCCTTTCTCCTGCGGTGAGGTGCACCAATGTCGCGCGGAAACCCGGGCACTAGACGCAATCGGATTTCGATATCAGTATCCGATTCTGTTAAGGGAGTTCGCTCCTCCCAGGATCGGAAGCCCGCAGCCACGTGCTACGAATCGACCCTGGAACACAGGGACCTGCTGGCCGGCTTCGTACGCTTGCACGTGTTGCATCATGCCGCCGAGCACGAGGTCTATGGCCTCTGGATGATCGAAGAACTCGCACGGCACAGCTACCGCCTGAGCGCAGGCACTCTCTACCCCATGCTCGAGGCGATGCAGCAGCGTGGCTACCTGGTCTCGCGCCGGGAGCAACACGGCCGGACCATTCGCCGCCTCTACCGCATCACGGACCGTGGCCGGGAAGGCCTTGCCGTGGCCATGGAGCGCCTGCGCGAGCTGCGTGTCGAGGTCGCGCCGCAGCAGACAAGCACGGATTAGGCTCTGCCGACGGCGCCCTGCGTGGCGCCCGCAAGGCTCCGCACAACAGTATTCGAGATCAGGTCGCTTGGGCCGCCACTACGGGCCTGTGTGGCGCGACCATCGACCCATGCACCAAGCCGGAGACCCGCCAGTGACCGACATGCCTGTGCCGCACCCTGGCGCGCCGTCCGCTGACCTAGCGGCTCCGCCTCGCGATGGCCTTGTTTCGATCCTGCTGATCTTCCTGCGGCTCGGCCTGACCTCCTTCGGTGGGCCGATCGCGCATATCGGGTACCTGCGAGAGGAATTCGTCACCCGTCGCAAGTGGATGACGGAGCAATCCTATGCCGACCTGGTGGCGCTGGCGCAGTTTATGCCTGGCCCGGCCAGCAGCCAGACCGGCTTCGCCATCGGCGTGATGCGGGGTGGCCTGCCGGGCGGCCTCGCGGCATGGCTCGGCTTTACCATGCCGTCCGCGCTGGTAATGCTGCTCGCGGCCTATGGGGTGGACCTCGCGGCGGGTGGCACCGGCGCTGGCGTGGTGCACGGGCTGAAGCTGGTGGCCGTGGCGGTCGTCGCGCAGGCTGTCTGGGGGATGGCGGGCAGCCTCTGCCCGGATCGCACGCGCGCGACGCTCGCGGTGGCAGGTACGATCGCGCTGATGCTGCTGCCAAGCGCCTGGACCCAGATCGGCGTGATCCTGGTGGGTGCCGCGGTCGGTTTGGCGCTGCTACGCAACGGCGGCGCAGCCAATGACTCGACGCTCGGCTTCACGGTACCGGCCTGGGCCGGCGTGACCGCCCTGGTGGTCGCGGTGCTGCTGTTGATCGGCTTGCCGTTGGTCGCCGTCGGCGGGCCGCACGCGCTTGCCCTGTTCGAGGCCTCCTACCGCGCCGGCGCATTGGTGTTCGGCGGCGGCCACGTCGTGCTGCCGCTGCTGGAAGAGAGCTTTGTCCCGGCCTGGATGAGTGCCGATACCTTCCTCGCCGGTTACGGTGTGGCGCAGGCCGTGCCCGGGCCGCTCTTTACCTTCGCGGCCTTCCTCGGCGCCGCTGCCTTGCCGTTCCCAAATGGTGTGCTGGGCTCGATGATCGCGCTGGTCGCGATCTTCTTGCCCGGGCTGCTTCTGATGTACGGCATGCTGCCCTTCTGGGACGGCTTCCGGAAGCGGCCGCTGGCACAGGCGATGCTGCGCGGCGTGAATGCGGCAGTGGTCGGGATCCTGCTCGCGGCGCTTTTCGATCCCATCTTCACCTCCAGCGTGAAGGCACCGGTGGATTTTGCCATCGCGCTGGCTGCCTTTGCCGCGCTGGTCCTGTGGAAGGCGCCGGCTTGGGCAGTAGTTACCACCACTGCGTCGGCTGGCGTGCTGCCTCACACGCTTTGAGATGTGGTTTCCGATGCTGTCCGATCCTGGCGATCACGTCCTTTTCGTCGAGACCCTGCTCGCCAACCGTGCCGCGTTGATACTGTTCGACGCGCGTCCGCTTGACGCATTTGTCGAGTCGCACGCCACCGGCGCCCGCGTCTGCCGATCGAGGCTTGGGAACAGGCAGCGAAGACCGCGGAAGGGCATTTGACCAACCAGGCCCATTGGGCGGCGGCGATCGGTGCGATGGGCGTGGACGGGGCATCACCCGTGGTGGTGCTTGATGATGGCCGCATCACCGAGGCGGCGCGCGCCTGGTTCATCCTGCAGCATTTTAGTGTGCCCGCCGCGGTGCTCGACGGCGGCGGCCCGGCGTTGGAGCCGCTGCTGCGCGACGCGGGGTAAATTGAGAAGGGGCCAGCGGAACAGCCCACGCCGGTTGGTTTCACGCCTAAGAGTGTCCAACACAACCGTCTGATCTGCTTCAGGCAGATGATGCTGGCGGCGAGGGTGTTGAAGGCGAGGTGGATGTCCTCGCGTCGTTCGCAGCGGATGGTGAGGCGCCGGAAGCGGGCCAACCAGACGAGCGTCCGCTCGACCTTCCAGCGGTGCCGCCCAAGTCTGCTGCTGTCCTCGACGCCGCGGCGGGCGATGCGTGGGGCAATGCCGCGGCGCCGGCACTCGTCGCGGCAGAAGCGATGGTCGTAGCTCTTGTCGGCGTGCAGCTTGCTGGGGCGTCGACGCGGCCTGCCGCCCGGTTTGCGGTGACGCCGGACCGGTGGGATGGCGTCCAGGGTGGTGGCCAGCATCTTGCTGTCGTTGCGGTTGGCCGGGCTGAGCGGTGTGCCGTGGCCGTCGACCACAATATGCCGCTTTGTACCAGGCTTGCCGCGGTCCGTCGGGTTCGGGCCGGTCGCTGCGCCCCCCTTTTTGCCGGGACAGACGCGCTGTCCAGCGAGGCCCTCGTCCAGTCCAGCTTGTCGGCGCCGTGCAGGTGCTCGAGCAGTACAAGATGCAGGCGGGACCAGACGCCCGCCGCCTGCCAGTCCCGCAGCCGCCGCCAGCAGGTCATGCCAGACCCGCAGCCCATCTCCGCCGGCAGCATTTCCCAGGGGATCCCACTCATCAGCACGAACAGGATCCCGGTCAGCGCCAGTCGGTCCGGAACCGGCTTCCGCCCGCCTTTCGGCTGGGGCCGCTCCGACGGCAGCAACGGCGCGATCGCCGCCCAGAGATCATCAGAGACGAGGGGCTTCGCCATCCCGCAGCAACGCAGAAAGGCGCATTTTGTTATGTGTTCTAAGGGACGGTGGACCCCACTGAGGTGGCAGACGCGCTGGCCTATGCGATGCGCTTCGACGAGCGCGACAAGGCCCGGCGGACCGGTATCGAGTATGCTTCCCAATTGGCTGCCGACCAGTTCGTGCGGCAGCTGACGGCGAATGGGCTCGTCTTCATGCGTCGTCGCTCAGCCCCGGCAGGCCGTTAGCGGTGGTTTAGCGGCATGGCGGCCCTCATGGCGGGCATGGACCCGGCCTTTACCTTCACCGTCGATCACCTGGCCAGGGATCAGGCACTGCGGCTGCCCTGCACTGCAGGGTCCGGACCTTCCAACGCCGGACGCTGATTTCGCTGGTTGGGCGCGATGCCCGACTGCACCTGATCGGGGTGTGCCGCGAGCTGTGGTGCGCCGATTGCAGCGAGCCGCCCTTCGTTGGGTGGGTGGTGCTGGCGAAGACCGAATGAGCCTGAGGTCGACACCTGGCGGCGGCTCGGGATCGCAGGGGTGAGCCGAGTAACCTCTTCATGGTTGACCTTTGGAACATTCTGACGTGACCTGGAGCAGGGGTGGAACGATGATGTTCGAGCAATGCCGCTGGCTGAACGAGCCTGCCGAGTGGAGGATGGGGGCGGACCACGTTACCGTCGTGACGGACCGTGCGACGGATTTCTGGCGAGAGACGCATTACGGCTTCACTCGAGACACCGGACATTTCTTCGGCCACCAAGTGGAGGGCGGGTTCACCGCGACGCTTCGGGTTCGGGCGCGTTATGAAAGCCTCTACGACCAGGCCGGCCTCATGGTGCGGGTCGACGCCGAGACTTGGGTCAAGGCCGGGATCGAGTTGTCGGACGGCGAGGCGCTGCTGGGTAGCGTGCTGACCCTTGGGCGTTCCGACTGGGCCACGGGACCCTTCCGCGGTGATCCGTCAGATGTCTGGATCAGGGTCACCGTCGAGCGCGGTGTGCTACGCCTGCAGGCTTCCAGTGACGGCTTGCGCTGGCCGCTGGTGCGGCTCTGCCCCTTCCCAGCCGCTGAACGGTATATCGTGGGGCCGACGTGCTGCACGCCGGAGCGAGCGGGCCTGAAGGTCTTGTTCAGTGACTTTGCGCTAACCTCGCCGACAGGGAAGGCACTGCACGACCTGACCTGATCAGGTCTGTGGTCAAGGGGAGCTCTGGACAGCAAAGTTCGACCCATAGCGGAAGTTAAACATCAACCGCGAGCAACGCCCCTGCGTCTTTTCCAGCGAATGGCACAGGCTCGCCGCATGGGACTAATAACCTTCAGCATCAACGCCACCCTGGACGGCTGCGTCGACCACCGGGAAGGAATCGCCGATGACGAGACGCACGCGTTCTTCACTCGCTTCATGGACGAGGGCGGAGCGACGCTATTGGGGCCGCATCACCTACGAGATGATGGAGAGCTACTGGCCAGCGGTCGCTCGTGGCGACGTGGCGGCGCCGCCGGCGATACGCGAGTGGGCGGTCAAGCTGGACGCAAAGCCGAAATACGTGGTGTCGTCGACACGGACGGACTTCCCATGGACAAACAGCCATCACATCGCTGGCGGCCTGCGCATGGACGTGCAGAGGCTCAAGGAAACGACACCGGCGGGCGTGTTCCTTGGTAGCGGCAAACGCGCGGTCGAGCTGGACCGGCTGGATCTGATCGATGAGTGCAAGGTCCTGGTGCATCCAAGAATCGCTAGCCACGGCCCGACCCTGTACCAGGGCGGGCTGCCCGGTACGCGACGGCTCGAGCTGGTTTCGGTGAAGCCGCTACGCAATGGCGCGGTCGCCATGCACTACCGGCGCGAAGGCTGATCTCGCGCGAGGTCGCTCCCACGACCCCGGGCCTGCACATCGCGGAAGCGCCGATCATGACCAGTCGGCTCTGGGCGTCGGGTTTCATGGATGGGAACAGGCGCACCCAAGCGCCAGTCCTTTCGCACGATGGACCTCGGCCGGCTACCCGCACTGTGGGCGTGCGGAAAAGGGGTGGGATCGGGACCGTCCGCTTCCAGCCCCTCTCGGCGGCCCAACTCCAAGCCTTCAGACTGCGGCCCGTGCCAGCGCCCGGGCGACGGTTGTATGCGTCCAGGTACCCGAGTCTCTCGGCGTCGGCACCTCGCGCTCAGTCAACGCCCGGGCAATCGCCGCCTAGCCGGTGACACCCTCGGCCCGCAGCCGCTCCACTTCCAGGGCCAATCGATGGGCGGCCCGTTCCGCCGCCACACGCCGCGCCTGAGCCGCTGCCGCGGCGCTGGGACCCTCCGGTGGACCGTAGCCCCTGTCGCCGCCCTGTACCGCCCCACGGGCCCTGGCGGCCCGCAGCGCGGCCCTGGTCCGCTCGCTGATCAGCTCCCGCTCCTTCTGCGCTATCGTGGCATAGATGCGTATCATCAGATCGTCGGCGCCGAGCATGTCGACCGCCCGGATCGCATAGCCCTCCTACAGCACCACGAAGAGGGTGTGGGCACGACGGGTGATCTGGTCGAGCCGCGCCGCCGCCAGCACCGCCCCGAGCTGCAGGCAGCGGGCCAGCGCTGCCAGGAAGCCAGGCCGGCGGTCGTCTTTGCCGCTGGCGATATCCGAGTGCTCGGCCACCAGCGCCCAACCCTGCGCCGCGACGAAGGCCCGGACGCTGGCCTGCTGCGCCTCCAGCCCAAGGCCGCTATGCCCCTGCTCGGTAGTGGAGGCCCGGTAGAGCCCCACCGCCAGCTTAGCGGCGCTGTGGTGCAGCGCCGGCCGCACCATCCCGCCTCGGTCAGGCGGTAGATGGTGTAGCGGCCTTTCGCGCCCACCTTACCGGGGCCGACCTAGCGAACCCGCTCGGCGGCCTCGACGGCCGGTGGGTGTTACCGCGCGTCCGGGGGCGTAGGCGGCGCCAGCGACGCGCTACCGGGCTCCTGCGCTGCGTCGGCAGCGGCGGTCGGCAGTTTGTCGGGCGGCGCGGCCAACCGCAGTGAGTGCCGGGTGGCCTCGGCGAGGACGCGGCGAGCGGTGTCTGAGAGTGCTATGTCGGGGCTCCTGGTGCAGCACCCGAGAAGCCGGGTGCTACGAGCCCGAGTCCCGCCGTGGAACCCGTCAGGGCAACGCGCAGACGTCTACCACGCGGCGTTTGAGACTATTCGCTCTGTCACAGGCCAAAGTGAAGCGCGCAGAACAGCACTGCGTCGACTAAACACCTGCCGCTTCAGCAGGAATTTGGCGAGCGCGGTCGCCTCACGGCGCGTCCGACCAGCGATCCGCGTCTGCACAGGTAACTCCGCTGGTCCGCAAGGCCGCCGTCCACGCTGGGCGACTTGGCGCAGGCCCGCCCAATCGAAGGCCGGTCAAACAGACTACGAGAAACTCACGGGCTTACGGGTGACCCCGCGCGACCATGCAAAGCCGATCACGGTACCCTTGGCAAAGGGCAATAGTACAAGCGTTGCGATCGCAAAAATGGGAAGTGCAATCGCTGGTTCGAGCCCCAATGCCAGATCCCAGACTCGATCGGCAGCGAGCAAGATCGGCACCATCAGATGCAATACCAAGAACATGGTAACGTACGGTGCGAAATCGTCGGGGGATATTGCTTGTTATCGTTGGCACATACCGAGCAGGTCGGGATCATCGTCAGATAGCCGCAGAACAGCTTGCCTTCGCCGCAAGCCGGGCATGCCCGATAGGCGCCGCGACGCAGCCCGAGCCAAAGGTTCGGCGCCGACCGTTTGGCAATTTGTGCGTCGCTGGGTGTCGCGGTGCCCTCAAGCGTGGAAGCTGTCATCGTGGCAGCATCCCTATTAATGCCAGTCCATCCATGCCCGGTGGTCCTGTTGCTGCTGTAGCGCTACGGTGCCTTCGTCTATCCAGCAGGGACCTTTACCGTCCGTAGGTGGCAACGAGATAGGCGACGACCGCCTGCACGTCCTCCTCTTCCACAGGCGCGCCATAACTGTGGCGCATCTTGTTCACTTCGGTTGTCCAGAAGGCGCCGGGATCACAGAGATTGCGCGGCTGGGTCGAGATGTAGTCTGCCGAATGACAGGCCACGCAGTTGGCCCGAATGACATCGAGTCCCGGGCTTGGCGCGAATTCCGCCGTTTCCTCTGGCAGCTCATACTGAATTGGCTTCGCAGAGGCGGGCATGGCCAGTCCGGCGACCAGGATCGTGGCCATCATGAGAGCGCGCATGTCGATCGTCCTCACGCCGCTGTCACACGGCCTTCAAGGCAACGCCCTGCTAGCGGGCATTGCCCATCAACCCATGCGCCGCCTGGCCGCCGGCGACGCGCGGCTCGGAGAAGCCGCGGCTGTTGCCGGAACACTGATTCACCGCGACGATCTCGGTCGCCGGCATTGCCTTCAACTCCGCCAGCGACAGTGATAATGGCGTCCGAACCGCGCCCTTCACGGCCAGCCGATAAGTCTCGGGGTCGAGATCCTGCGGCGGGGTATTGCCCGAGAGATGGTAGCGCACGAAGAACGCCTCGTTCGGCGTGATCAGACCTTCGCCGAAGACCGCGAAGGGTGTTTCGAGTTGCGGCGGACGGGAGGTCAGGCGGATCAGCGGTCGCTTCTGCTGGTAGTCGACCAGCGGCCGTTTGCCGTTGCCGAAAGGCAGCGTCACCGATTGGGCACGGGCAATGCCGGTGCGGCAAAGCCGGAGGCCATCGCTCCCTGTACGACGGCGCGCCTGCTGATGCTGACCATGTGCATTCCTAATCTCACCTGTGGATGCTGCATTGTCTGAAAATCAATGGTCGTGCTGCGGTTTCGGCAGGTTCCGGCGTGAGCAGATCGGGACGAGATATGGCCCTGCGGTACGGCATCGGGTAGGAAGACCATTCGTCACGGCTTGCTTGCGGACGACTGCCGAGAGTTGTGGATGGTGATGAACTCCCGGTCCGGGACGAAGCCGTCGCGGTTTGGCATGCGGATCGCGGGCAGGCTGGCGCGGTCAAGGGTTGCGTCGGCCGGCACGATGCCGTTGAGGTTCAGGAGATAGGCGACCACGGCATAGGTGTCGTCGTCGCTGAGCGTTTGCGGCGCCGGATAGGGCATGGCGCGGCGCACGTAATCGAACAGCGTCGTGGCATAGGGCCAGAAGCTTCCGACCGTCTTGACAGGATGGTCCGAGGCCAGGCTGCCATTGCCGCCGGCAAGACGATCGGCGATGCCGCCCTGGCCGCTCTCGCCATGGCAGGCGGCGCAGTTCTCCTCGAAGACCTGACTGCCACGCGCCACGCTGCCGCGGCCCTCCGGCAAGCCCCTGCCGTCCGGCCGGACATCGATGTCCCAGAGCCTGATCTCCTCGGGGCTGGCAGGGCGGCCGAACTCCGCCGCGGTGGCGGCGAGCGTGCAGGCAAGCGCGGCGGCGAGGCCGAGCGCGGCGGAGCTAGGCCAGGACATTGCGCAGCTTTCCCTCGGCATCGATCGCCCAGGTCTGCTGGGCATTGTAGTGGAACAGGGCATTCGTTCCGGTCCTGGCGATGAAGCTCGCCCGGTCGGGCTGCAGGTTGCCACGCTCGTCGGTGGCGCGACTGACGATCTTCGTCGGGCGGCCATCCCAAACCCAGTCCGCCTGGAAGCGGGTCTGCGCCTTGGGCAAGGCCGGCCCAGCGATCGCGGCATCGCGCCAGCTCCGGGCGCCATCGGTGCTGATCTCGATCCGGGTGATGCGGCCGTAACCGCTCCAGGCGAGGCCGGTGATGCGGGTATGGCCGGGACGGATCTGCATCATGCCGGAGGGGGAGGTGATCACCGAGTTCACCTCCTGCCGCAGCTGGAATTGCCGCGCCGAGCCATCGGCCTGGAGCTGGGTGTAGCGGGCGGTCTCCCATCGCGTCATGAAGGGCCGGTCGCCGAACTTCAGCCGCCGCAGCCATTTGATGTTCAGGTTGCCCTCGAAGCCCGGCAGCAAGAGCCGCAGCGGAAAGCCATGCGCGGGCCGCAGCGGCTCGCCGTTCTGGCCGTGGGCCAGCATGCCCTCGGCGATGATCTCGTCGGTCAGCGGGATGCTGCGGGCGACCGCCGAGCCGTCGCCACCTTCCGCAAGCATCCAGGTCGAGGCCGGATCGACGCCGACAAGGTCGATGAGGAAGGCGAGCGGCACGCCGGTCCACTCGCTGGTGCTGACCAGCCCATGGGTGTTCTGCACCGTCACGTCCGGGGGCGCAGTCTTCCAGTTCTCCCAGCCATTGCCGGTGCATTCCAGGAAGGCAACGCGCGAGGTCGAGGGCATGGCGAGGATGTCGTCCATGGTGAGGACAAGGCCGCGCTTCACCATGCCATGGACCAGCAGCCGATGCCGGGCGGGATCGATGTCGGGCACGCCGGCATGGCTGCGTTCGTAATGCAGGTCGGCCGGGGTGATGGTGCCGACGAGCTTGTCGAGCGGCGTCTTCGCGTTGATCGCCTCGCTCGGGTCGACCGACCGGCGGCCGGGCGTGGATTCCGGGATCCGCGCGAGGTGCACGTATGCGGAACGCTCGCTGGTCGCCGAAAGCGGCGCGCCGGGCCCGCGCGGCGGCACGTCGGCCAGGGTATCCGCGGCCGCCGGCGCAGCGACCGCGGCGCCCGCCACCCCCCCCAGGATGCGGCGGCGCGGCAGACCGTGGCGGTCCTGCGCGTGCCCTAAATCCATCGAGCTTGCTGTCATGAGGCTGGTTCCTCGATTCAACGCCGAAGGGACCGGGCGCGCCGTTCAGTTCGAGGCCGCGCCGACCGCAGCGGCGATGAGCGGCTCGGCAGCCCCGAGCCTCGCAGCAAGGCCGACCGGCAGACCGTGCCGACCCTCAAGCGCCGCCGCGGGCATATAGACAACGAAGACCTTGCCGCCCGCCTCCTCCCGCACCAGCAGCTTCAGCGGCAACTCAATGCTGAAATCCGGCGCGGCGAGCATCAGCGGCGTGCCTCCCTTCGGATTGCCGTAGACGAGGAGCGTGGTCGGCGGCATGTCGAGGCCAACCGACCTGGCGGCCTCGCGCTGGTCGATCGCCGCGAAGATGGAGAAACCCTTGCCCTCCAGGGCCGCACGCAGCGTCTGGACGGTTTCCGCAAAGGGGTAGGCGCTCTCCAGCCGCTTGATGTCCGTCATCCCAGCCTCCTTCGCCAGCGCTGTCATCGTCGATGCCGCGGCGAGCACGGCGCCGCAGACCGCTGCGAGCAACGCCCCGCCTCGTATGGATGGTGATCGAGGCATGTCAGACGCCCTGCGCCACCAGTCGGGTGAAGAAGGCAGGGTCGATGACGAAGCCGCCCCACTTGGCGTCCCAGTCCGCGGTCGGCCTGGCCGCGACGATCTCCGCGACCGACAGGCCTTGCCGCTTCAGCGCGGCGACATTGCCACGGATGCCGACCAGCATGTCGCGGAAGGCCTGCAGCTCGGCGCGATTGCTGACGGGCTGGCCGTGTCCCGGAACGATAATCGTCCTGTCAGTCGTCACCGCCAGGTTCGCCTCGGCCGCGCGGATCGATCCGTCAATACTGCCACCGGTCGAATAGTCGATGAAGGGATAGACGCCGTTCCAATAGGTGTCCCCGGTGTGCAGGATGTCGGCCTCGACGAAACGTGCCGCAATGTCGCTATCGGTGTGGGCAGCGCCATAATAGCTCAGCGCGATCGTGCTGCCCCTCATCGCCACGGTGCGTTCCTTCGAAAACAACTCGGTCGGCAGGGCTGCGGCAGATAGCGGCGAAAAGTCGTAGTTCCAGTCCTCCACACGCTGCATCGTCGACAGGTGCTTGCGCGTGTTTTCATGCGCGATGATCTGAGGTGACAAAGAGCTCAGCCATTCGTTGCCATTGGCGTGGTCGAAATGCCAATGGGTATTGATGACATGCGTCACGGGTTGTGGGCCAAGCTCGGCCAGCGCGGCACTGACCTGCCGCTGCGAGACGCTGATCCCGGCATCCACCAACAGCTTCCCATCCGCGCTGGTGAGGACCGCGATGTTGCCGCCCGACCCTTCTAGCACTGTGACGCCGCCGCGCAGCCGATGGGTGGCGATCGGCGCCTTCGCCGCTTCCGACCTGATCAGCTCGACGATGCCCAGCGCTTCGGCATAGGCCTGTCGGGGTGTAAGCCAGACACCGGTCGCCGCCAAGGCAGGTGCCGCAAGACAGCAGAGGCAGAAGCCGCGGCGCGAGGGGTGGTGACGAGGCTTGGTGCTCATTGACATCTCCTGCCGGTGGATCGGGATCTGTCGTCTCGGTCTGTCGGACCAACTTAGGCAGGCACGGAATGATCAGAACGGCGGGCGTGGTTGCGACCGCAATCGGATTCGCGCTCCGCCTCGGTGGGTTTCAGGGCGCGAATCGGGTGAAGACGTAGTCATGCGCGCGGGCATTGGCTTCATGGCAGGCGAAGCATGTCTGATGCTGCGCCTCGTCCGCCGGCTCGCCATTGATGAACCGGCCGAAGCCCCAGCCACCTGTCGCGACGTACCGCCTCGAGTCCTTGACCATGATCTGAACCGTGGTGGCGCGCCCGGGAACGAAGGCGCCGGCAATTTCGGCTAACGGCACGTGCTTCCACGCCAACTTCACCAGGATGGTGCCATCCGGGAAGGGCAGGGTCGCGTCGCGATAGGCCCTCATCGCTACGTCGTTTCCAAGGATGACCCGCAGCTCGTCGAATCCGGCTTCATGGGACGGGGCGATCAGCTCCCATTGGCGGTAGCCGGTGGGAATGGTGACGCCGAATAGCGGCGAACCCTGTCCTTCCGTGCGCCCCAACCTGGATGGCGCGACGGTGAGGATAAAGGCGAGCGCCGCTGCCGCGACGCATCTCTTGGGTCTTCGCGTCATGCGTCGCTATCCGACCCATGCTGCAACTTCGCACTCATACCTGGGCCGCGCCGCCGTCGACGAAGAGCTCTGAGCCGGTGACGAAGCTGGCCTGGTCGGAAGCAAGAAACAGCGCGGCCTTGGCGACTTCGTCAGGCTCTCCGACCCGGCCCAGCGGCACCTGTGTGGCCATGTGGTCCAGCAGGCCCTGCTGCCGCGCGGCCTCGGGTCCCGCCAGGCCGACCAAGCCAGGTGTTCGCGTGGGGCCGGGGCTGAGCACGTTGATGCGGATGCCGCGGCCTTGCAGGTCGAGGATCCAGTTGCGGGCGAAGGCGCGTATCGCGGCCTTCGATGCGGCGTAGACGCTGAAGGCGGGCGTGCCACTAGATGCGGCGGTCGAGCCGGTGAGGATGACCGACGCGCCATCGGCGAGCAGCGGCAGCGCCTTCTGCACCGTGAAGAGCGTGCCCTTCACGTTGCGATTGAAGGTGTCCTCGTACTGTTCCTCGGTGATCGCGCCGAGGGGAAGCATCGAACCGCCACCGGCATTGGCGAACAGCACGTCGATGTGTCCGGCTTCAGTCCTGACCCGATCGTAGAAGTGATCGAGATCGGTCAGGTTGGATGAGTTGGCCTGGATCCCGGTGGCCTTCGGCCCGATCTCGGCAGCGGCTTTGGCGAGTTCGGCCGCGCGGCGCCCGGTGACGAAGACCCTGGCGCCTTCGGCGGCGAAGCACCGTACGGTGGCCAGACCGATGCCGGTCGACCCGCCCGTGACGACAGCGATCTTCCCTTCAAGCATGCCAGGCATCGCTTCTGCTCCCGAACAAGTACGTCTTGAGGCGGCCCCGCGTGGCGGCGAATGGCAGCGGATAGCTAGGCCAGGAAGGCGAGCAGCTCGGCGTTGACGCGGTCCTTCAATGTCGTGCACATGCCGTGCGGCGCGCCGTCATACACCTTGAGCGTGGCACTCCTGATGAGCTTCGACGACAGCATCGCCGATGGACCGATCGGGACGATCTGATCGTCACTGCCATGCAGGACAAGGGTCGGAACATCGAACCGGCCGAGATCATCGGTGAGGTCGGTCTCGGAGAATGCCTTGATGCAGAAGTAGGAGGCCGGAAAGCCGGCCATCATGCTCTGGCGCCAGAAATCCTCCCGCACGCCTTCCGAGATCTGAGCATCCGGGCGGTTGTAGCCATAGAAGGGAAGGCTGAGCTCCTTCCAGAACTTCGAACGATCCGCTTGAACGGCGGCACGCAGCTGGTCGAAGACCTCAATCGGCGTGCCGATGGGGTTTGCTGCGGTCTTCAGCATCAGCGGCGGGATGGCGCCGATCAGTACGGCCTTGGCGACGCGGCCCGTGCCGTGGCGACCGATGTAGCGGGCCACCTCGCCGCCGCCGGTCGAATGGCCGACGTGCACCGCGTCACGTAGGTCGAGCGCCTGCACCAGGGCGGCGAGGTCATCGGCATAGGTATCGAGATCGTTGCCCTGCCACGGCTGGCTCGACCGGCCATGTCCGCGTCGGTCATGGGCGATGCAACGGTAGCCCCTGGACGCGAGGAAGAACATCTGGTCCTCGAAGGCGTCGGCGCTGAGCGGCCAGCCGTGACTGAAGACAATGGGCTGGCCGGACCCCCAATCCTTGAAGTAGATCGATGTGCCGTCGGCAGTGGTGATGGTGTTCATGCCTGCGCCGTCCTTCGTGCAGAGAGAAATCCTTGGTGCGTCCAATGGCGCGCTCACCCCGAGCGATGCGGTGTCCGTGGCCGCGAGCGACGCGCCCTTGTGGTGGCGCCCGAACTCGCGTTGCGGTCGGCACCGAGGGCAGGTTTCCAGATCACCGGCGAACGCCTCAACGCGGCGCGATCGAGCGGTCTAGGAACTGGCGGATCATCGGCGCCATGACGTCGAGCTTGTCCTCAAGCGCAAAATGCCCAGTATCGAGCAGATGCAGCTCTGCCTTGGGCAGGTCGCGCAAGTAGGGGCTGGCACCGGTCGCCGGGAAGATCTTGTCGTTCTTGCCCCAGACGATCAACGTGGGCGGCTGATATTGACGGAAGAACGCCTGGAATTGCGGATAGAGCGGCAGGTTGCTGCCGTAATCGCGGAACAGGTCGAGCTGAATGTCGCGGTTGCCGGCGCGGTCGAGCAGCGCCTGATCGTGCACCCAATTGTCGGGGCTGATACGCGCGACATCCGCGACGCCGTCGGTGTACTGAAACTTCGTGGTCTCCGGCGCCACGAGAAATTCGAGCGCGCGCCGGTGCGCATGCGAACCGTCGGCCCAATACGCCTTGATCGGATCCCAGAAAGCCCCAAGCCCCTCCGTATAGGCATTGCCGTTCTGGATGATCAGGGCTGTGACCCGGTCGGGGTGCAGCAGCGCCAACCGATAGCCAACCGGCGCCCCGTAATCCATGACGTACATGGCGTAGCGCGAGGCCCCGAGATGCCGGAGCAGGCCGTCCATCAAGGACGCATAGCGCGCAAAGGTATAGGTGAATTGCTTGTGGTCCGGCGCCGCGCTCTGACCGAAGCCCGGATAGTCCGGCGCGATGACGCGGTAGCGGCCCGACAGGACGGGTATCAGGTTGCGGAACATGTGCGACGAGGTCGGGAAGCCGTGCAGCAGAAGCACGACCGGACCTTCGGATGGGCCAGCTTCGCGGTAGAACAGTTGCACGCCGTCGATGGTCGCCGTCCTGTAATAGGTCACCTGCGCGGTCGCCTGCGGCGCCGTCTCGGCGCGCGCCGGCGCGCTGCCGAGCCCGGCGACACAGGTCAGTAGCGTGACGGCGGCAGCGATCGCGAGCTTCCTGCGAACCAATTGCGGATCCTCCGCCTGTGTCGTGCCGCGCGCGTCAAAAGGGAAAGGCGACCCGTTGATGGTGGCTGTCCCGTTGACGCGCTTCTCACCGGGCTCGTCCTCGAGGTCCCGACGCGTCGCAACTGTGCCGTAGACCGGAGGGGCGAGGGTGTTGAGAGTTGCTAAGAGATGCTCAGCGATGTCCGGGCCCATTGGGTCGAGACCGGCGGGATGGTGACGGAGCCATTCAATGGCCGGCCCCGCGGATGGCTTGAGGAGGGCGCCCATGGCAGCCCGCGGGGTGGGATGACCCTGCGCGTCGTCCGACCAGCGGGTCGTGCCGAAGGCGGGCAGGACGGGGGCTACGAAACTATAGCCTCGGCCCGGGATGTTGACAATGTATCGGGAGCGTTTCGGCCTGCAGCCCAGTGCCTTGCGGACCGCCGCCAGATGCACGCGGAGCGTGCCCGGGCTGACCCTTATGCCCGGCCAGACATTGGCGACCAGCTCGTCGTGGCGGACGACCTGGCCGGCCCTCTGCACGAGGAAGGCCAGGATGTCGAAGGCCCGACCCCCGAGAGGCACTGGGTCTCCGTCACGGAACAGCCATCGCTCGGACAGGTGGATATGGAAGGCGCCGAAGCGGAACGAAGTAACATCCTGTACTTGGTGCTGAGCGACCGTATCCGGCCATTTCGCCTGCCCCATGACACCTCTCCGAGTCGGCGGCATCCCGAGAACCAGCAGGATGGCACCACGCAGTGAATGCAGTCATCGTGGGCCCGCCAATCCAGTCGGTCAAGTTATGGATGTAAGGCGGGCATGCTCCAACTGTTTCGTGAAGTGTCACCGCCCGACAGGGAGACATGGCCCGATTCAGCCAGTCGATGACGACTTTCCCACTCCGACGATGGGCTTCTCCCTGCATGCCGGCTGTGCTAAATGCCTCATGTGAATGCAGTCAATGCAAGCGTAATCGGCTGGCGGTGATTGGAAGCAAGTTATGAGCGACTGGGTGCCAAGCCTGACCAGCGGCGCGAAGCCTCGATACATCGCCATTGCGGAGGCGATTCAAGGTGATCTAGCGGAAGGGCGGCTTCTGCCGGCCCAGCGTCTGCCGGCGCAGCGGCAGTTGGCCCGGCTGCTCGGCCTCGATTTCACGACAGTGGCGCGCGGGTATGCGGAAGCGCAGCGGCGGGGCCTGATCGAGTCGCGCGTCGGCGAGGGCACCTTCGTGATCGGGACGCCGGTATCCGCGAGAGGCCCCAGCACACGTGGCGAGATCGTCGATTTCTCCATGAATATGCCGCCGGAGCCGGCCGACATGGCACTCTGGACCAGGCTTGGCGCCGACATGGAACTGCCGCCTGCCGAGCTGGTTCGCGTGCTGCGTTACCAGCGGTTCGGTGGGACGGAAGCGGACAAGCAGGCGGCCATCGAGTGGCTGGGGCGGCGCGGCGTCGCGGCGGGGCTGGACCGCGTCGCGGTCGTCCCCGGCGCCCATGCGGCCTTGCTGGCTGCCACCACGGTCCTGGTGGAAAGGGAGCGCGGCGTGATTCTGGCCGAGCCACTGACCTATCCCGGCATGAAGGCGATCGCCGAGCAGCTTGGGCTGGATCTGGTCGGGATCGCGACCGACGAGCACGGGATACTGCCAGCGGCTTTCGACGAGGCCTGCCGGCTTCATCGGCCGAAGGCGCTCTACCTCAATCCCACCCTATGCAATCCGACGACCCGGACGATGCCGATCGGGCGCCGCCAGGAGATCGCAGGCATCGCGCGAAGGAACCGCGTCCCAGTCATCGAGGACGACCCCTACAGCCTGCTCTCCGACACGCCGCCGCTGGCCTTTGCATCGATCGCACCTGACATCACCTGGCATGTCGCCACATTGTCCAAATGCCTCGGGGCCGGATTGCGCGTTGCCTATGTCCTGGTGCCCGATGCGCGTTCGGGCTGGAACTTCGCATCCGCCGTGCGAGCCGCGAATGTCATGGTCTCGCCGATCACGGCGACGCTCGCAACGCGATGGATCAAGGACGGGACCGCGGACGCGCTCCTTGCAGCGATCCGCGCAGAGGCGCGCGAACGTCAGGCTCTCGTCGCGGCAATCTTGCCGCCCGATCTGGTCACGACCGACCCGGCGGCCTTCCATGCCTGGCTGGCATTGCCGCCTCTCTGGAGCCGGTCCGCCTTTGTGGGTCACATGGCCTCCTGCGGCCTTGGCGTCGTTGCGAGCGACGTGTTCGGGACCCAGGGCACGGCTCCGGAGGCGGTCCGTATCTGCCTTGGTGGACCGGCTCAACGCTCCGTGGTCCGGACAGCCCTGGAATTCGCTGCGCACGCCCTGTCCGAGTCCCCTGCCCGCTCCTCGAGTTTTCTTTAGCGCTTCGAGCAAAGGGGGGAAGGTACTTACCCCCGGAGGGCCGAAGCCTAGGAATTTTGTATTCCAGTTCCCACCGCCGCTCCAGTCGGTTTCCTCACAACTTGTTTCTCCCGAGCAGGCTACCGCGCTGAGGCTTAGGTTTCCTGCGTTTTTCGGCCGCGGCCTTGATAGTGCAAGTTCGGAACGAGGGCGGGTTTTCTCTCCAAAATGCCGGAGAGTCTCCAAACCTTGACGGTGGCCCGATTTGACCCTCAAGCCTTATAACATTGAAACAGCGCGATCTTCGGGCTGAGCGCCGGCGTCTTACTCAGCGCTTCGACCGCCTACCGGTCGACGCGCCGGACAGGACTGTAACGTAGCGGCAACTCAGCTATCCCCTGTGTCGTCAGCTATGGCGCAAATGCTGATAAAACGCTCAGGGCCATGCGGCCTATCAACGCCGCCGCTAGGACTGCCAGGCAGCGCAGCGATCCCTTGGCAGTCCTCATTAGCAACGAGTTGCCCTCATCAAGCCTGTGGTGCCGTCGCCGCCCCTTTCGTCGGGGCGGCGGCCGGCTGGCCCCGTGCCCCCAACCGCCTTGCCACCACGTAGAAGACCGGGGTGAACAGCAGGCCGAACAGCGTCACCCCCAGCATGCCGTAGAACACCGCTACGCCGAGGCTCTGACGCATCTCCGCGCCGGCGCCGGTTGCCACGGTCAGGGGCAGGACGCCGAGGATGAAGGCGAGGCTTGTCATCAGGATCGGCCGCAGCCGTGTACGCGCCGCCGCCGCCGCAGCCTCCCATCGCGTCGCGCCGTCATGCTCGGCGGCGCGGGCGAATTCGACAATGAGAATGGCATTCTTTGCCGCCAGCCCGACCAGCACCACCAGCCCGACCTGCACCAGCACGTTGTTGTCGAGCCCAGCATGCTGCACGCCGAGCAGTGCCGCCAGCACCGACATCGGCGCGATCAGTACCACCGCCAGCGGCAGCAGCCAGCTTTCGTACATGGCCGCCAGCACCAGGAAGACGAAGACCACCGCAAGACCGAAGGCGATCGGAGCGGTGTTGCCCTGTGTCGTCTCCTGCAGCGCGATCTCGGTCCATTCGTACCCGAAGCCCTCGGGCAGCGCCGTACGCATCACCTGCTCCATGGCCGCGATGGCCTGGCCCGTGGAGACACCCGGAATGGCTACGCCCTGCACCTCTGCCGCGGGGAAGAGGTTGTAGCGCGGTACGCGGTAAGGGCCGGCCGTTTCTTGGAAAGTTGCAACGCTGCCCAGCGGCACCATCGCGCCCGCGTCGGTCCGCGCCCGCAGCGCCGCAATGTCCTCGATGGAAGTACGGTGCTGCTGGTCGGCCTGCGCCGTCACGCGCCAAGTGCGACCCAGTAGGTTGAAATCGTTCACGAAGGCCGAGCCCATGTAGATGCCCATCGCCTCATGCACCCGCGAGATTGGCAAGCCGATCATCTCGGCACGTGGCCGGTCGATGTCCGCCCGGATCTGCGGGGTCGCGGTGTTGAAGAGGCTAAAGGCGAAGGCGATGCCTGGCGCTCTATTCGCTGCGGCAAGCACCTGCTGGGTTACGCGCTCGAGTTCCTGCGGGCCGCGGCCGGCGCGGTCCTGGATCATGAGCTTGAAGCCTCCGCCCGTGCCGATGCCCGGCACAGGCGGAGGCGGGATCACCAGCACCATCGCCGCGTCCTCGCCCCCTACACGCTTCTGAATATCGGCCAGGATCGTATTGGCCGTGACGCCCAGCTGCGCGCGCTCCTCGAAGGAGTTCAGCCCCGCGAAGACCACGCCAGTGTTCGGCGCATTGGTGAAGGTGGCGCCATCCAGGCCAACGAATGCGATGGAGTTGGCGACGCCCGGTACTTGCGCGATGACGTCCGAGGCGCGCCGGATCACCTCGTCCGTGCGGCTGAGGCTGGAGCCCGGCGGCAGTTGGAAGGCGGCGATGAGATAGCCTCGATCCAACTGCGGGATCAGACCCGTCGGCGTCACCAGCACCTGACGCCCCGTGGCGCCCAGCAGGCCGGCGTAGAGGATGAGTAGGATTACCGGCAGCCGCACCAGCTTCCGCGTCAGCCCGCCATAGCCAAGGGAGAGCTTGTCGAAGGCTTTGTTAAAGCCACGGAAGAACAACGTGATCGGCAGGAAGAGCCGGTTCGGCCTGCCATGTCCATGCGGCTTGAGCAGCAGCGCGGCCAGGGCCGGCGAGAGGGTGAGTGAGACAGTCGCCGAAAGCAGTGTGGCGACCGAGATGGTCACCGCGAACTGCCTGTAGAAGGCACCCGAGATGCCGCTGATGAAGGCCGTCGGCACGAAGACCGCGACCAGCACCAGCGCGATGGCGATGAGCGCGAAGCCTACCTCGTCCATGGTTTTTCGCGCGGCTTCCAGCGCCGAAAGCCCGGCCGCCATGTGGCGCTCGGCGTTCTCCACCACGACGATCGCATCATCGACCACAATGCCAATGGCCAGGATCAGGCCGAACATGGTGAGCGAGTTCAGCGTGAAGCCCAACGCCAGCAGAATGGCGAAGGTGCCGATGATAGAGACCGGGATGGCCAGCAACGGGATCACCGCGGCGCGCCAATTCTGCAGGAAAATGACCACCACGAGCACGACCAGCACGATCGCTTCGATGAAGGTGTGCAGCACCGCTTCCATGCTTTGCGCAATGAAGCGGGTCGGATCGTAGACGATGTCGTAGGTAATGCCGCTCGGGAAGGAGCGCGCGGCCTCGTCCATCGTGGCGCGGATGGCCGCTGCGGTGGCGAGCGCATTGGTGCCGGGCCGCTGGAAGACACCGATGCCGACCGCCACGCGATTATCCAGCAGCGCGTTGATGGTGTAGTCGCTTGCGCCGATCTCGGTGCGCGCGAGGTCGCGCAGCCGGATGGGCGCGCCGTTCGCGCCGGTGCCCATCACCTGCTCGTCAAACTGCTCGGGCGAGGCAAGCCGGCCCTGCGTCTGCAGCGCGATCTCGAAGGCGCCGGCGCTGTTGGCGCGCGGCGCCTGGCCGATTGCGCCTGCCGCGACCTGGACGTTCGCGCGCTGGAGGGCCGCGACAACATCGCCAGCCGACATGCCGCGGGCCGCGACGCGATCCGGATCCAGCCAGACGCGCATGGCGTAATCGCGGGCACCAAAGACCTGCGCATCGCCGACGCCATCGAGCCGCGCAAGGCGGTCCTTGATGTTCAGCGTCGCATAGTTCGACACGAATTCGGGGCTGCGGCTGCCGTCGGGCGAGAGCATATGGACCACCATGAGGAAGTCCGGCGAGGCTTTCTTCACGGTCACGCCCAGGCGGCGCACGTCCTCGGGAAGCCGCGGCTCGGCGATGGCAACGCGGTTCTGCACCAGCACCTGCGCCTGATCGACGTCCACCCCCTGGCGGAAGACGACGCTGATGGTGAGGCGCCCGTCGCCCGTAGACTGGGACGAGACGTAGAGCATCCCGTCGACGCCATTGATTTCCTGCTCGATCGGGCCGGCGACGGTGGAGGCGATCGTCTCCGCCGAGGCGCCGGGAAAGAGCGCGGTGACCTGCACGCTCGGCGGTGCGATGTCCGGATACTCGGCGATCGGGAGCCTGAGGGCGGCGATGGCGCCGACTAGGGTGATGGCGATGGAGATGACCGCAGCGAAGACTGGGCGGTCGATGAAGAAGCGGGCGAGGCGCATGGCAGGGGGGTCCTAATGGGGAGCGGAACTCGGTCCCCTGGCGGTGCAGTAGGGTCAGGCCTGGCGTTACTTGGCGGCGGCGAGCGGGCTCGGGCCGATGCGGCCCTGCTCCGCCGTCACTCGGCTGCCCGGGCGGGCGCGATGCAGCCCGCCGATGATCACCCGCTCCTCCGGCCCGAGGCCGGAGCGGACCACGCGCAACCCATCGACCAGCGGGCCGAGCTGGACACTGCGCGGCGCCACGGTGCCGTCCGGCCCAACCGTCAGCACGGCGCGGCCGGACTGGTCGGCGATCACCGCCGCATCCGGCACCATCAGCGCCTCGGTATCGCCAGCAAAGAGGCGCAGGCGAGCAAAACTGCCGGGGGTGAGGAAGAGATCTGGGTTGGCCACCACGGCGCGGCCGCGGATGGTGCCGGAGCGGGCATCGAAGGCGTTGTCGACAAAGTTCAGCCGGCCATTATGGCTGAACTCCGTTTCGTCCAGCAGCCGCAGCTGCACCGCGGCGCCGGCCTCGCTGCCGGCTGGACGACTGCCACCGCGGGCGGCGCGGGCATAGCGCAGATAGTGCGCCTCACTGGCATCGAAGATGACATAGACCGGGTCGAGCGCGACAAGCGTGGTCAGCAGGGTAATGCCCTGCTGCACCAGGTTGCCAGCATCGACGCGGCGGTCGCTGACCCGGCCGGGGCGGGGGGCCCGGATTTCCGAGAACTCTAGGTCCAGCTCCGCCTGGCGCAGTGCGGCGCGGGCCCCGGCGAGGCCGGCCTGGGCCTCGCGCAGGCTGCTACGCCGCGTGTCCATCTCGGATTCCGGGGCGAAGCGCTGGGCGACCAGGGGCGTGTAGCGCTGGACCTGTTGCTCGGCGAGGGTCAGCCGAGCCTCGGCGCGGGCGACCTCGGCGCGAGCGGTCTCGACGGCGATCTGGAAGGGGCGCTGGTCGAGAGTGAAGAGCAGGTCGCCGGTGCGCACCAGAGCGCCGTCCTCGAAATGTACCTGCGTCACTTGGCCGGAGACCCGGGGGCGGATTTCGACCCGGGCGGACGCCTCAATGCGACCGGTATGCTCATCCCATTGGGCAACGGAACGGGCGAGGGGGGCGGCAACGGTAACCGGCGGGGCGGCGGGGGCCTGGGCGGCAGCCGGCGCGGCAAAGGTGGTGCCGGCTGCGAGGGCCACGGCGGCAGCCCCGGGCAGCATCCGACTCAGCCAGTCCGTCCAGAGACCTCTGCTGAGATTTCCGCGGGGTTCGGCCGCTCTGGCCTTGTGCGGGGTGGGGGACATGACCATTCTCCAGGGCCGAATGATACCGACCGGTTCGTCTCTAAGGTAAGTGACCGGTCAGTACCATCAAGTGGAATCTTTGCCGCGCCGCATATCTCTTACGACGGCGTGAAGGAGCCTACGCCACCATGTCCAGCGCCCCGGCCGATCGCCCGAAGGCCGCCGAACGCATCCAAGCCGCTGCCAAAGACCTATTCTACCGGCACGGCATTCGCGCCACTGGCGTCGAGGAGGTCTGCCGGGTGGCCGAGGCCACCAAAATGAGCCTCTACCGGAGCTATCCCAGCAAGGACGCGCTGGTCGCTGCCATTCTCTGCGAGGACGCCGCAGTCTATGACGTCTGGTTTGAGGCGGTCACCGGCGGCCTGCCTGATGCCATTGCTAAGCTGCGGGCGTTGGTCGAGGCGGTGGCGACGAAGCTGTCCGACCCGGATTACCGCGGCTGCCCGCTGCTGTTGGCCCAAGCGGAATTCCCCGATCCGGCGCACCCAACCCACCAGCTTGTCGCCAAGCACAAGGCGCGGATGCGGACCGGGTTGACGCAGCTCGCGGCGGAGGCCGGGGCGGCCGAGCCGGAGGCGGTGGGCGACGCGCTCGCGCTGCTGTTTGATGGCGCCTGGGCCTCGCTTCCATATCTCGGTTCGGCTCGGGCCGGCGAGGTGTTGCGGCAATCGGCAGAGGCGGTGTTCCGGCTCGGCCTGCCGCGCGCTCCAAGCGCCCTAGGTCAATCAGCTTTTGGTAGTGCAACGCCCGCGCCAGCGCTCTCATCAGCGCGGGATCAGACTACGTCGTGACCGCAAGCCTGATGTCCTGGCCGACCGGTGTCGCCACCCGTCTTCTGCCCTGACCGGCGGCGGACCGTCATCAGCGTCCAAGCAAGATTGCTGGCCGACCGAACCAAGGCCTAGGTCGATCGACGCGGTTCCACCGCGGTGATGGTGCGCCGTCGCTGCGACATTAGAACAAGCGGAATCAGGCCCAACATGGTGATGGCGGCCATCACCCACCAGGCTAGGCGAAACGCTGCGAGAGGCGGCTCGGCCCCGGTGGACGACGAGACGATGGCCACGAAGATGGCGACGCCAACGGCAAAGCCGATTTGGCGGATCATGTTGATCACGCCCGACCCCGTGGCGAGGGACGACGCTGGAAGTGCCGACGTTCCCAGGCCCATCAGCGTCGGCAGCGTCAGCCCGACACCGACCCCCGACGGGATGACGCACAGCACGGCGAAGGCCAGGTCGGCCTGCGGCCCAGCCATCACCGCCCACACAATCACGCCTGCGGCAAAGACGGACAGGCCTACCGCCGCGACGCTCGCCGCGCCGAACCGGGCGATCATCGGTCCGGCCAGCAGCAACGACGTGACGGGAACCATGAAGGGGCCGGGCGCGATGGCCAAGCCGATCTTTTCGGCCGGCCAGTGCCATACGCCTTCCTGCCACAGCACAAGCGAGAGCAGAAAGCCACCAAAGGCGGTCGAGAACGGCGCCATCGTCAGGGTCGCACGGGTGAAGTCACGGATCTGGAAGAGGGCCGGGTCGATGAAGGGAGTATCGGAGCGCAGGCAGTGCGCGACGAACAGCGCCAGCGTCGCAGCCGCCGCCGCGAAGCTCAGCGAGACCCCGTACGAGCTCCATCCCCAATCGTTCAGCTTCACGATCCCGAAGGTCAGCGCGCTTATGCCGATGGTGATCAGCGCGGCCGCCCAGTAGCTCGGCACCGGCGCGGCATGGCCGGGAATGCGCGGGAGCTTGACCGCACCCACGACGAGCGCGAGGAGGCCGATCGGCAGGTTGACCAGGAAGATCCAACGCCAGCTGATCGTGACGAGCAGCCCACCAACGAGGGGCCCCAGGGCGGCGGCAAACCCGCCGATAGCGGCCCAGGTACGGACCGCCCCTCCACGGCGCTCCGCTGGAAAGGTCGCCAGGATGAGGCCCAGGGACGTCGGGGTGAGCAAGGCGGCGCCTGCCGCCTGCAGGAGACGAAACGCGACCAGGGATTCGATGCTGTTCGCCAGGGCGCAGGCGGCCGAGGCGACGGTGAAGAGGGTGATGCCAACGAGGAAGCTGAGGTTTCGCGGATAGCGCTCGGCCAACCGGCCGCACAGCGCCAGCAGCGCCGCGTAGACGATCGCATAGCCGTTCAGAATCCAGGAAAGGTCCCCGAGGTTGGTATTACCGAGGTCGCTGGCGATGTTGGGCAGCGCCACGTTGACGATGAACAGGTCGAGGTTGGCCAGCACGATTCCGGCGCAGACAATTGCCAGGACCTGGCCCGGGCTCGCGGGGGTCCTCATGCCGCTGCTCCTGCGCTTGCGTATCGCCCGGCCGCGTACGGCATGATGGGAATGGGCATCTCGGATCTCCTCGCGGGTTGCCGACCCTTTCGATGGCGGTCGCCATGTTTGACTTTTTAATGGCGCTAGTCATTAATGAAGTCAACGCGTGGGCATGCGCGTCGGCGAAGGCAGGGACATGAAGGTCACCAGGGAAAAAGCGGCGGAGAACCGCGAGCGCATCCTCACCGGGGCCGCCCGCCTGTTTCGCGAGCAAGGCCTCTCTGGCGTCGGCGTCGATGCCCTGGCCGAGGCGGCTGGCCTCACGCACGGCAGTCTGTACAGCCAGTTTGGCTCCAAGGAGCGGTTGGCGGAGGAGGCTCTTCGCCACGCCTCGCGCACGAGTTCGGGACGCATGAGCGACGCGCGGACTCTGGACGACTTCGTTGCCCGCTACCTGACCCCGGAGCACCGGGAGCGCCGCGGCGATGGCTGCGTGGTGGCGGCCCTGGGGTGCGAGATGCCGCGCCATAGCGCCGCGATCCGGCGCGGCTTCACGGACGCCGTGCGGGCGATGGTTGGACGGATCGCCGGCCTGAAGCCGGGCCGCCGATCGTCCGAGGACGCTGCCCTGGCTGCCGCAGCGACGATGATCGGCGCGCTGACCCTGGCACGCGCCGTCGACGATCCGGACCTGTCGGACCGCATCCTGGCGGCGGCCAGGAACCAGCTAACGTCGCGTTAGACCCAGGCGGACCCGCACCCCCGGGCCGTCTTTTCTGTGTCGACCGGGAGCACGAGACATGGCGCCGAGTGATAAGCCAGACCGCCGGGACGTCGCGCTCATTGTTGGAGGCGGGCCCGGCATCAGCGCCAGCTGTGCAAGGCTCTTCGCAACCAACGGCATGGCTGTTGGCATCGCCGCCAGGACCCCGGACAAGCCGGCCCTGCAGGATCTGGAGAAGACGCACAGCGTCCGCCGATACGGGTCTGACGCCAGTGACCCCGCCTCTGTGGAGCAGCTGTTCTCGGCCGTCGTGCGGGACCTGGGAGCGCCGACGCTTGTCGTGCATAACATCGATGGCCGGGTTCCCGGCATCTTCGGGAAGCGGATCATCGACGTCGATCCAAGCCTGGCTTTTGATACAATCCGGAGCGCGGCGTTCAGTGCGTTTCTGGTCGGCCGGCAGGCAGCCCGACTGATGCTGGAGAACGAACTGAATGCCAGCGGCGTGAGGGGGTCGATTATATTCACGAACGCAAGCGCGGCGCTCAAGGGCTTCCCATCGAGCAGTGCCTTTGCAATGGCATGTCATGCCAAATCGGGGCTCGCGCAAAGCATGGCGCGAGAACTGATGCCGCAGGGAATCCACGTGGCGAATGTCCCGATCGACGCGGCGGTCGGCTTGCCCCAGGAAGACGGGACCCGCGCCCATCGTCGGGCAGGCGCGACCGTGAACGACAACATGGCTGATCCGGACCGTATCGCGGAAACCTACCTGCAATTGCACCGCCAGCATCGGTCAACCTGGGCATTTGAAATCGTGCTACGGCCGTGGGTCGAAAAGTGGTGAGCACGGGGACAGCACGCAGTTCCAATGTATGGACGCCTGAGCGCCGGCCCATCGCCGGCATCTCTTGACCGAACCTACAACTCTGCTCTCCGCCCAGAGCGGTCAATCGACCTCGCCGGGCTCGGGCATTGGATTGGGCTCCACAGCACTGCGCTGTTCCGCCCAGTTCACCGAGAACGGCTCGAGCAGTTTCGGCAGCGCCATTTCGGCAGTCCGCCCATCCAAGATCGCCTCGACGATCTCCGGCGCCAGCAGCGTCAGCCGCAGCAGGCTGCCCAGGTCCCCCCACTCTATTCGCTCTGCCGCCGTCATCTCGCTGATCGACGAATAGCGCCCCTCGTCCAGGAGACGCTGGTATCGAAACGCCCGCGCCAATGCTTTCACCAGCGCCGGATCGGCTCGCGGGGCTACAGCCATTGTGCCTTCCTGCACTGGCATCACCACCGTCTTCCGCCCCAAGCGCCTCAGGATGGTCAGCGGCACCCGGACGGTGATGCTGGCCGCCGCGCTCATGCTGCTACCTGCTCTGCGCCGGACGCGCCCGCACCGAGGTCGCGGACCAAGCCGGCCAGCCCCTCCACGCGAAGGCGGACATCGGCGCCGGCAGGCTCGACCACCACTCGCTCGACCAACGTCCGGACGATCCGCGCCTGCTCCGCCGGGAAGAATTCGCCCCATAGCGGGTCGAGCCGCTCAAGGGCCTTCTGGACGTCGCCCTCCTTCAGGTCCGGCGGCTCGGTCCGTGCCGCGAGCCAGGTGCCGACCACCACCATCGCCTGCTGATCCGCGAACTGCAGGCGGTGGCCGACGCCGTGCACGACCGGCTGATGGTGTTCATGCCGCCGGGCTCAGCCAAGTCGACCTACACCTCCGACCTGCTCCCGCCTGGTTTCTGGCCCAGGGCCGCGACCGCCGGGTCATCGCCACCAGCAACACCGCCGACCTGGCCGGCACCTTCTCCCGCCGGGTGCGGGGCCGGATCCGCGCCCATGGCCTGGCTCTCGGCTACCGGCAGGAGCGCGAGGCCGAGGACCTCTGGACCACAAGTAATGGCGGGGAATACCGGGGCGGCCGGCATCGGTGGCGTCATCACCGGGCTCCGGGCCGACTTGGCGCTGATCGACGACCCAGTGAAGTCGAGGGAAGAGGCGGACAGCGAGGCACGGCGGCATCGAGTATGGGAATGGTTCCAGGATGACCTGCGCACCCGCCTGCGGCCCGGGGCGGCCATTGTCGTGGTCCAGCCCGCTGGCACGAGGACGACCTGTCCGGGCGGTTGCTCGAGGCGCAGGGCGGCCAGTGGCGGGTGGTGTCCCTGCCGGCGGAGGCCGAAGCAGAGGATTCATTGGGTCGCGCCCCGGGCGAGATGCTGTGGAGTGACGATGGCTATGGCTATGCCGCCTCGCTGGCCCGGATGAAGGCCGAGGCCAGCACCCGCAGCTGGTCCGCGCTCTATCAGCAACGACCAGTGCCGGACACCGGCCACTACTTCCAGCGGCAGTGGCTGCGCGAGGCCGACAGGCCTGCCGGACCGGGCGACGCTGCAGGTCTGTGGTGGCTCAGACTACGCCGTCACCGCCGCGGGCGCGACTTCGCCGTGCATGTGGTGGTCGGCATGGACCCGGAGGGCCGGCAATGACTGCTTGGCCTCTGGCGTGGCCAGACCGCGGCCGATGCCTGGGTCAAGGCGTTCTGCGACCTTGTGCGCGAGTGGCGGCCGATTGGCTGGGTGGAGGAGACCGGGCAGATCCGCGCCGGCATCGGGCCCTTCCTCGAGAGCTGCATGCGCGAGCGCCAGGCCTACGTGGCGCGGCATGCCTTTCCCACTCGGGGCGACAAGTCGGTGCGGGTGCAATCGTTTCGTGGCCATTTGGCACTCGATGGGTTGCACCTGCTGCGGCACTCACCGTGGCGGAAGGCCTTTGGGGCCAAGCTGCTGACTTTCCCCGCAGGCAAGCATGACAACCAGGTCGATGCGCTCGGGTTGACCGGGCAGCTGCTGGACAAGATGATCAGGGGGACCGCGCGCAAGCCCGAGGCCAAGGAGCCGAAGGACAGCTTGGGCGAAGCTGTTCGATCGGCAGGACCTCGGCGTCGCCGACTGTCGCATCGCCTGACGACAGAGCTGTTCACCTCGGAACAACGACCGATGCTCGGTGGTGAACAGCCACATGGGCGACATTTCGGTCCGGCTGCCGCGCTACTCGGCCAGCGCGACACAGGCAAAACCCACCCTGGCCTCGGTCGGCACGCCGAACAGCGCAGTGTGTCGCGCCGGCAGCCCACCCGGGAAGTGCTTCACATACTCGGCGTTACAGGCGGCGTAGTCGGCGCGGTCGCTGATCAGCATGGTCACCTGCACCACCCGGTCGAGGCTACTGCCGGCCTCGGCCAGCAGGCCGGTGATCAAGGCTAGTGCGTTGCGCACCTCCTCGGCCGGGGTAGCACCGCGGTGGAGGCCACGGGCCGGGTCGTGCGGTGCGGAGTGGCCGGAAACCCAGACCAGGCCGCCCGCCTTCACCATGCGGCTGAAGGGCCGGGCTTCACCTGGGCCAGGCTGATCGAAGAACTCCATGGCTTATCTCCTGTAGCGTTTCTGCAGGCTGCGGATCGGGTGCTAGAAGCGTCAATGCGTGGCCGGGATCAACCAAGTCAGGCACACGACCGGAGAGCGGCGCCATGCCACCTAGTGCGGAGCCTTGCTGGCCCCCTGTTGTGTATCGAACAAAACTAGAACATGTTGAGCGCATGAGCGAGCCCAGCCCGGTCAGCCCCGAAGTCTCCGCCGCATGCGGGAGGTGATCACCATGGCCATCGCCACCCGGTCCATGACCGTGCTGGAGGCCGCTGCCGAGGCGAGGGGCCTGGGCCGCGGCCTGAAACCAGCACTGCAGGCCGAGATCGTGGGGAGGGCCGTCACCGATCTGCTGCGAGACCTAGGCTGCTACCAGGCGCTGCCGGCGGCAGAGGACGCGGCTGGGACCGCCCTGAGCCCGGCGGACCCAGCCGAGGTGGCGGATTCGCTGGCCTACGCGATGCGCTTCGACGAGCGCGGCAAGGCGCGGCGCACCGGTGTCGAGTACGCGTCCCAACTGGCTGCTGGCCAACTCGTGCGGCACCTGACGGCGAGCGGCTACGTCGTAATGCGGCGCTGCCCCTCAGACGCACTTCGTTAGCAGCATGGTGGCCCTCATGGCGGGCATGGACCCGGCCTTCACCTTCACCGTTGATCACCTGGCCAGGGATCAGGCGTTACTGCTGCCCTGCGCCTGCCGTGTCCGGACCTTTCAGCGCCAGACACTGATCTCAAGCGTCGGCCGCGATGCCCGGCTGCACCTGATCGGGCTGCACCCTGAGCTATGGTGCTCAGACTGCGGCGAGCCGCCCTTCGTCGGCTGGGTGGTGCAAGGGGAGAGCGAAAGAGTTTGAGGCCGGCCCGCTGCGGCGACACGCAGCCCCGAACAGGGCTCCTCGTCGTCACGCGGCGGGCGCCGGCCGCCCAACGATGATACTCAGTGGCGAGTAGGTCGGGATGACTCCGACGAGGTCGAAGCCGCTGCTGTTCAGCAGCACCTGAAACTCCTGAGCGGTGCGCTCCAAGGCGCCGTACTGCACGAGCATGTTCAGGTCGAAGGATTTGCCGCTTGGGTCCTGGTTGGGCGGCCCAACAACCCGTTCGATAGCGAGCAGCGTCGCTGTCGCCGGCATGACACGGCGGCAGCTGCGCAGGATCTCGGTCGCGTCGCCCTCGTCCCAGTCGTGCAGGACGGCCTTCATGATGTAGGCGTCCCCCGCACCAGGGACGGCCTGGAAGAAATTGCCTGCGGCGACCTGGCATCGTTGCGTCAGGCCGGCCGAGGCAAAGACCCCTTCCGCCGTGACGGCAACCTGCGGCTGGTCAAACAGGATGCCACGGGCGTCGGGACAGGCGAGCAAGATGGCTTTCAGCAGATGGCCTTCACCGCCACCGACATCCACGGTGCAGCCGAAGTGGCCGAAGTCGTAGGCCTCGGTCACCGCCCGCGCCTCAGCACGCGAGAGGGCCGTCATCGCGGCATCGAACACCGCCCGCTCCTCGGGATGCTGGTCGCGGTAGGTCCAGGCCTCCACCGCGCAGGTGAACCCGGCCGCGCCTTCTCCGGTACGGATGCCATGCAGCAAGTTGCCCCATGACTGCCACATGCCGGGCGTTCCAACCCAGCGCGCGTAGTCGAGCCGCGAACCCAAGGCATCGCCGGTGAGGCAGGTGCCGAGCGGAGTAAGCGAGAAGCGCCGACCCTCAGCCTCGTGGAAGACGCCAACCGCGGCCAAGGCGCGCAGCAGTCGGTAGAGCGATGCCGGATGCGCGCTACAGGCCCGGGCCAGAGTGTCGCTCGGCTGCGAGCCGTCCTTCAGGTGGTCCGCCACGCCGAGCGTGGCGGCGACGTGCAGCGCCTGGGAAATCTGATACCCGTTGATCAGTCGCACCAACTCGGCCGAGGGGTCGGTCGCGGCCATCTCGCGGGACTGGTTATCGACCATGAATCGTGCCCTCCCTGGCGCGCCAGCGAAAGGTGACGAAAAGCGCCTTAGTGGTCGGGGTGCGGCAACTGCCCACAAGAGTCGCCATCCTTTCACCCGGGCCGTTCTTACCGCATGCCGTCGTCAGAAGTCTGCTTCCCGCCTCCGTCGGCGGCTCGACAGAAGCCGTCAGGTCCCCGCCCACACCAGCACCCGTGCCACTGTCGCGTAAGTCCAGGCCGCCCCACCCCTTGGCGTCGGCACGCCACGCTCGGTCAGCGCCCGCGCGATCGCTGCTTGGCCTGTCACGCCATCTGCCCGCAGCCGGTCCACCTCCAGCGCAAGCCGGTGCGCGACCTGCTCCGCCGCCACACGCCGCGCCTGGGCCGCTGCTGCGGCGCTGGGCCCCTCGCGGCCGTTAGTCTCTGTCGCCGCCCAGCACCGCTCCACGCGCTTTGGCGGCCCGCAGCGCCGCCCGGGTGCGCTCGCTGATCAGCTCGCGCTCCTTCTGCGCCATGGCGGCGTAGATCCGCATCATCAGGTCGTCCGCGCCGGGCATGTCGGCCGCCCGGACCTGGTACCCCGCCTCCAGCAGACCCGAGAGCGTGTAGGCGCGCCGGGTGATGCGATCGAGCCGGGCAGCGACCAGCACCGCGCCGAGCTGCCGGCAGCGGGCCAGCGCTGCCTGGAAGCCCGGCCGGCGGTCATTCCTGCCGCTGGCCACGTCCTGGTGCTCGGCAACGAGCGTCCAGCCTTGCGCCGCGACATAGGCCCACACGCTGGCCTGCTGGGCTTCAAGCCCGAGGCCGCTGTGCCCCGGTTCGGCGGTGGAAACCCGGTATAGCCCCACCGCCAGCCTGGCAGCGCCGTGGGGCAGCACCGGCCGCATCAGCCCGCCTCGGCCAAGCGGCAGACGGTGTAGCTGCCCGTGGTCCCCTCCTTGCCGGGCCCGACTTGGCGGACCCGCTTGGCCGCCTCGACGGCGATGCCTTGGCGCTTGTTCAAGCCGGCGAAGACGCCGCGGACCGTGTGAGCCTGCCAGCCGGTCGCCTCGGCGATCTGGGTGACGGTGGCGCCTTCCGGCGGGCGCGGCTTGGCAAGGACCTGCTGCTGCTTGGTACCCTCGCGCGGCTTGCGTGGGCCGGCGGAGCGGGGTACCGGGGCTCGCTTGACCAGGATGGCGCGGAGGGCACCGATGGCGTCGGCTAGGCCGGTGCGGTCGCCGGTCTCGTCGTCCCACGCGTTGAGGACGTGGTGGGCGGCGTCGCGCAGGCTGGGGCGCGCCGAGGGCACCGTAGAGGGCGGCTGGGCCGCCTCGGCGCAACTGGTCGCCACCAGGGCCTCCGCAGCCGCAGGAGTCGCCAACGGCGCGCTGCCGGGCTCCTGGGCCGCGTCGGCGGGGGCTGAGTCGGGCGGTGCCTGTTCGACGGCCTTCTCGGCCTCATCCACGGCCGCAACGTCGGCAGGCGCGGCGCCGACGGCCACTATGCCGACGTCGGTGATGCGCACGATGGGCTTGCTACCATCCTGCTGATGCCAGCGCAGGTCGGCCAACTCCTCCGGTACCTCGCACGCCTCGACGTAGCCCTGCTTGAGCAGGTTGTTTAGCACCGTCCGGGCAGCGGCGGTCGGCAGTTTGTCGGGCGGCGCGGCCAGGCGCAGCGGGTGTTGTGCGGCCTCGGCGGGGATTCAGCGGGCGGTGTCGGAGAAGGCCATGTCGGGGCTTCTGGGTGCGGCACCCGACAACCCGGGTGCTACGGCCCAAGCCCCGCAGGGAAGCCGATCAGGGCAGTGCGCTGGCGGCTACCGCGGCGCGTGACAGACCATTCGCTCTGTGCAGGCGCGAAGTGAAGCGGGAAAACATGCCTGGCCCGCTTTCCACTTCGTACTGGCATTTGCGCAATCGCTTTCATCCCCAATGCGGCGAGGTTCTGGACAGCTTCTCCCCTGGCAGACGCCTTCAGCGAGAACACAGCATGAGCCTGCCCACAGGCCCGTACGCAAGGTGCTGATCCTTTGGGCTGTGGGATAAAACCATGTTCGTTGCCGGGCGGGACAGATACGTCCAAGGTTGTCCTCAGGTATATTCCTAGACCCTGGGGGTAATGGAGGAAACCAAGGTACATTTTCTGTTGGTCGTCCACATTCACGAGCGGCAGACGACGCTCCAACGCAGCTGCAGAGCCGCGCAACGCAGGCTGCGATACATCTAACGCGTAGCAGACTCCATCTCGCCGCGCTTCACAGAGTCGCGGCGTCCCGGGCCCGCTTACCTTGCCGGACGCACAAGGTGCCGCTTATCGTCTCATGGGACTGCCTCGAAGGGATATATGACAAGGCTTGGCAGCTCTCATAACTGCCACGTGTAACAGGACGGCCTCGACCTGCCGCTCTGACGTAGGCGATAAGGAGACGCCCTCATGCCTCGGCTCGGTTTCGGTGCCTTTCTCGCTCCGCATCACCCGATCGGCGAGCACCCACTGCTGCAGTTTCGTCGTGACCTTGATCTGGTCGAACATCTCGACAAGCTCGGATACGACGAATTTTGGTGCGGCGAACACCATTCAAGCGGCTGGGAGATGATCGCCTCGCCAGAGATGTTCCTCGCTGCTGCGGGCGAACGGACGAAGCGCATCAAACTGGCCACCGGGGTCGTGTCGCTCCCCTACCATCACCCGTTCAACGTCGCGCAGCGGATGGTTCAGCTCGACTACATGACCGGCGGCCGGGTGATATTCGGCTCCGGGCCCGGCGCCCTGGCTTCGGACGCCCACACTCTCGGTATAGACCCGATGCTGCTGCGCGACCGGCAGGACGAGGCGATTGGCATCATCCGCCGGCTGTTCCGCGGCGAGCGCATTACCCACCAGAGCGACTGGTTCAACCTGAACGACGCCGCGCTGCAGCTTTTGCCGCTGCAGGAGGAGATGCCTTTTGCCGTTGCGTCGCAGATCAGCCCATCCGGGATGACCCTCGCGGGCAAGTACGGCATTGGCATCATCTCCATCGGCTCGCTCTCGACCGAGGGGCTGAACGCGCTGCCAACGCAGTGGGGCTTTGCCGAGCAAGCGGCACGAAAGCACGGCACCACGATCGACCGGAAAAACTGGCGCGTCCTGCTGAGCTGGCACATCGCCGAAACTCGTGAGAAGGCGCGTGCCGAGGCACGGGACGGCCTGCTGCGTCACCACAACGAGTATATCGCCGGCACACTGCAGCGGCCCGGAGCCAAGCCGTTCACCGATCCGGACGAAGCTGTAGAGAAGACTGCCGACGGTCCTGGCGCGATTGCCACGATCGGCACGCCGGACGACCTCATTGCACGGATCAAGGAGGTCGTGACCCTTAGCGGAGGCTTCGGCACCCTGGTCGGCTTCGTGCATGATTGGGCTAACCCCGAGAACACCTTCCGCAGCTGGGACATGGTGGCGCGCTACGTGGTTCCCGAGATCAATGGGTATCTCGCCGGCCTGCGGAAATCGCGCGAGTTCGTCGCCGCGAACCGCGAATACTTCGACCGGGCACGCGACGCAGTGATGGCGAAGATTAAAGAGAACGCTTCGGCTGCCGAAGCGCTGAGGGTGACCAGGTCGCAGATGCTCGCGGCTTCATCCAGCAATGTGCCGGATTTCGACAAACATCACGGCTAACAATAAGCCGACTTGGTCATCTCTGAGCCCGCCTGGGGGCGATGCTTCACCCCGTCAGAACGAGGATGGCAGTGTCGGAGAGGGCCATGTTTGGGGCTCCTAGTGCAGCACCCCATGGGCCGAGTGGTTTGACAGGCGCGCAGTCCGGACTGCCGCCGGGATGGTCGCATGAAGTGTTGCCTTTGCCGACCAGCGGGTGCCGGTCCCGGCCTTCACCCTTGCACCCGCGTCTCAGGTTGTATCCCGGCCCGGTACGGCGACACAGGACTGGCTTCGATGCGCCGAAGCAAGGCGAGCGTCGCCAGGACCGCGCTACCGGACAGAGCCGCGGCGATGCCGAACAAAGCAGGATATCCCAGCGCGTCGGCGATGCGTCCTGACACCAGCGAGCCGATGAGATAGACGACAAGTTGCGCACAGGCGAGCGTGGTAAAGTCGGTGCCGGGCTGGTCCGACGAGGTCACCGACATGAAGAGGCTGTAGAGAGCGACGATCTCCATGTAGCGGATCAGGGTCTGGAAGGCGGCCGCTCCGTACAATGGCCAGTATCCGAACAGGATGCCGGCGGCATGCAGGGTGAACAGCAGGAAGCAAAGGGTCCGCAGGCCGCCGAGCAGGCCGAGCGTGTATGACAGTCCGGCACGCCGCACCAGCCAGGCGGCCAACGCCGAGCCGGCAACCCCCGCCGTCGCGGCCGAGCCGCCGGAGATGAAGCCGATCATGTCGAGCGGCACGCCGGCATCGACCAGGTATGATCCCTCCATCGCCTTCACCAAGCCCTCGCTGGCGCGGTAGGTTAGTGCCACCCACAGAATTCCACGCGCCTCCGGTCGGCGCAGGAAGGCTCGCAGCGAGGGGCGAGCAACCGTCACTGCGGGGGGGCCCTCCCGCATCGCCAGCGCCGCCAGCAAGGGCAGCAGCGAGATGGCGGCGATGGTCAGCAGCATGGTCTGCCAGCCGAAGCGATGATGTAGCACGAGGCCGAGCGTCCCGCCGACGAGGACGCCGAAAGCGATCGACCCTCCCTGGATCGCATTGCCCAAGCCGCGGTCCTCTGGCGCCAGATGCTTCGCGGCATAGCCGTCCGTGGCGATGTCCTGGGTCGAGATGAACAGGGCCGCGGTGAAGCCGATCGCCAGCACGGTGGTTACCTCGCTCGGCGATACGGCGGTGAGGGCGAGGATGCAGCCGACTACGCCAAGCTGCGTCAGCACCACCCAGCCGGCGCGATGCGCACGGGCAAAGGGCCTGACCCGGTCCACCCACGGGGCCCAGAGGAATTTCAGCACGAGCGGCAGGAACAGGATGCTGAAATAGCCGATGGCGGAGCGGGAGACGCCCGCCTCCCGCATGATCGGCGGAACGGCGGCGGCCAGCAGGTAGCTCGGGATCGCCTGCGCTACATAGAGGCCGGCGAGCACGGCGAAGAGCCGGAGGCGCTGGCGCTTCGCCGTGTCGGCGGCGCTCATGGTTGCACCGGCAACTGGCCGGCGAGGAAGGCCCGCCCTTCGGCCTCGGTTTCGCAGACGCCAACGGGAAAGGCCCAAAGCCGACCGAACACCGACGCCGACCCGCCGGGATCGCCAGGCCGCACGATGGCAAGTGCCCGGCAGCGCCGGTCGAGCTGGTGACGCGTGGCCTTGAACCACAGCGCCTGGGCGCGTTCGCCGGCCGGCGAGAGCCGGCCGCGGCCACCGAAGATGGCGAGCAGGGCGAAAGGCCGTTCGTGCCCGCCGATCGCCTCGAGCGCCGCGAGATAGGCGGGCTCGTCATCCGCCGCATAGGGCGGCCCGAAGCGCAGGGTAAGGATGCCGGCGGGTTCCGCCTCGAGCTGCACCATCGTTGCCTCCGCGTTCAAAACGTCTTCCGGTATCCGAAGGTCATGGTGCGGCCGAAAGCCTCGACCGGCAGGTTGCGGACCGAGGTGGCAGTCGGGTTCTGGTAGCCGGTGTCGAAGAGATTTTCGACAGAGGCATAGGCCTGGCCGCCGAGCACCGGCGTGCTCACCGCCAGGTTCATCGTCCCGCCATCCTCGATCTTATAGCGCGTGCCGCTGCGGTCGATGCGTTGGTTACGGCCGGTGAACCCAACCACCTCGGCCCGCAGCATGGTCCCTTCCTCGAACTGCCAGATGCCGGACAGGACCGCGCGGAACGGCGTGGCGATCCGGTTGTTGGGCAGGAAGCTGTCGAGGTGCCCGTCGCCGTCCGTGTCGTAGCGGCCCTCGCGGTAGGCGAGCAGGCCGGCCAAGCTAAAGCGCTGGCTAAGCTTGACGTCGCCATTGAGTTCCGCACCCCAGATCATCTCCTTCTGCTGGCTGATCCGGTTGGTCAGCGGGTCGAAGGTGACGCCCTGGTCCGAGGTACTGATGAAGCCGACGAGGCCGGCATTGGCGTCCTCGCCGCGGCGCCGCACGCCGACCTCGTAGCTGTTCACGACCTGTGCTTCCGGGCCGATATTGGCGTAGCCGACGCTGGCACCGGCCGGCAGGCAGTTGGGCCGGGCAACCGGGCAGGCGAAGGCGGTGGAAAGCCCGGCCCGGCGGGTGAAGGAGCCGACATCCGGCAGGGCGAAACCCTGGGAGAAGCCGCCGTAGAGCTCCGCCCGATCCGTCAGGCGGAAGGTGGCGCCGGCATTTCCGGTGATCGCGTCATAACTGAAGTTCCCGCCGCTGACGCGAAGTGCCGGCAGGACGAAGGGGCTGAAGCCGGCGGCATTGCGAGCTGCGACGCCGGTATAGGCTGCGGGCCGGACGAAGTCGTCGACCGAGAGCGCGAAATGCTCGTAGCGCAACCCGCCACGCAGGGTCAGCCGGGGCCCGACCGGCACCTGCAGCAGGCCGAAGCCGGCGAGCGTCGTCTGCTCGAGCGGCGTGAAGACATTCTCGCCCGAAAGAAGCTCCTGCCGCGTCCTCTCATGGATCACGTCGCCGCCCCAGGTAAGGCGCGCCCCGCCGAGCAGGCGGTCGAGCGACGTGTCGACGGTGAGGTTGACGCCGTAGCGGGTGGAATAGAGCGTCGTCTGATTCGCCGCGCTGGTCGGCGCTGCGGGATTGCCGGAGTAATAGACCACGCTGTTGTAGGGATAGGAGAACTGCGTGAAGTTGAAGCGCTTCTCGATCTCGTTGTAGTAGGCGACCACCGACAGGTTGCCGAGTGCGAAGTCGGTGTCGGTGTAGCGGGCCGAGAAGGATTGCGAGGATTCGCGCACGCTGCGACCCGGATAGGGCGTGTTGAAGTCGGGCCTGGCCCGCGGCGGCGAATAGAGAGTCAGGAAGTCCGGGTCCTGCGCCAGCCGGATCACCGTGGCGGAGACCTCGACGCGGCGGGCAACGTCGATGTCGTAGCCGAACTTCGCCAGCAGGTTGCCGCTGTCCGTGCGGTCCGCCCCGCCCTGCCCGAGGAGGGCGTCGGAAGGGAGCGCGCGGCCGCGGCCGTCATAGGTCCGGCCGGTATGGCGCAGGTTGCCGTTCAGCACATAGTCCAGGCCGCCCTGCGTGCGGCCGGTCACGCCCAGCGACAGCTCCGGCGCCAGCGACCGTCCCGGATTGGCGGTGAAGGCGCGGAGTGCGGTGTTCAAGGTGACCTGCGCCGGCCCCTCGGTCGGGCGTCGGGTGATGATGTTGATGGTGCCGCCCGTGGCGCCCGCGCCGTAGAGGCTCGACGCCCCGGCCACGGTCTCGATCCGCTCGACCGCGTTGAGGTCCAGCAGCGCCAGGATGCGCGAGACGTCGCGCAGCGGCGTGTTGAGCGGCACGCCGTCGAGCAGCACCAGCGCATCGCGGCCACGGAAATTCTCCGAGGCGCCGGAGATTGTCTGGTTGCTGGGCGAGTAGCCCGGCACCAGGCGCGCGACGGCGTCCGACGGGCTGGGGCTGAGGATCAGCTGGCGTTCGATCTCGTCACGGTCGATGACCTGCACCGTCTGCGGCACGTCCTCGATCGGCCGCGGGGCGCGGGTGCCGGTGACGGTCATCTCCGGCAAGGTGACGGTGGCGCCGTCGGTCGGCACCGTGCTGCCGGACTGCGCCATGACGCGGGGTGGTGCGGCCAGCATGGCGGCAAGGGCGAAGCCGATAAGGGGCAGGCGCGCGCGCCGGCAGGGTCGGGGCATGGTCTGGGTCACTCGTCGGCATGCGGTACTACCGCGGCTGCACAAAGGACGCGGCGAGGCAGCGCCGCGACTTTCGTCGCGGCGCGCCTGGCGGAAGGTCAGACGATGTCGAAGATGCTCGCCCCGGAGCCGGTCAGGCCAGCGAGCGTCAGCCCACTGAACAGGACAGCATTGCCGGCGCCGAGGTCGAGGACCACGCCCGCCGTCGTCTCCGAGAGGCGTGCCAACAGGTCGTCCGCGCCGTCGATGTCCGTGCCGTTGATGCCGGTGGCAATCTGCAGCACGTCGTCCCCGGGCGTGAAGCCGGAGATGGCATCCTGCCCGTCGCCACCGATGAATACGAAGCGATCGAGCCCGGCGCCACCGCTGAGGATATCGTTGCCGGTGCCGCCGATCAGCACGTCGTTGCCGTTGCCGCCGAACAGCTGATCGTCGCCGCCCTGGGTGACGATGAGGTCGTTGTCGTCGCCACCGAACACCACCTCGATGCCGTCGCCGCCGAGGATGTTGTCGTTGCCTTCGCCGCCGTAGAGGCCGTTGTTGCCTTCGGTGTCGAAGATCATGTCGTTGCCGGCGCCGCCGAACAGGTTGTCGTTGCCCGTCCCGCCATAAAGCAGGTCGTTGCCGTCGCCGGCTTCCACCCAATCCTCGCCGGCGCCGGCGGCGATCAGGTCGTTGCCGGCGCCCGCGGCGATCACGTCCGGGCCGCCCTCGGTGAAGATCTGGTCGTTGCCGTCGCCGCCAAACGCGATGTCGGCGCCGCCACCACCACGCAGCACGTCATCGCCGGCACCGCCGTAGGCGATGCCGGGCGAGACGATCTGGAACACGTCGTCGCCGTCGCCGCCCACCAGGGCAGACCCGCGCTCCAGCACGGGAAAGCTGAAATCAGCCATTCGAGATTCTCCTCCTTGCAAACTCACCGCGGCGCAGTCGGGATGTCGTCCGACTACGCTGTCTGCAATTGCGACTCATTCGCAAATGGCGCAAGATTCATTATCTTCACCGTGGCGCGACCAGTCGATCAGGGAAGCCTCGGCGCCGAGCGGGAAGATCTCACGCCCGAGCGCGTCGTTCAGGATCGTCGCGCTCCGCCACGCCAGCAGCGCAAGCTGCGGGTCGGCGATGCCATGCGACCCGCGGCCGGCATTCTGCAGGTAGATGCGGTTCGCCGCCGGGCCGTCCCAGGCGAGCGCGTAGCGGCGCCCCAGCAGCGGCGCGCCGTTCGTCGTATCCCGTCCGATGCCGAGCGCCTCGAGACAGGGCGGTAGGGAGACCCGGTAGCCGGTGGCCGCAACCACCACATCGGCGAAGATGCGCTGCCCGGCGCCGGTATCCGCCGCGCGAAGGTCGAGGCTGAGCGCACCCCGCCATGGCGCGCAGGCGACGAGGCTGCGACCCGGCAACAGGCTCGGGACAGGCGGCACCTTCTCGAGGAAGCGCAGCCGGTACACCTCGGCGTAAAGCTCGCGTAGGGTCGAGGCCGAGATGCCGTCGCTCATCATGCGCTGCTCCTGCAGCAGCGCGGCGCGGCGCTCCGCCGGCAGGTCGAAGAAATGCTCGACATAGGCGGGGGTGAAATGCTCGTTCGAGAAATGCGTCTCGTCGAGCGGCAGGAAGTTGGACCGGCGGCTGACCCAGGCGATGCTGGCCGGCGGTGCGGCCGACCGCAGCACATGGAGCATGATCTCGGCGCCGGACTGGCCGCCCCCGACCACCGCGACGCGCCGGCCGGCAAGCGCCGGCATGCGCTCGAGGAATTCGGTGGCATGCAGGCAGCCATCGCCGCGATGCGGCTCGAGGCAAGCCGGAAGGGCCGGTTCGTGGCCGAGCCCAAGCACGAGGTGCCGCGCGCGGACGCGCTCATGCCCGACCTGCGCGGTGAAGGCGCCAGCCTCGAAGCCGATGTCCCGCAGCGTGCTGTCCCAGCGCAGCGCCGGCAGCTGCCCTGCGACCCAGGCCAGGTAGTCCGCGAACTCCGTGCGGGAGACGGTCTCGAACCCGGCATTGACGAAGGCGAACAGCCGCCGGCGCGCGGCAAGGTAGGAGAGGAAGCCGAAGCGCGAGGTCGGCGCGACAGGCGTGACCAGGTCCTTGATCCAGGAGCATTGAAGCCGTGCGCCGGGCAGCATCATGCCGCGGTGCCAGGAGAAGCCCGGCTTGCGATCGAAGAACCGCGCGCGCCCGCTTTCCCCGGCTTCCTCGCAAAGCGCGGCGAGGCTGAGGTTGGCAGGGCCGATGCCGATGCCGGCAAGGTCGAGCACGCCCGTCACCACGGGTCGCCAGTTTCGGCAAGGTGCAGCGGGTTCACCAGCGGCGTGCCCAGCGCAGGAAGCGGCCGCGACGCCGTGTCGCCATAGCCGACGGCCAGCCGGACCTTGTTGATGCACACCTTCGGCAGCGTCGGCGCGAACAACTCGTAGCGCGCGTAGTCGGCCGGCGGCAGGGCGGCTTCGCGCTGGTAGGCGCGCAGCACGCGCGCCAGGATCCGGTAGAACGCGATCTCCGGCAGCGCGCCCGCGGCCACCAGCCCATCCGACAGGAACCGGAGCGTGGTGACGAAATGGGCGGTCTGGATGTTGTGAACCACGACCTCGGGGCGCTTCCGCGGCAGCAGTGCGGCGACCGGGCCGGGCAGCCCGGCGGCTTCGGCCTGGCCGGTATCGGCAAGGTCGAAGTCGCCCTGGAAATCCTTCAGCGCCATCGCAACCGGCAGGCCCTGCCTCAGCATCAGCACGATATTCTGCCCATGCGCGATCGGGCAGCATCCGTAGCGGCAGAGCAGGTGGTGCAGCGGCACCACGGTGAGGTCGAAAAGCCGCTCCAGCCAGGCTTCGATGCCGAGGCCGGCCTGCTGCGCCATGGCAAGGGCCAGCGGCCGCCCCGCCGCGTCGCGCTCGTGCAGCATGGCATACAGCGCCGGCGCCTCGTCCTGCACCGCATGCGCCTCGGCGCTCTCGCGCAGCACGGCGCCGAGATGTTCGCGGTAGTGGTAGGGCGCATCGGGTAGCGCCGCATAGGCGGGATGCGCATAATGCGCCCCGGCCAGCTCGCGCAGGACCGCGACGCGCCGGCGGCGCAGCATCGGATCGGCCGCGATGACCCCCACCAGCCACCCGGAGAGTGCCTGTCCGGCGGCGATGGTCGCTCCACCCAGGCCGCGATAGGCCGAGGTATTGAGGATCGACAGCGAAAGCTTCACATCCGCCCGGCCTCGCCGGGACAGGTTCGTCAGCGTCCGTATCGATTGCTGCGGTCGATAGAGATCGCCGAAGCGGCCGATCGGCACCATCCTCCCGGCGGCAATCTCGCCGGCGAATTCGGGCAGCAGGACGTTGTCCCATTGCCAGGGATGCACCGGCACGGGCAGCGCGTGCGCCGGCGCGATGCCGCTGCGGGCGACTGCCGCGTCGAAGGCGTCGCGTTCCTCGGCGGGGATGCATTCCCCGGCAAAATCGGCGCCGTCCACGGCGGCCCAGGTCGCATGCCGTGCATCGAGCACCACCCAGACGAGATGGAACGGCGCGGCCCGTTCGGGTGCGAAGGCCGCGAGCGCCGCATCGCCCCAGCCGAGCCGTCCCTTGTTGGCGACCGCCTTGGGATGGCCGGACAGCAGCGCCTGCGCCTGGTCGGATGGCAGCGCAAGCCAGGCCGCGCCGTCGAGGCCGCGGCAGCGGGCAAGCCGCAGGGCCTCGGCCTGCCAGGTCCGGCCGAGTTCGCGCAGGAAGCCGGCAGTTGCCGCCGCATCGCCGCCGAGCTCAGCACGTGCATCGAGCACCCATTGCCGTGGGTCGGTCGCCTCCGTGTCCTGCGCGCCGTCCAGCCGCCGCAGACTGTCAGGGTCGATGGCGAGGTTGCCCCAGATCCGCCGCGCCCCGGCGAAGCGGTAGCGCAGGCCCGAGGCGAGCTGCAGGCATGCGATGAAGCTGCCGTCCGGCTGCAATTCCACCGCCGGCAGGACCGCCTCCTCATAGGCGAATTCGGAGATGGCCTTGGCCAGCAGGACGCGGCCCGCCTGCCGCCACGCTGCGGCATCGGGGATGCCGTTCACCGCATCACCCGGTCGAAGAACGGGTCGCGCCAGCAGTGCATCAGCGCCGAGCGCTTGTGCGGGAAGTCAAACTCCTTGACCTTGTCGTAGGCGAGCGCGTCGGCGTAGCGAAGCAGCTTGGCGTTGTCGACGCGCGGCTCGCCCACGACCTTTTCGGTGCGCGTGTCATCGAGGAACAGGAAGTGGGTGAGGCCGCGCAGCCAAGCCGCGGTCTTGGCCAGGCCGAGATGCTGACGGGCGCCAATCAGCCCATGCCAGCCGCGGTCATAGTCGTGGGCGTCGTAGTGGGGGCCGAGCCGGTCCTCCTTCGCCCAGTAGATCTCGAAATAGCCCGCCGGGTCGCCGTCGAAGCAGCCGATCAGCGGCCAGGCATGCGCGTCTTCTTCCAGCCGCCGCAGATAGGCGTGCAGGGATGCCTCGTCCTGCGCGAGTTCCCAGAAATAGGCCACGCGCAGCTCGTTCATCCAGGCGTGGAACAGCGGCAGGTCGCGGTCGGCTGACACCCGCCTGAAGGACATCCGCATGCCCAGCAGCGGGTCGAAGCGGTCGTAGACCACGCCCTGCGCGAGCGGCGGCCGCTCCGGGTGGATCCGGCCATCCGGCAGGCGGCAGGGCAGGCGCGGATGCGGCACGGGGCGCGGGTCCTGATGCCAGAGCAGCGGGACCTGCAGCAACTGCCGGCGCCGGATGAGCGGTGCCCCGGTGGCTGCGATCAACCCATACGCAAGGGCCGTGTCGAGGATCTCCGGCCGCGTTCCCGGCCCGAGCAGGAGCTCGGCCCGATCGATATCCGCCTCGAACACCGCGGCAGCGGCGGCGGCAAGGGCCTGCGCGAGAGCCCGCCCGCCGCTACCATCCATGGCATGCGCCGAAAGGCCCGCCTCGCCGAGTTCGCCGCGCAGGAGCTGATGCTTGCCCTGCTGGACGGACATGGCAGCATCGGTGATCTCGACCTCGAGCGCTGCCGCCTCGCCCACCGTATAGCGATGACGCGGCATGGAGCTTTCGGGGCCTCGTCTGGCCGCGATCATGCCGCCACCGGCATATGGAGCGGATTTGGAAGGTCGTGATAGATCGCGTGTTGCTCGCGCGAACCACGGTTCTCGATGACGTCTTCAAGGAAGGTCATGAAATTGCCCTTCGCGGCAAGTGCTGGGCTGTCGAGGATGTAGTCGAGGAAGGATGGGTCGGGCGGGCGATCAGCACGCGCGCGCTCGAACTTCGCCCTGAGGAGGCGGAACATCGCCGCCTCCTCCGCCAGACCGTCGCGCGAGAGGGCGGCGACCAGCCCGAACAGGCCATTGACCACGACGTAGTAGCCGAGCAGCCGGTCGCCCACCGCATCGGGCACGACGGACTCCGACGGCTCCCCGATGCCTGGCACCGCGGCGACAAGCCGCGCATGCGCGCTCTCGACATGGCCGGACCCCTGGCAATCGCGGACATAGGCCTGCACGGGCCAACCGTGGCGCAGCCGCAGGACCGCGTTCTGCCCATGCGCCCCGAACAGGAGGCCGTGGTGGCAGCGCAGCCGCGCCAGCGCCAGGGGCAGTAGTTCGGCAAAGCGTCCGAGCCAGTCGAGGCCCGCCTCCCTCAGCGAAAGGCCGGCCGAGGCGGCCGCAGCCGCGACGACGCCGGCAAGCGGCGTCCGGCCGGCCTGCGGATCGGTTTGGCACAGCGTCGCCAGCATTGCGGCATCGCGGGCGGCGGCACCGCGGAAGGGATTGTCCCGCAGGATGACCAGGCTGTCGGGGAGCAACTCCCCGTCGTGCCGCAGGCCGAGATGCGCCGGTTCTTCCAGAAAGGTCAGCCGTGGCGCGAGGGCCGCGATCGATGGGCCGAGCGTGCTCCGCAGCAGCCGGCTGACATCCTTGCCGCGTTGCAGCTCGGCCGGGAACAGCGTACGGACGGAGTTGGTGATCCGCGCGCCGAGCGAGGTCTTCAGCATCCACGGCGCCTCGGTACTGTAAAGGCTGCGGACGGAGGCGGTGGGGTGCCAGAGCGGGCCCGCCTCCGGCTGAGCCTGGAAACGCAACATGCCGGCGCGCCGCAGTGCCTCGACCGCTGGCAGCGTGGCAAGGTGCCTTGCCTGCCAGGGATGCATGGGCAGCGCGAGCCAGCCCGGTTCGCGCGGGGCGCCGAGATCGTGCAGCAGCGCCTTGACGGCTCGCCCCCCGACATCCTCGGAGGCAAAGGCCTCCGGCAGCACCAGGGCCCAATGCAGCCGGAAGCCGGGCGACAGGCCGGGCAGGAAGCGCGCGCGCTCGGGTCGCAATTCGGCGGCGGAACGCGGCGCGGGGTGCAGGAAATGGCCGAGCAGCAGCGCCTGTTCCGCGGCGAGGAAATCCGTCGCCGCGACCTCCGGCCCCCGGTTGCCCGGTAGCATCGCCTCGATCGTGTCGATGCTTTCCAGCACGCGTTCGACGAAGCGGCGGGCGGTGGCCGGCGGCAGGCCGCGCTCGATGGCAAGGGTCTCGGCCATCGCGGCGACCGCGGTGGCCCAGGCGATGGGCCGCTCGGCCCCGCCATCCGGGCAGAAGCGGACCGGCAACCGCAGCCCGTGCCGCCCGGCGCATGACCGATGCGTCACCGCGACGCGCAGCACGCCTGAGAGCGACGTGACCGGCATCTCCAGGTCCCAGCCAAGCTTGGCCGGTCGCAGCCGGCATTCCGGCCACTCCCGCGCAAGGCTGTTGAGGAAGGCCTCCGCGGCGCCCTGCTCGGTAGGGGTACCGCCGTCGGTCGCAGTTGCGTCACAGGTCATGGAATGCTTGTAATCGGCCAATTGCGAATGCGAGTGAGAATTATTCGCGATTACTCAGGCGTACGGAATGGCAGGGCAGGCATCCCGGATGGCGAAAGTGGGATTGATCCTGGCGCTGGGGCTGGTGGCCGGCGCGCAAACGGCGCCGCTCGCGGCCCTGCCGCTGCTGATGCAGGCGCTCGCCCTGGGCGCCGACCAACTCGGCGTGGGCATCGGCGCGGGGTTGCTGGCGACGATCGGGCTGGCGCCCCTGGCGGGCAGGCTGGCCGATCGGGCAGGGCCTGCCCCGGCGGCGCGATGCGGGCTTGCCGTCATCTGCGCCGCCTCGGGGCTGCTTTGCGGCTACACGGCCTTGGTGGCCGCCGGCACCCTGACGACGGAGCATGCCTTCGGCGTCGTGCTGGCAACGCGGATCGCCAACGGCGCCGGTGTGGCCGCCTTGCATCCGGCGGCGCAGGCCTGGCTCTGGGCGGGCGACGTCCCCGCGGCGGGAAGCCGCCTGCAAGGCAAGGCGAGTGCGGCCCAGAATGCGGGGCGCCTGTTCGGGCCCCTGGCCGTGGCCCTGATCGGCGGCATCGGTGCGGCCGGGACTTTGGGGATGCTGGCCGCGGCCACCTGCCTCGCCCTGCTCATACTGGTCTTCCTGCCGAACCCAGCGGCGGCGAGCGCCGCACCCGCCGCGCCGCGCATCGACACGGCGCCACAAGCCCTGGCTTGGCCGGTGCTGCTGGCCCTACTGGCCTTACACCTGCTGGGGGGTGGCGCCCAATACATCCTTGGACCTTTGCTGCTGGCGACGCTCGGCTTGGAGGTGGCCCAGGCCACGCGTTGGACCGGATGGTTCATGGGCATGGCGGCCACGGCAGCCATCGCGGGCAACCTGCTATCCCACCGCTTTCCCGAACACTGGCGCCCAAACGTCGGAGCCGGGCTGGCGATTATCGGAGCGGCCATCCTGGCGCCCTTCGCAAACCTTGTCGCCATCGCGGCCGGCATCGCGCTGGTGGCGGCCGGGATCGGCATTGCCGTTCCGGCAGCGATGGCTGCGTTGATGCACGGGGCGCCGGCATGCGCGCGAGGACGAATCGCCGGCCGCACCGCGGCGATCCAGGCGACCGCCTATGCGGCCGCGGCACCGATCTTCGGGATCCTGGTTGCGGGCTATCCGACACTTGCCGCCGCGTCGCTCACGTTGCCCGCGGCGGCGGCGCTGCTGCTGCTCATTGCCGCCCAGCGGCGGGAAGCCGGCCAGGCACGGTAGCCTGCCAGGAACTGCCGCGGCCGCTTCCACCCGGCACTCCGCTTGGCTGCGACTGTGTCCGGCGCCGCGTGCGTCGCTGACGGAACCGGCAGACGAGGCCGTGCCGTGGGACAGAGCAGTGCCGTGCCTCCTCGCGTACTGAAGCGACATCGGCGATCTTGCGCTTTTGCAGAAATGCGATTGCGACTCATTCGCAAATATGCCTAATCTGTTCCTGTGAAGAGACCAGGAGCACACCCATGGGCCGCACTGCGCCGTTCGCCCCACCGGTCCTGCACGGCTATCCAAGTATGCTGGAGGCGCTGGATTGGCCGGAAGCCGTGCTGCTTTGCGGCCTTCGCGGTTGGGTCGATGACCTGCGGCGGGCTGCGGATCCGATGCCGCGCCTCGATGCGCGAATGACGGCGGCCGGCGTCCCGCTGGCGGCAGTATCGCTCAACATGTTTCTGCGCATCGTTGCCCGCACCGCGAATCGGCCTGTCGGTATCGGCTGCCCACATTGCCCGCGGCTTGCTGCAGATGAGCAGCGGCTGCTGCATGCCGCACGCTTGGTCCAGGACCGAGAGGCCTGGCTGGCGGGGGAGGCGCTTCGAGACGGTCTGCTGTCCGGCATCGGCGCTGACTTCGCGCTTGGGCCGCTGCGCGGCCTGGGGGGTTTATTTCTGGCGGCCGGCCTCGCTCTCAGGCCCCGTCTGCTGGTCGATGTCACCGGGGTAGTAGGGGTAGGTAACACGCTCTGGCTGCTGCCCCCGTCCACCCGGCACTGAGGGGGGAGGTCCGCATGATTAGACACCGCTCGCTCGGCACTGCCGCCTTCACAGCGTTGATGGCACGGGACCGCCTGATGCGAATAGACGCTGATGCGATGGCCACGGACGCTTGCCGCGCGGTCGACGCCGCAGCACAGCGGCAGGGCCAGCGCCCCAGCACCCGCCCGTCGCAGGTCGGCCATCCGCCACCGACTGGGCCAAGCCGCCAGACCCTCGCCCTCGGGCCCTCGATGCGCTGCAATGAGGTACGGCTGGACCATTGGGATTAGTCGGATGGCGAGGTGCATGCATCGAGAGGATGTGGATCAAGGCCGCCCGGTGAACGAGCTCGAGCCAGAGGCACTTTTCTGCATTGCGGTTCTGCGAACTTGGGTGGCGGTGCGCCGCCCTGGTGGCGCGGCCTCGCTCCACTGGCGTGAGGTCTGCAGGCAAGGCGAGCTGCCGGAGGATGCGGTGCAGGCATTCGATGCATTCCTCTGCGCTGTCCATCACGCGATGCGACGCCCGCTGGACATTCGATGTTGCCTCTGCCCGCAGCTTGGCGTCGACGAGGACGACCTGCTTCTCCTGCTTGACGCCTTGCAGCGGGACGATGTCCTCAGTGCATTGGCCGTTCTGACGGATTGGCTCGTACAACCCGCCATCATGTCGACGCTGCCATTGGCCATGCGCTTGGCGGCGGCAGCACGCAGTTGCGGACTGTGCTTCCACGCGCACGCCGCGACGCGGCCGCAGCCCGACGCGGGAAGCAACCCTGCCGAACGGGCGACATTCCATTGATCACGCTACGCTCTGCGTCAAGTGATGAGGCGGAAGTAACTGCCCGAACGACCCGCTCATATGCAGTCGGACTGCGGCCTACTGCTCCGACCTGGGCCGATTGGTTGGTCTTCCTAGAGGCAGTGCGCGGGATCTGCCGGTCCATGTCGGAAGTGCAGGGAAGCTCGCACAAAGCCATGGCGCGGCATGCGGTCCGTGTGCTTGCGCCGGAGCGTGCGCTGGTCCTCGCGGATCAACCTACATTTGACGGAGAGTGGCTCTGGATGCCGCTGAAGATCGCGGGTTTTCCAGCCATACCGGCGCTCGACGTGGTGCGGCTCTACGGCCAAGCCTGCAGACCACTCCTTGACTGCTTCGCGGACCAGGAGGAGATAAATGCAGTGGCGTTGCGGCTCGCCGCTGCGGCGATAGCGTCCGTCAACGTGGTGGAATTTGCTGATGGGCTTTTGGCGGCCACGGCTCAGGCGGGCCTGGGTGGCAGTTGCAGGGTCTCGTTGGTGGGCGCTGGGCTGAGCATCTCGGCCATGGCCTCGACGCCCATGTAGCGGTGCTGCATCTGCCACTCGTCATTGGCCTCGAGCAGGACGGCACCGATCACGCGAATGATGGAGGCTTCCGAGGGAAAGATGCCGACCACGTCGGCGCGGCGTTTCACCTCCTCGTTCAGGCGTTCCAGCGGGTTCGTCGAGTGCAGCTTGGTCCTCTGCGGAGCGGGGAAGGACATGTAGGCGAGGACGTCGTCCTCGCTCTCGTCTATCAGCGTGCCGAGCTTGGGCCAGCGCGGGCGGAGCTGGTCGGCGACATGGCGCCAGGTCTGTCGTGCGCTGGCCTGGTCGGGCTGCAGGAACGCCTGACGCAGCGCGGCCGAGGCCATGGATTGCTGGGCCTTGCCGACATGGGCCAAGGCATTCCTCATCCAATAGACCCGGCACCGTTGCCAGGTCGCGCCGAGCACCCGGGCGATCGCCGCCTTCAGCCCCTCATGTGCATCGGAGATGACCAGCTTCACACCCTTTAGGCCGCGTTTCACCAGGCTCTTGAGAAAGGCAGACCAGAAAGTCTCAGCCTCCGACGGGCCGATGTGCAGGCCGACGATCTCGCGGTGCCCCTCGGCATCGCAGGCCACGGCGATTATCGCGGCCACCGACACGATGCGACCGCCCTCGCGCTGGCGGAGATAGGTGGCGTCCAGCCACAGGTAGGGCCACTCGCCAGCGAGCGGCCGATTGAGGAAGGCGCCGACCCGCTCATCGATGTCCTTGCAGAGCTTCGAGACGGTGGACTTCGAGATGCCGGACAGGCCCATCGCCTGCACCAGCTCGTCCACCCGCCGGGTCGAGACCCCGCCGATCCAGGCCTCTTGGATCACCGCCACCAGGGCCTTCTCCGAGGTCTTCCGGGGCTCGAGGAAGGGTGGGAAGTAGCTGCCCTGCCGCAACTTCGGGATCCGGAGCTGCAGCGAGCCCAGCCGGGTGTCGAGCGTGCGGTCGCGGAAGCCGTTCCGGTAGTTCAGCCGCTCGCCGGTGCGCTCGTGCCGCCCGGCCCCGATCAGGCCTTCCACGTTGGCCTCCATCAGCATCTGCAGCACCGCCTCGGCGACGCTGCGGAGGAAGTCGCCGTCCTCGGCTTTCGCCAGCAGTTCCGCCAGTGGCAGTCTCTCCTTGGTCATCGGGTCCTCGGGCGGTCAGGGGTGGGAGCCTCGCAACTCCACCCTAGCCGCCAGGTCCGATGGCCACCCCAGCCCTACACTCCGGCCAAGGCCGAATTTTCCACCACGTCCGTGGACGCTACCGCTGCGGCCGCCCGAACACGCCAAGACGGCACGGTGCCGCCAGCGGTACCGCGCGCTGCCCGATGCCGAACGTCTGTGGCGGATCCGGAGCTACATCCAGGGGCGTGTCGGCTAGGCAAGGAAAGCAGAAGCCTGACCTTTCGGCCACGGTGCCACCCGACGATCGGGGGTCCTCACCACAAGATTTCGTATTCCGGTTCCCACCGCTGCAGCGGTGGAAAATGGGCAATAAAACTCTCTGGCGGCCCGGCAGGCCATCAATCAATTGCAGGCGGACGGAAAGGCCTCGACCGGCACGGTCAGTGCCCCTACGCCCAGGGTGGTCCGGCTGGGCCGCGTTGCTCCTATGACTCAGTGACGCTGAAGCTTAGCCGCGGTTGGCGGTAGGATCCTGCATCTCCGCCTCAATCCATTCTGCCAGCCGCTTCAGATCGAGGCGCGCCCGCAGGTGCGACGCCACCCAGAGGTTGAGGACGTGCGGCCCTTCGACGAAGCCAAAAGGCGCGACCAGTTGGCCGCGTCGCATCTCGTCTGCCACCAAAAAGCGCGGGGCAATGCCAACGCCGAGCCCGCAGGCGGCGGCCTGGATCAGCAGATAGAAGTGCTCGAAGCTCTCCTGCGCCTCCAGCCGCAGTGACCGCTGCGCGGTGGCGGCCAGCCATTCGTCCCAAGCTGCCGGGCGCGTCACGGTGCCGAGCAGGCGCGCCCCCGCAAGGTCGGCCGGAACCGCCAGTCCCGCCTGCGCCGCGTAGTCGGGGTGGCAGACCGCGCCGATCTCCTCCCGCAGCAATGGCCGCGTCCCGACATCGGCCGGCGCGCGGACCATGCTGGAGCGGATGGCGAGGCTTATCTCGTCCCGCACGAAGTCGACCTCGCCGTGGCTGACGTTGAGGCGGATCTCGACCTCCGGATGCGCGCGCTTGAAGCGGCCGAGCCGTGGGATCAGCCAGTGGTTCATGATGGTGGCCGAGCAAGCGAGGGTGAGCGCCCCGGGCGTGAGCCGCGCGACGCCGATCTGCATCAGCTTGAAGCCCTCGGCCAGGCTGGCTGCCAGCTGCGACCCGGCCGCCGTCGGCTCCACCGACTTCGCCAGCCGCCGCAGCAGCGGTACGCCGAACCGCTCCTCCAGCCCGCGCACATGCCGGCTGACCGCCCCATGCGTCACGCCCAGCTCCTGCGCCGCGGCCGACATGCTGCGCCGGCGGGCGGCGGCCTCGAAGGCAAGCAGGGCATTGAGCGGCAGGCGGGAAGCGGTCATGGCCGGGCGGTCCTGCCGTGAGGAAAGCTCACACCACTCTGCGCCGATTTGCGGTGTGCGGCCAGGGTGCGGGCGCCTAGCGTCCGGGCCAAGGAAGACCTCGAGGAAACCGTTGCCTGCCGCCGCCCAACGCGGCCGGCCGCGCTGCCTGCCACCCCCTTCCGGAACCCGGCCCGCGGGAGGCCACGCCATGCGCCTGCAGAACAAGGTCGCCATCGTCTTCGGGGCCGGCTCGATCGGCCCCGGCTGGGGCAACGGCAAGGCCACCGCCACCCTCTTCGCCCGCCACGGCGCGCATGTCGCCTGCGTGGACGTCAACCCCGCCGCGGCGGAGGAGACGGCCGGCATCATCCGGGGCGGGGGCAACTCGGCCAGCGCGCATGCCTGCGACGTCACCGACAGCGCCGCGGTCGCGGCGGTGGTCGCGGCCGTGGTCGGCGACCGCGGCCGTATCGACATCCTGCACAACAACGTCGGCTACGCCGCCATGGGCGGGCCGGTCGAGATGGACGAGGCGACCTGGCACCGGTCCTTCGACCTGAACGTCACGGGCTGCTTCCTCGCCTGCAAGCATGTCCTGCCGCACATGCTGCGCCAGCGCGCCGGGGCGATCGTCAACGTCTCCTCGATCGCCGCCATCCGCTACACCGGCTACCCCTACCCCGCCTACTACGCGGCGAAGGCAGCGGTGAACAACTTCACCATGGGCCTTGCGCTGCAGCACGCCCGCGACGGCATCCGGGTGAATGCGATCATGCCTGGCCTGATGAACACGCCGCTGATCCACCAGCAGATCTCCGGCCAGTATGCCGATGCGGCGGAGATGGTGGCGGCGCGCGACGCCGCCTGCCCGACCGGCAAGATGGGCACCGCCTGGGACGTGGCGCAGGCCGCGCTGTTCCTCGCCTCCGACGAGGCCGGCTACATCACCGGCGTCAGCCTGCCGGTCGATGGCGGCCTCACCTGCCGGGTGGCCTGAGCATGGACGCCGCCCGCCCCGCCGTCCCGCCCGCATCGCCCCTGCGGATCGAGGCCGACTACCTGCTGGAGACGCCGATCGACCCCCGCCACGCGGCGGAGATCATCGCCGGCGAGCAGTCGAGCGGCACCTTCGTGCCGGTGCCCGGCGAGACGCCGGAGCTCAAGGAACGCGCCGCCGCCCGCGTCGAGGCGCTGGAGGTGCTGGAGACTGGACTGATGAGCCGCTCGCTGCCCTCCGCCCGGGGCGAGTGGGGCGGCGAGCGCATCAGCCGCGCCCGGTTTACCCTCTCCTGGCCGCTCGCCAATCTGGGGCCCTCGCTGCCCAACCTGCTGGCCACGGTCGCCGGCAACCTGTTCGAGCTGGCGTCCGTCAGCGGGCTCCGGCTGCTCGACCTCCGGCTGCCGCAGGCCTTCGCCGATGCTTATCCCGGTCCCGGCTTCGGCATCGCGGGCACGCGGCGCCTCGCCGGCGTTGAGGGGCGGCCGCTGATCGGCACCATCGTCAAGCCGAGCGTCGGCCTCACCGCCAAGGCCACCGCCGCGCTGGTGGCGGAGCTCTGCGCCGCCGGGATCGACTTCATCAAGGACGACGAGCTGCAGGCCGACGGCCCGGGCTGCCCCTTCGAGGCGCGGGTGCGGGCGGTGATGCCGGTGATCAACCGGCATGCCGACCGCACCGGCAGGAAGGTGATGTACGCCTTCAACCTCACCGGCGAGCTGGACGAGATGCAGCGGCGGCACGACCTGCTGCTGGCCGAGGGCGCCACCTGCATGATGGCGAGCCTGAACTCGCTCGGCCTCGTCGGGCTGGGCGCGCTGCGCCGGCTGGGCGGGCTGCCGATCCATGCCCACCGCAACGGCTGGGGCGCCCTGTCGCGGCACCCGAGCCTCGGCTGGTCCTATGTGGCCTGGCAGAAGCTGTGGCGGCTGGCCGGCGCCGACCACATGCATGTCAACGGGCTGGACAACAAGTTCAGCGAGACGGATGCGAGCGTCATCGATTCCGCCCGCGCCTGCCTGGAGCCGATGTTCCCGGGCAAGCCCTGCACCGTGCTGCCGGTCTTCTCCTCCGGCCAGACGGTGCGGCAGGCGCATGGCACCTGGGCGGCGCTGCGCAGCCCCGACCTGATCATGACCGCCGGTGGCGGCATCGTCGCCCATCCCGACGGGCCGGGCGCCGGCGTCCGCGCGCTGCGCGAGGCCTGGGAGGCGGCGATGGCCGGCATCCCGCTGGCGCAGCACGCCCGCGGCTGCCCCGCGCTGGCCCGGGCGCTGGAGACCCCATGATCGCGCCGCCGCACCCGCTGCCGGCCACCGGGCCGCTGGTCGCCTTCCTCGGCGACGACTTCACCGGCGCCTCGGCCTCGATGGAGGCGCTGGCCTTCGCCGGGCTCGAGACCGTGCTGTTCCTCGACCTGCCGACGCCGGAGCGGCTGGCGGCCTTTCCCGGCGCGCGGGGGATCGGCGTGGCGAGCGTCGCGCGGTCCCGCCCGCCGGCCTGGATGGACGCGCACCTGCCAGAGGCCTTCGCGCGGCTGCGCGGCACCGGCGCGCCGGTGGTGCACTACAAGGTCTGCTCCACCTTCGATTCCGCCCCCGAGGTCGGCTCGATCGGCCGCGCGGCGGAGATCGCCGCCGACCTATTCGCGGGCTGGTTCCCCATGCTGGTCGCCGATCCGGGGATGGGCCGGTTCCAGTGCTTCGGCCACCTGTTCGCCGCGACGCCGGACGGACGCGGCCACCGGCTGGACCGCCACCCCGTCATGGCGCGCCACCCGGTGACGCCGATGGACGAGGCCGACCTGGCCCGCCACCTCGCGCGGCAGACGGCGCTGCCGGTCGGCCTGGTGGACTTCACCGCCATGAAGCGCGGCGCGGCCGGGACACGGCTCGCCGCGGCGCTGGCCGGGGGCGCGCGCATCGTCTCGCTCGACGTGCTGGACGCCGAGACGCTGGCCGAGGCCGGGCGGCTGATCTGGCAGCGGGAGGCGGCGGGGCCGGGCTTCGCCATCGGCTCGCAGGGGGTGGAAGCCGCGCTGGTCGCGCATTGGCGCCAGGCCGGGCTGCTGCCCGCGGCGGCCCCCGCCCTGCCGCCGGTCGGCGCGGCGCGCCTCGCCTGCGTCTCCGGCTCGGTCTCCCCGGTCACCGCGGCGCAGATCGCCGACGCGCTGCACCATGGCTTCGCCGGGATGCGGCTGCGCACCGAGCGCGCCGGCGATCCCGCGGCCTGGGAAGCCGAGTTGGCGCGCGCGACGGAGGAGGCGCTGCGCGCGCTCTCCGAGGGCCGTGACCCGTTGGTCTATAGCGCCGCCGGGCCGGACGACCCCGGAGTGGCCGCGCTGCGCACCGCGCTGGCGGCGAGCAGCGCTTCGGCCGAGGCGGTGAACGACCGGATCGGCGCCGGCCTCGGCCAAGTGCTGGACAGGCTGCTGCGCGCGTCGGGGCTGCGGCGGGCGGTGATCGCCGGCGGTGACACATCGGGCCATGCGGCGCGGCAGCTCGGCATCGATGCGCTGACCGCCATCGCCCCGCTCGCCCCCGGGTCGCCGCTCTGCCGCGCGCATGCGGCAGGGGACGCGGCGCGGGACGGGCTGCAGATCGCACTCAAGGGCGGCCAGGTCGGCCGCGAGGACTTCTTCCGCGCCGCACGGGACGGGAAGGCAGCATGACGGAGAAAAGCATGAGGCTGCAGGGCAAGATCGCGCTGGTGACGGGCGGGGCGCGGGGCATCGGCCTCGCCATTATGCGGGCATTGGTGGCGGAGGGCGCGGTCCCCGTCATCGCCGACGTCAACCAGGCCGGGGCGGCCGCGGCGGTGGCGGCGCTCGGCCATGCCGACGGCCAGGTGCTGCGCGTCGACGTGGCGGACCACGCCTCCGTCGCCGCCATGGTCGATGCCATCGTCGCCCGACACGGCCAGCTCGACATCCTCGTCAACAATGCCGGCATCGGCGGCAACACGCCCTTCCTCGAGATCGGCCCGGAGGAATGGCAGCGCACCATCGCCATCAACCTCTCCGGCGCCTTCTTCGTGGCGCAGGCCTGCGCGCGCGCCATGGCGCAGCGCGGCGAGGGCGGGAAGATCATCAACATCGCCAGCCTGTCCGGCCAGCGCGGCGGGCATGGCCGCGCCGCCTATGGCGCGGCCAAGGCCGGGCTGGAGCTGCTGACCAAGGTGATGGCGGTCGAGCTCGCGGAATACGGCATCAACGTCAACAACATCGCCCCGGGCGCGATCGAGACCGAGATGGCGAAATTCGCGCACGACCAAGCGACCCGTGCCGCCTACAACTACCTGATCCCGATGACCCGCTACGGCACGCCGGAGGAGATCGCGGACGCCGCGGTGTTCCTCTGCTCCGACGAGGCGCGCTACGTGCACGGCCACACGCTGAACGTGGATGGCGGCTTCCGCGCTGCGGGCCTGATGTTCCGCGGCAGCAAGGCGATCCCGCCCGGCCAGGGCTGAGGCCCCGCAAGAAAATCCAGAAGAAGTACCAGAGGAAACGACGATGACCAGCACCACGCGTCTCACCCGCCGCCGCCTCGGCCTGCTCGGCACCGCCGCGGGCCTGGCGACGGCCCTACCTCTGCGCCATGCCGCGGCGGCCGAATTCAACTTCAAGGTCGGCACCAACGTGCCCGCCAGCCACCCGCTCAACACCTACCTGACGCGGGCGGCGGAGAAGGCGAAGGAGGCGACGGAGGGCCGCTTCGAACTGCAGATCTTCCCCAACAACCAGCTCGGCGGGGACACCGACATGTTCTCGCAGCTCCGCTCCGGGGCGCTGGAGTGCTTCCTGAACTCGGGCGTGAACACTCTGTCCACGCTGATCCCGGCCGCCGCCATCTCGGGCGTCGGCTTCGCCTTCAAGGACTACGACGCGGTCTGGTCGGCGCTGGACGGCAAGCTGGGCGCGCACCTCCGCGAGCAGATCGGCCGCAGCGGCCTGGTGGTGATGGACCGTATCTGGGACAACGGCTTCCGGCTGATGACAAACAGCGTCCGCCCGATCGGTCAGCCGGACGACCTGCGAGGCCTGAAGATGCGGGTGCCGGTCAGCCAAATGTGGCTGTCGCTGTTCCGTGCGCTCGGCGCCGCGCCCACCGGACTGAACTTCGCCGAGGTCTACTCGGCCCTGCAGACCCGGGTGGTGGACGGGCAGGAGAACCCGCCGGCCATCATCTCCGCCGCCAAGCTGTTCGAGGTGCAGCGCTATGCCTCCGTCACCAACCACATGTGGGACGGCTGGTGGTTCCTGATGAACCGCCGGGCCTGGAGCCGGGTGCCGGCCGCGACGCAGGAGACGGTGACGCGCATCGTCAACGCCGCCTGCCTGGAGCAGCGTGCCGAGATCGCGCAGCAGAACACGTCGCTCCGCGGCGACCTGGCCGCAGGCGGCATGGTGTTCAACGACGTCGACCAGGCGCCCTTCCGCGAGCGCCTCTCCTCCGCCGGCTTCTACCGCGAGTGGCGTGAGCGCTTCGGCGAGCAACCCTGGGGCCTGCTGGAGGAGACGGTCGGGCGCCTCGCCTGACCGCACGGGAGGTAGCAAGGCCGATGAGCGACATCGCCAGCAGCGCCGGCCTCGTGCCGGGCGCGGCCACCCCGCCGCGGGCCGGTTCGGGCCTCGGCTTCCTCCTCCGGCCGCTGGAGGCGGTGGCCGCCGCCCTGCTGGTCGGGCTGATCGGCCTGGTGCTGGTGGCGGTGTTCTGCCGCTACGTCCTGGCCGCCCCGATCACCGCGGCGGACGAGATCGCGTCCCTGCTTTTCCTCTGGGTGGTCATGCTCGGCGCGGTGATCGCCATCGAGCGCAACGAGCACCTGCGGCTCGCCCTGGTGCCGAACCGGGTCGGGCCGCGGGCGCGGGCGCGGCTGGAGGCGCTGGGGCTGATGGTGGTGGCGGCGTTCCTGGCCGGGCTGCTGCCGTCGGCGATCGAGCATTGGTGGTTCGAGAAGGACATCACCGCCCCCGCCCTCGACATCTCGGTGGGCTGGCGGATGGCGGGCCTGCCGCTCGGCGTCGGCCTCATGCTGCTGGTGGTCGTGGCGAAGCTGTGGCGGGAATCGCGGCGGGACGACCTGCTGCTGGCGCTTGGCCTCGTCCTCGCGGCCGGTGGCGCGCTGTGGCTGGCCGAGCCGGTCTTCGCCGCGCTGGGCAAAGGCAACATCCTGGTCCTGCTGGCCGGCGTCATCGCCGGCTGCCTAGCGATCGGCGTGCCGATCGCCTTCTGCTTCGGCATGGGCTCGCTCTGCTTCCTGGCCTTCTCCACCCGGCTGCCGCTGACCGTCATCGTCGGCCGGATGGACGAAGGCATGTCAAGCCTGATCCTGCTTTCCGTGCCGATCTTCGTCATGCTCGGCTGCGTGCTGGACAGCACCGGCATGGGCAAGGCGATCGTGAGCTTCCTCGGCGCGCTGCTCGGCCATGTGCGCGCCGGCATGTCCTACGTCATGCTCGGCTCGCTCTACCTCGTCTCCGGCATCTCCGGCTCCAAGGTATCGGACATGGCGACCGTTGCCCCGGCGCTGTTCCCGGAGATGAAGCGACGGGGCAATAAGCCAGAGGAGATGGTGGCGCTGCTTGGCACCGGCGCGATCATGGCGGACACCGTGCCGCCCTCCATCGTGCTGATCGTCATCGGCTCGGTCGCCGGAGTCTCCATCGCGGCACTGTTCTCGTCGGGCTTCGTGGTGGCGATGTTCCTGCTGCTCATCCTTGCCGCCGCCGCCCGCTGGAAGGCGTCGCGGGAGGACATGACGGGCGTCCGCCGCGCCTCGGCGGCCGTGATGGGCAAGGCCTTCGTCTTCGCCATCCCCGCCCTGGTGCTGCCCTTCGTGGTGCGCAGCGCGGTGACGGAGGGCGTGGCGACGGCGACCGAGGTCTCCGCCATCGCGGTGCTCTATGCCCTGGTGATCGGCAGCACGCTCTACGGCCGGCTCGGGCCACGCGACATCTACCGCATGCTGGTCGAGACGGCGGCGATGACCGGGGCGATCCTGCTCATCCTCGGTACCGCCGCCGCCGGCGCCTGGGTACTGACCCAGACCGGCTTCGCGCAGACCCTGTCGGGCTTCATGCGCGGGCTGCCGGGCGGCTGGATGGTGTACCTAGTGGTGACCGCGGTCGTCTTCCTCTCCCTCGGCTGCCTGCTGGAGGGGCTGCCAGCCATCGTGCTGCTGGCGCCGCTGATGTTCCCGATCGCCGCGCAGCTTGGCATCCATCCCGTGCACTACGCGATGGTCGCCGTCGTCTCGATGAACATCGGCATGTTCGCGCCGCCGGTGGGCATCGGCTTCTACATCGCCTGCTCGATCGGCAAGGTCGAGCCGGACGCGGCCATGAAGACCATCTGGTTCTATCTGGGCGCGCTGGTGCTGGGGCTGCTGGCCATCATCCTGTTCCCGGCGATCTCCACCGCGGTGTTGTGACCCAGAGTTCGCCTGCCGGTCGCAATGCTGGCTGGCAGTAGAGGCCGCCCGGTAGGAACGGGCGCCGGACGGGGTGAACGCTACCTTCTTTGATCCGCTCGCCGCGATGTCGCGAACCGAGCGTTGGGCTACCCGTGGCTTCGTCACCTGCACCAACCGCGAAGCCGGATTGAAGTCGAAGGGCACCCCTGGCGAGATGTTCCGCGCCATCACGCGCACGGTGTTGGTGGTCCAGGCGGTTGCGTCAAGCTCGACGAACCGGGTCAACGAGGCGGGCGCGGCATCCGCCAAGTCGCCTGCCCGGCAGTTGGCCACGGTCACGTCGGGCACGCTGGTTGACCACTGTGACCTTGCGGTGCGGGCGAACATCTCCCGCGCTCTGGCCCGGCGCCCCTTCGTCCTCGCGTGCATATTCCCGTTCTCCGGCATCCGACACGATCAACCGTCAACGGTAGCCGCCCCGCTCCGCCCCGTTTCCGGCCAGCGTGACGGCGGGGCTGCCGATGCACTAACCTTCAATGCGAAACACCAAGGCTGGGCAGGACAGGGCCCACGGGAGCAAACCAATGATCACGGTCAACAGCGTGCTCGCCCAGAAAACTGGCGCCCTAATCCATCTTCGCTCGGGCGACATGGTCGTCGACGCCCTGCGCCAGATGCGCGACAACCGGGTTCGGTCGGTGCTGGTCATCGATGACGACGTGCTGGTCGGCATCGTGACCCAGGGCGACTGTGCCATCAAAGTGCTGCTGCCGGGGCTCGATGCGAAGCAGACGCCGGTGAGTCGCGTGATGACGGGTAATCCGGTGACGGTCAGACCAGATGACCCGTTGGAAGGCTGTATGACAATGATGGCCGCGCGCGGCATTCGTCATCTGCCAGTGCTGGATGCGGGCAAGGTCGTGGGCGTGATTTCGATCGGGGACGTCGTCAAGGACATTATCCGGAATCTGGAGCGCAACGTGAGCGACCTAACGGGCTACATCATGACCGACAGCCCTGGGGGATGACGGACGAACCGCGTTGCCGTCGCTAGCTTATTCCTGAAGCTGTTCGGCCAGGGCGATTAGGACGAGGAGAAGCACGGTCGAACCTGCCGGTCCTCGCGGAAGTTGCAGCTTTCCGTGAATGCTGATGACGGCGAGACCATCGCATGCGTGCTGACCGACAACACCGCTGATGACGCCAGTCAGGCCTCGGCTGGAACGCGGGTTTCACGACGGGTTATAAAAGCCGAATCTCGCCGCACTTTCGACAAGCTGCATCGTAGGGCCGACCTGAATGTGCCCAAAATGCAACGCTCGTCGGGTTCCAGCAGAATCCAGGACACTCACCGCTGCACAAAATACCGCGACCGTTTAAAGCACAAATCCTGAGAAGCATCGACAAATCATGCGTCGCCGAGGTACCTTTTTTAGTTATAACTTACATCCCCGAGTAACCGAGCTTTGGCCTGTGTAATTAGGCATGGTGGCCCATGAATATTTACCCAGTGGAAACTTTTTTGTTGAAGGTTCCGATTCTACTGGCAATAGTTTTACATCTGTTACATTTAGATTCGCGGACTATCTTGACCCCAACGTGGGAAATTGTGAGCCGGCCCGGACTTTCTCTTGGGGCGTAACTATATACAGTGCCGGGTATAAGATCAGTGCTTCTGATTTCGTAGAATATATACCCCCGTTAGGAACTATAAGTACTCCTGCTAACGCAAGCGGCACAAAAATCACAGTATACCTGAAGCAAGATCTCAATTACGAACAGGACGAGGTATTTTATATAAACGTCAATAACGTTAATATTTCAGAAGGATTTGGCTATATTGCTACTGGTACAATATTAAATGACGATCCTGTTGCTCCCCATGTCAACATTTATTCGAACAGTAGTGAGGCATTTGAAGGCAATTTTCAACTCAACCTCTCTCAGCCTCACCATCAGCCTGGACGCACCGTCTTCCGCCGCCCAGACCGTACAGTGGCAGGTGAACGGCACTGGCACGATCCCTGCCATCGCAGCGGATTTCCTGCGCGGCTCGTTCCCTTCTGGCACTGTGACCTTCGCCCCCGGTGAGACGAGCCAAATGATCACCGTCAGTGTTGCTGGCGACACGGCCGTCGAATCAGACGAGGCCATCCGAGTCACTCTGTTAACTCCATCTTCTGGTCTGGTTCTTGGGACTAAGACCGCCACGACTATTGTCCTTAATGACGACATTATTTCGAAAATCAGCTTATACCAAGTCTCGCTGATCAGAACCTGTGAGCCCATGTCAATGCTGAGGTGGGATTCCTCGAAAGCGCTGGCTGAAAATTCCCCAGTTTGGCTGGTGGCTACGTCGCGGCGGTGAGGTCGGTGGTTCGTGGCTTTGGCGGCCTGCCGCGCCGGCGTGGCGCT
>NZ_JBHTDE010000014.1:0-89776 GCF_042666655.1 Dankookia sp. GCM10030260
AACCTCTGGGCGCGCCTCAAGGAATGGCGCGCCGTGGCCACCCGCTACGAGAAAACCGCCCGATCATTCCTCGGCGTCCTATCCCTCGCTGCCACCTTCGATTGGCTCAGGAGCTAACAGGCCCTAGCATCGCGGCGGATGCGGGGAGGAAGACACATGCAGCATGCGCAGGGGCGCCGCGCCCTGGCCGGGCTGGCCTTGGCAGGGTTGCTCGCGCCGCGGGCCGGGGCGCAGGAGGCCTGGCCGACCCGGCCCATCCGTCTGGTGGTGGCCTTCACCGCCGGCAGCGAGCCCGACATCCTGGCCCGCGCCCTGGCGCCGGTGCTGCAGGCGGAACTCGGCCAGCCCGTGGTGGTCGACAACCGCGTCGGCGCGGCAAGCGTGGTGGCGGCGGAACACGTCTCGCAGCAGCGGCCGGACGGCTACACGCTGCTGCTGACCTCCTCCTCCACCTTCTGCGTCACGCCGCATCTGTTCGCCACCCTGCCGTTCCGGCTGGAGCAGTTCCAGCCGCTGACGCTGCTGATGCGCGGCCAACTCGCGCTGTATGCCGACCCCAAGCTGCCGGTGCGCACGGTGGCCGAGCTGGTCGCCTATGCCCGTGCGCTGCCGCAGCCGATGCCCTATGCCGCCAATGTCGGGCTGGTCGCGCATCTGTCGGGCGAGCGGCTGAAACAGGCGACCGGCATCGACCTGCTCGACGTGGCCTACCGCGGCACGCCGGCGGCGCAGCAGATGCTGATGCGCGGCGACGTGGCCATGACCTTCGACGGCGTCGCCGCCTATGTCGGGCTGGTGCGCGACGGCGACCTGCGCGCTCTCGCGGTCACCGGCGAACGCCGCGTCCCGGTGCTGCCGGCGGTGCCGACCTTCGCCGAGGCGGGCTACCCGGACATTGCCCAGCCCTATTGGTACGGGCTGTTCGCGCCGGCCGGCATTCCGGCGCCGGTCATGGCCCGGGTGGTGGCCGCCACGCATGCCGCCTTGGCAGGGGCGCGGCTGGGCGAGCAGATGGTGGCCCAGGGCGCCGAGCTGCGTGGCAACCAGCCGGCCGAGTTCAGCGCCATGATCGCCGCCGAACGCGAGCGCTGGGGCGCGCTGATCCGCAGCATCGGGCTGCGGCTTGGCTGAGGACGAACCGAGCTAGGTAGGATCGAGACGCGATCACAACCTGACCAGTCCGGTGTCCCGCCTGCCGCCAGCCGCACCACGGCATGGTGCTGCTGGCACAGGTCCGGCCGGCCTTCGCGCTGCCGAACCGCACCCATGGCAGTCCGCGGCTGACATGCGAGTTGCGCGATGGCGGTCCGACCGTCGGTCGCCGCCCGACAGCACGCCTGATGCGCCGGAATCGGCTCAGGCGCGGCAGAAGCGTCGGTTCGAGCGGACGACCGACAGCCACCATGTCTGGCCGGTGGCACCGGGCCTGTTGGATCAGGAATTCACGGCGGCAGGTCCCGATGAGACACGGGCGGCCGACATCTCCTCCATCCGGACGAAGGAGGGCTGGCTTTACCTCGCCGTCGTCATCGACCTGTTCGCTCGCCGTGAGGTCGGCTGGTCGACCCGTGATCAGCTGTACCATGCCCTGGCCTTGGCGGCGCTGCGGGACGCGGTTGTGCCGCACCGCCCGGCGGCAGGCTTGATCCACCACGCGGACCACGGGGTGCAATTCGCAGCGCGTCGGGACCGCAAGCGGCTGCAGCAGCACGGCATGCTGTGCTCGATGAGCCGCAAGGGCGATCGCTGGGACAACGCGCCGATGGAGAGCTTGCATGCCACGTTGAAAGGCGAATTCGTCGAGCAGCACGACTGCCTGACGCGTGACGAAGCCAGGGCTGGCATAGTCCAGTTCCTCGAGGGCTGGTACAACCGACGCGGCTTGCATTCGGCCCTGGGCCGTCTCACGGCGAAGCAGAAGGCGGCAGCATTCCATGCGGCTGCGTCAGCCGCATGGAATGCTCTCCGTGGCAGCGGGGAAAGGCCGCGCTGAGCAGGGCGCGATGCGTGGTCATGGGTTTCCTCCGGGCCTTCTTTTCCGCGAGTGGAACGATTGCCGTCACGCCCGGCAAGCCGGCCTGCCGGCAGGTCCGGCCGCGCGATCCGCGTCCTATTCCTCGAAGATCGCCACCGCCCGCGTCCAGCCGGCCGAGGCGCGGTGCACCTTCACCGGGAAGCAGGCGACCATGAAGCCGTCCGCCGGCAGGGCTTCCAGGTTGTGCAGCTTCTCCATGTGGCAGTAGCCGATCTCGCGCCCGGCCCGATGGCCCTCCCAGATGATGTCGGGGGAGGCGCCCTCCGCCAGCCGCGCCTTGGTGACGCTGAACGGGATATCCCAGGACCAGGCATCGGTGCCGCAGACCCGGATGCCGCGCTCCAGCAGGTACAGCGTCGCCGCCTTTCCCATGCCGCAGCCGACATCGATGTAGTCGTCCTCCCCGTAGCGGCTGCCGGCGCGGGTATTGACCATGACGATCTCGAGCGGCTTGAGCACATGGCCGATGCGGTCCAGCTCCTTCGCCACGTCGTCCGGCTGCACCGTGTAGCCGTCCGGCAGGGCGCGGAAATCCAGCTTCACCCCGGGCTGGAAGCACCAGTCGAGCGGCACCTCGTCGATCCGCATCGACGGCCGCCCGCCGGGCACCAGGGCTTCGTCCTGGCGCGGGAAGAAGTGGTAGGGACTGTCGAGATGCGTGCCGGCATGGGTTGAGATCCGCGCCTGCTCGCGCGCCGCGTAATTGCCTTCCGGCAGCTGGTCCTGGCGGATGTCGAAGTAGTCCGCGATCGGCGGCGCGGTCATCCGATGGTCGTGGTAGTCGATCTGCGGCAGCGCCCAGGGCGGGTCGGACCTGATCCCCTGCTTGAGCGCGACCGAGATGTCGACGATGCGGCGGGCCATGGCGCGGCTCCTCTATTGCGGCTGCACGCCGAGCGCGCGCAGCACCTCGGCATGGTCGGCGAAGTGGTCGGACAGGCGCCGGGCGAAGTCGGCGCGGCCGAGATATTCCGGCAGCAACGCCCAGCGCTGGGTCAGCAGCCGGAAGCCCTCGGTCGCCATGGCGGCCTGGCAGGCGGCCTCCAGCCGGGCGAGCACCGGCTCCGGCGTGCCGCGCGGGGCGAAGAGGCCGGCGGCCGAGAGCTCGACCGCCTCGATTCCCTGTTCCCGGGCGGTCGGCACCTCGGGGAATTCCGGGTGGCGGCGGAGCGAGAAGGTGCCGATCAGCCGCATCTCCCCGGCGCGCGTCATCGGCACGCCGGAGGCGACGACGATCGCTGCCGCATCCAGCCGCCCGGCCTTCACCTCGAGCAGCGAGGCGGCGTCACCGCGGAAGGGGACGTGGACATACTCGCCGCCGGCGGCTGTGCGGATGCGCTCGATCCCGATGGAGGGCGCCGAATTCGGCCCGGGCGAGCCATAGGTCACCGGTCGCAGCCGCGCCGTGGCGACCATCTCCGGCAAGGACCGCCAAGGGCCGTCCGCGCGGACCATGACGCCGAGGATGTTCTCGGTGACGTTGCAGACCGGGGCGACGGCGTCCGGGCCGAGCCCGGTGTTGCGCACCAAATGCGGCTGGATGGTCAGCGGCACCAGGGCGGAGAATGCCAGCGTATGGCCGTCCGGCGGGCTGGCCGCCAGCACGCGCAGGCCGACGACGCCCGAGCCGCCCTCCCGGTTCGTCACCACCACCGGCTGGCCGAGCTGCGCCGCGAGGCCCTCCGACAGGGCGCGGGCAGTGGCATCGGCCTGGCTGCCGGTGGCATAGGGGTTGATGACGGTGACCGGGCGATCGGGGAAGGCCGCGGCCGCCATCGGCAGCAGCAACGCCAGCGCGGCGAGGCGCAGCATGCTTCCGCACGCGATATCCCGCGGCCTTCCGCGCGCGACGACGCGCGACTCTCCTCCGCGCATGGCGTTCCTCCGGCTTCGTTGCGGGCAGGCTAGGCCAGGGTCCGGCGCCGCGGAAGTGGGTCGCCCCTGACATCGCCCGCGGCACGTCCTATCTTGCGGGAAACCAAGGAAGGAGACCGGCCATGCTGGACGCCATCACGAGCCTGCCGCTGAAGGACCCCGAGCTCTTCCGCCAGGCCAATTGCATCAACGGCGAATGGGTGCAGGCCGATAGCGGCAAGACGCTGGAGGTCCGCAATCCCTCGACCGGGACCCTTGTCGGCCGCGTCCCCGCCATGGGCGCCGCCGAGACCCGCCGCGCCATCGAGGCGGCGCATGCCGCGCAGAAGGGCTGGCGCGCCATGCTGGCGAAGGACCGCGCGGTCATCCTGCGCAAGCTGTTCGAGCTGATGCTCGCCAATACCGACGACCTTGCCGCCATCATGACCGCCGAGCAGGGCAAGCCGCTGGCCGAGAGCAAGGGCGAGATCGCCTATGCCGCCAGCTTCCTCGAATGGTTCGCCGAGGAGGGCAAGCGGGTCTATGGCGACACCATCCCGCAGAATGCCAAGGGCCGCCGGGTCATCGTGACCAAGGAGCCGATCGGCGTCTTCGCCGCCATCACGCCGTGGAACTTCCCGGCGGCGATGATCACCCGCAAGACCGGCCCCGGCTGGGCCGCCGGCTGCACCGGCGTCATCCGCCCGGCCAGCCAGACGCCGTTCAGCGCCCTGGCGATCGCCGTGCTGGCCGAGCGCGCCGGCATGCCGGCCGGCGTCTGCAACGTCATCACCGGCCCGTCGGGCGAGACGGGCAAGGAACTCACCTCCAACCCGCTGGTGCGCAAGCTGACCTTCACCGGCTCCACCGATGTCGGCCGGCTGCTGCTGGCGCAATGCGCGCCGACCATCAAGAAGACCAGCATGGAATTGGGCGGCAACGCGCCCTTCATCGTCTTCGACGATGCCGATCTCGACGCCGCGGTGCAGGGCGCCATGGCCAGCAAGTACCGCAACACCGGGCAGACCTGCGTCTGCGCCAACCGGCTGCTGGTGCAGGACGGGGTCTACGACGCCTTCGCCGCCAAGCTGAAGGTGGCAGTGGAAGCCCTGAAGGTCGGCGACGGGATGGAACCCGGCGTCACGCAAGGCCCGCTGATCAACACCGATGCGGTGAAGAAGGTCGAGGAGCACATCGCCGACGCCACGGCGAAGGGCGCCAGCATCGTCACCGGCGGCAAGCGGGACGCCCGTGGCGGCAATTTCTTCCAGCCGACCATCCTGGCCAATGTCCCGCACGACGCGATGATCTTCACCGAGGAGACCTTCGGCCCGGTCGCGCCGCTGTTCCGCTTCAAGACCGAGGAGGAGGCGATCGCGCTCGCCAACGACACGCCCTTCGGCCTCGCGGCCTATTTCTACGCCCGCGACATCGGCCGGATCTTCCGCGTGGCGGAGGCGATCGAGAGCGGCATGATCGGCATCAACGAAGGGCTGATCAGCACCGAGGTGGCGCCCTTCGGCGGGGTCAAGGAAAGCGGCCTCGGGCGCGAGGGCAGCCATTACGGGATCGAAGAATATCTCGAGGTGAAATACCTGGCGATCGGCGGCATCGGCACCTGATATCCCCGACCGGCGCGCGTGGTTCGAAGGCATGTCCGCACCCGATGGCGGAATTGCCCAGAGCGCGCGGCCAGAGATGGTGAATCGGGTGGCCTGCCGCCGCAAATGGACCTGAGCGGGGCACGGTGCGTCCCGGTCCTGATCAGGAAGGTCCTTTCGGCATGTCCGCCACAACCCTCGGCGCCGCGCCATCCCCGGCGCGGCCGGCCGGTATCAACTCCCCGGCCGCGCTCGGCGCCGGCGCGCTGCTGGTCCTCGGCGCGCTGGCGATTGGCCAGGCGGTCAGCCCGCGGCAGGCATTGCTGTACCTGCTGGGCGCGGCGCTTGGCCTCGTGCTGTACCACGCCGCCTTCGGCTTCACCTCCGCCTGGCGGGTCTTCATCGCCGACCGCCGGGGGGAGGGGCTGCGGGCGCAGATGGTCATGCTGGCCATCGCCGTGCTGCTGTTCTTCCCCGCGCTCTCGGCCGGCTCGCTTTTCGGCCAGCCGGTCACCGGCAATGTCTCGCCGATCGGCATCTCGCTGCTCTTCGGCGCCTTCGTCTTCGGCATCGGCATGCAGATCGGCGGCGGCTGCGCCTCCGGCACGCTCTACACGGTGGGCGGCGGCTCGGTGCGGATGCTGCTCACGCTCGCGGCCTTCATCGCCGGCTCGGCGCTCGGCGCGGCGCATTTCCACTGGTGGGCGGCGCAGTGGCACCTGGCCCCCGTCTCCCTGGTGAAGGCCTGGGGCGTGGCGCCGGCATTGGCGGCCAACCTCCTGCTCTTCGCGCTGATCGCCGCCGGCACGCTATGGCTGGAGCGCCGGCGGCACGGCGCGCCGGCCGCGGCGCGGCCGGCGCCGCGGCAAGGGCTGGCGCGGGTCCTGCGCGGCCCCTGGCCGGTAGTGGCCGGGGCGGTGGCGCTGGCGCTGCTCAATTTCGCCACCCTGGCGCTGGCCGGGAAGCCCTGGGGCATCACCTCGGCCTTCGCCCTCTGGGGCTCCAAGGCCGCCATGGCGGTCGGCATCGATGCGGCTGGCTGGCCCTACTGGTCCACGTCGCAGGGCCAGGCCGCGCTGTCCGGCAGCCTGCTGAACGACGTCACCTCGGTGATGGATTTCGGCATCGTGCTGGGCGCGCTGCTGGCCGCCGCCCTGGCGGGGCGGTTCTCGCCGAGCCTGCGGGTGCCGCTGCGCTCGGCGCTGGCGGCGGTGATCGGCGGCGTCATGCTCGGCTACGGCGCGCGGCTGGCCTATGGCTGCAACATCGGCGCCTATTTCTCCGGCATCGCCTCCGGCAGCCTGCATGGCTGGGTCTGGCTGGCGGCGGCCTTCGCCGGCAGCATCATCGGCACCCGGCTGCGGCCGCTCTTCGGGCTGGAGGTGGAGCGGGTGCCGCGGCAGACCGGCTGCTGAGGCATCCGGCGGAGCGGGGAGGACATCGCCTCCCCGGTCTCCGTCCGGTCTCGCTGGCATGGCACCCGCCGCCTGGCCGGTGCCGGCGGCTAGGGCCAGGGGGTCAGCGGCTGCCGGCCTGTTCCATGCTGCGCAGCACGGCATCCAGGTTGAAGGCGTCCGGCCGCTGGCGGGGCGGGAATTCCTTGAAGGTCTCGTAGAACCGCTTCGCCATGGCCTGGGCCGGGATCAGCAGGAATATCCGGTCCATGTACCAGTCGTTGTAGGTGTTGCTGTCGGTGTCGGCGCGTTCGAAGGGATCCATGCGCAGGTCCAGCAGCTTCGGCGCGCGCAGCGGCACGAAGGGGTCCTGCCAGACGCCGAAGCCATGCGCCCGCTGCTCCAGGAAGACCACCTTCCAGCGTTCGTAGCGCATCGCCACCATCTGGCCGTCGTCGTTGAAGTAGAAGAACTCCTTGCGCGGGCTTTCCGTGGTCTGGCCGGTCAGCATCGGCAGGATGTTGTAGCCGTCCAGATGCACCTTGTAGGTCCGCCCCTGGGTGGTGAAGCCGGCCAGCAGCCTGGCCTTGATGTCGGCCTCGCCGGCGGCGGCGACCAGGGTGGGAAACCAGTCGAGGTTGGAGACGATCTGGTTGCTGACGCTGCTGGGCGCGACGCGGCCCGGCCAGCGGATCGCGAAGGGCACCCGGAAGGCGCCTTCCCAGTTGGAGTTCTTCTCCGACCGGAAGGGGGTGATGCCGGCATCCGGCCAGGCATTGTAGTGCGGGCCGTTGTCGGTGCCGTAGATGACGATGGTGTCGTTCGCCAGACCCAGGTCGTCAAGTTGCTTCAGGATGGCGCCGACATGGTCGTCGTGCTGCAGCATGCCGTCGGCATAGAAGCTGAGGCCCGACTTGCCCTTGTAGCTCTCCGGGACATGGGTGCGGAAATGCATCCGCGTCGCGTTGTGCCAGACGAAGAAGGGCTCGGTGCCGCCGGCCTTCCGCTTGATGAAATCGGTGGTCCTGGCCAGGATCTCGTCGTCGATCGTCTCCATCCGCTTGCGGGTGAGGGGACCGGTGTCCTCGATGGTCTGGCTGCCGTCGGGGTTGGCGCGGGTGTTCAGCACGCCGCGCGGGCCGAAGCGCTTCAGGAACTCCGGGTTCTTCGGGTAGTCGACGTTCTCCGGTTCCTCCGACGCGTTGAGGTGGTAGAGGCTGCCGAAATACTCGTCGAAGCCGTGCATCGTCGGCAGGTGTTCGTCGCGGTCGCCGAGATGGTTCTTGCCGAATTGGCCGGTGGCGTAGCCCATGCCCTTGAGGATGCGGGCGATGGTCGGGTCCTCGGGCCGCATCCCCGCCTCGGCGCCGGGCAGGCCGACCTTGGACAGGCCGGTGCGGACGGTGGACTGGCCGGTGATGAAGGCGGACCGCCCGGCGGTGCAGGATTGCTCGGCGTAGTAGTCGGTGAAGGTCATGCCTTCCTGGAAGATCCGGTCGATGTTGGGCGTGCGGAAGCCCATCATGCCGCGGTTGTTGTGGCTGAGGTTCCAGTAGCCGACATCGTCGCCCCAGATGACCACGATATTGGGCCGCCGCGCGGCGCCGGCCGGGGCGGGCGCCGCCGGGCGCGGTTGCGCCTGGGCCAGCTGCGTGGCGCCGGCGGTTGCCATGGCCATGGCCGCGCTGCCGCCCAGCAGCATGTCGCGGCGCGAACGTCCTTTGCTCATTGCCGTGCGTCTCCTCAGGGTTCGGTCGGGCGGCGGAGCACGCAGCGGAAGCCGATATGGCTCATGCCGGTGTCAACCATCTGGGCGTGGCGCGCGGCAGGGCGGTAGCGCCGGCAGTAGCTCGGCGCGCATAGGAAGGACCCGCCCTTGACCACCTTGCGGGGGATGCGGATGGCCGGCTGGGCGGGATCGAAGCTGCCCTCCATCGCCGGTCCGCGCGGATTGTCCGGCGCGCAGCAGGGCTTGGCAGGGTCCGCGGCATGCCGGGCGGCGAACCAGTCGGTGGTCCACTGCCAGACATTGCCGGCCATGTCGTGCAGCCCATAGCCGTTCGGGGCGTAGGAGCCGACTGGGGCGGTTCGCTCGAAGCCGTCAAGGGCGAAATTGCGCCAGGGGAAGGGGCCCTGCCAGGTATTCGCCTGTTGGACTCCGCCCGGCGCCAGCTCGTCGCCCCAGACGAATTCGCGGGCCTCCAGCCCGCCGCGCGCGGCGTATTCCCATTCCGCCTCGGTTGGCAGCGCCTTGCCGGCCCAGGCGGCATAGGCCTCGGCGTCCTCGTAGGCGACCTGCACCACCGGGTGGTTCGCCCGGCCCTCGACCCCGCTGCCGGGGCCTTCCGGTCGGTGCCAGCAGGCGCCGGGGGTCCAGTGCCACCAGTTGGTGACGTCGCGGGTATCGACCGGCCCGTCGGTCATGCGGAAGACCAGGGCGCCGGGGACCAGCATCGCCGGATCGGCGCCCGGGTACAGCGCCGCATCCAGTGGCCGCTCGGCCACCGTGCGGTAGCCGGTGGCGTCGACGAAGCGGGCATATTCGGCATTGGTGACGGTGGTGGCATCCATCCAGAAGCCGTCGACCCGGGCGGCGTGCGCCGGGCGTTCCTCCGGGTAGTGGCGGTCGGATCCCATGGTGAAGCGGCCGCCCGGGACCGGCCGCATGCCCAGGGGCGCGACCAATGGCGCGACAGGGGGCGCGACCCCATCCTCGCTCGACTGCACCGGATGCTCCTCCCTGACCCGCCGCCGGCACGACGCGGGCGGTGGGACTATGGCGCCGCCGGGTCGGATGTTACCAATGCCGTTGTGGCAGCTTATTCTTCCTGGAAAGGCATATGCTGAAAACCCGCGACCTGGTCCTGGTCCGCGCCATCGCCGAGCATGGCAGCCTGGCCCGCGCCGCCCGGGTGCTGGCGATGGGGCAGCCGGCGCTGACCCGCGGCCTGGCCGGCCTGGAAGCCCGGCTGCGCGGCCCGCTGTTCGAGCGCAGCCGGCGCGGCGTGGTGCCGACCGATCTCTGCCGCGCCCTGCTGGCGGAGGCCGGGGAGATCCTCGACCGGCTGGAGCGGCTCGACCGGCATCTGGCGGAGGTCCGCGGTCTCCAGGTGCAGACGCTGTCGATCAGCGCCGGCGGCTATTCCGCCGAATCCATCGCGGTGACGGCCGCCGCCCGCATGGTGGATCTGTATCCCAACATCCGGCTTCGCCTCGCCACGGCGAACTGGGCCGAGGTTCCGCGCAGCGTGCGGGAGCGTGAGGCGGCGATCGGCATCGCCGATCTCGGCGACCTCGGCGAGGCGCCTGATCTGCAGGTCGAGCGGCTGCACCCGATGCCGGCGGTCTTCCTGGTGCGGCCGGGCCATCCGCTGGCCGCGCCGGGGGAGCCGCTCGACCTGGCGCGCATCATGGCCTCGCCCTTCGTCTTCCTCGGCCGGGCACCGCGCCGCATCCAGCAACCACTGGTCCTGGCGCGCGAGCAGGCAAGGCAGGCAGGGCAGCCGCATCCCGCCTTCCCCGCCATTATGCTGGAAAGCCCGGCCGCAGCGATCATGGCGGTACAGGCCTCCAACGCCGTGGCGGGCACCACGATCGTCCTGGCCGAGGCGGCGATCGCGGCCGGGCAGGTGGTGGCGCTGCCCTGGCGGGCGCCCTGGATGGAGGCGCAGCTCGGCATCCTGCGACTGCACAACCACCAGCCCTCCCACGCCGAGGCGGCCTTCCTCGACCTGCTGCGGACTGCGGATGCGGACGCCGCCCGGCGCGGCCGGCGCTTCCTCGCGGCGCATGGCTTCGAGCCCGCGGCCTGATCAGCCGGCCGGGTACCCTTTCCTCCCCGGCCGTCGCATATAGGGGGCAAGGACCGGCACTGGCCGGCGGCGGAAAGGCGACCCTCATGGCCTACGACTTCGATCTCTTCGTCATCGGCGGCGGCTCCGCCGGCGTGCGCTGCGCCCGCATCGCCGCGACCCACGGCGCCCGCGTGGCCGTCGCCGAGGAGCGCTTCTGGGGCGGCACCTGCGTCAATGTCGGCTGCGTGCCCAAGAAGATCATGGTGAACGCCGCCGAATACGGCCAATGGGCCGAGGACGCCGCGGCCTTCGGCTGGACCGTGGAGAAGACCGGCTTCGACCTCTCGGTCCTGGCCCGCGCGCGGGATGCCGAGGTCGCCCGGCTGAACGGCATCTACGGCCGGCTGCTCGCCGGCGTCGGCTGCACCAGCTTCGACGCACGCGCCACCTTCATCGACGCGCATACGCTCGATGTCGGCGGCCAGCGGGTAACCGCGGAGAAGATCGTCATCGCGGTCGGCGGCCGCGCGGTGCGGCCCGGCCTGCCGGGCGACGAGCTCGGGATGCTGTCGGATGACATCTTCGACCTGCAGCAGGTGCCGAAGCGCCTGACCGTGGTCGGCAGCGGCTATATCGCGCTCGAATTCGCCTGCGTCTTCCGCGGCCTCGGTGCCGAGGTCGACCTCGTCTACCGCGCCGACCTGCCGCTGCGGGGGTTCGACGCGGATATCCGCGTGGCGCTGAAGGAGGCGCTGGACGCCCAGGGCATCCGCCAGCATGTCGGCCACCACCCGGCCCGGCTGGACCGCCAGGGCGACCATCTGCGGCTGTCGCTGCTGGGCGGCGCAGCGGTCGAGGCCGATGCGGTGCTGTTCGCCACCGGGCGGGTGCCCAACACCGGCGGGCTGAAGCTGGATGCCGCCGGCGTCATGTGCACCGAGAAGGGCGCGGTCGAGGTGGACGAGGAGCACCGCACCACCGCGCCGAACATCTGGGCGATCGGCGACGTCACCGACACGCTGAACCTGACGCCGATGGCGACCGCGGTCGGCCATGCCCTGGCCGATACCCTTTTTGGGAAGAACCCCCGCAAGGCCAGCTACCTGAACGTCCCCACCGCGGTCTTCACCTCGCCGCCGATCGGCACGGTGGGGCTGACGGAGGCGGATGCGGCGCTGCTCGGCCCGGTCGACATCTACCTCGCCTCCTTCACCCCGATGCGCCACACCATCAGCAAGCGGCCGGGGCGGAAATCTCTCATGAAGCTGGTGGTCTGCCAGGAGACCCAGCGGATGCTCGGCGCCCATATGCTGGGCGAGGACAGCGCCGAGATCATGCAGGGCATCGGCATCGCAGTGGCGGCCGGGCTGACCAAGCAGGATTTCGACCGCACCATCGGCATCCATCCGACGGCGGCGGAGGAGTTCGTGACCATGCGGACCCGGACGCGGGAAGCCGGCGTGCGGGCGGCGGCGGAGTAGCCGCGGGGCCAGAGCCGGCCGGGCTAATCCGCGGCCTTGCGGACCAGCGTTTCCAGCAGGGTATCGGTGGCGCGCTGGGCTTCGGGCGGGATGCCGACGCCGTGGCGGGCAAAGACCCGCTCGGCGATGTCCACCCCGGTGCTGCGAGTGACCATGGTGCGGCCCTGGTCGTCCTCCCAGACCAGCACGCGCATCGGCAGGTCGATGGCCAGGGTCGGGTTGGCCGCAATGCCCGGCGTGCCGGCGCGCGGGTTGCCGAACAGCACCACGGTCCGCGCCCGCAGCGCGAGGCCGGCCTCGCGCGCGGCGGCGGCGTGGTCGACCTCGGTGAAGACGATCCAGCCGGCCTCGCGCACCGCGGCGGCGAAGCGGTCGAGCGTTGCGCGCGGCGGATGCGCGCTGGGCCGGGTGACCAGCCCCACCGGTTGGGCCCGGGCCGGCAGGCCCGATGCCAGGGCTGCAAGCGCCGCGGCGACGAGACATCCCCGGCGCATGACCGCAGGTCTTCGCATGGCATGGCCGCAGGAAGCCGGCCCTTGCGCCGAAGCGGCTCCGGTGGCGGCAGGCAGGGCGGTGGTGCGGGACATGGGCTTGAATTCCCTGATCCTGTCGCCGAGGGCGGGCCGACCGGTTGCTGCGCGGCCCGGTGCGCCAAGCCTTCGAACATGCGTGGCATCCTCCCATGCAGCGACCGCCCGCAGCGAGCACGCCGCCGCGAGCCTGGCGGTGCCGTGCGGGAGGTTGCGGCATCGCGGGCCCGCGCGATCCAGGCATCGGACGCAGTTGGTCGTCCGGGGTGCCGGTCGGGCCGCCGGCTCCCTGCGGCGGCGGAATGGCAGACCCGAGACTGCGGCCTGCCTTTGCCGGGTTCACCTCGGCGTGCGGCTGGGCTAGGCTCCCCGCCCTTTGACTTAGGAAACGCCTCAATGACCGCGCGCGGGTGGCACCCCGGAAGCTGGCGGGACATGCCGATCCGGCAGGTTCCCGATTATCCCGATCAAGCGAAGCTGGCCGAGGCCGAGGCCCGCCTCGCGCAATGGCCGCCGCTCGTCTTCGCCGGCGAGGCGCGCCGGCTGAAGGCCGCCCTTGCGAAGGCCGGCAACGGCCAGGCCTTCGTGCTGCAGGGCGGCGACTGCGCCGAGAGCTTCTCCGACTTCACCGCCAACATCATCCGCGACACCTTCCGGGTGCTGCTGCAGATGGCGGTGGTGCTGACCTTCGGCGGCGGCACCCCGGTGGTGAAGCTCGGCCGCATGGCCGGGCAGTTTGCCAAGCCGCGGTCCTCGGACAGCGAGACCAAGGACGGCGTCACCTTGCCGTCCTACCGCGGCGACATCGTCAACGGCCCGGACTTCACCGCCGCCGCCCGCGTGCCGGACCCGGCGCGGATGGAATTCGCCTATATGCAGTCGGCCGGCACGCTGAACCTGCTGCGCGCCTTCGCCACCGGCGGCTACGCCGACCTGCACCAGGTGCACCGCTGGAACCTCGGCTTCGTCGAGCGCAGCCCGCTGGCCGCCCGCTATGCCGACCTTGCCTCCCGCATCGACGAGACGCTGGGCTTCATGCAGGCCTGCGGCATGTCCGACCTGCCGCAGGTGCGGGAGACGGATTTCTATACCTCGCACGAAAGCCTGCTGCTTGGTTACGAGCAGGCGCTGACCCGGGTCGATTCCACCAGCGGCGACCACTATGCCTGCTCGGCCCACTTTCTCTGGATCGGCGACCGCACCCGGCAACTGGACGGCGCGCATGTCGAATTCCTGCGCGGGGTGAAGAACCCGATCGGCCTCAAGGTCGGCCCGAGCTCCGACCCCGATGACCTGGTCCGGCTGACCGAGGTGCTGAACCCCGGGAACGAGATGGGCCGGCTGACCCTCATCTCCCGCATGGGCGCCGATAAGCTGGAGGCCAAGCTTCCCCCCCTGCTGCGGGCGGTGAAGCGAGCCGGCCGCAACGTGGTCTGGCTGTCCGACCCGATGCACGGCAACACCACCAGCGTCGGCGCCTACAAGACCCGGCCCTTCGATGCGATCCTCACCGAGGTCCGCCATTTCTTCGACGCCCATGCCGCGGAGGGCACCCAGCCTGGTGGCGTGCACGTCGAAATGACCGGCCAGGAGGTCACCGAATGCCTCGGCGGCGCGCATAAACTCTCCGAAGCCGACCTGGCGCTCCGCTACCAGACCTTCTGCGACCCGCGGCTGAATGCCGAGCAGTCGCTGGAACTGGCCTTCCTGATCGCGGAGGAACTGAAGGCCCGGCGCGTCGCCGCACCGGTGCTGCCCGCCCGGGCGGCCGAATAGGCGAAGGGGGGACAAGACATGGACGGATCGCCGCCGGCAGGGCCATCGGATGCGGCGATCTCCGCCCGCACCGACGCCTATTTCAACCGCACCAGGGCGATCGTGCAGCGCTTCGGCGATGTCCGCGTCACCTATGCGGTCTTCCTCCGTCGCCCGGTGGTCAGTGCACCCCGGCTGGCGGTGGAATTCCTTGAAGGCGTGGCGCGGGAACGCGGCACGCGCTTCGAGATCGAGCTGATGCACCCCGAGGGCACCTGGGTCGGTGCCGGCGACCCGCTGCTCTACCTCACCGGCTCCTTCGTCGAGCTCTCGGACCTCGAGACTTTGTACCTGCAGAAGCTGGGCCCGCCCTGCGTCGCCGCGCACAATGCCTACCAGATGTGCGTCGAGCTGCCGGAGGTATCCTTCCTGGCGATGGATGCGCGGCACTGCGCCGGCGCCGAGATGGCCAACATGATGGCCTATGCCGCCAGCGTCGGCGGCGGCGCCGCTGCCAAGGAAGGGGCGCGCGGCTTCATCGGCAACGCCACCGATGCCACCGCCCACTGGTTCGGCGCGGCGCGCGGCTACGGGACCATGCCGCATGCCCTGATCGGCTATGCCGGGACGACGCTCCGCGCCGCCGAGATGTTCCAGGAAGCCTTCCCGGAGGAGAACCTTACCGTCTTGGTGGATTATTTCGGCAGGGAGGTGACCGACGGCATCGCGGTCTGCCGCCGCTTCCCCGACCTGGCCGCGGCGGGCAAGCTTGCCGTCCGGCTCGACACCCATGGCGGCCGCTTCCTCGAAGGGCTCGATCCGGCCGAGAGCTATGCCGTGCTGGAACGCCACGCCCCCGGCGCCATCCGCCGCTACCGGTCGGAGACCGAGCTGCGCCACCTGGTCGGCACCGGCGTCTCCGCCAGCGCCATCTGGCGGATGCGGGAAGCCTTGGACGAGGCAGGCTTCCCCAAGGTGCGGATCGTCGCGTCCTCGGGCTTCAACGTGCAGAAATGCCGCGTGATGGCCGATGCCAGGGCGCCGATCGACGTGGTCGGCACCGGCAGCTTCATCCCCGATGTCTGGTCGGAAACCTATGCCACCGCCGACATCGTCGCCTATGACGGCGAGGCCCGGGTGAAGGTCGGCCGCGAATTCCTGCTGCGTCGCAATACCGACCGCAAGAAGAACGGGGGCCATCCGGGCTGAGCGTCCCGGCGGAAGCGGCGCAGCGGCGCGACCGGCTGGCCGGCTGGACCTGCGGGCTTGGCCTGCTCTGCATCTGGGTCAGCTTCCACCTGATGTCGCGGCTGACGGTGCGGCAGGGGCTGACCCCCTGGGACGTGGCGGCGCTGCGTTTCGGCGGCGCCTTCCTCGCCGCCCTGCCGCTGCTGGCCTGGTTCGGCCTGCCGCGCATCCCGCCGCGGCGCTGGCCGGCCATCATCGTCTTCGCCGGGCTCTGCTTCCCCTTGTGCGCCTATGCCGGCTACCAGCTGGCGCCGGCGGCGCAGGGCTCCACCGTGATGGCGGCCGGGCTGCCGGTGGCGGCGGCGCTGCTGAGCGTGGCGATGGGGCAGGGGCGGATCGGCCCCTGGCGGGCGGCGAGCCTGGCCATCGTCGCCGCCGGCTGCCTGCTGCTGGGCCGCGCCACGGCCGGCGCCTTCGCGGGTGCCTGGACCGGGACGCTGCTGTTCCTTACCGCCGTCACCGGCTGGGCAGTCTATACCCTGCTGGTGCAGCGCTGGCGGCTGCGGGCGATCGAGGCGACGCTGACCGTCGCCCTGCTGACCGGGCCGGTCTACCTGCCGGTCTGGTATTTCCTGCTGCCCTCCAGCCTCGCCCAGGCCTCCTGGGCGGCGGTCGTCACCCAGGCGGCCTTTCATGGCATCGGCTCGGTCCTGCTGGCCGGCGTCTTCTACACCCGCTGCGTCGCCTTGCTGGGGCCGGGCCCGACCACCATGATCGGCGCCGCGGTGCCTGGCCTGGCCGCGCTGCTCGCCTGGCCGCTGCTGGGGGAGGCGCTGTCGCCCCTGGGCCTGCTGGCGGTCGGCGTGGTCTGCGCCGGGCTGGCCCTGGCGGTGCTGCGGCCCGACCGGCCGGGCTGAGCCGCGCCGGATGCGTGCGTTCCGCCGCCCGCGGCGTTATGGCTGCCCCAATGATCCGCGGACCCATCCCATGAGCGCCTTCGATTCCGGCCTGTTCAGCCCCCCGGGCGGATTTTCCGTCCGCATCATGGACCTCTCGGGCGGCAACGGCGCCGATCCGGTCGAGACCATCGGCGGATTCCTCACCTTGGAGCACGCCAACAGCTTCGCCCGCCGCTACGTCCGGGACAGCATGGAGCGTTGCCGCACCCGCGGCATGCGGCCGGACGCGGTGATCGCCGCCTGGTTCGCCTATGGCGAGGATGCCGAGGTGGTCGGCGGTGCCGAGCAGGCCTGGCGCAGCGCCGCCGAGCTGAACGACTTTGCCGCCCGTCCCCCTGGCAATGCCGAGGACCGCAATTGGCGTGCGCTCGACCCGCGTCGCGATGCGGACGACGAGGCCGCGGAGGAGGAGGAATGAGCCGCCACAGCGTCCGCTGCGGCGACTTCGCCGACGAGGGCGACCCGGAGGAGGAATGGCTGGTCACCGGCTTCGCCTCGGCCGAGGCCGCCCAGGAATACGCCCGCCGCTTCGTCCGTGCCCAGGTCGAGGACCTCCGCCGCGAGGCCAAGTCCCCCGCCGAATTGGCCGAGATGTACGACCGCTGGGGCGAGTATGCCGAAACGCCCGGCTTCGACCGCGCCGCCTGGGTCAGCCACTGCATCGCCCACCCTGCCGCGCGGAAGCAGGACACCGACTACGCCGTGCTGGAGCCCTGACCGTGAAACTCCGCTTCGCCCCATCCCCCACGGGCTACCTGCATGTCGGCAATGCCCGCGTCGCGCTGGTCAACTGGCTGCTCGCCCGGCAACTCGGCGGCCAGGTTCTGCTGCGCCTCGACGACACCGATTCCGAGCGCAGCAAGTCCGAATACGCCGAGGCGCTGGAGGAGGACCTGCGCTGGCTCGGCCTCGACTGGGACGAGCACTTCCGCCAGTCCGACCGCATGCCGCTCTATGCGGCGGCGGCGGAGAAGCTGAAGGCCTCCGGCCGGCTCTACCCCTGCTTCGAGTCGGAGGAGGAGCTGCGCTACAAGCGCGAGCAGCAGCTCCGCCAGAAGCGCCCGCCGATCTATGACCGCGGTGCGCTGAAGATGACGAAGGAGCAGTACGACCGCGCCCTGGCCAACGGCAAGCGGCCGCATTGGCGCCTCAAGCTGAACATGTGGGAGGTCAAGTGGTTGGACGGCGTGCTCGGCCCGCGCGTCGTGAAGCTGCCCAGCCTGTCGGATCCCGTCCTGCTGCGCGCCGACGGTACGCCGCTCTATACCTTCACCAGCGTGGTGGACGATCTCGAGAGCGGGGTCACCCACATCGTCCGCGGCGAGGACCACGTCACCAATACCGGCGTGCAGATCGACCTCTGGGAAGCGCTGGGCGGCAATGCCGACAAGCTCCGCTTCATCCACCTGCCGCTGCTGACCGATGCCGATGGCGGGCCGCTGTCGAAGCGCCTGGGCTCGCTCTCGCTGCGGCAGCTGCGCAAGGATGGGGTGGAACCGGCGGCGCTTGCCGGCTATCTCGCGGCCCTCGGCACCGCGCAGGACCCGGCGGCGGGGATGCCGCGCGACCTGGTGGCCGGCTTCAGGCTCGCAGCCATCTCGAAATCCGCCGCCCGCTTCGATGTCCAGCAGCTGCTGGCGCTGAACCGCAAGCATCTGCACCACGCCAGCTTCGAGAGTGTCCGGGCGCTACTGCCCGAGGGCGCCGACGAGGCCTGGTGGAAGGCCATCCGCGGCAACCTCGACCTGCTGTCCGAGGCGAAGCCGTGGTTCGAGGTGGTGCGTGGCACCCTGGTCCCGCCGCCGCAGGAAGGCGAGGAGGAATATCTCCGCGCCGCCCTGGCCGTGCTGCCGCCGGCGCCCTGGGACGAGACGACCTGGGGCGCCTGGACCGGCGCGGTCAAGGAGGCGACCGGCCGCAAGGGCAAGCCGCTGTTCCAGCCGCTGCGCCTCGCCCTGACCGGCGAGGATCACGGGCCGGAGATGAAGGCGCTGCTGCCGCTGATCGGGCCGGAGAAGGTGGCGCTACGGCTGAAGGTGGCGGCCGCCGGCTGAGCCGGCGACCGCCTGCGGCCTCAACGCATCGGCGTGGTGGTACCGGTGGTGCCGCGCGGCGCGTCCTTCATCGGCGCACGGCTGGTGCCGGTGCCGGTGCCCGGGTTGGCGCCGGTGGTGTTGGACCCGGTGGCGCGGTCGATGGCGCGGCCGGCGGCGGTGCCGGGCGGGTTGCCGCGGGTGCCGTCGGCTGGGGTCGGCGCGCTGCCGGTGGCGCGGTCGAGGGTACGCTGGGTGGCGGTGCTCGGCGGGTTGCCGGGCGTGCCGTCCCGCTGGGCGAGCGCCGGGCCGGCGATGAGGCTGGTGGCGACGAGGCCGATGGCGAGTTTGCGGAGCATGGCTATTTTTCTCCCGTGTGGTGGATAGCCAGAAGGCCCTTCGCCCCGGGAGGTTCCCCCAACGGGATCTCGCAATCCGGTGGCATCCTCGTCGCCGCTTGGGCATGGTGCGGAATGGTCACCGCCCCGCCTTGTTGCCGCTGAACGCCCGCCGCAGGTGTGGCCGATGATGCGTTCTGCCCGCGACCGGACTATGGATGCGCCGTGATGACCTTCGACCTGACGCTGCACAACAGCCTGACCCGCACGCGCGAGACCTTCGCGCCCATCGATCCCAGCCATGTCCGGCTCTATGTCTGCGGACCGACGGTCTATGACCTGGCGCATCTGGGCAATGCGCGCCCGGTGGTGGTCTTCGACCTGCTGGCCCGGGTGCTGCGGCGGATCTATCCGCGGGTCACCTATGTCCGCAACATCACCGATGTCGAGGACAAGATCACCGCCCGCAGCCTCGAGACCGGCGAGCCGATCGGTGCCATCACCGCCCGCACCACGGCCGACTTCCACCGCGACATGGCCGCCCTCGGCGCCCTGCCGCCGGACCAGGAACCCCGCGCCACCGACAGTATCGCCCCGATGGTCGCCCTGATCGAGCGGCTGATCGGCAACGGCCATGCCTATGCCGCCGAGGGCCACGTGCTGTTCAGCGTCGCGTCCTTCCCCGAATACGGCTTGCTTTCGGGCCGCAACCAGGAGGAGATGCTGGCCGGCGCCCGGATCGAGGTCGCGCCCTACAAGCGCGACGCCGGCGACTTCGTGCTGTGGAAGCCGAGCACTCCGGAACAGCCGGGTTGGGACAGCCCCTGGGGCCGCGGCCGTCCCGGCTGGCATATCGAATGCTCCGCCATGTCCTGGAAGGCGTTGGGCGAGGTCTTCGACATCCATGGCGGCGGGCAGGACCTGCTCTTCCCGCACCATGAGAACGAGGTGGCGCAATCCCGCTGCGCCTTCGGCACCGCCGCCATGGCGAGGTACTGGCTGCACAACGGCATGCTCCGCGTCGACGGGGAGAAGATGTCGAAGTCGCTCGGCAATTTCCTCACCGTGCGGGACATCCTGGAACGCGGCGCCTGGGCAGGCGAGGCCTTCCGGCTGGTGCTGCTGCGCACGCATTACCGCTCGGACCTCGACTTCACCTTCGCCGGGCTCGACGAGGCCAAGGCCGAACTCGACGACCACTATGCCATGCTGGCCCGCGCCGTGCCGCCGCCCGAGATGATGGACGTGCAGGCCGAGATGGCCGAATGGGTGCTGGAGCCGCTGCGCGACGACCTCAATACCCCGCTCGCCCTCGGCCGGCTGCGCGACCTGCGGACGCTGGAGAACGTCGCCAGCGTCGGCGGCTCGGCCGCCACCGTGCTGCACCGGATTGGCAAGCCCTGGCCGGTGGTCGCCGGCCTGGCCGCCGCGGCCTTCCGCGACGCGGCCGCGGTTTTGGGTTTGTGCCAGGCGGCGCCGCAGGAATGGCTGCAAGGGGGCGAGGATACCGCCTGGGTGGACCAGGCGATCGCCGACCGGCTGGCGGCGCGGAAGGGCCGTGACTTCGCCGCGGCGGACCGCATCCGCGACGCGCTGAAGGCCAAGGGGATCCTGCTGGAGGATGGGCCGCAGGGGACCACCTGGCGGCGGGCGTGAGCCACAAGCAAGACCGGGGGAGAGAGGGCACCTCTCTCCCCCGGACCCCCACTCACCGTTTTCTCTGAGTCTAGGACGCGCCGGTTTGACTGCCTCGCCCGAGGATTGGCTGGATGCCATCAAGCGGATCGCGCTGACCGACCCGAAGCGGGCCTGGCTGCGGGCGCATCTCGACGCGCCGGATTGCACCGCGACCGAAGCCGCGCTGGCCGAACGGACGGGGCAGCCGATCGCGGCCTACCGGGCGCTCGCCGTCGAACTCGCGGCGGCGATGGAGACCGACCCGCCGGCCGATCCGCTGGCGCTGCTGGCCGAGCCGGCAGGGGAGGGCACCTGGCGGCTCCGGCCGGCGCTGGCCTTCGGCCTCGGCGCGCACCGGCTGATGCCGGAAGCCTGGACCCGTGGCGGCAAGCCCTCCGCCGACCTGCACCCGGCCCCGGGCGAGAGCCCCATCGTCGTCCTGGTCCGGCCGCAACTGGCGGAGAATATCGGCTCGGTCGCCCGCGCCATGGCCAATGGCGGGCTCTTCCATCTGCGCCTGGTCGCGCCGCGCGACGGCTGGCCGCAGGACCGCGCCTGGCGCACCGCCTCCGGTGCCGACCCGATCCTCGACGCGGCAGTGGTCTACCCCGACGTGCCCTCCGCCGTCGCCGATTGCCACCGGGTCTTCGCCACCTGCCCGCGGCCGCGCCATATCGTCGTGCCGATCCGCACCGCCCGCGCCGCAGCCGAGGACCTGCGCGAGATCAACGGGCGGGGGCTCCGCACCGCCGTGCTGTTCGGCCCGGAGCGCGCGGGTCTCGAGAACGACGACGTCGCCTGCGCCGATACCCTGGTCCGCTACCCGCTGAACCCCGAGCACATGTCGCTCAACCTGGCCCAGGCAGTGATGATCCTGGCCTATGAATGGTGGACGGTGGCGGAGCCGACCCCGCCGCGCCAGTTGCAGACCAACGAGACCCATGTCGCCACCAAGGGCGAGCTGGAAGGCTTCCTCGGCCGCCTCACCGCCGAGCTCGACGCCGCCGGCTTCCTCGACAACCTGCCGAAGCGCCCCGGGATGGTTCGCAACCTGCGCCACTGGTTCGAGCGCGGCGAGGTGACCGAGCAGGAGTTGCGCACCCTGCACGGCGTGGTGACGGAACTGTCGCGCGGCCGGATGCGGCGTGGCCGGCCAGAGGATTGAGCCCCGCAGGCGGCGCTACAGCCGTTTCGCCAGCTTCCGCGCCAGCACATAGCCTAGGAGTCCCGCCACCGGCGCCGCCGGCAGGACCAGCAGCCAGCCGATATGCGCGCCCTGCACCGCCAGCCCCAGCCCGACGCCGAGCATCAGCCCGCCCACCAGGCTGCCCACCACCCCGGCCGTCAGGCCGAGCACCAGGATCTCTTCGCGCGTCACGCTCATGGGAGCCGATTAGGCGGCACAATGCGGGTTTGACAAGGCCGGCTCCCGCCGACTACACCCCCGCCTCTTCCTGGGAACGTGGACATGCCCCAAGGCAACTTGGTTCGGCATGCGCCCGCCTTGGCCCATGCGGGGCCGGGGCCTACCGGGACAACACTGCAAAGAAGGCCGCATCCCGGAATGGGGGCGGACGAACACTTCGCATGACCAAGCGTCTCGAATCCAAGTACAAGATCAACCGCCGCCTCGGCGTCAACCTCTGGGGCCGCGCCAAGTCTCCGATCAACAAGCGTGAGACGATCCCCGGTCAGCATGGCGCCCGCCGCAAGCAGAAGCCGACCGACTTCGGCGTGCAGCTCATGGCGAAGCAGAAGCTGAAGGGCTACTACGGCAACATCGGCGAGAAGCAGTTCCGCAAGTATTACGAGGAAGCGGTCCGCCGCAAGGGCGACACCTCGGAGAACCTGATCGAGCTGCTGGAGCGTCGTCTCGACGCCGTCATCTACCGGATGAAGCTGGCGCTGACCCCCTTCGCGGCGCGGCAGTTCGTCAACCATGGCCATGTGCTGATCAACGGCCGCCGGCTGAACATCCCGTCCTACCAGGTCCGCGACACCGACACGATTGAGGTCAAGGAGAAGTCGAAGCAGCTTACCTGCGTGCTCGACGCGGCGCAGAACGGCGAACGTGACGTGCCGGAATACATTGAGGTGGATCACCGCGCGATGCGCGGCCGCTTCCTGCGCGCCCCGAAGCTGTCGGACGTGCCGTATCCGGTGCAGATGGAACCGAACCTGGTGGTCGAGTTCTACTCCCGCTAAACGGCCGATCCCTCCCGGATTGCCGGACGCCGGGCCCGCAAGGGTCCGGCGTTTTGCGTTGCGCTACCCAGGATAGGCCACGAACGGCCCGTGCAGCCGCCGCGGCAGCACCGGCATGGCATGCGCCGCGGCCAGCAGCAGCGCCCGCTTCGGCGTCGGCGCCTGGGCGACCGAAGCGCGCAGCCGTTCCAGCCCCGCTGCCCGCTGGCCGTGCCGGATCAGCTCCCGCCCGACGATCCAGGCATTCTCCGCCTCGGCCCGCCGCTGGATCGCCAGGAAGCGCGGCCGGCCCAGCCGCGCCTCCAGCGCCGGGTTGCCCCAGATCGCCAGCATTGCCGGGGCGAAGGCGGCCGGGTCGCGCGCCATGCGGTGATAGGCGCTGCCCGAACGCTGCCGCAGGAACAGGATCGGCGCGGCCCCCGGCGCCACCGTCCAGGGGCCCTGCAGCGACAGGCGGATCCAGTATTCCCAATCCTCTCCGTAGCGCAGCTGCGGCAGGAAGGGGCCGGCCTGGCGCACCGCGTCCCGCCGCAGCAGCAGGTGGCCGCCATTGGCGAAGAGGTTCTCGACCAGCAGCATCTCCAGCAGGTCGCCGGCGGGGAAGGGGCCGGACTTGCGGCGCAGCGGCGGATCGCCGGGGCGGGCATCCTCCGCCACCACCGCATAGCCGCCATAGGCGCCGACCGCTGCCGGCGCCGTCGCCAGCGCCGCCAGCAGGCGGGGCAGCGCGTCCGGCGCCAGCCAGTCATCGGCATCGAGGAACAGGATCGCATCGCCGCGGGCCTCCGCCATGGCCCGGCTGCGGGCGGCGGAGACGCCGGCATTCTGCTGGGTGATCAGCCGGATGCGGGGATCCTTGCGGGCCGCCACCACGTCCGCGGTGCCGTCGCGGGAGCCGTCGTCGACGACGATCATCTCCCAGTCGCGGAAGCCCTGCGTCAGCACGCTGTCGACCGCCGCGCCGACGAAGCGGGCGACGTCGTAGGCTGGCGTCAGGATGGAGACGGCGGGGGCGGGGGTGGCAGGTTCGCGCGGCATGCGGGAGGGGTGGCACAGGCGGCCTCATCCCCGACGTCACACGCGGGCGAACGGCAAACAAAAGAGCGCGGGAAGGTATTCCCCCGCGCCCGCATCTACTGTTCCGGGTCAGGCATAGACCGATTTCATCGCGCCGGGCGGGTAGCGGGTGCCGGCGGCGGCGCCGGCGGGAACGGCGGCGGCGATGCGGGCGACATCGTCGGGCGAGAGCGTCACACGCAGCGCGCCGAGGTTCTCCTCGATCCGCGGCAGGTACCGGGTGCCGGGGATGGCGACCACGTCCTCGCCCTGCGCCAGCAGCCAGGCCAGGGTCAGTTGCGCCGGGGTGCAGCCCTTCTCCGCCGCGATCGCCTCCACCTTCGCCACCAGGGCGCGGTTGGCGGCGAAATTCGCCTCCTGGAACCGCGGATGCGCCGCCCGCCGGCCGTCCACCTGGGCGAATTCCTGGATCGCCCCGGTCAGGAAGCCGCGTCCGAGCGGGCTATAGGCGACGAAGCCGATGCCGAGCGCCGTGGTGGTGGCGCGGGTCTCCTCCGCCTCCTCGCGGTACAGCAGGGAATACTCGGTCTGCACGCAGGCGATGGGGTGGATGGCATGCGCCCGGCGGATCGTGTCCGGCCGGGCCTCGGACAGGCCGAGGAAGCGGACCTTGCCCTGCTCCACCAGCCGCTTCATCGCGCCCACCGTCTCCTCGATCGGCACGTTGGGGTCGACGCGGTGCTGGTAGTAGAGATCGATCACCTCGACGCCGAGCCGCCGGAGCGAGGCCTCGCAGGCCTGCTGGACATAGCCGGCCGAGCCGTTGACGCCGTTCGGGCCGCCGGGATTCTGGGTCTGGCCGAACTTCGTCGCCAGCACCACGCGGTCCCGCCGCCCCACCAGGGCACGGCCGAGGACCTCCTCGTTATGGCCCCAGCCATACATGTCGGAGCTGTCGAAATGGTCTATGCCGCGGTCGATCGCGGCGCGGATGAGGTCGGCCGAGGCGGCGTCGTCCGCCTCCCCATAGACGCCGGAGAGCGACATGCAGCCGAGCCCGATGGCGGAGACCGAAAGGCCGGTCCGGCCCAGGCTGCGGTGCGGCAAATCGGCCATGCGGCTTCCCCCCTTCGTGCTTCGCTTGGGCGAAGCCTAGCAGGGTGGCACGGCGCGTCGAGATGTCCCGCCCGGGCCCATGGCCCGGGCGGATGCGCCCGGGATCAGGCCTCGGCCGAAACCGGGATGCCCTTCTCCTTCATCAGGCTGGACAGCTCGCCGGCCTGGAACATCTCCATGATGATGTCGCAGCCGCCGACGAACTCGCCGCCGACATAGAGCTGCGGGATGGTCGGCCAGTTGGTGTAGGCCTTGATCCCCTCGCGGATCTCGGCGTCCTCCAGGACATTCACGCCCTTGAAGGGCACCCCCAGGTGCGACAGGATCTGCACCACGCGGGCGGAGAAGCCGCATTGCGGGAAGACCGGCGTGCCCTTCATGTAGAGCACCACGGGGTTCGCCTTGATGTCGCTCTCGATGCGCTCGAAGGTCGGGTTGGTCATCTGTGGCTTCCTTTCCGCAGGTTGCGCCGCCGGTCCGCGGCGGCCGTCCCATTCATCCGTTGCTGCCGGTCAGCCCGGTGCCGAGGTCTGCAGCGCAAGGGCGTGCAGCTCGCCCCCCATCCGGCCGCGCAGCGCGGCATAGACCAACTGGTGCTGCTGCACCCGGCTTTTTCCCTTGAAGGCGTCGGAGACGACGGTCGCGGCGTAATGGTCGCCGTCGCCGGCCAGGTCCTCGATCGTGATCTGGGCGTCAGGCAAGGCTGCCTTGATCAAGGCCTCGATTTCCGCCGGCTGCATCGCCATCCGTTTACGCTCCCCCAGCTTCGCGCATCAGTGCCGGCAGAGTGCGCTCATGCGCCTCCACCAAGCTCGCGACGGATATGGACTGGCCATCGGGCAGAACCAAGCCCTCCCCCCCGCTATGGCCGATATGCGCGGCCGGCACCCCGGCCGCCGCGGCGGCCGCCAGCAGCGCGGCACCGTCCGGCACCGCCAGCAGGTAGCGGCCCTGGTCCTCGCCGAACCACCAGCCATGCCCCGGCAGGCCGTCCGGGCCAGCCGCAAGGGTCGCGCCGGTGCCGCCGGCCATGGCCATCTCGGCCACCGCCACCAGCAGCCCGCCATCCGAGAGGTCGTGGCAGGCGTCGACCAGCCCCTGGCGGATCCAGCCGCGCACCGCGTCGCCGTTGCGGCGCTCGGCGGCCAGGTCGACCGGCGGCGGCGCGCCTTCCTCCCGGCCGGCGACCTCGCGCAGCCAGAGCGACTGGCCGAGCCAGCCCCGCGTCTCCCCGACCAGCACCAGGTCGAGGCCGTGCCTCAGCGCCAGGCCAACCGCCTGGGAGACGTCCTCGAGCACGCCGACGCCGCCGATCGCCGGGGTCGGCAGGATGCCGCGCCCCTCGGTCTCGTTGTAGAGCGAGACATTGCCGCTCACGACCGGGAAGTCGAGCGCGATGCAGGCCGCCGCCATGCCGCGGACGGCGGCGGCGAACTGGCCCATGATCTCGGGCTTCTCGGGATTGCCGAAATTCATGTTGTCGGTGATCGCCAGCGGCAGGCCGCCCGTGGCGGTGATGTTGCGCCAGGCCTCGGCCACCGCCTGGGCGCCGCCCGCCTCGGGGTCGGCCAGGCAGTAGCGCGGGGTGCAGTCGGTGGTCATCGCCAGGGCGCGGCGGCTGTCCTCGATCCGGACGATGGCGGCGTCCGCCGCGCCGGGGCGCTTCGCGGTCTGGCCGCCGACCATGCTGTCATACTGGTCCCAGATCCAGCGGCGGGAGCAGAGGTCGAGGCTGCCGACCAGGGTCAGCAGCGCCGCCGCCGGGCCGACCGGGTCGGCGACCGCGGCGGCCTCCAGCACCGGCAGCTTCGGCGTCTCGGCGGTCGGCCGGCGGTAGAGCGGGGCTTCCGATTCCAGCGGGGCGAGCTCGATATCCGCCTCCAGCTGGCCCCTGTGCTTCAGCACGATCCGGCCGGTGTTGGTCAGGTGGCCGATGACGGCGAAGTCCAGCTCCCATTTGGTGAAGATCGCCTCGGCCACGGCCTCCCGGCCCGGCTTCAGGATCATCAGCATGCGCTCCTGGCTCTCGGAGAGCATCATCTCGTAGGCGGTCATCCCGGTCTCGCGCTGGGGCACGCGGTCCAACTCGAGCTCGATCCCCATGCCGCCCTTGCCGGCCATCTCGACGCTGCTGCTGGTGAGCCCGGCGGCGCCCATGTCCTGGATGGCGACGATGGCGTCGGTCGCCATCAGCTCCAGGCAGGCCTCGATCAGCAGCTTCTCGGTGAAGGGGTCGCCGATCTGGACGGTGGGGCGCTTCTCCTCACTGTCCGCGGTGAATTCGGTGCTGGCCATGGTGGCGCCGTGGATGCCGTCGCGGCCGGTCTTCGACCCGACATAGACCACCGGGTTGCCGGTGCCGCTGGCCGCCGCCGTGAAGATCCGGTCGGCCCGGGCGATGCCGACGGTCATCGCATTGACCAGCGGGTTGCCGTTGTAGCGCGGATGGAAATTGACCTCGCCGCCCACGGTCGGCACGCCGACGCAATTGCCGTAGCCGCCGATGCCGCGCACCACGCCGTCGATCACCGCCTTCATCCGCGGCGCATCCGGCATGCCGAAGCGCAACGCGTTGAGGTTGGCGATCGGCCGCGCGCCCATGGTGAAGACGTCGCGCAGGATGCCGCCGACCCCGGTCGCCGCGCCCTGGTAGGGCTCGATGAAGGAGGGGTGGTTGTGGCTCTCCATCTTGAAGACCGCGGCCAGGCCGTCGCCGATATCGATGACGCCGGCATTCTCGCCCGGACCCTGGATCACCCAGGGGGCCTTGGTCGGCAGCTCCTTCAGCCAGACCCGGCTGGACTTGTAGGAGCAGTGCTCCGACCACATCACCGAGAAGATGCCGAGCTCGCAGGGCGACGGGTCGCGGCCGAGGATCGCCAGGACGCGGTCGTATTCGTCGGGCTTCAGCCCGTATTCGGCGGCGAGCTGGCGGGCCCGTTCGGGCGCGAGGAGGGCAGGGGTCTGGGTCATGCGAGGGGGCCCGGAAAGCGCGCCCGAAGACGGGGCGAATGGCGAAGGGGAAGCGGCGCGGCGGGGCGCCGCGGGGTCACGCCGCGGCCAGCGCCGCCGCCAGGCTCTCGAACAGCGGCAGCCCGTCGGTGCCGTCGATCTCCGGGTCCACCTGGTTCTCCGGATGCGGCATCAGGCCGAGCACCCGCAGGTTGGGCGAGAGGATCCCAGCGATGTTCCGGGCGCTGCCGTTGCGATTGGCGGCCGCGGTCACCTCGCCCGACGGCGTCGCGTAGCGCAGCGCCACCAGCCCCTCGCCCTCCAGGCGATCGAGCGTCGACGCGTCGGCGAAGTAGTTGCCGTCGCCATGCGCCATGGTCGAGCGGAAGACCTGGCCGCGCCGGAAGCGGTTGGTATAGGGCGTGTCGGCGCGTTCCACCCGCATGTGGCAGTCCATCGACAGGAAGCGCAGCGTGGCGTTGCGCAGCAGCGCGCCCGGCAGCAGCCCGGCCTCGGCCAGCATCTGGAAGCCGTTGCAGACCCCCAGCACATGCCCGCCCTTCCCGGCGAAGTCCTGGATGGCCCGCATGATCGGGCTCTGCGCCGCCATGGCGCCGCAGCGGAGGTAGTCGCCGTAGGAGAAGCCGCCCGGCAGCACCACCAGGTCGGTGCCCGCCGGCAACGCGGTGTCGCGGTGCCAGAGCATCGCCGGCCTGCGGCCGGTCACCCGCTGCAGGGCGAGCGCCATGTCCCGCTCGCGGTTGGTGCCGGGAAAAAGGACGATTCCTGCGCGCATCACACCATCACCCCTGCAATACCCGCAGCCAGTGCAGGCCGCCGAGCACCAGCATCGTCACCAAGGTCGCCAAGGTCGCCGCCGTCATCCAGCGGTTCAGCTTGTGCTTCTGCTGGTCCAGCCAGCCGGCGCGCCGCTTCGGCACCGCCTTCACCGCCGCCAGCCGGTCCTCCCGCCAGCGCAGTCCGAAGGCGATCAGCACCGTCAGCACCAGCAGGACGAGGAGGGAGAGCTTGACCATGCGGTCAGGCGATCTCGACGCGGAAGCTCTCGATCACCGTATTGGCCAGCAGCTTGGCGGCCATCGCCTCGGCCGCCTGCTTGGCCGCGGCGGCGTCGGTTTCGGCGAGCTCCAGCTCGATCACCTTGCCCGCCCGCACCTCGCCGACGCCCTCGAAGCCGAGCCCGGCCAGCGCATGCCCGATCGCCTTGCCCTGCGGGTCGAGCACGCCCGCCTTCGGCATCACCGTCACCAGTACCTTCATGTCACGTCACCGCCCAGCAGACGCCGCCCGTAGCGGCCATACAGGTAGCAGCCATAGCTGCCGATCACCGCGAAGATCAGCGGCCAGATCGTCGCCGGGAAGAGCCCCAGCAGGGACAACAGGGCGTAGAAGCCGATGACGGCACAGAGCACCACCACCGCTTCGAGGAAACGCGCCAGCATCGCCGCCCCCTATTGCATCATCTCGGGACCCTTGAGGTCCCGGACCCCGGCTTCCGGCAGGATGCCGAGCCGGCGGGCGACTTCCTGGTAGCCTTCCTCGACCTTGCCGAGGTCGCGGCGGAAGCGGTCCTTGTCCATCTTCTCGCCGGTCTTGCTGTCCCAGAGCCGGCAATTGTCCGGGCTGACCTCGTCGGCCAGGACGATCCGCATCTCCTCGTTCTCATAGAGGCGCCCGAATTCGATCTTGAAATCGACCAGGGAGATGCCGACGCCGAGGAAGAGGCCGGTGAGGAAATCGTTGATCCGCAGGGTCAGCGCGACGACGTCGTCGAGGTCCTGCGTCGCGGCCCAGCCGAAGGCGGTGATGTGCTCCTCGCACACCATCGGGTTCTTCAGCGCCGCGTTCTTGTAGTAGTACTCGATGATCGAGCGCGGCAGCCTGGTGCCCTCGGCGATGCCGAGCCGGGTCGAGAGGCTGCCGGCGGCGACGTTGCGCACCACGACCTCGAGCGGGATGATCTCCACCTCGCGGATCAGCTGTTCCCGCATGTTCAGCCGGCGGATGAAGTGGGTCGGCACGCCGATATCCATCAGCCGCATCATCAGGTACTCGCTGATGCGGTTGTTGAGCACGCCCTTGCCGGTGATGGTGCCCTTCTTCTCGGAATTGAACGCCGTGGCGTCGTCCTTGAAGTACTGCACCAGGGTGCCCGGCTCCGGCCCCTCGAACAGGATCTTGGCCTTGCCCTCGTAGAGCTGCCGGCGTCGCGCCATGGTCTGATCGGTCCTTCCTGCTGCCGCGCGGCTCGGGCCCGGCGCCTGGCGCCCCGGCGGGCCGGGCGCGCCGGCAGCGTCCCTATAGCAAGCGGGACGCCCTACCGCCACGGGTGGGGGAGCGCGCCGCCTTATCGCGCCAGGGCGCCCGGCAGCAGGCTGGCGATCAGCCCGGTCGCCGTGGCGTAAAGCACTAGGTCGGGCCCTGCCGCCGCATAGCGGTAGCCGGGAAAATAGGGCAGCAGCACCGCCAGCCCGGGCGGCAGCGGCTGGTGTGGCACGCCGGGCGGCAGCGGCCTGCCCACCGCCAGCGTCAGCGCGGCGCCGGGCGGGCGCCAGTCCGGATTGGCCGCCAACCAGGTGCGGACCAGGTCCCGGTCCAGCGGACGCAAGGCAGGGCTGTCGTCGCCGGCCCGGATGGCTGGGCGCCGGGGCTGCGGCCCGGCCTCCGCGCTGCCTTCCGTCGTGCCGGCCGGGGCCGGCCTGGCCCGTGTGGAGGCCGGGCGGGCCGGCTTGGGCCCAGGCTTCGCCGGCATGGCGCGAGGCTTCGGGCCCGGCGGTTTGCCGGGCGTCCGACCGGGCGCCGTCTTGGCGGGCAGCTTCGGCTGGGTTGGCGGCTCGGGGGGCGGTGCAGCCGATGCCGTTCCCGGCACCAGCAGTCCCGCCAGGACCAGCAGGGCCTGCCGTCGCGTGCTCATGCCGGCGATGCTCCGGTCCCGACCGGGCGGAATTCCGCCGCGCCGGCCGCACCCGCGGCGAAGCGCCAGCCCAGGGCGCCGTCGGCGGCGATCGCCAGCAGGCTTGCGCAGACCGTGCCGAACCCATCGGTCGGCGGCACCCGCAAGGCGTCGGCGCGGCTTTCGGCGATGCTGTCGTCGGCCAGCAGTGCCTCCCAGCTGCGCCAGTCCGCGGTGCCGGGGTCCGGCACCGGCGCGGCGCGGAAGCGCGGCAAGTGCCGGGCGGTGCGGGGGCTGGCGAGGTCGTTCGGGTCATGCGCGGTGATCATCGACAGGCCGGGCGGCAGCGGCAGCACCTGCGGCCGGCCATGGCCCTCGGCGCGCAGGAAGATCCCGCCATGACGGTCGGCGACGGCCATGTTGAAGGATCGCCATTCAACCGCGGGCAAGGCGGCGATGGCCGCAGCGGCGGCGGCGGCGGTGGTTTCGCGCAGCGCCAGCAGAGGGAGCTCGCCGCGGCTCCGCTTGCCCGGCGCCGGGCCGAGGCTGCCCGGCCGGTTCAGCACCGCGGCCACGACGCCGGCCCGGTTGACCGCCATCCAGGTGCCGCCGCTGAGCCGGTCGCGCCCGCCGGTGACCTCGGGGAAGTCCGGCCACCAGCGGCCAGGCGGGTCCCAGGTGCGGTCGAGCATCTCGTCGCGGTTGGCGGCGACCAGGACCGGCCAGGCATGGCCCGGCCGGTGCAGCAGGATAACGGTGCACATCAGCAGGGGGCCTCAGCGGGGGCCCCGGCCGCGGTCAGCGGTAATAGTAGGGAGGCGGCGGCGGCGCGTAGTAGCGCGGCGGTGGCGGCGGGAAATAACCTGGCGGCCGGCCGTAATGGCCCGGGGGCGGGCCGTAATAGGCGGGCGGCGGCGGCCGGTAGTACACCGGCGGCGGGGGCGGCGGCCGCCAGTAGCGTGGCGGCGGCGGGCGGTAGAAACCCGGCCCCGGCCCGTACCAATGGCCATGCGCCTCGGCCGGCATGGCCCAGGCCAGGGCGCCGAGCCCGGCCGCGGCGGCGAGGAACAGCATCTTCAGGCGGCGCATCGCACCAGACCTCCTTGTCGATGCCCGATATAGGCATGGCATGGGGCGGAAACGCGGCGGCGGGACGGCCCGCCCTGGGCAGCCGCATCACGCCGCTGCGAAGACCCGGGCGAAGATCGTGTCGACATGGCGGAAGTCGCGCTGCGGGTCCATCGCCTTGGCCAGCGCCGCGGCGTCGAGCACCCCCGCCACCTCCGGGTTGGCCAGCAGGTTCTCCGCGAAGCTGCGGGCATCGTCCTTGCCCAGCTTCGTCCAGGTCGCCATCGCCGCCTGCTGCACCGCCGCATAACTCGCCTCGCGGCTCAGCCCGGCCTGGGTCAGCGCCAGCAGCACCTTCTGGCTGTGCACCACGCCGCCGAGGCTCTCCAGGTTCTCGGCCATGCGCTCGGGGTAGACGGTCAGCTTCTCCATCATCCCGGTCAGGCGCGACAGCGCGAAGTCGAGCCCGATGCAGGCATCCGGGGCGATCACCCGCTCGACGCTGGAATGGCTGATGTCGCGCTCGTGCCAGAGGGTGACGTTCTCCAGCGCCGGGACGACATGGCTGCGCACCAGCCGGGCCAGGCCGGTCAGGTTCTCCGACAGCACCGGGTTGCGCTTGTGCGGCATGGCCGAGGAGCCCTTCTGGCCGGCGTGGAAATACTCCTCAGCCTCGCGCACCTCGGACCGCTGCAGGTGCCGCACCTCGGTCGCCAGCCGCTCGATCCCGGCGGCGACCACCGCGAGTGCCGCGAAGAAGGCGGCATGGCGGTCGCGCGGAATGACCTGGGTGGAGACCGGCTCGACCGCGAGCCCGAGCCTGGCCGCGACGAATTCCTCCACCCGCGGGTCGACGCTCGCGAAGGTGCCGACCGGGCCGCTGAGGGCGCAGGTGGCGATCTCGGCCCGGGCAGCGACCAGGCGGGCGCGGTTGCGGGCGAATTCGGCGTAGTGGCCGGCCAGCTTCAGGCCGAAGGTGGTCGGCTCGGCATGGATGCCGTGGCTGCGGCCGATGGTGGGCGTGTACTTGTGTTCCTCGGCGCGGCCCTTCAGGGCGGCCAGCAGCGCATCGACATCGGCGATCAGCAGGTCGGCGGCGCGGGTCAGCTGCACCGCGAAGCTGGTATCGAGCACGTCGGAACTGGTCAGCCCCTGGTGCATGAAGCGGGCCTCGGGGCCGATGCCTTCCTGCATCCAGGTCAGGAAGGCGATGACGTCGTGCCGGGTGACCCGCTCGATCGCGTCGATCGCCTCGACCTCGGCGGCGCCGATGGAGGCCGCGCGCGGGGTGCCCTTCTCCCGGATCACCCTGGCTGCCTCGGCCGGGATGGCGCCGGATTCGGCCATTGCCTCGGCGGCCAGGGCCTCGATCTCGAACCAGATCCGGAAGCGTTCCTCGGGGGACCAGATCGCGGCCATCTGCGGGCGGGTGTAGCGGGGGACCATCCGGGCCTCGGGCGTTCGGGCGGCCACGCTGCGGCGCGCGGCGGCGATGTGTCGGGCAGCCGCGCGGTTTGAACCACCGGCCCGATCCTTGGCAAGAGGCGCCGGCGAGGGCAGGGCGGACTCCGGCTGCGGGGTTGCAAATAGATTGCCTATTATTTATGTGCGGGGCATCATCCAACCCCGGTTAGCCGGTGCAGGAATTCCACCCGATATGCCCGACTGGCTCTTGCCGCTCACCCAGGTTCTGTTCATCGACCTCGTCCTTGCCGGCGACAACGCCATCGTGGTCGGCATGGCTGCGGCTGGCCTGCCGGCCGACCAGCGCCGCAAGGCGATCTTCTGGGGCATCATCGCCGCCACCATCATGCGCATCGGCTTCGCCGCGGTGACCGCCCAATTGCTGGCGATCGTAGGCATCACCCTGGCCGGCGGCGTGCTGCTGCTGTGGGTCTGCTGGAAGATGTACCGGGAACTGCGCGACGGTGGCCATGGCAACGAATCGGAGGCTGAACTTGCCGCCGCCCAGGCCACGGCGCCGCGCAAGACCCTGCCGCAGGCCATCACCCAGATCCTGGTGGCCGACATCTCGATGAGCCTGGATAACGTCCTGGCCGTCGCCGGCGCGGCCAAGGACCATACCTGGGTGCTGGTGGCGGGGCTGGCGATCTCCGTGGTGCTGATGGGCGTGGCGGCGACGCTGATCGCCAACCTGCTCAACAAGCATCGCTGGATCGCCTGGGTCGGCCTGCTGGTCATTCTCTATGTCGCCGCCGACATGGTCTGGCAGGGGACACACCAGGTCGCCGACAAGGTGCCGGGCGCCTATGCCTACCTGATGCTGCCGCTGGGCTACCTGGCGCTGCCGCAGGTGTTCCCGGCCTGGATCTGGGCCGCGGCGACGCTCGGCCAGGTGGTGGTGATCGCGGCGTTGGCGGCGTTGACCGTCGGTGCTGTCCGCCGCCTTAGCGGCACCGAAACCCACGCCCCGCCGCAGCAGCAGGAGGTGGAGCCCCGGCTGAAGCCCGCCGAGTAGCCTTCCCAAGCGCACCGGGCGACGACACGCAGGGTGGGTGCCCGGCGGCTTCACAGGCCGCCGCGCCTCCCTTAGCTTGCCGGCCGCCGGGATTCCGGCCATTTCGCGCAACTTTCTTCCGGCCGGAGACGCTACCGTATGGACATGACCTCGATGTTGGCCGAGTGGGATTGGCTCACGCTGACCCAGATCCTCGGCGTGAACATCATTCTCTCCGGCGACAATGCGGTGCTCATCGCCCTCGCCGCCGCCGGCCTGCCGGCCAACCAGCGGCCGAAGGCGATCATGTTCGGCATGGTGCTGGCCGTGGTCCTGCGCATCGTGCTCAGCATCGCCGCGGTGCAGTTGCTGGCGATCCCTGGCCTCATGCTGGTCGGCGGCCTGTTGCTGCTTTGGATCGGTTACGGCTTCTTCAAGGAACTGCGGGCCGAGGACAAGGAGGACGAGTCGGGAGACCACAGCCACCATGAGGTCAAGACGATGGCGACGGCGCTGCGCCAGATCGTCATCGCCGATGTCTCGATGAGCCTCGACAACGTCCTGGCGGTAGCCGGCGCGGCGGCTGGCAACATGCCGATGCTGATCGTCGGCCTGATCATCTCGATCCTGCTGATGGGCGTGGCCGCGACGCTGATCTCCAAGCTGCTTGAGCGCTACCGCTGGATCGCCTATATCGGCGTCGCGCTGATCATCTATATCGGCCTGAAGATGGTCTGGGAGGACGGGCATCACCTGATGCAGCGTTTCGGCGGCGAGCACGCCGCGCTGCAGCAGCGCCCGGCCCTCGTAGCGGCTGTGCCGGCCACCGCCCTGGTGGGCCTGCCGGGCTGATGCGGCGCGGGGTGCTGCGCGCCGCCAGCCTTGCCGGCGCGCTCGCCCTGGCCGCCTGCGCGGCGCCCGAGACGGCGGCGACGGCGCCGGTCACTCCGGCCGACCTCGCGGCGCGGCTGCCCGCGAGCGCCGCCGGTTTCCAGCGCGGTGCGACCTTGCCGCTGCCACAGCGGGAACAAGGGCGGGAGGTCGCCTATGCCACCCGCGGCCGCGTCGCCGCGGGAGCCATCCTCGAGCTCTACCGCCTGGCCGAAGGACCGGTGCCGCCGGGCGCCGCATCGCCGGCCGCCGCCATGGCGCTGGCCGGCCTGCTTGATGAGGCGCTGCGCGCCCCAGGCCACCGCCAGCAGCGGGAAGTCGCCCGGCTGACATTGCCGCTGGCAACCGAGCCGCGCCTGGCCTGCGCCGAAACCAGCGGGCTGTATGGCCGGGAAAGGGTAGAGGGTCTGCTCTGCGCCGGCGGTGTCGGCGGCGGGCTGCTGCGGCTGCGGGTGACCATGCCGCAGCGCGAGCCGGCCCCGGCCGATCCGCGCGCCTTCGCCACGGCGATCCTGGCAGCCTTGCAGGCACCGTGACATCAGCGCTGTGGCGCCCTACCTGCGGTGCGGCATGACCCTTCCCGAGCACGACCCGATGCGGGTCTTCGACCGCCGCCTGGTGCGGCTCCGCCGCGACCGCGCCGCCGCCACCGTGACCCGCGTGGCGCCGGTGCTGGAGGCCGCCGCCGAGCGGCTGCTCGACCGGCTGGACGACACCACGCGGCGCTTCTCCCGGGCGCTCGAGATCGGCGGCCGCGGCGTGGTGGCGCCGCTGTTGCGGGCGCGCGGCATCCCTTTCGTCGTCTCGCTCGACCTCTCGGCTCGGATGGCGGCCGGGGCAGGCGGGCTGGCGGTCGCCGGCGACGAGGAATGGCTGCCCTTTGCCGCGGGCAGCTTCGACCTGGTGGTGGCGAACCTGTCGCTGCACTGGGTGAACGACCTGCCCGGGGCGCTGGTGCAGATCCGCCGGGCGCTCAGCCCGGACGGGCTGTTCCTTGCCGCGCTGCCCGGCCTCGGCACGCTGCAGGAACTGCGCGAGGCCTTGGCCGAGGCCGAGACCGAGCTGCGCGGCGGGATCTCGCCCCGGGTCTCGCCCTTCCCGGAACTGCGCGACCTGGCCGGGCTGCTGCAGCGGGCCGGGTTTGCCCTGCCGGTGGCGGATGGGGAGGCGCTGCCGATCCGCTACCGCACCCCGCTGGCGCTGTTCGAGGACCTGCGCGCGGCGGGCGAGGGCAATGCGGTGCGAGCGCGTGACCCGCGCACGCCGCCGCGGGCGCTGCTGCCGTCGGCGGCCAGCCGGCTGCCGGTCGATGCCGAGGGCTTCCCTGCCAGCCTGCGGCTGCTGGTGATGACCGGTTGGTCGCCGCATGAGAGCCAGAGCAAGCCGGCCCGGCCGGGGAGTGCCACGGTGCGGCTGGCGGATGCGCTGGGTGTCGAGGAGCGCGCCGCCGGGGAGCCGACCGGGCGCGGACCGGCCCGCTGAGACGCAACCCCCAAGCCAGCCTTGCGCTTGCGTCTGGCGGCCCCCACGCGCATGTTAATAGCCATTCACCCTGCCAGAGACAGCCGAGCACCATGGACCAGCAGGGCGGCGACTCACGCCGCATCACGATCCACACGTCCGAGGATTTCGCCGGCATGCGCCGGGCCGGCCAACTGGCCGCCGAGACCCTCGACATGATCACCCCGCATGTCCGCCCCGGCATCACCACCGGCGAGCTGGACCGGCTGTGCCACGACCACATCCTGGCGGCCGGGGCGACGCCGGCGCCGCTCGGCTATCGTGGCTACCCGAAGTCGATCTGCACCTCGATCAACCACGTCGTCTGCCACGGCATCCCGGGCGAGCGCGTGCTGGCCGATGGCGACATCGTCAATATCGACGTCACCGTCATCCTCGACGGTTGGCATGGCGATACCAGCCGCATGTACGTCGCCGGCACCGCCTCGACCAAGTCGCGGCTGTTGCTCGACGTCACTTATGAATCGCTGATGCTCGGCGTCGCCGCGGTAAAGCCGGGGGCGACGCTGGGCGATATCGGCCATGCCATCCAGGTCTTCGTTGAGCGACACCGTTTCTCGGTGGTGCGCGACTTCTGCGGCCATGGAATCGGCCGCCGCTTCCACGAGCCGCCGAACGTGCTGCATTTCGGCCGCCCCGGTGAAGGCCCAGTGCTGAAGCCGGGAATGTTCTTCACCATCGAGCCGATGGTGAATGCCGGCCGATCGGACGTGAAGATCCTCGACGATGGCTGGACCGCGGTGACCCGCGATCGCAGCCTTTCCGCCCAATTCGAGCACATGGTGGGCGTTACCGAGACGGGGTGCGAGGTCTTTACCTTCTCCCCGGCCGGGCTGCATCGGCCGCCCTATTCGGGCTGATCCGCGAGAACCGGTCCGGGAGGAGATCTCCCGGACAATGTCGCGTGCGGCTATGCCGCGCGACCGGCGACCCGGTCAGGGGCAGCTCTGCTGCATGCCATACTGGCCGAGCCGCCGGTTCGGGTCGCCCACCGTGCCCATGGGCAGGCCGCGATAGGCAACCTGCGGACCGCCGACATCGCATCCGGCGATCCGCGGCGTGCCCTGGGTAGCACCGGCGAGGCAGCCGGTGCCCGCCCGGTCGCGGGCCGCGCCGGACATCGGGTCGTCGCAGGTGCCAGCGGCCGTACCAGCCATGGGCGGCGCGGTGCGCGGCGCTTCCGGCTTTGTACAGGCGGCCAAGCTGATGCTGGCGGCAAGAACTGCCAATACGAAACGTTTTGACATTGTTTCCCTCGGTGTCTTGACACTTGCCGAGCTTCGCACCGCGACGGTTGCCGGCCTTGCGGCACCGCAAGAGTCGGTCGATTGAGGATCATGTCACTCGAACGTGCATCAAGCGCAGGCGAGGAACGGGGCGCGAGATGCCATGCGAACCGCACTATGCACAGGCATGACATAACTGCGCGCCCACGTCCGGTAGCCATCCTACCGGCCTGGTTTCTTCGTGCCCTGCTGCTGACCGGAACCTTCGCCCTGCCGCCGGGACGGTTCCGGGGTCGGATCGTCTTTTCGTAGACGAAATCCTCCAAATCGTTATGATCGCCTGCGTTGCACAACCCGCAGGTGGGCAAAATGGGTAAGGCCGATCCGAGGTCCGGGCTGTCTGACGCGGGGCTATCTTGCCTGCTGTCCCTGCCGGAGCCGGCCCGCAGCCCACGCACCGCGGCGGCGCCACGCCGCCGGCCAGCGCCGGCGCCCCGCCTGCCGGGCTTGCCGCTGGAAGGCCTGCCCGACACGGCCGAGGATGCCGAGACCCCCGGCCATCTCGGCCACCGCGCCCGGATGCGGCAGCGCCTGCTGGTCGCCGGCCCCGAAGCGGTGCTGGACCACGAACTTCTGGAGATGGTGCTGTTCCTGGCCCTGCCGCGGCGCGACACCAAGCCGATCGCCCGCGCCCTGCTCAACCGCTTCGGCAGCTTCGCCAACGCCATCGCCGCCCCGCCGATCGAGCTGCGCGGGGTCGAGGGGCTGGGCGATGCCGGGACCGCGGCGCTGAAGACGGTGCAGGCCGCAGCCCTCCGCCTGACGCGCGAGGAATTCAAGCAGACCGTCGTGCTGAACTCCTGGGACCGGCTGATCGACTACCTGACCGCGCACCTGGCGCGGGAGCGGGTGGAGGAGGTGCACGTCCTCTACCTCGACACCCGCAACCGGCTGATCGCCGACGAGGTGCAGGGCAGGGGGACGGTCAACCACACTCCGGTCTACCCGCGGGAAGTGGTGAAGCGGGCGCTCGAGTTGCAGGCGACGGCGATGATCCTGGTGCACAACCACCCTAGCGGCGACCCGACGCCGTCGCGCACGGACATCGAGATGACCGGGGAGATCAAGGCCGCCGCCATGGTCTTCGGCATCGCGTTGCACGACCACATCATCATCGGCAACGGCCGGCATGTCTCGCTGCGCCAGGAAGGCCTGCTGTGACGCGCTTCACCCCTTTGTCGCCCCGCTGCCCACGGGTCTAGGCTGGCCGGCGAAACGGGGGAGAAGACGACCATGCAAATGATCGACGCGCCGACGCTGAAGGCCTGGATCGGCGATGGCGGGGAACTGGCGATCCTCGATGCGCGGGAGGATGGCGAGTTCGGCAGGTCGCATCTGTTCTGGGCCAATCCCTGCGCCCTGTCGCGGGCCGAGACGCGGGCACGCGCCATCCTGCCGCGCCTTGGCGTGCGGATCTGCTGCGTCGATGGCGGGGAGGGCGGGCTGGCCGAGACGCTGGCCGCGATCCTCGCGACGATCGGCTGCACCGATGTGTCGGTGCTGGCGGGCGGCACCCGGGCCTGGGAAGCCGCCGGCTACGTGCTGTTCTCCGGCGTCAACGTCCCCTCCAAGGCCTTCGGCGAGTGGGTCGAGCACCAGTACCACACCCCTTCGGTCGACCCCGGCGAGCTGCGGGCGATGATGGAGGCCGGGCAGGACATGGTCGTGCTCGACAGCCGGCCGATGGACGAGTTCCACCGCATGTCCATCCCCGGCGCGATCGACGTGCCTGGCGGCGAGCTGGTCTACCGGATCGGCGACATGGTGCCCTCGCCCGGCACCACCATCGTGGTGAACTGCGCCGGCCGGACCCGGTCGATCATGGGGGCCGAGAGCCTGCGCAGCGCCGGCGTGCCGAACAAGGTCGTCGCCCTGCGCAACGGCACCATGGGCTGGGAGCTGGCCGGCTTCGCCTGCGACCGCGGCAGGACCGCCAGCTTCCCGCGCGGCACCCCGGCCAGCCTGCCCCTGGCGCTGGACCGCGCCCGGGCCTTCGCGGAGCGCTGGGGGGTGAAGACCATCGACCGCGCCGCATTGCCGGCGCTGCTGGCTGACACCGCGCGCACCACGCACGTGCTCGATGTCCGCGACCCGGAGGAATACCTGGCCGGCCACCTGCCGGGCAGCCGCATGGCGCCGGGCGGACAGCTCGTGCAGGGGAGCGACAACTGGATCGCGGTGCGCGGCGCCCGGGTGGTGCTGGTGGACGATACCGGGGTGCGGGCCCGGATGACCGGCGGCTGGCTGCGCCAGCTCGGCGGCTGGGAGGTTTATGTCCTCACCGACGGTCTCGCCGGCCCGCTCGAGACCGGCCCCTGGCAGTCCGATTGCCCGGAGGCCGCGGCGCTCTCGCCCGCCACCGTCACGCCGGCGGACCTCGCCGTGGCGCTTGAGGCCGGCACCGCGCAGGTGATCCAGCTCACCCGCTCGCTCGACTTCCGGGAGGGGCATCCGCCCGGCGCGCTCTGGGGCGTGCGGACCCGGCTGGCGGCGCTGCGGACGCGCCTGGCCGCGGACCGGCGGATCGTGGTCGTCGCGGCCGAGGAGGCCATCGGCCGGCTGGCGGTGCCGGAACTGGAAGCGCTCGGCCTCGGCCCCGTGGCGCTGCTGGCCGGCGGGATCGCCGCCTGGAAGGCGGCCGGCCTGCCGCTGGAAGCGGACCGCCGCGACCCCGCGGATGCCGACTGCATCGACGTCTATCTCCGCCCTTATGACCGCAACGACGGGGTGGAGGCGGCGATGCGCGAATACCTCTCCTGGGAGATCGACCTGGTGCATGAGGTCGCCCGCGACGGCGATGCGCGCTTCGGCCAGGCCTAGCCTTCCGGCAGCCGGCATGGTGCTGCGGCGGCTCGGCCTGGCGGCGCTGGATGCGGTGCTGCCGCCGCACTGCCTGACCTGCGATGCCGCGGTGGATGCCCAAGGGGCGCTCTGCGGCGCCTGCTTCGGGACGCTGTCCTTCGTCACCGCGCCGCTCTGCGCCCACTGCGGCGTGCCCTTCCCGCATGCCGGAGCGGGGCCGGCCTGCCCCGCCTGCGTGGCCCGGCCGCCCGCCTTCGACGCCGCCCGCGCCGCGCTGCGCTATGACGAGGGGGCGCGGCGCCTGGTGCTGCCCTTCAAGCATGCCGACCGCACCGAGCTGGCCGGCCCGCTCGCCCGCCATATGGCCCGGGCCGGGGCGGCGCTGCTGGCGCGGGCGGAATTCATCGCCCCGGTGCCGCTGCATTGGCGGCGGCTGCTCGCGCGCCGCTACAACCAGGCGGCGTTGCTGGGCGCCCGGCTGGCCCGGCTTTCCGGCATCCCGCAACTTCCCGATGTGCTGCGGCGGGTGCAGCCGACGCCGCCGCTCGGCGAACTCGGCGCGGCGGCGCGGGCGACGCTGCTGGCGGAGGCCTTCGCCGTCTCCCGCCGCGGCGCCGCGCGGATCGCCGGGCGGCGGGTGCTGCTGGTGGACGATGTCATGACCTCGGGCGCCACCGCCGAGGCCTGTGCCCGGGCGTTGCTGGCGGCCGGCGCCGCGGCGGTGGACGTGCTGGCGGCGGCGCGGGTGCCCGATCCCCGGCTGGAGGCGCCGCGCTGACCTGGCGGCCGCCTCCGGCACGGGTGGTTTGTTTTCAGGTTATCGATCCGGACGCGGATATCGATCTTTGGCGAGCCGCGCTAACCCGGAGTTCATTCCAAGGCGCGACCCTGTCAGGTGTCGACAGGCAGCAGGAGGCCGCATGTCCAGCATCCCGCATGGTGCCGAGCCCGCATCGGGCCCGCCGCTGGGCACCACGTCATCCTTCGCCCTGCCGGCCCGGCAGCGGCGGATCGGTGCCGGGGACGAGGATCCGCCGGCCAGGCTGCTGACCATGGTGGCCATCGGCTTCCTGCTGGCCAGCCCGGTCATTACCCTGCTTCTTGCCGTGCCGTGACGGGTGCTTGACCGCGGCGCCCGCCGGACCAAACTGCATGGCATGCCCAAGGTCGAAATCTACACCACCCTGTTCTGCCCCTATTGCGAGCGCGCCAAGGCGCTGCTCGGCAAGAAGGGCGTCGCCTTCGAGGAGCTGGACGCGCCCAATGGCTCGCAGGCCCGCAAGGACGCCATCGCGCGCTCCGGCGGCCGCACCACGGTGCCGCAGATCTTCATCGATGGCACCGCGATCGGCGGGTCGGACGAACTCGCCGCGCTGGAGCGCGCCGGCAAGCTGGACCCGCTGCTGGCGGCCTGAGGCCCGCCGATGACCGCAGTGACACGGGGCGCGGCGGCCCGGGGCGGCCATCCCGGCATGGCGTGCCGAGGATCTTTACGTCCGCGCAAGAATTTGGCACTCCCAATGGCGGAGTGCCGGCCTATAATGAAGGTTCGTGTCCGGGCGATGCCGCGGGCCGGGGAAAGCTTGGGATGATCCATTACGATCTACGCTGCGATGCCGGGCATGAGTTCGACGGCTGGTTCCCTGACAGTGCCGGCTTCGAGGCGCAGGCCAAGGCCGGTTTCGTCGAATGCCCGGTCTGCGGCGCAACCGAGGTCGCCAAGCGGCTGATGGCCCCGGCCATCCCGAAGAAGGGCCGCAGCCGGGTGAAGGAAGTGGTGCCGCCGCCGGCCCCGCCGGCCGCCGCCGCGCCACCACCGCTGCCGCCGCCGGGCAGCAGCCAGGCTGCCGCCGGACCGGTGCCGGCGCAGGTGGTGGCCCTGCTGCAGCGGATGCGGGCCGAGGTCGAGAAGAATTGCGACTATGTCGGCCCCGGCTTCGCCGAGGAGGCGCGTCGGATGCACCGCGGCGAGAGCGACCGCCGGGGCATCTACGGTGAGGCCTCCGAGGCCGATACCGAGGCGTTGCAGGAGGAGGGGATCGAGATCGCGCGCCTGCCCTGGGTGCCGCGCGCCGACGGGTGAGACGGATGCGCTGGCTGGTCCTGGGCTTGGTGTTGCTGGCGGGGGCAGCCTCGGCGCAGGAGACGCTGCGGACCTACGACGCCGCCGGCCACGCCACCGGGCGGCAGGAGAGCCGTGGCGGGACAACTCGCTTCTACGACAGCGCCGGGCGCAGCACGGGGCGGGCGGAAACGCGGGACGGCACCACGCGGTTCTATGACCAGGCCGGTCGCAGCACCGGCCGGGCCGAGGGCGGCCGTTTCCATGATCCGACCGGGCGCTCCACCGGCCGCGCCGAGCGCCGGGGGGACACGACCCGCTTCTACGACGGCGCCGGCCGCTCCACCGGCCGGGCCGAGACACGCGGCGACACGACGCGCTTCTACGACCCATCCGGCCGCCGCACCGGCGAGGCGCGGCGGCAATAGGCGCGGGTCACCCCGCCGCCGCCATCACCAGGTAGTTCACCCCGACATCGCGCCCCGTGCTCCAGCGCCCGGTCAGCGGGTCCATGCTCAGCCCGGCGATGTCCACCACCCGCAGCCCCGCCTGCCGTAATTTCGCGCCCAGCTCAGCCGGGCGGACGAACATCCGCCAGTCATGCGTCCCCACCGGCAGCAGCCGCAGCAGGTATTCGGCGCCGAACTTGGCCATCAGCCAGGAGCGTGGCGTGCGGTTGAGGGTGGACAGGAACACCGGCCCGCCCGGCGTCACCAGCCCGGCCAGGTGCCGGCAGAAGCCCTCGCGGTCGGCGACGTGCTCGATCACCTCCAGCGCCAGGACCGCATCGAACCCGCTGCCGCCCGTGGCCAGCAGGTCCTCCGGCCGGCCCTCGCGGTAGTCGATCGCCAGGCCCCCTGCCGCGGCATGGGCGCGGGCCGCCGCCAGGGCCGATCCCGCCGCGTCCAGCCCTGTCACGGTGGCGCCGGCCCGGGCCAGCGCCTCGCTCGCCAACCCGGCGCCGCAGCCGACATCGAGCACCCTGAGCCCCGCCAGCGGCCGCTCGGCCGCCGGGTCGCGGCCCTGCCGCCGGGCGATGCGGGCGATGATCCAGCCCATCCGCGCCGGGTTCATGGCGTGCAGCGGCCGCATCGGCCCCTTCGGGTCCCACCATTCGGCTGCCAGCCGGTCGAATTTGGCGATCTCCGCCCCGATCGCCGTGCCGCTTTCGACCTGCGCCATGTGCCGCATCCTCGTCATGCCCCTCGCGAATGTTGCAGCGCGGGGTCCGGGTGGGTATCTGTGCCGGCCTTCGCGCGGGCGCAACCGCGCGACCCATTGCCTGCACCACCCAATTTCCCACCAAGAAGCGCCCCATGGCCCGCATCGTGATGAAGTTCGGCGGCACCTCCGTCGCCGATCTCGACCGTATCCGCAACGTCGCCGCCCGCGTGAAGCGCGAGGTCGAGGCCGGGCACGAGGTTGCCGTCGTCGTCTCCGCCATGTCCGGCGCCACGAACCAGCTGGTCAAGTGGTGCCAGGAGCTGTCGCCGCTGCACGACGCCCGCGAATACGACGTGGTGGTGGCGACCGGCGAGCAGGTCACCATCGGCCTGCTCGCCATCGCGCTGCAGACCGTGGGCGTCGAGGCGCGGTCCTGGCAGGGCTGGCAGATCCCGATCGTCACCGACGGCGCGCATGGCAAGGCCCGGGTCGAGAGCATCGACGGCAGCCTGCTGATCGAGCGCATGCAGCAGGGCCAAGTGCCGGTGATCGCCGGCTTCCAGGGGATCGAGCCGGCCCGCAACCGGGTGACCACGCTCGGCCGCGGCGGGTCGGACCTCTCGGCGGTGGCGATCGCGGCCGCGGTCAAGGCCGACCGCTGCGACATCTACACGGACGTGGACGGCATCTACACCACCGACCCGCGCATCGTGCCGCGCGCCCGCAAGCTGGACCGCATTGCCTACGAGGAGATGCTGGAACTGGCCTCTGTCGGCGCCAAGGTATTGCAGACCCGCTCGGTCGAGCTCGCCATGAAGCAGCGGGTCCGGGTGCAGGTGCTATCGAGCTTCGAGGACAAGCCAGGCTCCCTGGTGGTGGATGAGGACGAGATCGTGGAACAGCCCATCGTGAGCGGCATCGCCTATTCGCGGGACGATGCGAAGGTGACGCTGCGGCGGGTCCCGGACCGGCCCGGCATCGCCGCTGGCGTCTTCGGCGCGCTGGCCGCGGCCAACTGCAACGTCGACATGATCGTGCAGAACATCGGCGCCGACGCCACCACCGACATGACCTTCACCGTCGGCAAGGCCGACCTGGCCCGGGCGCAGGACACGCTGGAGAAGGCCCGCGCGGAGCTGGGCTTCGAGGCGATCCTGGCCGACCCCGAGGTCGCCAAGATCAGCGTCGTGGGGGTGGGCATGCGCAGCCATGCCGGCGTCGCCAACACCATGTTCAGGGCGTTGTCCGAGAAGGGCATCAACATCCAGGTCATCTCGACCAGCGAGATCAAGGTGAGCGTCCTGATCTCGGCCGAGTACACCGAGCTGGCGGTGCGCGCGCTGCACACCGCCTACGGCCTCGACGGCCCGGCGGCGTAGGGCGATGGACATGATCGCCCCCGCCACCACCGCTTCCGCGGCCGCGCTGGACCGGCTGATGGCGCGCGGCGCCGCCTTCTTCGGCAGCCGCGTTGCCATCATGGGCGGGGCGATGTCCTGGGTGAGCGAGCGGCACCTGGTCGCCGCGCTGTCCAACGCGGGGGCCTTCGGCGTCATCGCCTGCGGCGCGATGGAGCCGCCGCGGCTGGCCGAGGAGATCGCCGGCACCCAGGCGCTGACCGCGAAGCCCTTCGGCGTGAACCTCATCACCATGCACCCGCGGCTGGACCAGCTGGTCGAGACCTGCCTGGCAGCCGGCGTGACGCATATCGTCTTCGCCGGCGGCATCCCACCCGGCGCCGCCATCAAGCGGGCCAAGGAGGGCGGCGCAAAGGTGGTCTGCTTCGCCCCGGCCCTGGCCCTGGCCCGGAAGCTCGTGCGGTCAGGCGCCGACGCGCTGGTGATCGAGGGATCCGAGGCCGGCGGGCATATCGGCCCGGTCAGCCTCAACGTGCTGGCGCAGGAGATCCTGCCGAGCATGGCCCGGGAGGTTCCGGTCTTCGTGGCGGGTGGCATCGGCCGCGGCGAGGCGATCCTGTCCTACCTCGAGATGGGCGCGGCCGGCGTGCAGCTCGGCACCCGCTTCGTCTGCGCGACCGAATCCATCGCCCATCCGAAATTCAAGCAGGCCTTCATCCGCGGCGCGGCGCGCGACGCCCTGCCGACGGTGCAGATCGACCCGCGCTTTCCGGTGATCCCGGTGCGCGCGCTGCAGAACGAGGGCACCCGCCGCTTCATTGAGCATCAGGCGGTGGTGCTGGAGCGCTTCACCGCCGGCGTGGTGACCAAGGACGAAGCGCAGCTCGAGATCGAGCATTTCTGGGCCGGCGCGCTGCGCCGCGCGGTGATCGACGGCGATGTCGAGCAGGGCAGCCTGATGGCCGGCCAGAGTGTCGGCATGGTGGGCCGCGAACAGCCGGTGGCCGAGATCATCGCCGAGCTGATGGCCCAGGCGGAGGCCGCGCTCGCCGCCCGGCAGCCCGCCGTCGCGTGACAGCCGGGCCCGGGCCGTGGCAGGCTCGGGTCCATTGCCTGACGATTGATCGCGCAGCCGTGAATTCGATTTGCCGTCATGGCGTGACCGGGTTACATCGCGAGGCGTGCCCGACGACATGAAGCGCCTGTCCCAGTTCGAAGCCGGCAACGGCGAGCCTGCTCGGCTCGGCGCCGAACTGCGCGATGCCCGCCTCGCGCTTGGCCTGTCGATCGAGGATCTGGCCCAGTCGCTGCGCATCCGCCGGGTTTACCTGGCGGCGCTGGAGGAAGGCCGGGTCCGTGACCTGCCGGCGCCGGCCTATGCCGTCGGCTTCGTCCGCACCTATGCGCGCAGCCTCGGCCTGGACGAGGCCGAGGTGGTCCGCCGCTTCCGCGAGGCGAGCGGCCCGACCGTGGCGCGCAAGACGGACCTGGTCTTCCCCGAGCCGGTGCCCGACCGTGGCGTGCCCGCCGGCGCGGTGGTGCTGGTCGGGGTGGTGCTGGCGGTCGGCGCCTATATCGGCTGGTACCAATGGTCCGGCAGTGGCAGCCGGACGGTCGATGCGGTGCCGCCACTGCCGCCGGCGATCGAGTCGGCACTGCGCGAGGGCAGCCCGCCCGAGACGGCGCCGGAGCACGAACCGCCTGCGGCCACGGTGAATCCGACCCTTGCCTATGCAGCGCCGGTGCCGGCGAAGCCGGCGCCGGTCGCGACGGTCCCCGCTGCCCCGCCCGGCGCTGCCCCCGCGCCGCCGCCACCCGTTGCCGCGGAGGGCCGCATCCTGCTGCGCGCCAGGGCCGCCGAGGTCTGGATCCAGGTGCGGGAGCGCCAAGGCGGCCCGGTGCTGGTCAATCGGGTGCTGCGGCCGGGCGAGTCCTGGCAGGTGCCGGCCCGGGACGGGCTGCTGCTGTCCACCGGCAATGCCGGCGGGCTGGAGGTGCTGGTGGATGGCCAGCCGACCCCGGGGCTCGGCGCCGGCCAGTCGGTGCGACGTGACCTGCAGGTCGATGCCGAGAAGCTGAAGGCAGGCCAGCCGCTCGCCGCCCTGGCGCCGTCGCGCCCTGCCGCCCCGGCCCCGCCGCAATAGGCACATCCCGGCCCTGCGAGGCCGGTGCTTTGGGATCGGCGCCGGGGCTGCCATATTGGGGAGGATTCCGCAGGACGATCCGGGAAACCCCATGAGCTACCGTCCCTACCAGATGATCACCCGCCGCAAGTCCCGCCAGATCATGGTGGGCAAGGTGCCGGTCGGGGGCGATGCGCCGATCACCGTCCAGACCATGACCAACACCCCAACCGAGGACGCCGCGGCGACCATCGCGCAGATCCGCCGGGCCGAGGTCGCAGGCGTCGATATCGTCCGGGTCTCCTGCCCAACGCCGGAAAGCACCGCGGCGCTGGCCGAGATTTGCCGGGAGGTGAATGTTCCCATCGTTGCCGACATCCATTTCCACTACCGCCGGGCGATCGAAGCGGCCAAGGCGGGTGCGGCCTGCCTCCGCATCAACCCAGGCAACATCGGCAGCGCCGAGCGGGTGAAGGAAGTGGTCAAGGCGGCCCGCGACCATGGCTGTTCCATCCGCATCGGCGTCAATGCCGGCAGCCTCGAGAAGCACCTGCTGGAGAAGTACGGCGAGCCCAACCCGGAAGCGCTGGTCGAGAGCGCGCTCTGGCACGCCGCCCACCTGCAGGACAACGACTTCCACGAGTTCAAGATCAGCGTGAAGGCCAGCGATGTCTTCCTCGCCGCCGCCGCCTACCAGCAACTGGCCGAGGTCTGCGACCACCCGCTGCATATCGGCATCACCGAAGCGGGCGGGAAGCGGACCGGCACGGTGAAGTCGGCGGTGGGCCTCGGCAGCCTGCTCTGGGCCGGGATCGGCGACACCATGCGGGTCTCGCTCTCCGCCGAGCCGGAGGAGGAGGTGCATGTCGGCTGGGAGATCCTGAAGTCGCTCGGCATCCGCCATCGCGGCGTGAAGATCATTTCCTGCCCCTCCTGCGCGCGGCAGGGGTTCGATGTCATCCGCACGGTCGCCACGCTGGAGGACCGGCTGGCGCATATCGAAACGCCGGTGACGCTGTCGATCATCGGCTGCGTGGTGAACGGGCCGGGCGAGGCGCTGATGACCGATATCGGCCTGACCGGCGGCGGCGCCGGCCGGCACATGATCTATGCCGCAGGCAAGACCGACCATACCATCGACGAGGCCGGCTTGGTCGACCACGTGGTGGCGCTGGTCGAGGGCAAGGTGGCGCAGATCCAGGCCGCCGAGGCGGTGGCCAAGGCCGAGGCGGCGAAGCAGGCGGCGGAGTAGCCGTGAACGGCTTCGGCGTCTCGGCATTGCTGGTCGGGACGCTGCGCCGGCACAAGGTACCGGGGCTGGACGAGGATATCGGCCGGCGGGATGCCGCGCTGCGGCGGCTGGGGGTGATGCTGGGGGTGCAGTTGGCGCTGTACCTGGCGGTGACCCTGGCGGTGCGCTGATCGCGCTTGCTTCGGCCGGCCCGGCTGCCTAGGCAATACCGGTCCGGCAAGAGGTATTGCCGCCATGGGCATGCCCCTCACCGTCAAGGGCCAGGTCACCATTCCCAAGCCCATCCGGGACCGGCTTGGGCTGACCCCGGGCAGCAGGGTGGATTTCACGGTCGCCGATGACGGCGAGGTCCTGCTGCGGAAATCCGCCGAGGCGCCGGCCGCGCCCGACCGTTTCCGCTGCCTGCTCGGCCGCGCCACCGCCGGCCTGACGACCGACGAGGTCATGGCCATGACCCGGGGCGAGGACTGATGGTCCTGGTCAATTTCAATGTCCTGCTCGACCTCCTCTCCGCGCCCAATCCCTGGGCCGACTGGTCGCTTGAACAATTCGGCCGTGCCGCCGCGGCCGAGGGCCTCTGCGCGAATGCCGTGGTCTTCGCCGAGGTCTCGATAGGCTAGGCTTCCAAGGCCTGGCCAAGGTGGAGGCGACGCTGGCCGAGGCGGAGGTCGCCGTCCTGCCCATCCTGCACGCCGCCCTGTTCCGCGCCGGCAAGGTCTTCCAGGCCTATCGCCGCCGCGGCGGGACCCGCACCGGCGTGTTGCCGGATTTGTTCATCGGGGCCCATGCCGAGGTGTCCGGGCTGCGGCTGCTGACCCGCGACGCGGCGCGCTACCGGACCTATTTCCCGACGCTCGACCTCATCGCCCCTTGAACCCTTGCCCCCGGCCGCGCCACGCGGCAAACCGCGACCCATGGCCCAAGCTCCGCTCCAGCCCGCCCGCGGCACCCATGACCTGATCGGCGCGGAGTTCCGCCGGCACCACCTCGTCATCGAGACGGCGCGGCGGGTGGCCACGCTCTATGGCTTCGAGGAATGGTCCACCCCGATCTTCGAGGATACCCGGGTCTTCTCCCGCGGCCTGGGCGACACCTCGGACGTCGTCTCGAAGGAGATGTACGTCTTCGAGGACCGCGGCGGCGAGAGCGTGACGCTGCGGCCGGAGAACACCGCCGGCGTCTGCCGTGCCCTGGTGACCAACGGCCTGACCCAGTCGAACCTGCCGCGCAAGGTCTTCTATGCCGGGCCGATGTTCCGTTACGAGCGGCCGCAGAAGGGCCGCTACCGGCAATTCCACCAGATCGGCATCGAGGTGCTGGGCGCCGCCGAGCCGCTGGCGGATGCGGAGGTGATCGCCTGCGGCTGGCACATCCAGCAGGAGTTGGGCATCGAGGAGGGCACGGTTCTCGAGATCAACACCCTGGGCGACGCCGCCAGCCGCGACGCCTACCGCGCCGCGCTGGTCGCCTACTTCACCGCGCATCGCGACGCGCTGTCCGAGGAAAGCCGGGCGCGGCTGGAGAAGAACCCGCTGCGCATCGTCGACAGCAAGGACCCCAAGGACCGCGCCCTGGTCGCCGGCGCGCCGACCATCCACGACCACCTGACGCCGGAGGCCGCCGCCTTCTATGCCGCGGTGAAGCGCTACCTCACCGCCTTCGAGGTGCCCTTCCGGGAGAACCCGCGCATCGTGCGCGGCCTCGACTACTACAGCCACACCGCCTTCGAATTCGTCACCGACCGGCTCGGCGCCCAGGGCACCGTCATGGGCGGCGGCCGCTACAACGGCCTGGTCGAGGAGATGGGCGGCCCGGCCACCCCCTCGGTTGGCTGGGCGGCCGGGGTCGAGCGGCTGTCCCTGCTGGTCGAGGCCAATGCGCTGACGCCCGAGCCCTCGCGCCCGGTCGCCATCGTCCCGATGGGTGAGGCGGCCGAGCTGGCCTCGCTGGCCATCCTGCAGTCGCTGCGCGACCACGGCGTGGTCGCCGAGGTCGGCTACAAGGGCAACTTGAAACGGCGCATGGAGCGCGCCAACAAGATCAATGCCGGCGCCGCGGTCATCCTGGGTGATGCCGAACTGGCCGAGGGCATGGCAGTGGTGAAGAACCTTGATGCCGGCAGCCAGGTGCGGGTGGCGCTGCCCGACCTGCTGCGGGCGCTGGCCGAGACCGGCGTGGTCGAGACCGCAGCCCAGGCCATGCTGCAGACCATTCTGGAAGAGGAGTTCGGCGCCGAGGGAAGCGATATCGACCTCGACGAGCCGCTGGACGCCGACGAGGCCCGCGGGTGAGCATCGCCGACAAGCTCGACCGGGTCCTGACCCGGGCGGAGGAGGTCCGGCACCTGCTCTCGACCGCCGAGGGCGGCCAGTTCGGCGCGCTGTCGAAGGAGCTCTCCGAGCTCGAACCCCTGGTCGAGAAGGTCGAGGCATTGCGCGCCGCCGAGCGCGCACGCGACGAGGCCGAGGCCATGCTGGCCGACCCCGAGCTGCGCGAGCTGGCCGAGGATGAGTACCTCGCCCAGAAGGAGGCCGTGCCGCGGCTGGAGCGCGAGGTCCGCCTCATGCTGCTGCCGAAGGATTCGGCGGATGAGCGCAGCGCGATCCTCGAGATCCGCCCCGCCGCCGGCGGCGACGAGGCGTCGCTCTTCGCCGCCGAGCTGTTCCGCGCCTACCAGCGCTACGCCGAGGTACGGCGCTGGAAGTTCGAGGTGATGGAATACGATGAGGGCGAGCTGGGCGGCGTGAAGGGCGCGGTCGCCGAGATCCAGGGCCGCGGCGTCTTCGCCCGGCTGAAATACGAAAGCGGCGTGCACCGGGTGCAGCGCGTGCCGGCGACCGAGACCCAGGGGCGCATCCATACCTCGACCATCACGGTCGCCGTGCTGCCGGAGGCCGAGGAGGTCGACGTCCAGATCAATGAGGCCGACCTGCGGATCGACACCTACCGCGCCAGCGGCGCCGGCGGCCAGCACGTGAACAAGACCGACAGCGCGGTCCGCATCACCCACATCCCCACCAATACCGTGGTGGCGATGCAGGAGGAGCGCAGCCAGCACAAGAACCGCGCCAAGGCGATGAAGATCCTCCGCGCCCGGATCTACGAGGCCGAGCGCGCCAAGCTGGCCGGTGCCCGCGCCGCCGATCGCCGCGGCCAGGTCGGCACCGGCGACCGGTCCGAGCGCATCCGCACCTACAACTTCCCCCAGGGGCGCGTCACCGACCACCGCATCGGCCTGACCCTGCACAAGATCGACCGGGTGATGCTCGGCGAGTTCGACGAGATCGTCGATGCGCTCACCGCCGAGGACGAGGCGGCGCGGCTGGCCGCCGACGGCGAGTGACCGGCGCGCCTCCTGTGCAGGGGAGGGCGTGATGACCGCCTGCGCCGATCCGGCCGGGACGGTAGGATTCTTCCTCTGCCGCGCCGGCCAGCACCTGCGTGCGGCGGCGATCGAGAGTCCTCGGCTGGAGGCCCGGCTGCTGCTGGCGCATGCCATGGCCTGCCGGCAGGAGGACCTGCTGCGCGACCCGCGCGCCGCGGTCCCGCCGGCGGCGGCGGCCCGCTTCGGCGATATGCTGCGCCGCCGGCTTGACCACGCGCCGGTCGCGCATCTGCTGGGCGAGCAGGAATTCTGGTCGCTCCGCTTCGCCGTCTCCGGCGCCACGCTGATCCCACGCCCGGATTCGGAGACGCTGATCGAGGCGGCGGTCGAGGCCCTGCCCGATCGTGCCGCGGTGCGACGGGTGCTCGACCTCGGCACCGGCACCGGGTGCCTTTTGCTGGCGGCGCTGTCCGAGTTTCCCACGGCAACGGGCCTTGGCCTGGACCGCGTGCTGGCCGCCGCGGCACTGGCACGGGACAACGCGGCGCGGCTCGGCCTGGGCGACCGTTCCGCCTTCGCCGTGGCCGATTGGGCCGCGCCGGTTGCCGGCCGCTTCGACCTGATCCTGTCCAACCCGCCCTATATCGAGAGCGCGACCATCCCCGGCCTGATGCCGGAGGTGGCGCGGCACGAGCCGGTCTCGGCGCTGGATGGCGGGAGGGACGGGCTCGATGCCTATCGCGCCATCGCCGCGATGCTGCCGGGGCTGCTGACGCCGGGTGGCAGGGCGGTGCTGGAACTCGGCCAGGGGCAACAACCGGCGGTGGAGGCCATCGCCACGGCAAAGGGGCTGCGCGTGCTCGGCTGCCGGGCCGATCTCGGCGGCGTGCCGCGGGCACTGATGCTGGCGACGGTATAAGGGATGTAGCCCATAACAAATTCGCGTGTGTCGTGTGGTCCGCGGCCGAAGCCAGCCGGAACCCGCATGCGCATCGATTACCCGACGCTTTTATTGGCGGTATCCTGCACGGTTGCAGCACTTGGGCTGCTTTGCCTTTTGCTCGCTCAGGCGGAGACGGATCTGCGGCCGCTCCGGCTGAGCGGCTGCGGCAATCTTTGTTTTGAGGTCGGCATGCCGATGCTGTTGTTGCGCGGCAGTGCCCATGAAGTTGCCGGCATACTGTTCGGCAACAGCCTGCTTTTCATCGGCTGGACTCTGCTGGTCGCCGCGGTCCGCCGATGCGCTGGAATCGCGCACGCTGCAGGAAAATGCCGACCTGCGCGATGCGCTGGCGGAGGGCGGGTCCTGGCGGGAGCGCAAGATGGTCCGCCCGGACGGCAGCCATATCTGGGTCGAGCGGCATGCCCGCATCGCCGAGCGCTTCCCGGATGGCAGCGCCGAACTGGTCGGCACCATCACCGACATCACCCGGGAACGGACCCTCGTGGCCCAGGTCCAGGCCAGCGCCAAGCTGGCGACGCTCGGCGAGATGATCGCCGGCTTGGCTCATGGGCTGGGCCAGCCGGCGGCGACCATGTACCTGGCCGCCGGCAATGCCGCCCGCGGATTGCGCAACCGTGGCGAGGCGGCAATCCCGGACGCCCTGCGGCGGCTTGACCGCATCGTCGCCCAGGGCGAGCGCATGGGCACCTTGATGGAGCACCTGAAGGCCTTCGCCCGGGCCGAGCCGCTCGCGCTCGGGCCGGTTTCGGTGCGGGGGGCGTTGGATGGTGCGCTGGTGCTGACCGGGGGCCGGACTGCGGCACGACGAGATGGAGTTCGAGCAGGCGATCGCCCCAGGCCTGCCGCCCGTGTTGAGCCAATGGGTGCCGTTGGAACAGGTGTTGGCGAACCTGTTGCTGAATGCCCGCGACGCGATGCGCCGGCTGACCCCCCCGGCCAGCCCCGGCGCATTCGCCTGTCCGCCGCCTTGGCCGCCGAGGGGCGCGTCGCCATCGAGGTGGCGGATATCGGCGGCGGGCTGGACCCGGCGGTGCTGGCACGGCTGTTCGATCCCGTCTTCACCACCAAGCCGATGGGCGAGGGGCTGGGGCTCGGCCTGTCGGTCAGCCATGGGCTGGTCCATGGCATGGGCAGCAGCATTGCCGCCGCGAACGGTACGGATGGGGCGGTTTTCACCGTCACGCTCGCTTGCGCACCGGCCCTGGCGGCGGCCTGATCGGCACTGGCCGAAAAAACCGTTTGGCGGGGCGGCCCAGGGAGGCTAGCTTGACACAGGCCCTCGCGGGCGGACGGGCTTGGCCTGCCGCCGAGGCGCGTGGGTTCGTGCAGCGGACGGGCTGTGGGCACCACGCCGGCCGCAACGCTTTGGACGACATCGACCGCCAATGCCGTGCTCCTTCGGATCTCCGAGGGATGACCGGGGCGGCCCACCTGCGAGACGGCAGACGCAATACTGATGAATATGAAACGCATGCGCGGCCGCAACCACCGACATGGTGGTGGCGGCGGGGGTGGCGGCGGCGGTGGGGGCGGTCCGCCGCAGTTCCGCCAGACCGGCCAGTCGCCGATGAATCGCAACCATGTCTTCGACTCGAGCGGTCCGGACATGCGGTTGCGTGGCACTGCTCAGCAGTTGTTCGAGAAATATCTCCAACTCGGCCGCGATGCGACCAGTTCGGGCGACCGGGTGATGGCCGAGGGCTATTTCCAGCACGCCGAGCATTATTTTCGCATCCTGAACGCCATGAGCCAGGCGCAGCAGCAGCGCGAGGGTGGCCAGCAGGCGCCGCAGCGCCGCTACAGCCAGGGCAACGAGCAAAGCGAGGGCGGCGAGGGCAATGGCGGCGAGCCCGGCGAGATGAATGGCCAGGTCAACGGCCATGCGCTCGAGGGCGACGCCGACTATGACGGCCCGCAGCCGGAAACCCGCGAGCCGGTCTGACCGCTTGCGGACGCCGCGTTGACAGGACGTGGCGCCGGACGCAGGCTCGGTCTTGTTCCAAGGGGGGCCCTGCATGGGGCTGAGATACGGCAAGGGCGCCGTGACCCTTTGAACCTGATCCGGGTCATGCCGGCGTAGGGAGAGGAACGAACGGGCGCGACCCTCAAGGGGGGCGTCCGCCCCGCGCACCGATTGCCCCCGGATCTCCAATTTTGAGGAGGTCCATTTGCCCGATTCCCTTACCCCCGAGCTGCCGCAGGTGACGACCGGCCCGCTGCCGGCCTCCCGCAAGGTGCATGTGCCGGGCGTGCTGCACCCCGGGCTGCGCGTGGCGATGCGCGAGATCGCGGTCAGCGGCGGCGAGCCGCCGCTGAGGGTCTACGACCCGTCCGGCCCCTATTCCGATGCCGCCCACCGCACCGATATCCGCCAGGGCCTGCCCGAATTGCGCCGCGGCTGGATCGAGGGCCGCGGCGACGTCGCGGCCTATGCCGGGCGCGACCCGCAGCCCGAAGATGACGGGCTGAAGCCGGGCGAGGCGCGGAAGGTCCCGCAATTCGACCGTGCCGGCCGGCAGCCGCTGGTGGCGAAGCCGGGCCGGACGCCGACCCAGCTGGCCTATGCGCGGGCCGGGATCATCACGCCCGAGATGGAATACGTGGCGATCCGGGAGAATCTCGGCCGCGAGCGGGCGCGGGAGGCCGCGGCGCGAGACGGCGAGAGCTTCGGCGCTGCCATTCCGGACTACGTGACGCCGGAATTCGTCCGCGACGAGATCGCCCGCGGCCGCGCCATCATCCCGGCCAACATCAACCACACCGAAGCCGAGCCGATGGCGATCGGGCGGAATTTCCTGGTCAAGATCAACGCCAATATCGGCAACAGCGCGGTCTCTTCCTCGGTCGCCGAGGAGGTGGACAAGCTGGTCTGGGCGATCCGCTGGGGCGCCGACACGGTGATGGACCTGTCCACGGGTCGGAACATCCACACCACGCGGGAATGGATCATCCGCAACAGCCCGGTGCCGATCGGCACGGTGCCGATCTACCAAGCGCTGGAGAAGGTCAACGGCCGCGCCGAGGACCTGACCTGGGAGATCTTCCGCGACACGCTGATCGAGCAGGCCGAGCAGGGGGTGGACTACTTCACCATCCATGCCGGAGTGCGGCTGGCCTATATCCCGCTGACCGCGCAGCGCGTCACCGGCATCGTCAGCCGGGGCGGGTCGATCATGGCCAAGTGGTGCCTGGCGCACCACAAGGAGAATTTCCTCTACGAGCGCTTCGACGAGATCTGCGAGATCATGGCGGCCTACGACGTCAGCTTCTCGCTCGGCGACGGGCTGCGGCCGGGCTCCATCGCCGATGCCAACGACGCGGCGCAATTCGCCGAGCTGGAGACGCTCGGCGAGCTGACGCGGCTTGCCTGGAAGCGCGACGTGCAGGTGATGATCGAGGGCCCCGGCCATGTGCCAATGCACAAGATCAAGGAGAACATGGACAAGCAGCTGGAGGTCTGCGGCGAGGCGCCCTTCTACACGCTCGGCCCGCTGACCACCGACATCGCGCCCGGCTACGACCACATCACCAGCGGCATCGGCGCGGCGATGATCGGCTGGTTCGGCTGCGCCATGCTCTGCTACGTCACGCCGAAGGAACATCTCGGCCTGCCGGACCGGGACGACGTGAAGGTGGGGGTGATCACCTACAAGATCGCCGCGCACGCCGCCGACCTGGCGAAGGGCCACCCGGCGGCGAAGCTGCGCGACGATGCGCTGTCGCGCGCCCGCTTCGAGTTCCGCTGGCGTGACCAGTTCAACCTGTCACTGGACCCGGAGACGGCGGAGAAATTCCACGACCAGACCCTGCCGGCCGAAGGCGCCAAGCTGGCGCATTTCTGCTCCATGTGCGGGCCGAAATTCTGTTCGATGAAGATCAGCCAGGACATCCGCGCCGCGGCCCAGCAGGGCATGGCCGAGATGTCCGAGCGTTTCCGCAACGACGGCGCCAACATCTACGCGCCGCCGCAGGCGGCCGCGGAGTGACCTGAAGAAGAAATGGAAGGGGTGTGGGGGGATGCTTCCTCCCCCCTCCCCACGGCTTCCTTTCCTTGAGGCAATCAATCGACCTCGGTCAGAATGCGGTGCGGATCGACCAACGATCCATCCTCCAAGGCGCTCAGGATCTTGTTCCCGGCGCTCCAAGCATCCTCGGCATGGGCGAAGGGCGCGTCGGAGGAGAAGACCACCACGTCGCTGCCATCCCGGCGCACGCTCCAGCTCCAGCGCCGGGGCGAGGTCGAACGGAGATCAACTTTCACATAGCCGTAGAATTTGCAGCTGCGGTACTTCGACATCCGGGTAGGCTCCCTTACCGGAGTATGAATGCCTGACCCGCGCAAAAGTAGAAAATCGAGAAACCGTTAATAACCGGAACGTTAGTAGGATCAGTGCAGCAGGTCGCCCTGGGTCGGCTCCAGCGCATCGCCGACCGCGATCCGGCCACCTTCCAGCACCTCGGCATAGACCCCCAGATCGGCATGGCCGAAATGCTCGCGCAGCCATTTCGGCGGGGCGGCGTCGCGTTCGGCGGTGTCAGGGTTCACCTCGGTCGCCGGGCAGCGGACGATGCGCTTGAAGACCCGCAGCCGGGCGCCCCCGAGCAGCACCTCTTGCCCCAGCAGGTCGAATTCGGCCCAAGGGGTGCTGCCCGAGACGTAGATGTTGGCGCGGAAACGCAGCGGGTCGAGCGTCACGCCGGCTCTCTGCTCCAACGCATGCAGGCTCGACAGGCCGATGATCGAGACGCACTTGGCGGCGACATCGGTGAAATTGTGTCCCGGCGCCTCGACGAAGCGCGGGGTGCCTCGCGCCTCCTCGCCGAGGAAGCCGGCCAGGAAGGCGCCGATCTCGACGCGGCCGGCCTCGGTCCGGGTACTGGCCAACAGAGGCGGCGCATCCGGTGGGCGGATTGCCAAAATGCCGGTCTGCGGGTCGAAGGCCGAATGCAGCAGGGCAAGCCGCGCATTGGCCATCAAGCAGCCGAAATGCCGCTTCTGCACCCAGGCCGGGGCGGCCGGGTCGAAGGCCGAATCGCCCTGGGCCAGGGCGAAGCGGCGGTCGTGCGGCAGGCATTCGCCGGGCGAGAGCAACACCTCCTCCAGCGCCTCGGCGGTCAGGCCCTTCACCGGGTAACGGTAGATGTGCTCGACGCGCATCGGAACATTTTCCTTCCCCGAAGCCTTGACCCAACGCAAGGCGGATTACCACATCCTGGATGAACTTGGTCCTGGCCGTCGCCTATGTAGGGATGGCTGGCACCAGTCGCCTCTCACTGAGGGACAATGAGCATGGACATCGAGAAATTCACCGATCGCGCCCGCGGCTTTCTGCAGGCGGCGCAGACCATCGCCATCCGCGAATACCACCAGCGCGTCACCGCGGAGCACCTGCTGAAGGCGCTGCTGGATGACGACCAGGGCGCGGCCGCCGGCCTGATCAAGGCCGCCGGCGGCGATCCCGCCCAGGCAAGGCTGGCGGTCGATGCCGAGATCGGGCGGCAGCCCAAGGTCTCCGGCGGCGGCGCCGGGCAGCCGCAGTTCACCCCCGACATCGTCCGCGTGCTGGATGCCGCCCAGCAGCAGGCGCAGAAGGCAGGCGATGCCTTCGTCGCGCAGGACCGGCTGCTGGTGGCGCTGGCCGCCAGCGATGCGCCCTCCGGCCGTATCCTGAAGGCTGCCGGCGCCGACGCGCAGCGGCTGGAGGCGGCGGTGGCCGACCTGCGGAAGGGCCGCAAGGTCGACAGCCAGAATGCCGAGCAGGCCTTCGAGGCGCTGAAGAAATATGCGCGCGACCTGACCGAACTCGCCCGCGAGGGCAAGCTCGACCCGGTGATCGGCCGCGACGAGGAGATCCGCCGTACCATTCAGGTCCTCGCCCGCCGCACCAAGAACAACCCGGTGCTGATCGGCGAGCCCGGCGTCGGCAAGACCGCGATCGTCGAAGGCCTGGCGCTGCGCATCGTCAACGGCGACGTGCCGGAGGCGCTGAAGACCAAGCGCGTCATGGCGCTCGACCTCGGCGCCATGGTCGCCGGCGCCAAGTATCGCGGCGAGTTCGAGGAGCGGCTGAAGGGCGTGCTGGCCGAGGTCACCGAGGCCGCCGGCGAGATCATCCTGTTCATCGACGAGATGCACACCCTGGTCGGCGCCGGCAAGGCGGACGGCGCGATGGACGCGTCGAACCTGATCAAGCCGGCGCTCGCGCGCGGCGAGCTGCACTGCGTCGGCGCGACCACGCTGGACGAGTACCGCAAGCATGTCGAGAAGGACGCGGCGCTGGCGCGGCGCTTCCAGCCCGTCTTCGTCGGTGAGCCCAGCGTTGCCGATACCATCAGCATCCTGCGCGGCATCAAGGACAAGTACGAGACGCATCACGGCGTGCGCATCACCGACAGCGCCCTGGTCGCCGCCGCCACCCTGTCGAACCGCTACATCACCGACCGCTTCCTGCCGGACAAGGCGATCGACCTGATCGACGAGGCAGCATCCCGCCTGCGCATGCAGGTGGACAGCAAGCCCGAGGAGCTGGACGCGATCGACCGCGACCTGATGCGCCTCAAGATCGAGCGCGAGGCGCTGCGGAAGGAGGAGGACCCGGCCTCCCGCGACCGGCTGCAGAAGCTGGAGAAGGAGTTGGCCGATCTCGAGGAGCGCTCGGGCGAGATGACCCAGCGCTGGGAGTCGGAGAAGGGCAAGGTCGTCGAGAGCCAGAAGCTGAAGGAGGAGCTGGACCGCGCCCGCACCGAGGTCGAGCTGGCGCAGCGCCGCGGCGACCTGGCGCGTGCCTCCCAGCTGCTCTACGGGGAGATTCCGCAGCTGGAGAAGAAGCTGGCCGGTGCCGGCGACGGCGATGCGCGGCTGGTGAACGAGGCAGTGACGGAAGAAGGCGTCGCCGGCGTGGTCAGCCGCTGGACCGGCATCCCGGTCGAGAAGATGCTGGAAGGCGAGCGCGCCAAGCTGATCAAGATGGAGGACCAGCTGCGCCGCCGCGTGGTCGGCCAGGAGGAGGCGCTGGAGGCGGTCAGCAAGGCGGTGCGCCGGGCCCGCGCCGGCCTGCAGGACCCGAACCGGCCGATCGGCAGCTTCCTCTTCCTCGGCCCGACCGGCGTCGGCAAGACGGAACTGGTGAAGGCGCTGGCCGGCTTCCTGTTCGACGACGAGCGGGCGATGACGCGCATCGACATGTCCGAGTACATGGAGAAGCACGCCGTCTCCCGCCTGGTCGGCGCGCCCCCGGGCTATGTCGGCTACGACGAGGGCGGCGCGCTGACCGAGGCGATCCGCCGGCGGCCCTACCAAGTCATCCTGTTCGACGAGGTCGAGAAGGCGCACGAGGATGTCTTCAACATCCTGTTGCAGGTCTTGGATGACGGCCGGCTGACGGACGGGCAGGGGCGGACGGTCGATTTCCGCAACACCATCATCGTGCTCACCAGCAACCTCGGCAGCCAGGCGATCGCCGAGCTGCCGGAGACCGCGGATATCGAAGCCGCGCGGCCGGCGGTGATGCGGGCGGTCAGGGACCGGTTCCGGCCGGAATTCCTCAACCGGTTGGACGAGATCGTGCTGTTCCGCCGCCTGGCGCGGGGCGACATGGCCTCGATCGTCGATATCCAACTTGGCGGGCTGCGCCGCCTGCTGGAGGAGCGCAACATCCGCCTGGAGCTCGACGCCTCGGCGCGGGAATGGCTGGCCGAGGCCGGCTACGATCCGGCCTATGGTGCCCGACCGCTGAAGCGGGTGATCCAGCGGAACCTGCAGGACAAGCTGGCCAACCTATTGCTCGCCGGCAGCCTGCATGACGGCGAGCAGCTGCGGGTGACGGCGGGGCTCGACGGGTTGGAGATCGAAGCGGCGCCACTGGCGGCCGCGGCATAAGAAAGGGTGGGGAGAATGTAGTCCCCCGGTTGGACGCCTTTTGGCGTCCAACCTTCACCTCACTTCCTGCTTTCGTGGCAACCTCAGCCGGTTTTTGTTCGATTGGAACGGCGGTTCTGCGGGGCTCCGTGACAGGACGGAATAAAGCTCAGTTCCTGAAAGGCTTCAGTGAGACGGCCTGCCGTGCAGCGCTGACCGTCCAGCTTCAGCTACCCTGTCTGCGGCGAAATCCGGCACAGCGAGTGCCCTTTCGCCAGTTGTGGCAGTGCACCGGCTGGCGGCGGCAGACCTCGCTGACCGCCACCAAGTCCCGACCATGCCGCTCGTCACCGCATCCAAGTGTGGAGAGACAATGACAGCGGCGCCGGGGTGTGACGCTGCGACTTCGTCCTAGGCCTCATGGCGCCTGACGAGGCGACCCGTGCGACAAGCTGGGTTCCAGCTTTTGTTCGAGCAGCATTCGCATCGCCACCCAGGTCGCATCCCAGGAATTGCCGGCGAGGCGTGCATCGACGCGCTGCAGCCATTCGGCGCGCGGGCGCGCCATCAGTGCCTCGGCGTGGGCCACCATCGCCTCTGCGTCGGCAGCGATCTCGACCAGGCCGACATCGCCCCAATCCCGCACCACATCGACGACCGAGGTGGACACCAGGGGCAGTCCGGCCGCCAGGAATTCCGGGGTTTTGGTCGGGCTGATGAAGCGCGTGCTCTCGTTCAACGCGAAGGGCATGATGCCGATATCCCACCCCGCGAGGTAGCCGGGCAGTTCGGCATATCCCTTCGGGCCGAGCCAGTGCACGTTCGCGTGCTGGGGCATCGCGGCAGGATCGATCTTGACCACTGGACCAATCATCACGAACTGCCAATCCGGCCGCAGCCGCGCCAGCGCATCGACCAACCGGATGTCCATCCTTTCGTCGATCACGCCGAAGAAGCCGAGGCGCGGTCGCGCGATGCCAATCTGGTCGGCCGGATCCGCCTGCGCCACGCGGGCCTGCCCGAAATGGCCTACATCGATCGAAGAGGGGAAGCAGTGCAGGTCGGCATGACGGCCGCGCTTCGCCTCGTACAGGCTGCGGCCGCCGGCGAAGACCAGGTCGGCGCGCGACAGCAGCAGCGTCTCGAGATCGAGCATCCGAGCCGGTGCACCCCGAAATGCGGAGAGTTCATCCATGCAGTCGTAGACCGTCGCATCGGGCTGAAGGTGCGCGGCGAAGGTCAGCGCCATGGGCGTGTAGAACCAGGCAACGAGATGGCGCGACTGCGCCTGCCGCTCGGCCAGGGCTTGGTCCAGCAATTGCCGCTGCGCCGCGTCGGTCCGCTCGGCAGTCAGGCCACGCGGCACATGCGGCGTGGCCACAGTGATGCCTCCCGGTCGGGATGAAAGTTCGATGCGGGGCGTGCCGCCCTCGGTCCAGACGACCTCTTCCCAGAACAGCACCTCGAACGAAGCAGCGGCCCGGGTCAGCAAATGCTGCGGCCGTTGGAAGACAAAATCCCAGCGGAGATGCGAGAAGACGACCAGCATCGGGCGTTGCGCCGCGGCATGGGACGGGCGGAGTTGCTCCGCGCGGGCATCAGGCATGGATCACTCGTCCTCGTTTGGTGGCATGCGCGGGAGCAGGGATCGGCATGGCCTTGTCAGCCTGGATGCGGAACCAGGGGGCGTCCGGGCCAGCCGACGGACCTGCCATTGCGGGGACAACGCCTATTGAGGATCGGGGTTTTGGCGAGGCTTTGGCCTAAGCCGTGGCCGCAGGGGCCCGGGCAGGCCGGCGCCATCAGCACGCGATGCGGATCGCGACGTGCTGCCCGGCACGCATGTCAGTCAGGTATTCCTAGTGGAGTCCGGTCGCGATGACTACGTCCCGGGAGGCGCAGAATTCGTGTCGGAGGCGTTGGGCCGCATGCTGCGGCAGCGCGGCCAGATTGCCCTGCCGCCGTCCTGCCGCTTGCCCAGGGAAGACCAAGTCACACAACAGGACATGCCTTGCGACGCCGAAGGCAGTGAGGTCGCGTTGTCGCACGGATTTTGGGTCGTGGCGCCCGCGACCCGATGCTCCACGGAACGCCGCACGAGCTACCGAAACGCGATCTCAAGATATATTCAATTTCAGTTACAACCTGAACCGTGCCGCCTCAGCCTGCTTGAGGAAGCAGCAGCCAGGGCAGTTTCGCCGCCGGCCGCGGATGCAGGCGGAATCATGGCCGAAGTCGACAACAGTCCTGCCGCCGCTCACCCCGACTCGATCGTGCCGGTGGTCAGGACCGATGATCGTCCGGTGCTGCTGCGCCGCGGTATCGCGGCCATCGCCAATGCGAACGGCTCGGCGACGCATGTCATGCAGGCCGGTCTCCCCGGCGTCGATGTCCCACGCCAGGACATCCCGCAGGTACCGGGAACGCCAGCCGCACGCGTCGCGCTATACGCGCCGATTCGATGACCCCGCAATCGCCGTCGCGGCGCGCCTCGTCCATCGGATGCCAGCAGGGCCACACCGTATGAGCTTCCGCCCCAGTCTGTTCCGTAGCTTCTTCCTCGGTGGCTTCGAGTGCTCGTCGCACCGGCGCTTCGACGGTCGTCGGCTCGACCTGATCGCCGGCACCGTGCACGACCTGCTTGCGGCGGAGGATTATGGACAGCTGCGCGAACATGGGATCGCCACGGCGCGCGACGGGCTGCGCTGGCACATGGTTGAGCGCGTGCCCGGGGAGTTCGATTGGCGCCCGGTCCTGCCGATGCTGCGCGCGGCGGAAGCGGCGGGCGTGCAGGTGGTCTGGGATCTCTGCCACTATGGCTGGCCCGACGGGCTGGACATCTGGTCGGCCGGCTTCGTCGACCGCTTCGCGCGCTATGCCGCGGCCTTCGCCAGGCTGCACCTGGAGGAGACCGGCCGCGGCCCCTTCGTCTGCCCGGTGAACGAGATTTCCTGGTTCGCCTGGTCCGGCGGCGACACCGGACGCATCAACCCCAATGCGCGCGGCCGCGGCGATGAACTCAAGCGCCAATTGGTGCGGGCCGCCATCGCCGGCACCCATGCGGTGCGCGAGGCCGCGCCGAGCGCGCGCATCGCCGCGGTCGATCCCATCATCCGTGTTGCGCCGCAATCGAGCCGCAGCGCGGCGCGGGTCGAAGGCTACAACGAGGCGGTCTTCGCCAGCTGGGACATGCTGGCCGGCCGACTCGCGCCGGAACTCGGCGGCTCGCCCGACATGCTCGACGTGGTCGGCGTGAACTACTACTGGAACAACCAGTGGGTGGACCATGGCGAGCCGCTCTCACCCTTCGACCCGCGCTACCGGCCGCTGCACGCACTGCTCACCGAGGTGCAGGCCCGCTACGGCCGGCCGTTGTTCCTGGCCGAAACCAGCATCGAAGGCGCGCCGCGGGCCAGCTGGCTACGCTATGTCTGCGACGAGGTCCGCATGGCCATGCAGCAGGGCACGCCGGTGGAGGGCATCTGCCTCTACCCGGTGATCAGCCATCAGGGCTGGGAGAACGACCGGCACTGCCCGAACGGGTTGTTCGACATGAAGCCGGTGAATGGCCGGCGCCAGGTCCACCTGCCGCTCGCGGCCGAATTGCGGGCGCAGCAACGCATCTTCGGCGGCGGCTGACCGCGCTCCACCGATGCCGCCGGCCGCACCGGGCCGGGCAGCATCGGCGCAGGGCTCAGCCGGCGATCGCAGGCACGCCGGTAGCCTCGGCAGCGTCGTTCGCGGCCCGCGGCGGCACCGTTGCGTCGATGCGCGCGAAGGTGGCGAGCGCCTGCCCGACGATCTGGTCCATGTTGTAGTAGCGATAGGTCGCCAGCCGGCCGACGAACCAGACATCCGTCTGCGCATCCGCCAGCGCCTCGTACCGCTTGTACAGTGCCTGGTTCTGCGGGCGGGGGATCGGATAGTAGGGGTCGCCCTCGGCGCTCGGGTATTCCAGGGTGATGCTGGTCTTCGGATGGTCCTGGCCGGTCAGGTGCTTGTACTCGCTGATGCGGGTATAGGGCACGTCCTCGGCAGGATAGTTCACCGTACCGACCGGCTGGTACTGTGCCTGATTCAGGGTGCGGTGCTCGAAGCGAAGCGACCGGTAGGGCAGCCGGCCGAAGCGGAAGTCGAAATACTCGTCCACTGGGCCGCTCCAGATCACCCGCCGGTGCGGGATGCTGTCGCGCACCGCGGCATAGTCGACGCCGGTTTGCACCGTGATGTTGGGATGCGCCAGCATCTGCCGGAACATCTCGGTGTAGCCGGCCTGCGGCATGGCCTGGAAGGTGTCGGTGAAGTAGCGGTCGTCGCAGTTGGTCCGGGTCGGCACCCGCGCCGTGACCGACTTGTCGAGCTCCGACGGGTCGCATGCCCATTGCTTGCGGGTGTAGCCGCGGAAGAACAATTCGTAGAGTTCGCGCCCGACCTTGGAGACGACGACATCCTCGCTGGTGCGGATCTCAGGGACCGCCTCGGCGCGGGAGGCCATCCAGGCCTCGACCTCGCTCTCCGACAGGTCAAGCCCGTAGAGCCGGTTGACGGTGTCGAGGTTGATCGGCATCGGCACCTGCACGGCCGTGCCGCAGCCGGGGCGCCGCACGTCGGCCAGCACCCGGTGCTCGTAGGGCCGCCATGCCGTGAAGCGCGACAGGTAGTCGAAGACCTGCTTCGAATTGGTGTGGAAGATATGCGGCCCGTAGCGGTGGATCAGCACGCCGGCGGCATCGAGATGGTCATAGGCATTGCCGCCGATATGGGGGCGCCGGTCGATGACCAGGACGCGGTCGCCGCGCACCCGCGCCAGGCGCTCGGCCAGCACGCTCCCGGCGAAGCCGGCTCCGACGATCAGCCAGTCATACATGGTGGGAAACTCCGGTGCAGGCCGTCCCGGCCTCGGCACCCGCCCGTTGCTTCGGATGGTCCTGGAAGCCGGTCCCGATAGCGGTAAGACGCCGCATCGCCCGGTGGGGCCGCCGAATAAGCAATGATATTGGCGGCGGGAACAATAAAAAGCTGGGCGAGATGCGACGTGATACGCGACCGTACATCGTACTGGTTTCCATTGCGGCGAAGAGGGCACAATCCGCGTCGGCATTCCCGCTCACAGGACTGGGCGGATTCATGGATTGTGGATATCGGAGCTTTGTGACGTCACGCCAACGCTGATGTCAGGTGGTCCGTTGCTCGTGGCTCTGTCACGATACGGCAAGGGGTTATTGTTCCCGGAGGCCGAGACGGAAGCACCGCCCGGCTGGCCGGGATGCGGGACTCGAAGCACGATCCCAGGGCTGCTGATCGCGTTTGTGTGATCAACCTATAATGTATACTGTCTCGTCTCGAATCACCCTGAAGGACGCTTTCATGGAGATGGTGGTGCAGACGCCGGGTGGGGCCGCATGATGCCCGACACGATGATGCCCGGCCTGGTGCCGGATGCGGGCCTCGGAAGGCCGCCGTCGTTCGAAGCCTCGGCCGCGCCGGAGAAGGCGTCCTGGCCCGGCTTCCTCTTCGCCACCGGCATCGAGAACAGCGCGCCGACCATCGAAGGCGGCCGGGTGCGCCGCGACCAGATGGAGGACCTCCGCCACTACATCCGCTGGCGCGAGGACTTCGCCCTGGTGCGGGAGCTGGGGATCGGCTTCCTGCGCTACGGCCCGCAGCTCCACCTGACGCTGACCGGCGCCGGCAGGTACGACTGGTCCTTCGCCGACGAGACCTTTGCCGAGCTCCGCCGCCTCGGCATCACGCCGATCGTCGACCTCTGCCATTTCGGCGTGCCGGACTTCATCGGCAACTTCCAGAACCCGGATTTCCCACGGCTTTTCGCCGACTACGCGCAGGCTTTCGCGCAGCGCTTCCCCTGGGTGCAGCTCTACACCCCGATCAACGAGATGTTCATCACCGCGGTCTTCAACGCGAAATATGGCTGGTGGAACGAGCAGCGGCAGGACGACCGGTCCTACGTCACCGCCATCAAGCATATCGTCCGCGCCAATGTGATGGCGATGCAGTCCATCCTGGCGGTCCGGCCGGATGCGCTGTTCGTCCAGAGCGAGAGCACCGAGCATTTCCATCCCGAATGCCCGGCGGCGATCCCGCATGCCGAGCAACGCAACGCCGAACGCTTCCTCACCCTCGATCTGAATTACGGCCGCCGCGTCTGCTCCTCGATGTACGAATACCTGATGGACAACGGCATGACGCGGGAGGAGTACCACTTCTTCCAGCGCGCCGCGCCGCCGCTGAAGCGCCACTGCATCATGGGCAACGACTGGTACCAGACCAACGAGCACCTGGTGCGCGGCGATGGCAGCAGCTGCTGGGTCGGCGAGGTCTTCGGCTACGACACGGTCACCCGGGAATACTACGAACGCTACAAGATGCCGGTGATGCATACCGAGACGAACCTCGCCGAAGGGCCGCGCGGCGACGAGGCGGAACGCTGGCTCTGGAAGCAGTGGTCGGGGGTGATGCGGCTGCGGCGCGAAGGCGTGCCGGTGCTTGGCTTCACTTGGTACTCGCTCACCGACCATGTCGACTGGGACACCGCGCTGCGCGAGCGGAACGGCCGGGTCAACCCGCTCGGCCTCTACGACCTGGACCGCAACATTCGTCAGGTCGGCCGCGCCTACAAGCGGCTGATCGAGGCCTGGCAGCCGGTGCTGTCCACCGAGCGAACCTGCATGCAGACCATCCTGGCCGCCTGAAGCGCCGGCGGAACGCGCCGGGCCGGCACCCGTTCTCTGCCCGGACCGGGCGGAGACGATGATGGCAGGACGGCGCGCGGTGCTGGCGGGCATGGCCGCGGCGGCCCTGGCGCCCCGGGCGGCGGCCGCGACCGAACCGCCCATCGTCCTTGGCGCCTTCCGGCGCGAGGAGTTCAACACGGTCGGCGTCTTCGACGCCGACTGGCTGGTCGAGCCGCGCATGACCCGGATGCTCGATGCGATGGTGGCCTCGCCCGGTGCCTTCGGCGCGGTCCGCTTCTTCGGCGTCCTGAATGCCGGGGAACGGGAGCAGGTCTTCCCGGTCAGCAGCGGCAGGACCTGGCCTGCGCCTGGGGCGCCGATGGATTTCACCGCCTCGCTTGCGGCGCTGGAGGCGCTGGTCTCACGCGGCCTGCTGCCCTTCGTCGGGCTCACCTTCTTCCCTGCCGCCGTGTCGGCCGGGCCGATCGAGCCGCCGGACAGCTTCGCGCGCTGGCGAATGCTGGTGCGCGGCTTCCTCGATGCCGCCGTCGCCCGCTTCTGCGCCGACGAAGTCGGGCGATGGTGGCTGGAAGCCTGGAACGAGCCGAACATGCCGCAATTCTGGCACGGCGACTTCGACGGCTACCTGGCGCTGTATCGCGCCACGGCGCAGGCGGTGCGGGACAGCGGCCACGGGGTCCTGCTCGGCGGCCCGGCCCTGGCCTGGATGCCGCCCGAGGAAGGGCCGCGGCTGATGCGCCGCTTCCTCGAATTCCTGCGCGACGAACCCGACATGCCGTGCGACTTCATCAGCTACCACCGCAAGGGATCCTGGGTGACGGAGGAAGCGGCGCCGCGCCTGTCCCGGCTGGTGACGGCGGCCGAGCAGACCGCGGCCCTGGCGCTGGACCTCGTGCCGGCCCGCTGCCGAGGCTTGGCGCTGGTGAACAACGAGGCCGACATGATGGTCGGCTTCGACGTGCCCTATGCGCCGCGAATGGACGAGCGTTTCCCAGCCTGGCTTGCCGCCTCCACCATCGCCCATGCCGGGCTGTCGCTGCGGCATGGCGCGACCGGGCTGCGTTTCCTGGCCGCCGCCGACAACGCCAACCAGCATCTGATGCGCGCCCCCTTCGATGGCCGGCGCACGCTGTTCACCCGCACGGATGCCGGGCCGGACGACCTGCTGAAGCTGCCGGTCTTCCACTTCTACGAGCTGCTGCGGCTGCTGGGGGAGGAGGTGCTCTCGCTCGACCCTGGGCCCGAGCTGTTCCAGATGACCACCCGCGGGGAGGGGCGGGTCGCCGCCCTGGTCACGCTGCACCCGGAAGGTGCTGCCGGGCCGCACCGGCTGGCCTGGTCCGTCGCCGGCCTGCCTTGGCAACGGGTGAATGTCATCGTGTTCCGGATCGACGCGACGCGGTCCAACGCCTTCGCCGCAGCTGGGCGGCGGATGCCGGCGACGATCGATGCCGCCGCGGCGCGGCGGCTGGGCGAGGCGGCGGAGCTTGCCTTGGATGCGCCGCCGCGCCGCGGCATCGCGGCGCGGGACGGGCGGGTCGCGCTCGACCTCGTGCTCGATCCTTATGCGACGCTGCTGGTCTGGATCACGCCCTTCGACCCCGCGGTGCCGGCGGCGCCCGAAAGCCTGCGGGGTGTGGCGCGCGGCGCGGATGTTCTGCTGCGCTGGACGCCGTCGCCGGACCCGGCGCTGCAGGGCTACGAGCTGTCGCGCCGATCGGCCGGCGCGTCGTGGCGCGTCGTGGCGCCGCTGCTGCGCGGCGCCGAATGGACCGACCGGGCGCCGCCCGCCGGCCGGCTCGACTACCGCTTGCGGCTGCTGTCGGCCTCCGGGAAGCGCGGCCCGGCCGCTTCCTGCGCCATGCGGCGCTGATCGCCGCCGCCGTCACGCGCGGGGCAGGTTGCGGGTCGGTCAGGCGGCGGCGTCCCGCGCGTCGGCGCGCAGCGCCCCCAGGTAGCGTTGCAGCGCCTGGCCGAGCGGCGGCATCAGCGCGCTGCGGCCGGACCGCAACGCGCTCTGCGCCGGCCAGGGGGCGCGCCGGCCGAGCGTCGCGGCCGGCACGCCGATGACCTTCGCCGGATCGAGCGACAGGCCACCCACCACCTCCCGGATGATCTCGGCCCAGGTGCCGCAGCCGGGATTTGCGAGGTGCCAGATGCCCGCCTCGCCATCCATCAGCAGGTCGAGCACGGCATCAGCCAGGTCCGGCAGGTAGGTCGGCGAGACGGTCACGTCCGCGGCCGCGGCGATGGACCGCCCGGCGCCGACCGCGCGCACCGCGCAGGCCAGCGCATTGCGGTCGGCCTGCGGGCCGAAGAAGCTGCCGGCGCGGACGATCAGCATCTCGGGCGACACGCCGTGCAGCACCTGCTCGGCCGCCGCCTTCGAGGTGGCATAGACGCCGCGCGGCGCGATCGGGTCGGTCTCCAGATACGGCGCCGCCTGGCCGCCGCCGAAGACGAGGTGCGAGGAGAAGGCGACGCAGGGCAAGCCGGCCGCCGCGCAGGCCAGGCCGAGCACCGCCGCCCCCTCGACATTCTCGCGCCAGCAGCGTTCGGGCGCCGCCTCGGCGCGCTCCACATGCGCATAGCCGGCCGCGTTGAGCACCGCCCAGGGGCGCCACCTGTCGATTGCCGCCGCGACGGCCGCGGCATCGGTCACGTCGAGCTCGACCCGGGACAGCAGGCGATGCGGCAGGCCGCGCTGGACGCAGGCCTCGGCCAGCGCCCGGGCGAGGGCGCCGTCGCCGCCGGTGATGAGCAATGCCCGCGGCTGCCCCGGCAGGCGTGGCCTGGCCAGCGATGCCCGCGGCAGCAGAGCGGGGGCGCACTCGGTCGGCGCCCAGGCGAAGCGGGACTCGCGATGCCACCAGCCCGGCGTGTCGAGCGCCGGGTGCTGCGACGTGCCCGACTTGGCGAGATCGCCGATCAGGCCGGCGAGCGCCGTCGGCCGCGGCGCGCCGCCGCCGCTGACGTCGTAGACGCCCGGCTCGTAATGCCCGTCCTGCCGGGTCAGCAGGCTGTTCCAGTCGAAGGCGCCGAGCAGCGACCAGGCGGTGACGGCGCGCAGGTCGACGCCGCGGTCCCGCAGCCCGACGGCGGCGTCCCAGGCCTCCTTCAGCCAGCGCAACTGCTCGTCCCGGCTGGAGCCGTTGTGGATCTCGGTCAGCGCGATCGGCAGCCGGTAGCGGTCCCAGGCTTCCTGCAGCAGGTTGCCGAGGCCGGCAACGCCGCGCGCGACGGTCCGCAGCGCCAGGACGTCGACATAGCGGTCGCGCCCGTTGCCGCCCACCGCGACGCCGGGATAGCGCCCGAGCCGCTCGTCGAGGAAGCGCTCCCCCGACAGATAGTGGTTGATCCCGAGGATATCCGGCGGGCAGGGATCGGCCAGCAATTCCTCGAGCTCGCCGATCGGCACCGCATCGGCGAGGTCGCGCCACAGCGGGTGGTGCCGGTCGACGCGGCCCATCAGCAGGTCGAAGCCCAGCCAGCGGCGATGGTTCTCGTATTCCGCCTGGTAGGCGAGATGCGGCGTGCTCAGCACGCGGCCCAGGTCGTCCGTCTGCACCAGGCGCGCGGCGGGATTGACCCGGCGGATGGCATGCATCGCCAGCCGGGTGCCCTGAATTTGGTTCACCAGCAGGCGCAGGAACAGCCGCTGGTCGTGTCCGTGCGGGTACCAATGGCCGTAGAGCCCGCTGAAGCGGGCCGTGGTCAGCGGCTCGTTCACCGGGGTGTATTCCTCCACCCAGGGGTAGCGTTCGGCGACGGCGCCGGCGAAGCAGGCGAGCCTGGCGGGGAAGTCGGGCTGCGCCAGGTCGGTGTCGCGCGGGCCGCTGCCATGGTGCAGCAGGCCGGCGATGGGCCGGATCCCCAGCGCCCGCAGCCGGCCCAGTCGTTCGTCCGTCCAAGCCCAGTCCGCGCGTTCGAGGCCGTCCGGCGCGATGCGTTCCCAGATCACCGGATACCGCATGGCGCGGATGCCGAGCGCGGCGAAGGCGTCGAGGTCCTGCGGCCGGTCCTGGTGGCCGTTCAGGCGGGTCTGATCCACGTAGGTGTCGCCGATCCGGGCAACGGTGCATTCCAGACCACCCCAGATTTCGAGCGGCGGCAGCGCCATCGCGGCCCTGGCAGCCGCGGGCGGAACATCTCGGACAGGTCTGATCATCAATTCCGTACTCGGTCGGTTACGTCGGGCGCGCCCCTGGCGTAAGCGCCGGTTTGGCCGGCGCAGTTGCCGGCAAGGTCGCGTGTCCCGGCGCATTCGCCGGCCGCGGGGCGGATCGTGTCCCGTCGCCTCACCTCATCGCCACCGTCAAGCGAGACGCCCGTCGGAAGCACCGGACTCCGGTTCTCTCCGCTCGCTTGCACGGCACCGATCGCTTCAGGTGCCGCATGGGATGCGTCCTACGCTCTCCAGCTGTGTCCGGGTCGAAATGGTCTGCCGCGGCGCCGCCGGAGTATTCGGCGCCGCCTCGGGCCTGCGAGGGCTTGTGATATTGCCTCAGTCAAACCGATAGATCGCCTCGGCATTGCCGCGGAAGATCGCGCGTCGCTCCGCCTCGCTGAGCTGGCAGGGAAAGGCGTAGCGCGGGTCGTCGAAATCCCAGTGCGGGTAGTCGGTGGCAAACAGCACGCGGTCCCAGCCGATGCGGGACAGTATGCGGCGCAGGTCCTCCGGGTTCTCCGGCTCCTCCATCGGCTGGGTGGAAACCCACAGGTTCCGCCGGATATAGGCGGAGGGCGGCTGCTTCAGGTGCGGCACCTCGCTGCGCATCTTCTCCCAGTGCCGGTCGAGCCGCCAGGCGAGCGGCGGCAGCCAGGCGAAGCCGCCTTCGATCATGATGATCTTGAGCGTGGGGAAGCGCTCGAACACCCCCTCCAGCACCATGCTGGCCACCTGCGTCTGCATGGAATGGCTCAGGCCGTGATGATCCTCGATGTAGAAGGAGGGCCAGCCGGCCGCCGTCGGTCCATGCCCCGCCTCGCCGCCGATATGCAACCCGATCGGCAGCCCGTGATGCGCCGCCGCCTCGAAGATCGGCCAGTAGCGCGGCCGGCCGAGCGGTTCGGTGCTGCGGGACGTCAGCTGGACCTGCGCAAAGTCCCGGTTGAGGACCCGCTTGTCGATCTCGGCGACCGCGGCCTGGGCATCCTCGAACGGGATCTGGATGGAGGCGCGGAGCCGCTTCTCCTGCGAGGTGAAGGCGGCCACCTGCCAGTCGTTGATGGCGCTGCACAGCGCCACGCTGAGCTCCAGGTTGCGTACCAGGTTGCTCGGCATCAGCGGCTCGAGGATGCCGTATTCGATGTCGTAGAGATCGAGCAGTTGCTCGCGCATGAAGGCGAGGTCGGAGCCGGGCGGGCCGCCATTGGGCGGGAAGCTGTCCCGTCGCGCCAGGAAGGGCTGGAAGCGCGGATAGGTGCCGCGCGCCGCATAGGGGCCGCGGCCGAGCTTGCCATACTCGGCGATGTGCTGCCGCCAGCGGGCCGAGAGATAGGGGTTGAGGTCGGCCTCCGAGCGCAGCGAGGGGTGGATGTCGCTGTCGATGATGCGCAGCTTGCTCGCCTGGGTCGCGGGGCGGGCTTCGAGGATCTCGCTCATGCGATGCTCTCCTGCAGCCGGGGATAGGTGGCCAGGGGGTTGTCGACCATGATCCGCCGCAGGGTCTCGGGCGGGATGCCGGGGGGCAGGACGTGGTCGCCGTCGAACTGCCAGTGCGGGTAGTCCGTGGCGAACAGCAGCATGTCATCGACGCCGATCTGGCGGATGACGTCGGCGGTGGCGGTGGCGTCGTCGGCTGGCACGTCGAAGGGCTGGACGGTGAGGCGCACATGCTCGCGGATGATCCCGGCCGGCGGCTGCTTCACCCAGGGCACCTCGGAGCGCACGCCGCGCCAGGTCTTCACGCTGCGCCAGAGAAAGCCGGGCAGCCAGCTCACGCCCGATTCCAGCAGCACGATGCGCAAGCCCGGATACCGCACGAAGACGCCTTCCGAGACGAGGCTGAGCAGCTGGTCCTCGAAGGTCTGGGACTGGCTGACATAGTCCTGCAGGTAGTGCGAAGGCCAGCCGTTCGAGGTCGGCGCGTAGCGGAACATCGAGCCGGCATGGAGGCCTACCGGCAGCCCGTGCTTCTCCGCCGCCGCCCAGATGGGCCAATAGTAGCTCTTGCCATAGAGCAGCTCGGCCGCCACCGGCAGCAGGACCTGCACGAAGCGGCGGTCGCCGGCCAGCCGCTCGATCTCCTCCACCGCCAGGTGCGGCGCCTGGGCCGGCACCACGATGGACGCCCGCAGCCGCGGGTCGGCCGCCAGCCATTCGGCCGCAATCCAGTCGTTGATGGCGCTGCAGATCGCAGCACCCATGGTCTCGCTGATCGCCACCTGCCCGCCATAGAGCGTGTTGCAGATGGCGAAACGGGTGCCGAAGCCGTCCAGCGCCTGGGCACGAAGCTGGCCGATGTCCGTGCCCGGCTTGCCGCCGGCCGGCCGCCAATCCGGCCGGCAGGAGATCGGCGCGCCGGGCGGGTAGCTGGCCAGGTCAAAGCCGTCCATGCCGCGGCGGACGAAGGAATCCCGCCAGAAATCGCTCATGTAGGGCAGCAGGGCGGCGATGCCCGGCACGCCGGGATGCAGGTCGCAATCGATGGCGCCGCGTGTCTGCGGGCTGGCCGTTGCCGCGCTCGGCAGGATGACGTTCATGCCGCTTGCCTCACCCGCGCCGGATGCCGGCACGGCGCAGGCTGCGCTGCCAATCCGCCGCCACCGTGTCCAACGCCTGCTTGGCCGTCTTCTGGCCCTGCAGCGTTTCCGAAACCCCGCTGCGCAGGGCGAGTTCCAGCGTGTCCCAGGCCGGGTGGGCCGGCGTCGGGAAGCCAGTCTCGATCGCCGCCGCGGCGACCGGCGGCCAGCCCAGCTTCGCCACCATGTCGCTGTCGCGCAGCACCGAGCCCCGCGGCGGCGCATTGCCGCGCTCCATGGAGCGCAGGTGCCACTGCTTGCTGGTCGCCATGCGGATGAACTCGATGGCCCAATCTGCATTGCGGGTATAGCGCGGCACCGCGAGGAAATGCCCGTCGATCCAGGTGCGGCTTTCCTCCTTCTCGGTCTGGCCCGGCACGGTATCCCAGGCCCAGCGGCCGGCGGTGCGCGAATTGGCCGGGTCGTTGATCAGCGTGCCATAGGGGGCGAATGTCTGGGTCATCGCATAGCGGTCGCGCTGGCCGCCGGCGATGATCTCGTCGTACTCCCAGGTGGTGACCTCGGGCGGCACGACCTTATGCTTCACCACGAGGTCGGCGTAGAATTGCAGCGCCTCGACCGCCTTCGGCTGGTTGATGAAGATCTCGCCGGTCCTGAAATCCACCAGCTGCGCGCCGGCGGAATAGAGCCAGGAGGCGAGGCTCGTGTAGGTGCCCGAGCCCTGCTTGCCCATGATGCCGACGGCATAGCGATCCGGCGGCGCATTCACTGCCAGCGCGGCGCGCTCGAACTCGGCGAAGGTCTGCGGCGCCTGGGCGAAGCCGGCCTGGGCCAGCAGTGCCTTCTGGTAATGCAGGATGCCCGTGGTGATGCGGTAGGGAATGCCGACCAGCTTGCCGTCATAGCTCGCCGCGCGCTTGCTGCCGCCGAGGAAGTCGTCCCAGGCGAAGGCGGGATCGCGCTGCACGATCTTCGCCACCACTTCCTCATGGTCCAGCAGGTGCGGCGCCATCCAGCCGGCCATCTGCACCGACCATTGGGCGATGTCGATGCCGGTGGAGCCGGCGCCGAGCTCGGCCTTCAGCCGGGCCCGCCAGGCATCCACCGGCAGCATGGTGAACTCCACCCGGATGCCGGTCTCGCGTTCGAAGGCCGGGGCGACCTCCTCCATCAGGGTGCGCTTCCAGCCGCCCTGGTTCTCGCCGATATAGACCAGCTTCTCGGGTCGCGGCTGCGCCAAGGCGGGAGCAGCGAGCGTCGCCAGGGAGAGCTGCAAGGCACGGCGCCGGTTCAACGCTTGCATGGTCGTTCTCCCGCGATGTGGGTGGTTCATCCCTTGACCGAGCCGGAGGACAGCCCCGCGACCAGGTAGCGTTGCGCCATGAACGAGAAGACGATCACCGGCAGGATCACCAGCATGCCGGAAGCGGTCATCGCCCCCCAGTCCACGCCGGAATCGCCGCCGGAGAAGCCGGCCATCAGCACCGGCAAGGTCTGCGTGGCGTTGTTGGTCAGCACCGCGGCGAACAGGAAGTCGTTCCAGGCCAGCTGAAGACAGAGGATGCTGGCGGCGACCATGCCCGGCCGAGCCAGCGGCAGCACCACGCGCCAGAAGGCGCCGTAGCGCGTGGCGCCGTCGATCCAGGCGCTCTCCTCCAGCTCCTTCGGCAGGTCCTCGAAGAATCCGCGCATGATCCAGACCACCAGCGGCAGGCTGAAGGTGGTGTAGGCCAGCACCACGCTCAGCCGCGTCGTCGCCAGGCCCAGCTTGGTGAAGAGCACGTACATCGGCACCAGTACCGCGATCGGCGGCAGCATGCGCATGACCAGCAGCGCAAAGAACAGGAACGACCGGCCGCGGAACGGGAACCGCGCGAAGGCATAGGCCGCCGGTACCCCGACGCCCAGCGAGAGCAGCACGGCGGACGCCGAGACGATGAGCGTGTTGAAGAAGGCCTTGAGGAAATCCGCCCGCGACAACACGTCCACATAGTGCTCGAGCGTCGGCCACCACAGGTAGAGCGGCGGGTCGCTGAAGATCTGCGCCCGGGTCTTCAGCGAAAGCCCGAGCACCCAGAGCAGCGGGAACAGGAAGGCCGCCGTCAGCATTGCCAGCGCCAGGTAGACCAGCGCGGCCTCCAGCTTGCGGGTTCGGCGCGACCCGACGACGACGGCCATCAGTTCGCGTCCCGCCGGCGGATCACCGCGATGAAGACGAGGCACATCAGCATCGACATCGCCAGCATCATCCAGGATGCCGCGGCGCCAAGGCTGAAGTCGAAGCGCACGAAGGAGACGAGGTAGGTGAACATCGACAGCACCATCGTGCTGTTGGCCGGGCCGCCGCCGGTCATGGCGTAGATGTTGTCGAAGGCCCGGAACTCGAAGATGGTCCGCAGCAGCAGTGCCACCAGCAGGTAGGGCCGCAGCAGCGGCAGGGTCACGTGACGGAACATCTGCAGGCGGCTCGCGCCGTCGATCGCCGCCGCCTCACCCGGCTCGCTGGGCAGGGAGCGCAGCCCGGCCAGCAGGATCAGCGCGACATAGGGCGTGCTGTGCCAGACATTCACCACCCAGACGGCGCCCAGCGCGGTGCTCGGCATACCGAGCCACACGATTCGCTCGCCGATCCAGTGGTTGAACACGCCATGGCTGGGGTCCAGTAGCAGCTTCCAGCACAGCGCACCGACGATGGGCGTGATCATCATCGGCACGATCAGCGCGGTGCGGAAGGTGCGCATGTACGGCAGGTCCATGTTCAGCAACAGCGCGATGGCGAGGCCGAGGCCAAGCTGTGCGGCGACCGCCGCCGCGGTGAAACCGAAGGTGATGCCGAGGCTGCCGAGGAAGACCGGGTCGTCCAGCAGGTCCTGATAATTCGCCCAGCCGACGAACTCGCCGCCCAGCAGATCCTGGCTCAACGACCAGCCGGTGAAGCTGAGGTAGAGCGAGAAAAGCAGCGGCAGGCCGAACACCAGAAGCATCACCACGAAGGTCGGCAGCACCGCGAGCGGGGTGAACCAGCGATCGAGCGAATGACGCATTGCGCCACCGGCTGCACGCGCCGGCGCAGGAAATGCCAAGCCATGCGGGGCAACCCTGCTGCTCTCGCCCATGTGACATTCCTCCGCGTTCCGGCTTGGGCCGGTTATCGTTCAGGCAGACGTCAGACCTCGACGACGAGGTAGTCCTCCTCGACCGCTACGGCGATCGTCTCGGCGATGTAGGGGCCCTTCACCAGCGCATCGCCGGCGGTGATTTCGACCGGATACTGCTTGGCCTTGATGCGCGATGGCTCGCACCAGGACTGCCCGGTGCGGACATCGAATTCCCAGCCATGCCATGGGCAACGGATGATCTCGCCCGGCCGCGACATGCGGTATTCGCCGGGCGTGTCGGCGGTCATCAACCCGGTCAGATCGCCGGCGCAGAGTGCCGCACCCTGATGCGGGCAACGGTTCATCAGGCCGAAGAACTCGCCACCCAGGTTGAAGACCGCAATGGGTCGCCCCTTCACCGTGACGAGCTTCCGCCCGCCGGGCAAGAGCTCGGCCACCGTGGCGACGACATGCTTGCTCATGCCCGGCATTCTCCAGGGTTCATGACAGTGCAAGCCTAGCGAGCGCCGTTGCCGCACGGCAACCGGAATCGGCGGAGCTGGGTTTACCGCTGCAGGCTTTCGGCTTCGATAGGCGACAAGTCTGCCATGGCGATGTCGGCAGCGTCGGGGCCGCTGCCGGCATCGCGTCGAGGCTGAACCTCGGATCCGGTCACAACCAGCAACTCGCCAGGCCAGCATCCATCGGACGAACCAATCCAAAGCCGCGGCCAGACATGGGTCATGTCCATAGCCCCAACCGCTTCGGGCGATCGATCATCGGGTCGAGTCACGGATACGCAAGGATCTCGTGCCTTGCCGCAGGTCCGGACGTATTCGACCGGCGAGGCAACGCCTCGATGCCTGACCGCCGCATCGTCGCGCACCTTGGCACGCAACAGGCGTGCAGCATCCGGCTGCCGGCGAAAAAATGGTCCGGCTGCAGCGCGCCGACGATGCATGACCGCCCGCGTGGCCGGAGGCGACCGCCAGGGCAGGGAGCGGACGCGGCGCCGACTCACCTGCAGCAGTGAGACATGCGGAACCAAAAGCAGCGCGGGCGGACAGTCGATTGGTATCTGGAACCCAGCGGACCGGCCGTGCTGAACGCGCTGGAAAAAAATTGCCTCCCCAGCAACAACGCTCGGCCCCCGCCATGTGGCGGTTTCAGACGTACCGGCGGTGCGACCTCGGACGTCGTGGCCTCAGGACCGACGACGTCGGTCACCTTCTCCCGCAACCGGACATGCTACCTGGTGATTCGGTGTCAATGGACGTCGAGGAACTTGGCCAGCTTGGCCAGCGCTTCCTCACCCCTGATCGCCATCGCCGCCTTGGAGCCGGGATCATGCATCCCGCTTCTGATCTGCGGCACTGCACCAGCGTCGGGCAGAAACCCCGCTTACTGGGCCGGTGAAATTCCAGGAGCCTCTTCCGGCAGAGGCTGCTCAGCCAATCGATACGCCCGGATTGATGACATTGATCGGCGACCCGGCGGCATACGCAATGATCTGCCCGAAGATCTCGGTGAACTGCATTTCGTATTCCTCATGCGTGACGTAGCCCAGGTGCGGCGTCGCCAGGACATTGGGCAACTGCAGCAAGGGATGCGCCGGGTCCCGCAGTGGTTCCTGTTCGAACACATCGATGGCGGCCATGCCGGGCCGTCCGGCCCGCAGCGCAGCGACAAGGGCGCCTGGTTCGATCAGCCCGGCCCGGCTGGTGTTTACCAGCAATGCGCTCGGCTTCATCCGCGCGAGATCGGCCGCCGTCACCACGTGCCTTGTCTCGTCCGCCAGTCGCAGGTGCAGGCTGACGATGTCGCTCTCCGCGTACAGGGCGGCTTGGCTGGCGGCTAGCGTCCAGCCCTCGGCGCGTGCCCGCTGGCGCGATGCCTCGCTGGCCCAGATCGCCACGTCCAGCCCGAAGGCGCGGCCAAGGCCGGCGACCTCGCGCCCAATGCGGCCATACCCATGTATCCCCAGCGTCCTCCCCCGCAGGGTATGCCCGACGCCGCACTGCCAGGCTCCGGCCCGCAACGAGGCGACCTGCTGCGGGATGCCCCGCATGGCGGCGAGGATGAGCGCCCAGGTGAACTCCGCCGTGGCGATGCTCGGCGCGCCAGGCTGCAGGTTGGAGCACAGCATCACGCCCCGCGCCGTGCAGGCCGCCACGTCGACATGCGGATAGGGACCGAGCTGACTGATGAGCCGGAGCCTCGGCAGGCGCGCCAGCAGCGGCGCAGTGATGGCGGTGCGCTCCCGGATCAGCACCAAGGCTTCGATATCGCGGAGGCGCTCGGCGAGACGGTCGGTCTCCGGCGCGTGGTCGGTGAAGATCGTGACATCGTGGCCGGCCAGCCGGTCGAAACAGGGCAGGGTCCGGATCGTGTCGAAATAGTCGTCCAGGATGGCGATGCGCATCAGCTGCGCCATCCGCATGCCCGGCGTCTCGGCGTCTGCCTGCGCATCGGTGCCAGGTCTCCGTGGTTTGCCGCAGGGGCGCTGCGGTCAGCCAGCGCCCCTTTGACCGTGGTCGGCTCCGGCTGCGCTACTTGTCCAGCCACATGGTGTCCATGCGAACGACGTCGTAGATGCCGAAGTAGTCCTTGGGATTGTGACCCTTCACATAACTCCAGTAGCCGTCGATGATCTGCTCCCAGGCGACCGGTAGCAGCGGCGGATTCTCCTCCATGACCGCCTCTGCCTGCCGGATCAGGCCGAGGCGCTTTTCGCTGTCCACTTCGCGGTCGATCTGCGGGATGAGGGCATCCATGCGCGGGTCCGACCAGTTCGAGTAGTTCTGCGGTCCGCCGGTCTTGTACCAGGCGTTGAAGTAGTCGGATGGATCGAGCAGCGTCGAGACCACGGCGCCAATCGCCAGGTCGTAATTGCCGTTGTTCACGTCGTCGAACCAGACGGATTCGACCACGCTGCGCAGCCGGCATTCGACGTTCAGGGTCTGCTGCAGCATGGCCTGAATGGCTTGCGCCCAGAGCTTGAAGCTGGCGACGTCGCGCACGACGAAGTCGAGCCCGCGGATCCCGCGGCCCTGTCCAGCCGCTGCCAGCAGCGCCCGCGCCTCCCGCACGGCCGCGGTCGGATCGGCCTGGTAGCCGAGACGCTGCACGAGCTTGTCGCGTGGCGTGGCGACGTCCGAGAAGGGATACAGGAAGCCGCCGACCTGCATCGGCGCGACATCCTTCACCACCTCCACCAGGATTGCCTTGTCGAGTACCAAGTGCAGGGCACGCCGGACCCGCGGGTCGCCGAGCGGAGACTTGCGCGCATTCATCCAGGTGGCCTGGATGACGCTCTGATTGAACTGGGCCATCGACATCTGCGGATTCTGCTTGATGCGCCGGCCGGACACCGGATCCATGATCCGCCCGTAATCCGTGCGGTTCGACAGCACGGCCGATCCGAGCTCGGGCGAGAAGGGCAGCGCATGGTAGAACTCCACCCCATCCAGGTAAGGCAGCCCGGCGTTCCAGTAGTTCGGGTTGCGCTCCATCACCCAGACTTCGTTCTCCACGCGGCGAACCTGGCGGAACGGTCCGGTGCCGGATAGGTTGGCGACGCGACGAAGATTGTAGTTGTTGTCCTCGAGCACCTTCTTGCGAATGATCACGTTCCAGCCGCTGGCGAAGGCGCTCATCATGAAGTTGGGTGGGCGGCCTTCGCTTAACTTGAACTCGATGGTCCGCTTGTCGCGCGCGGTAATGGATTCCACCGCCGCGAACAACACGCTGCGCGGGATGCTGATGCCCTGCGGCGGCTTGTGGATCCGGTCGAAGGTCGCCTTCACGTCCTCCGCCGTCAGCTCCGCACCGTCATGGAACTGCACGCCGTCGCGCAGGAAGAAGGTGTAGGTCTTGCCGTCGGGCGCGATCTGCCAGCTATGCGCCAAGTCAGGGATGATGGTCTGGCCGCTGTCGCGCGGGTCGCGCCGGACCAAGTTGTCGAACAGGCAGCCCTGGGCACCGAGGCTGTTGATGGTGCCCGACTGGTGGACGTCGAAATGCGGCGGCCGGCTCGTGATGGCATAGCGCAGCACGCCCCCACGCTTGGGATTGGGCTCCGGCGCCGCGAGCTGGAAGCTGCGCCCGTCGTAGTCCAGCGGAACCTGGGCGGCCTGGCCGCGGGTCGGGCCGAGCCCGGTCGCCATGGCGATGCCGCCCATGGCACCGGCCTGCAGGATCTGGCGACGTCCCCAGGCACCGCTCGTCGGACGATGGTTGTCCATGGCTGTGTTCCTCCCTGATACGCCGGTATGCCGGCTGCTTGCTTCGTCGGCCGGTTTGGTGGCCAAGGCGGGTCGAAAATTCTTGAGGTCCGTCCCGGCCATGATACCGTCCCGATAACGAGCCTACAGGCCGGCCAGGGAGGAAGTCACGTCGTGAATCGGATCGTGCCGGAAGGACCGACGCGGCAATCGGCACCGCATGCGGTTCCGATGAACGCCACGCACGCCGTCCTCGCCGTCGAGAACCTGCGCACCGAATTCCGCACGCCGGTCGGACCGATCGCGGCGGTCGACGGTGTCTCCTTCGCGCTGCGCCCGGGCGAGACGCTCTGCATCGTGGGCGAATCCGGCTGCGGCAAGAGCGTCACCGCCTTGTCCATCCTGCGCCTGGTACCGAGCCCGCCCGGGCGCGTCGCCGGCGGGAGCATCCGGTATGGCGGGCGCGACCTGCTGACGCTCAGCGAAGCGGAGATGGAAGCGGTCCGCGGCAACGAGATCAGCATGATCTTCCAGGAGCCGATGACCTCGTTGAACCCGCTCTACACGGTCGGTCGGCAGATCGCCGAGGCGATCGCACTGCATCAGGGCACCACGACGAAGGAGGCGATGCGGCGGGCGATCGAGACGCTGAGACGTGTGTCCATCCCCGATCCGGAGCGACGGGCTCAGGCCTATCCGCACCAGTTGTCGGGCGGCATGCGGCAGCGCGTGATGATCGCCATGGCGCTGGCATGCCATCCCGCGGTGTTGATCGCGGACGAACCGACCACGGCACTCGACGTGACGATCCAGGCGCAGATCCTCGACCTGATCCGCGAGCAGCAGGAGGCGCTGGGCATGGCGGTGCTGCTCATCACCCATGACATGGGGGTGGTCGCGGAGAATGCGGACCGCGTCGTGGTGATGTATGCCGGCCGCAAGGTCGAGGAGGCGCCGGTCACCGAGCTCTTCAACCGTCCCGCCCATCCCTACACGCGTGGCCTGCTCGGCTCGCTGCCGAGCCTCGACGACGCGGCCCATAGCGGCCCGCGGCAGGTGCGGCTGACGGAGATCAAGGGGATGGTACCGTCGCTCGCGCGCATGCCTGGTGGCTGCCGGTTCGCGCCACGCTGCCACCTGGCCGAAGCGCAGTGCCGTGAAGCTTCACCGCCGCTGGTGGCGCATCGGGCGGATCACCTGGTCGCGTGCTGGAAAGCCGATGCCGTCGTGGCGGCGGCATGAGCGCGGCGGAGGGTGCCGCGCCGTTGCTCGCGGTCCGCGATCTGAGCAAGGTCTTCCCGATCCGGCGTGGCATGTTCGGCGGCACCGCCGGGCAGGTCCATGCGGTCGATGGCGTGTCCTTCGACATCGCGGCCGGCGAGACGCTCGGGCTGGTCGGGGAAAGCGGCTGCGGCAAATCCACCGCGGGCCGGCTGCTGCTGCGGTTGATCGAGCCTTCGGCCGGACAAGTGCGCTTCCACGGCGCCGAGATCACGGGGCTCGACGCTGCCGCCATGCTGCCGGTCCGCCGCCGCATGCAGATCATTCATCAGGACCCCTATGCCTCGCTGAACCCGCGCATGCAGGCGGGCGAGATTGTCGGCGAGCCGCTGGTGATCCATGGCATGGGCGACAAGGCAGCGCGGTCCCGGCGCGTGGCGCAGCTGTTCGAGCGGGTGGGGCTACGGCCCGATCAGCAGGCCAGCTATGCGCATGAATTCTCCGGCGGGCAACGCCAGCGCCTCGGCATCGCCCGGGCGCTGGCCCTCGGGCCAGAGCTGATCGTCTGCGACGAGCCGGTCTCGGCGCTCGACGTCTCGATCCGCGCGCAGATCCTCAACCTGCTGATGGATCTGCAGGACGAATTCGGCTTCGCCTACCTGTTCGTCTCGCATGACCTGGCGGTGGTCGAGCATATCAGCCACCGCGTCGCCGTCATGTATCTCGGCCGCATCGTGGAGTTGACCGACAAGGCGACGCTCTTCGACGAGCCGCTGCATCCCTACACCGAGGCATTGCTGGCCGCGGTCCCGGTGCCGAAGGTCACGGGGCGGCGCCTGACACGCAAGCCGCTGCAGGGCGACGTCCCGAGCCCGATCAACCGGCCGGCCGGTTGCCACTTCCATCCGCGCTGCGCCTACGCCCACGCACCGTGCCGGACGACGGAGCCGGTGCTGCGCGAGGTCACGCCAGGCCATCTGGCGGCGTGCCATCTGCATGATGCCGGCCCGCGGCTGCCGCTCACGCAGCCGAACTGACGACGGCGAGCTAGACCGACCCGCGCAGGCGTGGGTCGAGCAGATCGCGCAATCCGTCACCGAGCAGGTTGAACGAGAGCACCGTGAGCGTGATCGCCAGACCGGGAAACAGCACCAACCACCACGGCGGTACCAGGCCGGCATTCAGGCTATCGGCCAGCATGTTGCCCCAGGTCGGCATGGGCGGCGGGATGCCGACACCCAGGAAGCCGAGCGAGGCCTCGATGATGATCGCCACGCCCAGATGGGCCGTGGCGAGGATCAAGAAGGGTGCGATGCACTGTGGCAGGATGTGTCGCAGCATCAACCGCAGATGCGATGCGCCGAGCCCGCGCGCGGCCTCGACGAAGGGCATCTCTTTCACCGAAAGCACGACCGAGCGGATGACGCGTCCGCCGAACGGAATCCGGGTGATGGCGATGGCCAGGATGACCGTCCAGGTTCCCGCCCCCAATGCCATGGCGATGGCCATGGCCAGGATGAGGTCCGGGAAGGACTGCATGAATTCGATCACGCGCTGGCTGATCAGGTCGAAGCGCCCGCCGAAATAGCCGCAAGCGAGCCCCCACAAGGCGCCGACCGTCGTGCCGAAAAGCACCGCGGCGGCGGCCACCATCAGTGATGTCTGGCTGCCATGGATGACGCGGCTGAGCACGTCACGGCCGACCTGGTCAGTCCCGAACAGGGCAACCTCGCTCGGCGGCTTCGACATCATCCGGAAATTGGCGGCGAGTGGATCTGTCGGGGCGATCAGCGGGGCGAAGACAGCTACCAGTACGATCGCCGCCGAGACGACTGCCCAGAAGGCTGTCGTCGGCGAACGGCGGGCGACGCGCCACAACCCGGCAAGCAGGCGCGGCGGCGTGGCTGGCTTGGCCGCTTCGGCGAGGCCGAGAGGCTCGCTCGCGCTCATTGGAAGCGGATCCTTGGATCGATCCAGGCGATCAGGATGTCGACCGCGATGTTCAGCACGACGAAGACGACGGCATACAGGAAAACGAGGTTCTGCATGACGAAGACGTCGCGTTCGCTGACGGCGGTGTACATGGCGGAACCAAGGCCTGGCGTGCCGAAGGCGCGCTCCACCGGGATCGAGCCTGCCAGGACGAAGCCGAGCAGGATGCCGGAGAGGGTGACGACCGGCAGCAGCGCATTGGGCAAGGCATGCAGCCGGATCACTGCGCGTCGGTTGACGCCCTTGGCGCGCGCCGTGCGGACGTAATCCTCCCGGATGACCTCGAGCAGAGAGGAGCGGGCCATGCGGGCGATGTAGGCGGCCTGGCCCAGGCCGAGCACGATTGCCGGGCCAGCGATCATCTGCAGCGTCGTCCAGGGATCGTCGAGCAGCGAGGCCCCGGTCAGCGGTGCACGATAGCCGAAGGCGAAGAGCAGCCCCAACACGATCAGCATGCCAAGCCAGAAGCCCGGTACCGCCAGGAAGAATATCGAGACGAAGCGGACGACATTGTCCGCCAAGCTGTTCGGCCGAAGCGCGCTGACGATGGCAACCGGCAGGCCGATCACCCAGGACAGCAGCACGGACAGAAAGGCGATTTGCGCCGTGAGTGGTCCGCGCCGCAGGATCATGTCGGCGACACTTTCCGAGCGAAAGAAGGAACGCCCAAATTCGCCGCGCAGGATGTCGCCCATCCACCGCAGGTATTGCACGTGGAGCGGGTCGCTCAGCCCGAGTTCCGCCATGTAGCCCGCGCGCTGCTCATCGGTCAGGCGGGTGAAGCCATCCGGGCCGAAGATCGCAACGAGCGGATCGCCCGGCAGCACGCGCATGATGGCAAAGACGAGGATGGACACGCCGAACACGGTCAGCGCCCCAAGGGCCAGACGCCGGGACATGTAGCCGAGCATCAGCTGGAGCCGGACCTGCCGCAGCACGAGCCACGGCGCGCGTAACGTCGTTCCACCTTGCCTCCCCGAGCGGACGTTTTCTTGGCGCATCGAGGCGACCGGCCGCGTGCGTCAGTGTCCTTCTCCCGAGGACGCTAGGACCGTCGCCCAGAGAAGGTCAACGAATTGATCACGCAGCTTCGCCGGCGCCTCGTTCCCTCAAGGGGCGTCACGGCCGTTTCCCACGTCGGCTGAAGCGGAGCAGAGGGGTCGTGACCCTCGCCGCGATCGCCGTATCGAGTGATGGATCGGATGTGCCTGGCCGATACCTTTGGCCCAGAGTTGTTGGCAGAACGCACCGAGGGCCCCTCGGTGACACTTGCCCGGAGAATGTCGTTCCTGGCTCCCACTACTGCGGCAATGGGAGCTGAGAGCCAATTTCTTTCGAGGATCAAGAGACCGCCGACCGCATCGACGGCGCTGGCCATCTTCAAGCAGCCCATGACGAAAAGCATGCGTGCTTCGAATGGACAAATGCCAGAATGGTGCCGATGCCCCTTCAGCGGCGCCCCGGCGTGGCGCCGCCGGGTAGCGCTTGCATGACCGTGTCGATGCCGCCGCTCTTGCCATCTCCGTCGAGCAAGGACCGCGCGCCGTCACCATTTCTGAATGCGGCTCTCGCAATGGCCAGATTGGTGATCACCCGTGGTGGCGCGATGGGCAGCCGGGCCAGCGGTTCGAGGATCGCCGCCGCCTCCTCTGACCGTCCGGCAAGCAACAGGGACATGGCCAGGCTATTCGCTACGCCCACGCCGTTCGGCACGAGTGCGGAGGCTGCGCGATGGCTCCGCTCCGCCACGGCATGGCGCCCGAGGAGATCGAGGGCAACGCCATGGCCGTCGAGAGCTCCGATGTCCCGCGGTGCCGCGGCCAGTACTCTCTCGAATATCTCCAAAGCCTGCGCTGCTGCGCCGGACCGCTGAAATCACCCCAGTCTCGTGGAGGGTTGGCGGGTAGGGATCAGTCGTTCTCGGCCATGGCTCTGGCTTCGTATTCGATGGGCGAGAGATGGCCGTGGGCGGAATCACGCCTGGTGGGGTTGTAGAAGCCCTCGATGAAGGTGAACGCCGCCATCCGCGTCTCGGCCTGGGAGCGAAAGTCGCAACGGTCCAGCAGCTCGCACATGAGGGTGGCGAGGAGCGCCTCGGCCATGGCGTTGTCATGCGCATCGCCGACCGAGCCAGGGGAGGGGCGGATGCCCGCCCCTTTGCACCTCGAGCCGAAGGCCACCGACGTGTCTTGGCGGCCTTGATCTGAGTGGTGCACCACGTCGGCGGGCTTTCTCGTCGTCACTGCCATGTCGAGTGCATCGAGCACGAGGCGCGTGCGCAGGTCCGTAGCCATGGCCCAACCGACAATCCGGCGCGACCAGACATCGAGGACGACGGCGAGGAAAAGGAAGCCTGCCGCGGTCGGCACGTAGGTGATGTCAGCCACTCGCAGCCGGTTCAGGCCCACCGCGCGGAAGCCACGGCCGACCAGATCGTTGGCAGGCCGATGGCTCGGCTCCCGCCGCGTCGTTGTCGGCAAGCGGCGCCGGGAAATGTCGCGCAGCCCGGCCCCGCGCATGAGCCGCGCCACCCGCTTGCGGGCCACGGACGTGCCCTCGGCCCGCAGCTCTGCATGCGCATCGCAGGATGTGATGGATATCTCCGAGTTCCATCACTGCCGGGTCGACCATGATGAGGAGTCGCGGGGGGCGGCGATATCAACGCGTCGAATATTGCCGGAACCAGGCCAAGCGCCATCCCAGCCGCTACGACGCATCCCGAAGGTGCATCGCCACCTGTTCATTCAGGAATGCGACTGGCGCGGCGACCATCGGCCGGCGCGTGAGCTTCGCAAGACCTTCGAAGCTTAGGTTGCTGACGGCGCACAGAACGCCGAGAAGATGTGGATCAGTGGCGTGCCAGCGTCGCTGCCTTGGATGAGCATGCGCGCAAGCTGCGTGCCCACACACGACATCGGCCGTATCAAGCAAGCTGAGACCTGCTCGTTTTCAGAATCTTTGCTAGGCCAGCCGTGAGACATTCCTCATCAGGTTGGCTCGCCTAATCGGCCGCCGCCACTTCCTGCATCGGCTGCAGATGCGCAACCTGGACCGTGAGGCCCTGGCGGGTCGCCTGGAAGGCGGCCAGTGCTTCGCCTTCCAGCACCGCGGCGGGGCGGGTGCGGGCGCGGCTGGGGTCGATCTGCCGGCCGGCTTCGGCGATCTCGAAATGCAGGTGGTTGCCGGTTGCCATGCCGCTGCGGCCGACCTTGCCGATCAATTCTCCCTGGCGGACCCGGTCGCCGACCTTCAGGCCTGGCGCGAAGGCCGACAGATGCGCGTAGCGGGTCGTGCGGTCTTCGGGGTGTTGCAGGGTGATGACGCGGCCATAGCCGCTCATCGAGCCGATCTGAGTCACCTCGCCATCCGCCGCGGCGAGCACCGGGGTGCCGCTCGGCGCCGCGAAGTCGATGCCCTGATGCTGGCGCGTGTAGCCAAGCACCGGGTGCGAGCGCATGCCGAAGCGCGAGGTGACCCTGGCGCCATCAAGCGGCGTGCGCAGGAAGGCGCGGCGCAGGCTGCGGCCCTGGTCATCGAACCAGTCAGGCCCGGCCTCCGTGTCATAGCGCCAAAGTGAGAGATTGCGGCTGGCGAGATCGAATCCTGCATGCAGCATGCGACCCTCACGCAGGAGGTCGCCCCCGGGGTCGCGGAAGCGTTCGAACAAAATCGTGAAGCTGTCGCCGGGGCGGAGCTCGCGCTGGAAATCGAGCTCGTGCGCCAAGCCCTGGACCAGTTCTCGGGCCAGCGGGTCGGGCAGGCCGGCGGCGCGCAGGTCGTCCAGCAGATCCTCCCGGATGGTGCCGCGGGCGAGGACCAGGTGCCGGCGCTGGCCGGCCGTCTCCTCATGTGCGATCCAGCCGCTGGGCGTGCGGGTGACCGTGACGGTGCGGCCTGGCTGCGGCTGCAGGGTGAGGGCCAGCAAGGCATCGTCATTGGCCGCTTGGCGCAGGGTAAGTTCGTGCCCGGCAGGCAGGGTGGCGCGCGGCGGCAGGAGGGATGCCAAGGCAGAGACGGCCGGCTCCAACTCGCGCCGCTCGACGCCGGCCGCGGCCAGGACCTGTGCGACGGTCTGGCCGCGGCGGGCGACGACGGTGCGGGTGGTAGCGCGCGAACGTGCGGTGGCGGCGCTGCCGGTCGCCGCGCCACCGGTGGACAGCACAGGGCGGTATCCGGGTGGCATGGGGTCGGAGGCGGCGGACGCGGCGGTGCCACCGAGAACAAGGCACGCGATTGACAGCCAGCGCCCATAGCGCCGGTTGCGATGCAGCATAGAGAAACCCCTCCCAGGGCTGAAATGTGGCGTAACCCTTTCAGCGAGAATCAATCCAAGTCAACAACTTGAACTATCCGGTTACGTCACGAGGTGAGATCAGGAAGCGGTTACAACGCGTTGGATGGAAAAAGGTTTGACAGGCGGGAAACAGAGGAATAGAAGCCCGCCTCCCGAGGCCAAGCCGGTTGGTGCAGCCGCGGGATATAAAATAGGTCGTTGACCTATGTGGTTGGTACCACTAGGTTATTGGCCCCGCTGAAAAGCGGAAATTCCCACCCGGCAGGGTTCAATGTCGGTCGTGCCGGGGCGGTCAGCTTCGGAGCGGCCGCAGGGAATGTGTTCTTTGAAATTTGCATCGGGTTTTGGAAGCGCGTTTGAGAGAGCGTAGCTGTTTGGTTGTCCTGTGTGTGGGACGGCTGGGGGGGCGGGTTCTGTTGTGCGTATCTTGCTTTGATTGTTTCTGCCGATGTGGCGGGGATGGGGAGTGGGATGCGCGGGCGGCGCTGCTGGCGGGTTTCGGCTTGCTGGTGGGTGTTGTCGTGCGGGGTCTGTTTTCTGGTGGTTTTGCGG
>NZ_JBHTDE010000015.1:0-67008 GCF_042666655.1 Dankookia sp. GCM10030260
GCAAACGCCCGACACTTTGCCCAAACGCCGGGGGCGACCCAGGCGTAGTGCCACGCGCCCCTGATTTTCCCAAATTCACAAGCCATATCAGGCAGTTCGCAGTAGGCGGTGTTCAAGTTGGGCCTGGGCCCTTGGTCAATGCGTCCTGGCCAGAACGCGCAACCGCTCGAAGCCCTGATCAGCGCCGTGACGGCGCACGTCAGCGAGGCCGGGGTGATGCTTCTGCCGGCATTGGCCGGCGACGCTCTGGACGCGATCTTGCAGCCCTTGCGCATGCGGGATCACGGCAATGCCGAAGATGATGCGGCGGACAACGCACTCGACCTCGACGAACTCGCGGCGTAGGTGGGCAGCTTGGGCGGCGATTGGCTGCCTAGCTAGAGGGGCGCGCGATGCCCGCCATTGTGGCAAAGGTAGCCCAGTCGAACGGCTCCGGCCCGCATGATCCCTGCCAGGCTGCGCTGGCGATATGGTCTGCTGCCAGCCAAGCCGTGCAGCATCGGCGTTCAACATTTTCAAGTTGGAACCTGCCGCTCGTCGACGAGGCGGCGGACGCTTTCGATCCGCTCCTGGCAGTGCGCGGCGAGGCGCTTGGCTCGCAGAACCAGCGGCTCGATCTGGTCGATGTCGGGGATGCGTCCCTGTGCTGGTTTGAGCTTTGCCGAGATCGCCAGCAGTTCACGATAGGCCTCCTCGAAACGCTCCGGGATTTTGTCCTCGGGCTTGCCGATCATGACCTGGGTGTCACTCATGGCTTCGTCGTCTCCTGTAGGGGACCGCCCGCAGGCAAGATACCGGTGGTATTGAACGCCGGGCCATCGGGCCGCAGTAGGACGGCTCCGTCGCGCATCTCGGCGCGAACGAGAGGGGCCGCCGCGACGAGCGATGCAGCCGAGAGCGGCGTCCCGACGGCGTTCCGCAGGATTGTATAGCCAGCCGCCAGCACCGTGCCGGGGTCAACTGCTTCGGCCAGGGTAAGCACCCTGCCGATCTCGCGCTCGGCGGTCTCAAGCCCCATCCGTGCGGAGCGCCCGACCTCGGCCAGCTGGTCGGCAACGTCGCGGGCGACGCCATCCAGGAGGCGCGGGGGCTCGGCCGTGACGGCGCCGAGCGCCCGCATCACCTGACGCTCATGCGCGAGCAGATGATCGCCGGCGAGCCGAGCGATCTCCTTCCGGGCGGCGTCGAGGCCGCTGCACGCCGCGTCACGCCGGGCCCGCGCGGCAGCGAGAGCGACGCCTTCCGCCTGGAGGACCAAGTCACGGGCGGCATCGAGCGAGTTGCGGGTGTCGGGCCTCAGGCCTTCGAGCGCACCACGCACGGTCCGCTCGGCGGCGCTCAGGCTGTCCCGGACGCCGCGCCCGATCTCGGTCTCGGCCGCGGTGATGCCCCGGTCATAGTGGGCGACAGCCAGCTGCGCCTGGGATCGGATCTCGACAAAGGCCCGATCTGCAGCCTGGGCCGCGCCAACGACGGCCGTCCGGATGTGCTCGGCCACCTTCGACGGGGTGTCGAGCGGGATGCAGGCGACTTCGTCGAGCAGGTTCTTGTCGCGCTCGTGGCCGATGCCGGTCATCACCGGCATCGGCATCTTGCACACGGCTTCGGTCAGCTTCTCGTCGACGAGGTAAGCGAGGTCGCCCGCCGCGCCGCCGCCGCGGATGATGGCGAGCGCGCAAAAGGGAGAGGCCTGGTGGGCGCGGTAGAGTGTCCGCATCTCGGCCACGATGCGCGCCGCGGCGTCGGCGGTCTGGAATGGCGCCTCGATGAAGGTGAACTCGACCAAGGCGGCCCTTGCCAGGCGGTCCACGGTGGAGCGGAAATCGCCGAGGCCGGCGGCGCCGGAAGGCGAGATCACCGCCACGCGGAGGAAGTCGCCCGGCCGGCGGAGGGCACGGTTCCGCTCCCAGATGCCGGCTGCTGTCAGTCGCTTGCGGATAGCCTCGGCGCGCGCCTTCAGGTCGCCGAGCGAGTAGCTCGGGTCGATGTCCTCGATCTCGACCGAGTAGCCATAGTTGGCGTCGAGCCGCGACGTGAGCTTCACGAGCACCTTGGCCCCGGGCTCGAGGTGGAGCCCCACGGCCGCAAAAGCCTCGGTGATCCGGCGGTAGACGCCCGCCCAGCAGCCGCCGTTCACCTGGGCCAGCTTCTTGCCGGTCGCGTCGTGCTCCACGAACTCCATGCGGACAAACTTGTTCGCCGGCTTCAGGGTCAGCAACTCGCACCGAACCCATGCGGCCGGGACCAACTTCACCTGCGCGGCGACGCCATCGAGATAGGCCTTCAGGCCGACCGCCTCGTTGGTGCGGTCGACGGGAAGGTCGGCCGGGGGGACGCTGCCGGCGCGGCCGGTATCGGCTGGGTGCGTGCTCATACCGCCCTGATATTACACGGCGGCGCGAAGGGCGCTTTGCCGCGCGACGCGCCGCGCGGGGACGGCGGCATCGAGGGACCACGCCCGGGCGAGATCCGCCCGCACCGCGCCGGTCGTGCCGCGCTGCCAGGCCGCGGCCTGGATGCCGGGATCGAGGGCGGCCGCCGTGCTGAGCAGGCGCGCGATCGGACGCCGGCCGAGCCGCGCCAATTCCAGCCGGTCGGCGTCCCAACAGCAGCCGATGGTCGGGTCGGCCGATACCTCGCCCATCTCGTGGCGGGCGCAGGCCGCGGCCAGCACCGCGACCCGCTCCGGCCCGAGTTCCAGCACACCCTGCGCCGCAAGGTCCCGCACATACGCCGCGGCCCGCTCGCCGTGGCCAGGATCGCCCGCCTCGTTGCGCCGCTGGCTGTCGTGCAGCAGCGCGAAGAGATCGACCAGCGCCGGATCGGCGCCGGGCATCGCCGCGGCCAGGGTCCGGCCATTCTCCAGCACCCGCAGCCAGTGCGCCGTGCCGTGGATGCCATCGCGCGGCAGCCGGTAGCCGCCCAGGACATGCTGCACCAGTGCGGGCGTCACCGCCCCCGTCCAGGCGGCCAGCTCCGCGACATAGACGGCGTCCAGCCTGCGGGCGGTGGCAGCGGCCACGACGCGGTCCAGATAGCCCGGCCTTGGAAAGCCCGGCGCGGTCTCGGTCGCCAGGTAGAGCAAGGCGGGACTACCGCCGGCCTCAATCTCGGCCTTCGCGTAGTGGCCGCTGGCCACGCCCTCATAGCGATCGAGCGTGGCCTCGCAGTCCCGGGTCAGCTGCCAGACCAAGCCCCAGGCCTGACCGCCCTGGCAGGGCAGCAGGGTGGCGACGCCGCGGCGGTTGATGACGAAGCGCCACCCCGACAGCGCCACGACTGGCCCGGGCTCCGCCGCCGGGCAACGCTCCCGCATCTGGTCGAGGCAGAGGTTCGAGCCATAGGCCAGGTAGCGTCGCCTCATCGGCCGGGCCGCCCGAAGCGCTCGCTGATGGAGGGCGGTGCCGCGGCGCGCAGATCCACCTCGCCGTGGACGCGCTGGTAGGAGGCGGCGAAGACCTCCTTGCGGGTCCGCTCATCCCAGTCCTCGCCGACCCGGCGCAGCACCAGCACCAGCTCGGCCAGCAGTGGCTCGGCGCCGGCCAGGCCACGGGCGTAGCGCTGCATCCAGCGCAGCTCCCGCTCGAGGTAGTGCCGCGCGGCCCGGCGGTCGCCGTCGCGGTTCATCCTCACCGCCCGGCGCAGCACCTCCGCCTGCCAGGCCTGCACGGCGGCGAGGCTTCGGTCAGCGTCCCGCCGCTGGGCAGTGTTCTCCCGGCCGCCGACCAGACGCAGTTCGACCTCCACCGGGCGGGCCTCGGCCAGGCCGCCTCCTTCCGGCAGCGCCCCGCCGGCTGAGACGCCGAGCAGCAGCGCCGTCCCCATCGCACCCGTCGGGCCGTGCAGCCGGAACACCACCCGCTTCGGGCGGTCCGGCAGCAGCGTGCCGACCAGCACCTCGAGCGCGCCGGGCAGCGCCGTCTGCGACCAGGCGCCCACCACCTCGGCCCGCAGGGTCGCCGGCACCGTCAGGCGGAGCGTGGCGCGCTCGAGCAGCGCGTCGCGGCCCTCCCGCAGCTCGCCCAGCACCACCTCGCCGATCTCGTGCGCCTCGCCGGCATCGTGCAGCCGGCCGCCACCGGCCTCGGCCATGGCGCCGAGCAGCTCCTCGTCATAGCCATCGCCGATGCCGACGGCCGAGGTGATGATGCCGCGCTTCAGGAGCTCGCCGGCGTGGTGGGCGAGCTCGGCCCGGTCGGTGGTGCCCTCGTTGGCCTGGCCGTCCGAGAGCAGCATCAGCCGGTGCGAGGCGCCCGTCCCGGCCGCCATGGCGATCGCCACATGCTCGGCGGCGAGCAGCCAGCCGGCGAACAGGTTGGTGCCGCCGCGCGGGGCCAGCTTGCCGATTGCCCGGGCCGCGGCCCGGCGCCCGGCCGGGTCCATCGGACGGGCATCGAGCAGCAGCTCGGCCTTGCTGTCGAAGGCGACCAGAGTCAGCTGGTCGGTGGCACCGAGCGCCTCGGCCACGGCCAGCGCGGTCCGGCGGGCGGCGTCGAGCTTGTCGCCGGCCATGGAGCCGGAGACATCGATGGCCAGCGCCAGGTTGAGCGGTGGCGCCTGTGGCGCCGCGTCCCGGCCGCCTTCAGCGACAAGGTCGGCCACGAGGTAGCGGACGGAACCGCCGCCCTCCCAGGCCAGGGCACGGTCGAGGCCGGCGGTGAGGGTGAGGCGGGTGGTCTGGGTGTCGGTCATGGGTCCCTCCCGAGTAGGATGTCGCGGATGAGGTCGGCGCAGCGCTCGAGCCGGGCGCGTTGCTCGGCGTCGAGGCGGCTGCGGACCGCGAGCTCGACGTCGGGGGTGACGGAGATGCGGAGCCAGTCCTCGGCGCGGGCCTTGCGGGCGGGCTCGGGGCGGGCCTGTGCGAGGCGGCGCTCCAGCCCCTCGAAGCCGGTCGGCGGCAGCGCCAGGGAGCCCTGGAGCCGTGCTGGCGGTGCCTCCGCTGCGTCCTGCGGCGGGGGTGGTGCGGCGGCCGCCATCATCGGCACGGGCGCGGCTCGCTCTCGGACGGCACGGAGGTAGTCGAGTGCCGAGGACGGCGCCGGTGCTGGCTGGCGCGGCTCGGGCGCGAGGTCGGAGGCCCGGCTGGCATGGGCGCGCAGCTGCTCGGGCGTGGCCACCAGCAGCTCCTGCCGGATGGCGGCGAGCGGCATGCCGAGGCGATCGCGCATGCCGCGGATGGCCAGCAGGCGCTCGAGGGCATCGGCCGAGTAGCGGGCGCCGGGGCCACGGGAGCGCGGCCCAGGGATCAGCCCTTGGGCGACCCAGGAGCGGATGGTTCGGGCTTCCAGGCCCGAGGCCTCCGCCAGCTCGGCGAGGGTGGGTTCGGCAGTTGTGGTCATGTCGGCACGGTATTTCACGAGTTGCGACATGTCTATATGTTTTTGCGTTACCGATCGGACTATGCAGGGCATTCGTGCTGGCACTCGAACAGTCGGATGCCATTCACGCGACGGACCTGCGGCAGCGTGGCATCGCAAGCCTCTGGAAATTCGGCTCCGTTGCCTCTGGCGAGGGTTTCGGAATGATGCGCACGAGGAGGTAGATCAAACGTGTCGCCAGCCCGGCCCCTTCACCTCGGCCATCTGGCCTCAAAGAGAAGGGGCCTACAGCCCCAGTCGCGCTGCTGCGGCCTGAAGTCGCGCCACATCGCCCTCGCGCCATTGATGCCGGGTCAGCAGGCTGGTCGCTTCAGTCGCCGGCATGCCGAGGGCCGCGCCGATCGCAGCGGGCATTGTGATGCCGCGCTCCTCCAGCTCCTGGCCGATCAGCATCCGCAGGCGGATTGTGACCAGCCGGTCGGCCTGCCTGGCGCGTCGCTCCTCGGGCGTGAGCTTCGGCTTCGCAGGTGCCGGTGGCGGCGGCTCGTCAGGGGGTACGTTCATGCGGGCCAGGTAGTCGCGGCAGTGACGGTCGTCATCCCCGGCCCGCCAAGGCTGCGTCAATCGAGCAGCACGGGGTGGGACGGTCCCGTTCAGACGCTCGGCAGCGAAGGTACATGTCCGGCCTTATCGTCACCGCACCCTTACGCTGCGAAGCGCTCAGCGGCTGCAGCTTCGGGACGAATAGGAGGAATAGATGCGTGTAGCCTTACTGAAACTTGGGCTGAAATTCCCGCTTTCAAATGGCAGCGCCGGCCTCCGCCTCACACCAGGCCAGGAAATCGGCTGCTGCGCGGCATAGGCGCGGCGGGTGTGCGGGTTGCGGCTGTGAAGAATTTGAGGGAGCGCAGACTCGCGAGCCCTCCTGTGGAGGCTACCAGCACGGGCACTTTCGCTGTCGCTGAGCCTAGATTTGCGGGAAAGCCCACGTTCACGGGCCGACACCCGGTAGGGGGCAAGCCGTCTTAAGATAGACGTTCAGCCATGCCTTGTCGATGATTACATGCGCCAGCGCAGGAGTTTGGGCCACGAGCGACAGCAACTACCTGGAGGTTCCAAATGGAGTGGCAGTCTATTGAAGGCTACGTTCCGCTTGGTCGTCTAGAAGACTTTCTGGTCGGCAATAAGACCCTTGTCGATTCGTGGCGCCTTAAAAAAACTCTCAACACCTTATTAGATCTTTCATGCAAGCTTTCTGATGGTGTTATAGAAGCAGCTGGCATTGAGCAAGAAACTGGTGAATTAATTGAAATACATGCCTCAGCGTGGCGCATATATCAGCATGCAGAAAGTTTTCTTGACAATCTTTATCTAATTGAAGAAATCAGAGCAGGCAGACGAATAATGATCCTTGGCAGCAAGGAAGGTATAATCATCTGTTACCCTATCATTGCGTTGAGGAGTCTTGCTCTCGCCTTCGGTGCGGAGAACCCTCCTCCTGCACCGTCAGTGCAGCCGCGTGACTGGATCACAGCATCCGCCATCGCGCTCCGCGACGATCAAACACTCAACCTAGGCACCGCGCTCCCACCCCGCGATGCCGCAGCGACGTGGATGCGGGGGTATGCTCGTGCGATGCAGGATGCGGGCTTGAGACCGAAGCGTGATCAGACCTTGCGTCTTTGCCAAGTCGAGGCCGGTTGTACCTACCGGCAGGCCTTGGCCGCCTGGAACAGCCTGCCGGCCGATTGGAAAAATCATACACGCACCCCGACATAGTGAGCTGCGGCTGAGCCGGTGCCCGCTAGGCGCCCGCTAGACGCCCGCTACTAGCTAACCAAGAGCAGGTCGCCATCCCCTAGACACTCGGCACTTCCCAACGATGGAGGAGCCGCGATGCTTCACGCCTTATCCAACTCTCCCAGCTTGCACGCGCCAGACAATGGTCGGGCGATACTGCCGTGAGGAGGTCATACTCAGCTTCCTGCACCGTGCTCAGTTCGAACAACCATGATCTCTTTCTTGGCCTGCGCGACACGGCTGGGTTCCGGCACTTACTGTGAGCAAGCACACACGCACCGCTCGCTTGGTCCGACCTTCGGTAAATCCGCGACGGAAGCACGAGGTGGGCCCGCTCCTTCCTCGCGTCTCGAACCCTGCGCCATGTCCGGGCGACCTTCTCCGGCATACGACCGCACCGGGTAACGGAGCAAACGATAAGGAAGATCTGCCTCAGCCCCTGCCCCGGCTGCTGTCGGCAGCCGAGGTCGCTGTCGTCTTCAATCGCTCGGAGCGCGCTATCCGCGCCTGGACGCAGCGCGGGTATCTCCGGCCGGTGCGGGTCGGACGATCGCTGTTCTTCCGCGAGGACGACGTCCGCGCACTGGTCGCCGACCAGCTCTGCCGCGGCATCCTGGCCCACGCTCCGGATCAGGCTGACCGGGTTGCGCCACCGCCGGGCACGTTGGGCCCACGCCGTCGCAAGCCACTGAAATAGTTGGCGGTTTTTTGCTTTTTTCGCAAGGACATCGGCGCCAGTTCGCCTGGGACTGGCATAGGGTGACCTCCCGATTTTCCCCAGTTGACCGGAGACAGCCAAATGCATGTGTCATCGATCCCGCCTGCCGAGCGGCCACTCAGCGTGGCGCGTGCCCGCGACCGCGTCGCGGGCTGGACCGACCTGTCGTCGACCCGCCGCCGCGATCTCGCCTCCGCCCTGTCAACTGTCGTCCGCATGGCGGACCTGTCGCCCGATGACATGCTGCTGACGCCCGAGAACCTGCGTGAGCGGGTGCTCGACCGATCGCCCACGGCCTACGGCATCACGGTGGGCACCATGCGCAGCGTGCTCTCCAACCTGCGCTTCGTGCTGCGCCGGCTCGACGTCATCGACCCTGCGGACGCGCCGCTCACCCCCGCCTGGGAAGCCCAGCTGAACCTCCTCTCGCAGCTTCGGCGGGCCGGGCTGATCGGCGTCGCGCGGTTCTGCTCCGTGCGGGACGTCGCACCGATCGCAATGTCTCCCGAGACGCCCGACGCCTTCGAGGCATACCTCACGACGCGCACGTTGGCCTCACGACCCGCCAAGACGGTCAGCGAGATGCGCCGCGCCTGGAACCATGCCTGCGCCCATGTCGAGGGCTGGGCCGGACAGCCGCTCCCACCCAGGAAGCAATTGGACCACTACGTCCTGCCGCTCCTCGCCTTTCCCATAAGCTTCCAGACTGAACTCGCCGACTTCGGGCAGCAGTTGGGTGCCACGGAACTCGACGGCCCTGATGCGCTGGACACCGACGACGAGAAGCCGCTGACCCAGAAGGCCACGCTGCGCGCCAGCACCATCGCCATGCGCCTGGACCACATCCGCTGGGCGGCGAGCGCCGAGGTGGCGAGCGGCGTGCCGCTGTCCGAGATCACCTCGCTGGCAAGCCTGTTCGACCCGCCAGCGCGGGCCAAGGCCGCGCTGCGTTATCTCCGTGACCGGACCGGTGGCCGACCCTCGGCAGCCGGCACCCATGTCGCCGAGGTCTTCCGCATCATCGCCAAGCATCACCTCGGCCTGTCCCCGGCGCAGCTCGCCAGGATCCGGAGCTGGGGCAAGCCGGTCGCGCTCACCTACAAGGGGATGACCGAGCGCAACGAGCGGTGCATGAAGGACGCGATGCAGCCGGACCGACTGGAGCGGCTGCTGCAGTTGCCCGAAGCCTTCATGCAGGCCGCGCGCCGGCTCCGCGCCAGCGCTCCGGACCAAGCCCGCGCCCTCGTCCTGCGGGCCCTGGCAATCGAGATCCTGACCAAGCTGCCGATCCGGCTCGCCAATCTCACCGGGCTACGGCCCGACCGGCACTTCCATCGTCCCAACCTGCGGGGAGGCCTCGTCTCCCATCTTCTGATCCCGCCGGAGGAGATGAAGAACACGCGGGCCATCAGCCTGCCCGTGCCGCGGGCCACGGCCCAGCTGATCGAGGAATGGACCGCCCACTACCGGTTGGCGTCCGTGCCGGGGTGCGCCTACCTGTTCCCGGGGTGCGGCACGGGCGACCGGCCCATCACGCACCAGGGCATGCGCGACGCGATCAAGGATGCCACGCGGACGCATGTCGGCGTGGAGCTGTCGCCGCATCAGTTCCGCCATCTCGCCGCCCGGCTGTTCCTGGACGCCTATCCCGGCCACTACGAGGAGGTGCGGCAGCTGCTCGGCCACGCCAGCGTCACCACCACGACGCGGCACTACAGCGGCATCGAGAGCGAGTCCGCCGCGCGGCGCTTCGACGAAGACGTGCTCGGCCGTCATGTCGGAAGCCGCCCGCAGCGTGGTGACCCTGGACCGGGGCGGCGCAAATTCCCGCGCTCGGGCCGCCGCTGAAATGCCGCCCCCCGGCATCTCCCGTCTCTGCTGGCCACTCGAGTGGTGGCCGGCGGTCGACCAGGCAGCATGGACACTCGGCTTCACGCCGGGTGACCCGTTCGACGACCCGCGTTACGGCACCGAACTGCGCCTGGGCTCTCGCACAAAGATCCGCAAGGGCTACGGCCGATGGCTGAGCTTTCTCGCCAAGCGAGGATGGTTCGACCCGGCACAGCCGCCGCTCGCACGTGCCACGCGGCCGCGCCTGCGCGCCTACTTCCGGACCCTGCGTGCGGCGGGCAATGCCGACCGGACCATCATCGGCCGCTTCGGCGAGCTCACCATGGCGCTGAAGGTCCTTGCCCCCGGTGAGGACGTATCCTGGGTCATGCGGCCTGATGGCGTCTCGATCTACGCCATGCTGCCGAAGGCGCAGCGGATGCTGCTGGTGCCGGACGCCGATGTGCTGTTCGCCTGGGGCCTGGAGATGATGGACGAGGCGGCGGCACGCCCGAGGGAGCCGGGCCCGCTGACGGCCTATCGCGACGGGCTGTTGATCGCCCTGTTCGCCGCCCGCGGCCGGCGCCTGCGATCGATGGCACTGCTGCGCGTTGGCCGCGAGTTGGTGCAGCGCGGCGGGCGCTTCAGGGTCGAGCTCACGCCGGACCAGGTGAAGACGGACAAGCCGGATCGCTTCGACCTGCCGGACCGGCTGACGTCCTATCTGCGACACTACCTCGACAGCGTCCGCCCGGCGCTGCTGCGCGATCGACCGGAGGACGCCGTCTGGGTCAGCGCGCAGGGCGGGGCGTTGACCGAGGCGGGGATCCAGAGCCGCATCAGGAGGCTGACGCGACGACGCTTCGGGCAGGCCTTCGGGCCACACCGGTTCCGGCACGCGATCGCCACCACGACGGCGCTGCACGTCCCCACCCATCCGGGCCTCGCCGCGGGGCTGCTCGGCATTTCGTCCGGGGTCCTTGAGCAGCACTACAACCGGGCCAGGCAGTGCCAGGCCGCGACCCGCTTTGCGGAGGTGATCGAGCAACGACGGCGACGACGGCCCGGAACGTAGCCAGGCAACGGCGGGAGCAGGCTGCAGACGAAAAATCTTACTGGCTGTTTTGTTTTTTTATAGAATTGAAATGTTGAGGCTGCCTCCCCATCTATGTGGAACGAGAGGCCCGACCCTGTCGGCCGCCCCGCTCCCCTGAACAGCAACGCAGTCCCGATTGGACGAGGGTCGAGCATAAATCTGCCGCGTGAAGCCGCGCCGGGCCGCTTCTGGGTCGGTGGACCGGGCTGGTCGCCTCTCCTCTCCCTCGTCCCGCACCGGGCAGGGTGTGGGCGCCATCCCTGGCGCGGCATACCCGACACCGCGCATCCGGCCCTATGCCGGCCGCCCTCTGCGAACCCCAGCCCTGCCAGCGGTGGTACGGCGGTGCGACGGACCGGGGACGCCGGCACCACCTGGCCAGACCAGGATGAGTGCTCCGGCCTGCCGCGTGCGCGCGGCAGCGGCGCGGCCACAACCGCGCCCACCATCACCACCATGGCGGGCCCGCCATGCGCGGTGCCGGTCCCGTGTGGGCCGGCATCGCGGCGTTCCGGGCGGCTCCCCCGCGGGCCGCCCGGCTGCGTGCCCTCACCCCGGGCATGGGCCGCACCGACCCGGCAGCCGCATCCACGGATGCTGGGCCGAACGCCGGCCCACCCCTGCCCTCCAGCCGGTCTCGGCAGCTCCGAGCCGACCGCCGCGGACCCTTGAGCAAGGCCGAAACCACTGCTGGAGATCGCATGAACCCCATCAGCACCCTCAGCTACCAGGGCAGGCCCGTACGCCTGCGCGGCAGCATGCTGAACCTCGCCGACATGTGGCGCGCCGCGGGCCGGCCGGAGAACCGCCGGCCAGCCGACTGGCTCGCCCTCGAGGAGACCGCGCGCTTGCGCGCCTACGCAGACACTCACTGGACCGCGCTCGATGAGCCGGTCACGGCCAATGCCGGCCTGGCTGGCATCTGGCACCTCGACACCGACGGCCTCGTCGCCGCCGCCCTCGGCCACTCGGGAGGGATCTGGGCCAACTGGCAGCTCGCGCTGTCCTATGCCCGCACCCTCTCCCCGGCCTTCCACCTCTGGGCCAACACCGTCGTCCGCGCCGCCATGGAGCGGCCGGGCGACCTGGCCACGGCGGATCCCGATCCGCTGCTGGCCCACCTCGCCGTGCGGTTTCGTGAACTGCACCGCCGCCTCGACACCCTCGAGCGGCACGCCGCCGACCTCATGGTCCTGGCCCTCTCGGGCCAGGAGCTGCTGTTTGGCGGCCGGCGGGAGTTCTCGGAGCGGAGCCGGGCCCTGCTGGCCCGGGTGGTGGCGGCCGAACCCTACGGTGGCCAGTGTCCCTGCTGCGGCCGCGAGCGCGTGCTCGCCGAAGGCGGCCGGCTGCTACCCGGCGCCGAGTTCGACCACTTCTACCATCGTGGCCTGAACCGGCCCGAATACGGCTGGCCCGTCTGCGCGCCCTGCCATGGCGAGCTGACCTACGGTGGCCACCTCGCCCGCTTTGCGCGGATGCCGGAGTTCCGGGCCTTCCAGGCCCGGGTGCTCGAGCAGCGCCGCCGGGCACGACAGTGCCCCGGCGACGCGATGTAGCCACCCACCCCTGCCCGCCCCAGCGGCGGGCACCCGAGAGCCCCGTGACCTCAGCCCGAGGTCACGGGGCTTTTCGCGTTTTCAGCGCGGCGCGGCTCCGAAGTACTTCCAGTCCATGCCATCAAAGACTGACATCTACGTCGACATGGACGCCGACAATCATGAACTCACACAGCGCGGGTCGGATTAGCCGGTGCCGTTTGGGGGCCTGCGTAACTCTTCGGCATATCTCGCACGCGGTCGGATCAGCCGACCGTCACGGCGCTGCTCCAGGGCGTGGGCGATCCAGCCGGCGGCGCGCCCCGCCCCGAAAAGCCCGCCCGCTGCGCCTGCCGGCAGACACGGACAAGGCTCGCTTTGCGAGACTATCAAGGGGGACCCGTTCCGCCAAACTGATCGGGCGCTGTTCGAGACCGAGACACGCTCTTGGCCCGGGATTCGCGAGTTTCAGCGACCCGGCCCTTTGGCCCGGCGGAGGTCGCGCTGATGGCCAAGGCGATCTCCTCCACGAGCGGCCAGCCCTATGGCATCCAGCGCGTCTGTGAGGTCTGGGGCGTGCCCCGCTCCAGCTTCTACGCCGCCCAGACGCCGACATCGGGCAGCGCCAGGGCGCGGGCCTCGTCCTGCCCCACTGCAACACGGCCGCGATGGCGCTGCACCTCGCCGAGATCTCGGCCGCCATGGCACCGGGCGCGCGTGCTGTGCTGCTGCTCGACCAGGCCGGATGGCACCTGTCGGACAGGCTCGAGGTCCCGCCCAACATCACGCTCGTCCCGCTGCCGCCGAAGTGTCCTGAACCTTGGGGCAGTGCCCCAAGCCGGTCGAAAATACCTGGCAGTTCATGCGGGACAACTGGCTCTCGAACCGCATCTTCCGCTGCTACGACGATATCGTTGATCACTGCTGCCACGCCTGGAACAGGCTCGCCAAGCAGCCCTGGACCATCATGTCCATCGGTTTGCGCAACTGGGCTCATGGGTTCTGATCAGCGGGACTTGGTATTAGCTGCCTCACCCCTGATCGATCATTTTGCTGATTTTGGCCCCAAGCGCATCGAGTGCGAAGGGCTTGCTCAGCATCGCCATGCCTGGCTCGAGGATGCCGTTGCCGATCGCGGCATTCTGGGCATAGCCGGTGATGAACAGCACTTTCAGCCCAGGCCGGATCTGGCGTGCTGCGTCGGCGAGCTGCCGTCCGTTCATGCCGCCCGGCAGGCCCACATCGGTGACGAGGAGATCAACGCGGGCACTGGACCGCAGCACGCGCAACCCGGTGGCCGCGTCCACGGCTTCCAGCGGTACGTAGCCCAGCTCCTCTAGCACCTCCACGACCAGCAGGCGCACCACCGCCTCGTCCTCAACGACGAGCACAGCCTCGCCGGCCGCTGCATGCGGCTGCAAAGACCTTATCCCTGGCCCAGTCTCGGCACTGACTTCTCCCCGGTGGCGCGGCAGGTACAGCTTCACCGTCGTGCCGTGCCCTTCCTCGCTGTAGATGCGGGCATGCCCGTCCGACTGTTTAGCGAATCCGTACACCATGGACAGACCAAGGCCGGTGCCCTGGCCGAGCGGCTTGGTCGTGAAGAACGGGTCGAAGGCGCGGGCAATCACCTCCGGCGGCATGCCGGTACCGGTGTCGGTGACGCAGAGCGCCACATACTGCCCGGGCGTGACATCTCGCTGTGCTGCGACATAAGCGTCGTCCAGGTGCGCGTTCCCTGTCTCAATCGTGAGGCGGCCGCCCTCCGGCATGGCATCGCGGGCATTGATGCAGAGGTTCAGGAGAGCATTCTCGAGTTGATGCGGGTCGCACAGCGTCGGCCAGAGCCCCCCGGCCAGCACCGTCTCAACCTGGATCGCAGGTCCAGCCGTACGCCGCACCAGGTCCTCCAGCGAGGCCACCAAGCGGTTCGCATCCACCGCTTTTGGATCGAGCGGCTGACGACGGGCAAAGGCGAGCAGGCGATGGGTGAGCGCGGCAGCCCGGTCGGCCGAGGCCAGGGCGGCATCCACATAGCGACCGAGATCGGCCGTGCGACCCGCGGCGGCGCGGCTGCGGAGCATGTGCAGACTGCCGACAACGCCCTGGAGCAGGTTGTTGAAGTCGTGCGCGATGCCGCCGGTCAGCTGACCGATAGCCTCCATCTTCTGCGCTTGGCGTAGCGCCTCCTCGGCCCTGGTCCGCTCCGCGACCTCGCTTGCTACGCGCTGCTCGAGAGTCTCGTTGAGGCACTGCAGGTCCGCTTCGGTGGCGGCTCGCGCCGCAATCTCTCGCTGGGCAGATTGGTAAAGTCGAGCGTTGTCGATGGCGATTGCAGCCTGCGCCGCAATGCCGGTGACGAGGCGCTCGGCGCGCTCGGTGAAAATCCCGGGCTCCGGATGCCCGAAGAACAACCCACCCAGAACTTCGCCGGACCGGGATGCAACGGGAACCGCTAGATAACTCCGGACCGGCAGATGCCCCTCGGGCATACCGTGGTAGGGCGCGTTCTTGCCGTAGCGCCCGTCGGTCAGGATATCGTCTGAGCGGATAACACCTTCGCCGCCGAGCGTCGGTGCGAAAATGGCAGTGTTGCGGGGCATCGGAAACCGCTCGAAAGCAGAGCGCGGAGCGCCCGAGATGGTGTAGAGGGAGAGCGCCTCGTTGCGTTCGTTAATGGTGCCGTAGAAGAATGCGCCGAAGGCAGCCCCCGAGAGCTCGGTTGCGGCATCGGTGACCGCCTGAACGATGCGTTCCAAGTCAAGTTCAGCCGCCAGCAGTGCGCCGGTGCGGTTCAACACCTCCAGGCTGTGAGCCTCTTCGCGCAGTGCTTCCGCTGCGCGCCTTTGGTCGGTGACGTCGACGAGGAGGCCGTCCCAAACCAGCGATCCGTCCGGCATCTCGCGTGGCGCCGAGACGATACGGCCCCACCATTCATCACCATGAGCACGAGCAAACAGAACCTCGCGGTCAAAAGACGTGAGGTTTCGGATAGCATCCTGCTCGGCCGCGGCGAGACCTGGGAGGTGCTCGGGGGCGATGGTCTGGTACAGGGCAGCAGGGTCGGCCAGCGCCGCCTCGGCCGGGACCCCGGTGAGGCGCTCGCAGTTGCGTGAGACATAGACGAAGCGGCGGTCAGAGCCGTCGTGCCGCATGGCAAGCTGATAGACCAAGCCAGCGGGCAGGTTGTCAGCCAAGGCCCGCAGCCGCGCCTCGCTTTCACGCAGGGCCTGTTCGGCGGCGTCGCGCTCGGTTTCATCCCGGAGGGTGAGGACCGCACCTATTCGAGTGCCGTTAGTGGCAAGCACAGGCCGGGCACTGCCGGCCGCGAGCACCTCGGTCCCATCGGGCCGGCGAATGCGCCAGCGCTCCTCGGTGACGGTCTCGCCACGAAGTGCGGCCCGTGTGAGCGGAAGCTCTGCCGAGGGGTAAGGACAACCATCCTCGGTCATGAGGTGGTACGTTTCGCTATAGGTCTCCGGCAGTATGTCGAGCCGGGCCACACCGTGGATGCGGGCTGCAGCCTCATTCACGAAGGTGATGCGCCCGGTCGGGTCAGTGACGATCACCCCCTCGGCAAGCTGCCCCAGTACGGCGGCCTGCTCCGCAGCGAGCGCCTCGACCCGCGCACTGGCGGCACGTAGGGCGTCCTCTGCGCTCCGTCGGCGGGTGATGTCACGCACAACAAGGACGGCGCCGACCACCCGCCCTCCCGCGGCGATAGGCGCGTTGGAGCAGGAGACAGGAACTTGCGTCCCGTCTCGCCGGAAGAAGACATCCTCATGTGCTTCCAAGGTCTGGCCAGAGGCAAGAACCCCGATCAGCGGACACTCTGCCGCCGACAACGGACTTCCGTCAGGACGATGGTGGTGCACCACCTCGTGCAGTACCCGGCCCAGAAGTTCGTCTCGGGTCCAGCCAAGCATCCGCCCGGCTGCTGGATTGAGGAAGGTGACACGGCCCTCCTGATCCATCAGGAATAACGCCTCGGCGGCGTTGTCCGTGAGCGCTGCGAGCAGTTCAGCTTGGCGGCGTTGCTCCTCCTCGGCTCCGCGGCGCCGAGTCTCCGCTTCGAGGCGGCGAATAGCCGCCCCGAGCAGGTTCGCCAAAGACCACAGGAAGTGCTCATGCTCAGGGCTGAACTGGCGCGCGGCCGTGGCGTCCACCTCCAGCACGCCCCAGACGATTGCGCCGGCCCGGACCGGCACATTCAGCACCGAGAAGATGCCATGCTCACGCAGCAGGTCGGAGTAGTCGAAGCCTGATGCTTCGCGGATATCGTTCAGGGCGACGCTCTCGCCGTTTCGAAAGCTACGGCCAGGGGGCGACCTCAGGTCAGTGGAGAGGGTTGCGTGGCCCACCACCCCGGGCTTCCAACCGACGCCGGCGCGGACCAGGAGGTCGTCGGTTTCAGGCCGATACTGCAGGACTTTGGCACGCTTGATGCCAAGGCCCGCCGTGGCATGCGCAGCCGCCTCCGCCAGCAAGGCATCGAGATCGAGCTCCTCCTCGAGCGCACGGCTTCCAAGGGAGGCGACGAGGGCCTGTCTCCGGGCAGCGTCCGGCGTCGTGGCGTCTTGGCCGTTTTGGCAATCCATCGGGTACCGCTGAGCAATGCAGACGCAGTCTTTTAGGCCCGCCGCCTGCTGCAACCTAATCAACGGTCGAGCGGTGTTCCCTGGAGATGCAGGGTGAGGCGGATGATCCTGTCATCGTCCCGCAGACGCGAAACGAGACTGTCCCACCGGGAGCGATCGTCAGTTCGCCTCGCCTGCGACGGCGTCCAGCGGCGCGTCGATCTCGCAGCGCAGGCCGGAAGGCTCAAATAGCAGCCGCGTCTCAGCCCGTAGCTCCTGGGGCAGGCCGCGCTCGACCAAGCGGGAACCGAAGCCCCGGCTCGACGGTGGCCTCACCGCCGGGCCGCCGCCTTCGGCCCAGCAAAGGCTGAGCAGGTCGCCATCGGTGCGAGCCTTGATCTCCCATTGAAGGTGGACGTACCCGATGGGCGTCGACAGCGCACCATAGCCAGCCGCATTCGCCGCCAACTCGTTCAATGCCATGCCGAGCGTGACCGCGGCGCCGGGGCGAACCGAGACCGCCGGCCCCGAGGCGAACAGGCGCCCCGCGTTGCCACCGAGATGCGGCGCCACCTGTGCCTCAGCCAACTCGCCCAGGGGAACGCCCGCCCAGTGGTGCCTTGCGAGCAGTCGATGCACGCGGGCCAGGGCGCGAAGGCGCTCCTGGAAGGCAGCCTTGAACTCGTTCGCCGTCACTGCCTTACGGGCCGTCTGGGCTGCAACGGACTGCATGGCGGCAAGGGTGTTGTTGACCCGGTGATTTACCTCGGAGGCCAACGCCCTCCGCTGCTTCTGGGAAAGCCTGAGTTCGGTCACGTCGTGCTGCACCGCAGCCCAATGCGTCACGAGCCCGTTTTGCAGAACTGGGGTAATAAGCCACTCGACAACGTATTCGGTACCGTCTTTGCGGTAGTTGATGGCCTCTCCTCGGAAGCTACGTCCTGCTGCCAGCGTCGTTCGCAAGTCATCGAGGAGCGCGCGATCGGTGTTCGGGCCTTGGAGGAAGCGCGGCGCCCTGCCCAGGACCTCCTGCGCTGTGTAGCCGGTCATTCGCGTGAAGGCGGGATTGACGTACTGGATGCGAGGACCAGGCGGGTCCAGCTCAGGGCCGGTGATAATGACGGCCTCGCCAAGCGCCCCAATGACAGTGCGCAAGAGGGCCATCTCGTTCTGCGGCTGTTCTGCCAGCTGAGATGAAAGGTCCCCGGCGCCGTCCGACGCCTCGTCGTTTCCAATTGAGTCTCTCATCCGGTCTGGCAGTGGCCCCACGCAGGCCGCAAACTACGCCTGCAGACATACAACCACGCCCAGCCTACGCGGTTTCTGAACGAACTACATCAATCCGCAGTTCACTCGGGCACGCACCTGCTGGTGCGTGCCCGCAACTAGCCGCTGACAGCGATAGGTAAGACGCTAATCTTCCCGCTTGGCATCTATTCGCGCCGCCACCGCGCGCTGGCCGAGGTCCCGGCGGGCGGGCGCATCGCCATCCCGAACGACCCGACTAATGGCGGCCGTGCCCTGGCTGCTGGCGACGAATGGGGCCTTCGAGCTGCGCGCGGGCAGCGACTTCCGTGCAACGGTCGCTGATATCACCGCCAATTCGCGCCAGCTCCGCATCCTCGATCTGGATGCGGCGCAGCTGCCGCGAGCGCTGGACGAGGTTGAGGCAGCGGCCATCAACTCCAACTACGCCTTCCAGGCCGGGCTCAGAGCTATGCCGGAATCTGGGTGACGCGGTGATCAGGCGGCGTCCTGCGCTGGCGTGTTGATGACCTCGACGCCGTCCCTGAATGTGACGCCCTGGATGACCTTGGGCAACTGGTTCTCGCCCTTCAGCTTGCGCCAGGTCTTGGCGGCGGCCATCACGAGCTTGAACACCATCAGCCGGGCCGTGTCCTGCGACAGCGCGCCCTTGGTCCGCACCGTGCGGTGCCGGACGGTGGCGAAGACGCTCTCGATCGGGTTGGACGTGCGCAGGTGATCCCAATGCTCGGCAGGAAAGTCGTAGAAGGTCAGCAGGGCGTTGCGGTCCTTGAGCAGGCAGGTGACCGCCTTCTCGTATTTGGCCGCGTACTTTCCGGCGAAGGTCTCAATCGCCGCTGCGGCGGTGGTGCGGTCGGGCGCCATCCAGACCTCGCGCAGGTCGGCCTTGGCCGCCGGCTGAACCGACTTCGGCAGCTTGTCCAACACGTTGGCGTCTTGTGCACGGTGCAGCGCTGATGCCGGGTTGTGGGCCAGACCTCCTCCAGCGCCTTCCAGAAGCCGAGCGCCCCGTCGCCGGTGGCCAGCTCGGGCGCGATGGCCAGGCCGCGTGCCTTGAGATCAACCAGCAGCTCCCGCCAGCTCTGCGCGCTCTCGCGTACTCCGACCTGGAGGCCGAGCAGTTCCTTCCGGCCCTCCGGCGTCGCCCCGATCAGCACCAGCATGCATTCGGCCTGCGGCTCCATTCGCGCCTGCAGATAGATGCCGTCCGCCCAGATATAGACATACCGCCGTGCCGCCAGGTCGCGCCGTTGCCAGCGCGCGTAGTCGGCCTGCCAGGTATCCCGCAGCCGGGCGATCACCGACGGCGACAGGTTCGGGGCCGCCTTGCCCAGCAGCGCCCCGAGTGCCTCCTGGAAGTCGCCCATCGAGACCCCGCGCAGGTAGAGCACCGGCAGCAGCGCATCCAGACTCGGCGTCCGCCGTGCCCAGCGTGGCAGGATGCTCGAGGTGAAGCGGATCCGCTCGGCCGTCGTGCCGGGACTGCGGTCGCGCAGCTTCACCCGCCGCACCGGCACCGGGCCGATCCCAGTCTGCACCTGGCGCTCCGGGCCATGTCCGTGCCGCACCAGACGCTCGCGCCCGTCCGGCAGCGGCACGCCCTTCATCGCTGCCAGGAACGCCTCGGCTTCTGCCTCGATCGCCTGGGCCAGCAGCCGGCGGGCGCCGCTCCGCAGGATGGCCGTCAGCGGATCGTCGACCTCGTCAGGCTGACGCAGGGGGACAACGGTGGTATTGCTCGTCATGGCGTATCGCTCCTTCGGGAGGTCCTGGCAGGCTTCGTCACCCGCCTCGATACGCCGCCTTTCTCAGGCCGCCATCACCCAGTCTCGGCCGTAGCTCCCGGGCTCAACCCGGTGCGCGATTCCATCGCTCTCGAAAGCGCTGGAAGCCCCTATGTCAACTTGATCGCCGTGCGTCGGCAGGACCGCGATGCGCCATGGGTCGCTCGCTTGCTCGCCGCCTATCAAGGATTTCGTCGTCACCACATTCCAGGGCGCTGTGGTGCCCGCCTTCTGAGAACAAGCCCGATGCTGCGCCTAGCGCGACCGCGATGCGATAGCCTGCACCGTCTCCGCTTACGATCCTGTAAGCAGCCATAAAGGCAGGAGCGGGTTGTGTGGTCAGACGCCTTTGACAGCGTCGATCATGATCGTGCGCCATATCTGGGCGGGCAAGCCACCGCCCGACACTCCGAGCATCGGCTCGCTGTCGCTATTTCCCAACCACACGCCCGCCACATATTGCTCGGTGAAGCCGACGAACCAAGCATCGCGGCTGGCGGTGGTTGTTCCGGTCTTTCCTGCTGCCCAGAAACCCGGATCGGCGGCTCTTCCGGTGCCTCGCTGCACGACGCCCGAGAGCATTTGCCGCATGATGTCGGCATGCCGAGGTTCTATGGTCTGCCTGACATCAGACCTTGCCGGGAGCACCCGCACCAGTATCTCGGCGCCGGCCAGATCCTGGACCCGCTGCACCGAATAGGGCACGACCATTTTGCCACGATTGGCCACGCAGGCGAAAGCCGCCGTGAGATCAACCAGCCTAGCCTCGTAAGTCCCAAGCGCCAGGTCGCCGGCCTCGCCTTTGGGATCGGCTCCTACGTTCAGCGTCTTGATGAGCTCTTTGACGTCCTTGGTATTCTGCATGGCCAGTCGGACAGCGGCCGTGTTGGAAGACTTCTCCAACGCCGCGGCTAGCGAAATATCGTCAAGATACCTGTCATCGAAGTTTCTAACGGGACGGCCGCCGAGTGTTAAAGCGGTATCGCTGACCATCGTGTCGGGCGTGCTGCCTGCCCGAAGTGCCGCGAGGTACACGAACAGTTTGGCGACCGAACCTGGCTGCCGTCTGGCTTGGGTGGCGTGATCCCATTCCTTCTGCCTGTAGTCACGTCCGCCTACCAGCGCCACCACCGCGCCATCATATCGCATGACGACCACTGCGCCTTCTTCGATCTGGCGTGCTCGGGCGTGCTGGCGAAGTGCTTGCTCCAAATGCCGTTCGGCTATCGCTTGGATTCTCAGATCCAACGTGGTGGTCACGGTTCGCGTGCCAAGTCGTGCGGAAGGCGCGGAATTGGCATTGGCTTCAGTCTCGGCCCAACGGGCGAACCAGCCGATCTGCGTGCTTCGGGGGAAAAATCCCCCCCAGGCCGATTTGGAGGCCGCTATGGTGACATTCTGCGCCTTGGCACGGTCTGCGGCAGATCGGGTGAGAGAGTCGGCATCCACCATCTGCTCGATAACCCGGAAGCCCCGATCCCGCGACAGCTGGAAATTCCGGTGAGGATTGAACCGGTTGGGTGCGGGGAGCAACCCAACCATCATAGCTGACTCCAAGATGGTGAGGTTACGCGCATACTTGTTGAAATAAACTCGAGCGGCCGCTTCGATCCCATAGGCGCCGCCTCCAAAGAACACCCTGTTGAAATACACAAACAGGATGTCTTCCTTGCTCAAATTGAGCTCCAGGATCGGCGCGAGTACCGGCTCTTCCAGCAGCTTCCGTACGATTGCGCTGTGTTCCTTAAGGTAAATTTCCTTGATGGTCTGCTGGGTCAGTGTGCTGCCGCCCTGGGTACGCCCCGTGAGCGTGGACCACACAGCGCGTGCCATCGCCCTCGGGTCCAACCCCCAATGCTCGTAGAACCGGCGATCTTCACTGGCCACCAACGCGTCGATCAGATGCTTGGGGATCCGCGCAAAGGGTACCGGTGGGCCGTAATACGCTCCGCGCGCACCGATGAACTCACCGTCTGCGTCGAGAATCCGTACCCCGTCCTCGCGGTTGTCCGTGATCAGTCGGTTGGCATCGATGAGTTCCAGTGCCTTGGCATTGCGGGGAGCCGTGGCTGCCAAGCCCACCAGTGCGAGGACTTGTCTCCGATCCAGGGTACCGTCGGCTGACGTGGACACTGCCTGTGCATGCCTCCTGGCATAGAAGGATGGGTTCGGTGACAACCAACAACATGCGACCTGTCCGCGGCAGGCGCCAAATCTGCGGCTGAGCGCTTCGTGATGCTGGTAGCTGCGGCGCGACCTTGGCCACCGGTGCGGCCCTCGGATCCTCTACTTTTCTGCCGCTAGTCTAGCGCCACTAGCGCCGGGTAAGCAGATTGGTGGCCTCGGCTGCTGGCATACTGGTGCCCGCACCTGATTCGTCAGGCCGGGGTCAGGGTTTCGGTCAGCGTGCTCCAGGCGGCGTCGCGCAAATTGCGGCGCATCGCCTCCTCGTCGGTCCAACGGGTTTCAACCGGGAGGCGGATCGTCTCGCACTGTACTGTCAGCGTTCTGACGCGGAAGGGCCACGGGTCAAGCGACCAGCGAGACGTTCCCTGCCGCACAAGCTTCATCTTGCGTGTGCTGCCATCTTCCATCGGTGCCTCCCCAGCCTTGTCCGGATCGGCAAAACAGAGCGCGAGGGAAAGGGCGTCGGTCACTGCGACGAGGGCGGAGTTCCGTTCGACCTGCTCGCGCGACACGCCGAGCTTGGCAATCCAGTCCGCCTGGAGCGCGGCCTCCTTGGCGTTATTGCGGTCGATCGCGGCATGGTCCTCCGGCGGCAGGCTCTCCGGGTCCATGTATTCCGTGTAGACCCGCGTGCCGTGCAGGGAGATGAGCAGGGCAGGCCAGAGGCCGTAGGCGGCGCGGGCTATTTCCACGCCCCGCGCCCACATGGGGGCATGGACCGCCGGGCCGAGCCTGGTGAAGGGGTGAGGCAGGCCCGTTTCGCGGTCGAGGGTCGGGGCGGTCTCCCAGGACAGCCAGGCGATGTCGTGCTGCTCGGCGGCGAGGATGACCTCGGGCGCTGGGTCGGGCAGCGCGAACCCTGGGGCACCCCAGGCGGCCATCATCTGGCCCGAGAGCAGGGCGTGGGAGGGCTGGGGAACGAGAAGGCGGGCGCCATTCTCAGGGCTGCGCAGGATCATGCCACACCAACGCCCGAGCGGGGCCTTGGGACACAGCAGCTTCTAATCCGCCTGATTTTAGCAACCGGTGCTGCCTGTCATTCTGCGCCGGCGCGCCGTAAACCCGCGCTCAACCGCGATTGAAGCAGCCCTCGTCTCACCTCTGAGAAAGCAACCATCGCGGGTTATAGCGCGAACATAACGCTGCCTGAGGAGCGCAAAAGTAAAGCCATCCAATGCGCACCTTAGCCCTGCCCTTGCGGCGTCTCCCTCGCCTCGGTCATAGCCCCGGCACCTGCACCCCCAGCCGCGCCGCCGCAGCCTCAAGCCGCGCCACATCCCCCTCACGCCATTGATGCCGGATCAGCAACCTGATGGCTTCGACCCCTGGCATACCAAGGGCCGCACCAATGGCGACAGGAGTGGTGATGCCGCGCTCCTCCAGCTCCCTGCCAATCGCCATCCGCAAGCGGATCGTGGTCAGCCGGTCGGCTTGCCGGGCGCGGCGCTCCTCAGGCGTGAGCTTCGGCTTCGCAGGCGGCAAGGCCGGCGGCAGCAGGTCGGAGAATAGGCTTATCTCGCCATGGTAGCCGCGGCTGTGGCCGGCATCGTCTTTGGCGGACGACTGGGTGGCCCCGCCGCTCGTCATGCAGCGGGGCGATGTCTGCTGCGACTGAGGCCACCTGCTCAGGACTTACGCGACCTGTGCCTGCCCCGATCAAATGCTAACGGCCATTGCCGCCGAGGCCGGAGGAGACGATGCCGCAGGAATAGGCCCACATCGGCGCGAACCAGGTGACCGGCTTCAGCAGCTCGAGGCAGGCGGACAGGGCCGGGCGCGCGACGGTGACTACGAGAGCACGTTGTAGAAGCGGCTCAGCGTGGCGGCCTGTCCCGGAATCAGGCAGCGCAGCATTTTGGGGTGGCGATCAGCACCGCCAGCACATCGGGACAATGCTTACATGCAAGCCACAGCTTGCGTGCTCTAGCGAGGTTCCAGAAACCAAATCTACGGCCAACCGTTTAGCGGTCGTAGCGGTTGCAAACGGGAGGAAAGCATGGGACGCGGCATTCTGCTATGGCTCCTGGGCGTGCCAATTCCCATCATCATCATCCTCGCCCTTATCTGGCACTAAAGCGGGAGCACACGAGATGGCTCTCGCACCATCCGGCTTGCAAGCTGGGTCCGCGACAACTGCAGGCAATGCAGTCGAATCATCCAAGTCTGCGGTGTCCTGGGCTGCCATTATCGCCGGCGCACTGACAGCAACAGCGGTTTCGTTGATCTTGCTTGCGCTTGGCTCGGGGCTGGGGTTCGCAGCAGCCTCACCCTGGCAAGAGGCAAGGCCCTCAGCCAAAGCCATAGCGGTCACGAGCATTATCTGGCTCGTGGTGATGCAGTGGGTGTCGTCCGGGATAGGCGGCTATCTCACCGGCCGCCTCCGCGCGAAATGGGTGGGCACCCATACGCACGAAGTGTTCTTCCGAGATACCGCTCATGGTCTGCTGAGTTGGGCTGTCGCCACCGTCGTAACCGTTGGTCTGCTGACCTCAGCCACCTCGTCGCTTGTCGGAGGCGGTGTGCAAGCGACAGCGACCATCGCATCTGGAGCGGCTCAGGCAGCGGCGCCAGCACTCGCCGCCCAAGCCCGCGAGTACGACATCGATACTCTGTTCCGACGGGCACAGCCGGACGCCAACGCACCGGCGGGAGATACCCGTGCTGAGGCGTCCCGCATTCTCGCCGTGACGGTGACCGGTGGTGACGTGTCACCGACGGACCGCGCTTATCTGGCACAATTGGTTGCGGCCCGTGCAGGAATATCCGAGGCAGATGCGCAAAAGCGGGTTGATGAAACCATCACCAAGGCGAAGGCCGCCGCGGAAGACGCCAAGCAGGCTGCAGATGCCGCTCGCAAGGCCGCAGCGACCTTCGCACTCTTTACCGCATTGTCGATGCTGATCGGTGCCTTCATCGCTTCAGTTGCGGCAGCGCTTGGCGGACATCAGCGCGACGAACATTAAGGCTCACGATGCCTCTGGCTGACGGCCGATCCTGTACCAGACCGGCCGCCAGCCAATGTGGTTCGAAGGCGTTGGTGCAGCGACGGGCCGGGCACCGGGGCTGGTAGCTGGTCAGTCCTGAAATAAACTGAGAGTGGCGGTGTTCTCCGGACACTCGAGAAGTATGGTCAGACACTGCCGGTCGTATGGCCAAAAACGCAGACGGGATCGCAGTGCTAAGGGCGGAGATGACCGATGCCTGACCCAGACCACCGCGAAGCGGGTTTCTACTGGGTATGCATTGACGGTCAGGAACCTGAAGTCGCTCAGTGGCAGGCTGAATGGGAAAGATGGCTCGTGGCCGGAAGCGCCAAGCCACTGTCAGACGAGAGGGCAAGCCGCGTCATTGTGCTGAGTGACTGTTTACCCGTGCCGGTCCTACCTGCGTTCCAGTCTGGCGGCTGAATAGATTGTGGCACCTGCACCGAGCCGAGAGCCAACGGGCTCGTTCATGGGCTCCGCAGCTCAGCCCGGCATCTGCACTCCCAGCTGCAGTGCCGCTGCCTGAAGCAGCGCCACGTCACCCTCACGCCACTGGCGCCGGGTCAGCAGACCGGTCCCTTCACGCGCCGGCATGCCGAGGGCCTCGCCGATCGCGGCGGGCGTGGTGATGCCGCGATCTTCCAGCTCCCGGCCGATCAGGATGCGTAGGCGGATTGTGGTCAGCCGGTCGGCCTGACGGGCCCGGCGTTCCTCAGACGTGAGCTTGGGCTTCGCGGGTGTCGATGGCGGCGGATGATCCGGGGTCGGGTCCATGCGGGTCAAGTAGTCCTCGTGATGGCTGCCGCCACCCTGGCGCCCAGGTCCCTGCCCTCCCCTACACCTTACCCCACCGCCGATGGTTACCGCGTTCTCGCTAGATCGTTGCAGATCGGCGGACGATCAGCCGCCGATCGACGGGGCTCGGCGTCTTCGGTCGCTCCCCAAAACTGCCGGTTGGGCCGCCCTGGAATGGGAAAGCGTGCGCCGCAAACCCGCTTCCGACTGCGAATGTGGCAGCCCTTTCCTCACCTCCGATAATCCAACCTTACTCGTGCTCTTCTTCGACCTCAGAGCCGACTAAAGTATTCATATTCCTTGATATCTACGATCCTTGCTCGCGTGTGTAGCGGCTCAGTCCTGCCGCGTCTGCTTCGCGTACTGCCCGCGCTTTCGCCATGCACACGACGGCTGATCGGGCGATCGCTTCCACGGCCATGTCCGGGAAGGGCAGCACGGAACTCACGTTGATCTCGCACAGCACGTAGGTGTCGGAGCCGGCGGCGTCGCGCGGGCCGAGCAGGAAGTCGGCGTCCCAGACGGCCGGCAAGTCTTTGGGCGCCAGCCCGAGCAGCCCCAGCATCCGCGGCAGCCAATCCTCCTCCATGGCCCGGCGCAGGCGGCCGAAGCGCGGCTCCGTGGCGGGATGCATGGTCTTCGCGGACGCCATGCCGAGGGCCGGCATCGCCGCGCCCAGGGGCAGGCGGGGAAACTGCTCGCCGAAGCCGACGACCGCGTCGCCGGAAAGGTAACAGCGGATCATTCCCTCGCCGACGCGCGGCTGGAAAGCCTGGTCCACCACGCGGCCGCCGGCCTCGAACAGGGTCCGGCAGCGGGCAAGGAAGGCGCCAAGCGGCAGTTGCTCCACCGCATCGCTCGCGGCGGCCTGCACGGTGACCACAGCCGTGTTGGGTGCCATTTCCACCTTCCAGACATCCTGCCCATCATTGCCCCGGTTGCGCTTGAGCACCCGTGCCTGCCCGGCGGCGAGGCGGGCGGGGCACTCTCGAGCGAGCGCCTCGAAGCTCTCGTAGAGATGGGTGTCGGCGCCCCAGCCCAGATCACGCGTGCGGACCAGCACCTCCTTCGTCCCCATCGCCAGGATCACGTCGGGATGGGCGCTCACCCACACACCCGCCGCCGCGACCTCGCGCAGCATCGGGTCGAGGCGCGAGCGGTCCTGCCCCTCCGCGAGCGGATTCACCCAGACCATCGCGCCGTCGCAGCCGAGCAGGCGTTCCCGCGCGGCCGCGGCCGCCTCGTCAAAATAGGCGACCGGCTCGACCGCCACGCCCAGGGCGGCCAGGGCCGCCATCAGGGGCTGCAGCCGCGTCTGGTGCCGCGTAGGCTGTTCGGGTGCGTGCGGATCGCCGCGCCAGACCAGGGCGAGGCGCAGGGCGGTGGCGTATGGAGGCGCGCTCATGCCAGCGTCTCCGCCTCAAGCGTATCGAAATGGGTCAGACTGTTGGCCTTTGTCCAGAGCCCAACGCCGCCCGCTTCGGCGAGGCTGCAGTTCGTGGCGCCGAACAGCACCCGCCCGACCTCGAGCCGGTCGCCCCGGACCGAAAGGCCGAGGCGCTGCCAACGGTCCCGCGGCACCCGCGCATCTACGCCGGCGAACTGGATCCGCCGTCCGTCCACGACGCGGTAGGGCCGGACATTGTCCTCCAGCGCGTTGGTGCGGGCGACGTAGTAGTTGCGCGCGTCGCGGAAGCGCACGACCAGCCGCGCACAGGTCACCCAGAGTGTCCTGCCTGCCGCGTCGCAAGTCGGCGGCCGGTCCGGGCGGGCCAGCGACCCACCCGCCGCGGCCCACGCCTCGAAGCCGCCCTCGAGCACCTCGGCCGGTGTGCCGTGGTGCCGCAGCCAAGCGGCAACGCCCTGGCTGAGCTTCAGGCCGCGTTGGCAGACGACCGCGACGGGCGCAGGCCCGGAGCCGGCCGCCCTGTCGGCGATGCGGCGGTGATCGCGCCGGAGCGAGGCGGGCAAGGTGCGGGGATCGCGGGCAAGGTGCGGGGATCGGCGGCGAAGTTCTTATCCGTGCGGACATCGAGGATGCGCGGTGCCTCGGGCGTGCCGACGAGGCGTGCGAGGTGCGAGGCGGTGATGATGTCGGTATCAGGCACGTGCGTCCTCTCCGCTGGCGCTGGGCGCCGGGGCATGGACGCGATGCTTGGGCCGAAGCCTCACGGGGCGATCGCGGAGAGCCCCTGTCCAAATCGTTGGTATGGTCCCGCTGGCTCGTCAAGACCGAGCGCGAACCGTCACCAAGAGAGTCTGCTCAGGGCGGCAAGCGGTCGTTCGCGCGGGTGTTGCCGCGCCGTCCCGTGGAGCCATGGCGAAACCGCTTTCCTGCGCCCCGGGGAGGCGGCCGGTGCGCGCGGGGTGTGTCCCGCTCCGGCGCCGCGGGAGCAACCACGCCCGGTGCGTGCGAGCGGCCCCGCCGAACGCGCTTTGCGGAGGCGCCGCCGCGGGTCTAGCCTCGCCGGGCACGCATGACGCGGCACGCATCGCCGCGGGAGGAGGGGCGCATGGCGCGCGGGACGCGACGCCGCACGCCGGCAGCCGGAGCTGCGGCCCGCCGTCGCCTCGGACGTTCACCCACGGTGGATATGCCGGTGCGCGCCCGCACTCGGCGGGGTGGCGGCCCGTGACGGACGTCGGCACCTGGCTGCGCGGCCTGGGGCTCGGGCAATACGAGGCGGCGTTCCGCGACAACGACGTCGGCTCCGACCTGCTGCCCGGCCTCACGGCCGAGGACCTCAAGGAACTCGGCGTCGCCTCGCTCGGCCACCGCAAGCGGCTGCTCGCCGCGATCGCCGCGCTGCGCCCCGGAGCGGTTGCTCCCCAGCCAGGTCTGGGGGACACCCGCACGCCGCCCGTTGCTCCCGCGGAGGCCGTCGGCGCGGAGCGGCGGCAGCTCGCCGTGCTGTTCTGCGACCTCGCCGGCTCGACCGCGCTCTCCGCCCGGCTCGACCCGGAAGACATGCGCGCGGTCGTCAACGCCTACCACGCCGCGGTCGGCGATGCGGTGCGGCGGCGGGATGGCTATGTCGCCAAGCTGCTGGGCGATGGGGTGCTGGCCTACTTCGGCTGGCCACACGCTCACGAGGACGACGCCGAGCGCGCCGTGCGCGCGGGCTTGGCGGCGGTGGACGCGGTGGCACGGCTGTGCGCCCCGGGCGGTGGCCCGCTGGCCGCGCGCGCGGGCCTCGCCACGGGTGAGGTCGTCGTGGGCGAGGTGCTGGGTGAGGGCGAGGCGCGCGAGCGCGGCGTGGTGGGCGAAACGCCGAACCTGGCCGCCCGCCTGCAGGCGGTTGCCGAGCCCGGCGCGGTGGTGGCCGACGCGGCGACGCGCCGCCTCACGGGCGCGCTGTTCGCGTGGGAGGACATGGGCGAAGCGGAGGTGAAGGGCCTGCTGCGGCCGGTGCGAGCGTGGCGGGCGCTGGGCGAGAGCGGCGTCGAGAGCCGCTTCGAGGCGCTGCGATCCGACGCCGCGGCGCCGATGGTGGGCCGGGAGGAGGAGCTGGAGCTGCTGCTGCGGCGCTGGCGGCGGGTGCGCGCCGGTGAGGGGCAGGTGGTGCTGCTGCGCGGCGAGCCCGGCATCGGCAAGTCGCGCCTGACCGCCGCGCTCCTTGAGGCGATAGCCGAGGAGCACGAGGAGATGGTCTTCCAGTGCTCGCCCCAGCACACGGACAGCGCGCTGCGGCCCGTCGTCGCGCGGCTGGAGCACGCGGCCGACCTCGCACCGAGCGACGCGCCGGTGGCCCGCCTCGCCAAGCTGGAGGCGTGGCTGCTGCCGCTCGATCCACCGCCCGGGGACGTGGCGCTCGTCGCGGATCTGCTGTCCGTGCCGACGCTGGGCCGCTGGCCGAGCCTGGGCGACCTCTCGCCGCAGGCGCGCCGGACGCGTCTGCTGGTCGCGCTGCTGCGGCGCGTGCGGGCGCTGGCGGCGCGCGCGCCGGTGCTCCTCGTGGTCGAGGACGCGCACTGGGCGGACCCCACCACGCGCGAGCTGCTCGACCTGTTTGTCGCCGAGGCGCCCGTGCTGCCGCTGCTGCTGGTCGTCACCCACCGCCCCGAGTTCGACCCCAGCGCCTGGCTCGGCCAGCCGCACGTCACCCCAGTGCAGCTCAACCGGCTCCGCCGGGCCGAGCATTCGGCGCTGCTGCGGCGAGTGGCCGGGGGCAAGGCGCTGCCGCCGGAGGTGGAGGCGGAGGTGCTGGCCCGCAGCGACGGCGTGCCGCTGTTCGTCGAGGAGGTCGGGAGGGCGGTGCTGGAGTCCGGCCTGCTGCGCGAGGAGGCGGAGCGCTGGGCTCTCGACGGACCGCTCCCGCGGCTCGCGGTGCCCGCCAGCCTGCAGGCCTCTCTGGTCGCCCGGCTCGACCGGCTGCCGTCCGCGCGCGAGGCGGCGCAGGCCGGCGCGGTCATCGGGCGCGAGTTCGCCCACGACCTGCTCGCCGCCGTGGCGGGCGTGCCCGCGCCGGCGCTGCGCAGCGCGCTCGACGCGCTGGTTGCCGCCGACCTGTTCCAGCGCTGCGGGACGCCACCGGAGGCGCTCTACGCCTTCCGCCACGCGCTGATCCGCGACGCCGCCGAGAGCACCCTGCTGCGCGAACGCCGCCGAGAGTTGCACCGCCGCGCCGCCGAGGCGATCGAGCGGCTCCGCCCCGAGGCCGTGGAGCGCGAGCCCGAGCTGCTGGCGCGCCACCGCGCCGAGGCGGGCGAGGCGGAGGCCGCCGCGGCGCTCTACCTGCGCGCCGCCGAGCGGGCGGCGGCGCGCTCGGCGTTGCGCGAGGCCCGCGCCCACCTCGCCCGCGGGCTCGCCTTGCTGCCCGGGGTGGCGGACGCGGACGCGGCGCAGCGGCTGGAGGTCGGGCTCCTGACGGTGCGCGGCAACGTGGCCAACGCGGACGCGGGCCTCGGCTCGGCGGAGAGCGGGCGGGCCTTCGGGCGCGCCGTCGCGCTTTGCCGCGCTTCCGGCGAGGAGGGTGCGCCCCTGGCCCGCGCGCTCTGCGGGCTGTGGACCCACAGGCTGCACGCCGGCGACTTCGCCGAGGCCGCGCGGCTCGCGGAGGCGGCCGTCCGGGCGGCGCGACGGGGCGGCGGCCCGGGCCTGCGGCGGAGCGCCCTGGCCGCGCTCGGAAGCACCCGCTGCCTGATGGGCGAGCACGCGGCGGCCGCGCCGCCGCTGCGGGAGGTGTTGGCGGACCCGGACGCCTTCGAGGTCGGGCCGTGGACCGGCTCGGCGTCGGCGGGCAGCCTCGCCCAGGTCTTCCTCTGCCGCGTGCTATTGGCCACGAGCGCGCTCGATCGGTCCGCCGCGCACGCGGCGGAGGTCCTGGCGCGGACCGCCGGACGGGGGCACCTCGCCTCCCGGGCGACCGCGCTGGCCGGCTGCTGCGCGCACGCCTGGATCGCCGGCGACGCCGCGCTGCTGCGGGAGCGGACGCGGACCCTCGCCGCGCTCGCGGCCGCCGAGGGCTTCCCGCACTGGGCGGTGCGGGCGCGCGCCTACGAGGGCTGGGCGGCGGCGGCGGAGGGGCGGGCGGCGGAGGGCGTCGGCCTCATGGAGGAGAGCCTGGCGGCGCAGCGGGCGGCGGGCACGACGCTGCTGCTGCCACTGTTCGAGGCGATGCTCTCCGACGCGCACCTGCTGGCCGGGGACGCGGCGGCGGCGCTGTCGCACGCCGAGGAGGGGCTCGCCATCGCCGCCCGCACCGGCGAGGCGTGGTTCGACGCCGAGCTGCGCCGGCGCCTCAGTTGCGTGCTGCTGCGCCTCGACCCGGGCGACGCGGGGCGTGCGGAGGCCGAGTTCCGGCGCGCCATCGAGATCGCGCGGTCGCAGGGGGCGCGGCTGTTCGAGCTGCGCGCCGCGCGCGATCTCGCGCGGCTGCTTCGCGATCTGGGCGGTGCCGCCGCGGCGCGCGACCTGCTCGCGCCGGTCTACGCGTCCTTCACCGAGGGCTTCGGCTTCCCCGACCTGGTCGAGGCGCGCGCGCTGCTGCGGGAGCTGGGGGCCGCGCCGCGGCGTGGGGAGGCCCCCGCGCGGTGACGCCGCCGGGGCATCGCTGCGCCGCGAGCTCGTGGTGGCGGCGGTCCCGACTGGCCGTGAGGAGGTCGAGGTCTCCGTCGCCGACACTAGCCCTGGCCTGCCGCGGGAAGGTACCGACCACTTGTTCGAGCCATTCGTGACCACCAAGCCGGGTGGCATGGGCGTGGGCCTGTCGATTTGCTGCACAATTCTCGCGGCGCATGGTGGGCGGCTCTGGGCCGAGCCCAACCCCGGCGGCGGCACGGTGTTCCGCTTCACCCTGCCCGCGCCCTCGGACGTGGTGGCGTAGCCGCGCAGCGCGAGGACACTGCTCCCACAAACATTGACCCGAGCCAGCGAAGCGGGAGGTCCGCAGTGGGTCGATCCCGGCGGAAGCCGGAGGGCGGCCACACTACCGCGCAGATGCGCGGAGAGTACGCCTTCGCGTGCCAAGCGAGCCGCATTCGCGACCTCGGCCGGTGTGTGCCGGCCGCAGGCCAGGAGAGCACGAGGCAAGTACGCGGAAGGGCGCCGCCGGCTACCCCGCCCGGAGCAGCACGCCTGGCCGCGCCCCCGTCTCCTCGCCCTCCTCAAAGACCGGCAGGCCCGAGACCATCGTCATCCCGTAGCCCTCGACGCGCTGGATCAGCCGCCGCCCGCCGGCGGGCAGGTCGGCGATCATCTCCGGGTGGTGCGCACGGAGCCCCGCGAGGTCAATCAGGTTCAGGTCCGCCTTCAGCCCCGGCGCCAGGCGGCCGCGGTCGGAGAGGCCCATGAAGTCCGCCGTCTCGCCGGTCATGCGCTTCACGACGAACTCCAGCGGCAGGCGCGGCCCGCGGGCACGGTCGCGCACCCAGTGGGTCAGCATGAAGGTCGGGATCGCGCCGTCACAGATCGACCCGCAATGCGCGCCGCCGTCCGACAGGCCGAAGACGGTGTGCGGGTCGCAGAGCAGGTCGCGGATCACCGCGTGGTCGCCGGTCGCGTAGTTGGCCAGTGGGAAGAACAGCATCCGCCCGCCGTCGCCGGCGGTCAGGTAGTCGTAGCAGTAGTCCTGTGGCGTCTGGCCCGCGCGCGCGGCCATGGCGGCGACGCTGCGCTCGGCGGTCGGCTCGTAGTCCGGCGGCTCGCCGAGAACGAACATCCCCTCCCAGCGCGTGGCGATGAAGCGGGAGAGGGGTGGCAGCAGCCGCAGCAGGCGAGGCGAGGCCTCCTCGGCAAGGATGCGTGCGCGCGTCGCCGGATCGCGGAGGCGGGCCAGCCGCTGCGGCAGCGGCAGGGTGGCAAGCTCCGCGAAGCTCTCGCGCAGGATGAAGGGGTTGAGGTCGGTCGAGAGGCCGAGCAGCAGTCCCGCCGGTCGGCCGCCGACCTGTCCAGTCAGCGCAAGCCCCTCGGCGCGGGCGGCGCGGATTGCCGCGGTGATGCGCGGCAGGCGCGCGCGGTCATGCGCGCGGTCGAAATGCAGGAAGTAGAGCGGCCGGCCGCTGGTGCGGGCGAAGTCGCGCATCCAGGCGAACTCGGCGTCCACGTCCTCGAAATCGGCATTGAGGCCGAGCGCGCCGCGGCCTGCGGTCCTCAGCGCGCGCGCCAAGCCCATCAGTTCCGCATGGTCGGAATAGCGCCCCGGCACCTGCTCGCCGGCGCGAGTCATGTGCTGGTCGGTGCGGCTCGTCGTGATGCCGAAGGCGCCGGCGCGCAGAGCCTCGGCGGCAAGGCGCTCCATCGCGGCGATGTCCTCAGCCGTTGCCGCCTCGCGCCGGATCGCGCGCTCGCCCATGACGTAGACGCGGAGTGGATGGTGGGCGAGCTGCGTGCCGACATCGACGGTGCGAGGCATGCGGCCCAGCGTGTCGAGGTACTCGCCGAAGCTCTCCCAGTCCCAGCGCAGGCCTTCCGTGAAGACAACGCCCGGGACCTCTTCGACGCCCTCCATCAGATCGATCAGCGCTTGGTGGTGCTCGCGGCGGGCCGGGGCGAAGCCGACGCCGCAGTTGCCGAAGATCACCGTGGTCACGCCGTGGTTCGAAGAGGGCCGCAACACCGGGTCCCAGGTCGCCTGGCCGTCATAATGGGTGTGAATATCGACCCAACCCGGCGTGACCAGCCGGCCGCCGGCGCGGACCTCCCGCCGCCCGGCCGCGGCCTTGCCGCCGGCTTGAACAATCCGATCGCCCTCGACGGCAAGGTCGCCGGCGAAGGGCGCGGCGCCCGTGCCGTCCACGATCAGCGCGTCGCGGAAGACGATGTCGTGCATGGCGGTTCTCCCCTGGCTTTCAGAGGAGTGTGTCAGGCGAGGCGGCGCCTGTCACACCAACCCTGGGTAAGCGTGCCCTGCGGCGGACGAAGTCGGCTGACCGCCCGAATAGGCGCGGCGGCAAGTGCCGCCCAGCCAAGCCGCCGGAGACGGCAGCTGATTGGGGCTACGACCGCGCCAGCAGCGCTAGCGGCTAGCGGGTTGGCGCTCGGCGTGAGTTTATGTGAGACATGCTGGAGAGTTCGCGTTGGGTCGAATTCGGCGGCTCCGGAAAACTCGGTCCAGAGCCTGTCCAAGCTGCGCAACGAGAGCGACCGCTTGGTCCTCCACGCTGCCCGGCGCTAGAGCCCGACCAGTCCGGCCGGGCTCTCGCCGACGAGCTTGGCGCGGCGGACATAGCCGCGCATCGTGCGGATGTCGCGGTGCCTGCTGTGCTCCATGATGGTCTCGTCGCGCGCGCCCGCCTTGTAGGCCTCGGTGATGAAGCCAGCGCGCAGCCCATGCAGCGACAGCCGCTCGAGCCCGGCGGGCTTGATGCCGGCCAGGGCCAGCCGACGTGCCAGGATCCTGGGCAGGGCGTAGGGGTGCAGCGCGGCGGTCTCCACGGTGCCCCAGCGATCGATCTTGCGGAACACCGGGCCGTACTGGCAGCCGGAGGCCTGCAGCCAGGCCTCCATGGCCCGCACCGGGCAGGTCTCGGGCTTCTTGCCGCGCGGGAGGCCGAGCTCGGCCCCCCTGCCCTGCTGGTCGGATTTGGCGCGCGGGATCAGCAGGCGCAGGCCCTCGGGCGTGAACGTCAGGTGCTCGCGCTGCACTCCGACCAACTCGGACCGGCGCAGCGCGGCCGCGAAGCCGAGCAGCAGGAGCGCCCGGTCGCGGGTGCCGGTCAGGCCATCGCTGCAGGTGGCGACCAGCTTGCGGATCTCGGCGGTGCCGAGGGCGGCGGCGCGGCGCTGGGGCGTGCCGTGCTGGCGGGCGATGCCGGCCAGGGTGTCACGCAGTGCCGGGTGCGACCCCGACCAGGGGTGGCCGGCCATGCGGTGGGCCCGGCCGATGGCGGCGAGGCGGCGGCGCAGGGTGGCGCCGGCGTGGGTCGTGGCCAGGGCGGCCAGGTAGGCGGCGACGGTCACCGGCGTGGCCGGCAGCGCAGCGATGTCCTTCTCCCGGCACCACGCCTCGAACGCCGCCCAGTCTGCGGCGTAGGCGGCGAGCGTCGCCGGCGACAGCGCTTGGCGGGCATAGCCGGCGGCGCGGGCAACCTCGGTGTCACATTTCCTGAATGCTGTCGTACGGAAGGCAGGGATTCCAGTGGCTTCGGCATGCCCTGATCCTTGTCGAATTGCCTTTCTCCATGTCGTCCGTGCCCGATAGCGTGTCGTCTTCGCCGCACGGGTGGTCACCATGGCCAGGGGCGGGGGTGAGACGGTCCGGTGTCCGCTCGACGTTCCCCAGGCGGACTGGCAGCGCGCTGTCGGCCGTGCGCGGGTGATCCGGCCGCTCGCGGCGGCGCCCCGGGTATCGCAAGCCATGCTGCTGCGGGCAGCCGCCGAGCTCGATCTCGGGGTGCGGCAGATCCAGCGATTGCTGCGCGCCTGGCGGGCGGAGCCGGTGGCAACCACGCTTCTGTTCGTCCGCCCGGGCGTTGCCCGCGGTACGCACCGCCTGCCGGCGGCGGTGGATGGCGTGATGGAGCGGGCGATCGATGGCTTCTACAAGACGCGCGAGCGGCCGCGCCTGACGGCGCTGCTGCGGCAGGTGCGCCACGACTGCCGCGCTGGCGGGCTGCCGCCACCCTCCATGAAGGCGCTGCGGGCGCGGGTATCGGCGCGACAGTTGCGCGACCTGGTCCGCGCCCGCGAGGGCGGCGCCGTGGCGCGGGATCGCCTCGCGCCGGCGACCGGCCACCTGCAGGCCGAAGGGCCGCTCGGGCTCGTGCAGGTGGACCACACGCTGGTCGACGTACACGTCGTCGACGACACCCTGCGCCAGCCGATCGGCCGTCCCTGGCTGACGCTCGTGCTCGACGTGCATACGCGCTGCGTCCTGGGCCTGCTGCTGGCGCTCGACCCGCCGTCCTCCACCGCGGTGGCGCTCGCCCTCACCCACGCCGTCCTGCCGAAGGAGGCCTGGCTCGAGGCACGGGCTCTTACCTTGGCCTGGCCGATGCGCGGCCTGCCGGGCACGGTCCACCTCGACAACGCGCCGGAGTTCCACGCCCGCGCGCTGAGCCTCGGTTGCGAGCAGCACGGCATCGCACTCGACTACCGCCCGCCTGCAACGCCGCGCTATGGCGGCCACATTGAGCGGCTGACGGGCACGCTGATGGATCGGCTGCACGCCCTGCCGGGCACCGCCTTTTCCTCGACTGCCGAGCGCGGCGACTACCCTGCGGAGGCGAGGGCCGTGCTGACGCTGCGCGAGCTGGAGCGGTACATCGCGCTCGAGGTGGTCGGCCCCTACCACAATGACGTGCACGCCGGCCTTGGCCAGCCGCCAGCGGCCGCCTGGGCCGCGGCGCTGGCGGCAGGCTGGCAGCCGCGCGCGCCGACCGAGCCAGGGCGCTTCGCGGTCGACTTCCTGCCCTTCGCCGAGCGGGCGGTCGGGCGGGAGGGTTTGCGGCTGTTCGGGATCCACTATTTCGACGGCGCGCTGGCGGCGCTCATCGGCACGCGGACCCGGCTGCGGGTGCGCTACGACCCGCGCGACCTCAGCGCCATCTTTGCCGAGATGCCGCAGGGCGGCCCGCTCCGGGTGCCCTACGCCGATCTGGCACGGCCGCCGATCAGCCTCTGGGAGCACCGTGCCGCCACCCGGCGGCTGCGCGCCGAGGGCCGGCGCATGGTGGATGAGGACGCGATCTTTGCCGCGGTCGCAGAGCAGCGCCGCACCGTCGCCGAGGCCTGCGCGGCCAGCAAGGCGGCCCGGCGGTCGGCGGCACGCACTGCCGAGGCCCGCCGGATGCCGGTCGTACCGGCCGTCGCGGGATCGGCAGGTCCCGCCCGATCACATGAGGCACCCGCCGAGCCGGAGGAGGCCCGCGTGCCGATGCCGACGGACGAGGACATCGCCGCCTCGGAGTTCCTGACATGAATGGCGGGGCCTATGCCCACCTGCACCCGGAGGTCCGAGCCGTTGCCGACCTGCCGGACGAGCAGCGGATCGAGTGCATTCGTGCCGAACGCTGGATCACCCATTCGATGGCAGCAACGGCGCTCGCGCTGCTGCAGGAGGTGCTGGAGCAGCCGCCTCGGGAGCGGATGGAGAACGTCCTCCTCCTGGCGGAATCCGGCATGGGCAAGACCAGCCTCATCCGCAAGTTCGAGCGCGCCAAAGCCGCCCCTGGGCGCGACGGCGCAGGCGCGCGGCGGATGCCGGTCGTGACCGTGCTGATGCCGCCCGAGCCCACCGAGCACGACTTCTTCGGGCAGGTGCTGGCGGCGCTCGGGGCACCGCCGACCACGGCGCGCCCGGTCGGCCGGACCGTCTCCTCGCGCCGCGACGTCGCCTGCCGGCTGCTGCGGGAGGTGGGGGCCCGCGTGCTGGTGGTGGACGAGATCAACTCGGTGCTCGCCGGTACGCCGCGCCAGCAGCGCCTGTTCCTGCAACTGCTGCGCTTCCTGTCGAACGAGCTGCGCGTCGGGCTGGTCTGCACCGGCATCCCCGAGGCGCGGCACGCGCTGCTATCGGATCCGCAGCTGCGCAGCCGGTTCGGCGAGCACGAGATGCCGCCCTGGGCTGCCGGGCCGGAGCTGCAGCGCTTCGTCAACCGGCTGGTCCAGGGCCTGCCGCTGCGCCAGCCCTCCGCCATCGACTCGCCGCGCCTGTGTCGGCTGCTGGCCGAACGGGCCGGCGGCATCACGCTGCACATCCGTCGTGCCCTCGAGCGCGCCGCGATCGCGGCCGTCCGCTCGGGCGAGGAGCAGATCACCGCCGCCGCGCTCGAGGCGCCGGCGGTGTGGGGCAGCGCCCCCATTGCCGCAACAAGCCAGCGGCCACGGCTCCCTCACACTCCAGGCCCCATCTGACTGGGGCGCCCGGTGTGCCGCCCCTCCCGGTCGCGCCGCCGCCGATGCCCGGCGAGGCCTTCACCTCCTGGCTCGCCCGCCTCGCCGCGCGCTACGACCTCGCGCCCGAGGAACTCGCCGCGGCGGTGGGTGCGCCGGGACCGATCGGTCCCCTGCAGGACCACGCCGTGCCGGCCGCGCTGGCCCGGACCCTGGCCAGTGCGACCGGGTTAGCTGCGACGGAGATCGCCGCCCTCGGCCTCTCGACGGCCCTTCCCGCCCTGCCCACCTCCTGGCTGCGCGACCAGCCAGCCTGGTGCCAGGCCTGCCTCGCCGAGGCGACGAGTCACGCGGGCGAGGTGCACCGTCTCGCCCTGTGGTCGGTCGGCTTCTTCGTGGTCTGCCCCCACCACGGCATGCCGCTGCGCACCGGCGCAGACTTCGGGGCGTGGTGGAGCGGCGCGCCGTGCTGTGCGCGGCCCGGCATCACCTTCGCCGCGGCACATGGCCGACAGCGGGCCAGCTGCCCGTCCTGCGGTGCGCGGCACGAACACCGCGCGCCCGATGAGGACAAACCCTCCAGTGCGGGACTGGGCCCAGCCACCGAATTCCAGGCCCTGCTCCTGCGGGCAGCGGCCGGGGTGACGGCGACCGATGGCTGGAATGCCAGCCTGACGCCTGCCACGACCCTCGCGGTGGCGGCTGATGTCTGCGCCCTCGCTGCCTTCCATGCCGAGCTGGTCCCGCCCCGCTCCGGCCCGCCGCTGCCTGCGCCGTTCCGGACGGCCTTCGTCCGGTCCGCACCCGAGGATGCCTGGACATCAGGCCGGGTGCCGCCACACGACGCCCTGCGGCTGCTCGAGACCGCGGCCTGGCTGCTCGACGATGCGCCCGACCAAGGTATCGGCCAGGGGCAGGCGGCGCGGCAGTTACGGCCACGCTTCCGCGGGCTGCGCGTGCTCCGACTGAGCCTGCCGGTGGCCCACCTGCCGCAGGCCGAGCGCCTCGCGGGGCAATGGCCCGCGACGCTCCGCACCGCCTTCTGCCAGGTCGATCGGGACTGACCGGGTGCGTGCGGCGGCGGCAGCTGCATTGGGCCTTTGCAACTGCGCCGATGTGCGCCGCTCAACCGTGGTGCCGCACCGTTTGCGCGGTAGCGGAGGGGATGGCGATGGAGCGGCTCCTGGCCCGTTATCCACCCTGCGACGCCCCTCACCCCGCCCCCTCGTCCTCGGCCGGTCCGCTCCCGGCCCCCCGCGCGAGCCCGGCCCGCACCTTCCGGATCGCCGCGTCGACGGCCTGCATCGCCGCCTCCAGGTCGGCGTAGTCGAAGGCCCGCCGCTCGAGCGGCCCGGCGCCGGGCAGTGACGCCGGCGGCAGGACCTCGGGCGGCACCTCCACCACGGCCGGCACCTCGCGCGGCCGCCCCCTCCCCCGCCCGGGCAGCGGCCGGCGTGGCGGCGCCGCGGCCTGCCGCAAGGGCACAAGACCCGCGAGACCGAAGAGGCGGCGGCTGTGGCGGTGCGTCACCTCGACCGCGACCTCCAGCCGGACAAACTCGTCGAGGATGGCGCAAGCCGCCTTCACCGACATCGCCAGCGCGGCGGCCAGCGTCGTGGCCGAGACCAGCGGGACGGCGGCGAGCAGGTCCACCGCCGCGGGGGCACGCGAGGTGCTCCGCCGCCCGGCGGCGACGGCCGTCCGCGCCGCGAGCCATCGCCGCTCCATCTCGATCAGCAGGTCGAGCGCCGTCCCCGCCTCGGCGGCGATCGCCCGCAGGGTTGTGGGGATCCAGAGCGCCGGCTCCCAGGGCTGGTCGGGCCCGAGCGCGGCCGCGCCAGTGATCGGCAGCGGGGCGCGGAGCAGGCCCGCCCTGCCCCAGCGCCGCACCAGGGCGGCGCGCAGCGGCGGGCGCGTCCCGCCGCGCTCGAGCCAGTACCAGGCACCCCAGGCGGCGTCGAGCAGCGGGACGGCATAGGGGCGCTGCCCTTCGAGCCCGGCGAGCGCCACCCGGACAGCCTCCTCGGCGTCCTCGTCGGGGGCTGCGAGCCAGCCGTGGTAGTCGAGGGCGAGGCGGGCGGCGTCCTGAATCGCGCCCGCGTCCATGATCCGCTCGCTGTCCCGCATGGCCCGCAGCGGTAAGCCTTCCAGCGCCGCGGCGAGATGCCAGGGATCGATCAGGTGGCCGTCCGCTGCGGCCTGGCGCCGGGCCGCCTCGAGCCGGGTCCGGTGCAGCAGGGCCGGCAGCAATGGATGCAGGGCGGTGGCGGCATCGAGCCGGGCGACGGCCGCGCTGGCCGCGGCGAGCGCGGCCAGCAGGCCCGGGTCCCCGAGATGCGGCGGCGTGTCAGTCCGCCTGCTCGATACCAGCGACATCGGCGAGCCCCCTCCCCTCTGGACCAATTGCATTTACCTTATTCTGCCTTTCGCTTCAAAATTGCTTTTATAAAAAGCCGACAGTCGCCCGGGGGCGCCTCCGGCACGACGTCGCGGTTCAGGTCGAGAGCTGCGGCCTAGCCTCGGGGGGCTGCTACCACCGCTGGAAATGCGGCCGGACAGGCGCCCTGACGCACGCCAGGGGCGCCCGGGAACGCCGCCGCATGCGCGGCAAAATGCCGGTTCAACAAGCACTTACGTCGAGGCTTGGCGGGGTGCCCCGGTGCCCTTCCCGGGGCGGCTCGGCCGGTGGCCTGGGCCGGCTTCCATCCGGCCCTTTGGCGCCATGTGCCGAGCGCCTACTGGGCCCCTGACGGCTGCCGCGTCCGTCCCGACCAGCACCAGGCCAGCGAAGGCGTCTCGGGCAGGTAGACGGCGCGCCTTCTCCCCGGAATTCCGGTTTTCTGCGCATGACAAACGTTCGTTTGCCAGCCACTTCCCTGCGCTGCATAACAGCCGCCCGAACGGCACGGACACACGATGGCGCTGCTGGGCTACGCGCGGGTCTCAACCCAGGGCCAGGACCTCGAGCCGCAGCTGCGGGCGCTGCGCGCGGCGGGGTGCACCGCGATCTTCGAGGAGAAGGCCTCGGGCACCAGTCGGGCCCGCCCCGAACTGACGCGGCTCCTCGACCGCCTGCGCCGCGGCGATACCCTGGTGGTGGTCCGCATCGACCGGCTCGCCCGCTCGCTCGCCCATCTGCTGCAGGTGATCGAGCGCATCCGCGAGGCCGGCGCCCATTTCCGCTCCCTCGGCGACCCGATCGACACCGCCGGCCCGAGCGGGATGCTGGTGCTGCAGATCATGGGCGCCATCGCCCAGTTCGAGCGCGCCCTCGTCGTCGAGCGCACCAAGGCAGGGCTCGCCGCCGCCCGGGCCCGCGGCCGGGTAGGCGGCAATCCCGGCCTGCGGGCACGCGATCCCGCAGTGCTGGGCAAGCTCGCCACCGCGCGCGAGCGGACCCGCCTCGCCGACCTGCTGCCCGGGGCCGACGAATGGCTCGGCACGGTGCGGCGGCTGCGGCCAGCCACGGCCTGGGAGGAGGTCACCCGGGCCGTCAACGCGGCGCTGCCGCCGGAGCGGCGGCGCTTCACGCGCGATCGCCTGGTGCGCGCCGTCCGGCTCTTCGTCCAGGAGGGGCTGGCCGAGCCGGCGCTACTGGAGGGGGCCGCCCGCCGCCCGCGCCGCGATCCGCGGGCGCGGCGCGCCATGGAACTGGCCGCCTCCTTCCTGCGCGGCCGGCCGAAGGCGACCCTGGCCGAGGTCGGCGCCGAGCTGGCGCGCATGGGCGTGCAGCCGCGGGGTGGCGGCCCCTGGGCCGCCTCCTCGGTCAAGGCCCTGCTCGACCGCGCCCGCGGTGCTGGCCTGCTCGGGGCGGGCCACGGCCTGCGGCGGCAGCGCAGGACGTCCCCGGAGGCACGCCGACCGCGTGGGACATCTGGCGCATGAGGGGGGAAGCGGCCGCTGCCGTTCAGGCACGATCCCGAGGCTGGCTCCTGACGCCTGGGGTTCGGCTCCGCACCTCCTTCTCGCACAGCACCGCACGGGCAGGGCCCAGGCCTCCCCCCGCGCCATCGCCTGGCTCTGGGCCCATCGGGCCCCTGCCTGGACACTGCGCCACGTCCGGACCCGGCCCATATGCGGCCCAAGCTGGCGGGTGGAGTTCTGGTCGGCCCACTGAACCCCGAAGCCGCTGGTCCGCCATCTCCGGCAGCGCTACCCGGAGCTCGACCTCGCCCTCGAGGTCGACACCGGCGAGGACGGGATGGCAGGCGATGCCGTCAGCCCAGCCCCGACCACGCGCCGCCCCGCGGCACCGGCCCGGGGCAAGCCCAGGGGGCGCCATGGCTGCCGTGGCCGGCAGCAAGCGGCCACGCTGACCACGACACCCCGCACCGTCGCCAGGTCAGCCGACGACAGCGATCAGGGCACGGATCTTGGGCGAATGCCCTGATTCACGACGCGACGACACGAATCAGGAAACACGACACTCGGCGTCGGGCAGCAGGGCGAGTTCGGACATCCGGCGATCTCAACGGCTTGTCGGCAGTGGGGCATGAAATGTGGCAGACGGTCAACACGCTCCAGAAGGCCACTTATGGAGCCTGAGCGAAAAGTGCCGGCGATCCTTCCGGAGTTCGGGGAAGCGGGGCTTATCGCGGGTGAGGTGGGCGCCCGGGACACCGCTGGAGAACGGGAGGCGCGGATGGAGCGTGAGAGGCAGTACGGGGTGAGCCGCCATCAGGCGGAGAAGCGGGGTGCCAAAAAGCAGTCAATCGACCCTTGCAGCTTTTCAGCGGCGTTTACCGTGCCCAGGCTCGCCCTCGGTGACGCTGTCATCCGGTGGCGGACAGATGGTCACCTGGCCGCCCCGGGCATGGAACTCGCTCACCATGCGTGCGGCCTCGTCCTCGCTGGGCTTGCCGCCTGTTGCTTCGATGCGAGCCCGCTGGGCTGCGATGGTTTGCGATAGCCGAATGCGTTCACGCAGCCTGCCGGCACGGTCCGGCCCGCTCTGAGCCTTGCCGTTGTCATCAGTTTTGATGGTTTGGTCAGTGATGTCGTCGTGCATTGACCACACCTAACAGGGGCCTGGTCGCACCGCGAACCAGATGTCCGAGATCTGACCTCTATGAGACCTTGGGCATCCGACCCGGCCCTGGTGCATCAGCCTGCGCCGGTTCCCTGCATAAGATTGGCGCCGGTCGAGACCGGTGCCCACAGATCGGCACCCTGGGCCGCAAAGACGGCGTCCGCGACAAAGGCCCGCAGGTCGCGCAGCACGGACCGCAACAGGCTTGTCTCGGCGAGGCACAAGCCAGCGTCGGTCCCGTCATCCGGTGCAAGGCGGGCGACCAAGACCTCCATCTTGGTCACCAGGCCGGCGAGCGACTGCGACGGAGCGGCGGCCAAACTGGCGACCGCCTCCAGGCTGCCGGTGCCGACTGCGTCGTCATCGAACCAGGCGTCAATGCCGGGGTCAGCGACGGATGCTTCAGTCTGGAGCTGCGGCGCATCGTACTGATGCCCCGCAACTGAGGCTCGTATGGCAGAGAAGGGCAGGATGTCAGCCATGATTGGCATCCAACGCGGAAAACAGTGCTTCAGTGCGTGCGGAGAGGCTCGCGCTCGGCACTGACGGCCGAGGGTGCGGTCGCATCCAACCGGTAGGCGCCACGGTCGGTCAGCAGCAGTCGCGGGTTCGACGGATCAGCCTCCATCTTCTGCCGCAGGCGGTAGATGTGCGTCTCGAGCGTGTGGGTGGTGACCCCGCTGTTGAAGCCCCAGACATCGGTCAGCAGCGTCGCGCGATCCACGGCGGCGCCGTTCGCCCGGAGCAGGTACTTCAGGATCCGGCATTCCTTGTCGGTCAGCCGCACTTTGCGGTTCTTGCCGGGGTCCAGCAGCAGCCGAACCGCGGGGCGGAACTGGTAGGGGCCGATGGTGAAGACCGCGGCTTCCGAGTTGTCGAAGGTGCGAAGCTGGGCGCGCACCCGGGCCAGCAGTTCCGGCAGCCGGAACGGCTTGGCCACGTAGTCATTGGCGCCGGCATCGAGACCACGCACCACATCGGCTTCGGCATCGGCGCCGGTCAGCATGATGATCGGGGTGGTGTTGCCGTCGCGCCGGAGCTTGGCGCAGAAGTCGCGACCATCGGCATCCGGCAGGCCGACATCGAGCAGGATGGCATCGTAGCGGACATCCGCCTCGGCCAGCTTGGCGGTCGCTTCGGAGGCGCTCTCCGCCGCCACGGCGATGAAGCTGCCGTCCATGGCGATCTGCTCGGCGAGGGTTGCGCGGAGCGTGGCGTCGTCTTCGATGATGAGGATGGGGCGGGGGGTCACGACGGGGGGATCCTTGACCGGTGCGGCGGGGCATCGCTGTGCGGTGGTGTCTCAAAACTGATCCAACGCTCAACTTAGACGTTCAAATACGGGAGTGAGATGATCCTCGGCAACGCCGAAATCAGCGCCCGCCAGCACGATGCTGTGTTGCAACGAACGCGTGCTGATTTTGGCTGGATGCGCGTATTGGTTGAATTGTACTGCGCCGCTCTACCGTGGTCGCAAAAAACCAAACGACGCGGCGACCATGACAGCCGAGCGGCCTAGTGCTGCCCGGCAGGCAAGGTGGCAGCCCCTGATCCCTGCCCTCCCCTGCCCGCCTCGGTGCCGCTATTGCTCAAAAGAGCCGCGCCAAACCTGGACCATTCACGCCGCGAGATGGCGGAGCAACTAGCGGCATTGCGCCTACCCAGCGCTGCGCCGCGGGTGCTCATCCGCGGTGCGATGTTCCGTGTCCGTCGCCGCCATGACCTGGCGCAAGGCGGTCAGGAACGCTTTCCCTTCTTGGGTCTGCTGCACGAGCACGCTGCGGCGATCCATCGGGTCCACCTTACGCCGGGCGAGACCCAGTTCACCCAACCGGTCCAGGGCTCGGGTGATGGCGGGCTTGGAGACGTTGAGTTCCGCAGCCAAGCCGCGAACCGTATGCGGGCCAGCGCTCAGGTAGACGGTGAGGAGGACGCCAAACTGGCGGCTGGTGAGATCGGCTTCGTCGCGCCGCACCAGGGCCAGGATCGTTTTGCGCAGCACTTGCGTCAGTGCGTCTTCGCCACTTGTAGCTGCCATGGTCTGTGCTCCTCTGCATCGAGAAGGCGATGCAGAGATTTTCGTTCCGATTGTCAGTAGGATGCGGCGTGACAGGTGCGCGACCAAGGCCACGCCATCATCGCGTTACAACGATCCGGGCCAAAGGTTGGGCGGGTCTGTTGTACCAGGAAAACAGGCGGAAACCTGCGGCCGCCCGCGATTGTGGCAGGCCTCTTCTAACACGCGGGAAGCGCGAAGAACGCGTGTTATAGGGGGCCTGGATGTCCGGTTGCGGCATTGCCCGTTACGGCGCGTCGGGCGTGGCAGGTCCCTTTTCGTTATTAACAACGTCGATGCCGTTCTCGCGCAGCCAGGCAAGCAGGTCCTCGATGAACCCGGCGGACACCTGGCCCTCCGGCATGGCCGCGTTGAGCTCGTCGGTGGTGACGTAGCCTCTCTGCCGACTGCGGGCGATCAAGCCCTGCAGCGCCGTGCTCGTGGCATCGAGCAGTCTGCTACCCGCCGCCATGACCGGTGCCGGCCTTTGCTTTGGTAGGGCCTCGGCCAAGCGTGGCGACGATGCGTGCCGCAAGCCCCGCCGCGAGGTCCTCCGGCCTCTCCCAACGGAGCATGTCCTGGCTGCGGCGATCGCCGGCCCGAAGATCGACAGCCTGATCGACGCGACAGGTCGAGACCACAGGGATGCCCAGCCCGAGCGCGAACCCGGCAACGAACGGCACGGCACCGTCCGCCCGTGTGTAATCGGCAACCAGCAGCTGCGACTCGCGGATCTGGGACAGCACAGCCTCGGTGACGCCCTCAGCCAAGCCGGTCGGAAGCGGCGGCTCGGATCGCGGGAAGGTATCCGTGCACCCAGGCTTTCGCCGTCTCGAGTCCAACGGTCACGGCACCGAAGCTCCGCCCTGGCCCCCCCATCCCCACACCCATTGCCTCGGTCAGCCCGCCCTCGGTCAAGTCCTGCTGCTGCAGGAAGTAGACGGCATGGCTTTCGCGCTCGCTGAACAGCGCGAGCAGGACACGGGCAGCGATTTAGCTACATAGTAGTAGCTAGCTGCTAGAAAGACGCGGCTATATCGCACAAGCATCACAGCCTCGCAGGCCACTTCCACATGCGTTTCAAGAAAGTTGCGACGGCAAGAACCAGTGCCTCTCAAGCTTGCGAGGAAATGGTAGACCTGTGCCCGCAGCAATAGCTGGTCGCCCGTGAACTACGGGGTTTTCAGGCGGCTGCTGGGCTGAGCTGGTGTTCCGCCTGGACCTGCGGCGACGACTGCAGGAGGCTGAGCAAGCACGCCAAGAGCCAGGCCAGCCAGACGCGGAGCAGGCGGAGGTTGTGGGCGGTGGCGGCGAGGACGAGGTTGGTGGCGTCGCCTTCGGTACCGCGGAGGAAGTTGCGGCCGAGCAGGCCGTCGCTCTTCAGGTGACCGATGACGGGCTCGATGGCGCTGCGGCGGCGTCGCTCGCGGCGGATGGTGGGCGTGACGCCGCGCTTCTGGCCGGAGACGAACACGCGGGCGCGGTCGGCGTCGTGGCCGCGGTAGCCGCGGTCGACATAGGCGCGCTCGATCTCGACGCCGGTGATGCGCTCGGTCTGGGCGATCTGGTCGGCCAAGGTGTGGCCGTCATAGGGGTTGCCCGGCAGGGCGCGGGCGCTGAGGACGAACTGCCCGCCGGGCGCGACCGCGTTGGTGGTGGCGAGCGAGACCTTCACGCCGAACTCATAGCGGGCCTGCGCCTTGCCCTTGCCGATGCACTCCACCTCCGGCGCGTGCAGCGAGTAGAGCTTGTCACGGCCGCGGTCCTCGCGGCGTTGCCGCAGCAGCCGGGCAATGAGGCCGAGCGGCCCGGCCAGGGCGGCCTGCACGGCAGCCTTGCCGGCGATCTTGCGGCCGATGTCGCGGAACAGCCGTCCGAGCCAAGTGCGCAACTGCCGGACGTGGCGCTCGGCCTGGCGTCGGCGTCCGGCGTGGATCAGCCTGGCGGCCTCGCGCCGGGCCCGCCTGGCCACCCGCAGGTAGGACTGGCGCAGCCGGATGCCGTGCCGCCGGGCCAGCCGCGCCAGGATCTCGATGCCGCGGTTCAGCAGCTTGCTGTCGGTGGGGTGCGTCACCGCCTTGGGCTGCACCGTGGTGTCGATGGTGACGCGCTGCAGGTGCTTGTCCTCGACGGCACCGCCGCGCCGTGCCGCGGCCAGGCTCTCGGCCAACAGCACCTCCAGCCGTTTGGCACCGATGCGCTGGCGCCAGCGCGTCAGCGAGGAGCGGTCCAGCGGCAGGGCATGCTGGAAGAACACCTCGCCGCAGAACAGCTGCACGTAGGGGCTGTCGAGGTAGCGCGCGCAGATGGCTTCGTCGGACAGCGCGTCCATGTGCTTCAGCAGGTGCAGCCCGACCATCAGCCGCGTCGGCAGGCCGGGCCGGCCGCCGTCGGTGTAGAGCGCCCCGAACTCCGCCTCGAACCGGCTCCAGTCGATCAGCCCGGCCAGGCGCACCAGCGCATGCCGCGGGTCCACCAGGTTCTCCAGCCGGGCGCGGAAGAGGTCAGCCTGCGGCTCGGCCTCGGGCTGCTTCGGGCGCATCGGCGACCTCTCCCTGCCGGGGTGCCGAGGACCGAATCACGCCCCGTCCGGGCCCGCAACGCACAGCCCCGTTTGCAAGCTTCCGACCCCTGCTCAGGGCCAAGCCTGCAAAACCGGATACTGTCCGACCGCCGGAAAGCCGCAGAAAACCGCCATTCGCCAGCTATTTCACGGCCGACTAGCTGCTATGCCCTAGGAGCTAGCAGATACGGATTTCTTCAACGTCTTGCCTACCGGCCGGATGCGCTCCGCAACAGGTGCGGGAGAGGGCATAAGTGTGACGGCCTCTTCGTCCACACGCACCTGCGCCTCCGGATAGGCGGCCAGGGCAAGCGCCAAAGCTTCCCGTGCGTGTGCACGGAACTGCCGGGCCTGTGCAAAGCCGGCACCGAACTGCCGGTACAAGGCCGGCCACGGAACACGCGTTGGCCGCGTGAGGTGGTGCAAGCGGTAGGCGAGCCAGATGTAGAGATCGATGGCCATGCTGCGCCCCGCCATTGTGCGGATTGCAGCCTCGCGCACCGGCAATGGGTGCCGAATCAGCGACTCGTAGAAAACCTCGTCGAGCAGCACCGTTTCCCGCCAGAGCGAGAGCTGTGAGCCGATGTCGCGGCCAGGCAGGATCGCCTCGCGAACGAAGCCGCCATTCAGAACCGCCTCTCCGGCCTCGCCGAGGCGGTAGAATGTAAGTCGGCAGAGGCTCAAGCGTCGGCTCTGCTCGCGGACCGCCTCATAGCCTTTGCCGCCGCTATTGAGACCCATCGCCTTCAGCCAGCTGTGCATCGACCGGCCGAGCTCGACCTCGCGCGAGCGGGTCTTGATAGCTTCCGTCTGGAGGTACAGCAGGATCAGCCGGGCGACATAGCCGAAGGGGATGCCGACAACGATACCGTCGTGGCTCTTGCCACTCTCGATGCGCAAACGGACGTCAGCACCATCGCGGACCCACTCGGAAGCGTCGATCCGTTTATGCGGCAGCGCCGTCATAGCGAAGCCGGCGTGCACATAGCCGGGAGCGGCTTCCTCGTCTGTCAGAACTTGATGGACAGCCTCGACGCAGCGGCGGTCTAGGCTCGTCACGGCCAAGCCCAAAGCGCGCTCCATTCCCAAGGTCTCGAGCTGCCGCCGAAGGCGGCCCTCGAGAGCATCGTCGGCGCCGATCGAAGTGACCCAGGGGTTTAAGGCGGACTCGGACATTGGCGTCAGCTTGCCCGTGCTGATGCCGCAACTGCAATTCGTACTCTGCTGACGGCTGGATCGAGTTGCCGAAATCCACAAGCCAGGTTCGTACCCTGGTGACGCTCCTAGTAGGCTATTAGAGTCCTATTAGGATGCGTCACCAGAGTACGGGGGACGACTCCGGTTTGCGTCACCAGAGTACGAAGAAGCGTCAGCAGAGTACGAAGTAGCTTGTGGATAGCGCGGTAGGTCGCCCCGGCTCTTGGCGTCACCAGAGTACGAACATCGCATGGTGGGATGCAGGTCTGGGCGACGATGCGGGTTGCACCAGCCGGCTGGAAAGGTGGTCAATTCGTACTCTAGTGACACCGCGAATGTAGCTACTATCACCTAGCATAGCTTTGCTAGCTACTACCGCGCCGTCGTGGGGCTGGTGTTGCCTTGAGGTCCTCAGGGTGCACGGCGAAGCCAGACGCTGCGAGCGCACGGCAGATAAGCACCTTCTGGGTTGTGCCCTCAGCCCTGGCGCGGTCGGCAAGTTGGTCTCCGAGGCCGCAGCGGACGCGGATGTTCACCTGCACCAACTTATCATCGGGCTTAGCCTCTAGCTGAGCGGGCGCCGGCGTGAGGGCCGCCGGCGGCAACCCTGCCTGTTGTGCAACTGTGTCCGCTGCAACGAGCGCATCGCGTGCCGAAGGCCGGGCCATGGCGGGCTTCAACCCCTTGCTCGACATAGTCGGCTCCTCCATTTCGAAGCTATTTACTAGCATATATTAGCTACTAAGCCGCCGCTGAAGCAGACGGCCGGTTCGGGAGCCAGCCGAGGCTCCGAAGTTCCGCGATCAGCGCCGCGACCTCCTGGCCAGCGTCACCGCTTGGTACCCGCCCGGAGAAGGTCATTTCGGCAAACGCTACCCGATCGCCGATACTGGCTTCGGTGCGGGGGAGGGTGGCCGCGTCGAGTTCAGCGAGGGCGTGCCGTGTGACGGCTGTGGCAAGCTTGAGCCGGCACGGCACGACCCGGGCCGGAATTGCGCGACGAGCGGCACGGGCCGCGCCCTCAATGAGCTTCAGGGTCTTGGCCGCTTGCTCAATGTCGGCGCGGCTCGGGGTACAGGGGACAAGCACCGCGTCCGCCGCGGCGATGGCCAAGAGGGCCGCTCGATTGCCGAAGCCGGCGGTGTCGACGAGCACCAAGTCGGAGGAGGGGGCCAATTCATCAATTGCCTCCGCGAGCCGGGTCTCGTCGGCCTCGGCGCGAACCGCGACGGTGGGACCTTCGTAAGCGCCCTCCGCCCAAGAGGCATAAGCTCGGTTGGGGTCAGCGTCGACGACCGCCACCCGGAAGCCCTCGGCCGCGAGCGTGCCCGCCAACGCCATCACCAGCGTGGTCTTGCCGGCGCCGCCCTTGGTCGATGCCACCGTCAGGATCGTTGAGGCCATAGATCCTCCTGTTCCGATTGGTCTGGAGTGTAACAAGCTATACTACATGAACGGCTAACAGCAAGCAGCTAGCTGCTATTAAAGCTAGCTACGCACTATCATATAGCGGGCAGTGCAGGCCTGTCGGACCAAGGAATGCTCGAATATGGCATCGCCGGCCGACTTGCGAAAAGCTGGCATCATCGCAAGCCAGAACGACCAAACCGGTGGTAACCTGTCCGCTGCCAAAGAGGGCAGCAGAGCAGGGGCATGCCGGGCAGCGTGAGACGAGAGCATCAGGCGGCGCGGCTGCTGATCCGGCGGCAGTGGCGCGAGGGCGATGTGATGGCCCTATAGGCGGCCGCCGGCCGGCTGGGCCTCGAGGTGCCGCTGGAGGGCCTCGGCGTGCCGACCGGGCTGGAGCAAGCATCTTAGCGCGCTACCGGCCCGGGTGCCCGAGGCCGCCGCATGGAGCGGCCAACGCCGAGAGTGAGCGGGCATTGTGCCAGGTGCTCGGCTACATCGGGCAAGCCCAGGGTGGTTCACCATCCTCCTCGAGCAATCCGACGACTGGGCAACTTGGCGATCCCGCAACATGACCCTGGATACGATCGGCACTCTAAGCGATTGCCCACGTCAGCTTGCCAGCTGTGACCAGCTGACCGGGCGGACTAACCAGCCCAGAAACATCGCTCCTACAGCACGCCATGGAGCATGGTCTTGACCCACTTTAGCGTGGCAAGGATTCTCAACGAGAACAACCCGTGGTAATGTCCATTTCGTGCCAAACCTACCCCCGATACGCCTCCCGCAGTGGAGTGATTGGCTTCTTGAAGAGTTCTTCGAGGATACGAGTGGAGAGGCACGGTCGGTAACAATCCTTCCGATCGATGGCGGGCTATTCGGACGCGTCCTGCGTCGACGAAGGCTTGACGCCACCGACGAAGCCGCGAAGGCGGCCTTCGTGAAGTCATTCCCTGATCGATATGTACTTCTTCAATGGTTTAGCGGCCGCGAGCAACCTCGTGGGGAGCTCTTTGCGTTTCTGATCCTATGTTGTTACGCCGCGAGTGACATCGCGGATGTCGCCAACAATGATTTTCGGAAACGTCTTCAGGAAATCATGGGCTGGGACCAGTCAATCACCGACTGCGCTGGTCTGCCCGACCTGTGGAGGAAGTTCGGGCGGTATCTCGAATCCGCCCGCCGGACACGTCGACTACGACCGCTCATCTTGAAGAAGCCCGCCGAATATCATCGACAGATCGGACACGCGGTCGAGCTAAGCTTCCCATCGCGAGTGGACGCATCAAAGCTCCGGACAAGGCTCAATGGAGCCGCTCTCGACCGGTCGAGGCCACCAACGGTCATCGCGTGGCTTCAATCGGTCCGCGCCTCCGCGCGTTTCTCCCGCGCTTTCGAGTATGCCTTCGATGAGTTCAGGTCCGCTTGGATGCAGGGTCGACGTGACATGGTCGACCATCGTTTCTGGGCGGGGTGGCTCCTTGTTTGCAAGGGCGAATCCTCAGGCTTGCTGCGGCGGTGTCCCTTTGAGGTCGTCGCTGACGGGTGGGGAGGCTACGCCATAGCGAGGGCGGTCGACGGCCTTCCCGCCAAGCTCGTCGATCTTGTCGACACGACTGAGTGCCCGTCCGCCCTTAAGGAGGATTACCGCGCCAAGCGTCCACTCTTCCTGCGCGAAATCGACTGGGGGCGATGGACATGGGCTGGTGGCGGCAACGCAGCATGCCGCATGGCGCAGGCGGTGCTTGTACCATCCCAGTTGCGAGCGAACGGGAGCCGCGGGAACGCCGCAGAGAAGACCGTGGATGGAGCACTCGGGTGGTCGTTCAGCACGGCCGTCGAGCACACGCTCGCCGTCGCCGGTCATGCGACGAGCCGATCTGACGAACTCGTCGATGTCTGGTTCTCGGGTAGCCCATTGGTCGAGGGCGCACGGTTGGCGCGGCCGTCGTTTCCCATCCAGGTCCTCACGACGGGGCCGGTCTCATCGCTTCGAGTGGAGGGAGAGTCTGCCGATTGGGTGACGGTGGAACGTGCAATCCCGGGTACGTGGAGTCTGGCGTTCCGCGAGCCGACCACGGGAGGGATCAGGCTCGTTCTAGATACCAAGACAGGATCCGAGCGGGTAGAGCGGGATCTCTCGGTCACGCGAGCGGTGGTGGAGCCGAGGTTCAGCAGCGAGCCGCCAAGGGGGCTCAGACGCGCCGAGCATCCAGAAGAGGTAAGGTGGGCTCAATTCCTGTTGGGCAGCCAGCCTCCAGACTTGATGGACAACTGCGACTTGCCCGCATCAGCGCCCTCTACGAATCCCGTGTTGCTCGACGTGCTGGAGTATCTCGCGACGCGACGAGGCGCGATTGGGATGGGGGCTCTGGTCGAGCTCCTTGACGGCGTGCTTGATGGCACCACCGTGGGAACATGGGACGTGATCCGTTGTCTTGTCGAAGGCGGGGCATTGGATCCGTTCAAGACCGATGGTTGGCGGGGCAGGGCGGTCCTGACCGTGCCCCCGTCAGTCGTGCTCGCGCGGACCACGGCTGGTTGGTGCATGGTTTCGCACGGATTGCTCCATGAGACCCTGCGCGTCCGTCTAGAGAACGCCGCTCGGGCCGATGGCCTAGCCGTTGGTTACAGTTCGACCGCCTCTCCATGGTCCGTGCCGCGCCTGTGCATCCAAGGCGAGGTAGTCGAGGCCCTCCTGGCACTCGCCCAAGCATTCGAGCTTGTTACGCATGGTCTCGGTTCGGCGCTAAATACCCTTCTTCCCCTTTCTCGATGGTCACCCGACGGTGACGGTCGAAATCACACCAGGAAGCTTCCCCTCTCCTCAAACATCTCGAGCTTGTGGGCGCCCGCCGGCGTGAAGGTCACACGGTGTGAACGCGAGCAAGGCGATGCCCAGAATCTTTGGCTTGTGCAAGCGCCCGACGAGCCTTCTCGCTACTGGACCGAACGAAATCTCGCGCTGCTCGACGCCTGTCGAGTGGCGGGTATCAGGGCATTCGACATCCGCCCACCGCGTCTGAGCCTGCTCGTGCCAGGTGCCTACCTCCCACTCCCGCTAGCAAGGTGGCTAAGTTTGATGGCGGGCGAGAATCCTGGGCCGGTGGCCAACGGCTACGATTACCCGCTCGCTGCATCCGCGCTGGATCTCCTGAGACGACTAATGGGACCGCTCATGGCTCCCGTTCCTGAACGCGATCAGGACCAGCGATCTTTCTCACCGTTTTACCTCGCGGGTCGCCCCGCCATCGCAATCGCCACGTCCAATGGCCGGCGTATCGGTGGAGTTTGGCGCTGGGCGCGGCAAAGGAACTGAAAAGATGCCGCCACTTAGCGACTCGCGTCAGCACCCGGACGTCGAAAGCGGCCCGATCCTCGGTGCCGGACGAAAGCCAATTCAACGTCCATCGGCGCGGCCTGTGCGATCCAGGGACCTCGTCTACAGCGCGTCCGCGCGTGAGCGGATATCAAACAAAGACGCGCTATCTTGCTTCGTGGAGCGTATCCCATGGAGCTTGCGCACAAAGTCGTACGGTCTTCTTCCAACTCCGAAAGGCTTCCAGCCACGCTCCGACGCTGGCTTGAGGCAGAAGGAGAAGGATCTCATCAAGACATTGACTCGGACCGGCAAATCGACGGTCAAAGGCGACAAGAAACTTTGGGATACCGTTGGCCTCCTTTGGCAAACTTACGCATTGGAAGTTTGCGGTGATGGCTTTTCCTCGCTTCCGACATTGGACAGCGCCGCAGCGATAGAGCCCGATCTAAATGCCGCTCGCGCGCACGGCAAGGAACTGATCGAACTGCTCGGGCCGGACCGTGCTTGCGGAGAGATTGTCGAACGCCTGTTCTGGGCGTCGCCATTCCCGACGTATCCCGAGTGGCAATCCGAGATCGGTGCGTTGCCATCGGAAGCGGAACTCACCGCTCGACTTGAACGCGAACGACTGTTGGAGCACCTCAGCCACCACGTCGATGCACTCGCCGTTACGGCCAAGGAGCACGAGACAAGCCTCTTAGATCTTCGCCAAGCAACAGCGACGGCGGGGGAGCAGCTACAAAAGCTGAGCGCAGATACCGCCGCGCGAGCCGCGCAAGACACACAGTGGAACGGGCGCCTGGGCGAGTTGCTTGAGCACTTCAATAGCATCACTGCGGGCGTGACCTCCCTCGGCTCCATGGTCGAGGAAGTCTCCGCAGCGGCGCGTGGGACGGCCAGCGCACTAGAAGAATTAGCCGAAAAAGTGGCCACCAACGATGCATCACTCTCGAGCATCACGACAAGGGTCGACGAAGTCGAGACACTCCTCCTCTCGTCCGTCGATGAACTACGGACCGAGCTACGGTCGAAAGCCGAGCGACAATCGTCCCTAGCGGGCGAGGGAGCAATCGTCGCCGAGGGTTGGCGAAATTTTCTCACCGGACCTGACGGAGGCTCGCCTCAATCCCTCGAGTTGATTGATGATCCTGAGACGCTGTTTAGCGCGCTAATCAATGCATTCGGAGCTCGGGGTGCCGACATCGAGCATGTCTCGAGGCTGGACATCGCTATACGTGCCCGCGAGCTGCCCGTGTTGATTGGGCCGCATGCCAGGGAGGTCTCCGAGGCTTGGCTGCTCGCGGCGGCGGCTGGAGACCCAGAGATCGTCTGGACCGATCCGACCCTCCTCTCACTTTCGGAACTCGTTCCGAGCGGGCCGCGAGGAAACCGTGCTCCGTTGTCGCGCGCATTCGTGCGTGCTCTGACCCAGCCAGGCCGATGTGTGGTCGTGTTCCTAGATGACTTCGACCCGGCGTCGGCGGGCTTCTGGCTCGCGGACTTGGCACGCGCGATCAAGCAACCAGCTCGTTATGGGTTTCCAGAGAATCTCGTATGTGTCGCCATCTACGAGGGAGAACCGGCTCATATCGCGCTACCTCGCCAGCGCGCGGGAGACCTCTTCCCCCTTTGCATCGACAAGCTAGCCCCCCCACGACTCACTAAGTCATTGCACCAGCCGACACATCGGACCGCCATCTCCCGGGCTTTGGTAGCACCGCCGCGGGCCAGTGGCCGCTGGCAAGACCGCGTCGACGCATTCCGTGCGATCGCCACCTCACTCATACCAGATGAAAAACTCGATCAGTGGGTAGACGCGTTCGCGACTTATCTAAGGCATATGAAGGACGCCGTGCCGTTCCCGGCCAACGGTGGGTCCTTGGCGGACGCACTCCGCGCCGCAAGCACTCTCATCTCGGTCGAACCCAAGGATAAAACCAATGCTTGATCCCATTGGCTCGTTCGAGCGAATGCGTGAGTTCTTCATCTCCTACCTCGATACAGCTTTTAAGATCCGGAGGGGTGCCATTTCCGAGATGCGGCGCCAACTCCTGTCCACCGCCGGGCAGATGTGCACGGAACCACTGATCGAGCCGATCTTGCGCTATCCCTCGGCAGACGGACGCATGGAGGATCTCCTGGACGATGATGGGGTGCTCGGGCACTTTAGCCTGGCCGCCAGGGTCGCCGCCGTCGAGCTAATCGGTTCCGGACTCTTCGATAGTGACCGGTGCAAGGACGGCCAGCTGCGGCTACGACCAAGGTTCATGCCCTACACGCACCAGATGAAGATGCTTGCGCGAGGCACGCAGCCAGGAACACCAGGCGTCGTCACGTCTGGAACCGGCTCTGGCAAAACCGAGTCATTTCTTATGCCCATCCTCGCGCGAATCGCCGCCGAGGCGGTCACATGGCCTACCGCGAAGCACGACCGGGAGCGACACTATTGGTGGCGCGTCCAAGGCGAGGACTTCGAGAGTGTTCGTGCTCATGAGGCGGTGCGACGCCCGCAGGCCGTCCGGGCCCTCATTCTCTATCCCATGAACGCACTCGTCGAGGACCAGCTCGCAAGGTTGCGGAAAGCGCTCGACTCCGACGGGGCGCGAGAGACCTGCGCGACGCGCTTCAACGGCAACCTCATCTACTTCGCGCGGTACAACAGTGAGACCCCACCCACCGGCTTCGAGACGCATCCAGTTCGGCAGGATGACCGTCGAGAAATCGACCGGCGAAAGCGGAAGCTAGAAGAGCTCCGCGAGTACCTTCGTGATGTCGAGCATGGGCAGCGGCTAGCACGCGATCATGATGAGGGGCTCGCGCGGGAGCGTGGCGTCGACCGCGTCGAGGAGACCCGCTTCCTGTTTCCGTCTGTCGATGGCGCGGAGCTTGTGAGCCGATGGGATGTGCAGGCCGCGCCGCCAGACATCCTCGTGACGAACTCGTCCATGCTCAATGCCATGCTCGGCCGCGAGGTCGAGGAGTGCATCTTCGAACGTACTCGGTGCTGGTTGGAGGAGGACCAGAACGCATACTTTTTCCTCGTTCTAGATGAACTTCACCTTGTACGGGGATCAGCGGGCACCGAGGTCGCCGGCCTGCTGCGACTTCTCATCAATCGCCTCGGTCTTGACCGCCCCGAACACCGGCACAAGCTTCGGATCCTCGCCTCCAGTGCTTCCCTTCCAGTCGACGGCGACGGGCGAAAGGCCTCGCTCCAGTATCTCTGGGATTTCTTTGGCCCGCATGGGACTTTCGTGGCCAGTGGACAAGGGGCCAAGTCGCGCGATGCATGGGCGGACTGCGTGGTGCCCGGAATTCCGTGGATGCCCGCGCCGGTGGCGGGTCAGCTAGATCCCAAGCCCTTCCAAGCCCTTCTCGCCGCAGCCGGAGGCGGGATCGGAAAGGTCGTCATCCAACCGCCGGCACTCGAAGCTTTGGCCCCTTCCATCGGTAACGCCCTACGCACGATTGGTATCGAGGCGCTTCCAAATGATGGCGCGGAAAGGATGAGATTGCTCGCCGAGAGGTGCGCGAGCGCGTTGCTTCAAGCCTGTGGGGGGGATGATGGCTTGAGGGCGCGCACAGCCTCGGACCTAGCCGTCCGCCTGTTTGGATCGGCGGACGTCGCTGCCCTTCGCGGGCTCCTGCTCGCCCGCGCACTCGGCGATCTGCTGCCCGACCTGGCGCCTGGTGGGCCGCGGATCGACCGCACCACTCCCTCCTTTCGAATGCATCTATTCTTCCGCGCGCTGGAGGGGTTGTTCGCCGCTGTCCGCCGCGACGTGACGGGCGCTGTCGAGTACGGCGGCATATCCATCGAGCGCGGCGCCGCCCTCGCACACTTGCTGGAGTGGGGTGACCCGCCCCGCCGTCTCATCGAGATGCTTTACTGCGAGGCATGTGGCGAACTTTTCCTTGGCGGCATGCGGTCGGGTAGCGGACCAGGCCAGCCTTTTCAGCTCCTGCCTTCGCCCGCGAACTTGGAGGCATTGCCCTTTGCCTCCGCTGGGACCGAATTCGAGGATCTCACGCACGACGAATATGCGGTGTTCTGGCCCACGAACCGCCCAGAGGCGACCTCTCCAGAGGTGGAGCGTGACGACGGGAGCCAACCACGTTGGGAAGCCGCTCGCCTGGACCCCTTCACGGCTCGCGTCACGAATGTGTCCCGGTCAGACGACCTCGTTGAGGGCTTCCTGTTCAAGCGATCAGCGCAACCGGATCACCGCAAGCGACGCTCAATTGATCGCGGGTCGGCGACGCCCGCCGCGTGCCCGTCATGCGGCACGTCGTACATCCTTCGGAGACGCGGACGGTCCTCGCCAATACGCAACTTTAGAACCGGTTTTGCCAAAACCTCGCAGCTGCTCGCGACGGAGATGTTCGAGCTTCTCCACGCGGTCAAGCAAGCCGAGGACGGCCCGAAGGCGATCGTCTTTTCGGATAGTCGCCAGGATGCCGCTCGCGCCGCGTTGGAGCTGGAGGCGAGTCACTACCGGGATCTGGTTCGTGACATCCTTGTCCGACTTCTCAGGCGTGGTACCGATGCATCGGCGAGGCAAGCCCGCATAAATGAGTTGGAGGAACTGGAGTCTGTCGCAGCCGCCCGCAGGGATTGGGCGGCCGCCGCCGCCGCTCAGAAGGAGGCCGAGGAACTCAAGCGCAAGCCTTCGGGGATCGAACGTCTAGATACCATCGCGCAAGATCCGCGCAGCAATGCGTACGCGGACACGACGCCTCAGCAGACTCCCCCAGTCGCTCCGCTCATCCAGGCCCTGGTGCGCCTTGGTATACATCCGAGCGACGCGAGCGTGACGGCCGACATTCCTTGGTGGAATACTTTCACGATTGACGATGGCGACGTCAACTGGTCGCCGCCGAGGGACGCTGCGGAGGAGCCAACCCTCCGCGAGGAGCGAAGGACCATCGTCGAGAAGCAGCCGGAGGCGCTACACGACACGATTTTCAATAAGACTTACTTCTCGCTCGAGGAAGCTGGCCTTGGCTATCCAACGTTGTTCGTGTCCGGAACTTATGGCGAGGAACAGGATAAGCTCGATAGCATGCTCCGGGTGTTCGGCGATGCCTACCGAGTAACCGGATCGCGCTTTGTCGACCGGCAGGACATGGTGCCATGGACCGCGTCGGATGGGCCACGGGCATCGAACCGCGTGAGACGCTTCACGGAGGCAGTCGCCGTCGGTGGCAACCGGTCTGGTAAGGAGCTCTTCGACGAAGTTTTGGAAAGGCTCGGGCCCCTAGGTCACCCGGGCGGCATCATCGAGCTTTTCGGCCTTGGCGTTCGCCTCACGAATGCGGAGGATCCATACTGGAAATGTGAGGGCTGCGATCGCGTTCATCTGCATCGCGGGTACGGCACCTGCACGCGCTGCCTTTCCAAGCTACCGCCGCTGGCAACTGGACAAGTGCGGGAGCTTTGGGAGAGCAACTTCCTCGCGCATCGGATCACAAGGGCCGGGGCGGAAGCCGTCGAGCCGTTCAGGCTCAGGAGTGAGGAGCTCACGGGCCAGACCCGCGGCGGAGCGGAACGCCTGCGCCGTTTCAAGGACATCATTCTCGATGATCCCGCTGATCGATCGCCGGAACTCGCGCGCATGGGCAAGCAGATCGATTTGCTCAGCGTGACCACCACGATGGAAGTGGGCATTGATATCGGCGCGTTGCAGGCGGTCTACCAGGGCAACATGCCGCCACAGCGCTTCAACTATCAGCAGCGAGTGGGCCGAGCTGGACGACGAGGGCAAGCGTTCTCATTGGTTCTCACCGTGTGCCGAAGCCGAAGCCATGACCTGCATTACTTCCGTCATCCAGAGCGGATCACCGGCGACCCGCCACCTCCGCCATTCCTCGCTAGCGGGCACGAGGACATCCCGCTGCGCATCATCCGCAAGGCATGGCTGCACGCCGCCTTCCGCGTGCTTCGGCGCGAGCATGGAGAGAGCTATCCTGGTTATGATGTACTTCCGCCGGACATTCATGGGGAGTTCGTCACGGTCGCGGATTACGTCGCGGGGGAGTCAGGTTGGCCAGGTAAACTCCGTGCGGCCCTGAGCACGACAACCGCTCGTCGTGATGGGGCGATTCAGACCCTGTTGGGTGACGAGGACACCAAGATCAGAGCTGCGGTGCGCGCGGCCCTTCAGCCCGATGTGCTGATGGCTCAAATCGATGAAGTGCTTCGCAGGGAGACCCGGCCAGAGATTGGTGCCGCGACAGCCTTGGCGGAGGGAGGCCTTCTCCCAATGTACGGCATGCCGACGCGCGTGCGCGAGCTCTACATGGGCCTCGTGCCTGGCCAGCGAGGTGAGTACGAATGGGACACGTCCGACCGTGACGCGGATCTCGCCATTTATGAATTCGCCCCTGGAGCCACGCTCGTCCGCGAGAAGCGTATTCACTCAATAATTGGGATCACTTCTACCCTACCGAATCCCGCGCTCCGAAAGGGTGGCTGGCAGTTACCGCGACAGGAAGAGCGTAATCCCATCTCCGAGAGTTGGTGGGTCGCTTGCTGTCCAGGTTGTGGCGGCTGGACGCGGCTTGAGACACCGGCGACCACCGAATGTGTCGCGTGTGGCGAGGCGGTGAGCGACACGAGTTTTAAGCAATGCGTTTCCCCAGCCGCATACCGTACCGATTTTGATCCGAAGCAGACCACGGAGGATGAGATCCGCATCGTCCGCTCGCGCATCGTCTGTGCGGAGGCGACACCGGCGCGCTTCAGTGATGTCCCATCCTCGAACATCGCGGCGGGCCTCGAACGCTCGGCCAATATCCTCCGACTCAATCCAGGGCCTGGTCATGAGGCGCTGGAATCAAACGGGTTCGAACTGTCTGAGGGTACCGACGAGGCTTGGTTCGGGCCTCGAGGGAAGAGAAAGAAGATCAGTCTGCATCGGCAACTCCTGCTCCGGAGCCACGCCGAGAGCCGTAAGAATGGTTGGTCATCCTCAAACAGCGGGACACAGGCCTGGCTCGGCTCGCGCAAGGTGACGGATAGCCTGTTCATCCGGCCGATACGGCTGCACCCCGGCTTGCAGATCGCTCGCGTCGCTGGACCGACGGCGAACGTGTCCGTGCGGGCGGCCGCGATTAGCGCCGCGTTCCTCCTGGTGGATCGCGCCGCCCTTGAGCTCGACGTCGATCCATCAGAGTTCGAGATCCTGCTTCCACGATGCTCGCACCTTCAAGGCTCGGTCTATCCGGTACTTCAGGTCGCCGACACGCTGGTCAACGGTTCGGGTCTGTCGCGACGGCTTTCGAGCCCAGTCAACAGACCATGGTTTATCGACCTAATGTCGAGCGTCGTAAACGACCATGATCAATGGCCACTTCGCGACTTCACCGCTTCCGATCATCGCCTGTCCTGCGACCAAGCATGCTACGAGTGCATGCACCGCTACGGAAACCGCAGCTACCATGGTCTCCTGGATTGGAGACTTGGTTTCGCCTATATGCGTGCGCTCATCGACCCAGATTACGCAGTTGGCGGCGACGGCGGCTTCCAAGAACCTGAACTCGAAGACTGGAAAGCCACCACCATTGGCGGGCTCGAGCGGATCGCGCGTGGGACACCCGAATTCACGGTGCTTCGGGGTATGCCGCTACCAGCCTTGGAATGGCGCAAGGGCAAGCGGTCCGTCGTTGTCGCCGTGAAGCATCCGCTCTGGCTTCAAGATGGTGAGGACGCGCCCGCGCTGGTCAAGGCGATGTATGCGACTGTCACGGGGAAAGAGATAAAGTGGCTCGATAGCTTCGAGCTTTCACGACGCCCCTTCTCCATGATCGCCAAGCTGATTTCGGCATGAGACATCACGTCCGGGAAGCAAGATGCAGGTAGTAGGCCCCAGCGTGCAGGTGCTTTCCGGCTACGTGCGCTCGGCGAACCTCTTCCGCGACCACGCTGGCCGCGATTTCCTCTGACGCCGCCTTGGCTTCTCCGGCTCGGCGCGGATCTCCTCGACGAGCCGCGCGAGGCGGGCCGCGTCCTTCGTCTCGCATTCCCAGACGACAAAGACCTTCCAGCCGTCGGCCGCCAGCGCGGCTTCGTTCCTGGCATCGCGCGCAGTGTTCTCGGCGAACTTCCCCTCCCAGAACTCCAGCCGGGTCTTCGGCGTCCGGGTGAAGGGGCAGGCCGGGTTCGGATCGCGGTGCCAAAAGCATCCGTGCACGAAGATGACGGTCCGGCGGGAGGGGAAAACGAGGTCCGGGCGCCCCGGGAGCCGCTTATCCTGCAGGCGGTACCGTAGCCCGGCCGCATGCAAGGCCCGGCGCACCCGCAGCTCGGGCTTGGTGTCCTTCCCCCGCACCAGCGCCATCTGCGCCGAGCGGGCGGGGTCAACAGGAGGGCTTTCTTTCCGCCTGGTCACGGCGGAAGGATGATGCCGCTCCAGGGGGGATGCGCCAGGGGCCAGCCGCCTGCTCTGGTCAGAACTGGCATCCCGCCGCGGTCGGCGGGCGGGATCCTGTTGAAAACGATGCGGACCGGAGAGACTTCAGCCACCCAATCGCCGCCCAGAGCGTCGAGAATGATTTCGCAGCCATCAAAGACGTCGGCGGCCACGGCAGGCAAATTGGGTCGGGCCTGCAGAGCAGGGTCTCCCGATACCCTGCTTGCGACACGGACGGTGTAAGGACACGAGCGCCGCAGAGCCCTCACGCGCTGCTGGATGGTGGGGATCCGCCGCATGGCTAGGGCGAGGCTGCGTGGCGCGGCGGCGAATGGATTGATGGGAAACCTGAGATCGAAATTCGATATCTCTTGCTGGTCGCGTCTTCCGCCCGTGTCATTTGAGCCGAACCCAGACAGCCTCCATCCGGAAGTGGGATCTGCGTCATTCCAGGCAGTCATGAAGTGGCCCGCCAGGATGGACTCGATGCTGACCGAACTGAAGGTCGGGATGGAAAGGGCCTTGAACAGCACCTGACCGGGCGCGAGCCCGTTGCGCTCATCTATGAAGTCCGCATGACGCGACAGCCGCTCATGAAGCGAGGATTGGGACTGTCCAACGTAGACAGGCCGGATCTGCGAGCCGTCGGGGTTATCGGTGACGTCGTCCGGGTCTCCGGCCCAGGGCGCCGCAACTGCGAGCAATGCGGGGTCCAGCAGTCGCGCCAGCACGTAAACACCCTGGGCCGCGCGCGCTTCGTCTCCCTGTATCGCGTCGTCGACGTTCGCCTGGGTCAAGGGCCGCCAATCTAGCCCGCGCAGTTCGGCCACCACCTGCTGCCACAACGCACCGCGCATGTCGAAAACAAAGGTCCCGAAAGCCATCGGTTCATACCTTCCTGATGGCTTCGACCATGTAATCGTAGTCGCGGCTCTCCCAGTACATGATGACGCGGCCGTGGAGAACAGTGGCCTGCCAATTGGGCGGCAGCGCGTCGATCGCGGTGGTCAGCACGGACCGCATGGTCGGCTTGGGCTTTGGCGGCAGCGTCATCCGCGCGACCAGGTCGCCATGCTCTTGGAAACGGAGCAGGTATGGCACGGCTGATTTCGCGTTCTGGAGCGCGTCAGCGACCTTCAGTCTGCCTGTCGGCATTTCCAGAGGACGGTCGATGTCGATCGGGAACCACTTGTCGAAGTTGGCGGGTATCTGCCCGTCACGCCGTCGCCCAGGGTCGTTCGAACCGAAGCCGCTGTTGTTCCAAGGTAGCGCTCCCGGCATCTTGGCACGCAGTTCGTCAATGAGGATGGCCTCCACATCGAACGCGCTGAAAACCATGATACGGACGGCCTTGAAGGCCATCTTGCGAGGATCCAGTCCCACGCGGTGCTGAATAGATTCGGAATGGCGGCCGAGGCGGTCGCGGAAGCCATGCCTGGTGTCGGTCTTGCCCGCATAGACGACGTCACGGCCGTGCAGGAGGAGGTATGCGCCCTTAGCACCCGGCGGAATACGGTCGACGGTTTCTTCGGTAAGCGGCGCGGCGGTCATTTTCTCGAAGAAAGTGGGCAAGGTGGTGCGGAGGATGTCTTCGATGTCGATTTCGAACTCGGCGTAGCCACGTCCTCCAAGAATAGCGACCTCGTCGGTCTCGACCGTGACGGTGAGAAGGTCACGTATGGATGGACGCGTTCCCCTGGGTGGCCTCATTCCGCCGCGATCGATGCGGCCTGCCGGGCGCGCGCGTCATTCAGCTGCGCCTTGACGTGGCGGCCGATCTCCTCGGCGAGCTTCGCCGGAACCGCGTTGCCGAGCTGGCGCATGCTCTCAGTCCAGGACCGGGTGAACTCGAAATCGTCAGGCAGCCCGACAAGCCGCGCAGCCTCGCGCAGGGTGAGGTAGCGTACGGTGTCGTCAGCGAACCTGATCATGTTCTCGCCGCCCGGGACGCCGTGGTCGCCCGCCTTCAGCGCCTTCGATGGCAGGTCAAGCGGGCTGCCTGTGTGCCCCGGGTAAGTGCGGGCGCCCGGCTGATGAGTGTGGTTGCCCTTGCCGTTCGGCTCACCCAGCCCCTGGATGGCGTCGCGCAGCGTGACCCATGCCTTGAGCGCCGGCGGCTCCTTCAGCTTCTTCAGAGCGGCGATGCGCGCCTCGTCCCGGGAGTCGTCAGGGGTCGTAGGCGCCGTGATGCCGTGCCTTTTCCAGTATTCCCCGGTGACGAACTGGTCCCACAGCAGACGGTCGCGGCTGTGCGTCGGCGTCAGCGGCTCCGGAGGCACGCCGAACGCGCGGCTGAGGCCCTGGATGATGACCCGGTGCCGGATCTGAGGCGCGCCGTAGTCGGCGGCGTTCACCACCTGCCAGATTACGTCGTACGCGCGCGGCCTCCGCATCGCGGTGAGGCGAGCCAAGTGCTCGGCGTGGCTCTCGTCTTGCCTCCGCTCGGCATCCGGCCTGCGAAGGCAGGCGATGACCCAGTCAAGGTAGGGACGGAAAGTGGGGCTCGCCAAATTGCGGACGTTCTCGAAGACGAAGACGTCGGGGCACGCCTCGCGGATGGCGCGGACCGCCTCCGGCCACATGTCGCGCTCGTCCTCGTGCCCGAGCTTCTTCCCGCCGATGCCGAAAGGCTGGCAGGGAGGGCCACCGGAAATGAGGTCCAGCGTGCCGCAGAAGGGCTTCCAGTCGACGGTGCGGATGTCCTTCTTCTCAATCGGCCACTTGGCGACGTGGCCGATCTGCCGCTTCTTGTTGTGCTCGACCGTGGCGACGGCATCGGCGTCCCACTCGACCATGGCCGCATGCTCGACGCCGATGCGCGACAGGCCCATCGCCAAGCCGCCACAGCCTGCGAACAGCTCAGCCCCGCGCATGTGACCGCTCCTCGAAGTTCAGCGGAAGCAGAGGCCCGCCGTTCTCCTGTTCAATGAGACGCTCGGCGGCGCGGCGAACCACCCAGGCCACCTTCATGCCGTGCTTGCGGGCGATCCGTTCCAGCTCGGCATGCTGCTCGCGCGAGAGGGTGACGCTGACGCGGTGTGCGTCCTTACCGTCCTTTCCCATGCCTCGCTCCGTGATGGCTGCTATCCGCGGCTCTCCGCGGCTCTCTTCGAACGGGCGCACCATCCCCCGGTTTTCCTTGCCAGGCAAGCCAATGTTGACAACGGCGGAAATGTTATCCCCAAGGATTTACGGGAAGGAGAATAGCGTGCCCGCTAACCCATTGAAGGAAAAACGATGGCTAGTGGTGGCCGAGGACGGGCGCCACGTCACCCTGGGGCGACACAGCGACCCCACCGAGCAGGAGATCGCCGAGGCCGGGGCGCATCTGGACGCCGCCGGGCTGGCGGCGTGGCTGGTGGTCTCTGAAGGCGGCTACTACGGCGAGAACCCCGTCTCCCTGCTCCAGGTGCGCCGGATAACCGCCCGGGAGGGCGCCTGGAAGGACGCCGAGCGGCGTTGGCACCAGATCCGCGACGAAAAATTGCGGAAAGGCTGATTCCCGCTACCAGGATTCGGAGCAGGGAGAGGGGGGGAGTCCATGGCGGCCGAGTAGGGTTGCGGGCGGCGATGCCCCGCCACGGCGCCGGTCGGCCGGAGCGCCGCCCGTGGCTGACCCCGGGGCGGACGAGGTCCCCATGGTGCCGGTGCCGGTCGACACCGCAGCACTCCCGGCCCTGGCGCGCGAGGAGATCGCCGCCGCCCCCCGCCCAAAGGGCCGAAGCTAGCGTCCGAACATGGGTCAGCTCTCAGTGGCAATCAACAGTTTGCCGCAGGTCGGACTACGACCGAGGGCCGGTTCTCCATCGTCAGCACCAGGACGACCTGCTCGAGCACGCGCCATTTCTGCTCGCGGAAGACGGCAAGGAAGCGGTCCGCGTCGAGGTGATTGAACCCGCCGAAATATGCTACGACCGGTGGCTCCTTCCATCCGCCAGGATGCGCCATCCGGTGCAGTTGCCCGACGTCCTGGAAGCGCAGGCATGCTTGCAGCGCCGCTAGTGCCGGGAACGGCGCGTCGAGGGAATCCTCCTCGTGTCCGGAGAACTGCAGCAACGCTCCGGTGATCTCGCTCACGCTTCTCGCTTGCCTCGGCTGGGGTTCATCTCCGGGTGGGTCGCGGCAGGCGCATCGAGCGCCTGGCGCCAGGCAGCGTCGCCTATGCATCGGCGAACCGCTCCCGGTGGCGTGCGACGTAGACGGGATTCGGCCAGAGCTTCCGGTTCGCTGGAAGTTGGATCCGCTCCAGCTGCGGGGTGAACAGGCTACGCAGTTCCCCTGGCACCTTGTTGTGAGAGACCAGGAGTCCGAAGTCGTCGGTCAGGCTGATCAGGTGCCTGTCGAACAGCCAGTGCACCGTGGCGCTCAGGGCGATTCCGTTCTGGACGACATCCGGCCCACCGTCGCCCACGGCCCAGATGTGGGCCGCCTGGGCCTCGGCCTTGCCCCCGCCGTTGATGATTCGAAGACCTGTGACGGCGCAGCGCCCATCGTAGGCGTCGACAACCACGCGCCTGAAGGCGGCATCCCGGATCTTCTTATTCATCAGGATCTGGGTGATCCGGCGCTCCTGCTCCGCGTGAGGGGCTGCTAGGAGAGCGATGGTATCGGCATCCGCATGCCGCCGGTCGAGGTCAAGCCTAACGGAATTGGTTGGGTCCAGGGTGGCACGAAGCCCGGCTCGCACGATCGCGGCGAACTCATCGTCCGGGATGACCCGCACGGATTTTCCCTGGCCCAACTTGAACAGTCCCCGTTGGGAGTCCGTTGGCAAGTGGTTGATTTTGCGCGGCCTGCTGCCTGATTCCCCGGAGTTTGGCAAATATGTAGTGCCACGAACATGGCGAAAAATGGCTTGA
>NZ_JBHTDE010000016.1:0-50381 GCF_042666655.1 Dankookia sp. GCM10030260
GAGGCGGACGTGCGCACCGTAGTCGCCACAGCCCGCCTCGCGCCGAACACCAGCGTCTTTGGCGCCATCCTGACGACTGTCACGGCCTGACCGCTACGTCGCAGAAGTCAGGGGGTGGGTAATTACCGACGTCGCGGCGCTCAAGGCGATCGCCGACCGGCTCGACCTCGATGTGTCGCTGGAGGGCCTCGGCTTGGCCGTGCGGCAGGGGAGGGGCCCATGACCTCGACTGCGATCGCCATCTCAAAAGCCGTAATGCCGGGACTATCCGGAGTTGGTTTCCGGAGTAAGTTTCCGGATGGAAGAATGTATGGTTGGAGACCGGCAGGACCGCGACCATCACAGCACTCCGGAATTCGGCCGAATTTCGGAGCTTCGAAATTCTATCGCGTTTAGCAGCGCGATCGAGAATGCCAGGATGAGACGGAGCGGGATCAGCCTCGGTGGGACAAACCGGCAAGGTGCCACAGCGATCCGCTACAGCAGAGTTCGACCCGGAGCGGTCCTTCGAATTTGGGGTCTCGTGCTCAGCTGTGGCGATGTTCTACGAGCCCCTACGGGCAGTCAGCCCTTCGTGGGATCCGCCTGCGTGAGGCGGTGCAGGTAACCGATGGCGAGGCTGCGCAGGTGCATCCGCAGCCATCCGACATCGAGCCGCTCAGGCCCGGCTTCGAGCGCCGCCTGCATGACCGCTGACAAGGCCGTCGCCAGAATGCCCGCGGCCGCATGTGGCGCCGGGATATGCGCATCCCGGCAGCCCGCCAGCATGTCGCCGATCGCGGCCGCTGCCCGCATGCCGGCTGCCCGCACCAGGGCGGCGCCGTCCGCCTCGGCCATGGGCGCATGGAGCGCGAGCGACACCTCCGGCCGACGCAGCTTGGCGTCCAGGAACGCCGTGATCAGGCCGTCCACCATGGTCTCAAGCCCGCGGCCGGTCCCGGCTTGGCACGCGCCTTCGACGCTCGACACGACCACGTCGAGATGCTCGCCCAGCAGGGCGGCCAGGAGGGCGCCCTTGTTCGGGTAGTACTGGTACAGGCTGCCGACCGAGACGCCGGCGCGCTCGGCGACCCGGATCGTCGTGAAACGCGCGTAGCCGCCGGCCAGCAGAACCTGAATGCCTGCCTCGTGGATGGCTGCCAGCGTCGCCGCGGAACGCGCCTGGACCGGCTTCTTCCTTGGCTTCAGCGCTGCCGTCGTCGTGGCACCCATGATGCGAATACCCGAAAGCTGAACAAAGCCTCACATTTGGGGTGTCGCATGATCGGAGACGCCATGTCACGCCCCCTCCCAGCCAGGCTGCCGCTTCTCGCATGCATGGTCGCCGCCGGGCTTGGCGTCGCCGCCTGCTCCCTTCCCAACGCTGAGGCACCCATGGCTCGATACGCTGCGTCCCCTGCCTGCCCCTCCATCACCGTCGAGGCCGGCGAGGCGCCGACGCCCGATGCCGCCGCACTGTCCCTCCTGTCCCGTCCGGAAGAAGCCTTCGTCCCCGTCGTGCGGGAGCGCTTCGCGCCGTGGTTCGTCGCGGCCCCGCTCGAGACGCTTCTGCCGGGCGCGGCGGGAATTCCCGCCGTCACCGGCACGCGACCACTCTCCGCCGCGCCCTTCCCAAAGCCGGGTTCGCGCCGCCTGGTTTGCCTGGCGGATGGCAGCACCGCCATGGAGGAGGTGCTGGAGCACGAGCCGGGGCGGCGTCTGCGCTACATCGTCTGGGGCTACACCACGCCAGCGGCTGCGCCGATCGCGTATGGCGTGGGCGAGTTCCGCTTCGCCGACGCGGCCGAGGGCACTGCGGTCCACTGGACCTATTCCTTCGCGCTGAAGGAGGATCGCTTCCCCGGCTCGCTCGGCGCGCTGGGCCGCGGGCTGTTCCGGCTTGCGTTCCTCGACACGCGTTACAGCCGCTTCATGGCCTCGGGCATGCGGGCGATTGGTAAGAGAGCCATCGCCGAGCTGGACGGCGCCGCCGAGCAGGCCCTGCGCGGACACAGGACCGCCGCCTTGCGCTGAACCTGCACCCGCTGCCTTCCCGGGGCCGTCCTGCTCGGCATCAGGTAGCCCGCAGCTCCTGCTCGTTGCGGCAATCGGGCGGCGCAATCCCGGGAGATGCCGGATCGCAGATGTCCGTTCCCCGCCTGATGAAGACGCCCCGGGTTTGGCGGACTTTGGCTCTCCGCCGGCGAAGCGCTTGTCCATCCTTGCATCACGCGCTCGGTGGCGAGGCCTCGTAGACTTTGGCGTCCTCCGGCAGGATCACCCAGGGCTGCTTGCTCCGCGTGAACAGGTGCAGTGTCGGTCGCAGCCACGACGTGTCGTCCAGAGTGCCGCCGCGGATGTTGCGCGTGTAGCCCGGCGATTCCGTTCCAACCTTCACACCGCCGCAGAGACAAATCCCGCAATCCGGGCAGACCCACCGCGTCTTGGCGCGCCCGCCCTCGGTGACGCCGCCCGGAACCGGCCGCAGTTCCTTCCCCGTCACCCGAAAAGCCTCGCCCGGGACCGACACGCCAATCGAAAACGCGCTGGTCGTTGCGCGCTGGCAGTCGGTGCAGTGGCACGCATAGATGCGGGTCGGCTCCTCTTACACAGGCCGCATCTCATCCACGGTGACCTTCACAATCAACCGCTCAAAGTCCAGTCCCCGCCCTTCTGCGACCATTAGGTTACGCCGCGTCGGCACATCCGAGCCGCGCCGTTCAGCAACAAGGCGATCTCCAGAATTCGTTGGTTTTTAGGAGACTGTATCTGATTGAAAATACTACCTTATATCAGCCAGTAGATCGAGGCTTCAGCTTGCTCGCTCACACCTTAATCCGTTCCAGTTCGTCGCGACTGATCTCGTCGCACCGGCGGTCGTAGCGACATCATCCATCATCGTCCTCCCGCAGCAGGCCCTCGAGGTCGCGGCCGCCATAGAGCAGGCGGTCGATGACCACCTCCCGCTCGGTGACGTGGAAGGCCACCGTCACCCGGCGCCGATAGCCGAGGGTGCGCAGGCCCGGCCGGATGACGTCCCGCCGCGTGCCACGCTCGGGGAAGTCGGCGAAGCCGAGGCAGTATTGCCGCAGGCCTTCGACATAGGTGAGGGCGCGGGCGGGCAACGAGGCGTCGGCGATGAGGTCGTAGAGGTCGCGCAAGTCGGCGAGGGCTTCCGGGGCGAAGACGACGCTACGCGCCACGCCGGCCGGCCTTCAGGCGGGCCGCGTGATGCGCCTGCAGGGCGGCGCCGACCTGGTCGGCGGAGATCGCCCGGCCGGGGTCGGCCTGCATGGCGTCGTAGACCGGGGCAACCTCGTCGTGCAGCCAACGCTCGACCGCGGCGTCGCGCTCGCGCAGCGCACGGAGGCCGGCGCGGACCACCTCGCTGGCCGAGGCATAACCGCCGCCGGCGACCAGTTCGTCCATATAGCGGGCCTGGTCGGCCGGCAGACTGACAGTGCGCTTCTCGACGGTAGACATGGCGACGGCTCCCAAGTGGTCAGTGTGAAGGTATCACACCATGGGGTCGGGCCGCGAGCCCACCAGTACGACTGATAAAGGACATTATCATATATAGACTCCAGCTATCAGTTGCTGAGAGCTCATCAGCTCTGTTGTCCACTCTCCAACGGTCGTTGAAGAGTGGACAAACAGATTTCATTCCGCTACCAAACGTAGATGACAGGATTCGTTGCGTACTACAGAGTATCCACTGACAGACAAGGCCGAAGCGGGCTTGGGCTTGATGCGCAGCGCGCGGCTGTTGCGTCCTTCATGGTCGGGCGAGGCGAGTTGTCAGCTGAGTTCGTAGAGGTCGAGAGCGGCCGGAAGAATGACCGGCCGCAATTATCGGCCGCCCTCGATCAGTGCCGCCGTCAGCGGGCAACGCTGGTGATCGCCAAGCTAGACCGGCTCGCGCGCAACGTGGCCTTTGTCGCTTCGCTGATGGAAAGCGGCGTGGAGTTTGTGGCTGTCGACAATCCTCATGCCGACAAGCTCATGCTTCATATGCTCTCGGCATTTGCCGAACACGAACAGCGCCAGATCAGTGCTCGCACGAAAGCCGCGCTCGCTGCTGCCAAGGCTCGTGGCGTGAAGCTGGGCGGGCCTAATCCTGCTGCTGCAGCTGCCCGTGGCCGGGCAGTATTGGCAGCGCAAGAAGCGCCTGTGCGTGCAATGGCCTTACCAATCATTAGACAAATGCGAGAAACAGGCGCAACACTGCGGACGATTGCGACCGCACTAAAAACTGAGGGAGTTCCACCATTACGTGGACAAGCATGGCACCCTGAAACTATAAGAAAACTTCTTGTGGATACTAAGAATAACTCATTTACTTAATATGTTTTCCCAAACGGCGAACACTTCTTTGAAGTGATCACGTGAAAACTCTTTAAACGGCTCTTCTTTGTTCAAGATATTGGTGGCAAAGACCGTCTTTGAATGAGCAACAGCCACTCCATTCTCGTCCTTTATCCGTTCACACTGAGTATCAAAGATTTTCTTTGTAAATTCTTCGTCTTGATCTGCCTGTTTCAGGATTCTCAGTTTATCTTTTCTTTTTTTCGGAAGCCCGTATTCTTCGATTTCATTATCGAAAAATAGCCTTTTGCCACTTTTGGCGTCAACCGTTCGTATTTCATCATCCGTATAGAGAAATTCCACCGATACATTTGTGTATTGGGTTCTATGAGGTGGGATCGGAATGCACATCGAAGCAACATCCTTACTCCACTTTTTGTGTTTTGAAGCTTGATCGCCCGCCATGTCTTTGATTATTTGTGGATTATCTCTATCAAAAACAAAAATAGTGCTGCGTCCCTGCGGAACATCTGCGAAATGTTTGCACATACTCGCTAGCCTCGCGTCGCCCATCTCGATCTCTTCGCCATATTCTAGAAAATCTATGTCCAGCGACTCAAAAAGGCCTTCGCTTTTTAAAACCGAGAGAGCTGCTTTAAAATGCATCCAATCCGTTTTTCCCTCAGTTATAATCAGAGGTCGCGATGCGCCATTTAGTTTCTTCAATATCTTTTCGTATCCGAGTTTGTACTGCTGATCCACACCAATAAATGCGTCATATCCGGTCTGAAACTCTGAAAAACTTGTGGCATCTATAGGAATGCCGCGCGGCATATCGACAATGGACAGATCATCTCCATTTTTCTCGGCCATCCCCATATTGAAAAATGGTGAATGATTAGAGATGATAAATTGAACGTTGGGGAACATTGAAATTATTTTTGGCAGCAGGTCTTTTTGTAATCCGATATGAAGATGCAAATCTATTTCATCCACTAAAACTACGCCTCTAATCTCTTCAAGAGTTTCTGGCGGTCGCCCATTACGAATATCGAAGAACCGAATAATGGTGCAGAACAATGACAAAATCATCAGCTCGCCGGATGACATTTGAGACAATCCAGGAACTTCTTGTGTGTCTATTCCATTGCGGATTGCATGTACCGCGATTGATCGCGAGCCTTTTTTACTAATGCCAAATCTGACATTCTGAATACTGCTATCTTTGGAGCTCAGAATTTCAGTCAGTATACTCTGTATCAGCGAAACAGTCGTAGCGTTTGGCCCGATATATTTGCCGGGAATATGGACATTGAGTTTGACGTCTGCGCCTTCCAAGGGCAGAGCCACAATCTGTTTTTCATAAATTTCTCTATCGAGAACGAGGTCTAGCAGCCAGCGATTAATTTCACCGACAATTCCCGTTTGGATGGTTCTGTGCGCGCTTACGCCAGTGATATGGCTTTTGACATCTAGTTCTGGAGCAACAACATCATTTAACCACGAAGGACTCTCGTACCGGAAATATGGGAAATATAAATATATGTCTTTCATCAACTCAGGCTTAGTCTCACCATAAGCTTTAAAGTCTTTGAAAAAGCGATCTCGGTCAGAATCCTCCTCGTTAAGCACCGTGCCGTCGATGGCAAAACCTGGGTACTTCAAAAGAAAATCTTTTCGCTTCATGCTAGAGACAAATTCAACTTGGCTAAAGCCAATTGTTTTGTCTCCAAACGATACCTCCGTTAAACTGTAGTCTGATCCGCTTTTGATGTAACGACCGGTCATCAATCGCAGAAATTGATTATGTTCAAGCTCTGGTATTTTTTCCCAAAGCTTTTTTTGACTCTCAAGCATAGCGTCGACAATCACTGACAAAGCTAAGCTTTTGCCAGACCCATTGCGTCCAACTAAAATAATCGGCTTTGGGCGGCCGTCCTCATGAAAAAGAGGCTGTATTACTGCGTTTTCGACTGGCCCAAGATTTGTCAAAATGAGTTTCGTAACGTACATGTAACAGTCTCACCCAATTCGTATTTTGCAGCTTTGTCTCATATAACATAGCGAACACATGTTTGGGACGCAAAAGCAGTGCATTTCGGAAAGAATCCTTTTGAAAGCGACAGCACCAGCGTTTGACGCTGACACTCCTGTGTCAGTCTTTCGCGTCCCAGAAGTGCTGCTGCGTCGGCGACCGATGCGCCATGCGAATCTCTTGCAGACCGTGTGGAAACACCGTCCAACGGGATTCCGACGCGGCGTGGGAGTTGGTAGAATCCGGCATGTCTCACATTGCTGGCCATGACCGGTCCCAGACACTGCTTCTGCCAGAAAGCGTGGACGATTACGTCGGTCCGGAGAACCCTGTCCGGTTCATCGACGCCTTCGTTGATGGGCTAGATCTGGCGGCGGCAGGTTTCGTCCGCGTGACGGCAAAGGAAGCCGGCCGTCCGGGCTATGCCCCGAAGGATCTGTTGAAGCTTTACGTCTACGGCTACCTCAACCGGGTTCGCTCGAGCCGCCGGCTGGAGGCCGAAACTCATCGAAATATCGAGGTGATCTGGCTGCTGCGACACCTGAAGCCTGACTTCAAGACCATTGCCGACTTCCGGCGCGACAACCGCAAAGCCTTTCGCCCAATCTTCCGTCAGTTCGTGCTGCTCTGCCGCCAGTTGGATCTGTTCGGCCGGGAGTTGGTGGCCGTGGATGGCACGCGGATCAAGGCGGTCAACAACAAGGATCGCAACTTCACCCGTGCGTCTCTGACAAAGTTCATCGAAGTGGCTGACGCCAAGCTCGACGACTATTTGCAGCGCTTGGACCAGGGCGATGTGAGCGAGAGCAAAACGGCCGGCTCGCGGGTCAAGAACCTCGCCGAGAAGATTGCCGCAATCCGCGAGCGGCGCACGCGCTGCAAGGCCATGCTGGCAGAACTAGACCGGTCCGGAGAGGACCAAATCTCGCTGACCGATCCCGATAGCCGAGCGATGGCGGCTCACACGCGTGTCGCCGTGGGCTACAACGCGCAGATTGCGGTAGATGCCAAGCACAAGCTGATCGTCGAACAGCAGGTCACCAACCAAGTCGTCGACATGGGTCAGCTGACGCAGACCGCCGCGCCGGCGAAGGAGATTCTCGGCGTCGAGACGATCGCTGTCGTGGCCGACAAGGGTTACTTCAAAATCGAGGACATCGAAGCCTGCGAGAAGGCCGGGATCGAGGCGTATGTGCCGCGGCTCCAGCGAGGCCCCTCTGTGGCAGCGGGTCTATTCCGCAAAGATGAGTTCAGCTATGACGCGGCCAGCGATAGTTTTGTCTGCCCAGCGGGTCAGCGTCTTCATCCCTACTCATCGTCGCTGCTGCGTGGGCTGGAGAAGATCAACTACACCAACAAACTGGCGTGCGACGATTGCGCCGTCCGCTCACAATGCACGAGCGGTCAGTTTCGCACGGTATCTCGCCTCGAGAACGAAGGCGTGTTGGACCGGATGCAGGCTCGACTGGCAAAGCGCCCAGATGTCCTCGACCGCCGCCGCGAGACAGTCGAACACCCATTCGGCACGATCAAGCAGTGGATGAACCAAGGAGCGTTTCTGACGCGTGGTTTAGAGAACGTCCGCGCCGAATTCAGTTTGACCGCGCTCGCCTACAATCTCAGGCGGGCGCTCAATATTGTCGGGTTCTCCGAGTTGATGGCCGCGGTGGCGGCCTGAACGACGCATGCGTGCTGGTTTGCTAGACTGACCGGCGCATCGCCTGAGGTTGCGATGTGAAACCAGCGTTTCCGTCCAGCCGCCTCCATGCTTCACCAGCGTGCGCCGTGCGCATCCGATGGTCGACTTCACCAGCGTTACAGCGCAAGCGCGTTTCCACACGGTCTGCTTGATTTATGCATACTCGCGTCCTGATAGGGCAGGGCACAACATTGGTCGGCGGCGCACGTGATAAACCTGATTATCACGTGCTAATTGATATTGGTTTAGGCGTCGCATAATCCGCCATTATGGCAAGGGAGGCCCGCCAACATCAGCAGACCGCCCAAGCGCTGCGGCCTAGCCTTACAGCGCGAAATCATCCCGGTTCTTGCCCTTGATCCAACCAGGTTCCCGGCCCCGGCCGGTCCAGGTGTCGCCGGTTTCCGGGTTGCGATATTTGGGGGAAACCTTCTCGCCCTTGCTGCGGCGGGGCTTGCGCTCCGGGGCGGGCTGCGGCGTCGACATCAGCGCCTTGAGCGACAGGCCCAGTTCGGCAGCCTTGTCCCTGAACTCCGCCAGCAGGGCCGTCTTAGCACCTTCCATCTTCTCCTGGCGCTTGGCCTGAGCCGCCTCAATCAGGGCGGCCAACTCAGGCACAGTCAGACGGTCGAGATCAAAGGGCGGTTTCGATTCGGACAATGCGTATGCTCCCGTTAACAGCGCATGGCCTAGGTCATTTTCAATATTTATGCAAAGTGGGCCATCTTAATCAGTAGCCCGTGCGATAATGTGTAGTATGAAAAGCTTTGAACAAATTTAAAGTGGAACGCTGCGTTTCATAAAATATTATCGCTTCTGCTACTTCCCCTCACCCAAAGGTCTGCCCAGCGGGCGCTGCACCGACTATCGCTGCGGAGTGTTTTGTGCGGGCTGTGTAACCGTCGGCTGATTGCCAGTCACTTCGCTGCGAAAGCGATTGGCATCTGGTGCAGTCGCGCCAATCATCACGGCCACTAAGCCACCGACAAAAAGCCAAACCGCACGTGCCTTTCGTTGGTCTTCCATAAAGATGGCAAGCTTTACGGGATCTCGCGGTGCAAATAATGTCTCTTCAAGGACGAAAAAGGCAGGCAGGGCGAATGCCCAAAGTGCAATAGCGACATCCCGGAGCGTCCTGTTTATATCCAACGTGCTTTCGAGGCTAGTTCTCGCGCCGAAGAGCATTGCAGCCAAGATTGCAAGTGCGCCAATTATGGAGAGCCAGAAGACGGCTTTATGGACTGGCGTCATGTAGGCAAAGTATGAGTTGGGCGGGTTCGGTGAAGGATCAGAATTCATTCCAGTCGGCATCTCGCGTGTTCTCCGGTGTTCCCTGGACGCGTATCGATCGCGCATCAAAATCAGGGCGCTCAGGCCTGATACACTATGAACTCCAAGCGGGCGGCGGTGCGTAAGGATCGTCGGGGCCGCCGCGATGGATGGGCGGCGCTCCCCGCATAGTCCGCAGGCCGTCGATGAAGATATCGGCTGCGTTAACCCAGGCGAGCAGCGCGTCTCTCTGCTTCTCGACATAGTCCAGGTAAGCGTCGGCGCTCTGTCGTTGGGTGCTTCGGGCCCTAATGGCCGCCTCCGCTGCCCGCACCGCCACCATGACGAGGTCGGCGCCTGGGATCAGACCGATGAGCAGGTCCACCACACTGGTCCGTGCCGCCGAGAGGAACGCTCGCGTCGGCTCCTCGTCCTGCTCTTCCAGCACTGCTAGCAGGTTCAGGAACAGCAGGGTGGAGGCTTCCATCCTGAACCGGTCCAAGTTGAGGATCATCCCCACTTGGGTGTTGTTGGCGGCGAGGCTGGTCTGAGCGACGCGTAGGAGGAATTGGTGGAAAGCGGGGGGCAGAACCTCTTCGGAGTTCGTCTCCTCCAACCGCGTCAGTTGGTCGGACTGAATCTGTGCGACCCTGTCCAGAAGCGACCGGAGGTAGGCTCCCGCCTGCTCGAATTCCGGAACGAACGCGAGGTAACGCTGCGACGCCATGCGTGTGCAGACCAGGCATTCGAGCAGGGATCTCTTTAGCACACGGGCAGTTACCGAGGCGTGTTCGCGGACCGCCCACTCCTTGCGCCGTTCCAGTGCCGGCGGGAGGGCTCTTGTGACCTCGATTAGATCCATTCTGGCGTCCTCCGTCACAAGTGTCGCGGCGCGCGTTCAGCGCTTCCAGACCGCTAGCGCCTCGTTCACGAGTTCCATGCTCGGCCGATACCCGGTTTCCATCCGGATGACGCGCATGGAAGGTGGCCATCCGATCCGTGGGTTTGCCCTCGGCATCAAAGAGCCAAAGTTCCCTGTCCCGGAATGCCGCGCCATGGTCGCTTCACAGGGATGGACGTGACAAGGGGGATCAGCAATCCTCAGTGCGCACCAAGCCGCCATTGATCCGCGCCAGCACGGTGACCTCTTTGGTCCTGCTATGGCGCTTCGCCCACATGTCGCTGCTCACCTGGGAACACATCAGCTTCCCCGGCGACTTTCTTTAAGACCACACCATTGTCGGACGGCGCCCGCCATTCATCGGCAGCCGCGACAGGTCCTCTACTAGGTAGGTGCGGTGATCCACTATGGCCAATTCTGTCTCAGCCAGCGCCCGCCAGACCCCGCCATCGGCCGGCAAAGTGCCGGAAACCTGGCTCCGGCGCCGCCCGCCTGATACAGAATTCGGATGAACGGTCCCAAACCGCCGCAGACCGGCATGCAGCTGTACGATCCGGAGGGCCGCCGGCTCTACTTCACCGAGGCCGAGCGCCGCGCCTTCCTCAAAGCGGCCGCCCTGGCGCCGCGCGAGGTGCGCTCCTTCTGCGGCGTGCTGCAGGCCACCGGCTGCCGGATCTCCGAGGCCCTGGCGCTGACCACCGACCGGGTCGACCTGGCCGGCCGGCTGATCGTCCTCGAGAGCCTGAAGAAGCGCCGCCGCGGGGTCTACCGGGCGGTCCCGGTACCGCCCGAACTGCTCGACACCCTCGACCTGGTGCACGGCCTGCGCGAGGCGCAGCGGCGCGGCCAAGCCAAGGCCCTGCTCTGGCCTTGGAGCCGCATGACGGGCTTCCGGCGGGTGCAGGAGGTCATCGCCGCCGCCGGCATCCCGGCCGGCCCGCACGCCTGCCCCAAGGGCCTGCGGCACGGCTTCGGCGTGCAGGCCGTCAGCAAGGGCATTGCCCTCAACATGGTGCAGAAGTGGCTCGGCCACGCCCAGCTCACCACGACCGCGATCTACGCCAACGCCGTCGGCGAGGAAGAGCAAAGCATCGCCGCCAGGATGTGGTGATGGCGGACGCTACAGGTCGGTGCCTCCCCGCGTAAGACGGTGTTCTGACGTGCAGTCAAGCTTTCACGTTTCATCAAACGCACCTTTCGTCTGTGTCGCTGCACTAGATGTGCCGGTCGAGTTCTGGCGGTGCCGCGCTTGGCCCGGTGGCCGGCGTGTCGATCTCGACCCCGGCGGCGATAGCTTCCACGAAGTCGTGGCGCAGCAGCAGCGGCCCAAGGCGCACCGCGTGGAAGTCATAGAACGTGTTCGACGCTTGGGCGATGACGACGCCGACCAAGCGCCGCTCCGCGAAGAGTGGCGCCCCGGAAAAGCCGGTCCATTCAAGCGGGCGCCCCGGGTCGCGGCTCTGCGGCATGGCGTTGGTCAGGACGAAGGTTCCTGACGTGAGACCGGCCAGCAGGTCCACCTTGGCGGTAAGCTGCGTCGTGTCGCGCCTGCCTCCCTTATCCATAAAGGAGGTGAACCCGGCAGCCCGGACCTCCAGCGTCGGCTCCGGCGCCTCTTCGAGGTCGGCCCAGCCGACCGGCACCTTCGCCCCGCAGGCCGGGGGCACGTCGGGCAGGCGCAACACCGCCACGTCGGGCTGCGCGGGGTCGGAGAGCAGCGCCGGATCCGTGGGCCAGACGATGGTGGCGGGTCGCAGCTTCGCCGCGTCGCCCTCGGCAATGGCGCGTGCGAAGACGGCCGGGGGCTCAGCCATTGCTTCCCATGCATGGGGCACGAGGACGTGCCGTGCCGTCAGCACGAGGCCTTCGCCCAACAGGTAACCGGTCCCGTAGCTGCCGGACGTTTCGTACGGCGGGCCGGCCGAGAAGATCTCGACTAGCCGGTTGCTCCTCAACCCGTCGCCGTCGACGGCCATCTGACCTGCAGTGCTTGGCGCACTTTCCCGCTGCTCTTCCTCCGCGGGCTGCTGTGCACCGCTTGGCCGCTCCACGACAGCCCTCGGCGACCGGGGCGGGATCTCCGCCTGCACGTCCAGGAGCTGGGGCACCTCGAGCCGCGTCTCGGCCGCCCGCGCCAGCGCCGCGAAGCCGCGCGGTGTCGCCGTGCCCAATGAGATGCCCGCCTCGAACACCGTCATCTCCGCCCAGCCCCAGGTGGACAGCGGGCGCGTGTTCAGGAGGTACTTTCGCCGCCAGGCGCCGAGCTCGGCGGCGAGCGAAGTGCGCAGGCCGCCCAACGGGCTGATCAGCCGGTCCGCGTCGCCGACCAGCACTATCCGGTCCCGGTGCGCCCGCGTGGAGAGGTCGGCGAGCCTCTGCACCTCGCCCGCCTCCGAGACCAGGCGGTCCGGCGTGCCGGACCACCCAAAGAGGTCGATCGGCAGCCCGTCGCCCCGCAGCCGCCGCGCCGCGTGCAGGAACAGGTGCGCCACGTGGTCGTGGACGGCCACCTCCTCGAGGAGGACGAGCGTCTGCATCCGCCCGCGCTCCGGCGCGAGCACCGGCGTGAACAGCCCCGCTTGGCCGGCGGTGGCCTGGACGGTGCGGTCGAGGTCCAGCGCGTGCTCCAGGTCCGGCGGCGCGCCGCGCAGGCGGCGGAGCACGCCCCGCATGTCCGGCGTGTCGAAGGCGCCGACCTCGCCGTCCGGCACGGCGTAGCGGTCGAGCCGCTCGCCCAGCGACACCGGCGGATCGTCCGCCCCGGGCCGCGCGCGGCGCCAGCCGAGGACGAGCCACGCGCCGACCCCGAGCAGCGGCAGCGAAGCCAAGCCCGCGGCGACCAGCGGCATCAGGGGCAGCGGCTCGACATCGACGACCGGCACCGGGTCGTCGCGCTCAATCGTCTCGACGCGCAGGCGGAAGCCGTTTTCGGCGGACGCCGCGCCGGCGCTGGTTGGCGGGGCGGGAACAGAGGCCGCCGGCGCATCGGCCGCGGCAGGACGGGGCGCCTCCACGACCGGGCGCGTCCGCCACAAGTAGAGCGACACGACCAAGAGGAGGCCGAGGAGCACCACGCAGGCGACGGCCACTGCGGGCAACGCCGAGCGCCTCCGCCGCGACGCGGTGCCCCCGGTTCCCGACCTGGACGGCTTCGCGGCGACCCCCGCCGGGATCGGGCCGAGCAGATCACCGGCGACGCGCTCGAACACCGCCCGGTCGCCGGCGCTCTTCGCCAGGACGCCCGAGAGCATGGACCGCAGCCGTTCCAGCGGCTCGTCGGGCAGGGTCGCCGCGACGTGGTCGCGCACGCGTATGGCCGCGGCCAGCTGGTCGGGCACGAGCGCCAGGCCCTGCGCGCGCAGCGCGTGCCAGAGGGCGAGGATCCGGTCCTCGCCTGGCAGCGGCAGGTCTGCGGGGGCCTGCGGCGCGGACACGGCCGCGCCGCTAGCCGGCCAAGTCGCCGAGCGCCTTGTCCCCGAACTGGCGCTGGTCTTCGACTGTCTTGAGCATCGTGGCGCGCGCCGCCCCCTGCCAACCGGCCTGTCCGCTCAGCCCGGCATCCGGATCGAAGCCGAGGTCGCGCAGGGCGGCCAGGAAGCCGAGGAGCTCCGCCGTGCCGGGCGGCTTGCGCAGGCCCTCCTCGCGCAGCGCCAGGAACAGCCGCACGGCGTCGTCCAGCAAGGGGCCATCAGCCGGCAGGCCCGCCATCCGGCGGCGCACGATGCGCCGCAGCCGGTCCTCGTCGGGGAACGACATCGTGTGGAAGACGCAGCGCCGCAGGAAAGCGTCCGGCAGCACGCGCTCGCTGTTGCTGGTCAGGACTACGATCGGGCGGAGCGCGTCGTCGGCCTGGACGTGGCGGTCGAGCTCCGGGACGTAGAAGGCGAGCCGCTCGACCTCCATGAGCAGGTCGTTCGGGACGTCGCGCGGCGCCTTGTCGATCTCGTCGATCAGCACGACGCTGCGGCGCGGCCCGCCCTCCGGGGCGGTCCAGTTCCGGCCGGACAGGCCGACGACACGGTCGGGCGGACAGGCGTCGAGCACGGCGCGGCCAAGCGCGTTGAAGGTGATGAAGCGCCGCGGGTCGTCGGCGCCCGGGTCGTCGCTCCGCGCGGCGTGGAAGCGGCCGACCGTGTCGAAGCTGTAGAAAAGGTCTCGCGCCGTCGTTGTCGACTTGGTGTCGAAGCGCAGGGCGTACTCCGGTCGGCCGGTGGCGACGTCCGGCCGCTCAAGCCCGAGGTGGAAGGCGATGAAGTTTGCCACCTCGGTCTTGCCGCAGCCGGGCTCCCCGGTGACCAGCAGGGGCTGCCCCAGCAGGATGGCGGAGTGGACCGCGTCCAGCAGCGGCGGGTCGGCGTCGTACTCGCGGGGGTCGAGCATCCGCGGCGCGGCCATGGCCGCGCTCGGCAGGTGCGTCCAGCGCGTCCGCCGCGCCTCCTCGGCCGCAGCGTCGCCGGCGGCCCACCTCCTCGACGGGATGAACCAGGGCCGCGGCGCGGGCCGGCGCGGTACGCCGGGGTGGTCAAGCGCCATGGGTGGCACTCCAGCGCGGCCTCATCGGGGACTCCTGGGCATACTTCAGGATCGCTTTGCGGACCGGCAGCAGGCGGAACTGATCCTCCACCTCGCAGAGCTCCGCGTGCACGCTCTCGAGGGCGCGCTTCCATTGGGACAGTGGCGGCCGGCGCGTGACGGCGTCGACCCAACCCTTCACCTCGTCGACGTAGACGTGGGGCAGGGGCTCGAGCAGGACCGCGCGGTCGTGGCTGCTGCAGAGCCGCCGGAGGATCTCCTGGAGCTTTTCGCAGTCGGCGGTCGGCTTTTCCTTGTACTCGACGAGCAGGAGGCCCAGCAGCATGCCGCTGCGGGGGCCGACGCAGTCACGGGCGAAGTAGTCGAGCCACTCGCGGAGCGTCGCCTCCAGCAGCGGATCCCGTCGGAGGCGGACGCTCGACAAAGAATGCCGGAAGACGAAGTAGCCGTCTTGCGCCCTCAACGTGCCCTCGAGCGCCTTGCGGCCCGGAAAGGGTCCTGGAGACACGTCCTCGCCACGTGCCGCCTCCTGCCGATCGGATTGTTCCCTTCGGCCGGATGTGCCGACGGTAGAGACAAGGTTTTCCGCCAGCGAAACCATCAACCCGTCCAGACCATTCTGCGGCACCGGATCCTCGGGCCAGGGGTAGATGTCGAGGTCCTGGGCGTCCTTGAACACGCCGTGCTCGCGGTCGGCCACACGCAGCGCGAATCGGTCGGGCATGTCCGCGGCGACCCCCGGCACCACGACGACCGCGCTCCCGTGCCGCGAGGCGGCGATGGCCTCCACCTTTTTCTTGAGCGCCCGGAAGTAGTTTTCCCGGTCCAAGAAGCAGAGGGCCGCATCGAGCGGGTCGAGGTCGCTCTCCGGGTAGGTACCGCCGCGCTCGATCATCGAATGGGACCGCCACGGCCCGGCCATTCCGGACGGACCAAGCCGCCATAGCGGCGGTCGGCCGGTTCGGACATCGTCAACTTGGATGAGGCCATATGGCGCATTTCGTCGTCCAGGCGAAGGTCTCCCCTTCGCGTCGCATTTTCGAAGCAGTTTGAAGCCGGCGCAAGGGCATGGTGTTCTGCCGAGAATGAGCGAGACAGCCGCCGTCCTGCGTCCACCCGATCCGCGGTTGCCCCTGGGCAGACCGGAGGTGATCCTCGCCGACCAGGAGGCCGATGCTGCGGCTATCTTGGAGGCTTTGGACCGGTACCTGGCCGAGGCGCTGCCCGCCGACCCGGCCGGTCGCGCCTTCTGCCGGCGGTGGGTCGCGGCCTGCGCGGCACTGCCGGTGCTGCGGTGGCAGGTCACGGTGGCGATCGGGCTGGGGCTGGCGGCCGATATGGGGCTTGGGCGGGTTGACGAGGCGCTGCATCTTGCCGTCGGCCGGATCCCCTGGTTCCGCGTCGGCCGGATGCCGCCGCTGGTGCGCACCGCCCTGCTCAACGCGCTGCCCGAGCGCGACTGGGAAGCGATCCAGGCCGTACTGCGGAAGGTGCTGGACGAGGTCGTCCGGCAGGGACACGGATCCCGTCGGCCGACGAGGCGCCCGGCCAACGCGAGGACCGAGTCCGCGCTCACGGTGCGGTACGTGCTCGAACGGGTGCCGGAGGGCGATCTGGGCCGCGACGCGCTGCTTGACCTCGTGCTCCAGGGCGTTCGGCCGCGTGGCTTGGCGCTGCGCTTCGCGCAATGGCGGTCCCAGCTCGGCCCAGGTTGGCGCTGGTTAACGGTACCCAGCCGACTGTTAGTGCTTTCCTTAGCAAGCGCTGTATCTACCGGGCTCGTAGCATTTACCTATCTGTTGTTTCCCAGCTCAATCATGATAGCGCCGTATGAGCGGCTGAGTGTATTGCATTACAGACTCGGTTCGTGCAGTATTCCCGAAATAATGTCCTCTATCGCTAGCGAAAAACACAATAATACGCTTTTATCTGGTGAGAATTCTGCAGGTCAGTATTCACTTAACTGGCCCCATTTCGATCAACCTCTCGGGGCAGACACGGGGCCATATCCACTTATGTGGATCGCCTTTTCGGAGGGCGGCCAGCTACTGGCGACGGTGAGTGAGGACGGCACGGCGCGGCTGTGGGACGCGGAGACGGGACGCGAGCGCGCCGTCTTACGCGGTCATGAAGGTGGCGTATGGGACGTTGTCCTCTCCGCCGACGGCCAGCTGGCAGCGACCGTGGGTTGGGACGGCACTGCCCGGCTGTGGGATACGCAGACGGGCCGCGAGCGCGCCGTCCTAAAGGTGCGTGAAGGCGCAGCACGAGACATCGCTCTCTCCCGCGACAGGCGATTGTTGGCAACAACGGGTTGGGACGGCACGGCGCGGCTGTGGGACGCGGAGACGGGACGCGAGCGCGCCGTCTTGGAGGGGCACGGGAGCGATTTATTACGAGATAATAGCGGCACAGTCCTGCGTTCTCTGAGAAGCCGAATTTGGATAGTTAGGTTTTCACCGAACGGTCGGCTGGTTTTGACTGCAGGAAACGACGGCACGGCGCGGCTGTGGGACGCGGAGACGGGACGTGAGCGCGCCGTCCTGCGCGGCGGGCACGGGACCACAGCGAAGCTGACCAGCGATCTTTCCGCTGACGGGCGGCTGGTCGTGACCGCGGGCGGCGACGGCACGGCGCGGCTGTGGGATGCGGAGACGAAGCGCGAGCGCGCCGTCCTGCGAGGGCACGAGGGCGCCGTCGAGGACGTCGCCCTCTCCCACGACGGGCGGCTGGTCGTGACCGCGGGCATCGACGGCACGGCGCGGCTGTGGGACGCGGAGACAGGGCGCGAGCGCGCCGTCCTGCGCGGTCATAAAGGTGGCGTACGGCGCGTCGCCTTGTCCCTGGACGGGCGGCTGGTGGCGACCGCGGGCGCGGACGGCACCGCCCGGCTTTGGGACGCGGAGACGGGGCGCGAGCGCGCCGTCCTGCAGGGGCACCGAGGCGAAGTACTAGGCCTCGCCCTCTCCGCCGACGGCCGGCTGGCGGCGACCGCGAGCGACGACGGCACGGCGCGGCTGTGGGACGCGCAGACCGGCGCGCCGCGGCTGTGGGACGCGCAGACCGGCGCGCCACGCGCCGCCCTGGAGGGGCATGGAAGGGCAGTCTCCTACGTGGCCCTTGACTCGATCGGACGATCAATGGTGACCCTGGGCGGCGAGGGCACGGCGCGGCTGTGGGACGCGCAGACCGGCGCGCCGCGCGCCGCCCTGGAGGGGCACGCGGGCAGGGTGTGGATGGCCACCTTCTCCGCCGACGGCCGGCTGGCGGCGACCGCGAGCGACGACGGCACGGCGCGGCTGTGGGACGCGGAGACGGGGCGCGAGCGCACCGTCCTGGAGGGGCACGAGGGCGCCGTCGAGCACGTTGCCCTCTCCCGCGACGGGCGGCTGGCGGTGACCGCGGGCAGCGACGGCACGGCGCGGCTGTGGGACGCGGAGACGGGGCGCGAGCGCGCCGTCCTGGAGGGGCACGAGGGCGCCGTCAAGCACGTTGCCCTCTCCCGCGACGGGCGGCTGGCGGCGACCGCGGGCAGCGACGGCACGGCGCGGCTGTGGGACGCGGAGACGGGGCGCGAGCGCGCCGTCCTGCGCGGACACGAGGGCAGAGTGGGGCACGTCGCCTTTTCCCCGGACGGGCGGCTGGCGGCGACTGCGGGCGCGGACGGCACCGCCCGACTTTGGGACGCGCAGACGGGCCGCGGGCGCGCCGTCCTGCAGGGAAACGGAGGCGAAGTGCGGCAAATCGCTTTCAGCCCAGACGGACGGCTAATAGCGACAGCAGGCGAAGATGGCACGACAAGATTGTGGTACACAGACAATCCAAAACGCTATGCAGTTCTGGCTAAAGCGACCAGTACCCTACGAGGTGTCGGCTTCGGGAGCGACGGAAAACCGGTTGTGATATCATGTAGAACAAGAGATTAAAAATCGCCAATTTTCATTCATTTTGCGGAATTTTTTACTATGATTTCTGCACATGATTGTCTTGACTCAAAACCGAATTTTCTTGCATTACTTGTGTCAAACTAATCAAATCTTGTAAGTCTTTGTCCGACATTTTATTGAGTTCCGGATCTAGCCGAAATAGCCGCTCCATAGAATGGCCTTCGAAAAGCTTGCGGGTCTCCGAGTCCACCTCGTTCTTTGTATCTCGTCCTCGCCCGATGTTTTCGGCCTGCCGCAGAGAGCATCGACCGTCGACGACAGCCCACCAAGCACGGCCAAAGCAGACCTGCAGCAGAACGATCTTGGCGAGCCTCCGCACCTCGTCACGGCGCGCAGCGTCCGATCCGGCATTCGCCAGATCTGCGTCGCTGAAGCCCCGAAGGTAGAGCGCCAGGAGCAGGCAATTGAGCACGCGCTTCAGCGTGCGAGGATTCGGCGGCGCGACCTCCCGGAACAGGTCGGCGCACGCCGCGAAGGCACCGGCCGCGGGCCCCTGTAGCCCCTCCAGGTACGCGGTGATCTGGCCCGGACCGAGGAGCGGCAGGTTGAACGGCACCTGGATGATCTTGTCGAGGTAGGCGCGGGCGTCGAAACCGGCCTCCTTCAGGTCCTTGTAGCGGACGCGGATGCCCTGCTCGACGACCTCCCGGTCCATACCGAGCACGAAGACGCAGCCCTCGAGGTCGAGGAACAGCTTGATCGCCTCCAGGGCCGCGACGGCGTCCTCGGGTAGGCAGCGGTCGAGATCGTCGACGAACACGAACAGGCGCCGGGTCTTACCGATGCCGAAGAGGTCGAGGAGCCCGCGGAAGAGCTCCTGGAATTGCTCGAGCGAGGTGACCTGCTCGACGTACTGCTCGCTCGCCTCGCGCTCGATGAGCTTCGCCACCTCCTTCGTGTCACCGCCCTTGAACCACTTGGCCAGCGCGGTCGCCACGCCTCCCTCCGTCTTCTCGCCGGCGATCGCCTTGGCCACGGTGGAGTTAAGGCCCGCGGTGAGGGCGGTGAGCGCGGCGTCCGCGGCGAGCGGCAAGGCCCCCCACCAATTCACCCGGACCCCCCCTTGGGTAACGACCGTCATGCTGCGGTAGAGGCGGTCCCGCGCCTCGTCCAACGCCGACCGGGCCTTGGCCGCGTCGTCCTCGGAGATCCAGAGGGCGTTGTAGGCGCGGAGGGCGGCGTCGTACCGGGCGCCTTGCAGCCGGCCGCCATCGGGCTTCTCGGCGCGCTCCCGGAGAGCGGTGACTACCCGCAGCAGGAGGGCGCGCCACAGCACCTGTTCCTGACGTGCGTAGACCCAGGCGTCGAACCAGAGGTGGATGCGCTCGGGCCCGGCGAGCGCTTCCCGCAGGGTACGCATGACGCTGGTCTTGCCGGTCCCCCACCCGCCGTAGACCCCGACGACGAGCGGGGTCTCCAGCGCCGGGCTGGCGAGCAGGCGCTGGAGGGCGTGGACGGTCGGGAGCCGCTGGAGCAGGTCCCTGCCGTCGTCCCCGAAGTCGAGGGGCCCGTCTGAGAGCGCCATGGCGTTAACTCCTGTGGCTAGGCGGCTATCGGCCGCCGCATCACGGTGCATGCGTCTGCCCAGTTCACCCCTGTTTGCCCGGCCTGTCATCCGTCGTGTGCGCGTTCGGGACGCCGCAACTTGCTGTGCTTGTCCTAGACCCGCCACCAGTGTGCGCATGAGTGGAAGCCTGACGTGGAGCGCCGAGAGCCTCCAGAATTGGTTGGTTTGCCGGCCGTCTTAGACGCTTGAAAATACACACACTCTGCTGCCCCGCGAAACCCTCCTTTCAGATTGTGAAACGGCAGTGCCGGGGGCATCTTGCTGCCCTACGACCGCCCATGAAGGCCCATGACCGTTCCCGCCGGCCCGCGCTTCGTCGCCTACTACCGCGTCTCCACCGACAAGCAGGGCCGCTCCGGCCTCGGCCTCGACGCCCAGCGGGAGGCCGTTGCCCGGTACGCGACCTCAGCCGGCGGCGTGGTCGCCGCAGCCTTCGAGGAGGTGGAGAGCGGCCGACGCGGCGACCGGCCGCAGCTCGGCCTAGCGCTCGCCGAGTGCCGGCTCAGGCGCGCCGTGCTGCTGATCGCCAAGCTCGACCGCCTGGCGCGCGACGCCCACTTCCTGCTCGGCCTGGAGAAGGCCGGCGTCGAGTTCCTCGCCGCCGACATGCCACACGCCAACCGGCTCACCGTCGGCATCATGGCTCTCGTGGCCGAGGAAGAAGCCCTCGCCACAAGCGCACGCACCAGGGCCGCACTCGCGGCAGCTAAGGCGAGGGGGGTGAAGCTCGGCAACCCGCGTCTGAGGCCGGGCGACGCGGCGGCGGCGGCCGACGCGCGCGCGGCTTGGTCGGCGCAGGCAGCGCGGCGCGTGGTGGAGGTCACACCCTACCTTGACGCGGCTCGCCGGGCGGGCGCGACCACCCTGCAGCAGCTCGCCGACGCGCTCACCGCGCGCGGGGTGCGCACGCCACGCGGCGGGGAAGCATGGCGGCCCTGGCAGGTGCGGCGCGTGCTGGACCGTCTACTGCAAAACTGAGTCACAGCATGGCACTGCGGACAATCTTGGCTGCCATGCCTTGACCGCTACGCTGGGCTTCAACGTCGCGGCAGCAATCAGGCTCTGCGGCCAGATCAGCGGAACGGGCGAGGGGCTGCCATGACGCAGTAGAGCATCCCGCTGACGACCGGCATCGATTTTGTGAAATCGCAAAGCCGCGGGACCGCTCGAGAGCCACCTCGGCCACCCGGCGGGATGCCGATGATGTCGCCAGGCTTGCAGATGCGAGCAACCTCCGCGATTTGAGCCTCATCGTCGTCAGACATCATCGACGCGAGACTGCTGCGGCAGAATGCAGCTTGGCCTTGGGCCGACGCCGTCTGGACTCCCGCCACCAGCATGATCGTCACCAGGAAGGGTAACAAGCGAAATGAAGTAGTCATTCCCTCCACCTTACCTGCAGATTCTCGACGAAACGGTGTTTCCGGTTGCACAGATCCACTTGTCGCCGCGCCTCAGATCGAAGCGGTGAGGCTTTTCGACGCCAACGCGTCCCGCCCCTCGGTCGAGTCCACGAGTTCCGGCACCACGCGGCCGACCATCAGGCCCGGAGCCACATAGGTGCGGACGAAGCGCTCCTCGCCGGCAGTCACAGTGAAGGTGAGCCTGTTGTCGATCTCAGTGGCGGTCGAGACCTCGTAGTTGCCGGGCACGACATCCTGCCAGAAGGCGCCGCCAGGGATGGACTCTCCCACCTTCCGCCCGTTCAGCATGATCGCGGGCTGCATGGCCATTCCGACCGGTGAGGACGAGCGCAAGAACCAGATTCGTCCCTTGTCCTGCGGCACGGCCGGGATGCGGCTTGCCATCTCGCTCAGGCGGGGACCCGTGGCGCATGCGGCAAGCATGCCGCCTCCCAGCAGGGCGGTGGACGTGCCCAGGAACGAGCGGCGATTCATGACGAGGTCTCCGTGCGAAGGGTTGGGGGAGAGGCGAGCGGCGAGAAGGCGCGTTCGACAGGCAGGTAGAAGCCGATCCACTGGCCATCGCGCTCGACGACGTAGGCCTCGTGCATGTGCCGCCCTTCGGCGAGGAGGACCCAGCCGACAGGCCGCCAGATCTGACCCTCGGGAATGCTGCCCGCGTAGCGTAGCCGGCTACCAGGGAGGATGGTGCGGCTGAAGTTGGCAGAGCTCGTGCCCCTGGCGGGTGCTGTCACCGTCCGGTCTGGCTGGCCTTCGCCGATGGTCGCGGTTGCCGGCCGGGTGGTCAGCGCCGGAGCGCAGGCCAGGAGCGCGAGCAGGCTCGAGATGGCCAGGGCCGACCGGGTCGAGGGGCGGCCGGCCAGGTATCCCGATGGCTTCGGGGCAGGCTCAGCAGTACCGCCCGGAGCAGACCTCTGGCGCATGCTGTGCAGGCCCATGGATCGGGCAGGAGCAGCCGTTTTCATGCCGAATCCATAACGTAAATCAGTGCCATATCAAACCATATAATATTGCATCCTGTTCGGTTGCATTTGTCGCTGTGTGGGCGGATTCCGGAGCATGTCGGCCACCCCCTGCGGAGGTAGGGTGTTGCTCGACCCTTGGGCAGGCCCGGTCCTCCTTCGCGTTCTGCGCGAGGGGGGACGGGATGCCGGCTGAGAGAGTGTCGATGCGACGCGTGCGAGCGATCCTGCGGCTGAAGAGCGAGGCGCCCGCTTCCGACCGGGCGATTGCCCACTCGGTCGACGTAGCGCGCAGCACGGTACGGTTATGTCTGGGCCGGGTGGCCGCGGCGGGCCTGGCCTGGCCGCTGCCTGTCAATCGGCGTTGAACTGGGGCTCTGACTCAGAGCGCGCCCACGAAGGCCATGATGAAGGCTGTCTTCCCGGCGCCCGACAGGCCCGTGACGCAGATGCGGAGGTCTTCCTTCTAGTTGCCGTTCACGCTCGGGCTTCTCCGTCGTCGAACTCGCCGGGTGGCGGCAGCGGGATCGCGTCCACGGGCGCCTCGGCCCACTCCGCGGGACGCATCAGCGTCATCCCGAGGCCGTGCCGCGATGGAGGGTTCCAGTCATCGAACGCGATCGGGAAGACGCCCTGCTCAACTGCGCCCATGACCCTTACCCACCAGCCCGCGTAGGCGTGGTCCCAGCCCTTCCCGGCCTCTGCGAGGGCGGGGAAGCGGTTGAGGAACTTGGCCGCGAGTTCGCGGGCGCCGTCGTTGCGGGCGTCGGTCCAGCCAAAAAACTCGGCCTCCGTTGCCTGCCCGCTGGTGTAGCGCGCGGTGCCCTCGAGCATGGCGACGATGTTCCTGTTGAGCGACGGGTGGAGCGCGTCGGACGACACCAGGAGCGCGCCGTGGCTCCGCAGGAACAGGGATGCCGGGCCGATCTCAAGGCGCCAGTGGTGGCCGCTGGGCGACATGTAGGGCAGTCCGCGGAGCCGCTGGAAACCGGCCTTGTGGAGCTCGCCCAGCATGGTGACGACCCGGGCGGAGCGCCGGGCCAGCTCGTTCGGCAGGGTGCGGAGCGCGACTGGGCTGGTGGTCGTCGTCACATCCCTCTCCGTCATTCGGCGGCCGCCGGCGCGGGCTTGGTGAGGCGCACCCAGATGCGCAGCGCATGGGGCAGCATCTTGTCTGCAAGGCGGCATGCTGTAGCTGGAATGGGTCGGACCGTTTCACCGCGTTCCAGCGGTCGTCGGACGGTTGTTCCGTGACTGTCGCCCGCCCATTCCGACCAGGCTTTAAGCATGCCTGCCTAATATTGGTCGATTCAATTTTGCATTAAATAGGCCCCGCCGTTGCCCAGGCTGGGCAGTCCATCCTGCCTGGCCTGATTTTCACGGTGCACATACGGCAGCTCTGCTGCCACCAACGTTCAGGCAGACGCTTTCTTGGCTTTGCTGGTTTGGGCTGGCTTCCTGAGCAGGTCGGCGGCGTCGACGCCGAGTTCGCGGGCGAGCCGGTCGACGACGTCGATGCTGGCGGCGTAGACGCAGCGCTCGAGGGCGCTGACGTAGGTGCGGTCGATCCCGGCGCGGTGCGCCAGTTCCTCCTGCGACAGGCCTTGGGCCTGGCGCTGGCGACGCAGGTTCTGGGCCAGGACTGCGCGTATCTCCACGGGCGGCAGGGCACCGCCTTGTGGAGCATTTTCCCACGGAGTATACTCTACATTACTGGCCGGAGGGGGATCCAGCGATGGAGGAGGCAGGTTCCGAGTTCTACCTTTTCCTCGCCGGGCGGCAGGCGCCGCGGGCCGGTGCTAAGGCGCCGACGGGAGGGGCCGGCAGCAGCGCTGCGCAACAGGCCGATCTTCGTGAGCCTCTGGACAGGCCGGGCGCGGCGGATGGGCCCGTGCCGCCCACCCCCGAAACCCTGATGTTCTCCGTGCGGCTGACCGAGGCGACGTCCGTAGCCATCGCCCGGGCCGCCAAGGCGGCCGGTAAGACGCAGCGGCAGTTCCTTGCCGAGCTGCTGGCGGGCGCCGGCGTCGCCGTTCACCCGGTCGACCTCAGGGACCGGCCGAACTGGCGGCCGCGGGCTTGACCGGGCCCGGCGCTTGCCGGGAGAGGGGCCGGCATGGCAGTCTCTGCCTGCACAGCCGAAGCATTCACCCTGACTGCTGGAAGTCTCGGGGACGGGGGAGGGCAGCTTTCCCTGGCATGTTATTATGCCCCGACTTCGCCGCATAAGGTTCGTTATGACAAGGGCGAGAGCCTTCCAATGTTGCTGGGCACGGTCGGGGGGTGGCGCACGCCACCCCTCGCACATGGCCTACGACGGTTCGGAGGATCCATCCTCATCGGTATCAGACGGCGGACGCCCTTCCATACTCCGCAAGTAGGCCCGGGCCTCCTCGAGGTCGGCATCCAGCCCCGCGAGATAGTCGGCACCCGCCGCGGCGCGCTCGCCACGATCATAGTGCTTCTCGTGCACCCGGCCACCGATGCCGAGCACCGTGGCGCCGATCCCCGGCGTGTCGGGTGCCATGAGTGGCGCCGTGGTGCCGATACAGTGCCGGAAGCGGTGCACCCCGAAGGCGTGCTCCGCCCCGAAGCGCTTGGCCGACCACCAGCGGATGCGCTTCTCGATGCCGGCTTCGCCGAGCGCCGCACCACCCCAGTTCACCCACATCGCATCGTTGACCTGGCCGTCCAGCAACTCGCGCCGCTCGACCTCGACGTAGCGCGCCAACCAGGGCGTGAGGCTGGCGGGCAGCGGGACCCGATGCGGCTCGTCGGTCTTGATATCAGGGACGTCGAGCGACATCCACCACTCCTCTCCGTCGAAGCGGATGTGCTGGCCGAGCTGCATCAGCTTGACCGAGCCGAGGCGCGGGCCCGATGCGGCCAACAGGGCGATCAGCAGGCCGTCGCGCAGCATGACCCGCCGCCGACAGGGCCCTGGGAGGGTCAGGGCGCGCTCCATCATCTCCCGCCCCCAGGCGTAGAGGGTGGCGCTGTGGTGCACCTGGAAGTGGCGCTTCTCCATAGCGAGGCGGTGCCGCAGCGGGATGCCGCCCGGGCGGCTCAGCCAGTCGACCTGAGCGCCAGGCACCAGGATGCGCAGGGTTGTCTGCAGCTCCTGGAACCGACCGACGATGGTGTAGTCGGCATTGCCGAGTGCGACGAGCTCGTCGAAGTAGGCCGCTGCCCTCTCCTCGCTTACCCGCGCGAGCGGCAGGGCATTTGGGTCGAGCCAGCCGTGGTACAGCAGGAAGCCAAGATAGCGGCCATAGCCCTCGAACGCCTTCTCGAGGCTCGGGACCTTGAGGCGCGCGACAAAGCCGCGCGCCGAGAAACGTCCTCGGCGGGCCCGCATTGCCGCCGCCAGGGCCTGCCGGTCGGGCTCGGGCCAGTCCTCCGGGTCGAGGCAGCTGCGGCGCGGGTCGATGATGCGTGGCATGGATCGTCCCCCTCTCAGCGCCGCTGCGCCGCGGCCTTGCCGCGCTGCTTGGCGCGGACCAGGCGCCGCGCCTCGGTCGTGTCGTCCTCCAGCCCACCATGGAAGAGCCGCGCCGCGTTCTCCGCCTCCAGGCCGCAGTAGGTTGCGATGGTGGTCTCGACCGAGGCGTGGCCCAGGGCGCGCCGGACGATCTCGTACTGGCCGGGGTGCCGGTTCAGGTGCCGCCAGGCCGCGAAGTGCCGCATCAGGTGCGGGTGCACCTCGAGATCGATCTCACGCCTGATGAGCTTTTTGATGCCCTCGGCGAGGGCGGCCTGGCTCTTGGAGTCAGCCTTACCAAAGGCCGGGAAGAGATAGGGGCTGCCGCCAGTCTCGCCGGCCATCAGGGGGCGCCAGACGCGGATCCAGGTGTCCAGCAGCCTGGCGGCCGCGGGCGGCACCGGCCACTCCAGGTCGGCATGGCCCTTCATCTTGGTGCCGGCGATGACGATGTGGGTGATCCACCGACCGCCCGGGCCGAGGCGCTGCAGGTGCTGGTCGAGGCGGAGGCCAGCCAGGTTCTTCATCCGCAGCGGACAAACCAGCAGTATCAGGATGGCCACCGCGAGCATGAACCGACGCGCCATCGCCGTGTCGGTCCTGTCGGCTTTGCGGGCAGCCTTCTCCACCTCCTCCGGCAACAGCAGCAGGCGGCTGCGGTTGTAGGGTTGGATCAGCCGCAGCAGCCGCTCGCGCACCTTGCCGGTGAGTCCGACCTTGCGACGCGGCTGCGCCAGCTTGCGCATGGCCCGAAGCTGCTCGAGCGGCTCGCCGGTCAGCCCGAGGAAGTGCGCCCCGATGATGAAGAGGGTTTCGGCGATCACCGCGAGCTGGCCGCCGACGATCTCGGCCTCCGCGCGTTCCTCTTCGGGCAGCTTGGCCCGGGCGCGCGCGTCGAAGAAGTCGAGGATGTCACTGGCATGCTCGACGAGGTAGGCGAAGCTGGTGATGGCCGTCGGGTCATGCCCCATATGGACCAGGGCGGCCGCCATCTGCCGCACCGCGAAGCAGCGTGCCTTGACGGTGGCCGGTCGTGCCCGGCGCTTGCTGCCCTTTGCCTTGAACAGGCTCTTGCCCTGGCTCGGGCTCAGCCACTCCTGGAAGACCGCCTCCTCGGCCTGGAGGTCCGGGAAATGCTTAAGGGAGAAGGTATAGGGTTGCCGTCGCCGCGGCGCCTGCAGTGGCTGGCAATCGCTGAAACGCGGACTGCTGGCGATAACTCGATTGCAGGCGCGGGCCACCGCGGCACCGCGCCGGGTTGTGCTGGCCGAGAGCCGCGTCGCGCCTTCCTCGTCGAGAAACGCCTCGAACACCAAGTTGGTCAGCGCGGACCGCGGGAGCCCGCGGACGGCGCAGTAGCGGAACAGGCGTCGCAGCCCAGCCCGCTGCGGCTGGAACGTGGCCGCGTCCAGCAGTTCGATCCATTCGGGGGTGAGCTCACTCTCGCCACAGCGGCGCGGCTGGTGGAGGCCGACGAGGCGCAAGGCCTTGCGCACCGACGACAGGATATTGCGGAAGCGGTAGTTCGACTTGCCGCAGGCCGCGGCCGATTTCCGGAACAGGTGCTGGTTCAGCCAGACGACGTCGCAGGGCACGGCGCTGGTCAGCAGCCCGAGTATCTGCGCCGCCGCCTCCAGGTCGGAGATCAGGTCGCGCTTCTGCGTCTCGGTCAGCGTGGTGGATCCGCGCACGACGACGATGAGGTCGGCGAAGGTGAGCTTCACGCGGAAGGACGCGGATGGGTTCGACAGGTTTGCAACGCACTCGGGAATCGCGTTCATGATGGCCTCGGGGTTTGGGCGGTCAGCGCCGGTCACGACCGGCGTTCGTGAGACCGTATCAGGGTTGACTACTGGCAAGAGCGGTGCGGCGGTTGCGGGGACCCGGCTCAAGGCATTGACTCCTCTGCATCTTCGCTGACTGGATCAGCGACCAATCGAAGCAGCTCGGACTCGCGGATCCGCACCGAGCCGCCGATCTTGGCGGCTTGCAGGACGCCTTTCTGCCGGAGACGGCGGAAGGTACGGTCGCTGATGCCGAGCCAGGTGCAGGCTTCGGCGACGGTGAACAGGCGGTTGTCATCCGTGCGCATGCGACAGCTCCGCCGTGACGATGGAGGCCGCATGCTGTGAGGTGGCGGCGACACACGCCTGCAGGTTCGGCGTCGTTGAGAGACGCGCGAAGGCACCGGGTGGGAGGAGTGTCAACCGACCGCGGTCGGCCTTGCGGGCGAGCAAGGGAAAAAACGCAGCCGCTGGCTGCGTGGTCGTACTTTGGAGCATGGACGTACGCCTACGTATGCCCGACGACGTCGGGCAGCAGCGCCGCACCCCAGCGGCGATGGACGGGGTGGCCCGGCAGCGCGAGGCTACCGGGAGGCTGGCTTGCTCAGGTCCAGCACGCAGCGTCCGTTGGAAGCTGCTTCACGAGCGGGGATGACAGCGAGGCCTGTTCGGCCACTCTCCATCGCGGGGACAACAGATACTGACCGCTGCGATTCTACCAGCGATTTCTATCTACCAGCTGATCGAGCCTGTGCAGGCTTTTTGTGTTGAATACGTATTGAAAATCCGACGTGCCATCCCCATTTATGTTGGACGAGAGGCACGGTCCCGCCGGCAGCCCCGCTCCCCTGAACAGCACCGCAGTCCACCTCCCCAGAGGGTCGAGCCAAAGCCGGCCGAACGCAGGACTTCGCCCGGGCATCAGCGACGATGCCCGGCATCCATCCCGCACCGTCCCTGCCCGGACCCAGGGAACGGGCCAGTCGTCTCTCGTCCGCTTCGTCCTCGCCCCTGGGCGGGTGTCCGCAGCGTCCTCAGCGACGCAGCCGGCGCCCGGCACCGCGCATCCGGCACTGAGCCGGCCGCTTCTGCGAACCCTGACCCTGCCAGCGGTGGCACGGTGGGGCGACGACGAGACCTTTCCGGCACCCCTCGATCCCACAGGCCGATGTGCCGGCGCGCCGTGCCCGACGCGACGCCGGCGCAGCCGTGGCCGCGCCCGACATCACGGCGGACCGTTGGCCATCATGTCTGGCCCGCCGTGTGCGGCGTTGCCCCCAAGCGGGACAGCACCGCGGCGTTCGGACGGCGCCCCGTGGCGCCGCCCAGTGGCAACCGACCTGGCATCACCAGCGAGCCACACCAGCCTGGCGACCCCTCGCAGACCGCCAAGCTGAACGCCTGCCCAAACCTCCTCCGACCGTCTCGGCAGCTCCAAGCCGACCGCAGCGGCCCCTTGAGCAAGGCCGAAACCCTGTTGGAGATCACCATGACCCCCACCAGCACCCTCAGCTACCAGGGCAGGCCCATCCGCCTCCGCGGCACCATGCTGAACCTGACCGACATGTGGCGGGCAGCAGGCTGTCCGGAGTACCGCCGGCCGGCCAAATGGCTGTTCCTCGAGGAGACCATGCGTTTTCGCGCGCATGCCGGGACGCACTGGGCCGCGCTCGAAGAGCCGGCCAGCGATAATGTCCTCCTGGAGGACATTATCCGCCTCGACCCCGATGGTTTCGTCGCCACGCTGCGTGGCCGCAACGGCGGCACCTGGGCGCATTGGCAGCTCGCGCTGTCCTATGCCCGCTACCTGTCGCCGGACTTCCATCTCTGGTGCAACACCGTCGTCCGCGCCGCCCTGGCGTGGCATGCCGGCCCGCCCGCGACGGACCCCGATCCGCTGCGGCTGCACCTCACCCAGCAGTTCCGCGACCTGCACCGCCGGCTCGATGACGCCGAGCGGCATGCGGCGGACCTGATGTTCCTGGTTCTCTCGACCCAGGAGATCATGCTGGGCGGCCGGCTGGAGTTCACGCCCCTGACCCGGACCATCATCGTCAAGGCGGCGGCCGCCGAGCCCTTCGACGGCCAGTGCCCCTGCTGCCACCGCGAACCCGTCCTCACCCCGACCGGCCAGCCAGCCCCTGGCGCCGCGTTCGACCACTTCTTCCATCGCGGCCTGAACAAGCCGGAGCATGGATGGTTGATCTGCCTGGCCTGCCATGCCGAGCTGACCTATGGCGGCTACCTCGTGCGCTTCCTGCGAATGCCAGAGTTCCGCGCCTTCCAGGGCGCCGTATTCGAGCGCCGCCGGCAGGAGCGAGCCCGCGCCGGCAACACGCCGGACTAGCCGCCATCCGCTGCCCTCCCGACTGGAGGGAACGCAAGAGCCCCATGACCTCAGACCGAGGTCATGGGGCTTTTCGCGTTTCCGGGCGCCATGTCAGTGGCGCAGCGCTGGTGCCGCCTCGAGCTGGACGTCGAAGGCGAGAAAGCGGTCGAACAGCCCTGTCTTGCGATAGAAGTGGCGCATCCCGAAGCGGCTTCCCTCGATCTCCTCCTGCCTGTGCTCGAGAAGGCCGAACCACAGCAGCGGCCGCAGGATCCTGGCCTCCATCGCAAAGGAGGCCGTGTCCCACGGCGTATTCAGCACGCCGTTGATAGGGATCGTACAGAGGCGGGTCAGGCGGTCCGGCGCTTGCCACTCGCTCGCGGCCACCGACAACGACCAGAGAACGATGCCCGCGTCCTGCTGCGGCCAATGACCGTGCGCGCCTCGGCTCAAATAGCCCAGATCGAGATGCCACAGCGCGACGTGGAAGAGGATAGCCTGCAGCGCCGAAAGCTGCGGTGCCTCGAGCAGGGCTCGGCCGCGCGGTGTGGTCTTGAGATGCCCACGGGTCTTTCGGAGAAGCCCGGCCGCCTGAGTGTCCGTCCGGGAACAAATGGCCCAGATCCAGGGGCTTGTAGGCCCACATTTTTATATCGAAAACCGTCCAACGCAGGCCAGAGTTGGATTGAGGGAACGGTGGCCGCCACTGCGCTGCTTCGTTAAGCGCTTGATCTACGCCAAATTGTTCCCGGACGGACACTGAGCGAGGTGGCGCAGGAAGAAGACGGGTAGGAAGTCGGGCTCGTTGATCACCTTGTGGAAGCGGAAGGCGTCGGCCTTGTCGAACCCGGGCCAGGTGAAGCGGTCGACCATCTCTGCCACGACGCTGCGCGACAGGTTCCCCGTGGCCGTAAGTTGCAGTCCGGCTCCCATCGAGGCGCTGCACAGGAGAACCAGGGCGTTCGAGGCGGCGGCAGATTGCTGAAGTTCATCCCATGTCAGATCGGCGGCAAGCCGAACCGGGCCGGCCGTCGGCGATGGCGGCCGACGCAAGGCATCGAAGCTTGCCTGACCCAGGAGGGTCCAGGCCGGCTCGATGCCGCCGAGCCACGTCCTGACCGCTGGGTTCTGCAGCATACCGGGACTGACCACGGCGCAATCCTCACGAGGCGATGCGCAGCGCGTCACCGCGGGTCGTGCTTACACCTGCCGTCCGGCACCAGGTTCGCCTCATCTTCGGCTGGCCCACCATGCCGCTGCCCAAGCGTGTCATGTTCGCCCCTCCCGCGCCGGTCACGGTCCGCATTCAGGCCGAGTACTCCAACACCACGGCCCTGCGGCCGTTACTGATCCGGGCGACCTGAGGGACGGCACCCTCAAGGTCCCGAGCGATCAGAATGAGACGTCGTTCTCGCCGTAGGGCAGCACTCCATTCCAGGAAGCCGCGTTGGCAACCGCCTACGCGGCCCGCGTCGTCGAGGCGGCCAGTTCAGCGCCGAGGAAGGCCGCGATGGCACCGGGACCCGATCGGTCGCTTCCGGCCAAACCGGCCTTGGCTTCCGCCTCAGGGTTGTAGTTCGTATTGGTGTTGACGTCGTAGACCAGCCGCCGCCCATCGCTTCCGCGGATGAACTCAATGCCGGCCACCTCGGTACCGTTGGCCGACAGGAAACCCTCCAGCCTGCTACGCAGCCCAGCGTCAATGCCGTCTTCGAGCACGCGGAACCGAGGTGCCGAGATCTCCGCCGGGCTCGGTCCGACGTCCACGGCACAGACATCAGCCGGGCACAGTTCGAAGCCCGCCGAGGTGTCCACCTCGACAGCATAGAGAAAGCGGCTGCCGACGAACTCCGCCCGCGTGATGACCGGCCGCTCGGCACGCACATATTCCTGGAGGAGCCAGAGCCCATCGGCAGGATGTTCGTCATCCGGGAGAGCGTGCAGGTAGACCTCCAGCGCATCCAAATCCGGGAATAGCCGCACACCTAGACCCTTGCCACCACGGTTGGGCTTGAGGATCAGTGGACCACCAGCGAAATGCTCGCGCGCCGCGGCGAGGATGCGCTCGGGTTCGCCGAGCACCAGCACCGTGCGTGGCACAGCGACACCGGCCACTTCGAGCGCCGCATACTGCCGCACCTTGCTGATCTCCAGGTCGAGGGCGCGGGGGCCGTTCACCACGCGGCGGCCATGGCGCGTGAGCCAGGCCAGGACCCCGGCGGTGAGCTCGGCAGCGTAGCGGTGGCCCCGCGTGTGCGAGGAGGCGCTCATGCGGTTGTAGAAGACCCCCTCGGGTGGTGGGGCGGCGAGATCGAAGACGCCGCCGGAGAGGTTCCATTCCGTCCAGGGCAGGCCACGTCGCGCGAATGCTTCGGCGAGGGGCGGCAACCAGTCCGGGTTCTCGTGGATGACATGGATGCGGTGCATGGCGCTGGACCAGTCCTCGGATCGCAGGGGTGGCATTCGGATTCGCGGAACATGTTGAAAGCCGCCCGTGGCGACCAGTTCCGGCGCTACGGGCAGACCTCGCGGCAGAGGAGGGGCGCGCTCTGCAGGACAACCTCATGCCGAGGCAACTCGGACACCCGGCTGACGTCAGTGACGGCCTGCGGTGGACCGCCGCTGACGTGGTCTATGTCACCGGTCGCTGTCGGCGAGATGCCGCTGTGCTTCGTTGATCAGGTGGCGGTCATTGGCACTGGCAACCAGCCCGGCAGCAGAAAAGGCCTGGAAGGCCGCGACGGCCTCGGCTGCGGTGGCGTGCAGCTGCTTCTCAATACGGCTGCCCTGTGCCGCCCAGAAGCGCTCGACCTCGGCGGCCGATAGCTCTTTCAGCCTTCGATGCGCGGTCAGCAGCAGGCCCTGCGCCTTCTGAAAGGCCTCCAGCGCCCGTTCCAGCCGGCCTCCGACTTCCTGCCCTTCGGGTATTGTCATGCGCTACCCTCCTGGCCCGCTGCTCTTGACCGCCCTTTGTGGTACAAACCACCGCAGGCGAGCTACTCCGATTTCACCCCCGAGGTCACGACCACCTGCCGCCAAGCCTCCGAATCCTCCCGCATCAGGGCGAGCATCTCTTCTGGTGAGGTCCAGGCCGCCTCGGCACCCTGCGCGGCGAGCTCGTTCTTCACTCCGGGCGCTTGGCTTGCTTCCTTCAACGCGGCTGAGAACCGTGCCGCGACCGGCGCGGGCAGGCCACGCGGCGCGACGGCGCAGTACCAGTTCTCCGCCAGCAGCTTCGGAAAGCCGAATTCGCCGGTGGTCGGCACATCCGGCAGCGTCGGACTGCGCTGCCGCGCGGCGAGCGCCAGGGTGGTCATGGATCCGGCCTTGATGTGCGGCAGCAGCGGCGGCAAGTCGGCAAAGAGCAGCTGAACCTGCCCCGCGACCAGGTCCGTCACCGCCGGCGCGGCGCCGCGATAGGGCACGACCTCCACCGCCGCGCCTGTCTGGGCACGGAAGACCAGAGCCGTCAGGTGGCTGATCCCCGCCGCGCCCGCGGTGCCGATGTTGAGCCTGCCGGGCTGGCGCTTCGCCAGCTCCAGTAGTTCCGGCAAGCTCTTCACGCCAAGGCTCGGGTGCGCCACCAGCGCCTCCGGCACGCGGGTGACGACGGAGATCGGTGTCACGTCCTCCGGCACACGGTAGGGCATCTTGGGCTGGGTGTGCGGCAGGATGGTGAGCGAGCCGCCGTCGATGATGCCGAAGGTGTAGCCATCCGCAGCGGACTTCAGCACGTAGTCCGTGCCGGTGACGCCAGAGCCACCGGCCCGGTTCTCCACAACTACGGTTTGCTTCAGGACAGGACCGAGCGTCTGGGCGTAGAGGCGGGCGATGATGTCGGTCGGCCCGCCGGGCGGGAAAGGCACGACGAGGCGGACCGGCCGGTTCGGCCAGTCGCCGGTGTCTTGCGCGCGCGTGGCAGTGGGCGCCAGCGCGGCGGTTGCGATGAGCAGGCGGCGGCGCCCAATACGCGCCTCGGCATGCCACATGACGTTTCCCCTAAATCGTGTTCTTGCAGGGCATGATGGGGTGGGCCTCGGCCATGTGCCAACCTCATGCCCGCGGCCGCCCCAAACCAGGCTGCTCGCTGACCGCAACGCGATAACCTGACCCATGATCTGGCATGCTGGACAGCGATTCTGTTCTTGATTCGTTCATGATGCCCTAGCATCGTCGGCCCATGCCCGAATCGCCCGCGCCCGAACCGCCCGATACCGCCGCCGAGGCGCCCGCCCCGCTGACCGGCCCCCTGCTGCCGGTCGAGCAGGCGGAGCTCGCCGCCGCCCTGGCCTATGGCCTGCGGTTCGACGAGCGCGGCCGGCCACGGCGCGGCGCCGCCTGGGAAATGGCCGCCAGCCTGCTGGCCGAGCAACTCGTGGCCCAGCTCGAGCGAGCTCGGTTCGTGGTGCTCAAGCGCCCGCCCCGCCCGCCGCACAGCACCTGACCCGCCGGCCCGCGTGGCTGCCTTCGCCGAGCTGTCCGCCCGGTCCAACTTCAGCTTCCTCGATGGCGCCTCGCACCCGGAGGAGCTGGTGCAGACCGCCAAGGCCCTCGGCCTGGCCGGGCTCGGGATCTGCGACCTGAACAGCCTCGCCGGCGTGGTCCGCGGCCATGTCGCGGCCAAGGCGGTGGGGCTGACCTTCCGGGTCGGCTGCCGCCTCCGGCTTGACGACGGCTCCGAGTGGCTCGCCTGGCCCGGCAGCCGCGTCGCCTATGGCCGGCTGACCGCCCTGCTCTCCCGCGGCCGCATGCATGCGCCCAAGGGCGAGTGCCGGATCAGCCGGAAGGCCCTGCTCGCCGCCGCCGAAGGCTGGGTGCTGGCGGCGATCCCGCCGGCCCGGGCCGATGCCGTCGATGTGGCCCAGCTGCGCCGGGACGCCGCGGCGCTGCGCGACCGACTCGCCCTGCCCCTCCTTCTGGCTGCCGCCTGCACCTTCCGCGGCGATGACCGGCACCGGCTCGATGTCCTGACCAGGTTGGCGGCGCAGACGGGCACGCGGCTGCTCGCCACCGGCGATGTCCGCTACCACCACCCCGACCGCCGCCGCCTCGCCGACGTGCTCACCGCCATCCGGCTGCGCACCACTGTCGACGCACTCGGCTACGCGGCCGAGGCCAATGCCGAGCGCCATCTCAAGCCGGCCGCCGAGATGGCCAGGCTCTTCGCGGACCATCCGGAGGCGCTGGCCAACAGCCTGGCGGCGCTCGAGGCCAGCGGCGGCTTCTCGCTCGACCAGCTGCGCTACGAATATCCCGACGAGGTACTCGAGCCCGGGCGCTCGCCGCAGGAGACGCTGGCCGGCCGGGTCGCCGCGGCCCAGGCCGCGCGCTGGCCGCGTGGCACGCCGCCCGGCATCGCCGAGCGGATCGCCCATGAGCTGCGGCTGATCGCCGAGCTCGGCTACGCGCCGTACTTCCTCACCGTGCACGAGATCGTCCGCTTTGCGCGGGACCACGGTATCCTCTGCCAGGGCCGCGGCTCGGCCGCCAACTCGGCGGTCTGCTATGTGCTGGGCATCACCGCGGTCGATCCGGCCAAGCACGATTTGCTGTTCGAGCGCTTCGTCTCGGCCAGCCGGGGCGAGCCGCCCGATATCGACATCGACTTCGAGCACGAGCGCCGCGAGGAGGTGATCCAGCACCTCTATGACCGCTACGGCCGGGAGCGGGCGGCGATCTGCGCCACCGTCATCCGCTACCGCACCCGCAGCGCCGTCCGCGAGGTCGGCAAGGCGATGAGCCTCTCCGAGGACGTCACGGCACGGCTGGCCAAGGGCAGCTGGGGCCCGGGGCACGAGATGGGGCTGTCGGCGCTCGCCGCGGCCGAGGGGCTCGATACCGCCGACCCCCACCTGGCCATGGCGCTGGAACTCACCGAGGAGATCCTCGACTTCCCCCGCCATGCCGCCACCCATGTCGGCGGCTTTGTCATCACCCGCGGGCCGCTGGTCGAGCTCGCCGTGGTGACCAATGCGGCCATGGAGGGGCGAACCGTTCTCGAATGGGATAAGGACGACATCGACGCGCTCGGCATCCTCAAGGTCGATGTGCTGGGCCTCGGGATGCTGTCCTGCCTGCGGCGGGCCTTCGACCTGCTGCGCCGGCACCACCGGCTCGAGCACGACCTGGCCAGCCTGCCGCGCGACTGCCCGGCGACCTATGCCATGCTGCGCCGGGCCGACAGCCTCGGCGTCTTCCAGGTCGAGAGCCGGGCGCAGATGAACATGCTGCCCCGGCTGCGCCCGGAGCGCTTCTACGACCTGGTCATCGAGGTGGCGATCGTCCGGCCCGGGCCGATCCAGGGCGACATGGTCCATCCCTATCTCCGGCGCAAATGGGGCCAGGAGCCGGTGCGCTATCCCTCCCCCGCGCCCGAGCACGGCCCGCCGGACGAGCTGGAGCGGGTTCTGGGCAAGACCCTTGGCGTGCCGCTGTTCCAGGAGCAGGCGATGCGGCTGGCGATCGTTGCCGCCGGCTTCACCCCGGAGGAGGCCGACCAGCTGCGCCGGGCCATGGCCACCTTCAAGCTCTCGGGCGGCGTCACCCGCCACCAGGAACGGCTGGTCGAGGGCATGGTCCGGCGGGGCTATCAGCGCGGCTTCGCCATGCGGGTGTTCCAGCAGATCGAGGGCTTCGGCGGCTACGGCTTTCCGGAAAGCCATGCCGCAAGCTTCGCCCACCTGGTCTATGCCTCGGCCTGGGTAAAGTGCCACCACCCGGCGGTCTTTGCCTGCGCTCTGCTGAACAGCCAACCGATGGGCTTCTATGCCCCGGCACAAATCGTCCGTGACGCCCGCGAGCACGGCGTGGCCATCTTGGCGATCGAGGTCAACGCCAGCGACTGGGACAGCACGCTGGAGCCGCAGCCAGCCAGCGCCGGCGGCCTTGCCCTCCGGCTCGGGCTGCGGCTGGTGGCAGGTCTCCCGGAGGCCGAGGCGCGGGCCATCCTGGCGGCCCGGCGGGCCCGTAACGGGGCGCCCTTCACCTCGGTCGAGGAGGCCGCGTGGCGGGCCGGGGTGGGGCGGCAGGCGCTCGAGGCGCTGGCCGGGGCGGACGCCTTCGCCGGCACAGGGCCCAGCCGCCGCCGGGCTGGGTGGGATGCCCGCGGCGTGGCGAACGGGCCGCAGGACCTGCCGCTCTTCGCCGTCGCCGCCGGGACCGAGGCGGCCGCCATGGCGGCGCAGGCGCCGCTGGTGCCGGAGCCGGCCGTCACCCTGCCGGACCCGACCGAGGGCGAGGCGGTGGTCGAGGACTACCTGGCCACCGGCCTGACCCTGCGGCGCCACCCGCTGGCGCTGCTGCGGCCGCGGCTGGAGGCGCTGGGCTGCCAAGACACCCGACAGTTGAATGCCCAGCGCGCCGGAACAAAGCTGCGCCTGCCCGGGCTGGTGCTGATCCGCCAACGCCCGGGCTCGGCCAAGGGGGTGGTCTTCCTCACCGTCGAGGACGAGCACGGGGTGGCCAACCTCGTCGTCTTCGAGCGGATCGCGGCGCGCGACCGCGCGGCGCTGGTCTCGGGGCGCCTGCTGGTTGCCGAGGGCCGGGTGGAGCGCGAGGTGGAGCAGGCCGAGGTGCCGATCACCCACCTCATCGTCGAGCGGCTGATCGACCGCTCCGACCTGCTCAGCCGGCTGGCCGAGATCGACGGCAACACCACGGACCAGGGCTGGACGGAGAAGACGCTCGGCCGGGCCGACGAGGTGCGGCGCCCCGAGCCCGGCAGTCGGCCGCCCAAGCTGCCGGGCAGCCGGGATTTCCGCTGATGATCGGCGGAGTTGGGCCATCTTGCCGCCTACCGCCGCCGGCCCAATCCTCGTCACCCTCGCACCGCCAGCCCGGGAGGGCGTGCCACAGCCCATGTGCAACCTCTACAGCATCACCAAGGGTCAGCAGGCCATCCGCGAACTGGCACGCGCCATGAGCGACCGGACCGGCAACCTGCCGCCGCTGCCCGGGGTCTTCCCGGACTATGCCGCGCCGATCGTCCGCAACCAGCCCGACGGCCGCGAGCTGACCAGGGCCCGCTGGGGCATGCCCTCGCCCGCCTTCGCGCTGAAGGGTAAGAAGTCCGACCCGGGCGTCACCAATGTCCGCAACGTCAAGTCGCCGCACTGGCGCCGCTGGCTCGGCGTCGAGCACCGCTGCGTCGTGCCCTTCACCAGCTTCTCCGAGCACGAGGTCCTTCCCGACGGCACGCGTCCGCCGGTCTGGTTCGCCTTCGACGAGAGCCGGCCGCTGGCCTGCTTTGCCGGCATCTGGACACGCTGGAGCTCGGTGCGGAAGATCAAGGAGGGGGAGACGACGAACGACCTCTTTGCCTTCCTGACGACCGACCCGAACCGCGAGGTCGGCGTCATCCATCCGAAAGCCATGCCGGTCATCTTGACCACGCCGGAGGAGATCGACGTGTGGATGAACGCCCCCACGGAGGAAGCCCTCGCGCTGCAACGGCCGCTGCCGGACGCTTCGCTGGTCATCGTGGCCCGCGGCGAGAAGCAGGACGGGGCGCCAGCCGCGTCCTGATGGTGCGACCTTGTCCGATGCCGATCCCGACCAGGAGACGATAGCCGGCGCGGCTGAGAGCCCCATCACCACGACCGATGCTCCGCCAATACGCAAGATTATCCACATCGACATGGACGCGTTCTACGCCTCGGTCGAGCAACGGGACCATCCGGAGCTGCGCGGCAGACCGGTCGCGGTCGGCGGCTCGCGCGAGCGGGGTGTGGTGGCCGCCGCGAGCTACGAGGCACGCAAGTTCGGCGTACATTCGGCCATGCCCTCGGTCACCGCTCGGCGGAAATGTCCCGAGCTGGTCTTCGTGCCGCCGCGCTTCGATGTCTACAAGGCAGCGTCGTTGCAGATCCGCACGATCTTTGCCGAACACACGGCCCTGATCGAGCCCCTCTCGCTGGACGAGGCCTATCTCGACGTCACCGAGAACCTGCAGGGCATCGCCTCCGCGACCGAGATCGCGCAGCGCATCCGGGCCAGCATCAAGGCCGCGACGGCGCTGACCGCCTCGGCCGGGATTTCCTACAACAAGTTCCTGGCCAAACTGGCCTCCGACCACCGCAAGCCCGACGGGCTATTCGTTATCACGCCGCGGATGGGACCGGCCTTCGTCGAAGCCCTGCCGGTCGGCAAGTTCCACGGCATCGGCCCGGCCACCTCGGCCCGGATGAACCAGCTCGGGATCCACAATGGCCTCGACCTGCGGGCGCAGGACATGGCGTTCCTGCAGCGGCACTTCGGCAAGGCCGGCGCCTACTATTACTGGATCGCCCGCGGCGTCGACGAACGCCCGGTTCGGGCGGATCGCATCCGCAAATCCGTCGGCGCGGAGAACACCTTTGCCACTGACCTGGCCACCCTGGACGCCGCAGGCGCGGCGCTGCAGCCGATCATCGAGAAGGTTTGGCGATACTGCGAGGGTGCCGATATTCGCGGCCGGACGGTGACGCTGAAGGTCAAGTACGCCGACTTCAGCCAAGTCACGAGGAGCAGGACGGGCATTGCACCGGTCTCCAGCCATGGCGAGTTGGAACAGGTGAGCCTCGCGCTGCTCGAGCCGCTGTTTCCGGTCCCGAGAGGGATCCGGCTCCTTGGCGTCACGCTTTCCGCTCTCAATGAAAGCTCAGCTGAGACCGACGCACAGTTCCGGTTATTGGTGTAGCGATCGAGAGCACTGCTGTAGATGGGCATGGTTGACGATCCCATGCGTCTCAGCCGGTTTGCCGATGTTTCTCCTCCGTTGCCAGCGGTGCTGTAGGCCGCCGGACTACGAGAGCGATTGCGCCCAGTACGCAGACCAGGGCCGCCACGTCGAACGGACCAATCTCGCGCTGTACGAGTAGCGCGCTGCTGGCGACACCGAGACAGGGCACCACCAGCAGCGAGAGGCTGGCTACGCTGGCCTTCAGCCGTCCCACCACGGGGAACCATGCGGCGTAGGCAAGCGCATTGGCGAAGACGACCATATAGAAAAGGCCGAACCACCCGCGCCCCGCTGCCGAGTGCAGATAAGTGTGATCGTGCAGCAGCAGCCACACCACGAACGCCGGCGGCGTTCCCAGCAGCAGCTGCCAGGTCGTGATGAGCAACACGGGGCTGCGGAAGCGCAGCTTCTTGCTGAGCACCGTGCCGGCGCCGAAGGTAGCGCCCGCCATGAGGCCCAACGCCACACCGAAGCCGTTCGGACCCTCGGTCCCCATGGTGCCTGCTAGGATCAGCAGCACGGCAGCGAGCCCAAGGCCAAGTGCCATCAGGATGCGGCGGTCCAGGCGCTCGCCCAGCACCGGCACCGCGAGCAGCGAGGCCCAGAGCGGCATGGTGTAGTTCAGGATGGCAGCCTGCCCCGGCCCGACCAGCATCACGCCGGCGATCAGCGCGAAGGGGAAGACGACCATGATCAGCAGGCTGAGCGCGAGCACGCCGCGCCACTCCTCGCGGTGCGGCAGGATACGCCGACCCGGCGCACGCAGACAGAGCAGCAGAAGCAGGGTTCCGGCACCGGCATTGGCCAGCAGGCGGGCGGTGATCAGGTCTACCGCCTCCAGCGTCCAGGCCATAAAGGGATAGCTGAAGCCCCAGCAGAGCCAGACAATGAGCAGCAGCGGCCAGGTCACGCGGCGCGCTCGCATTGCCGGCTGGAGAGTTTGCGCGGATGTTCCATCACAGCCACCAGGAGAAAGGAGGCACCCCGGCGCGGTCATGCCAGGCAGGAGTGGTACCAAAGGTGTAGGCGGGCCGGCGCCCCTGGTCCATCGCCTGCGGCGGTCCGATAGTGCTGCATGCAAAGTCTGCAGGACATCACCTCGACGCCGAAGCATTGCAAGCTCAGGCACCTCGAGCTGCCTGACGGTATCGGCCCAATCTACCGCTCAATCGCGGCTTGCAGCAGCAGTGCTACGTTCAGCACGATGAAGATCACAGCAGGGACAATACAAGACCGATGATCTAGCCGTGCCAATTTATAGCGATCGCCTTCTCCCCGATCGGCGTGCTCGACCCGTAGCCTGACCAGTACCGTCGCTGCCGCAATCGCAACTACGTAGGCTAGACCGGCAACATGGAGCTTGTCGATGAGTGTGAGGCCATGTTCGCTGCCGAGTGCGGCGCTCGCCGACCGCATGTTGATCACCATGGCGAAGAGGGACGCGACGAGCAGGGTGACCCGCGGCGCGAAAGTCGTAGCATTCACCGGCACGAGGCAACCGATAAGGCAGATCAGGAAGCCTGCGTAAAGCGCTGCTGTCAGCTTGGCGAAGCCCGTCCAGTCTGATCGCTCCAGTTCGAGCACTGCTCGAAGTCGGCCAAATCGGCTTGCAGAGCCGGAAGTCGCAGGATCGCCGAAGTTGGTCGCGTAGGTAGCGGATTCTACCTCGATACGCATGGAGCGGATGCGCCAGCCTTCAACCGCTTCCTCCAGGCCAAAGCCTGAGTTTGCTGCATCGGCTTCGTACGAGACAGCGGGCTCCTCTTCGATTCCCTCCTCAAAGATGATCGCCAGCGCGTGCCGGTCAAACGGATAATTTCCGAGATCCCATTGATGGTGGAAGGTGCCGGTCAGCTTCCGTTGGCTCCAGCTCACATCACCACGTGGCATCGTGCTCTCGAGCCGCACCGCGATCGTGTCGGCATTCGGAAATTCCATGGTCTGCAGCGCGCGCGCCGAATTGGGTCCAACAGCCCAGATCCAAAAATTAGCGCCGAAGGTGCCGCGGCTCAGATCGAAGCCATGCAGATCCGTGATGAAGGCTCCTATCTTGTGTCGAACGGGGTGGGGCGGCTCGACTGAAGGAACTTGTCCATAGGCATGCGCGGCTGTGCCGAGGACAACGAGTGATACTAATCCAAGCACCACCCAGGCGAGGCTTCGTGAAGATGCAGCCGTCAACATCTTCTTTGGGCCTCCCCGCAATGTGGACCTGCTCACCCGCATACTCGCACGACGCCGCCGGTCTATGCACTTCATCATTGAATTCAGCTATACGGATCCCCGATGGCCGTGCCTGAGAACCTTCTGATCGGATTTGTCTGATGGCGGTTCTCCATGTCAATCACCGTCCTATGCTCGCGGCATCCGTCGTCCATAGGCTTTGAACGGTGCATGGCTGAGTGCCGTCCCAGCCTGATCCGCTAGGGCGTCTGCGCCCCAGTGTAGAAGCGGTTCCAGGTTGGGCTGACGAGGATTTCGTTGACGCAAACGCGCGCCGGCATGCGCGCCACGAACAGAACCGCGGCGGCGAGATCATCGACCTGCAGCATCCTCGCTCTCTCCTCCGCTGGAACAGGGACAGGCCGCGCATCGAGAATGGGCGTGGCGACATCGGCGGGGCAGATGCAGCAAGACCTGATGCCGTTGGTGCATTCCTCGAGATTGATGCTTTCGCTGAGCGCCACCAGACCGTGCTTGGCGGCCGTGTAGGCCGGCCCAGGCATGCGGAGAACATGGCGACCAGCCCAGGAGGCGACTTGGACGATGAGCCCGTCCCGCCTGGCACGCATCATCGGCAGAACGGCGGCCGTCGTGTGAAACGGTCCTGCGAGGTCAGCCGCCAGCACGGAGGCGAAGCCTGTCGCATCGACCTCGGCCCAGCTCCGCCGGCGGATGTTGAGGCCGGCACTGTTGACTAGGATGTCGCACCGGCCAAGCTCAGCCTCGATCCGACCAGCAACGGCAGTGACCGCCGCCGGATCGGCGACATCGGCCGGCGATACGGTAGCGGAGCCGCCAGCCTCGCGGATTGCGGACGCGGTCGCTTCGAGGGGCGCCTCGCGCCGGCCGCTCAGGACCAGCGTCGCACCTGCTTTGGCCAGAGCAAGCGCAGCAGCTTGGCCAATGCCGGAACCCGCGCCGGTGACCCAGGCCACCTTGTCTCCTAGCGAGGCGTCCATGGAATTGTAATCCCGATGCTGGAGCTTTCCATTAGGAACTGGTCGGGCCCGGCGATCAACGGGGCAGGCGTGCGTCACATGACCTGTGTCAAAGCGAGTTGCGCGGAAGGCGGCAAAGCCGATTTGAGTTGGAGCCCGGCTCCAACCGGCAGTCACACCGCAAGCCGTCAAGGGCCAAGGAAGCCGCTGACCTCGGTGACGAAGGCTTCAAGCCTGTCGTGGTGGACCCAGTGCCCGGCGCGCTCGAACGATACGACCCTGGCGTTCCGGAAGTGGCGGGCCCGGCCATCCCGCGAGGGGTTCGATGCCCAGCTCTCGTCGCCATACACGAGGAGCGTCGGGCACGTGACGCGGCCCCAAAGATGCTCGAGGTCAGTCCGTGTCATGTCGTAGGGCGGCTGCGAGCGGACGTAGTTGTCGAATTTCCAGCTGTAGGTGCCGTCTTCGTTTTGGTTGACCCCGTGCCGGGTCAGGTGCCTGGCCTGATCGGTGCTCAGATGCCTGTTCTCCTCCTGCATGCGCCGGAGGGCCTCGTCCACCGACGTGTAGCGGCGCGGCATCCGGCCCGCGAGCGAGCGCTGCTCCTCGATCCAGGCCCGCATACGATCATCGATAGGCCGCTCGGCACGCTTCGCTGCCACATCCGGCGCCGGTCCCAGACCTTCGATTGCGACCAGCTTCCGCACTGCTTCAGAGTAGATGCCAGCGTAGCGCAGCGCGATGTTCCCGCCCAGCGAGTGCGCCACGATGGTCACAGGAGCCAGTTCCTGCTGGTGAATGAGCTGAGCGAGGTCATAGATGTAGGCCGCCATGGAGTAGTTGCCGTCAGGGGACCACTGGCTGTCGCCATGCCCACGGAGGTCGAGCGCGATGACGTGCCAATCTCGTCGCATCGCCCCGGCGACCCAGTCCCAGTTACGGCAATGGTCCCGCCCACCATGGACGAGGAGCAGCGGCGGGGCATCTGGATTGCCCCAGTCCACGTAGTGCAAGCGGAGCCGCTGCGAGAAATAGACGTGCGAGGTGGGGCCGGCTGGTTCCATGTCCATCGTGGCAGTCTCCGGTCCTGGTCTGGGCGTCTACCCGGACGCGCCGCAGGTGCCGCTCCTCGACGGCACCGTTGCGCTATTTTGCCTTGCGGCCAACCCTCGCCATAATGCAACAACCAGCTCATTCGGGCCATCCTGGGGAGTATCGGGTCGGTCCAGTCGATCCGCTGCCTCCCTCCAAGTCCCTGCGGGGAGGATCCGATGGCCAGCCGAACCGCATCGCCAGCAACACTCTGCGCTGGATCGTCCTTGCCTGGGCCGCGTGGCAGCTTCTGTCCGGCAACTTCCCGCTTGGGCACGCAGTGTACGACCAGATACGGGGCATCGGAGCGGATCATCTCTCCTGCTTGGAGAAGTGCTTGGGTCGGGCCGGATGTTTTCCGGACTTCTGTCACTCAGTTTGGATGCGGGGAGTTTGCGGCTGACCTGGCCACGTGCTCCCTTGTGCGGAGTTAGCGACACAGCGGCAGGTCCGCGCCGGCAACTGACACTGCAGGAGGCGACATGGCAGCATCCTCTGAGGACGGTCAGGCGGCCAGCTTGCCCAACGAGGGCGCTCTCCGTCGCGCTGCTCCGGAAGCAGTGGGCATCTCATCCGAACGCGTCGCCCGCATCATCCCCGTGTTGCGTGCTGAAGCTGAAGCGAGGCGGCTTCCAGGAGCCGTCCTCGCCGTCGCGCGGCGTGGGCATCTCGTATTCCACGAAGCCGTTGGTTACCTCGATGCCGACCAAAGCATCCCAATGCCGCTGAACGCGATCTTTGCGATTGCCTCGATGACCAAACCCATCGTGGGTGCTGCCGCGCTGATGCTGCTGGAGGAGGGCCGGCTCGGGCTCGCCGATCCGGGGGAGCGCTACTTGCCGCAACTAGGAGCCAGGCGGGTCGCGGTGCTGAGCGAGTCGGTTCTGTCCGGACACGGCCCGGTGGAGACCGTGGCGGCAGAGCGTTCGATCACGATCGAAGACCTGATGCGCCACACGTCCGGTCTCACGTATGGCGGGAGAGGCACGACGGCGGTGCACCGGCTCTACCCCGTCTCTTCGGACGCCGCAGGGGCCAGCCTCGATATTACAGAGTTCCTGGATCGGCTGGCGGCCGCTCCGCTGTTGTTCCAGCCCGGGACGGTCTGGGATTACGGTCTGTCGATCGACGTGCTCGGATTGGTGGTTGAGGCCATCGCGGGCCAGGAGCTCGGCGGCTTCCTGGAGCAGCGGCTGTTCCGCCCGCTTGGCATGACCGACACCGGCTTCCAGGTGCCGCTTGGCAAACTAGAACGCCTCGCCCGTCCACTGGCGCGCGACCCTGACACTGACGCGATGCAGACGGTCCCGGACCGCGGCAAGGCGCTACGCTTCGAATGCGGCGGTGCGGGTCTTGCCTCCACCGCTGCCGATTACCTCCGCTTTGTCCAGATGCTGCTGGATGGAGGATCACTCGGTGAAACCCGTGTGCTCGGTCGCAAGATCGTGGAGATGATGCGAGCGAATCGCCTGACATCCGGGATCGAGAACCGCATCTCCGCTGTCGACCTACTCTCGGATGGCTATGCCTTCGGGTTGACGGTTGCCGTGCGCGAGCGGGCAGGCAGCCTCATGGGCAGCTCCGGGGATTTCTACTGGAACGGGGCATATGGAACGCACTGGTGGGCCGACCCGCAGGAGCAGCTGGCTGTGGTGTTCATGGCGCAGACGCGGGGCCTGCAGCGGCGGCGCTACAGGCAGTTCGTGAACGCCCTCGTTTACCAAGCGATCATCGACTAGCGGGACGGCGGGCATGCGGACCTCCTGGCACCGTGCTGTGCCTTTCGCCATCCTGGTCGTGGCGAGCTTCGCCGCGCTTGCTGCGGTGGCGCAGCAGCGGCCGCCCTTTCCGCCGACCCGAGACGTAACTGTCACTTACCGGGTGGAGAACGGCAACCAGCCTACCAGCGCACGCTTGGCGTGGTCCGTTGATCTACGTGCGCTGCGGGCCGACCTGCCCGCTGGTACGCCTGCCTCTCTGAGTGGAGTTCCCTTGCCGGCTGGTGCATGGGTGGTGGTAAATCTGCGTGCCGCTCGCGCCTTTGCCGCGGATGATGGCACCGGCCTCGTGCTCGACCTGCCCGAACTTGCTGCCCGGGCTCAGGCGGGTGAGCGCGCGCTGGCCGGCGCTCGCGCATCCCGTGAAGGGGTGGACCGTGTCGCGGGCCTGCCATGCACCGTCTGGCGTCTGGAGACAGCGACGAAGCCGCCCAGGGGCCGTCCGGTACGTGTCTGCCTAACGGCTGATGGCGTGCCGCTGCGCGCCGAGGAGGAGGGCCGCAGGGCCCGTGCTGAGGCAACTGCTATCGCATACGGGCCGCAGGACGCGATCCGCTTCCAGCGACCCCAGGGAGGCTTAGCCGGGGACACCGGTGGTGCCCTGGGCAGGGCGCTCGGTGGTATGCTGCGCGGTAGTCAGGGTGGCGCGCAGGACATACTGCGGGGGCTGCTCGGTCCTCGACCTTGATCAGGGGCTGCTCGAACCCGGACGATTGGAGAAGATGCCGGACAGGCCCACCGTGGCGGACCAAGGCCAGCCGCAAGGCCGCAAAAGGCTTGTCGCTGGTCCTGAATAGCGCCACGAGTGATTATGATGAGGCGACGAACGGGGCTATTGTCCAGCGGGACGACGCCAATCCCCCGGCAAGGCATGGCGGCGCGTGATCGTCGGCGCAATAGACGATGACCCGCGTAATGTTGGGCTAATGGCCTACCGCGCCACGGTCCAGAGGGTCGGTTTGCCGCCCGGCCGCTGCCAGAGTCCCATCCCATGCGAGAGTGTCGCTTTTGATCGAACAGTATGGCTGGTCCGATGCGTGGAGGCTGGCATTCGAGCCGCATGCGCGCGCCGGCTACCTCCCCGGGCGTATCATCGTCCAGCGGCGCCAGGCTGATCTGGTAGTCACGGATGTCGGCAGCCTGAGCGCCAGGCTCTCCGGACGCCTGCGCCACGAAGCCCGGGAGGCAGGCCATCCGGCCGCCGGCGACTGGGTTGCTTTGTCGGCGAACGCGGCCGAGGGCACAGCCATCATCCATGCTGTCCTGCCTCGTCGCACAGCCTTCGTGCGTCGAGCGGCCGACAGCGTGCAGACACTGCAGGTCGTCGCCGCCAACATCGACGTCGTCTTCGTCGTCACCTCGATGAACGCCGATCTTAATCCGCGTCGGCTCGAGCGCTTCCTCGCTGCTGCCTGGCAGAGCGGAGCACGGCCGGTGGTGGTGCTGACCAAGGCCGATCTGTGCGAGCAACCGGAGGGCCAGGCCGCCGAGATAGCGACCTTGGCGGCGGGCTGCTCGGTGGTCATCGTCTCGGCGCGACAAGGCCTTGGCCTCGGCGGCTTGATGGATCACATCCTGCCGGGCGAGACCTGTGTGCTGATCGGCTCCTCCGGCGTCGGGAAATCCACGCTGGTCAATGCCCTGTTGGGTGAGGAGCGGATGGCGACCCAGGACATCCGCGCCGGGGATGCCCGAGGGCGCCACACCACCAGCTATCGCCAACTCGTCCTGCTGCCAAGCGGAGGGCTGATCCTTGACACGCCCGGCATACGTGAAGTGGGCCTGATCGACGCTGATGCGGGTCTCAGCACGGTCTTCGATGACATCGAGCGCCTGGCCCAGGATTGCCGCTTTCGCGACTGCGGGCACACCACCGAACCGGGCTGTGCGGTACGCGACGCGCTCGACAGGGGCCTCCTCGACGCCGACCGCTGGGCGCATTTTCAGAAGCTGAGCCGGGAACTGGCGGCGTTGGAGCTGACGAAAGACCGGACGGCGGAGGAGGTTGAACGCCGTCGCCTGACTGCGCTGCAGAGGGCGTACCGGTCGACGAAGAAAGATCTGCGAGATCCGCGCTCCTGAACACGGGCGCAAAGCCGCTATGATCGAATCTGATTGAGACCCGCCATTCCGCGTCCGGCCAGCATGACTGACCGCGATGCGCCCACCCGATCGGGGCGGGAAGCCGAGCATGATGCTGCCTGGAATCTGACCCGCCCCCTGGGAAGCCGGGGCAGCGCTCCCACATCCCGCGTGGATGACCACCCTCCCGCTCGACATCGCCCGCATCTACCTCGAACCCGCCGTTGAGGAGCACGCCCGCGGGCGGGAGATCCTCGCCCGCTTTCCGCAGGCCGAGCGCATCCCGGTCGCCTCCCATTGGCGCATCCCGGAACTGCGGGACGGCGATCCCGGCGACTACCTGGCCGCCAAGCGGCAGGCCTTGGTGCTTGGCGTGAAAAAAGGCCTGACCTTCCGCCCCAACGGGCGGAGCGCGGACTTCATCGCGCCCTCCTCCTCCAACGGCTGCGCCATGGCCTGCGCCTATTGCTACGTCGCCAGGCGCAAGGGACATGCGAACCCCATCAGCGTCTTCGTCAACATCGAAGCGATCCTGGCCGCCACCGCCCGCCACGCCGCACGACAAGGTCCGAAGACGGTGCCGAATCAGGTGGACCCGCAGTCCTGGGTCTACGACCTCGGCGAGAACGGCGATCTTTCCGTCGATGCTGCGATTTCAGACAACGTGCGGGACCTCGTCTCGCTGTTTCGCACCCTGCCGAACGCGAAGGGCAGCTTCGCGACGAAATGGGTGAACCCGGATCTGCTGGCCTACGATCCCCGTGGCCGCACGCGCATCCGCATGTCCCTCATGCCGCCCGCTTTGGCGAAGCTGCTGGATGTCCGCACCTCCCCCGTGGCGGAGCGCATCGCCGCTATCCCGGACCTCCACAGCGCCGGCTACGAGGTTCATGTGAACTTCTCCCCCGTCGTGCTGCGTGAGGGGTGGGAAGCGGAATGGAGCGCGCTGTTCGAGGAGCTGGACGACATCCTGCCTGCCGCCGTGAAGGATCAGCTCGCAGCCGAGATCATCATGCTCACCCACAACAAGGATCTGCACGAGATCAACCTCGCCTGGCACCCGAAGGCGGAGGAGCTGCTCTGGCGCCTGGACATCCAGGAGGAGAAGGTCTCCGAGAGCGGCGGCGTGAACCTGCGCTACCGCACCGGCTGGAAGCGCCGCTGGCTGCAGCGCTTCAAGGACTTGCTGGCCGCCCGCATGCCCTACTGTCGGGTGCGCTATGCCTTCTGACGTGCTGGAGGCCCCCGCCCGCGCCCACCCGCTCTGGAAGCCAAAGCGCCTGCTCATCACCCCCTCTACCCTCTCCTGGCCGCAAGGCGCGACCATGGCGGAGCGGGCCGCGGTGCTCGGGGCGGAGGTGGTGCGGCTGAAGGCCGACCGCCTGACCGGCCTGCCCGATACCTACCGCGACGCCAAGACGACCATGGCCGTCGTCGTCGCCTCCGCCAGCCGCCGCAAGCCGCAGCCCATCCCGCCCAGCGCCGATTGGCGCTTCGACCTGGCCGAGGGCTGCCCGGCCCATTGCGCCTACTGCTACCTCGCAGGCTCCCTCGCCGGCCCGCCGATCATCCGTGCCTATGCCAACCTGCCCGAGATCCTGGCCAGCCTGCCGCCGTTACTGGGCCAGGGTCAGGTCACCTCTCGCAATGCCGCCCGCGCGGCGGAGGGCACGACCTTCGAGGGCTCCTGCTACACCGATCCCTTGGGCATCGAGCACATCACCGGCAGCCTGGCCGAGACGATCCGCTTCTTCGGCGCTTGGGAGGTGGAGGCGCAGCTCCGCTTCACCACGAAGTACGATGCCATCGGCACCCTGTTGGACCTGCCGCATAACCGCCGAACGCGCATCCGCTTCTCCGTCAATGCGCGCGGGGCGGAGGGCTTCGAGGGCGGGGCGCCGCGCGTGCGGAACCGGCTGCACGCCATGCGGCAGGCCGCCATGGCGGGCTACCGCATCGGCCTCACCATCGCGCCCATCCTAAACCTGCCGGACTGGCGGGAGGCCTACGACGCCCTGCTGGCTGATTGCGCCGCCGCCCTGGACGGCGCGCCGGACCTCGACCTGACGGTGGAACTCATCACCCACCGCTTCACCGAGGGCTCACGGGAGGTGCTCCAGAGCTGGTATCCCGGCAGCGGCCTGGAGATGGACCCGGCGCAGCGTAGCCGAAAGCTCACCAAGTTCGGCTCGGCCAAGTACGTCTTCCGTACCCATCCGCAGAGGGCCGCCTACCGGGATTAGTCTGAACCTGCCTTCTGATCTTACGGGCGTTCTTTCGAGCGCCGTTAAGGGCAGCGGGTGGGGTGCGGGATGGAGATCATCACCGGCGTCGA
>NZ_JBHTDE010000017.1:0-48223 GCF_042666655.1 Dankookia sp. GCM10030260
CACGGCTACCGCACCCCGAACCAGATCCGCGCCGAGCAACGCGGCCTTGCTCGATGCCAACTGGCCAACCTACCCTTGGCCGCCTGAACAGCGCAGCCAGCTGTCTCAACAACCGGCCGCACTACAGGCGAGCGCGCGCCCTACCTCGCTATCGACAGCAGCGAGGGGTTGGTTGCGCTGGCGCAGATGGGGGTGACGGAAATCCACCCCTGGGGTGCGCGGGCGGAGGATGTCGAGCGCCCCGACCGGCTCGTCTTTGACCTCGACCCCGCCGAGGATGTGACCTTCGCCCAGGTGGTCACGGCGGCGTTGGAGATGCGGGAGAGATTGGAGCGGCTGGGCCTCGCCGCCTTCTGCAAGACCACCGGCGGCAAGGGCTTGCATGTGGTGACGCCGCTCCGCCCGAAGGCGGACTGGCCGGCAGCGAAGGCCTTCTGCCGGGCCCTCTGCGACGTGGTCGCGGCCGACGCCAAGGACCGCTTCACCACGGCATTGAGCAAGAAGGCGCGGGTGGGCCGGATCTTCCTCGACTATCTCAGCAACGACCGCAGCGCCACGGCGGTCGCGGCCTGGTCGCCCCGGGCGCGACCCGGCGCGACGGTCTCCATGCCGCTTGCCTGGCGCGAGGTGATCCCGACGCTCGACCCAAAGCGCTTCACCATTACCTCGGCACCGGGACTGCTGCGGCGGAAAGACCCCTGGGCCGATCTTGAGCAGGCCGCCGTGCCGCTGCCCAAGCTGCGTTAGGCATCAAGATGGCCAATCCGATGATCGGCACGGCGGGATGGAGCATACCGGCCCAGCATGCCGCTGCCTTTCCGAGCGAGGGCAGCCACCTCGAGCGCTACAGCCGTCGCTTATCGGCGGTCGAGATCAACAGCTCCTTCTACCGCCCGCATCGTCCCAGTACCTACGAGCGATGGGCGGCGACCGTGCCCGCGCACTTCCGGTTCGCGGTGAAAATGCCGAAGGAGATCACCCATACCCGGCGGCTTGCCCAGGTGGCGGAGCCGCTTGCGCGGTTTCTTGCCGAGGCCGGAGCCCTTGGCGAGAAGCTCGGGCCGATACTGGTACAGTTGCCGCCGAGCCTGGCTTTCAAGCCGGATCTCGCCAACTTCTTTCACGATCTCCGTACCCGCTTCGAGGGCGACATTGCTTGTGAGCCGCGGCACCGGAGTTGGTTCACCGGCGAAGTCGATCACCAGCTTGCAGAATTCCGCATCGCGCGCGTCGCTGCCGACCCAGCCGTCGTACCCCGCGCAGCCGAACCTGGCGGCTGGCAGGGGTTAAGCTACTACCGTCTGCACGGATCGCCGCGCATGTACTACTCCGCCTACGGGCGCGGCGCCCTTGACGCGCTCGCGCAGCGGCTGGCCGGCCACGACGGCGCGGCATGGTGCATCTTCGACAACACCGCCGAGGGTGCAGCCACGCACGAGGCGATGACACTCGCTGACATCCTGCACCGTGCCGGCACAGGGAGCTCGGCCGACCGGAGTTAGGCTTTGCAGCCACAGTCGGCGGAATAACAGGTTGGCGTCTCACCACCTCAAAAGCATTTGCATAGCGAGCAGGGTTTGCCCGGCGCTTCGTTTACTCCTGAGCCCAGTATTGCCGCGGGCCCGCGTCGGCACACTGGCCGGCAAGCCGTCGCTCTGACGACGACTGCCTCATACGCCTGCGGGCAGGAGGCCCGCCCGCGTGCCGTCCGATGCGTTTTCTACCCTAGGCCCCCGCTCGCTGCTGGATGGCATGCTGGCTCTCGCCTTGGTCGCTGCGGTGCTCTGGCTGTGTGCTGTGGCGACCATCTGGGGTCGGCAGGAGAGGCTGATCTTCCGGCCCGACGCACGGCCACTGGGTGAGGTGCCAGCAGACCTCAGTGCTGTTCGGTTTCGGCAGGCCCGGCTCAGGACCCGTGACGGCCTCGAACTCGCATTCTGGGCAGCCGAGCCACTGCCCGGAATGCCCACGCTGCTGCTGTTCCATGGCAATGCCGGCAATGCGGCGGACCGTGCCCCGCCGCTCGCGCCCTTCGCGGCGGCCGGCTACGGCGTGGTCCTCGCGGAGTACCGCGGCTATGCCGGCAACCTGGGCCAGCCTTCCGAAACAGGCTTTCTCCAGGATGCACGGGCCTACCTCGGATGGGTTGCGACGACCTGGCAGGAACCATCACCAATTCTTTGCGGTGAGAGCATCGGTTCGGGTGTCGCTGTGCGGATGGCCATGGAGCAGCCGGTGCGCGCCGTCCTGCTGGACGCGCCGTACACCTCGGTCGCCGACCTGGCCGCGGCGATGTACCGCTGGCTGCCTGCACGGGCCCTGCTGCGTCATCCCTTCGACACCCTGTCCTGCCTCCCCTCGGTCCGAGCGCCGCTGTTGGTAGTGCATGGCGCGGCGGATCACCTCATCCCACCCGAGCACGGCCGACGGGTTGCTGCGGCGGCGGGTGGCCCAGCCGAGTTCGTCCTGCTACCCGGCATCGGCCACCCCGTACTGGGCAACGATCATGCCGGGCATGGCGCCGCCGCCGTGCGCAGTTTCTTGACGCGGCTTTCTCAGGCCGCGGACGCGGCGGCTGAGAGCTGAATCAGGAGACGGCGAAGAGCGCCCTCACGTCTTTCCGGTATCCACGCGGCAACACCGCCACATAGAGGATCGTACCGGCCGCACCCGCGACCACACGGAAGCCATGGCGCCGCAGCTCCGCAATCAGCTGATCGAGCTGCCCCGTGAGCGGCACCCGGTCCGTCTCGGCAAGATCCGCCGCGCTGTCACCTAGGTCGCGCATGAGATCGGCAAAGTCATGCCAGGTCTCCCGCGCCTCACCCTCGCCTGCCTTATCCGCCGCCGTGATCTCGTGCACCCGCGTCTGCACGACAAGCCGCAGGAGCGTGGGCCCATCCACCACCCGCAGCGGTGGAAGCCGGCCTGGACCATCACCCCAGGGCACGGCGCGCACTCCTGGCAGATCGCTCCGGCCACTTGCGGCGAAGCTGCTGACCCGGGTGTACCAGGGATGCCCCGGGAGCGATGAGCTCGAGCTGCTGTCCAACCTCGGTGGACGCAAATCTCCGCCACGGTGTTCCTGGGATCTTCCGGATGCGCAGCATGTCGCTGCGGCAGGGTTTCAGCAGGTCCCAGACCTCAAGCGGGCTGACCAATCCGGCGGTGAGCCAAGCCTGCCAAGCCTGAGGCGGCAGGATCACCGGCATGCGGTCATGGATCATGACGACCGCCTCATTCGCCTGGCAGGTCACGATGGCAAAATGCGGCCCGTCCCCAGTCTCCTGCCAAATGGCCGCGATTGCGATCTGCGCTCCGTCCGCGAGTGAGATTTCATAGCGCCCCACAGCACCCTCGGGGCCGGCCTGCTGGACGTAGCTGTCCATCGGCACGATGCAGCGGCGGCGGCGCAGTGCCTCGCGGAGGGGGCCGCGGTTGGCGATAGTCTCGGCCCGGACGTAGAGCACCGGTTTGCTGTCGTCCTCCGTCTCTACTAGGCCCCAGCGCATTGTCGCCATGACGCGGTCATCGGTCTCCGGATTGCGCAGCACCACAAGGCTCAGCCCGCCCGGAGCCCGTTCGCCGAGCTCGAGGATGCCGCTCTGCTCCGGCTCAGCCTGCGGCGCGTCGGCGGGCGGTGCGGCTGGCATCCTTGCCTCCCCTTCGCGGCGCGGGTGGTGCCTTACCGGTCTGCTTCGCCGCGGGCTTGCCGTCGCGTGTCTCGCGCCCCGTTGTCTCGTGCTCCCGCGCCTGGGGATTCGGTGCCTTCAGCGAGCGGCGGAGCGCCTCCATGAGGTCGACCACGTTGCTCTCCTCCGGCTCTTGCGGCCGGGTGACCAGCTTGGCGCCGTCCGCCTTGGCCTCGATCAGCTCGCGCACCGCCTCCTCGTAGCGGTCGCGGAACTCGGCGGAGTCGAAGCTCCCGTGCTGCTGGGCCATAATCTGCTTGGCGATCTCGACCATCTTCGGGCTGATCGTCACGTCGGGAATGGCGTCGAAGAACTCGTCCTCGTCCCGTACCTCGTCGTGGCTACGCAGCCGCGTCAGCAGCATGCCGCGGCCTCGGGTCTCGATGGCCACGACCCGCTCGCGCTGCGACATCACCAAGCGCCCGAGTGCGACCTTGTCCTCGCCGGTCATGGCCTCGCGGATCACCGCAAAAGGCTCCTGCGCGGGCTTGCCGCTCGGGACGAGGTAGTAGGGCTCTTCCCAGTACAGCCTGTCGATCTCGCCGCGATCGACGAAGCGCTCGATGTCGATGACCTTCGTGCTCTCGACCTTGAGCCGCTTCAGCTCGTCATCCTCGACGACCACGTAGCGGTCGCGCTCGATCTCGTAGCCCTTGACCATATCGCGACGCTCGACGACGCCGTCCTCGGGGTCGCGGTACTGCTGCTTCACCCGGTTCAGCGTCTGCCGGTGCAGGAGGTGGAAGTGCACGGCGTCGCCTTCGCCGGTGGCCTTGAACAGCCGCACTGGGCAGGCAACCAGCGACAGCCGTAGATGCCCTTCCCAGACGGGCCTGCTCGCCATGCCACACGTCTCCCGATGTACGAATTCAGAACGAAAAGCGGGATCGGGGAGTTTCTGTGTAACTTCCAGGGCTTAGCGGCAGATGGCCGGCTCATCTGCAAACACTGGAACGGCCGCTACAGCATTGGATTCGGTGTAGGAATGCCTAGCTACTGCGGAGCCGTAATACATGCCGCACCGTTGCGGCCCAAGAACTGTGGATATGTGGACAGGAGACGGATTCGACCGGAAAACAAGCGTCTCACCCACGCAGCCGCCTGTGGGTCTGGAGCGTTGCCAAAGCGACCCAGGCACGCCGGCATGATCCGCATTCCGAACCTCACATTCGCGGCATTCCTCAACCATGTTCAGGCGCATCTGCAGCGCTGGGCGTGGGGCCGCGCAAACCTGGCGCCTCGGGCCTATGCGGCTGACGCGGCAGGCGTCGTCACCGTCTTGGCCTTTCCCCTGCCCCACGACGATGCCGGCCGCGAAGCGCTGGGCGCGATCCTCGAACTCGAGATGAAGTCGCGCGAGGCCGTCATGGTGGTTCTGGCACTGCCGAGCCTGGCCACACCGACGATCCATGGCGAGTTGGCAGAGGGGACGCAGGAGGTGCTCCTGCTAGACGGTCGGGCCCTGGCTGGCGCCCCGGGCGGCGCTGGGCATGCCACGCTTATCCTTACCGTGGAGCGCCGCCCGGACGGCCGCATTGCCCGGCTGGTTGCCTCTGGTGATCCCGCCATTGCCGAGGCCAGACCGGTCGCCGCCGCCAAGATGTAGGATGGTGGTGATCGCATTGCTGGGTGTTGCGTTGAAGGCGCGTGGAACATTTAGCGAACATCGGGTAGAGGCATCCCATGGCAATCGACCGCGCCGCCACCCTCGCCGCCCTGCGTGCCCGCCTCGCCTGCATCCAGGGTGGCGGGCGAACGGCAGCCGACGCGGTGCCGGTAGCCAGGCCGGTCGACGCTGCGCTGCCGGGCGGCAAGGGCCTGCCCCGGGGTGCGTCGCACGAGGTCGCTGCCGCCGAGGGCGATAGCGGATCGGCCTTCGGCTTTGCTTCGATGCTGGCGGCCCGTGCCTGTGCCGGCCCAGAGCCTCAGACGACCTTCTGGATCGAGCCGGAGCCGTCGATATGGCCTGCTGGCGCGCTGCGCTTCGGGATGCGGCCGGAGACCCTGGTGGTGGTGGCTGCCAGTGGCGTGGACAGCCTCTGGGCCGCGGAAGAGGCATTACGATGTCCTGCCGTAGGGGCTGCCTGTCTGGTTCACCCGAAGCCGCTCGATCTGCCGGCCTCGCGCCGCCTGCAACTAGCCGCCGAGGCGGGCGGCGGGATCGGCCTCGTGCTGGTGCGACCCGAGGCGCTAGCTCAACCCTCAGCGGCACGCACGCGATGGCGCATCGCCAGTGCGCCCGGGACGGGTATGCGGGACTACGATCTGGGCCAGGCGGCTTGGCAGCTTGAGCTGGTGAAGGCCGTCGGTGGACGACAAGGCGAGTGGACGCTGATCTGGGACGAGGAAGATCAGGTCTTGCTACCACGCGCGGCCCAGCCCGCAGCCGTGCAGCCCGCCCGAGCTCTCCCATAACACTTGATGTGCGGCCGGCGAGCGTACCGCCCGTCTGAAGCCGACATTTATGTCGTTGTGGATACCGACAATCGGGACGTTCAGTTGCCAGCCACGGCTCGTGTGGAGCTTCATCGGCTACGCCGTCTCATCAGGTGGATAAAGGTGCATCCGTCGGATCATCGGTGTTCATCGAAAGGATACCTGCCCCAGCCCCGGGATATGTCCAGGCTTGAGGACCAACTCCAGCAACAGCGCGCCAGGGTCGATGTCGGCCGGCCAACAGGCAGTGGCCGCCGCCTCGTACCTCGTACAGCACGGTACGGACCCCGCCGGCACCGGCCCGCTTCCTTGGGGTCGCTCGTCGGCGAGGGTTCTAACAGCGGGACTGTAGTCTCGAGCGCTACTACATTGGCCAAACTCGATCTTAAGTTCCTAGGAACTTTTTGCCTACATCTCTCGCCCAGCTAATCGTTGGGGGTAGGATGTCGCGCCGTGATGGGTTGGTGCCGCGGCTGGAGGCGTTGTTTGGCGGCGTGTGGCAGGCCGCGCTCGACCATGCGGGCATCATGTCGCGGCGAAGGGCGCGCGACATCGGCGCGGGCGAGGTCCCGAGTGGTGCGCTCGGAGCCACAGTCGAGCTGCTCGAGCGCCTTCCCCCCACCGAATGGCCCGAGCGCTGGCGTGGTCTGGGCAAGGCATCGGAGACCTGCCCAACGCTGGCCATGTGCCCGGAGCGGCTCGTGGATGGCATGATCCGGCCCGAGGACGCGGTCCTGGTGTGGGACCTGCGGCCAGAGTCGTCCGGCGCGGCGCCCCGGCACGAGAACGTCGCCGTAGGGTTCTTCCCGCGCGGCTGCCTCGCCGGGCTGCCCCGGGCCGACGCGGCCAGGACGCGCTGGCGGCTCTGGTATGGACAGTGGGACGCGTGCCACGGCGGTGGCGGCGCGGCGGGCTGGATGGCGTCGGAGCGCGAGACGCTAGAGGGCATGCTGGCAGCCTGGGTGGCGGAGGGCGCCATCGGCGGTGCCGAGCTCCGGGTGGCGCTCGATGTACTGTCCGCCCGAGTGGCGGGCTTTTCGCCCGCGCGGGTCACCGAAATGGCCAACCGGCAGAGTGGAGGCGCTGCCGCATGCATCGTTTTCGCGCCAGCCTCGGCGTCACGTCTCAACATCGAACGGCACCGGTGAACAGGTCATGCTCGATACTTCCCAGGGCGGCCAAGCGAGCCGCAGCCGGATCGCTGAACTCGTCCTGGAGAGCTCGGCCGACTTCGCCATTCTCACGACCGACCTCGACGGCACGATCACCAGCTGGAACGCGGCGGCTGAAAGAGTGATGGGCTGGTCTGCCAACGAGGCGGTCGGCCAGGACGCCTCTATGATCTTCACACCTGAGGATCAAGAGGAAGGCACCTGCGCGGCGGAGATGGCGCGAGCCCGCACCGAAGGTCGCGCCGTCGACGAGCGCTGGCACATGCGCAAAGACGGCACCCGATTTTGGGGCGCGGGCTCCATGACGGCGCTCCGCGACGAGGGGACAGGCGAGCACCTCGGCTATGCCAAAATCGTCCGTGACCGCACGGAGCAGCACCTGGCCGGGAAGCGGCTTCGGGCAAGCGAGGCGGTGCTGCGCAGCGTGCTCGAGAGCAGCGCGGACTGCATCAAGCTCCTCACACCGGGCGGGCACCTGACCTTGTCAACGCCGGTTGAAATCTGACCCAGTCTGGCGCGAGGCGCCGGTTGAAACCTAACCCACCTTCGCCCGGGGTGGGGCGAGCCCCACCCCGGGCGGCGCCGCTCACGATGCAGGCTTCGGCTTGGCCATGACGCCCGCGCGCCGCTTGTCCTTCAGCCGATAGCTCTCGCCGCTGATCTGCACGACGGTGGCATGGTGCAGCAGCCGATCCAGCATGGCGGCCGTCAGCACCGTCTCGCCCGCGAAGGCCTGGTCCCAGCTGCCGAAGGTCAGGTTCGAGGTGAGGATCATGGCGCCCCGCTCGTAGCGCCTGGTCACCACCTGAAAGAACAGGTTGGCCTGCTCGCGGCCCATCGGCAGGTAGCCGATCTCGTCGATGATCAGCAGGCGGTAGATGTTGACCGCGCGGTGCAGCACTTCCTTCAACCGCCCCTGCCGCTGCGCCGTCTCCAGCAGCAGCACCAGGTCGGCCGCGGTGGTGAACCGGACCTTCCAGCCGCGCTGCGTCGCCAGGTAGCCGAGCGCGATCGCCAGGTGGGTCTTGCCCACCCCGCTCGGCCCGAGCAGCACCACGTTCTCCACCCGCTCGACAAAGGCCAGGCTGGCCAACTCGGTGATCTGCTGCCGTGGTGCGCCGGTGGCGAACCCGAAGTCGTAGCCGTCGAGCGTCTTGACCGCCGGGAACCCCGCGGTGCGAGCGAACATCTCCCGTGCCCGGCCGCGCCGCACCTCCCGCTCGCCACGTAGGGTCTCCTCGAGGAAGTCGCTGAACGAGGCATCGCCTGCCGCGGCGGCCTGCGCCGTCGCTCCGTAGAGGTCCGCCACCGCCGTCAGCCGCAGCTCGGCGCAGAGCTCGACGATCCGGGCATGCTGCGTCCCGGTCATGCCACCACCTCGGGCAAGGCCAGGACCGGCGGGACGAACAGCGTGTCATAGATCGCCAGCGGGTGCTGCAGCCCGACGATCGGCCGCGGCTCCGGCGACAGCCGGGGGGCAGCATCGCGCGGCACCAGACCACGATAGGGTGCCGGTACCGGCCGCAGTGCCCGGCGCTCCTCCTCGAGCCGCGCCGCAGGCACCGCGCCCGTGGTCGCATGCACCCGGGCATTGGCCACCTCGCGCAGCCAGCGGCCCGCCGCCAGGTTCGCCGCCGTCCGGTCCACCACCACGCCCTCGGCTGCCATCCGGCTGGCCAGCGGCACCCACAGGCTGCCGCGCAGGTAGCGGATGAAGCGTTCGACCTTACCTTTCGTGCGCGGCCGGTAGGGCTGGCACAGCCGCGGCCGGAAGCCGCAATGCCCGGCGAAGTCGAGGAAGCCCGGATGGTAGCGGTGCTGCCCCGGGCCGTAATGGTCGCGCGCCAGCACCACGGTGCGCATGTTGTCGTACAGCACCTTCTGCGGCACCCCGCCGAACGCCAGGAAGGCCCGCTCATGCGCCGCCAGCAGCGTCTCCAGCCGCTCGTCGGTGACGAACTCGACATACGCCGCCCGACTCCAGCCCAGCGTCGCCACGAACACCGACAGCCGATCCGGCCCGCGTCGCAGCGAGGCCCAATCAACCTGCATCTGCTCGCCCGGCGCCGTCTCGAACCGCACCACCGGGTCCGCCGCCGCGGGTGCCTGCCGCGCCGCCACGAAATCCTTGAGGATGGTGTAGCCGCCCGTGTAGCCGCGCTCGTGCAGTTCCCGTAGCAGCACGCTCGCCGCCAACCGCTCCGGCAGCGCCGAGGCCAGTCGCGCGACGACGTACTCCTCGAAGACCGCCAGCTTGCCGGGCCGTAGTGGCCGCTCGCGGTAGTGCACCGCCTCCGGCTCACGCAGGTAGCGCCGCACCGTGTTGCGCGACACGCCCACCTGCCGCGCGATCTCCCGCACGCCCAGGCCATGCTTGGCCAATACCCGGATCTCCAATGCCGCCTCTCCCCCAACCATCCGGGCCCCCATCACCACGACAGGGCAACCCTAGGCGTGGGTCAGATTTCATCCGGCAGGTGGGTCAGTTTCGCAGCGGCGGCTACAACCTTCATGAACGGTCCCGGTCTGCGCATGATGGGGATCGGCAGCCTCGAGGCGGTCAGGGGTAAGCGCTACGCGGAGCTCTGGCCAGAGGAGGAGCGGGGCAAGATCGAGACGGCTCTGGCCGAGGCCGCTGCCGGGCGGGTGGGCCGCTTCGAGGGCTATGCTCCTACCGTCCAGGGCACGCCGAAGTGGTGGGACACGCAGTTCACCGCGGTCCCCGATGCCGCGGGACAGCCCGAACTCCTGCTGGTCTCGTCGCGCGACGTGACCGAACGCGAGCGCTCTCGGGATGCTGTGCGGCTGAGTGAGGCACGGCTCCGAGCTGCCCTTTCCATGAGTACGGTGGGCGTCATGTTCTGGGGCGCTAGCTTCAGACTGACGGAAATAAACGAGGCCTTCCTGCGCATGACCGGGTTCACCCGCGAGGAAGCGGTCGGCAAGACCTGGCAGGACCTGACTCCGCCAGAGTTCTACCCTTTGTCCTTGCGGGCGGTGGCCGAGGTGACCACGGTGGGTGAGACCACGCCTTACGAGAAGCAGTACATCCGGAAGGATGGCTCGCGCTGGTGGGGGTTGTTCGCGGCGCGCAGGATCGGGGAGGAAGTCGTCGAGTTCGTGCTGGATGTCACTGATCGCAAGAAGGCCGAGGAGGAACTGCGGCAGTTAAACGAGCACCTCGAGGTCGAGGTGGCGCGCCGGGCCGAGCAGTTGCGACAGCAGGAGGAGGCGCTGCGGCAGAGCCAGAAGCTGGAAGCTGTGGGGCAACTCACCGGGGGCGTGGCGCACGACTTCAACAACTTGCTCACCGTCATTCGCTCCGCCGCCGACCTGCTGCGCCGCCCCGACCTGCCCGAGGAGCGGCGGCAGCGCTATATCGAAGCCATCTCGGACACGGCAAACCGGGCGGCCAAGCTGACAGGCCAACTCCTGGCCTTCGCGCGGCGCCAGCCGCTCAAGCCCGAGGTGTTCCCCGTGAGCGAACGCCTGCAGGCGGTCGCAGACCTCGTCCGCCCCTTGGTGGGCGCTCGCATCGAAATCGAGACGGCTATTAAGTGTGAGGGCTGCTCCGTCGAGGCCGACCCGAACCAGTTCGAGACAGCGCTGGTGAACCTCGCCGTCAACGCGCGTGATGCGATGAATGGTGAGGGCCGCCTGATGCTCAGAACCTGGCTCGCCGGCGGAGTGCCGTCCACCCGGGGACACGCGAGCGCACCGGGCGCCTTCGTCGCGGTGTCGGTCACCGACACCGGCTCAGGTATCGCGCCGGAAATGCTGGACAGGATCTTCGAGCCATTCTTCACGACCAAGGAGGTGGGTAAGGGCACCGGCCTTGGACTGTCGCAGGTCTACGGTTTTGCCAAGCAGTCCGGCGGCGAGGTTGCCGTCGAGAGCGAGGTCGGCCACGGCACCAGCTTCACCCTCTATTTGCCCCGGGTGGAGGCCAAGGCGGCCATGGCGCCGTCAGATTTCCAAGCTGGCGCCGATATGCCCGCGGCAGGACGGCGAAGGGTGCTCCTGGTGGAGGACAACACCCAGGTCGGCGAATTCGCTCGGCAGATGCTAGAGGATCTCGGCAATGGCGCCACCTGGGCGCCGAACGCCAAAGCGGCTCTCGAACTCCTGGATGAGGACGCGAGCCGGTTCGATGTGGTGTTCTCGGACGTGGTCATGCCCGGCATGAACGGGGTGGAGCTAGGACGCGAGATCCGACGCCGGTGGCCGAACCTTCCAGTCATCCTGACCAGCGGTTATAGCCAGGTGCTGGCGGATGGTGGGGCACAGGACTTCGAGCTTTTGCACAAGCCCTACTCGGTCGAGGGGCTGTCGCGGGCGTTGCGGTCGAGACGATAAGGTTTGGGGGTCCGGACACGAAACTGCGCTGAGTGTCCGGTTCGCGCGAACGGAAGCGGAACTCCTGCTGACAGTGGTGCACCGCGGCGTTCCGCCGTCGGGTAGGGCATACGTCTGCGAAGCGCGGCGCATCGGCCCCAGCGCACCTGCAGGTTCAGTCTACGGGACGCGCCTCGGGGAATGTCCACGCGCCCGTCAGGATCTCCGGCCGAGGCCGGTACAACCGGACCATGTAGTTCCAGCCAGCAGGCACCGGGAGACAATTGGGCACGCCGCCGTCGCAGCCGCCGAACTGAACCATGATGGAGCCATCCCCAGCCTTCCTGGCTGTGACGTTGTTGAGCGAGTAGGCGTTCTGTGGGTTCGACTGGAAATAGCCCGCCGCGTTGTAGACGCTGATGGACCAGAACCCGTCCACCGGCACGTCTCTCACCGTGAGCCGGTAGACCGTCCGGCCGTCGTTCCTGTTTGGCACCACGTTCAGGTAGAGGGCCTCGCGCGGGGGATTGGCGCCCCAGCCGTACGCAGCCCCGATCAGGAAGCGCACGGGGTCAACTTCGTCCCGGCGCCCGTACATCCGGTTGGTGTCTGGAAGGGTCGAAGCAAGCACGAGGAGCGCATCGCGCACCTTCTTCTGGCTGGCTTGATCCCAAGCCGGGATCTCGAACCTGCCGGTGCCGGCCTGCGAGACTTTGATTGCGTCCTGCAAAGCGTGGGCGGCGCGAAGGTCACCCGGATCCTGCGGATCGACAAGCGTGCGCACCGCGGCCACGACGTAGCGTGTCCCGATCTCCTGGCGGGTGAGGGTATAGGGGTCCGGCCGGTAGTGGACACCGTGCGTGTACTGGTCCTCGTTGATGACCTGCAGCGACATGAAGCGCGTGCCGGCGTCCGGCAGGGTGATCGTCACCGGCCCGGCGTCGAGGTCGAAGACTGCCGCGGAGTAGAGCGTATCGCGGTTCAGCCGGATCACCGTCTGCTTGTCGAGCGGCGCGGGTTCGCGTGTGTGGTCGAACCGGCCGAACCCGCCGTTCTTCACCACGCCGCCGAAGTAGAGGTCTGACTCCGCCCGGGCGAAATTGTCCGGCGTCACGGGGATGCTGCTCTGCGGTGGACCGGGCTGGGCAAACGCCGGTGGAACCAGGCTGAGCGCCGCGCAGAACGCCACGTAGGGAGTAGGTAAGCGGCATGGGGGCATCGAAGGACCACCTCTTGCTTTTACGATGGACTACAGCTTCGGCACGGGCGGCGCGCTAACGGGCTGGGCCGGCGGTTCGGATCGCCGGTGGCAGCCAGCTGCCGTCCAGCACCTCGGGCTTCGGCAGGTAGAGGCGCATCACCACGCCTATCGGCCCGTCCGGGGCGGGCAGCCAATTGGCTTCCCTGTCGGCGCCCGGCGAGGCGTGCTGCAGGTGAAGCGTGATACCGCCATCCGCGTCCCGCTTCAGATCCGGCAGCATGGACGAGTTGATCAGATAGCGGCGCAGCGAGTTGTCGACCAGGAATTGGGTCCGGGCGTCGTACATGGTCACTGACCAGAAAGCGTCGACGGGCGGCAGCCGGCCGGGTGGGAAGGTGAGGGTATAGTTCGACCGGCTCCCGTCCAGGCGCTGCCCGGCCTCGTCGAGCGCATAGTTCGGGTAGACCGTCTCCTCAGGGCTGTTTCCGTAGATGCCGCCCATGGCGCCCATGGCACGCTGGAGGTACCTGCCGGCCATCGCCTCCGGTGTCCCGAACAGGCCGACGGAGGTCGTCACCTTGGCAAGGCTCTGCGCGATTTCCTGACGCGCCTCCGTCCCACCGGCTTCGACCGCGGCGAGGACCTCAGGTGCCAAGCCTGCCGGCGGCCATGGCCCGCCACCCTCGATGCCGATCGTGGCGAAGCGTGCGCGCAGCGCTGCCTCGGCGGGGATCGGCGGGCAGAACTGCAGCAGGAAGTTCGCGTACTGCCAGAACTGCGGGTCGAAGCTGGCATCGCTGATCGGCGGGTATGCGATGCTGGGCGCCGCGGGCGGTGCAGGCCGCCCGAGATACGCGCTCAGCGGCTCGGCGCGGTAGCCGGCCTGAATCGCCTTCACCCGGTCAAGGTCGGACGGCCTCAGGAGCTGTGTCCGGAACTGGCTTTCGGCAAGCAGCGTGGACAGCTGCACCACGCGCCGGACGCCGGGCGGCACCGCGCCTTCCCAGCCTGGCCCGGCGATCAGGAAGCGGCCGCCGCCATTCCCGTCCTTCCGCGTACCAAGGTAATCGACGTTGTTGGTGTAAAGATCGACGACCTGTAGGGAGTAGTACCGCCCGGGCTCGATCTCCGGCAGCGTGACGACGATCGGCTCCGCCCGGAGGTCGAGGATCAGGAAGGAATAGGGCGTGTCGGAGTTCGGGGTGATGACCCCGGTGTCGGCCGGCGTGAACACGCGAGCGACGTTGTTCACCTGGTTGACCGGCCCCTTGTACTGGCTGCCGCCGGGATCGAGCGCGAACTGGTAAATGCTCAGATAGTTCTTCACGAGCGGATAGGCGTAGAAATAGGCGTCGTGCGCGATCTGACGCGCTTCAGCTGCGGCAGGAGGCGGCGCAGGAGCCTGGGCCTGACTGGGGCTGGGAAGTCGGGCGCCTGCAGTGGCGCCAAGGGCGGCGGCGATCATGGTCCGTCGGCTCGCCGGGCGATCTTGCATCTCGTCCTCCACTCGCATGACGCCTGAATGACCATGGCAGGGGCGATCGGCTCGCGCCTTTTGCAGACGCCAAGTATGGTCCGCCCCGACGCGCCCAGCGCCGGGAAGTCGGCAAACGGACCGTATCGGATTTACCCGAACCGAGACGCTCGGCTGCATTTCTTCACAAAATTGTCAGATGGCTTGGGGACTACCCCGGGCGATCGGCGTCCCCGGAGTAAGCGGCCTGGGTTAGCGCCCTAGAAGCGGATGCTGAGGCCCAGGACGGGCCCATACAACGTCGTGTCCCAGACCAGCTTCGCGCTGCGGAAATCCTGACTGAGAGCGCGGTAGCCGAGCACAGCCGCGCTCTGCAATCCGAACATCTCGAAGCGGTAGCCGACGAAGGCGCCCGCCTGCCAAGCGAAGCGCGACCCTCCGGTGCCACCGCCGACGTCGCCACGCAGCGAGACCTCCCAGCGCTCGCCCAGTTGCCCGCGCAGTCGGAGCCCGCCGAAGGGATCGACCCAGTCCGTCGTGGATACGCCGGAAGGGAAGCGAGCGAGAGAAACCTCGGTCTTCAGATGCGTCCAGCGCCCACCCGCCAGCACGTCGAGCGCCCAGTCATCCCGTCCGCCCATGCGCCAGGGGCCGTCCGCCACCTCGTAGGCCGCGCCGAATTCCAGCACGCCAAGGACGCTGGTCGCGTCCAGGGTGAGCGGCCCTGCCCGAACGTCGTCATAGGCCAAGCGGGTGTAGATCCCGTCGAGGAACAGCCCGAGCCGGCCCCTACGCAGCTCGCCGCGTCCCATGAAGGACAAGGCGCTGTCCGCCTGCCGGAGGGTATCCACGAAGCTATTGTCGATACCCACTTGGACAGCACCCGCACCGACGGTGCCCGATGTCGCAGTCAGCCAACCGTAGGAGGTGAGGTCAAAGCTCCAACCCGGTCGGGCAACGCCTGGCACCTGCGCCGCCGCTGCCGGGGCGAGGAGGCAGGCGACAAGACCGATCAAAGCGCCCTCTATAAGCCGCCGCCCTCGCGCATCGCGGCCGACTGGACGGATGGGCGCGATGGACGTCCTGCCCCGCAATGGCAGTCGAAGTGCATCCAGTGTAGTCGCCCGCGGCATCACCGAACCCCCTCGCCCAGAGCGCCGTACAGGGCTGTCTTGCCAATCTTCAACCGTGTCGCGGCTTCGCGCACTGTCAACCCGCGGGCGATGAGTTCCTTGGCCCGCCGCAGCTTCTCCTCGGTGACCACCGGCCGGCGCCCGCCTATGCGCCCGCGCGCCGCCGCCGCGGCGAGCCCCGCACGGGTGCGTTCCCGAATGAGGTCGCGCTCGAACTGCCCGAGGGCGGCGAACAGGTGGAACACCAGCCGCCCGCCGGGCGTGGTGGTGTCGATCGCTTCGGTGAGCGAGCGGAACCCCACCCCGCGCCCCTTCAGGGCGGCCACCGTCTCGATCAGGTGCGGCAGGCTGCGGCCGAGGCGGTCCAGCTTCCAGGTGACCAGCACGTCGCCTTCACGCGCATAATCGAGGGCGGCGAGCAGCCCGGGCCGGTCGGCGCGGGCGCCGGAGGCGTGGTCCTCGAACACCCTGGCACAGCCCGCAGCCCACAGTGCGTCGAGCTGCAGAGTTGGGTCCTGATCCGCCGTGCTCACCCGGGCGTAACCGACCGCTGTCATGGCCGCTCCTGTCCGGCTTGCCGTCCGGAATTGAGCATGTCCGCTTTGCCGTTACCCCACCAGGGTTGCCGGACATTCCCGGGCTGGCCGGCTGGGGTTCGTTTGACGGACAGCCGTACCCGACGTCACAGCGTTGGATGGGCGGACAGTCGCCGCCTCTGCATGCTGGCGCTGCGGCACAAGACAGGAAACGACCATGATCGATCGCCGCCCCCTGACCAGGAGGCTCCTCGCAGGACTTGCCCTTGCGGCCGCAGCGCGGCCGGCCCTGGCCGCCTATCCGGACCGGGTCATCACCATCGTCGTGCCCTTCGCGGCCGGCGGCGCGACCGACCTCGCCGGCCGCCTGCTGGCCGACAAGCTCGGGCCGCTCCTCGCCGAGGGCAGCCGGGCCGTGGTGGACAACCGGCCCGGGGCCGGCAGTGCGCTCGGGGCCGACACCGTCCGCCGCGCCAGGCCGGACGGCTACACCCTCCTGGTCGGATCGGCCTCCACCCTCGCCGTCGCGCCGGCCGCCGGCGCCTCGGCCGCCCGGTACCATCCGACCCGGGATTTCACGCCGCTCGCCTTCTTCGGCATCAGCACCATGGGGTTGCTGGTGTCGCGCGACAGCGGCATCGATACCGTCCAGGCCCTGCTGGCCCGGCTGCGCGCGAACCCCGGCGCGCTTGCCTTCGCCAGTTCCGGCGTCGGCGGCGTCGCCCATCTCGCCAGCGAGCACTTCACCAAGTCCGCGGGCGTCGAGGCGATGCATGTGCCGTACCGGGGCGGCTCGCAGACGGCGGAGGCGATCATGAAGGGCGAATGCATCTTCGCCATCGACACGATCGGCTCGAACATCGGGCAGATCCGCGACGGCGCGCTCCGCCTGCTGGCCGTCAGCACGGCGAAGCGCGATCCGAACTTCCCGGATGTGCCGACCATCGCCGAGGCCGGCGTGCCGGGCTACGAGATGGCCAGCTGGACGGTGCTCGCCGGCCCGGCCGGCATGCCGCCCGAGATCGTCGAGGCCATCGGCCGGGCGGCCAGCCGGGCGATCGCCGATCCTACGGTGCGCAGCCGGCTGGAAGCGACGGGCACCGTGCCGGAGCTGGACAGCAGCCCGGCCATGACCCGGGACTTCCTCGATCGGCAGTTCGAGCTCTACCGCGAGGTCGTCCAGCGGATCGGCCTGCGGCTCGAGTAATCCGGCCAGCGCGACCCGCGGCCGAGTGGTCGTGCCGGGGCGCTTGGTCATCGCACACGACACAGTTTCCTGAAGCAGGTCGGCGCTTGTCATCCGCGGGTTGCCGAAGGCTAAGCCTACGACAGTGCCGATAAAGCTGGATCGCGTACGGGCTAGCGATGTTGTCCTGCCGCAGTGCGCGGGCCTGTGCGTTTGTAGGCGAGTACCAGCTTCACCACCACGCGTCGCTCCGCAGCGGGCATTGCCCGAAGCGCATCGAGCACCGCACCTTCTTCTCGGCTCGGACCCTGCACATCACGCGCATGGTTGGCGCGCTGTCTTGCAACAGCCGGTCGCCGACGATCAGTCGTCGTTTCGATGGAGCCGCGCTGGGAAGCGTCAACCTCGTTCGGCTTTAGGCCAAGCAACTTGGCAAGCTGAGCGGCCCGATCAGGCGAAGGCTTCGAGAGGCCGGTTTCATAGTGGCCGATTGCAGCGCCGGTGACGCCCAGCTGATTGCCGACCTCGGCCTGCGACAAACCAAGCTGCAGACGCGCATCGCGCAACTTGGATTTTTTCACGCGTTTAGCCATCCAGTGCATTCCTTGAGAGTTATTGAAAGAGACGAGGTTGCTCAGCTTGTCCTGCAGATGGCGCTTGTGAACCGCCTTTGCATGATGCAACAGGTGTCCCTGTCACACTTGCCCGTTCGGTCGCGAAGTTGTAGCCGAGCCTCTCATTAGCGAACGCGAGTGGATCACCCATGAATCAAGCCGACCTCATTGCCCATGTCGCCGATGCAGCCGGCCTGTCGAAGGCTGATGCCACCAAGGCGATCGATGTGATTCTTAGCGCCGTGTCTGACGAGCTCATGGCCGGCAAGGACGTGCGGCTGAACGGCTTCGGTATCTTCAGTGCGACGGAGCGTGCCGCGCGCGAAGGTCGCAACCCCCAGACGGGCGCGGCAATCCAGATCGCTGCGTCGAAAGTCGCAAAGTTCACCCCCGCAAAAGCACTGAAAGATCGGCTCAACGGGGCGTCATAGGCCAACTGCAGCGCGCCCGGCTGGAGCCCGCCAGGGTCGAGCCCATCAACGGGATACGCCGGACATGACAGCAATACCCGAGGCAAGAAGCTGCTTCGTGCTGATCATTCAGGACGCCCAGCCCTGAGCCGGCGTGGTCGAAGGGATCGAGGGCGTGCGGGAAGCGCTCGTGCGGGTCCTCTGGATGGATCCGGAACGGGCCATGATCAAGAATGTCGAGGCGGCTGTGGCTTCGCTGGAAGACCCGCAGGCCTGGGCATCGCACGGGTCAGGTGATGGTCGGCCCTATTGGCACTGGTGGCTGGGGTACGACGGCGGCTCCATCACCGTGCAACGCCTCACGGAGCGGCCTTCCGGGATGACCGGGAAGCATCTGCATTCCGCAGTCGGGGATGCCGCCCAGGTGTTGACCAATGTAGCGGAAGACCTTCGAAAGCTCGCGGGCGCTCAGGGGCGCGGGTACGTCTTCGCGCGCCGCGACCCCGCGCAGACAAGCTGATCTGTCGGCGCCTCGAAGGTACAGGGACGATAGCGAGGTTCTGCCGCTACCGCCTTCAGTTACCCAACATGGCCGGATGACACGAAGGCTCAGCTCTCCAGGGCGCGCCACTCCCACACCACGGCTCGGAACATGATCGGGACAAGATCATGACTCGGCATAGTACGACGATTTTGTTCTTGATTCGTTCACTATGCCCCAGCATCGTCGGCCTATGTCCGAATCGCCCACACCCGAACCGCCCGATCCCACTGCCGAAGCCCCTGTCCCGCTAACCGGCCCGCTGCTGCCGGTCGACCAAGCGGAGCTCGCGTCTGCCCTCGCCTATGGCCTGCGGTTCGACGAGCGCGGCCGGCCGCGGCGCGGCGCCGCCTGGGAGATGGCCGCCACCCTGCTCGCCGAGCAACTCGTGGCGCAGCTCGAGCGGGCCCGGTTCGTGGTCCTCAAGCACCCGCCCCGCCCGCCGCACAGCACCTGACCCGCCGGCCTGCTGTGGCTGCCTTCGCCGAGCTGGCCGCCCGGTCCAACTTCAGCTTCCTCGACGGCGCCTCGCACCCGGAGGAGCTGGCGCAGACCGCGCAGGCCCTCGGCCTCGCCGGGCTCGGGATCTGCGACCTGAACAGCCTCGCCGGGGTGGTCCGCGGCCATGTCGCGGCCAAGGAGACGGGGCTGGCCTTCCGGGTCGGCTGCCGCCTCCGGCTCGACGATGCTTCCGAATGGCTGGTCTGGCCCGGCAGCCGCGCCGCCTATGGCCGGCTGACCGCCCTGCTGTCGCGCGGCCGCATGCATGCACCCAAGGGCGAGTGCCGGATCAGCCGGCGGGCCATGCTCGCCGCCGCCGAGGGTTGGGTGCTGGCGGCGATCCCGCCAGCTCGGCCCGAAGCTGCCGATATGGCCCAGTTGCGGCGGGATTCCGCGGCGCTGCGAGACCGGCTCGCCCTGCCCCTCCTTCTCACGGCCGCCTGCACCTTCCGCGGCAAGGATCGGCACCAGCTCGATGTCCTGGCCGGGCTGGCAGCCGCGACGGGCACCCGGCTGCTCGCCATCGGCGACGTCCGCTACCACCACCCGGACCGCCGCCGGCTCGCCGACGTGCTGACCGCCATCCGGTTGCGTACCACCGTGGACGCCCTGGGCTACGCGGCCGAGGCCAACGCCGAGCGCCACCTCAAGCCGGCCGCCGAGATGGCCCGGCTCTTCGCCGGCCACCCGGAGGCGCTGGGCAACAGCCTGGCGGCGCTGGAGGCCAGCGGCGACTTCTCCCTCGACCAGCTGCGCTACGAATACCCCGACGAGGTGCTTGAGCCAGGACGGTCGCCGCAGGAGACCCTGGCCGACCGGGTCGCCGCGGCCCAGACCGAGCGCTGGCCGGGCGGCACGCCGCCCGGCATCGCCGCGCGCATCGCCCACGAACTGCGGCTGATCGCCGAGCTGGGCTACGCCCCCTACTTCCTGACCGTGCACGAGATCGTCCGCTTTGCACGGGACCGCGGCATCCTCTGCCAGGGCCGCGGCTCGGCCGCCAACTCGGCGGTCTGCTACGTGCTGGGCATCACCGCGGTGGACCCGGCCAAGCACGACCTGCTGTTCGAGCGCTTCGTCTCGGCCAGCCGGGGCGAGCCGCCCGACATCGACATCGACTTCGAGCACGAGCGCCGCGAGGAGGTGATCCAGCACCTCTACGACCGCTATGGCCGCGAGCGGGCGGCGATCTGCGCCACCGTCATCCGCTACCGCACCCGCAGCGCCGTCCGCGAGGTCGGCAAGGCCATGGGCCTCTCGGAAGACGTCACCGCCCGGCTGGCCAAGGGTAGCTGGGGACCCGGGCATGAGATGGGGCTGCCGGCGCTCGCCGCGGCCGAGGGGCTCGACACCGCCGACCCGCACCTCGCCATGGCGCTGGAGCTCACCGAGGAGATCCTCGACTTCCCCCGCCATGCCGCCACCCATGTCGGCGGCTTTGTCATCACCCGCGGGCCGCTGGTCGAGCTGGCCGTGGTCACCAACGCCGCCATGGAGGGCCGCACCGTCCTCGAATGGGACAAGGACGACATCGACGCGCTCGGCATCCTCAAGGTCGACGTGCTGGGCTTGGGCATGCTGTCCTGCCTGCGCCGGGCCTTCGACCTGCTGCGCCGGCACCACCGCCTCGAGCACGACCTGGCCAGCCTGCCGCGCGATTGCCCGGCCACCTATGCCATGCTGCGCCGGGCCGACAGCCTCGGCGTCTTCCAGGTCGAGAGCCGGGCACAGATGAACATGATGCCCCGGCTCCGCCCCGAGCGCTTCTACGACCTGGTCATCGAGGTGGCGATCGTCCGGCCCGGGCCGATCCAGGGCGACATGGTCCATCCCTATCTCCGGCGCAAATGGGGCGAAGAGCCGGTGCGCTACCCCGCCCCCTCCCCTGAGCATGGCCCGCCGAACGAGCTGGAGCGGGTGCTGGGCAAGACCCTCGGCGTGCCGCTGTTCCAGGAGCAGGCGATGCGGCTGGCGATCGTCGCCGCCGGCTTCACGCCGGAGGAGGCCGACCAGCTGCGCCGGGCCATGGCGACCTTCAAGCTGTCGGGCGGCGTCACCCGCCACCAGGAGCGGCTGGTCGAGGGCATGGTCCGGCGCGGCTATGAGCGCGGCTTCGCCGAGCGGGTGTTCCAGCAGATCGAGGGCTTCGGCGGCTACGGCTTTCCCGAGAGCCACGCCGCCAGCTTTGCCCACCTGGTCTATGCCTCGGCCTGGGTGAAGTGCCACCACCCCGCGGTCTTTGCCTGCGCCCTGCTGAACAGCCAGCCGATGGGCTTCTACGCCCCGGCGCAGATCGTCCGCGACGCCCGCGAGCACGGGGTGGCCATCCTGGCGGCCTGCGTGAACGCCAGCGACTGGGACAGTGCGCTGGAGCCGCACCCCACCAGTGCCGGGAGCCTGGCCCTCCGGCTCGGGCTGCGGCTGGTGGCAGGTCTCCCGGAGGCCGAGGCGCGGGCCATCCTGGCGGCCCGGCGGGCCCGCAACGGCGCGCCATTTGCCTCGGTCGAGGAGGCCGCGGTGCGGGCCGAGGTGGGGCGGCAGGCGCTCGAGGCGCTGGCCGGGGCGGACGCCTTCGCCGGTACTGGCGCCAGCCGCCGCCGGGCGGGCTGGGAGGCCCGCGGCGTGGCGAACGGGCCGCAGGACCTGCCGCTGTTCGCCGTCGCCGCCGGGACCGAGGCGGCCGCGATGGCGGCGCAGGCGCCACTGGTGCCGGAGCCCGCCGTCACCCTGCCGGACCAGACCGAGGGCGAGGCGGTGGTCGAGGACTATCTGGCGACCGGCATGACCCTGCGGCGCCACCCGCTGGCGCTGCTGCGGCCTGCCCTGGAGGCGCTGGGCTGCGGCGACACCCGCCAGCTGAACGCCCTCCGCGCCGGCACCAAGATCCGGCTGCCCGGGCTGGTGCTGATCCGCCAGCGCCCGGGCTCGGCCAAGGGAGTGGTCTTCCTGACCGTCGAGGATGAGCACGGCGTGGCCAACCTCGTGGTCTTCGAGCGGATCGCGGCGCGGGACCGGACGGCGCTGGTGTCGGGGCGCCTGCTGATCGCAGAGGGTCGGGTGGAGCGGGAGGTCGCGCAGGCCGAGGTGCCGATCACCCATCTCATCGTCGACCGGCTCCTGGACCGCTCCGACCTGCTCAACCGGCTGGTCGAGATCGATGGCGCCACCCAGGACCGGGACTGGACGGAGAAAGCGCTCGGCCGCGCCGACGAGGTGCGGCGCCCCGAGCCCGGCAGCCAGCACCCGAAGCCGAAGCTGCCCGGCAGCCGGGACTTTCGCTGATGCCCGGCTTGCCCCGCGCCCCGGCCCGTTCGATCGTCTGCGGGCAGCCCTCCCCTGGCCCGCAAGGAGGCTCGGTCACGCCATGTGCAACCTGTACAGCATCACCAAGGGCCAGCAGGCCATCCGCGAGCTGGCGCGCGCCATGAGCGACCGGACCGGCAACCTGCCGCCGCTGCCCGGGGTCTTCCCCGACTATGCCGCGCCGATCGTCCGCAACCAGCCCGAGGGCCGCGAGCTGACGATGGCCCGCTGGGGCATGCCCTCGCCGGCCTTCGCCCTGAAGGGCAGGAAGTCCGACCCGGGCGTCACCAATGTCCGCAACGTCAAGTCACCGCACTGGCGGCGCTGGCTTGGCGTCGAGCATCGCTGCGTCGTGCCCTTCACCAGCTTCTCCGAGCACGAGATCATGCCCGACGGCACGCGGCCGCCGGTCTGGTTCGCCTTCGATGAGAGCCGACCGCTGGCCTGCTTCGCCGGCATCTGGACGCGCTGGAGCTCGGTGCGGAAGGTCAAGGAAGGCGAGACGACCAATGACCTCTTTGCCTTCCTCACCACCGAACCGAACCGCGAGGTTGGCGCTATCCACCCGAAGGCTATGCCGGTCATTTTGACCACGTCGGAGGAGATCGATATCTGGATGAGTGGGCCGACGGAAGAAGCGCTCGCGCTGCAGCGGCCGTTGCCGGACGCGTCGCTGGTCATCGTGGCCCGCGGCGAGAGGCAGGACGGGGCGCCCGCCGCGTCCTGACGGTGCGACCTTGTCCGACGCCGATTCCGACCAGGAAACGATAGCCGGCGCGGCCGAGAGCCCAATCGCCGCGGCAGGTGTTCGGCCGATACGCAAGATCATCCACATCGACATGGACGCCTTCTATGCATCGGTGGAGCAGCGGGACCACCCGGAGCTGCGCGGCCGGCCGGTCGCGGTCGGCGGCTCGCGCGAGCGGGGCGTCGTCGCCGCCGCGAGCTACGAGGCCCGGAAATTCGGCGTGCATTCGGCCATGCCGTCGGTGACGGCCCGGCGGAAATGTCCCGAGCTGGTCTTCGTGCCTCCGCGCTTCGATGTCTACAAGGCAGTATCGCTGCAGATCCGGGCGATCTTCGCCGAGCACACGCCGCTGATCGAACCCCTCTCGCTCGACGAGGCCTATCTCGACGTTAGCGAGAACCTGCAGGGTATCGCCTCTGCAACCGAGATCGCGCAGCGCATCCGGGCCAGCATCAAGGCCGAGACGGCGCTGACCGCCTCTGCCGGGATCTCCTACAACAAGTTCCTGGCCAAGCTGGCCTCTGACCACCGCAAGCCGGACGGGCTGTTCGTCATCACGCCGCGAATGGGGCCAGCCTTCGTTGAGGCTTTGCCCGTCGGTAAGTTCCACGGCGTCGGCCCAGCCACGTCGGCGCGGATGAACCGCCTCGGGATCCACAACGGCATCGACCTGCGGGCGCACAGCATGGCGTTCTTGCAGCAGCACTTCGGCAAGGCCGGCGCCTACTACTACTGGATCGCCCGCGGCGTCGACGAACGCCCAGTTCGGCCAGACCGGATTCGCAAATCTGTCGGCGCGGAGAACACCTTTGCCACCGACCTGGTCACCCTAGACGCAGCCTGCGCGGCCCTGCTGCCGATCATCGAGAAAGTGTGGAGGTATTGCGAGGGCGCTGGCATTCGTGGCCGGACGGTGACGCTGAAGGTCAAGTATGCCGACTTCAGCCAGGTCACGCGGAGCAGGACTGGTCTCGGCCCTGTCGCCAACCAGGCGGAGCTTGACCAGGTTAGCCTCGCGTTGCTTGAGCCATTGTTTCCACCGCAAAGGGGCATACGGCTGCTGGGTGTAATCCTGTCGTCGCTCGACGATGGATCGGAGATGGCCGAAGCGCAGTTGCGGCTATCGGTATGACGGCGTGACGCACGTGCTGCCAACAATTTGTGGACTTGATTAGGGGCACACGTACCACAGAGATGCCTGCACATCCGCGCACAGCGGATCGCCGAATTCGCATCGTCCCATTGGTCCCTGGACGCACCATGTGTCAGATCCATGTCGGCTTAGCCCGACGTGTTGGCCGACAGACGCAAGGAGACCGGCGTTGCGTATCCTGAAACCGCGACCTAATGGCAGGCCTGCATGAGCTTGCTCCGAACCCTGCGATCTCGAACCGTGGCGGGGAGTCAAATACGCCAGCGCACGCATATCCGCGATCTGCCGGCCGTGGTTGTGGATGAACCGAGCGGGCTTCCCGGCACCGAGCCGGCGTTGGAGCCGCTAGAATTGTTGCTCGCCGCACTCGGCTCCGACCTCGCCATCGGCATACGGGCTGCCGCGACCGCCCGTGGCATCTCCCTTTCGGGCTTGGTGCTCAATGTGGAGGCGGACATTGCCGCTGCCCCGATGGACATGCCACAACCGGCGCCGCTCGGCCTCGAGGAAGTACGCGTCGCCGTGCACATCACGGCCGATGCGCCGCGGGAGGCGCTGGCGGCGTTGGTCACACGTGCCACCCTGCGCTCGCCGGTCGCCAACACGCTGCATGACGGAACTCAGCTCAACGTCGCCTTGGCGACAGCCGAAGGTAGCTAGGCCACGAGTTCCACAGGACCCGGGCTCTCCGGCGGGTCCAAATCGCTAGCTCGGTCGCGGACAGCCGCGGTCACCGCATCCAGCACCAGCCGGATCCGGGGCGTCCTGCGGTTGTCCTTGTGCACGGCCAACCAGATCTCCACTACGGCTTGCGGCCAGGGTGACCGTAGGCGCAACAGCGCCGCCCCAAACGCATCGCCGCGCAGCCTGGACAGGCATGCCATTCCCTCGCCGCACAGCGCGGCTTGCAGCTGCGCCTCCGGGCTGTCGGTCTGCAACGCCACGGCGGCGCGCGGGGCCGCTTCCGTCATCCAGCGGGCGGCCTGCGTTACCTCGGCCCCGTCCAGCCCAGTGACAAGGCGGTGGCCCGGGCAGCCGGCCGCGAAGTCCGGCGCGCCATAGCGATTCAGGTAGGCCGGGCTGGCATAAAGGCCGTGTGCCATGGTGCCGATCCGCCGCGTGACCAGGTCGTGCTGCTCGAAACGCGTGAGGCGCAGCGCGATGTCGGCCTCGCGCATGGCAAGGCTCAGGTGCCGTACATCTGCTAGCAGCTCGATGCCGATCTCGGGGGTGCCACGCTGGAGTGCGCAGAAGGCGGGTATCAGGACGTGGCTGGCGAGCGTCTCGACCGCCGTCACGCGCACCACACCCTCCAGCAGAGCGTCATGGCCACCGGTCGTCCGCTCCACCGCGAGCACCTCTGTCTCCACGCGCTCCACTTGGCCGAGGATCGCTTCACCCGCCAGCGTCGGGACATAGCCATCCGGCGTGCGATGCAAGAGCCGGGTACCGAGACCGCTCTCGAGCGACGCAAGGCGGCGGCCTACGGTGGATTGGGTGACACGCAGCTCACGCGCTGCGGCGGAGAGGCTGCCGGTCCGGGCAATAGCCAGGAAAAAGCGAAGGTCGTCCCAATCCAGCAACGGCCTGATCCACGTATCCCAGCCCGCCGTTCATCGGCAGGATAATGGGGCAACGAGCCGGGATGCGCTCGGTTCGGCGCACCCTGTCTCCGTCAGCCGGCCATCAATCATCCTCGCGCGGCGTGTCGAGGGTTTCGGCGCCGTGCTGGTCGGCCATCGAAACGTCGCGCGGCTCGACCGAGTGGGTTTGCCGCAGCAGAGCCAGGCCATCCCGCAGCGTGCCGGTCCAATCGCCGCCATTCGCTTCGTGCAAGGCACGCAGTCGCGGCGTCAGTCGCGCCACCAGGTCAACATCGATCTCGCTTGGTCGCATGGAGTGGTCTCCTTGCTCCGCCGCGCCGCGTCCCCGCCGGTTGGGGAGGACGCGAACGAGACATGCGGGTGTCCGCCCGCAGGCATCCCGGGACATTGCTGCCCCGGGAAGAGTGACTGTTCAGGCCGGACGGCGCAGCGTCGTCGGCAGCGCCATCCGTGTCACCCAGTCGCGGGTGCCCCGGCGGGCGCCGAGTACCGCCGCGATTGCGCCCAGCAGCAGGGCCGCGAAGGCCCCGAAGGCGCCAATCGATGTCGTCCGCGCGGCCGCATCGGCCACCTCGCGAGCCTTACGTGCCGCCTCGGCTGCGGTGCGCTGGGCCTCCGCCTCGACAACCTGCACCCGCCGCGCTGCTTCCTCGGGGGCGATGCCGTATTCGGCCGCGACCAGCGCGTTCAACCGCGTCCGCTCGGGAGCGGCGAACTCATTCCCTGCAACCCGGCGGGCCAGCAGGGAGGTGATCTCGGCGCCGCGCTGTTCCGTGGTCATGGCCCGCGGCTCGCCGCCGGTGCCTCGCAGCGCGTCTTTTGCACGGTCCATCAGGGCACTGGGGCTGACTTGGCCGGCCGCGGTCGAGACCATAGAACCGACCCCGCTAGCCGCGCCGCCAGCCACGTTCGAGGCCGCGGATGCGGCACCGGACGCCAGGCCGGCCACCATGTTGCCGAGCAGGGCGGCGGAGAACAAGAAGGCAATTGCCCACACCGCCAAGCCGTGCAGCACGCCGTCGGTGTCGTCCGAAGTGCCCGAGAGGCGGGCTGCGGTGTAGCCGCCCACCGCCAGGGCAAGCGTGTTGGCCACGACCAGCCAGATCGCGGCGCCGATCCCGAAGCTGGCCGCGCCGGGCGAGGCCCGGCCGACGGCGTCGACCGTCGTTGCGCCGATAGCGGCGCCGAGGATGTTGAGCATGGCCGCAAGGGCCGCGGCGATGATGCCGCCGGCGAGCACGGCACCCCAGGAGATGCGGGGGGGCAGCGCAGGTCCCCCCTCGGGGAGCGCTGCTGCGGGCCGGGCGGGAATGACTGTGTCTGAAGGCATGGTGGCGGGGTCCGATCGGTTGTGATCCGCCCGGGCAACGCGGGCGAGCCGAAGAACGCGGCGGAGCATTCCTGCATAGCGGCTGTGCGTGAAGCGGCCCGGCTCTCACTGCCGCAGGCGGCGTTGAGCCACCACAGGACGGATCGGTCGAGTGAAGCCGGGCCGATCAATGGAGCAGATGCACCTTGGCTGAGAGCGTAGACCCCGAAGCAGCCCAGATCATTCCGCTGCTCGAGGAGCGGCTTGTCGTCGAACGGCGCGAAGTGGAGACCGGGCGCGTACGCGTCCACCTCACGACCACGACCGAAGACGCCGCAGTGCGCGAGGTCTTGCGTGAGGAACGCGTCGAGGTTGAGCGGGTGCCAATCGGCCGCGAAGTGGCCACAGCACCTGCGGTACGGGAGGAGGAAAATGGCGCGGTCCTCGTCGTGCCCGTGCTGGAGGAGGTGCTGGTGGTGGAACGCCGGCTCGTTCTCAAGGAAGAGCTCTGGATTCGCCGCGTCTCCACCAACCGGACCAGCGAGCAGACTGTGCCGCTGAGACGGCAGACGGCCACGGTGGAGCGCGTGCCAGCGCAGCCAGACGACAAACCTGAACCCAATGCGCGCCCTCGCGGCGCGGGAGACAAGACATGACCACTATGACCCTGACTGCTCTGTACGACACCCGAAGCGAAGCCGATCAGGCAGTCGAGCGGCTGACGCGCGAAGCGGGCGTCGCTCCGGCGAACGTCACCGTGATGGCCCAGGAGACCACTGCTTCCAGCGGTGTTGCGGCGAGCGAGCCCGCCGAGGGCACGGGCTTTCTCGCCTCCCTGAAATCGATGTTCATGCCTGACGACGATCGCCACGCTTATTCCGAGGCGATCCGGCGCGGCGGCTTCCTGCTGACCGCGCAGGTTGAGCAGGCCAGCTCCGAGCGCGCGATGGACATCCTCGAGGAGAACGGCGCGGTGGACCTCAACGGTCGCCAGGAGACTTGGCGCGCCGAGGGCTGGGGCGGTCCCCAGGGCACGACGGGCGCACAGACCCTCGCAGACGGCACCGTGGTCGCAACCGCAGCCACGGCCGCGACAGTGGCACCCACTACGGCAGCGGCCGCCGTTGCTGCCGGGCAGGACGAGACTATCTCCCTTGTCGAGGAGCGACTTCGCGTCGGAAAGCGCGCAGTTGAAGGTGGGCGCGTTCGGGTCCGCAGCTACGTGGTCGAGACCCCGGTGCAGGAGCAGGTAACACTGCACGAGGAGAACCTCTCCATCGAGCGTCGCACCGTCGACCGGCCGATCACCGACGCTGACCAGGCGGCGTTTGTTGAACGGACGATCGAGGCGACCGCCACCTCCGAGGAGGCCGTGGTGTCAAAGACTGCCCACGTCACCGAGGAGGTCGTCGTGAGCAAGGGCGTTGAGGAGCGTGTTGAGACGGTACGCGACACCGTGCGGCGGACCGAGGTCGAAGTGGACGACGACCGCACCTCCGCCCGCACGGCAAATGTTTCCGGGGCGGTCACTGGCAGTGTCACGACGCCCGGCAAACCGCTGGACCCCGCGTCCAGCCGCTAGCCGCTCAAAGCCGACACCAGCGCAGCTGGGGGAGACGGGATCAGACCGCCTCCCCCACGATCCTGTTCGGCAGTTCGGGCGCCTAGGCGTGATGCGCACCATCCGCGAGCGGGCTCCTAAGGTACGACACGGCCGCCCCCACCTGCCGGTGAGCGGGTGGAGCGAATTAAAGTCAACCTGCCCGGTGGGATATTTCCCAGCCTGCACGCAGGAAGGCTTGCGAGACCGGGCGGGTTTCTCGCCAAAATGGGTCGCCTTGCTGCGCGGAGAGGCGCAGCCCTTGATCAGGTCGCCCTACCGGCCGCAGCCGAGCAGGTGGCCGAGCAGGCCGCTGATGCCGCCCTGACCGAGGTCCTCCTCGCGCTGCGGAACCCGACCGCCGGGCGTCATCCGGTCAACCATCCCGGGCAGCATCCCGCTGAGCTCGTTCAGCAGCGTGTCGCGGTCGGTACCCGCGTGGTGCGCGGCCTCGTTGAGCTCGGACGGCTCAAAGGCGTTCTCCAGCTCGTGCGGCGCAACGGGGTGGTTCTCGCCAGGCGCAACCCAGGAGTCGACCTGCCGCCCGAGCCCCCGGCCGCGAAGGCCGTCGAGCAGCCCACCGAGGCCGCCGACCGCCCCGCCCCCGAGCAGCCCACCCAGCATGCCGCCCAGGCCACCACCTTCCGTGCCGAAGCTCGACGGCGAGCTGCCGCCCTGGCCGAGCAGGCCGCCGAGGATGCCGCCCAGGCCGCCCCCGCCGGTCGGCCCACCGCTGGCTGTACCTCCTTCGGCTCGCGCGTGCTTCATGAGTTGGTGGGCCAGCAGCGCTATCGCCGCCAGCTTCACCCCGGTTGGCAGACCGCCTGCGATGCCGCCACTGTTAGAGCCTCCGCCGAACAAGCCGCTCATACCGTTGTCTCCCGTTCTTCCACCGGCTTTCGGGGAACACCGCTCCGTGCCTTCAAGCCTCAGACCGCGCCGGGGTCACGCTTCGGCGTGCTGGTCGAGGTCTTCGCGGCGGTGCGGTCGTCTTCGACCTCCACCTCGGTGCGACGGACGGTGTCGCGGACGGTCTCGGTGCGCTCCTCGGCGGTCTTGCGGAGGGCCACCTCTTCGACCACCCGCGCTTCCTTGGCCACGACCGCCTCTTCGGCAGTCTCAGTCGCCTCGATGACGCGCTCCTGGAAGAGTGCCTCGTCGACGGCGGTCAGTGGGCGGTCAACGGTGCGGCGTTCGACGTTCACCCGCTCCTCGTGCAGCGTCACTTGCTCCTGCACCGGGGTCTCCACAACGTAGCTGCGGATTCGCACGCGGCCGTGCCCGACCTCTCGCTTGCCGACGCGCAGGCGCTCCTCGACGATTGGGATCCGCTCCTCCCCAGCCGCCCCGAGCCGCTGCGTCTCGCCGCCTGTCGACGTGCCGGAGAGAGCCCCCGTGGCACCGGATGCGCCCGTGGACACTCCCGTCGTGGCTGTCGTCGTGCCGCTAGCGGCGCCCGTCGTGGACCCGGTCCACCCCTCCTTGCGCCACCCCGCCTCGAGTGCGTCGAGGTCGACGGCGCCGCTCGCCTCGAGCACATTCGCCACCTCGTCGAAGCGCCCGTCCGGCACCTCGGCATGCACGACCCCGCCACCCCGGCCAAAGCCTTCCCGCACGAGGGCGGCATCCCCTTCCGGCAGGGAGAGCTCGTCGAGACTAGCGGCATTCCGCGTGTCGACGACCTGACCCCGCACGCCGGGAACCGCCTTGGCCAGATCGAAGGCGGCCTTCTCTGCAACCTGTACGGAGTCGAAGTAGGCGGTGATGGTCTTCATGCTCGGACCTCCTGTGGATTTCTGTTCACTGCTCGGGTGTTGCGGTGCGCCGCGGAGAACAAAGGGAAGTCCTCTCCAGGTGGTGCCGTTTGTCGCCACCACGCGCGCTGCCCGACCAAACGACCACGGGATGCCGATGGTTGCTAGGGATAGCGGACCGATGCCCGCCTGAACGACGGACGAGGTCCGGGCGCCTAGGGCCGGGTCAGCACGGCCTCCGCTTCGGGCATCGCCTGCCGCTCCAACTCGGCATTCAGCACCGCGCCGACCAGGACAGCCGCGGCCGACACCCAGGCCCAGAGCATGAAGCCGAGCACGGCGCCAACCGAGCCGTAGAGCCAATCGTAGCCGCCGACCTGGCGCATGTACCAGGAGACCGACATCGAGCCGAGCAGCCAAGCCGTTGCTGCGACCGCACCGCCCCAGCTCGCCCAGTGCCAGCACGGGCAGGCGCGGCAAGGGCCGTGGCGGTAGACCAATGCAAGGGCGACGGACACCACGATGAGCAGCACCGGCCAGCGCAGAAACCGAAGCAGCCAGTCCGTAGCACCGCCCGGCCCGGACGCGGCGCCGAGTGCGAGGGGCACGCCCAGCACGCCCCCGAGCGCGAGGGCGACGAAGGCCATGGCGCCGAGCGCGACCAGCACCGCGGTGGCGCAGCGCCGGACGAGGCCGCGCGTCTCACGCTCGCCATAGGCGACGTTCAGCGCCCCAAACAGCTGCAGCGCGGCGGCTGCGGCGCTCCAGAGCGCCGCAGCCGCGAGAGCGGCCGCGAGGCCGACCCGCCCTCCACCCACGGCCGCCATGCGTCCCAGGGCGTCTCGTGCTACCTCCGCCGTCCCAGCAGGTAGCATGCCCACCAGGGCTTGGAGGCTTGCTGCTGCCGCCTCCGGGTCGACGACGAGACCGCAGAGCGTGACCAGAGCGGCGAGTGTAGGGAAGACCGCGAGCAGGGCGTAGAACGCCACCGCCGCGGCCTCACCGAGTAGGCGGTCATCGAACATGCGCCAGGCGCAGCGGCGCAACACCTGCTGCCAGCCGCGCCCCGGGATGCAGGCGGGGGTGGCCGCTCCCTGCCCCTCGCCCGCCAGCGCCCAGGCGCCGGCTGCGGGGAAATCGGTGCTCTTTTCGTGGGCTTCTGGCATGCCGACCGGAACGCGAGGGAGGGCAGACTGGCACCACACCTGGAGCGAAATCAGCTGCGGGGACACGCTAGGATGGTCCCCGCCGACCCGAGCGAGGTCTGGAAGTGTGACCCTGCGCCGGGGAACCCCTGGCCCGCGCCTGGTTTCCCCGGATGTTCCGCAGCTTCCGCATCCATCAGAGGAGGTAGGCACATGGCCACCGCCCCCACGCAGCCCACACCTGCCGTCAGCACCACAGCGGCAGCGGCGGTCGTCCCGGACGACCAGCGCACCTACCTCTTCAACAGGGCCTCCTGGGGCGCCATCATTGCCGGGGTGGTCGCCGCCCTGGTCGCCCAGCTGCTGATCAACCTGCTCGGCATCGGTGTCGGCCTGTCGGCCGTGAACGTGGCCAACACCGCCGACAACCCGGACGCGAGCACCTTCTCGATCGGGGCGGGCATCTGGTGGACACTGTCCGGCATCATCGCATCCTTCTTCGGCGGCGTGGTCGCTGGGCGGCTGTGCGGGGCGGCGCAGACCAATACCGCGCGCTGGCATGGCCTGGTCACCTGGTGCGCGACGACGCTGGTGATCTTCTATCTGCTCACCACTGTGCTCGGCAGCATCGTCGGCGGCACCTTCAGCGCCCTTGGCAGCACGCTCAGTGGGGTGGGCCGCACCGCGGCATCCGCGGCCAGCGGCGTCGCCCAGGCCACCGACACGGGCGGGCTGGAGGCGCAGGTGCGGTCGCTGGTGAACCCCTCGGACACGCAGAGCGTGCAGAACAACATCGTCGCCTACGTCCGGGCCAGCGCGGGTGGCGACCAGCGTGCTGCGAACGAGGCGCGGGATCGCGCGGTAGACAGCCTGGCGCGGATGGCCAACATCAGCCCTGACGAGGCGCGGACCCGGCTCGGCCAGGTCGAGCAGCAATACCGACAGACAATGGACCAAGCCAAGCAGCAGGCCACCCAGGCCGCCGAGGTGGCGCGCAAGGGTGCGTCCCGCGCTGGCCTGTTCGGCTTCGTCGCCCTGGTGCTCGGCGCGATGGCGGCGTGGTTCGGCGGCGGTGTCGGTACGCCACGGCCGGAGACGGCGCTGGTCGGAACCAGGCGCGCTTTCTGAGGCGGGCAGTCGCGCCCCCGTCCGCCTCGGCAGTCGTCAAACTGCCGTGGCGGCCCGGGCGCAGGGATCCCGCGCTCCGCCGATCGCCAGCAAATGGCTGTAGCTGCTGGTCAGGATGGCCGGGAGGTCCGGCCATCTCCGCCGGATTTCGCGCCCCAGGTCCACCCCGTTCATCTCCTGAGGCGCTGCGCGGTTAAGCCGCCGGTAGGGGCTGAGCCTAGCGCTGCTTAGCTCCTTCCGGCGCCTGCTGCCGCCGCCGCCGCTCACCCGCCGCTTGCAACGTTTCGCATTGGCTGTTCTCGCCCACGCCGAGCTGGATCGTCGGCAGCAAGGCCAATGGTGGGAACAGCAGGCCGAGCCCCACAGCCGCGCCTGCCCGTGCCGCCGCTTCCCCCAGCTCCGGCTGTATGGCCGGGTTCTTCAGGGTCCCTCCGATGCGGATCGGCGTCGGCAAGGACGCGATGGTCGGCCGCTTGGCGTCCGTGCGCAGCCGGAGGTCGAGTTGCTCGCGCCCGAAGTCGAGCGTGCCGCCGCCCGTCACTATGTGGGCGTCGGTGTCGAGCAACAGAGTGCGGCTCCGTAGCGTGCCGCGTTGCAGGGCGAAGTCCCCGATCAGGCATTCAATCCCCTCCCGGGCCGGAATGCCGAGCGCGGATAGGAGAGCATTGCCGAACTGCAGGCCGGACAGGTCCACCAGGAACGAGCTGATATTGCCACCCACCGTAACTACCGTGGCCTCGCCGTTGCCGCGCCCGAGGATCTCGGACAGGGACTTGCCGCTGCCCTCCAGGCGGGCGACCCCGCCCAGTGTGCCGGCCCCGCCCGCGCCCGCGGCGCCGAGCAGGCGGGACAGGTCGGCACGGCGCAGTTCCACCTCGATCTTGGCGCGTAGGCCGCCATCCTCCTGAGGCGTCAGCATGCCGGCAACCGTCAACCGCCCCTGCCCGATGCCGAAGGACACCGGATGAAGGGAAACGGTGCCGTCCACAATGTCGGTTTCCACGTTCAGGCTGTCGAAGGGCATCCCCTTCCCTTGGATGCGCTCCGCCCGATAGCGGAGGTGCACATTCGCCGCGGTCAGGCGCGGCATGTTGACGGGCGTGTTTGGGAGCAGCTTCGGGTTCGCTGCCGTGCGGGCTTGGGCAGCGCGCTGTTGCGGCGTCTGTCCCGGCGTGTTGGCGCGCCCAGGCTGGGCGCCGATGAGGCCGCCGAGATCCGCAAGGTCGACGCTGCGCGAGCGCAGATCGGCGGTAACATCCGGCCGGCTGCCAGCGGTGGAAACGGTGAGGCTGCCGCCGATGTCGCTGCGCCCGACCTTCCCTGCCGCGTCGAGCAGCCGCACCCGGCCGTCTGCGTAGTCCGCCCTGCCTTCGAGTCTGAACGGCGGGGTCTTCGGGAAGGGCACGCCGGTGAGCGGCACCAGGTCCGCCATGTCCTTTCCGGCGAACTCCACCCGCAAGTCGGCGCCGCGCAGTTTCAGCGGCTCGCGCAGCGTACCTTTCAAAGCGAACGAGGTGTCGCCGTTGCGCAGGTGTAGGTCGACCGGCCAGGGTTCCCTTTCGTCGCGGAGGTTCAGGATGGCCCCGCCGATCATCTGTGCCTCGATCGGCTGGCCGGCGTAGGTGCCGCGCGCTTCGGCGACCAAGGCAGGCTCCTGCCCATCCCGGTCCTGCGTCTTCACGTCGACCTCGAAGTCCGAGCGCAGCCATGCGATGACGACCCGCGCCTTGCCGTCGTTGATGCGGAGCGCGCCGATGTGCGGCCCGGACGCCTTGCTTGCTTCGGCGCCCTCGCCCGCAGGTGCGGCAAAGTTTAGTTCGTAGTTGCGGCTGCCATCGTCGCGACCGATCACATTGACCACCGGCCGGTCCAGCTCGACAGAAGGTATGACCACCTCGCGCGAGCGTAGAAAGGCGCCGACGTCAACCTGCGCCGTGGCGCGGCCGACTTCTGCGAAAGGCGGGTCGTCCGGAAAGCCGGACGGGTTACCGACACGCAGCCCTTCCGCGGTCACGGTGGAAACGCGACCCAGCTTTACGTGGAGGTGTTCAATGTGCACCGGGCGCCCGACCGCTGCGCTCGCCCTGGCCTCGATCAGGGGAATGAACCAGTCCCATGACCAGAATGCGACCAGCAATGCCACCGCCAGCAGCGGCGCGCCTAGCCACAGCAGCCAGCGCTTTGACCGACGTCCGGCCATCGTCCCTCCCAACGGCGTGACGCTCGCTGCGTCATTACGCGGATAAGACGCGGCAGCGGCCCGGCGGTTCGCCCCTTTCTGCTTAAGCAGACATGCCCAGGATGGCTGCTGATTTCGTTCGCTTGGAGCGACGGTGTGTTTCGGCATAGACGGCCGATCTGGGGTCCAGATCCAACGACTCATATGGTTGCACGCACATCTCAGCAGTGTTGGTCGTCACATCGGCGAGGACCGCCAAATAGAAACCGCCCAACACAGGGGGGGCACCAGGCGGCTCTGCACCTAGACGTGTCGGTCTGGCTTCCGACTGGGCGAGGGATACGCCTTTACCATATGACCGGCTTCGCGCCGGCAGCGCCGCGGGAAAGAAGGAGAAACCCTGCGGATACCTCCAAATAAACGTACCGTATCCATAACTCGTCCCGTCCTACCGAGCGTTCGATGATGAACTTACGGCTGCAGAATGCCAACGCGACCATGCTAATGAATGATACTGAAAACGCCGAGAAACTTGGGAGGCTGCATCGGGTTCGGTTGCCGACGGGTCTTGTGGCAGCACGCACAGAGCTACGACCCCGGACAGGGCTCCTATGACGGATAAGGTCGGCCACGACGACGGGCCTGAAGACACTGGTCATTCCCAAATCATGGCGGGGTGGGAAGACAAGGAGGAGCTTGAGCTTCTGCGCTCGGTTATCGGGGCGATCGGCGAAGCCATTATCGTCACAGGCCCTGCGCTCGATCCATCAGGCCCGCTCATCGAGTACGTCAATCCCGGCTTCGAGCGCATGACCGGTTACGCCGCGCACGAGGTTGTGGGACGGTCGCCCCGCTTTCTGCAAGGACCAAACACGGACCGTGCCGTGCTGGACCGTCTCAATCTGGCCCTCCGTGCGGGCCATAGCTTCCGAGGCGAGGCCGTCAACTACCGCAAGGACGGCACTGAGTACCTAGTCGAGTGGCTTATCACCCCCGTTCTTGACGGGCGGCGCGTCACGCATTGGATCGCGGCGCAGCGCGACGTGACGGAGCGCAGGCGCGCCGAGGAGCGCCAGACGCGGATGCTCAATGAGCTCAATCACCGGGTCAACAACTCGCTCTCTGCGGTGCAGTCGGTCGCTGCCCAGACTTTCCGGGACGAGCAGAAGAGTGTCGGGGAGATCCGGGACACTTTTCGGGACCGGTTGCTCGCCCTGTCCCGGGTGCACATTCTCCTCGCGCGCGGGTACTGGGAAGGCGCGTCGCTTCAGGAACTCGCCGAGGGGCAGTTGATGCCTCGCCGTGACGGCAATGCTGGACGCATTGACATCGGTGGCCCGGAGCTGCGTCTTCGGTCCGGCGCTGCGGTGATTCTCGGAATGGCTCTGCATGAGCTGGCGACAAATGCGGCGAGGCACGGCGCCCTGTCCTCGCCTGGCGGCCACGTCCAGCTTCGCTGGTCGGTCGAGCTGGAGGGCGAAACCAGATGGCTGCGGCTCCGGTGGCTCGAGGAGGGCGGACCGCTGGTGCCTTCGCCGCCGCGCCTTGGCTTTGGTTCGCGGATAGTCGAGCGCGGCTTGGCCCATGGGATACATGGCAGGGTGCGTTTGTTGTTCGAGCGTTCGGGCCTGCGCTGCGAGGTGGACGCGCCACTGGACCCCCTTGCGAGCACGATGCGCTGACGGTTGCCGGGTCGGGAAGAATCTTACGACGCGAGTGCAGGAAGAGGATAAGACCAAGCTGGTCCGCGGACACGGTGCCGAAGGCGCAAGACCGATTGGGCCTCCTCTACCCGACGGCGGACATCCCTCGCTTGTGACGTGACCGACATGCGCAAGAGCTTCGGCAGCCTGATGGCGCAGGCTGAAATGGCGCCGGCGCAGCATTTTTCTGTGGCGGGTTATCAGTCATCTACGCTCCCGGGCGGAAATCCGTCCGGCGTTGCCGTTCTCCGCATTTCCTCGCGGATCTGTCGCTGCTCGTCAGCCGCGCCACGCTCATCTGCGTCCCTGGCCCGCAACTGCTCGGTTAGCTGCCGCACCTCCTCGGCCAGCTTGCGCGTCTCCTCGCGCGCGGCGACGGCCTCGGCCGCCGCCGCCCTTGCTACCTCGGCGGCGGCGCGAACTTCCTCGGCCGTGGCGCGCAGCTCCTCATTGATCCGGCGCTGATCCTCGTTGGCGGTCCGCTCGGCTTCGGCGTTGACCTGCCCCGCCGCCGTTGCCTCTCGGCGTGCCTCGGCCGTCTCACGCTGGCCCTCGCTCCGGCGCCGCTGGACCTCACCGCGGCGCCGCCATTCCTCGGCGTCCTCTAATGCGACCTGTCCCTTGTCGTCATTCACCTTGTCCGACATGGCCCGACATCCTCGCTCCGTCTCGCAGTCTCATCCCCTGGTGCCCAGCCGGCTGGAGCTTGGGCCCGACTTTGGCAGGGCCAAATGGAAGGTGCCGGGTAAACGGCAAACCCCACTTCAGACGGCCGGCAAAGGATGGCCAGGGTACTTTTGTCTTACCGGCGTCTGCCGAGACGGCTCATGATACTGCCTGGGCTAGGCCCATCCAGGGCCCCGAGGCAGGTATGGCTGAGCTAGGACACGACGTCATCGCGATAGGAGCTTCGGCCGGGGGCGTGGAGGCGCTTCAACGACTATGCGCCGGGCTGTCCGCCGATCTACCCGCGGCGGTGCTGATCGTGCAGCATGTGGCGCCTTCTGCCCGTAGTTTTCTACCCGACCTGCTCGCTCGCTGCGGGCCACTGCCTGCGGCCCACGCAGTGGACGGAGAATCATTCCGCCAGGGCCGGATCTACGTCGCACCACCCGATCGCCATCTGCTGGTGGCGGCGAACGGGCAGGACCTCCTGCTTCGGCGAGGACCGTACGAGAACCGGACCCGCCCCGCAGCGGACGCGCTGTTCCGCTCGGCGGCCGTAGCCTGCGGTCCCCGCGTGGTGGGCGTGGTGTTGAGCGGCACGCTGGATGACGGCACCGCCGGGCTGGTCGCCATCAAGCAATGTGGGGGAATCAGCGTGGTGCAGGACCCGAGCGATGCACTCTGGCCGGACATGCCACGCAATGCCCTGCAGGGAGACAGCCCGGATCATAGCGTGGCGCTGGTGAAGATGGCAGCTCTGCTCGACCAGCTGGCACGCCGCCCGGCCGGTAGCGCTGTTACGGTTCCCCCTACAATGCGCGCTGAGGTGCGGATCGCCGAGCAGGAGCTGGCAGGTATGGTTGAGGAGATCGGGACCATAGGTGCACCTTCGCCGTTCGGCTGTCCCGATTGCGGTGGCGTGCTGAACGAGATCCGGGACGGCAAGGTCCCCCGCTTTCGCTGCCAAATCGGCCATGCTTTCGGGCCGGAATCGCTGGTGGCAGCTCAGGCCGACGCACTGGAGCATGCGTTGGCCGTCGCGGTGCGCACCCACCGGGACCGGATGGCCCTGTTCCGCCGCATGGAGGCGAATGCCCGAGAGCGCAGCCTGCAGCACGCTGCCGCCCGCTGGCAACATGCGGCCGAGGAGGCCGAGCAAGCCGCCGCCCTGATTAGCGGCGCAATCGAAAAGCTGCGCTCCTCTCCGGGGCTCGACGCATAGCGGCTTCCCTGCCCGAGAGGGCGGGGCGGCGAAACCTCAGCTGACGGCAGACAAGTGCCGGCGCTCGGAGGTGTCGTGCACGATGGCGAGTAGAATCGGTGGCTGCTCGTTGACGAAGTGCTGCAGGCAGATCTCCGCCGGGTATTCACGTCCAGTAGCGGCACGTAAGACGGTCTCGAACACCACCTCCTGACGCTCGCCTGTCAGCAGTGGCGCTACCAAAGCGCGCACCGCATCGGGTTGCACGCCTGGCATGAGGTCGGTGATCGGGGTTCGCTGGAGTTGCGTAAGAGGGTAGCCGAGCTTCTCCTCCGCACCACGGTTGACCAGGGTGAAACACAGTGTCTCGGGGTCGAGGAAGTAGATCTCATTCAGCGACTGCCCAAGCACGCGACCGAGGTGGCCGATGTCATCCTCGATGCCGGCTGCCTTGGTCACGTCCTCCATGACCAGTACCAATCCCTCCGGAGCTCGGGCTTCGCGCAGCAGCGGTAGGATGCGAGTACGAACGCGGACCCGACGGCCACGGCGGTCCACCGCCTCCAGCTCCGGCGCTGACTGTGGCATCTCGGCGGCAAGGATGCGGTGCAAATCGGTGCGCAGCCGCTGCACCGGCAGACCGATATCGAGCACGAGGAATTCGTCCCCGACCGCCTCCTCGGCTCTCAACCCCCAGACGTTCTCACACCAACGATTCCAGGACCTAACTTTGAGGTCCCGGTCCAGCACCACGACGCCGGCGTCCATGCTGCGCAGCACCGCCTCGGCGTGGTGGCGGAACTCGATGGCCACCTCAGACTGGCGCCGCAGCTCATCGTTGGCGGCTTCCAGCTCGTCATTAGCGGAGCGAAGTTCTTCATTGGAAGTCTCCAACTCCTCGTTGGTGCTCTGCAGCTCCTCGTTGGTGGTCTCCAGCTCCTCGCGGGTGGATTGCAGCTCCTCGTTGGTGGTCTCCAGCTCTTCATTCGAGGACTGCAGTTCTTCGACGTGGGTCTCAAGCCCCTCCTGCACGGCCTGCAGTTCTTGGCCGAGTTGGTAGGCACGGGTGGTATCGGCGAAGGTGAGCAGAGTTGCGAACGGCTGCCCGTCGGGGCCGAAGAGCGGCGTCACCTCAATGGTGAGCCGGACCGGGTCAGCCGGTGACCGGAGGAATTCCTGGTGCTCCAGCCGCACGGCGCGGCTTAGGCGCTGCGCCTCCTCGATGCGGCCGCGCAGTTCCACTGGCCGGTAGGAGACCGAGAGGTCCTGGAACAGCTGGCCGAGATCGGCCTCGCCCAGCCCCAAAAGCCGCTTGGCCGCAGGATTGGCGAAGATCAAATGGCCGTCCAGGCCAACTGCGAGATAGGCGGTAGCAGTGCCGTCAACGATGGCCTCTTGCAACCTGACTTGCGGCGACAACGCCTGCTCGGCGTCGAAACCGCGAGTGAAGGCGAGGCTGCCGCCGGGGGTGCGGTGCCGGCCGTTCGCAACCTTGCGGAAAACGCGTTGCTTCAAGTTCACCGGCTCGAACAGCCTGGAGCGGGCAAGCTGGGTTTCAGCCTTGCCAAGGCAAAGATAACCGCCCTCACGGAGAGCGTAGTGCAGCCGCGGCAACACTGTCTCCTGCGTGGTGGCCTCCAGGTAAATCATCAGATTGCGGCAGAGGGTCAGGTCGACATGACTGATCGGCGCATCATGAATGATGTTGTGACGGCCAAAGATCACGCAGCGCCGCAGGTCCCGCCGCAGCGTGTGGCGGTCATTGTTCCGCTCGAAGTAGCGCTCCAGCAGCTCGGGTGCCACGCTCTCTACCTCGGCGTCGGTGTAAGTGGCCTGACGCGCGACCTGCAGCGCTGCTTCATCGAGATCCGTGGCGTAGATTTTTACCGCACGGCAGAATGCTTCGGCGCCGCCCATAGCTTCGGCGAAGAGCATGGCCAGGCTGTAGGGCTCCTGACCAGTGGCGCAGCCGGCACTCCAAATGCGGATGCCTTTGCCGTCTTCCCGATGCTGCGCGAGGATACGCGGCACCACCTCATGCCGCAGAACCTCCCAGGCTTCAGGGTCGCGGAAGAAAGAGGAGACGTTGATCAGCACCGTATCGAGCAGGGCGGCGAACTCCTGCGGGTTCGCTTCCAGCAGGGCGTGGTAGGCGGCAAAGCTCTCGGCACCCACCGCCTTCATGCGCCTGGCGGTGCGCCGGTGCAGGCTGGCCCGCTTGTAGCCGCGGAAGTCTATCCCACGGTGCTCCTGGACGAAGCGGATCAGGGCCTCGAACTCGGGTTCTGCGCCTTCAGTGCCGGTCATCGTCCGTCCACGTTGTGCTTCGTTCCTGCATAGCAGACCCGGCGGTGGGAATCAGAACATGTCGGCCGGACTACCCGGCTGCAGCCTTTTGCCTAGTGCTGCGAGGCTTTACCGAGCCCACAGGTCCGAGCATGCGTCCAGGCTCCATAACGCTACCGGACAAATGGCTTAGCCAACACTTGGTGTGCCGGCTAAGCCACCCTCGTCCTCGTCGTCGACGGGCCGCTCCCACCCTTGCTCGATGAATTTGCGCATGACCCTCGCCCGCTGCTCCGCCTCGCTGACCGCCGCGTCCCAGCGGCCGGCAGACAGAACCTGTCCGCGGCCACGCGCCGCCTCGGCGAGGCGCCGACACAGCTCGGCCCGTTCATTGAGCGCCCGTAGCGCCACCTCCAGCGCTTGATCCATTTGCACGAACTGCGCCTCGCCCATGTCGGGGGCCGCGAAACGGTGGCCGGTATGGCACTCGAAGTAAGGCAGGCTGTCCACCGAAGACTGCGCGACAGCCCCGCCGCAGCTCGGACAGGTCAGGGTGATGGGCCGCTTGAGTGTGTGCTCACCTTCCATTGGTGTATTTTCCTCCCGTTGCGGGGCGGGAGCCGCACTCATGCTCCTGAGGTTTTCCGGCACCACAAAGTGCGCTGGGCCGCACAAGCGTATCAGCAAATCCGCAATGCCAGTCACTGGCAGGCGGTGGCGCACCGAAACATGCCGCAGGGCGCTCCGCGGCATGTCCGGGTACTCCGCCTCGTTCGGCTCCTGTACAGCCGTGATGCCGCCATGGCGCACGATCTCAGCCAAGCCGGCGGTGCCGTCGGCGAGCGCGCCTGAGAGCACCACGCCCACTACCCGCGGGCCAAAGGCACGAGCGGCGGAGCGGAACAGCGGATCGGCGGCGGGGCGGGTGCGGTTCTCGGCAGGGCCGCGGGAAAGCAACAGACTCAGCCCGTCCGGTGCGATCAGCAGGTGCCGGTCGGGGGGCGCGACATAAATTCGTCCTGGCCGGATCGGTTCGCCATCAGCAGCCCAAGCGGCAGGCAGCTGCCCCGCCCGGGCGAGGATTCCCGGCAGCGCGCTGCGCCGAATGCCAATGTGCAAAACGACGAGCAGAGCGGCACCGAACTCATGGGGCAGTTGAGCGACAAGCGCCTGCAGCGCCTCGACCCCACCTGCGGAGGCGCCAATCACCACGGCCGTCGGTCGGTCTCCGCCCTTGCGCATGCGGACGCGAACGGTTCATCACTGCTCCACGTCGTGGATCACACGCGGAGTTGAGGTAGCAGGAGTCATTGGCAGCACTGGGACGGCCGTAGGCGATCCGCTGGGCCGACGTGCCAGCCCGGAAAAATGGCTTATCTCTTTCGTTCATCGATATGTCGAAGCCGAGACAACAACCGCAGGGTTGGGTTCGGCACTGCACCAAGGCACTGGTGCTACGTCCGACCGCTACATCTGTCTTGCCGAGCACGCCTGATCGAGTGCTGCGTCTCGAGAAGAAACACGCAAGTTTGAGCCACTCAACTCGGCTGTGAGCGCTTTATGCCCGAGACGCAAGTCAGGCACCGATGCCCCAGGAGCACAGGCTATGCCGCAGGATCCTGGCTTCCCCGCCGGCCATACCCAAAGACCTTGCGAGGACCTCCGCGAGGACGAACTCGAACAGGCGACCGTTGCGGCCGAGGATGCACGCGAGGAGGCGGCGGTTCTCACACTTGAGCGCGACACGGTCGTCACCGAACTCCGCGCAATGCGGGCAGTGCTGGCTAAAGAACGGGCCCGACACGCGCGCAGAGATGCAGTTGCCGACGTGGTGCGGCAACGGTTTGAAACCGCCATTTCAGAGCTGTCGCAACGTCGTCTGGGTTCGCAAGTCGCGGAAGAAGAGTTGAAGGTTGCGCTTGAGGAGCTGCAGGTCACCGGCGAGGAACTGGCCGAGGCCAATGCCGCACTCGCTCAGGCCAACGAACGACTCGAACAGGAAGTCGCGGAGCGCACGGCGGAGCTGGCGGCGACCAATGCGGCACTGCGCGGGAGTGAGCGCCGCTTGCGCATGATTATCGAGAGCGCGACCGACTACGCGATCTTCACCATCGACCAGGAAGGCCGGGTGACCAGCTGGAATCCCGGCGCCGAGCAATTGTTCCTGCAACCGGAAGCCGAGGTCCTCGGCCGTACCACCGACACCCTATTCGTCCCTGAGGACCGCGCCGCTGGGCTGCCCGAGCTCGAAATGCGCCAGGCCGGCGAGCACGGCCGCGCCGAAGACGATCGATGGCACCTACGGGGGGATGGCACCCGGTTCTTCGCCAATGGCGCCATGATGCCGCTCCGCGACGAGGAAGGACAACTGCAGGGCTTCTTGAAGATCCTCCGCGACCGCACCGCGCCGCGTGCCGAAGAGGAGCGGCGCAGGGTACAGCTTGAGGAGATGGCCCACCGGATCAAGAACACGCTGACTGTGGTTCAGACGGTCGCCGTGCAGACGCAGCGCCATGCCGCGACGCCGGACGACTTCCGTCGGACCTTTGGGGCGCGGCTCGCGGCGCTCGCCCGGTCCCACGATTTGCTGATGCGGGGTGGCTGGGAGGGAGCCTCGCTGCGCGACATCGTCGAGCGGACCATGGACCCATACATCGCCGGGCATAAGGCGGAGCGGGTCACCATGGACGGCCTACCTCTCTTGTTGACGCCTTCGGCTGCGCTGTCCCTCAATCTCGCCTTTCATGAACTTGCGACCAACGCGACCAAGTATGGGGCGCTCTCCGTCCCCGAAGGCGAAGTTGAGATCCAATGGAGGGTCGATCGGGCGGACCATAATGCAGCCGTGGTCGACATTATCTGGCGCGAGCGCGGCGGGCCGCCGGTGCGTCCGCCTGAACGCCGCGGCTTTGGCTCGCGTCTGGTCGAGCAGGCCCTGACCAGGGAGTTCCGCGCCGAGGTCCGGCTCGACTTCCCGCGCGAGGGTGTTGAATGCCGCATCCGCTTGCCCTTTGCGGCCGGCGTCATCGCGCAATAACGGACCACACCGGAGCAGGCCATCATGTCCTCGCGGTCCGCGCCGAATGTCGGCGGCAACCGCTTCCTGGCTGCCTTGAGCCGGACAGAGAGAGCGCTCGCGCAAGGCGCGGCTGAGCCGGTTGAATTGCCTGCCGGCGCGACCCTGTTCGTCCCTGGTGACGAAGTCAGGCACGTCATTTTCCCCGCCGCTGGCTTGGTGTCGCTCTTAGTCGACATCCCCGGCGAGAATGGCGTCGAGGTGGGCCTTGTCGGACGCGAGGGTGTGGTCGGGCTGCACGCGCTGCTCGGCGACGCAGTCGCCAGTGTCCGTGCCGTCGTCCAGGTGCGCGGCCATGGGCATCGCGTCGAGGCCACTCCACTCGCCCGATGGGCCCGGAACAGCCACAACCTGCACAGTGTGCTGATGCGCTGCGCGTGCGCCGCACTACTCCAGGCTAGCTGCGCTGCGGCTTGCAACGCCGCCCATCCTTTGGAACAACGTACCGCTCGCTGGCTGCTGTCGGTGGCAGACCGGGTCGGGTCAGGCTTTCCGATTACCCAGGAGTTCTTGGCAACGATGCTGGGTACCCACCGTCCCACTCTGAACCGAGTGTTGGTCGGTTTGCGACAGGCGGGCCTGATCCGTTCCATGCGTGGTCATATCGCCGTGGCCGACCGGGCTCGATTGGAAGCGGCATCCTGCCCCTGCTACTGGATGGCCCGTAAAGAACAGGAGCGGCTGTTTCCGGGTTCATTCGGCAAGGCTTGAATACCTTCGCCAACTGCGTGCGAGGTCACGCCTGGGTTCTCACACACCAAGGCCGCTACGGCTCCTGGGGAGCATCACGCTTAAGGTCTGCACGCGAAATGAGCTGATGCGGCAGGGCTGCCCTATTGCTCGTGCAATCCGCGCGCTAAGCGCCTGGCTCCCCGACGCTCGGCCATAACGCCGGATCCAGGCGTGCTTCGACCCGCCGCGGCGGGCATTGGGCTCGAAGGGCTTGCCGATCACCTCGACCCCGGATGACAGCGAGGTCCAGCCTAGCCGGTAATGAACAGCACTGGCAGCCGCAAGAGACGCTCAAGCGCTCGCCACGTCGGCCACCTGCCGCCCGTTCGTGCCGTTCGCCACACTCTGCGCCGTGTCCGTATTGTCAGTGTGCTCGCCCCTTTGGTCGCCGCATCCGTCGAGACTGACAACGGCGACCTCTGGGCGGACTGAATAGACGTTTCCTCCTCAGCCTTCTGCCTGACGGCAAACGCAGCAACAGGCAATCAATGTCGACAACTCGTTTGGAGTGTCAGAAAGCTGACATATGCCACTACGATTTTGTGCGGCGCACAAGGCCGCTTGCATGCAAACGTCTGTGGCTCGGCGACGCTGTGCATTACGACAGTCAGTGGTGCTTGGTGACCTTGATTGTTTCCTCCCTAAACTCGGAGGTGCCCAAGGGCACCGCCATTCTTTTTGGTCTCGATTCTGGTCAGGTTTTAGGCGGTCGCTCGGACGCTGGGTAGTAATCGAACTTGGGCGGACGCTGGACGGGTAAATGGCGCTGCGCCCGCTCATGCCGCATCCCTTTGGGCTAGGAGCCATCATGCCCCTCGGTGACCACACACACTCATCCCTTGTAACCGCCCGCTTGCGGCCATGCCGCCTGCCGACCTTGCTCAGCTCGAAGCTGTCTCATTGCCGTTGCGCAAGGTCCTCTCCGCGCCGGGCAAGCCGATCGCGGCCGTTTACTTTCCCAAAACCGGCTATGTTTCCATGCTGGCTTACTTGGAGAAAGGTGACGCCATCAAAGTCGGAGTCGTCGGCAACGAAGATCATCGGGCTGCCGGTCCTGCTTGGGGATGACAGCGACGACTGCGAAGCCATGGTGCAGAAACTTGGCACCATCCTTCGCATGGATGCAGCAGCGTTCCGCGCGGAACTCGATCGCACCTCCGCCTTCCACACCCTCCTGCTCAGCTCTGCTTTGTATCAGCGGCAACGCCGGTCCTCGATCCTTTAAGCAAAGAGGTAGTCCGATGTTGGGCCAAACTCTCCTGGGGCCGGTACTGCGGGACGAGGACCATCTCGAGGCGCTGCGGCGAACACGCCTGCTGGACACCCCACCCGAGGAAGCGTTCGTTCGCCTGACGCGCCTCGTGTGCCGCCTGCTAAGCGTACCAACAGCCCTGGTCTCGCTCGTCGAGGCCGATCGCCAATTCCTCAAGAGCGCCACTGGCTTGCCGCAGCCTTGGCTGCTCCGGCGGAGGACGTCCCTCCTGCACTCCTTTTGCCAGCACGTCGTAGCCACGGGCGCACCCCTAGTGATCCAGGATGCAGGCCAGCACTCGGTTCTGTCCGATAACCGTGCCGTTTCCGACCTCGGCGTCGTGGCCTATCTCGGCATGCCGCTCATCGCTGCCGACGGCCGCATTTTCGGCGCGGTGTGCGCCATAGGTCCCGAGCCGCGCACCTGGACTACTGAGGACGCAGCGGCGCTGCGAGATTTAGCCGCGGTGACCATGAGCGAGGTGACGCTGCAGCGGCTGTCTCTGGAGATGCAGGAGCGCGCCGCTGAAGTGGATGCGGCCCACAAGGCAATACTGGCACGGGAGCATCGGCTTGAGGCGCTGAGGCAGCTAGCAGACGGTATCGCACACGACCTGGCCGGCGTGATGCAGGCGGTACAGAGCGGGATGCGCTTGGCAAGCACGCGGCTTGGGCACAATCCCGCGTCGGTGCAATCCATTCTTGCTTTGATTGACGACGTGGCCCGACGCGGCGGCGATCTTACCGCGCGTCTTCTCGCCTTCGCTCCTCGCGGGGAACTCCGGCCCGAGTGGGTAAACGTTGCGTTGCCGATACAGCAGGTAGGGAGGGTGCTGGCGAACATCCCGGGCACTCCTCTCCGGGTCCAGATGGACGTGGACCCGCACCTGCCACTGGTCCTGGCGGACCTCGAGGAGCTGAAGGCCGTCCTGCTGGGTTTGGCTGCGGCAGCGCGGGACGCGATGCCAGAGGGCGGCACCCTCACGCTCGGGGCGGCCGTCGACGAGATCGCCCCGGGTCCGGGGCATCCTGCCCGGCTCCAGCCCGGCCGCTACATCCGGCTCTCCGTCGCAGACACCGGGACGGGCCTGGGCGGCGAGGGGCAAGCGGAGGCCAAGAACTCTTCCTCCACAGCCGGGTTGCCCAGCCTGGGCACGCAGTTTGAACTTGCGTTGGTCCGCAACTTCGCCGAGCAGGCTGGCGGCGGGCTGGCTTGGGAGAACAGGCCAGGGATCGGGAGTACGATCGCGCTGTGGGTGCCTGTGGTGGAAGTCGCCGAGCCTGCTGATTGTCGAAGGTCAGGTGGAGCGAGAAGTTGAGCACGCCGAGCTGCCGATCACCCAGCTCATCGTTCAGTCAGCAAAGAAAGTACGAAAATTCACACTGAACGCGCAAACATCGAACCGAAGTAATTTCTAAAACAAAAACAGATTCTGATTCAGGTAAGATGTTTGGACGCATTAGAGATAACTTAGCTCACGCCATTTAGAAAACAAATAAGAAATATTTGGTTCAGATTAGAAACTCGCCGTATCGTAAAGAATTAATAAGATGCGTACTCGAACTCGGGAAGTGCGCATTGCGAATATGGAACGAGGTCTTACATGCTCGATCGCTTGGAGTCGCTCCGCCAGCGCCATGCCCAGCTTGACCAAAGGTTAAATGTCGAGTTGACCCGTCTTCATCCGAACCAAATAGATATTTCCCGGCTCAAAATAGAAAAACTTCGCTTGAAGGACCAAATGGCGCTGCTGATGAAACCGCTGCCGACCGCCAGCTTGCACATTGGAGAAGTACCACTCCCTGAACGACGCATCGAATCGTAACCTGTTTTGACATGCGCACTGGTTCAAACAGGGTCGGTAGCTCCTGCCCAGCGCTTGTGGGAGATCTCCGGCGACCAATGAATAATGACGGCCGTCCGGACGGCACGCCGGACAACCCGCCTGGTACGGCTGCCTCCCGCGCGTTTGACCGCACGGCCGGTACCAACACTTCAGGCGCTTATCCCGGCCAGTCTGACCACACTAAGGTCTGTTAGCTCCTGAGGTACATTCCTAACTGTTAGGGATGACGGAGAACCCTGGTATTCACGTTCTGAGCGACGCGCGGTGGGCGGCGTTGGAACCGCTGATCAACGAAGTCCGGCCGCAC
>NZ_JBHTDE010000018.1:0-46759 GCF_042666655.1 Dankookia sp. GCM10030260
CGTGATGCTGGTCGCTTGGGTCATGCCGCCGCCCTCAGGGCTCCAAGCGCGATCGCCGTGAGGTCACGGACAAGGCCGGCCAGTCCCTCCACCCGGAGCCGGATATCGGTACCCACCGGCCCGACCACCACCCGCTCGCCCAGCGCCCGGACGATCCGCGCCTGCTCTGTCGGGAAGAGTTCGCCCTATAGTGGGTCGAGCCGGGCTAGAGCTACCCGGACCTCGCCTTCCTTCAAATCCGGCGCCTGGGTCCGTGCTGCGAGCCAGGTGCCGACCAAGATCTCGGGTTGCTGCAGCAGCGCCCGCACCTGATCCACCACCGCCGCCTCGATCTCTGCCGCAGACACCCGGCGCACGATGCTGGCGTCACCGGCGGCGTCGCCCTTCAGGACGCGCTGGGCAACGTAATGCGTAGGCGTCATTCCAAGCTGAGCCGGCGAGCGGCAGGTCAGCCTACCCAAAGTGTCGCGCCGGACTTCTGTTCCCGCAAAGCAAACCCATACCCTAGTTCGGATAGCGCCTCGATCAGTTCGAAAGTCGGACGGTTGGGAATACGCCGTTTAAGGTTGTCGGCTTGCGCCTTCATGGCAGAGACGATCATGCTCTCATCCGCGCAGTACGCGTCCAGGCATTTGCGGAGCCGATCGGCCCTTATGGTAGCTTCGGTGGATGTGCCGGCGGCTGAAAGTCCCCGCCCCATGAACACCTCGCCATCGATTTCGATCAGAGCATTCCCGTGGGCGTTGCGGAGTTGCTTGCGATCGTCCTCAGAAATTGGGCGCTCCAGTCCAACTGCACCGTTAAGCCGCGAGAACAGGTTGCGGGTCGGCCAATTCCGCACAGCGATCCGAACCACATCTTCACGGATCCAATCGTCATGTGTGAATACGTTTAGGACGAAAGCAGTGTTGGCCCGAAAGATAACAAAAAGCAGTTCCGATTTGTCTTTTGGACGCTCCACGAAGCCGTCCGGCCGAAGCGTGTGCCCGAAGTGCAAATGGTGGACGCCCCAATCGTTTAGCAGAAGGTCCAGCGAACGCTTTCCGGGCCGACCTTGCCTGTCCTCCTCGTACCCGATTCCGATTTGAGTGCTTAGGTGCGGCATAAGGTCTGCGCCAATGGCGATTTTTCCAAGCAGTCTGTCGATATCGGCTTTAAACTGTAGGTACACGGGATTGTTGCCGAGTTCTTACGAGCGCAGTACCTCACGGCGCTGGGCTGGAATCAACCGACTTACCCAGTTAAAGTGCCTGATGAGCAGATCCCCGATGGGCAGTACTTCCAATTTCGAAATGTATTCGGGCCTTTTGACGGGAAGCCTGGCGAGAATAAGACGGCGCAGATCGCCCTCGACATCGACCTTTGCCCTTCGCGTCATGCACGCTTTCCTCTTGTCGATTCCACATCGGCGCGACCACGCTTCGACGAAGCGGGTGTATGCAACTCGGCCGAGCACCTTTCTAAATCAGTTGCTCTTGAAGCGCGGACTTGTCCAGCCAGCACTAAAAACTTGGCACTGATCCGCCCAGCCCGCTGGGAACGGCTCCAGCAGCGCCGGTAGCCCCAGAACCTGCGACTGACACCCGTCCAAGATCGCTTCGACGATGTCTGGCGCCAGCAGGGTCAGCCGGAGCACCGTGCCGAGGTATCCCCGCTCGATCCGCTCCGCCTGTGCCATCTCACTGATAGACGCATAGCGTCCCTCGTCGAGCAGCCGCTGATACCGGAACGCCCTCGCCAGCGCCTTCACCAGCGCTGGATCGGCGCGGGTAGGCACCCGGATCTCGCCGCCCGACCGCACTGGCATCACCACCGTCTTTCGCCCTGGCCGCCGCCTGACGGCGAGCGGTACCCGGACCGTGATGCTGGTCGCAGTGGTCATGCCGCCGCCCTCAACGCCCCAGGCGCGATGGCACGCAGATCTCGGACCAGTCCGGCTAGTCCTCCCACCCTGAGGCGTATATCTGCTCCCGCGGGCCCCACCACCACCCGCTCCACCAGCGCCCGGACGATCCGCACCTGTTCGGCGGGGAACAGTTCGCCCCATAACGGGTCGAGCCGGTGCAGGGCCTCGCGGACCTCGCCCTCCTTCAGGTCCGGCGCCTCTGCCCGTGCGGCCACCCAAGTACCGACCACCACCTCCGACTGCCGCAACAGCGCCCGAACCTGATCTACCACGGCCTTCTCGATCTCCGCGGCCGACACCCGGCGCACGATGCTGTCGTCGCCGGCGGCGTCGCCCTTCAGGACCCGCTGGGCAACGTAGTAGCGATAGAGCCGGCCGTTCTTACGCGCGTGGGTCGGCGACAGCGCCCGCCCGTCCACGCCGTAGATCAGCCCCTTCAGGAGCGCCGGCGCATGCTGCCGGTTCTGCGCGGCCCTGGTCCGCGGGCTTACCTGCATGACGGCCTGCACCCGATCCCACAGCTCCCGCGGCACGATGGCCTGGTGCTCGCCGGTAAAGACCTGCCCCTTGTGGCTGACCTCGCCGACGTAAGTTCGCAGGTTCAGCAGCTTGTAGACATCGCCCTTGTCGAGCAGCCGGCCGGACCGGCTGGTGATGCCCTCCGCCTGAAGCCGCCGCGCCGTCTCGGTGCCGGAGCCAGTTTCGACGAAGAGCTCGAAAACCTGCCGCACCCGCGCGGCGCCGTCCTCGTTGATGATCAGCTTCCTGGCCACCACGTCATAGCCAAGCGGCACCTTACCTCCCATCCACATGCCGCGTGCTTTCGACGCTGCGACCTTGTCCCGGATGCGCTCGCCAATCACCTCGCGCTCGAACTGGGCAAACGAGAGCAGGATGTTCAACGTCAGCCGCCCCATGCTGGTCGTAGTGTTGAAGGACTGCGTCACGGAGACAAAGGTCACCCCATGTGCCTCCATGGTCTCGACCAGCTTGGCGAAATCCATCAGCGAGCGGCTGAGCCGGTCGATCTTGTAGACCACGATGATGTCGATGCGGCCCTGCTCGATGTCGGCCAGCAGGCGCCGCAGCGCCGGCCGCTCCAGAGTGCCGCCGGAGAAACCACCATCGTCGTAGTGGTCACGCACCAGCACCCAGCCCTCGGCCCGCTGGGAGGCCACGTAGGCCTCGCAGGCGTCGCGCTGGGCATCCAGGGTGTTGAACTCCTTCTCCAGCCCCTCGTCGGTGCTCTTGCGGGTATAGACCGCGCAGCGGAGCTTCTTGACCGTGGCGGGCATTGCCGTCTCGGGCAGCTTTCTGCGGCTCATGCCTCGGGCCTCCCCTTCAGACCGAAGAACGTCCAGCCGTTCCAGCGCGTGCCGGTGATATGCCGAGCGATGGCGGACAAAGAGCGGTACGGCCGGCCCTCGAACTCGAAGTCGTCGGCTCGGACGGTGACGACGTGCTGGATGCCGTCGTATTCGCGGAGTAGCCGTGTACCGGGCAGGGGGCGGCCGTCGGCACGAATGCGGCGGAGGACGATGTTGCCGCCGTCCAGCTGCTCGCCGAGCGCCTCCAGCCTGGCCCGCGTCTCGGGCTTCAGCCCGCCATAGGCCAGCTCCTGGATGCGATAGGCCAAGCGGCTCTGGATGTAGGCCTTGTTGAACGGCGGCGGCTCCTTGCCGAACAGCTCGCGCCATTGCTGCTTCAGGTCGGCGATCAGGGTGGTCTGGAGGGCGGCGAGGCGCGACAGCACCTGCGCCGGCGGGATGGCGGGGATGACCGGCGTGGTCGGTAATGGCTCAGTTACGGGTCGGCGTCGTGTCATGCGGAGGCCCTCTCCAAGGGGTCCGCATGCACGCTCTGGTCGGCGGTGAAGTGTAGCGAACTCTCTCCCTCTGCCGCGGCCCCGCCGGCGTCGCGGGCGAGTTCGACGGCAGTGCGGCAACGGAGCCGCACAAGACCGGCGGCCAGGATGGCGCAGATCTCACGCAGGTGCGGCGGAAGGTGCGAGTGAACCCTCCCCTCCCGGCACGGGGCTTGGGGTCGAAGAGATGGTTTGCCCCCGGACTCGACCGCATAGCAGTCGCTGGATAAACTAGAAGCCGAACCATGGGACGGAGTCGCGCTCATATGTGGGCGCCCACGTAGTGCCGGCTAAGCCGAAAGGCCTTCCTCTCTTGCTGGCGTTTGAAGCTTACGGCGCTCCCACTCTGGTCACCGAGTGGCGCAGGTTGAAGGATTGGGCGATCGCGCCGCAACCTCGAACAGTAGTTCGGAGCGGTTGGATGGACGACGGCTGGGTCGATCCTCGGCGCGACGAAAAGCCGGTTATCCGAACGAATGTAAGTTCCCCATGTCAGAACCTGAAACTTGCAACGAAGAAGCGAGCCTGGAAGGCTTTGGAGAGCGACCTTCGCGCGAGCTTTGCGGCTGGCAGAGTTGTCATTGAAGGCTTGCAGGTCGCACCCACACTCAGCGACGCTCGCTCGAAGCTTCGCGCAGTCTGGTCGACGCTGCTGCGGTTTGATGCAGCGCGAAACATGATCAGAGCCGGGGACAGAACGTTCATCGATGTCACGGTTTCGCGGCCTGAAACGCCCGCCGCTGTTGTGACAGACATCGCCTGCGAGGCGCCCGAGATAACCGGCAATCCACCCGCGTCCGCCAAACGCCCGCGTGGACAGCCCCCTGCTAAGCCGCCGATCAAGATTTGCCTCAGAGCACACTGGGATGATGTGCGCAAACTCGCGGCGAGGAGTCCAAGAGGTGTGCCGAACTGGTCCGTTCTGGCGAGGGCCGTACTCAAATGGCTCAACAACAATCAGCGCGGTACGCATACGAAGTTCCCAAAGACAGCGACGATCCGAAAGCATCTGCCGCTGATCTACGCTGAGCTGTTGCGCGATAAACCTGAGCGATAATCAAAGCGCCCAAAAAAATATCGCACACCTGATTAACGCCCAGTGCGCGCACCTATCCTCGCAGAAGGTTCTTTGTCTGCGAGGTAAGCGACGTGGTATCAGCTCCTTGCAAAAGTGGTGCGGCTGAGCGGCGGGCGAATGGTGTTCTTGATCGCCGATCGAGGGTGTCCTGGGTAAACGAACGAGAATGGCAGAACGGGTGCATTCCCCGTCCTGCCAAGGTCGGAACGGTGGAGCTTCCAACTCCGCGTAGGGCGACCTAGCTGTGCACGGCACCATCTCGCTCGGCTGCAACCAGCTTACAGCATTGCGGCTAAGATTGCTGGCGAATGGCTACAAACCGGTGCCGATCTCCGGGCCAGATATGCGCATCATGTCGGCCGGCAAGCGACCGGTCATGGAGGATTGGCGGCGTGTATGCGCCGGCGCAGATGAAGCTGAAGTGCGCCAATGGCCAACTTTAGAGCCGGGCTGCACGAACACCGGCTTGCTATGTGGCGAGTTGGTGGGCGCTGACCTTGATATACCAGTGTTGGAGTTAGCGGAGCGGATCGAAGCCTTGGCGGTGACTATACTGGGCCACACGCCGCTGCGACGCATCGGCCGGCCGCCAAAAGTGTTACTGGCCTATCAAACACGTACGCCGTTGTCGAAGATACAAACCTCTGAGCTGTTCCTATCTGACGGGACTAAAATGCAGGTTGAGATCCTCGGCACCGGCCAGCAATTCGTCGGCTATGGCATCCACCCCGATACTAGAAGCGCATACGAGTGGCCTAACAGTGCGCCCGATTTGGTGCCGCTAGCTGACCTACCTCATGTGACTGAGGCTGGGCTGAGTAAGTTTCTTACCGCGGCCAGCGTCCTACTGCGGGAAGCCGGCGCCGTTCCGAAAAAGAAGCACGACGCGACCACGAGTGGGGCAGCAGGCGGCTCTGCCGAGCGGGATGGACCCGACACCTCCGCCGACGCACGTAGGTTCCCCAGCCAACAGCGTAGCGGCGTCACAGATCCCGATTTCTTCCGTGCAGTAAATCAGGCGGCCCTCGATAACCTCAGCGGCTGGGTACCGTTGCTATTTCCAAAGGCAAAGCAGCAGGCGACGGGCGCCTTTCGGGTTAGCTCAGCCGATCTCGGCCGCGCCTACGAGGAGGATCTGAGCCTTCACCCCGATGGGGTGCAGGATTTCGGGCCACGCAAGTGCATGTCACCGATCGACGTAGTGATGGAGTTTGGTGGCGCGCCCACACCGCAGGCCGCCGCGTTCGCGCTCTGTGAATGGCTCAGGTGTCCACCTAACGAGTTCGGTTGGAGGGACGGAACGGCATCGAAGGCGCAGTTCGCCAAAACAGTGGCACTCAGTCCCGACAAGCGCACCGCAACCGATACGCCAAATTGGACAGAGCACCTCCTGCGCGACGAGAAAGGCAACCCACTCAACAACCTCGCCAACGCCATGACAGCGCTGAGAGGTGAGGTGGAGCTGCGTGACTGCTTCGCTTTCGACCAGATGCTACGGGTCCCGATCCTAAGAAAGAGACTGCCAAACGGACTTGCTGCCGGGCTGCCACGCCCGGTCAATGATAGCGACGTGTCGCAGGCGCAAGAGTGGCTTCAGCGGCATGGTCTGCGACGGATGGGCAAGGACACCACGCACCAAGCCGTGGATTTTCGAGCGGAAGAGTGCGATTTCCACCCGGTGCGGGACTATCTTGCTGCTTTGCAATGGGATCGACAGCCGCGCGTCAAAGCTTGGCTGCATACCTATCTCGGTGCTGATTTCGACCGATATTCTGCTGGCATCGGCAGCATGTTCTTGATCGCCATGGTGGCACGAGTACTCAAGCCTGGCTGTAAGGCCGACTACATGCTGGTGCTTGAGGGGCCGCAGGGCGCACGGAAATCGACTGCCTGTGCGACTCTCGCCGGCCGCTGGTACAGCGACAGCCTGCCTGACATCCGAAGCAGCGGAAAGGACGTGTCGCAGCACCTCAACGGCAAATGGCTGATTGAGGTGGCGGAACTGTCTGCGTTGGATAAAGCCGAAGCGGCGGCGTTAAAGGCGTTCATCACCCGTACCGAAGAACGCTACCGGCCGAGCTACGGCCGCAAGGAGGTAGTTGAGCCTCGCCAATGCGTTTTCATCGGTACGACAAATAAAACGTCGTACCTGCGCGATGCGACCGGCGGCCGGCGCTTTTGGCCAGTGAAGGTGGGCCAGATCGACATTGACGCTCTGGCCCGTGACCGGGATCAACTCTTGGCTGAAGCGGCCCACTTGTATCAGCAAGGGAATCCCTGGTGGCCCGACAGCGATTTCGAAGCAACACATATCCGGCCGGAGCAAGACGCTCGCTACGAGGTGGACGCTTGGGAGCAAGCCATCGAAGAATGGTTGGATAGCTGGGCCAGGATTACGGACCCACAGAAGCCGCCTGTTACCATTCTGAATGTGGCGCGCGGTGCATTGTTGATCGACACACCAAGACTAGGCACCGCCGATCAACGACGCATCGCGGCTGTTCTGGAACGGCTCGAATGGCAGGTCAAAAAATCCAACGGTGTCCGGGCCTGGTTCAGGAAGCCCGGCCGATGAGTGACGCACATCGAAGGTGCGACACTGAGAGCTCGGTCAGATCTGAGGAATTCCGCGGCTTTCAGTCCGATAGTGCCGCACAGTGCCGCATATTCACAACGTACTTGCGAAAAGAGGGGACGGTCGAATCGAGTGAGGGCATATCCGTACGCGACACCCGCGCGCGCTCTATGGAAGATGCGGCACTGTGCGACACTGCGGCACTCTCGCCGGCAGGTCATCCGGTGACAGAAACAGACTCCGCCATGATCGCGGCAGTAGACGCCAGCGAGGCTGATCGGCTTTGGTTTCAGGCCCATCCGCATCGACAGCACCGGGTGCGGCCGCACGTCCCAGGCGAGTGGCCATACGGATATCCCGAGCGGGTGCCGCCGCTAGGCTGGCGCTGGTTCACCGTCATTCGGCAGGTTCAGCCGGGCTTCCGCGTGAGACTGGCATTGGCCTTCGAAGGTGAGCCTGCGACCGACGAACGCGCAGCAGCCTGCATGTTCAGGCTCGTCCTCGGTGCCGCAGCAGGCCGATGAGCTCGACCGTGCCGGCCTGTTCATCTCTGCCATCACCTTCTCGGTTCCTTCCTGGCGATGTTGGAACTGCGGGGGTTTCGAGGCGCGACACTTGGCTACCGGCAGACCTCGAATCCAGGTTGCCAGGTTGCCGCCCAGCGCAGACGGCGCCTTACGCGGCGGTCGGCGCCATGCGGGCGTGGCAACTTCAGAGTGGCGCGGCGTTGCCGGTCGCCGTTTCTGTCGCTTCGCCGTTCACCCCATTAGCCAGCAGGTTTTCCCATGCCCCAAGGTCCCTGGCAGGCAGTCGCCGTCGAGACGCGCCCGATCGCTGGTTTGCTTCCCTACGCCGCTAACGCTCGGACTCACTCTAGCCAGCAGGTGCAGCAGATTGCGGCGTCGATCGCCGAGTTCGGCTTCACCGTGCCAGTGCTGGTCGACGAGCGCGGCGTGCTGGTTGCGGGCCATGGCCGGGTCCTTGCGGCGCGTACGCTGGGGCTCCATGCAGTTCCGACCATCAAGCTCGGCCATCTCACCGAGGCGCAGCTCCGGGCCTACCGCCTCGCCGACAACCAGCTCGCCCTAAACGCTGGCTGGGATGAGTTGCTGCTGGCGCAAGAGCTGCGAGGTCTGCGCGAGGACGGGTATGATCTTTCGGTGGTCGGCTTCGGCGCCGAGGAGCTCGACCGACTGCTCGCCTACGACGACGACCTCGTCCATGGTCTGGAAGGCCGCGATCCGGATGACGCCCATCCGGAACTTCCGGAGGTGCCGGTCAGCCGCCCCGGCGACCTCTGGCAGCTGGGACAGCATCGCCTGCTCTGCGGCGACGCCACGGCGGCCGGAGACGTGTCCCGCCTCCTGGGTGGAACTGTACCCCACTTGCTGGTTTCCGACCCGCCCTACGGCGTCGAATACGACCCCGCGTGGCGCAATACCGCCGGTGTCTCGGCCACAGCTCGCACCGGCCGGGTGGCGAATGACGACCGTGCCGACTGGCGACAGGCCTGGGCACTGTTCCCGGGCGAGGTGGCCTATGTCTGGCATGCCGGTGTGCATGCCCGGGTGGTGATCGAGAGTCTTGAGGCAGCCGACTTCGTGGTCCGCAGTCAGATCGTCTGGGCCAAACCTCGCTTCGTGCTAGGCCGTGGCGACTACCACTGGCAGCACGAGCCCTGCCTCTACGCGGTCCGCCGCGGCCGCACCGGGCACTGGCAGGGTGCCCGCGATCAGGCGACGCTCTGGGCCATTGGCGCTTCCGGAGAGGAGGATGCCGCGACCGTGCACGGCACGCAGAAGCCGGTCGAGTGCATGCGCCGGCCGATTTTGAACAACAGCGCGGCCGGTGATGCGATCTATGATCCCTTCCTCGGCAGCGGGACGACGTTGATTGCGGCCGAAGTCACGGGCCGACGCTGCCATGGGCTCGAGATCGACCCGCGATATGCCGATGTCGCGGTTCGCCGGTGGCAGAAACTGACTGGCCGCCGCGCCGTCCTGGCCGGCGATGGCGGTACCATCGAGGCCGTCGCCATTGCGCGCGGGCTTGAGGTAGCGACATGATGGGGTCGAGCCGCCGCCTTCTGGGCCCGAGCAGACATCAGGTGGGCACTTGGTGGGCGCAGCGGCTTCGAGGGAACGTCACCGGCTCTGCTGGAGAAGACCGAGCGAGATCAGCTCGTCCCGTAGCGCCGCCGGCCCGGTGAAGTGAATGCCGTGCATGCCAAGCGAGGTGGCGGCCGCCGCATTCCGCACGTTGTCGTCGATGTAAACGATGTCGTCTGGCCGGAGCCCATGCCGTTCCACCAACAGCTGGTAGATCTGCGGGTCAGGCTTGATCAGCTTCTCCCGGCCGGACACGACGATGCCGCGGAACCAGCTCATGAACTCAAACCGCTCCAGCGCGACCGGAAAAGTTTCGTGCGACCAGTTCGTCAGCGCATACAACGGCGTTCCAGCCGCCCTCAGCTCGCTCAGAATCTCCACGGTGCCATCGATCGGGCCGGCGATCATCTCGGGCCAACGGTGATGAAAGGCGTCGATCAGCGCCGCCTGCTCAGGGTGTTGCTCCTTCAGCACCGCCGTTGCCTCGGCCCAGCTTCGGCCAGCATCCTGCTGCAGGTTCCACTCGCTGGTGCAGACCTCGGCGAGGAATCGCTCCATCCCGCCCTCATCGCCGGGGAACAGCTTGCGGTAGAGGTAGCGCGGGTCCCAGTCGACGAGTACGCCGCCAAGATCGAAGACCACGGTCGTACGCTGAGCAGGTGGTAGCGGCGCTGTGGGCAAGCGACATCTCCTCGCAGGCTGCAGAAGAGTGCAGCATGGGCCGCAACCCGACCAGCTGGTAGTCGTCGCCTTTGCGCTTCCCGCAGCAGCCGCCAAGCACGTAGTTTGTTGGTTCTATTGTGATGTGCAGGGGCTACGGATCCCACCATGACCCCGACCCAGGATGCGGCACTGGTAGGCTCACAGCGCGAGGCGGCACGCCGGCTCGGCCTGTCGCACACGGCGCTGCAGAAGGCAGCGCAAGCCGGACGCATCCGTCCCGAGCCGGGCGGCGGCTGGGATGTCGAGAAGCTGCGGGCCCAGCTGGCCGCGAGTGCTGATCCCGCCCGCCTGATTGGCCCCTCGCTACCGCAGGCTGGCACGGAGAGCGGTGAACCTGCAGCTGGCGACCCGCTCGGCGCTCCGAGCCTGGCAGGCGCGCGCCCGGGTGGGGCAACCTTCCACGATGCCCGCACGGCGAACGAGGTGCTGAAGGCACAAGGGCGCCGGCTGGAGATCGACGAGCGCCGCGGCCGACTGGTGGACAAGGCGCGTGCTCTGTTGCTGGTGCACCGGCTGGCCCGGGAGGAGCGCGACGCCATCCTGGCTTGGCCGGCCCGGATCGCCGCCGAGCTGGCGGCCGAGCTGGCCGTCGATGCCCACCGCCTGCAACTGCTGCTGGACCAGCGGCTGCGGATCCACCTGGCGGAAAGGAACGGCGCCCGTGTCGCTGTCGAGTGACACGCTGGACGCCGCTGCCAACTTCGAGGGCGCGGCGGAGATCATTGCGGCCTGGTATGCCGGCATGGCGCCGGAGCCGGCGCTGCTGGTCTCCGACTGGGCCGACCGACACCGCATGCTGGGCAGCCGGGGCTCGGCCGAGCCCGGGCCATGGCGGACCAGCCGGACGCCCTACCTGCGCCAGATCATGGACGTGCTCTCGCCGACCCATCCGGCCCGGCGCGTCGTGCTGATGAAGGGCGCCCAGGTCGGCGGCACCGAGTGCGGCAACAACTGGGTCGGCTACGTCATCCAGCACGCCCCAGGGCCGATGCTGGCCGTGCAGCCCACCACCGAGCTGGCCAAGCGGTTCTCGGAGCAACGGATCGACCCCTTGGTGGAGGAGACGCCGGCCATTCGGGAGCGGGTGGCGCCGGCACGGTCGCGGGACAGCGGCAATCGCCAGCTCAGCAAGGAGTTTCCGGGCGGGCAGCTGGTCATGACTGGGGCGAACAGCGCCGTCGGCCTGCGGTCCATGTCGGCGCGCTTCCTGTTCCTCGACGAGATCGACGCCTACCCCGGTGATGTCGAGGGCGAGGGCGACCCGGTGGCGCTGGCCGAGGCCAGGGCGCGGACCTTTGGCTGGCGGCGCAAGACGCTGCTGGTCTCCACGCCGACCACCACCGGCGTGTCGCGGATCGAGCGGGAGTACCTCGCCACCAACCAGCAGCGATACTTCGTCCCGTGCCCCTTCTGCGGCCACATGCAATCTCTGCGCTTCGCCCGCCTGATCTGGGTGCGGGGTCAGCCCGACACTGCCCGGTACCACTGCGAGGCCTGCGACGGCGGCATTGGCGAGCAGCACAAGACCGCCCTGCTGGCCCATGGACAATGGCGGCCCACGGCCGCGGCCAAGGATCCCTATGCCATCGGCTTCCACCTCAGCGCGCTCTACAGCCCAGTCGGCTGGTTCTCCTGGGCGCAAGCGGCCCGGGACTGGGAGGCGGCACAGGGCGATGCCGGCGCCCTGAAGACGTTTCACAACACCGTCCTCGGCGACACCTGGCAGGAGCGCGGCGATGCGCCGGACTATGAGCGGCTGATCGAACGCCGGGAGCCCATGGTGCCGGGCCTGGTGCCGAACGGTGCCGTGGCGCTGACCGCGGGTGTCGACAACCAGAGCGCTCCGGCCCGGCTGGAGGTCTATGTCTGGGCCTGGGGGCCTGGCTACGAGAGCTGGCTGGTCCACCACGAGCGGATCGAAGGCAGCCCGGCAGACCCCGGGCCCTGGGACGCCCTCGCGGCGCTGCTGGGTCGCAGCTGGGAGCGCCTGGATGGTGGCCAGCTGCGGATCGCCAAAGTCGGCGTCGACACCGGCGGCAACCACACCGCCGGGGTCTACACCCAGCTGCGCCGGCTGCGCGACCCACGCCTAGTGCCGCTCAAGGGCATCGAGGGCTGGAACCGCTCGAGCCCAGTGACGGGGCCAACCCTGGTGGATGTCACCGAGGCCGGGCGCAAGCTGAAGCGCGGCCTCAACCTGTGGACCGTCGCGGTCAGCACCTACAAGCTGGACCTCTACCGCCGGCTCTGGCTCAGCCGTGGCGACGGCATCGGCTACCCCCAGGGCTGGGTGCATCTGCCGGACTGGCTGGATGGCAGCCTGGTGAAGCAGCTCGTGGCCGAGCAGCTGGTGACCCACAAGACCCGCAACGGCTTTGCCCGGAATGAGTGGCGCAAGCTGCGGGACAACGAGGCGCTGGACTGCGCCGTGTACGCCCGCGCCGCGCTCGCCGTGCTGGGCTCTGACCGCTACGGCGAGCGGTTCTGGGCCATCATGGGCAGCCAGATCGTCGTCCCGAAACCTGAGGCCGCGCTGCCTGTCTTGCCAGCTCGTCCTGGGAACGCCGTCCGGCTGCGACCACGTCAGCGGGTGCGATCGTCCATCATGGACTGACCTACAGCAGCGGCGGGGAGGCGGCGAACGCCGACGTCCACGTCCAAGGCGCTCTTGGGGTCCTTTGATCCTTCTGCGCCGCGTGGCCGGCTGCATTAGCCAGCACGAGCAACCCTTCGTCTTTAGGTTGGTTGCTGCTGCGCGTTACAAGACCAGTGCTATCGCGCAGCCACGCCGGAGGTACGAGGATGATCAGCCGACGCGTTTTGATTGGGGGTACTGCCCTTGCCCTTCCGGGTCTCTCGGCTGCTCAGAGCCAGGCCCCTGACTTCCCCACGCGCCCGGTTCGCATCGTCGTGCCTTTCGCGCCGGGCGGCGCCGTGGACCTGACCGGCCGCTTCCTGGCCGAGCGGCTCCAAACCACCCTTGGACAGAATGTGTTAGTGGAGAACCGCGGTGGGGCTGGTGGCAACCTGGGTGCTGATGTCGTCGCCAAGGGAGAGAAGGACGGATACACGCTGCTGCTCGGCTCGGCCTCTATCCTGTGCGCCAACAAGTTCCTGTACCGCCGCTCGATGCCGCTGGACCCGGCGCGTGATCTGGCGCCGGTCACCCGGGTGACCACCGGGACGGTGCTGCTGATTGTGAACTCGGACCGGCCTTGGAAGACGTTCGGCGAGCTCATCGCAGCAGCGAAGCGCGACCCGGGCAAGCTCACCATGGGGTCATCCGGTACTGGCACGGTCAGTCACCTGGCCATCGAATCGCTGAAGCGCGCAGCAGATGTAGACATCACCCACGTGCCCTATCGCGGGGGTGGCCCAGCTTTCCAGGACCTATATGCGGGCAACATCGACATGATGTTCGACGTGATCCCGGCCGCGATGCCGAATGTGCGCGAGGGCAAGTTCCGCCCCCTGGCGGTCGGCAGCGCCGAGCGTATCACTTATGTCCCGGAGCTGCGCGACGTGCCGGGGATGCGCGAGCTGCTGCCGGATTCCGGCATCGATATGCAGAGCTGGTACGCAATCAACGCGCCAGCCGGCACGCCCGAGAGCCGCATCGGCCTCCTGCATCGCGCCATCACCCAGATCGTCCGGTCGGATGAGTTCCGGAAACGCATGGAGCCGATCGGCTTCACGCCGGTCGCGGATGACTCGCCCGCAGCCTTCGGCGCGTATATGCGCGAGCAGGAGAAGGTCTGGCAGAGGCTGGTGGAGATCTCTGGGGCGACACTCGACTGATGTCGGCCCGCCCCCTGGCCTAGGCACCTGTGCGTACTCCCAGGTGCCCAGCCGCTATGACTGGGTCACCGTGGAGCGGGTCGGGCCTCATGGCCCGTCGGCGGGATCGTAGAGCACCCCGGCGGCGGCGAAGCCCCCATCCACGTTCAGCACGTGGCCGGTGACAAAGCCAGCCTCATCGGAACACAGGAAAGCCACGGCTGCCGCGATCTCCGCCGGGATCGCGTAGCGTTGCAAGGCCATGTGGTTGAGGAAGGCTGCCCGCTGCCTCGGTCCATGCGCGGTGCGGGCGACCTGGGTCGGGCCGGGCGCGACGCAGTTGACCAGGATACCGTGCGGCGCGAGTTCCATCGCCAGTACCTGGGTCAGGTTGATGATGCCGGCCTTGCTCGCGCCATAGGCCACCCGCCCTGTTCCCGCGAACTGGCCTGAGACCGAGGATGTGGTGACGATGCGTCCTCCCTCGGCATTCCGCACCATGGCACGTGCCGCGGCCTGGGCGGTGACGAAGCAGCCCGTGAGATTGGTGCGGATCACCCGCTCGAAGGCGGCCCTCGACATCTCGAGCGCCGGCACGCGGTCGGTAATGCCGGCATTGCAGACCGCCAGGCGCAGCGGCCCGAAGCGGGCCTCCACCTCCGCCACCGCGGCGGCAGCCTGATCTTCCTCCGCCACATCAAGGGCGAAGGCGACGGCGCGCAGCCCGGCGGCCGTGATCTCGGCGGCCACGCGCTCTGCACGGTCGGGCAGCAGGTCGGCTACCAACACCGCCGCGCCGTCGCGTGCCAGGCGATGCGCGATCGCCTCGCCGATGCCGGCGCCGCCGCCGGTCACCAGGGCGACGTCGCCGGCAAGCCTCATGCCACGTCCTCCTCGATCGCGATGACCCGGGCAGGGGCGCCGTCGCTGTCAGGGAGCTTGACCGGCAGGGCGACCACAAGGCTGCGCGAGGCCCGCAAGGCTCCGGTGTTGCGCAGATACTCGAACATGATCACGCCCCGCTGAAGCAGGTGGTAGTGCGTGACGTGCTCGGGCAGGGGTGGGCGCGCCTCGCCGGTCAGGAAGAACCGGATGCAGTAGTCCTGCGGGAAGTCGAACCCGACTGCTTTGATACCGGCCTCGCGCAGCCAGATCGCGGCCTCCGCCGTCATCCATGGCGCGCGGGCCCAGAAATTGGGCGTGGCGATGTCGGCCCGCTCGTCCCAGCGGGTCTTCAGGATGGCGATGTCGCCGCGCCGGAGATGCGCCCCGGCCGCCGCGATCCGCTCGCCGGTGATGGCCGTGTTCTCCGGCACCTCGGAGAGGTCGAGGATCGCTGCCTCGCCCACTGTCATGTCGAGGGAGATGGCGTCGGTCGTGAAGCCGTCCGGGTCCACGTGGCGCGGACTGTCCATGTGGGTGAAGCCGTGCACGATCCAGCCGGCCCAGGTCGCCTGTCCGGCACCTTCGGCATGCGACTTGTGCAGTCGGCGCTCGACCGGCCAGCGGAAATGCCCGGTGGTGACCGGGGTCGAGAGGTCGATCAGGCGGCGTGTCATGGGTCAGTCCTTCCAGGGCCGGTCCTGCCAGAGAAGGCGAAGGCGCTCGGCTTCCGCCTCGACCAGGCGGGTGAAGCCGGCGCCGTCCATGCGGCGCAACGGCTGGTACAGCCGACCAGCCTCGGCCTGCCAGGCGGGATCGTCCATGGTGGCGAGCAGCGCCGCCTCGAGCCGGGCGCGGAGGGGCGCCGGCGTGCCCGCCGGCACCGCCAGCCCGCGCACGACGCCGCCCGTGAGCTCGAAGCCCTGCTCGCGGAAGGTAGGGATGTCCGGGGCCAACGCGGTTCGCGCCGGCGCGGCCTGGGCCAGCGGGCGGACCTGACCCTGTTTCACGAGCTCCAGGCTTTCCCCGATGTTCATCGCCGCCACCATGATATGGCGCCCGAGCAGCGCCGTGATGGTCGGCGCCTGGCCGGCGAAGGGGACATGCACGAGACGGGTGCCGATCAGGCGCTCGAAGCCCAGCATCAGCAGGTGGTCGTCGGAGCCGATGCCGGCGGTGCCGACCGCGACCTTGTCCGGGTTGGCACGAGCGTAGGCGGCAAGCTCGGTGAGGCCGCGCAGCGGGCTGTCGGGTGCGACGAAGAAACCGCCGGGATCGTCCACGACGCTGCCGAGGAAGGCGAAGTCCTGCCGCCGGTAGCGCGGCGTGCGCTCGATGGTGATCGTCTGCAGGCTCGGGACGATGACGACGCCGACGGTGAGGCCATCGGGTGGGGCGCTGGCCAGCGCGGTGTAGCCGATCTCGGCACCGGCCCCCGGACGGTTCAGCACGACGAAGCGTGCTCCGGGCAAGTATCGCTCGAGATAGGGCACCATCGCTCGGGCCATCACGTCGGTGCCGCCGCCGGGCGGGAAGGGTACGATGAAGCTGATGGGCCGTTCGCCCGGCCAGCTGCCCTGCCCGAGGGTCACGATCGGCGCGCCTACCAAGCCAGCCGCGACTAGGCTCCGGCGGGTGATGCTGGGCATGAGCAGCCGTTCCTCCCCATTTATGATCAGCCTAGCCAGCCCGCCGCGACTCGCCTAGTCAAGGGCGTGTTGGCGCGCTGTGCTGTCGGCCCACCGATCGGGAAGCCGGAATGCCGAGCACCAAGCCTGGCCGCACGCTGGAGACCTCGCTCTATGCCGCGGTCAAGGCACACCTCGAGCGGCTCGGCTACGAGGCGAAGGGCGAGGTCTGCGGCTGCGACATCGTCGCCGTCCGGCCCGGTGAACCGCCCTTCCTGGTCATCACCGAGCTCAAGCTCGGACTGACGCTGGAGCTAATCCTGCAGGGGGTCGACCGTCTCGCCGCGGCCGACGAGGTCTGGCTCGCGGTGCGAGCCACCCGCCGTGGACGTGACCGTGATGGCCGTACCCACCGGCTATGCCGCTTGCTCGGCTTCGGCCTCCTCGCGGTCGACCCGGCGCGGCGCTCGGTCGAGGTGCTAGCCGAGCCCGGCCCCTACCGGCCGCGGACAAACGCCAAGCGCCGTTCCCTCCTGCTCAGCGAGCACCAGCGCAGGCGCGGCGATCCGGCCGTCGGAGGCTCGTCGCGGCAGCCCGTCATGACGGCCTACCGCCAGCGCGCCCTGGCCTGCGCCGAGGCACTATGCGCAGGTCCGAAGCGGCCGCGCGACCTGCGGGAGGTCGCACCTGATGCTGCTGCGATCCTGCTCAGGAACGTCTACGGCTGGTTCGAGCGGCAAGCCCGCGGCGTGTACCGACTTTCACCGGCCGGCTCGGCGGGCCTCCTCCGTTGGGCAACGGCTGAAGCCAGCAGCAGGGTCAACGCTGCGCGCTCGTCATCCGCTGATGCCGCCATCCTAGCGGCACCGATCGCGGCAGCAGGTAGCTGACGCCGCACCGCCGCGCGAGGCCGGCACCACTGGGACTAGCTCACGGACCGCGGTCGGGCGCGGTGCCGAGCATAAGGGCCAGCAGGCCGCCCGGTGGTACCGCAGCAAGCCGCGCCAGCCGATTGGCCCTGATCTGCGCCAGGTGATGCGGGTGGTCGTAGCGGAGATGGCAACGCTGGCACCATGCCCGCAGGTTGTCCGGCGAGACGTTTTCGGGCCGGTGGTCTAGATGGGCGGTGCCGAGGATGACCTTCGAGCCTGAGACCGGGTGCGGCTTGCCCTGCTCAGCGCCGCACGCCTCGCAGCGATACTCGGCGCGGGTGATTACCCACCGGCTGATCCATTTCCAGTCCCGGGGATAGCGGGCGCGCTGGGCGCGACGGTAGGCCCTCGCTTCCGGGCTCATGCGCGGCGCTCCGCCGGGCGAGGCATGTCGGATGGTGGCATGACCGGGATCTCCTGGACGAACCCCGACCGTCGGGGCTCGTCACCGGCCAGAGCCCCGCCGGCAGGACCGAACGGGGCGGCGCCAGGCGGTGCCAGGGCGAGCTACCATTCCCTCAGCGGTGCGCCCGTGCCAAGCCAGGAGGGCGGGACTTCCCCAGCAGTTCAGCGTGTGAGACTCACTTGGAGCAACCTGTCCCAGCCACCTCGTCTGCGACGGGCCGTGGCCCGCCGACCGAAGCCCTGGCCGGCCTGGTCGAGCGGGTCACGTTCCACAATGCCGACACCGGCTTCTGCGTGCTGCGGGTCAAGGTGCGTGGCCAGCGCGACCCCGTAACCGTGGTCGGCCATGCCGCCCTGATCTCGGCCGGCGAGTTCGTCAGCGGCTCGGGCACCTGGGTCAACGACCGCACCCATGGCCTGCAGTTCAAGGCCACTTTCCTGAAGGCGACCGCGCCGACCACGCTGGAGGGTATGGAGAAGTACCTCGGCTCCGGCATGATCCGCGGCATCGGCCCGGTGAACGCCAGGAAGCTGGTCGCCGCCTTCGGCGAGGCAGTGTTCGACCTGATCGAGCAGCAGCCGGACCGCCTGCGCGAGGTCACCGGCATCGGTCCGAAGCGGGCGGCACGCATCGTTGCCGGCTGGGCCGAGCAGAAGGTGATCCGTGAGATCATGCTCTTTCTCCACTCGAATGGGGTCGGCACCTCGCGGGCGGTGCGGATCTACAAGACCTACGGCGCCGAGGCCGTGCGGCTGGTCAGCGAGAACCCCTACCGCCTCGCCCGCGACATCCGCGGCATCGGCTTCCGCACCGCCGACCAGATCGCCGCCAGGCTGGGCATCGAGCGCACGGCCATGATCCGGGTGCGGGCCGGCATCTCCTTCGCCCTGGCCGAGGCCATGGAGGGGGGCCACTGCGGCCTGCCCGAGGCGGAGCTGGTGGACCTCGCCCTGAGCCTGCTGGAGATCCCGGGGGAGCTGGTCCGGACCGCCCTCGGCCTGGAGCTCGAGGCCGGCGAGGTGGTGGCCGACACCCTGGAAGGGCAGCGTTGCGTATTCCTGGCCGGCCTGTACCGGGCCGAGCGGGAGATCGCCGAGCGGCTGCGGCACCTGGCCGTCGGCGCGCCGCCCTGGCCGGCGATCGACGCCGAGCGGGCCATCCCCTGGGTGGAGGGGAAGACCGGCCTGATCCTGGCCGAGAGCCAGCGGGCGGCGGTGCGCCTGGCGCTCGCGTCCAAGGTGCTGGTCATCACCGGCGGCCCGGGCGTCGGCAAGACCACCCTGGTCAACTCGATCCTGAAGATCGTGGCGGCCAAAGGGCCCGAGATCGCCCTCTGCGCCCCGACCGGCCGTGCCGCCAAGCGCCTTGCCGAGAGTACCGGCCGCGAGGCCACCACCATCCACCGCCTGCTCGAGGCCAACCCGAAGGAGGGCGGCTTCAAGCGCACCGACCTGCAGCCGCTCGCCTGTGACCTGCTGGTGGTGGACGAGACCAGCATGGTGGACGTCCCCCTCATGCGGGCGCTGCTGAAGGCGCTGCCTGAAGGCGCCGCCCTGCTGCTGGTCGGCGACGTGGACCAGCTGCCCTCGGTCGGGCCGGGGCAGGTGCTGGCCGACATCATCAGCTCCGGCGCGGCCCCGGTGGTGCGCCTGACCGAGGTGTTCCGCCAGGCCGCCGGCAGCCGGATCGTCACCAACGCCCACCTGATCAACCGCGGCAAGATGCCGCACCTCAAGCCGCAGGAGGGCTCCGACTTCTACTTCGTCGAGGCGGCCGACCCGGAGACCGGGCTGGAGAAGCTCCTGGCCATGGTCCGCGACCGCATCCCCGGCCGCTTCGGGCTCGACCCGGTCCGCGACGTGCAGGTGCTCTGCCCGATGAACCGCGGCGGGCTCGGGGCGCGGTCGCTCAACATCGAGCTGCAGAAGGCGCTGAACCCGCCGGGTGAGGTGCGGGTCGAGCGCTTCGGCTGGACTTTCGGCCCGGGCGACAAGGTCATGCAGGTGGCCAACGACCACCGGCGCGAGGTCTACAACGGCGACCTCGGCATCGTGGCTCGGATCGACATGGAGGATGGCGAGCTGGTGGTCGACTACGAGGGTCGGGAGATCGCCTACGGCTTCGGCGAGCTGGACGAGCTCGTGCTTGCCTACGCCACGACCGTCCACAAGAGCCAGGGCTCGGAGTACCCGGCAATGGTCATCCCGGTCACCACCCAGCACTACCCCATGCTCCAGCGCAACCTGATCTACACCGCCGTGACCCGCGGCAAGCGGCTGGTGGTGCTGGTCGGCCAGCGGAAGGCGCTGTCCATCGCCGTCCGCGGCCAGCAGACCCGACGCCGCTGGTCGAAGCTGAAGGAGTGGCTTGCCGCGTAGTCCGAATGGTCACCAGTGACCCAGAAGAACCAAGCCAAGTCTGTAACGTTAGCGGGTCGAAATCGTCCAGTGTAATCGCCGGACATTCCGCAAATGGAGGAAGCATCATCGTGGATCCAGATCGCATCGCCGGTTCCGCTCAGCAAGCGAAGGGCAAGGTCGAGGCAGCCACGGGCCGGCTCACCGGAGACACAAAGCTTCAGGTGGAGGGGACCTACGACCAGGCGGTCGGCAGCGTTCGGAATGCAGCCGGCAGGGCTGAGGATGCGGCTGAAGCGGCTACAACTGAGCCACAGTCTGAGGTGCAACATCTCCGCGCGGAGGTGGAGCGGCTCTCTGCCGAGCCTGCCACACCACGATTGGATGCCGCTGCCAGGACGGCCGACCGCTACGGCCAGGAACTCGATCGATACCTGGATGTCGTTCGGGAGCGTCCCTTGACCGCGATCGGCGTAGCGGCCTGCGCTGGTTTCCTGCTCGGACGGCTTATCAGCGGTAACAGGTACGTATACCGAATCTGACGCTCAGCAATGCAACCTCTACCCGACGAAGCACCGGCCGGAGCAGCAGATCGACGCCGAAGTCGCGCTGGTGATGGCAATCGGCCGCGCGATGGCATCCGACGATGGGTAGGTGGATACCATGGAGTTCCTGCGCAATCCGGCCTTTAGCTGACAAGTAGCGCGGAGCGGGGTCAGCTATCCGACTGCGCCTTCCCCCGCACCAAAACGCCACTGAGGCGCTGAGCAACTGCAGCCCCTGTTACCTGCGCCCGATGCGCCAGGCTGCGCTCCCTCTCCAGCGCCATTGCTTCACCGAAGGGCAGAGCATAGCCATCGTCGATCAAGCGCTTCATCGCGGGCAGCATCTCCGGCAGTGCGGAAAGTATGTCGTGGGCCATTGAGCGCGCCGTCGGGAGCAGCTCGCTTGCCGGCAAGACGCGGTTCACCAGACCCCACACTTCGGCCTGCCGCGCTCCGACGAAGTTGCCGGTCAGCGACATTTCTTTGGCGCGGCCCGGTCCAATGATCCGTGGCAGCCGCTGCGATAGTCCCCAGCCAGGTAGCACCCCGACCCGGGCATGGGTGTCGGCAAAGCGCGCCTCGTCCGAAGCCAGGATGATGTCGCACGCCAGCGCCAGTTCGAAGCCACCGGTAATCGCCGCGCCGTTGACCGCGGCGATGACAGGGCCGGTAAAGCCTGCTAAGGCCGCCACCGGATCGGCACCTTTGCTCCCGAGCGCTGGCGCTTCACCGGCCGAACCAAGCTCCTTTAGGTCCAGCCCGGCACAGAATGCTCGGCCGCTGCCGGTAATGATTAAGACTCGGCAGGATGGCTCTGCTGAGAGCTGGGTGACCGCGTCCGCAAGCGCCTCACGCAGCGCGGCCGACAGTGCATTCATCGCTGTCGGGCGGTTCAGGGTGAGAACGGCGTAACCCTCCGGCGCCTGCTCTAACAGCACCAACTCATCGCCCATATGCGCTTTTCCTTTCCGGCCTTCGGTAGGCTGTTGCGACTTTATCTCCTGCTGCCACCCTAAAAAGGATCCGACGGCTGAGGCGAGCTGGTGCTTCGCGGTACGCAATGACATTTCAATGTTGCGGGAGTACCTCGAATCCAGCCATGCGGTGCCCCAAGTCGCCGATATCACCCGCCGCCGCGACGCGAGCGGCGATCGGCAGCAGCTAGGGGAGCATCCCATGGAGCTCGATCTCAGACTGCAGCGGGCCCTCGATCGGGTCGAACTCGTTAGCGGCACGATTGGCAATCCAGGCGACGGCAAGATGTGCCTGATGTCGCTCGTGGCATTCCTGGCGGGAGAGGAGCACTCCGACTCGCCGGGATGCGCTTCGCCGCTAATCCAGGCCTTCGCTGTCCGTATCAACGGCAACATGCCCCACAAGGCTCGGCAGCGCCTCAAGGCGTTTGCGCCGCGTATAATCGGTACCAACGATGGACATGACGGTCTGCGTGCGCAGGTCCTGCGTCGATTCTTGACCAACGGGACCCTGGCTAGAACATTAGATTGCGGTTTGACCGAGCCCACGCTGTCTGCATCGACCTCGGGTTTCGCGCTTGGGCGGCTCTGGCGTTGGCTCCGCAAAGACCATGATCAGCGTCTGCTCGAATGTTCTCTGTCGGTCGATGATGGTGTCAACTTGGCGGGTTATGCTGCGCGCCTGCTCACCCGATTGGCGCGTAGCGCTCCAGATGCTCGGGTGCAGGACGAGTACTGGAATGCAGCGATCGGGATCGTCGACGCGTTGTGCGATGTGGGTGCGACGAACCGGCCTGAGCAAGGCATACCACCCGCTCGCTTGGTGCAGCTGGAGAGCACACATCGTGGGCACGAAGAAGCGACGTGGCCGAGGGCATCCTTTTTACCTCCTTACCTGCTGCATTGGTAACGTATGTTCGAGTGCTGAGGCTTTGCCGGAGCGAGCGACGACTAAACACTCTTCACCCCTGATGCAGCAGCGGGTGCAGTAAATCGGCGCTGCGATGGTGCTCATGATGGCGGTTGGCCGAACGATGACGGGCAGGCCGACGTTCCGGAGCTTCTGCGCAATCGCATTCTCAGCTGATTGGGCTGCCGCCGGCGCATGGCCCTGTGCGAGAATGCCGACGCGAATCGGCCGCAACGAGACCCGGAGGCCACATGGCGACCAAGACAGCGGAAAAGCCAAAGAAGCCCGCAGCGAAATCGGACGGCGGCAAGCCGAATGCACTGCAGAAACCCTTGAAGCCCTCGGAGGAACTGAGTGCAGTCGTCGGCACAGGCCCTCTTCCGCGCGGCGAGGTGGTGAGCAAGGTGTGGGAGTACATCAAGGCCAACAACCTGCAGAACCCGGAGAATCGCCGCGAGATCCTAGCCGACGACAAGCTCCGCAAGGTGTTCGGCAAGGACAAGGTGACCATGTTCGAGATGAACAAGCATCTCGCCCAACACCTGAAGTGAGCCTGCGGGGCGCAGCTGGCAAATTCCCTACCTGCCTCTCCGACGAGCAGGCACGACAGCCCGCTGTTCACGCCCCCGTACCTCTTTGCGCCGCGCCTCCAGCGGGTGAGGCACAGGCCGGGTCGGCTACTCCGCCTCGCCAGCTACCACGCCATCAGCTGATTAGTTTGCAGGTCAATCGATCGAGAGATTCAGCCGGGTGACCATTCGCCGCTCGTACGCGGCGCGCTCGCGCGCGAAGGCAGTGTAGTCAGCGGGTCCAAGGTACTCGTCTGGCATATCGTTAGTTGCCATGAACTCCTGCACTCGCGGATGGAACTGCGTCTTCCGGAATGCCTGGTGCAACGTCTCGACCACCTCCGGATCCATGCCCTTGGGTCCGGCTACGCCGTAAGGCGAAGTCACCACCATGCCGTAGCCAAGCTCGAGCAGCGTCGGGACATTGGGAAAGCTGCGTAGTCGCTCTTTCGTCCAGACCGCGAGCAACCGCAACTGTCCCGTCTCGACCACCGGAGCCCATGAGTTGGAGTTAGCGATGCAGTCCAGCTGACGCGCGAGCACGGCGGTGATGTTTTCCGACGTGCCGCGGTAGGGCACATGCGTCATCTGCACGCCTTCCTTCTCGCAGAGCTCCTCCATGGCCAGGTGGTTGGAGGTGGCGATGCCGGAGGTACCGTAGGTGAGTTCACCCGGGCGTCGGCGTGCCTCAGCGAACATGTCAGCGAGCGTGTTCCAGCCAGATGCCGGGTGCACCACGTGGCCGAAGACAAAGCCGGTCTGCTGCATGATATAGGTGAAGTCGTTCACCGGATCCCAGGTGGGCCGCCGCGTCAGGAAGGGGTGGCGGATCACGGAGAGATGGTGGTGGGCGATGGTGTAGCCGTCAGGCCGCGCCTGGTTGAGCAGGAACTGCGCGGCCAGCGTGCCGCGGGCGCCGGGGCGGTTTTCGATAACCAGCGTCTGGCCGGTGTCCTGCTGGAACAGCTCTGCTTGCAGGCGCATGAAGCCGTCGAGCGTGCCACCGGGCGCCCAAGGAATCAGGAATCGGACGGGGCGATTGGGGAAGCGTCCCTGGCCAATAGCCGGGCACGCGAGCGTCGTGACGGCGAGCGCGGTACCGAGAGCGGAGCGACGGCCGATGGAGACCGTGGTCATTGATTGTGTCCTCCCAGCAGGGCCGCCGCCTGGCAGCCCGGACTCCGCCGGGCGCCATAGTTGTTCGCGGCAACCTTCAGAACCCTACCATCAGATCTCAATGAGTTTCGGACCTCCACGCCATCCGCCTGGGTCGTTCCATAACGTGACGCAGTCGACGGTGTAGCTGCCTTTTGCGCATCTTTGTCGGGACCGAGCTGACTGATCCGCTGGAAAGCGCGGGTTCTTGCCGGCCGACCTTGCCGAAAAGGCGCCTCAGGTCCGTACGAGCGGACAACCTCCCTCGCTCATTGGGCGCATAGCCTGCTCAGCCTCTATAGTTCCGGTAAGACGATAGAGGTCCCAGTCACTCTTCACCTCGGAGGGCGGCTTCACCTCGAACAGGTAGACAGGGTGAATCTTGCGGCCGTCCTCCCGAACCCGCCCCGGACCGAAGCAATCGTCGTCGGTCGGCAAGGCCTTCATCTGCTCGATGGCAGCACGGCCGGAGGCCTTCGCTTGCGCTGGACCCATGGCAGCTGCTGTCTTGAGGTAGTGCAGCACCGCCGAGTAGGCGCCGGCATGATTGGTGCTTGGATAGATGTTGGACGGCATCTTCGGCAGCACGCGCTTCGTGAATGCGCGCGTGCGGTCATCGAGGTCCCAGTAAAAGGGCTCGGTCAGCAGCAGACCCTGCGCGGCCTCGGCGCCCATGGCGCGGACATCACCCAGCAAACAGAGTAGCCCCACCAGCTTCATCCGCCGCGTCAGGCCGAATTCGTGCGCTTGCTTGACGCTGTTCACCGTGTCCGTCCCGGCGTTGGCGAGCCCAAGTACCTTGGCGCGCGAGGCCTGTGCCTGGAGCAGGAAGGAGGAATAGTCGGTGGTCTGCGGAAAGGGATAGCGCGCCTGCCCAAGCACTTTGCCACCGGCCACCTCCACTGCCCGCGCCGTGTCGCGCTGCAACGAATGGCCAAAGGCGTAGTCGGCGGTCAGGAAGAACCAGCTGTCGCCGCCCGCCCGCACCGTCGCGGTGCCGGCGCCATGGGCGAGCATCCAGGTATCATATGTCCAGTGGACGTGGTTTGGGCCACAGCGCGACCCGTGCAAGTCGGCCGTCGCCGGACCAGTAGCGAGAAAGACTTTGTCCTTCTCGCGGGCAAGGTCGGCAACAGCGAGTGCGATGGAGGAGTTGTTCACCTCGAGAATCGCGTCGACGCCTTCTCGGTCATACCACTGCCGGGCGATCGCGGCGCCGATATCTGCCTTATGCTGATGGTCAGCATGCAGCACCTCAACTTGCAGTGGTGCACCGGCGGCAGCGAAGTCTGCGATGGCCTGCCTCACGCAAGCCATCGTGCCGAGGCCGGAGAGGTCGCGGTAGGGCCCGGAGAGGTCACCCAGGATGCCGAGGCGTAGAACTGGTGCGGCCTGCGCCCACGCCGTGCTGCTCCATAGGCCGGTGCCGGAGAGCGCTGCACTCGCAGCCAGTAATCCACGTCGCGTTCCAGTCATAACTGTCGTCCGCTCCCCTGCTGCAAGCCATACCGCTGCTTTGTTGGCGCACCCTCGCGCCCGAACGCAGTACGCGCAACGGGGTGGCAAAGGAAGAAGCCCGTCTTCCAGGACGATCGAGGCACCCCAGCGGTCCGCGATCGTCGAACGACGCCGGAGGCCGTCCCGGCCGCTCGGGGAGTGACACCGGGTTAGCGCTGAACCAGCCGCATGAGTGCGGTGCGCCCCGCCTCCCAAGCCTCCTCCGCACTGCGGTGACGGTCGGGCGAGACATAGGCTGGCTCCGGATGTCCCTCGATATGGATTGTCCACGTCCAGGGAGCTGGCGGCCGGGCCACGTACCTGACCCTGACCTCGTATTCCGGCCCGGAAGCAAGCGCCCCATTTGGGTGAAGCAACGTGTTACTCATGCCGCTCCTGATAACCCGAAGTGGGGCGGCACGTCAGACTTCGGGCGATCACGACGTGGAGGCTGTCGTTGGCTGCCAGAGCCCCAGCACCGCGCAGTGCGGGCGGAAGAACGCTCGGGAGGCCCAAAGCCTCAGCCCACCTCGGCGACGCGGTACACAGTCTAGCTGCCTTTGGCACCCTCATCGCCGGGCCCGACCAGCCGAACCCGCCCGACGGCCGCGACCAAGATGCCCTGGTGCTTCTTCAATCCAGCGCAGAAGCCGCGGACCGTGTGAGCCTGCGAGCCAGCTCCCTCAGCGGCAGGGGCGACGGAGGCGCGCTCAGACGGATGCAGCAGGGCGAGCACCTGCTGCGGCACGCGCCCTGGCGGAAAGCATTTGAGGCCGAGCTGCTGACCTTCCCGGCGGCCAAGCACGACGACTAGGTGGATGCTCTGGGCCTGGTCGGGCAGCTGCTGGACAAGATGATCAGGGGGACCGCGCGCAAGCCCGAGGCCAAGGCGCCGAAGGACAGCTGGGCGCGGCTGTTTGATAGGCAGGATCTTGGTGTCGCCGACTGGCGCATCGCCTGACGACAGGGCTGTTCACCACGGACCAACGACCGTTGCTCGGTGGTGAACAGGGGGGCAGTGAACGTTCTCGATCGGCAGCCGCCGCCATGACGGCCTGTCCGCTCCATCAAGGGGTCGCAAAATCGGTCGACACCGCTACGGCGCGCCAGGCTGCGAGGATCGCACGATCGGCCTCGTGCTTCGCCTCGATCGCCGCCACGGTGTCGCTGCCGAGTGGCAGGCGCAGTGGCGGTTCCGGCGTCTCCACGAACGCGATGAGGACCTCGGCGAGGCGGGCGGGATCACCCGGCTGCTGATGACTGAGGTCGGTTGCCACGCTGCGCACCCTGCCGGCGCTCGCGTCATAGTCGGCGATGCGGGCCGGACTGACGGAGAGCGACGATGCGTCGAGGAAGTCGGTCCGGAAATACCCGGGCTCGATCACGGTGACATGGATGCCGAGCGGCGCCAGTTCGGCATGCAGCGCCTCGGAGAGCCCCTCGACCGCGAACTTGGTCGAGCAATAAACTCCGAAGCCTGCCCCGCCACGATAGCCGCCGATCGAAGAGATGTTGAGGATGCGGCCTGCGCGCGCCGCCCGCATATGCGGCAGCACCGCGCGGGTGACGTTAAGCAGCCCAAAGACATTGGTGCGGTAGATTGCCTCGATCTCAGCGGCGCTGGCCTCCTCGACGGCGCCCATGAGGCCGAAGCCGGCATTGTTGAGGAGGATGTCGATCCGGCCGAAGCGGTCGATCGCCGCTCTGGCGGCGGCCGCCGCCTGCGCTTCGTCGGTCACGTCGAGGGCGAGGGGAAGCAGGTTGGGGTGCGAGCTGAAGCGCTCCATGAGCGCATTCGGGTTGCGGGCCGTGGCGACGACAGCGTCACCCTGCGCCAGAGCACGATCGGTGACGAGGGCCCCGAAGCCGCGGGAAGCGCCTGTGATGAACCAGACTTTCATGGAATGTATCTCCTCAGAGTAAGCGAAGGCCGGCCGCGTTACGCTGCCGACCGGCCGGCAAGCCGGAAGGGCGGAGGCTCAGGAGAGCACTTCCGCCAACTCGATCAGATTGCCGAAGGGATCCGCGAAGAAGGCCAGACGTCGGCTGATGGCGGGAAGCTCGAAGGGCTCCGTCACGATCGTCACGCCGCGTGCGCGCAGCGTCTCGACGGTGCGGTCGACGCTCGCCACGTTCAGGCAGAAATGGTGGTAGCCGGCATATTTCAGGCTGTCGCCGAGATTGGTGTAGGGCCGGACCTCCCGCGGCGCTGATTCGCCGCCTCCCAGGATCTCGACATAGAAATGGTCGTCGGTCGCCGGCGCCAAATACGCCAACTTCTCGCCCGCATAATCCCATTCCGCGACGATGCGGAAATCGAGCTTCTCGACATACCAGCGCTTGGCTATCTCGAGATCGGGCGTGCGCACTGCCACGTGGTGGCCGCGCATGTCGGCGAAGGGCGAGGCGCTGTTCGCGGCGGGGGGTATGAAGTCGGCCATGATCTGTCTCCTCTGCTGGGGGACGGCACTGGCGCCATCTGTGAGGAGCAATCTCGACCTTTTACATTGGGAAGATTAGACTACCAATCGTCGGTATAGTCCTGAGTGATGTTCAGCAATGCGAGCAACGGAGTTATCAGAACTGGCGGCCTTCGACGCCGCGGCGCGGCATCGCAGCTTTCGCCGTGCCAGCGAGGAGCGCGGCGTCACTGCCTCGGCCATCAGTCACGCGGTCAGCCAACTCGAGGCGCGGGTGGGCATTCGGCTGCTGAACCGGACGACGCGCAGTGTCTCCCTGACGGATGCCGGCGCCATGCTACTGGCGCAGGTATCGCCAGCCTTTTGCGAGATCGGCGCGGCGCTTGATGCGCTCAACCAGTACCGCGACACGCCCTTCGGCAAGGTGCGCATCAACGCACCGAATTCGATCGCACCCTTCATCTTTGGTCCGGTCATGGGTCCGTTGCTGGCGGCGAACCCCAAGCTTGAGCTCGAGATCGTCGCTACGGATCGCCTGGTCGACATCGCGGCGGAGGGCTTCGATGCCGGCATTCGTCTTGGTGAGAGTCTGCGGGATGGCATGACGGCGGTGAAGATCAAGCCGCAACTGCGCTTCGCCGTCGTCGGATCACCGGCATATTTCGAGCGCCGCCCGCCTCCTCGCACGCCGGCCGATCTCAAGGATCATGTCTGCATTCGCAACATCTTTCCGAGCGGCGCCGCTTACCCGTGGGAGTTTGCCCGCGCGGGCAGGATCGTGTCCTTCGAGCCATCAGGTCCGCTGTCGCTCGACGATCATGAGCTGATGGTGGAGGCGGCGCGATCCGGCGTGGCGCTCGCCTATGTGTGGGAAGACCGCGCGCGTCCTTGGTTGGCGGGCGGGCAACTGGTGGAATGCCTCACCACGTGGCGAGCACCGGAAGAATGGCTCTACCTCTATTACCCGGCACGCCGTTACCTGTCGGCCGGCCTGCGCGCTGTCGTGGAAGCGCTACGCGTCTGAGCGCCACAGATCCTGCAGAGCTAGGAAGGCCCGGTGGTCATGAGAACGGTAGTAGGCCCGGCTACTGCCCTCAGTGGTCTGTCCATGGTATGCGGCCTGAGTGAGCTGGCCGCCCGGGCCATTACCCGCGCCACCGTCGTATGCGTCCACGCCCCGCGCCCTGACGGCCCCTGCACCCCGCGCTGGTTCAGCGCCCGCGCCATCGTCGCCTGGCCGGTTACACCCTCGGCCTGCAGCCGCTCCAACTCCAGGGCCAGCCGATGCGCGGCCCGCTCCGCCACCTGCTGGCGCGCCTGGGCGGCTGCGGCAGCGTCAGGACCGCTGGCAGGCCGGTAACCCCTGTCCCCGCCCAGCACCGCTCCACGCGCCTTGGCAGCCGCCAGCGCGGCCCTGGTGCGCTCGCTGATCAGCTCGCGCTCCTTCTGCGCCATGGCGGCGTAGATGCGCATCATCAGGTCATCGGCGCCGGGCATGTCAGCCGCCCGGATCTGGTAGCCTTCCAGCAACCCAGAAAGGGTGTGGGCGCGCCGGGTGATCCGATCGAGGCGTGCGGCGACCAGCACGGCGCAAAGTTGCCGGCACCGCGCCAGTGCCGCCTGGAAGCCCGACCTGCGGTCGTCCTTGCCGCTGGCGATGTCCGAGTACTCGGCGACCAGCGTCCAGCCCTGGGCCTCGACATAGGCCCGCACGCTGGCCTGCTGCGCCTCCAGCCCAAGGCCGCTGTGCCCCTGCTCGGCGGTGGAAACGCGGTAGAGCCCTACCGCCAGCCGGACGGCACCGTGCAACGCCGGCCGCATCAGCCCGCCTCGGCGATGCGGTAGACGGTGTAGCTGCCCTTGGCGCCCTCCTTGCCGGGGCCGACCTGGCGGACCCGCTCCAGCACGCTGACATCGATGCCGCGCTTCTTCAGGCCAGCGAAGAAACCGCGGACCGTGTGGTTGGCCCAGCCGGTGGCGTCGGCCACCTGGGCGACCGTCGCTCCCTCCGTCCGCCGAAGCATGCCGAGGACCTGCTGCTGCTTGGTGCCCTCGCGCGGCTTGCGGGGGCAAGCGATGCGATCAGCTGGTGCGGGCTTTGTCAGGAGGCCCCGCAGCATGGCCATGGCGTCGGGCAGGTCGGCGCGTTGGCTAGCCTCGTCGTCCCAGGCGCTGAGGACGCGCTGGGCCGCGATGCGGAGGCCGGCGCGCATGGTCGATGCCTGCGCCGCCATGGCGGCCTCAAGGGCGACGTCCACGACCTCTGGCGCCCGCTGCCCGTCCGAGGCGGCAGATACCGTGGGCGGCGCGCTGTTGGCCTCCTCGGGCGCTGCCGGCGGGGGAGCGGCGTCGATCGCCTGTAGCCCGGCGTCGGTCACCCGCAGGGCGGTCCAAACGCCGTCCTGCTGGCGCCAGCCGAGGCCGATGTATTCGAAGGGGGCGGGGCATTCCTCGACGTAGCCGCCCTTGAGCAAGCTGCGGAGCACCGCGGTGAATGCGCCGGCGGGGAGGTGCGTGGGCGGTGTGGCCAGCCGGAGGGCATGCTGGCTAGCCTCGGTGAGGATGCGGACGGCGGTGTCGGAAAGGGCCATGTTTGGGGCTCCTGGTGCAACACCCGATCAGCCGGGTGCTACGAGCCCGAGCCCCGCCGAGATGCCGGTCGGGGCCGCGCGCTGGCCGTGGGTCCTGCGCGCGTCCGACCATTCGCTCCGTGTCGGCCTGAAGTGAAGCGCGAAAGGACCCTCTGACGTTGATGTCGACCTGGAGGCCAGAACACAGCGTGAATCTGCCCACACACTCGAAGGGGAGGGGCCGACACCAGGGGCACCTGCGAAAACCTCAGGATTGCTGCCAAGCAGGCCGGAGTCGTCCAGCAGTTGCTCACAGACTTATCCCCGATTTTGGGGATATTCCAGGTGCGGGTGCAGACCGGGATGGTCGTGGGTGTCGTACGTAGGCCGGGCGGATCTCGCTCCCATCCGTGCTCCGCTCTCGTGACAAAATCACTCACGCCGCATAAACGGGCCTGCGCTACAGGAGTCCGTGTACATGTCGAAGAAGTTCCTCACCGACGTCATCGTCCAGTCCGCTGAGATGCCGGCCATCACAGCCAACCGGCTCGCGGCGGACATCATCGCGGCGATCAAGTCCGAGATTATCGAGACCGGGCGCTTCACTCTGCCCGACTTCGGGGCATTCATCGTCCGCGAGACTCCGAAGCGTACCGCGCTGAATCCGCGCACGGGCGAGAAGGTGGCGGTTAAGGCCGGCGCGACTGTCAAGTTCAAGGCCAGCCCTTCCCTGAAGGAGTCCGCATTCGCTGGGCTGAAGAAAGCCAAGCGGAAAGCCAAGAAGGACTGATGCCGGAAATCCGGCCGTCTATCATCGCCTGCCATGAGGTAAGACTGCGTCCCATGGTCGTGCGAGCATTTGTCGCCGACGACGTGCTGACCTCGCTCGCCACCGCCACCCCGGTCTGGAATGCCCCCTCCAAGGCCTGGAATGGCGGCGCGCCGATGGCGGACTCGTCGCTGAATCGGCGCATGACGGTTCGGTTCGGCCCGGGCGTCGCCTTCGCGCAAATCGGCATCTGCGGCTCCGACGGAGCGGTCGAGTTCGAGGTCCTCCGGTGCTACGGCCCGCCCTTGGGAAGAAAGCCCAAGCCGAACGCTGGAAGCAGGCCGCCGATCGGCTCAGCCGAAGCGAGATGGCTCTCGGCGCCCTCACGCTGCTGCCGCCACCAGGCGAGGGCGGCGTGGTGCAGGGGCTACGAAGATTGATATGCTGGGCCCAGCCAAGGGAGGAAATGCCGATGACCCGGAATGGGCGCGTGGTGTTCAGCCAGATGGAGGAGGTGGTATTCGGCCGGCCCGCGGCGCAGGCGGTGGCCGAACAGGCTGAGCGCCTCGGCGCGACGCGCGTCCTGGTGATGGCAAGCGCCACCCTGGCGCGGAATACCGACCATGTTGCGCGTGTCCGTGATGCACTCGGCCACCGGTTCGCGGCGCAGTACCAGGGCATGCCGCCGCATTCGCCCCGCGGCGCGGTGCTGGACGCGACCCGCATGGCGCGCGAGGCGGCCGCCGACCTTATCGTCACGGTCGGGGGCGGCTCCCTGACCGATGCGGCGAAAGCGGTGCAACTCTGCCTTGCCAATGGCATCGACAGCACCGAGGCGATGGACCGGCTGCGCCCCGGCGGCCCGCCACTACAGGCACCGGGGCTGCGCCAAGTGGCGGTGCCCACCACCCTTTCGGCCGGCGAGTTCAGCGCCTTCGCCGGCGTGACGGATGAGCGCAGCCGGATAAAGGAAGTGTTCCACCACCCCGGGACCATCCCCGCCGCCGTGGTGCTCGACCCGGCAATGACTCTGGCGACGCCGGAATGGCTGTTCCTCTCCACCGGCATCCGCGCGGTGGACCATTGCGTCGAGGGGATCTGCTCCGCCGAGGCGCAGCCCTACGCTGATGCGCAGGCGTTGCACGGCCTCGGGCTGCTGGCCTCCGGGCTCCCGCGGGTGAAGGCGGACCCGGGTGACCTCGATGCAAGGCTGGACTGTCAGCTGGGCTCCTGGCTGTCCATGGCGCCGCTGGCGACCGGCGTGCCGATGGGTGCCAGCCATGGCATCGGCTACGTCCTCGGCGCGGCCTTCGACATCCCGCACGGGCACACCTCCTGCATCATGCTGCCGGCGGTGATGCGCTGGAACCGCGCGGCCAATGCGGAGCGCCAGGCGAGGGTGGCCGCCGCCATGGGCAGCCCGGGCGGGGAGGCGGCGGAGGCGCTGCATGCCCTGATCGCCGGGCTCGGCATGCCGCGCAGCCTGGACGCGGTCGGCATCGGGCGCGACGCCTTTGCCCGCATCGCCGAACGCGCCATGGCCACGCCCTGGGTTCCGCGCAACCCGCGCCGCATTGAAGGACCGGCGCAGGTGATGGAAATCCTGGAACTCGCAGCGTGAGCCGTCTCGAGAGCTACCGCGACAAGTTCTCATGCCTCAGGATGCGGCGTGAGGACGGCATCCTGGAGATGCGCCTCCACACCGATGACGGCCCGCTGCGCTGGGGTTTGGTGCCGCATGGCGAGTTGCCCGACGCCTTCGCCGAGGTTGGGCGCGACCGCGACAACCGCGTGGTGATCCTGACCGGTACGGGGGAGGAGTTCTCCGGCCTCCGCGCCACGGCCGCGACGCGCTCGCTGGCCCAGGGCATCACCGCCGCGGCCTATGACCGTGTCCATTGGGAAGGCCGGGCCCTGCTGATGAACCTGCTGAACATTGAGGTACCGGTGATCGCCGCCATCAACGGTCCGGCCTGGCGGCATTGCGAGATCCCGCTGCTTTCAGACATCGTGCTGGCGTCGGACACCGCGCAGTTCCAGGATTCGGCGCATTTCATGTCGGGCATGCTGCCGGGCGACGGCATGCACATACTCATGCCGCTGCTGATGGGGATGAACCGCGGCCGCTACTTCCTGCTGACCGGCCAGACGCTGACCGCCCAGGAGGCGCTCGCCCTCGGCTTGGTGAACGAGGTGCTGCCACAGACGCAGGTGCTCGACCGCGCATGGGAACACGCCCGCCTGCTGGCACAGAAGCCGACGCTGCTGCTGCGCTACACCAGGCTGATGTTCACCGAGCATCTGCGGAAGCGCATGCAGGATCTGCTGGGCTACGGCTTGGCCATGGAGGGCCTGGCGCTGATGGAGCAGCCGGAATAGCCACGTCAGGGCCGGCGCGCCCTAAAGGTAACTGGCGGCCAGCGTCTTGCCGTCCTTGCCGCGCAGCAGTTCCTCGGCGGCGCCGGCCAGCGCCACGCGGCCGCGCCGCAGCACCAGGCCCTGGCGCGATACCTTCAGTGCCAGGGTCGCCATCTGTTCGGCGATGATGACGACGATGCCGCTCTGCGCGGCATAATCGGTGATGAAGCCATAGATCTGCTGCACGATGATCGGCGCGAGGCCGAGCGAGGGCTCGTCCAGCAGCAGGAAGCGCGGGCTGCGGATGGTGGTGCAGGAGAGGATCAGCATCTGCTGCTGCCCGCCCGAAAGCAGCCCGGCCGCGATGCGCGCCTTGGTCTCCAGGATGGGGAAGCGGGCATAGACCTCGGCCAGGGATGCCGCCAGCTTGCCGCGGCGGGCGCCGAAGCTCCAGGCCAGCTGCAGGTTGTCCTCAACCGTCAGCTGCCGGAACAGCCGGCGGCCCTCCATGGCATGCGCCAGGCCGAGCCGCGCCCGTGCCGGCGGCGGCAGCGCCGTGATGTCCTGGCCATCCAGCAGCACCTGGCCGGCAGCCACCGGCGCGATGCCGGAGACCGCCCGCATGAGGGAGGACTTGCCCGCGCCATTGGCGCCGAGGATGGCGGTGATGCCGCCCGGCGCGGCCTGGAGCGAGACGCCTTCCAGCGCCCGCACGGCGCCGTAGTGCACTGAGAGATCGCGCAGCTCAAGCATGGGCGGCCTCGTCGCCGAGATAGGCGGCTATCACCTGCGCGTCGCCGCGCATGCCGGCGATGTCGCCGCGGTAGATCATCCGGCCGCTGTCCAGCACCACCACCTCGTCCACCAGCTCCGCCAGGAAATCCATGTGATGGTCGATGAGCAGGATGGCGAGGCCCATCGCCTTCATGTCGCGTATCAGCTGCGCGAGCCGGTCCATCTCCGTCTCGGACAGTCCCGCCGCGGGTTCGTCGAGCAGGATGACGCGCGGGCGGGCGAGCAGGGCGCGGCCCACCTCGGCCATGCGGCGGGTGCCATAGGGCAGGGTGTCGATCGGTCGGTCCGCCACCTCGGTAAGGTCCGACAGCGCCAGCACCGCCTCCACCAGCGCCAGCTGCGCGGCTTCCTCGGCGATGGCGCCGGGCAGGGCGAGCGTGGCGGCGAGGCCGCCGTGGCGCAGCTGGCGGTGCGCGCCGAGCAATAGGTTCTCCCGCACCGTGAAATGCGGCACCAGGCGCGGGTCCTGGAAGGTCCGCACCACGCCGGCCCTGGCCACCTCATGGTCGGGCAGACCGGTGATGTCCTGGCCGCCGAAGCGCACCCGCCCCGCGGCCGGCCGGTAGATGCCGGTGACGACATTGACGAAGGTGCTCTTGCCCGAGCCGTTCGGGCCGACCAGCGCGGTGATCCGCCCCGGCTCCAGCCGCAGCGAGACATCGTCCACCGCCACCAGTCCGCCGAAGCGCATGGTGATGCCCTCGGCGTCCAGCGCGGTGCCGTCGCCGTCCGGGCGCAGCGCCGTGGCGTCCGCGGGCAGCGCAGCGGCGCGGGCCAGGGCGCGCGGCTTGATGAAGCGCGGCGGGTCGAACAGCAGGCCGCCGATGCCGCGGGGTAGCACCAGCAGGGAGAAGGTCAGGATCAGCCCATAGGCGATGAACTGCCATTCGGCGAAGACCTGCAGCCGTTCGGGCAGGAAGGTGAACAGCGCCGCGCTCAGCACCTGCCCGGCAATGGAGCCGAGCCCGCCGACGATGGCGATGACCAGCACCTCGATCGAGCGCGGCAGGGCGAAGCTTTCCGGCCCGAGATAGCCGACCAGATGAGCGTAGAGCGCGCCCGCCAGCCCCGCCAGGGCGCCCGAGAGCGCATAGGCCAGTTGCTTGGTGCGGCCGGCGGGGATGCCGATGCTGCCGGCCGCGACCTCGCTCACCTGGATGGCATAGAAGGCGCGGCCGATGCGCGACTGGGTCAGGTTCCGCACCAGCAGCATGACGCCCGCGGTGAGCACAAGGACGAGCTGGAAGTAGCGCAGCCCGTCCACCTTAATGCCGAGGATGCTGAGCGTGCGCAGCGCCGCCGAGGGCACGCCGGGCAGGCCCATGGTGCCGCCGGTGAGCTCGTTCCACTCCCGCACGATCTCGAAGAACACCATGCCGAAGCCGAGCGTCATCATCGCCAGGTAGACGTCGCGCACCCGGTTGGCGGGGAAGGAGAGCAGCCAGCCGGTCAGCCCGGCCAGCAGCACCGACGCCGGCACGCCGAGCGTGACGTCGAGCCCATGAGTCTTCACCAGGATGCCGGTGGAATAGGCGCCGATGCCGAAGAAGCCGGCATGGCCGAGCGAGATCTGGCCGGCGAGGCCGGTGAGCAGGTTGATGCTCTGGGCAAAGATCGCGGCCACCAGTACGAAGCTGGCGATCTGCAGGGTCCCCGGGGAGAGCAGCGGCGCCGCCAGCAGCAGCGCCAGCACCAGCGCCACCTGCACGCGCCAGTCCGCGACGGCCGCGCTAAGCCGCGATCGCAGCGCGTTCATGCCTTGCTGACCTCCGGCCGGCCGAACAGGCCCTGCGGCCGCACCGCCAGTGCCAGCATCAGCAGCGCGAAGGCGATGCCGTGTTCCGCGGCGGTGGAGACGTAGCCACCCACCAGCTTGCTGATGACGCCCACCAGCAGCCCGCCGGCCAGCGCGCCGAGCGAGCTGCCCATGCCACCAAGCACCGCGGCGACGAAGCCGAGCAGCACCAGGTCGAAGCCGAAGGCGGGGTCCACCGTGCCGCCGATCTGGGCGATCAGCACCCCGGCCACCCCCGCCAGGATCGAGGAAAGCATGAAGGAGCCGAGGATCAGCCGCCGCACCGGGATGCCCTGCACCAGCGCCAGTTCCGGGTCAAGCGAGACGGCGTGCACCGCCTGGCCCCAGACGGTGCGGCGGATGAACAGCTCGAAGGCCAGGATCAGCGCGACGGCGACCGCCAACACCACCAGGTACTGCAGGGAGATGTACTGCCCGAACACGGTGACGAAATCCTGCGCGGTGAACACCACGTCGGGGAAGGCCATGGCCTGCGAGCCGAAATACTTCGCCGCCATGCCTTGCAGGAAGATGCCGAAGCCGAGGGTGGAGACCACCCAGCCCATGCTGCCGCCGCTTGACTGCAAGGCAGGCCGTACCGTCCAGCGTTCGATGAACATGCCGAGCGCCGCGACGGCGACCAGGCTGCCCAGCACCGCCAGCGCGGTGGCCAGGCCCTGGCTGGAGAGGAAGACGGTGAGCATGGCGCAGAGCATCATCAGCGAGCCCTGGCCAAAATTCAGCGTCTTCGTGGTCCAGAAGGTCAGGTTCAGCCCGAGCGCAATCAGCGCATAGACCGCGCCCACGCTGATCCCGGCCAGCAGCAGCGAGAAGAAGAAGTCATCCATCGCCTAGTCACGCAGCTCCAGCACCACGCGGTCGCCGCGCTTCAGCATCTCGTAGGTGCCGAGGTCTTCCAGCTTCAGCGCCACGTGGTTCTCCGGCGTGAAGCTGACGCGGCGGACGGTCGCACCCTCGAAGTCCCTGGTCTGATCCAGCGCGCCGATCATGTCGCGCGGGGCGGTGGAGCCGGCGCGGCGGATCGCGTCGATCAGCAGGCTGATGCAGTCGTAGCCGCTGCCTACGGTACCGGCGAGCGAGATGAGCGGGTTGGCGGCATCCGGGCCGTACCACCGGTCGGTGCCGAATTTCGCCCGGTAGAGATCAGCGAATTTCTGGGCCGCGGGGTGCATCGGGCGGCGGCCAAAGGCGGCATGGTTCACCGCGCGGGTGCCCGCTACCAGGTCGCCGGCGCCTTCGATATAGGGCACCGTCACCGCGCCGGCGGCGCCATAGAGAGCGAGGTTCATGTTCAGCCGGCTCATGTTGCGGCGGATCACCGCGAAGTCGGCACCGAGGCCGATGACCAGCATCGCCTCGGCATTCGCGCGCTGCACGCGGACCAGCTGGGCGGTCATGTCCTGCGCGCGCTGGTTGTAGCTTTCCACCGTCACCCTGGCATCCGGCTTGCGGCCGGTGATCGCCTTACGGACCAGGTCGGCGCCGGTCACGCCATAGCCGGTGCTCTCGTGCAGGATGCCGATGCGGCTGAACTGCGACAGCGCCGCCGCCAGCTTCTCGGACTCCACCAGGTTGCCGATGGAAACGGAGAACAGGTTGGGCCGCGGCGGCTTATCCAGCCCATTGGGATAGACGATCGCGGGTGTCTGGGCCTGAGGGTTGATGATCGGCCGGCCATCGGCCTGGACCATGTCGGCGATCGCCAGGGTGGGACCCGAGCCCGAGGGGCACATGAGCCCGACGATCTCGCGGTTGTCCAGGATGCGGCGCAGGTTCTGCACCGCACGGTCGGGCACCAGCTGGTCATCCAGGACCTCGGCCAGCTCCACCATGCGGCCGTTGATGCCGCCGGCCTTGTTGCATTCCTCCACGGCGATCTGAGCGCCGCGGTTGATGCCCTCGCCGAACTCGTTGAACGGGCCGGTCAGCGCGGCGGTGAAGCCGAACTTGATGGTGCCGGATTGCGCCCGGGCGAGGCCGGGCAGCGCCAGCCCGGCGGCGCCCAGCGCTAGGCCCCTACGGTTGATCTTCATCTTGGTCTCCCCCCTTAAGCTTCGTCGTCAGCCCTTGCCGGCCGTCTCCAGTTCTTCCAGCAGGATCGGCACGCCATGCGTGGTGCTGTGGATGCCGAGCACGCTGGTGAGCTCTAGCACCTCCATGATCTCCTGGCGCGTCGCGCCGAGCCGGATGGCATTGCGGATGTGCACGCGGGTGCCGGGCGCGTAGAGATGCGTCGTCGCGGCGTCTATCGCGATGTAGATGAACTCCTTTACCTTCGGCGCCAGCATGCCGTGCTTCCAGGGCACCGAGGAGAAGTGCATGTATGCTTCGAAGAAATCCGGCGAGAGCGCGAGGACGTGGTCCCACAGCTCGCTCCAGTAACCACGCGCGGCGGTGAACTCGGCCTTCAGTCGCGCCTCGCGCGCGCCGCCTGCGCCAGGCTTCGGCAGCTCCGCCCCACGCCCGGCGGCGGTCATCTCCTCGACCAGTATGGGCACGCCATCCGTCACGCTGTGGATGCCGAGCACGGAGATGAGCTGGAGCACCTCCATGATCTCCTGCTGCGTCGCGCCGTGGCGCAGTGCGTTCTTCATGTGCGTGCGGGTGCCCGCGGCGTGCAGATGCGTGGTCGAGGCGTCGATGGCGATGTAGATGAACTCGCGGACCTTCGGCTCCAGCACGCCATGCCGCCAGGGTACCGCGGAAAAGTTCAGGTAGGCCTCGAAGAAGGCGGGGTCGAGTGCGAGCACCTGGTCCCAGACCGGACTCCAATAGCCGCGCGCCTCGGTGAACGCCTCCTTCAGCGCGCGCTGGCGTGGCGACAGCTCGCTCATGGCTGCTCGTTTCCCCCTTCTCGGCCCATGAACGCGTATGCCGCGCCTCGGCCGGGCGGAAGCATGCGGCATTGCGCCGGGATTGGAAAGCTGCCTGGCCTTGCGTGGCAATGGCGTCGGGCGAAGCGGGCCATGCACCCTTCGGGCAGGTGAGGCACTGGGCCGGTGCTTCGGCACCACGTGCCGCCGTCCACCCAGTTGCAGGTCACCAGTAACCGGCTGGCAATCGCCTCACCACCTCCAGCAAGCCGATGGCCGATCTCCGGGCTGGGCCCGACGCGGCGAATGCTTCAGAGCGGGCCGAGTTTCCCGAGCTCCATCGCCTTGATCTGCAGCGCGAGGTACTTCGAGTTGATGCGGCATTGCGCCAGGCCGCCGGCAATGAACCACAAGCCTTGCTGCGGCGTACGCTTGAACATGTTGTTCAGTTCGCCGTCTTCGCCAATGCCCCAGACCGGGCCGATGCGGTCCAGCATCGCGTCGCCGATCGCCCGGCGGACGAGCTCCTCCTGCGGGTAGTAGCCGGTCGCCAGGACGATGAGATCGGCCGGTACCGTCGAGCCATCCTTGAGGAGCGCACCCGCAGCGGTGAAGCGTTCGATCCGGTCGTACTGCAGCAGGCCGAGCTGGCCCTTGATCATGAGCTCGGAGCTGCCGGCATCCAGGTTGTAGCCACCGCCGCGCCGGAAGTATTTCATCTGGTGGCCGGTCTCGTCCTCGCCAACATCGTGCTTGAAGCCAATGCCCTTGAGGCCCTCGATCATCTCGCGGTCGAGCTCGAGCATACGTTTCGTGACGGATTTATAGGCCTTGATGATCAGCGGGGGCGTGGCAGACGAGACAATCAGGTCGCAATCCTCAAGCGGCCCGCCCTCATCCCAGATCGCCTCGTTGAGCCTGGCACTCGGGTCGATCGACACGACGGTCGTCGAACCTCGCTGGATGAGCGTCGTGTTCACGCCGTGGCTGTGCAGGTCGAGCGCGATGTCGTTGGCGCTGCTGCCGGTGCCAAGAATCAGCGCGTTCTTTCCCTCCCAGCCCGCGCCGCTGTCGAAGCCTTCGGAATGGAGGATCTGTCCTTTGAAATCGCCAAGGCCCGACAGCTCCGGCAGCATGGGATAGCTGCTGACGCCGTTGGCGAAGACGAGGTGCCGGGGCCGGACGATGCGTTCGCTACCGTCGGCGCACTTCAGCCGGGCCGTCCAGCATTTCGCCGCCTCGTCCCAAGTGCCGGCGACGAATTCGGTCCCCGTCCAGCAGTTGATTTCCATGGCGTCGGCATAGAATTCGAACCAGTTCCCCAGCATGTCTTTCGGGATGTATTTCGGCCAGGTCGGCGGAAATTCCATGTAGGGCAGGTGGTTCAGGTGGATCGAGTTGTGCAGCGCCAGCGAGTGGTAGCGCTTCCGCCAGCTGTCACCGATGCGCGGCAATTGCTCGACGACAAGGGTATCGACACCGAGCTGGTTCAGCCGCGCCGCGATCGAGAGACCCGCCTGGGCGGCGCCGATCACCAGCACCGCCGGTTCCCGGTCGGCATAGGCAGCAGCCTTGCGGCGCATGTCGGCCCAGTTGTCGCCGCCGAAATTGCGCGAATAGGCAGCGCCGGTCGGCCGGTTTTCACCGATCCTCTCCTCGTGGCCATGCAGCGCCTCGAGCGTCGTCGAGAGGAGCCATGCCTTCATCGTACCGTCGCCAGCCGGCGACGGCGACAGGCGGATGAGGCCGGCGCCACGGCCATCCGCCGTGGTGAATTCGAAGATCGCCTCGACGCTGTCGATACCCAGGCGTTTCACCTGGCGGGGCGGCTTCCGGCCTTGCGGCAGGTGGAAGCCCTGCGCGGCCGTGCGCGCCTGTTCCGCGGCGAGGCGCGCGGCGATGCTGTCCCGGCCGGCGACGGGGGTCAGGTGCCATGTGAAGGCCAGGATGTCCCGCCAATGGGAGTCCGCATGGAACAGGGCGCCGATCCGCGCGGCATCGCGGGATGCAAGCGCCGCCTCGAAGGCGTCGAGCCAGCCCGCGGCGGAGCGCCGGGCCTGCGCCGTGATCTGGAACTCCTGGAGGGATTGATCGAAATCGTCCATCGTCGCCTCGCTCCGAGGCGTTGTTCTCGAGGCCGCCTCATCTTTGGAAATATAATCAGGTCGTCGGACCTACGTCCATGCGACCACCCAGAGGAGCAATGCACCGGGCTGGCCAGCAGCCTGGTGCCCCGGCCGAGGCGCGCGCGAGGACCGCCGTTCCGGCCCCTGCCCGGGCCTGTGCCGGTGCATTTGACCTGCACCGCCGCCGTGCCATGCTCCCACCCAAGGGAGAACGTCGAATGCGCGAAAAGCGTTTCGAGGTGGTCGTGGCCGGCTGCGGCGTTGCCGGGCTGTCCGCCGCCGTCGCCGCGGCTGAGGCCGGTGCGCGCGTCGCGGTGCTGGAACGCGCCCCAGCCGAGGAACGCGGCGGCCAGAGCCGCTACACCGAAGCTTATCTGCGAATGAAGAGCGAGGCCGAGGTCACCGACGATTTCGAGAGCCACCTTGCCGAGAACAGCAGCGGAACCCTCGACCCGGACCTGATCGCCGAAAGCGCCCGCCCGCCGGGACAGCGCGCTGCCTATGCCGCGGCCCTCTCGATGGCTGAGCCGGCATTCATCGCCACGTTCGCCGACCAGGCCGGCCCGACCATCGCCTGGCTCAAGGGCTTCGGTCTGCGCTTCGATTTCCTGCCGACCCAGTTCCTCACCAAGTCCCAGCCACGCCTGCTGCCGGTGGGCGGCGGGCTGGCGCTGGTGGACGGGCTGGCGGCGCGTGCCGAGGCGCTCGGCATCGAGTTCTTGTACGAGACCACGGCGGAGTGCCTGGAGCAGGACGAGGACGGCCGGGTCACAGGCCTGGTCGCCCGCAGCGGGCAGGAAGGGCGGCTGCGGCTGGGCGGCCAGGTGGTGCTGGCCTGCGGCGGCTTCGAAGGCAATGCCGAGATGCTGGCCCGTTATATCGGCCCGCGCGCCGCCTTTCTGCGGCCCATCTGCAAGGGTGCGAACTTCAACCGCGGCGACGGTATCCGCATGGCGCTGGATGTCGGCGCGGCCACCGCGGGCGACTTCGGCAGCTACCACGCGGAGCCGATCGACCCGCGCTCCGGCGTCTCCGAGCCTTCGGTCTTCGTCTTCCCCTATGGCATCCTGGTGAATAAGGACGGCAGACGCTTCACCGACGAGGCGCCGGGCACGGTGGATGCACATTATGAAAGCGTCACCCGGCGGATCTTCGAGCAGCGTGATGGCCTCGCCTGGGTGGTGCTGGATGCCAGACATCAGCGCGTGCCGAACGTCCGCCTCGCCATCCGCACGGACCAGCCACCGATCGTCGCCGACAGCCTGGATGCGCTGGCGGCGCAGCTGGCGGTGCCGGCCGCGGCCCTGGCGGGGACGCTGCGGGACTACAACGCTGCCTGCGTGCCAGGCGACTGGCGCCCGCTGGAACTGGACGGGCTGGCGACCCGCGGCCTGGACCCGCCCAAGTCCAATTGGGCAATACCGGTGGACGAGCCACCATTCCATGCCTATCCGATCATCTCGGCCAATGTGTTCACCTTCGGCGGGGTGAAGGTGGACAGCGACGGGCGCGTGGTGAACGGCGACGGCCGGCCAATCGAAGGGCTCTACGCCGCCGGCGAGATCATCGGCACCTACTACCGCACCTATACCGGCGCGACCTCAGTACTGAAGGGGCTGGTCTTCGGCCGGCTGGCGGGACGCCATGCGGCGCGGCGCGGCAATGCCGACTGACCGCGAAAGACGCTGAGATGCGCATCTGGCACCAGAGCTTCAGCGACCTCGACCACGCCCCGGTCTACCGCGCCACCCTGGCTCGCCACGCCGAGGCGGTGATGCCGGCGGGCGACAGCGTGGTGCTGCATGGCCTGCGCCCCGGCACCTACGGCAGCGACTTCGCGCCAATCCACACCATCCGTCACCGCTACCTGGAATACCTGAACGAGGCGCAGGTGGTCGAGGCGGCGCTGGCCGCGGAACGCGAGGGGTATGATGCCTTCGCCCTCGGCTGCTTCTATGATCCGGCGCTGCGCGCCGCGCGGTCGCTGGTGGACATTCCCTGCGTCGGCCTGTCGGAGACCTGTATGCTGGTTGCCTGCTCGCTCGGGCAGCGCTTCGGCTTGGTCTCGCTGGAAGCCAGCCAGCGCACCCAGCACGAGGAATTGGCCCGCGCCTACGGCCTGCGTGAACGCCTGGCCGGGGTGGTGGCGATGCAGCCGCCGATCGACGAGTACAGTCTAGAGGGCGGCGAGGAGACCGCCCGACCGCTGCTGGGCGCCTTCGATGCCGCCTGCGGCCGGCTGGTGGCGATGGGCGCCGAGGTGGTGATCCCGGGCGATGGCTTCCTCAACGAATTCGTCTGGCGCCACGGGCTGCGGGCGAGCCATGGGGCCGTGGTGATGGACGCGCTGGGCACGCTGTTCCGCTACGCCGGGTTCATGGCTGGGGCGCGTGCCGCGCTCGGGCTCCGGGTCAGCCGCGCCGGCCACTACGCCCGGCCCCCGGCGGCGATGCTGGCGCAGGCACGGGCAGCGGCCGGCGTCACGGATATGGCGGAAGGCAGCTTCTCCGGCGGCGACGACCGCCGCTGATCGAACCGGCTGGAACAGGGGGAAACACATCATGCGACGCTCCATCCTGAGGGCCGCCGCGCTGGCGGCGGTTATGGCGACCAGCCTGCCGGCCGAAGCGCAGCCGCAGCCCGGACCACGGCGTGACGCCATCCGCGTCGGCATCCTGAGCGACCTCTCGGGCAGCTTTGCGGATGTCGCCGGGCCGGGTTCCGTCATCGCGGCGCAGCTGGCGGTGGAGGATTTCGGCGGCCGTGCGGCGGACCTGCCCGTGCAGATCGTCTCCGGCGATCACCAGAACCGTGCCGATACTGCCTCCGCCATTGCCCGCCGCTGGTTCGACACGGAGGGCGTTGACGCCATCATCGACCTGCCCAATTCCGCGGTGGCGCTGGCGGTCGGCGAGGTGGCACGCAACGCCAACCGCGTGGCAATACCCACTGCCGCGGTGTCAAGCCGGCTTTCCGGCGACCTCTGTTCGCCGAACCTGGTGCACTACTCGCTCGACACCTGGTCGATGTCGAACGTGCCGAGCCGCGCATTGGTGCAGCAGGGCGGCGCCACGTGGTTCTACGTCACCGCCGATTACGCCTTCGGGCACGACCTGGAGAAGCAGTCCGCCGATGCGGTGACGCGGGCGGGCGGGCGGGTCGTCGGTTCGGTCCGCCATCCGCTCGGCACGACGGATTTCTCCGCCGTACTGCTGCAGGCGCAGGCCTCGCGCGCCGCGGTGGTCGCCTTGGCGAATTCCCAGGCCGACTTCATCAATAGCATGAAGCAGGCCTCTGAATTTGGCTTGGTCCGGCGTGGCCAGCGCGTGGTCGGCCTGGCGGTCTACATCTCGGATATCGTGTCGCTCGGCCTGGAAGCGACGCAGGGCGCCGTCGTGGTCGGCAATTGGTATTGGGACCTGAACGACGGGACGCGCAGCTTCGGCCGGCGCTTCGCCGAGCGGATGGGCGGGCGGATGCCGACCGACCTGCAGGCCAATGTCTACGCCGCTGTGACACATTACCTGAAGGCGGTGGCGGCGCTCGGCGCCTCGACAGACGGCCGGGCCGTGGTCGCCCGCATGAAGGCAATGCCGACAGAGGACATGATCTTCGGCCGAGGCGAGATCCGGCCGGACGGTCGCCGAATCAGCCCGGTGTATGTCTTCCAGGTTAAGGCCCCGGCCGACTCTGCGAGCCGCTACGATGTCTACAGCCTGCTTCGCGAGGTGCCACTGGAGGAGGCCTACCGGCCAATCGCTCAGGGTGGCTGCCCGCTGGTGCAAGGCGGCGGCGGCTGAAGTGCAGCATGGCTCGCATCAGCGCAAAGGTGCTGGTGCGGAGCCCGCGTTGGGAGCTCTGAGCAGTCAGCCCAGCGACGCGCCTTGCTCCCAAGTACTTCGCCACTCGAAGCGCAGCGTGCGGCCGCTGCCGCGGCGAAGTTCTTCAACCTCTGCGGCACTTCGCGCTGCCAAATCATTGGTCAGCCGAGCGGCCCAGAGAATTTTGTTCCCCGGTTCCTACCGCTGCTCCAGTCGTTATCCCGACAACCTGTCTTTTCTAAGTTAGACTCCGCGCTAAGGCGCGGGTTTCCGGCCGATTTTAGCCGCTACCTTGATGGTGCTGATCCGGAATTAGGGCGTGTTTTCTCTTCGAAACGCTGGGGAGTCTCCGAACCTTGAGGGTAGCGTGATTTAATCCTCAAGCTTTAACGCGTTGAAATAAAGCAATCTTCAGGCGGCGTACTGGTCCTCCATTCAGTAAGCCCATCCTTTATCGGTCGAAGCAGCGAAACAAATCGCTTTCACCGCCCCCCAAGCTCGTGCCCCTCGCAGAGCTCCAATGCTGCGTTTGCGCCTATCTCGACGGCATCCTCGTGTCTGGTGGCACGACAGACATCGCTCATTCGGCCTGCTGATGCGCCTCCAACGCTGGAGGTGCTGCGGCGCGCCGGACTACCAGGGCGATCGCGCCCAGCACGCAGGCCAGAGCCGCCACGTCGAAGGGGCCGATCGCGCGCTGCACGAGCACCGCGCTGCTGGCGACTCCGATGCAGGGCACCACCAGCAGCGAGAGGCTGGCGACGCTGGCCTTCAGACGCCCCACAACGGGGAACCACGCGGCGTAGGCCAGCGCATTGGCGAAGACGATCATGTAGAACAGGCCGAACAGCCCGCGCCCCGCATCCGGGTGCAGGTAAGTCTGGTCGTGCAGCAGCAGCCACACCACGAAGGCTGGCGGCGTTCCCAGCAGCAGCTGCCAAGCCGTGATCAGCAGCACGGGGCTGCGAAAGCGCAGCTTCTTGCTGAGCACCGTGCCGGCGCCGAAGGTGGCGCCCGCCACCAGGCCCAGCCCCACGCCGAGGCCGTTCGGACCCTCAGGTCCTATCGTGCCGGCCAGCACCAGCAGCACGGCAGCAAGTCCGAGGCCGAGCGCCATCAGGGTGCGGCGGTCCAGTCGCTCGCCCAGCACCGGCACCGCGAGCAGCGAGGCCCAGAGCGGCATCGTGTAGTTCAGGATGGCGGCCTGCCCCGGCCCGACCAGCATGACGCCGGCGATGAGCGCGAAGGGGAAGATCACCATGATCAGCAGGCTGAGCGCGAGCACACCGCGCCACTCCTCCCGGTGCGGCAGGATGCGCCGGCCCGGACCGCGCAGGCAGAGCAGGAGCAGCAGGGTCCCGGCACCGGCATTGGCCAGCATACGT
>NZ_JBHTDE010000019.1:0-37606 GCF_042666655.1 Dankookia sp. GCM10030260
ATCTTGCGGTAGCCCTCGCCATGCAGGCGCGAGCCGAGGATCTGGGTGCGGATGTGCTGGAGCAACACGGTATCACAGCAGGCACCTACCGGGCCCCGGCGTATCGGACCGGCCGATGCCGCAGGGTCGGGCACCGCGCGATGGCGGTAGACCGTGGCACGGGAGAGCCGCCAGACCCGGGCGACCCTGGCCAGGCCGTAGGCGTGGCTCGTGGCCGGAGAGATGGCCCGGCTCACCGCCTCGACCTCCAGCGGCCCAAAGGGCGGCCACCCTCCAGGGCGGCGATCTTCTGCTCCAGCAGCTCGTTGGCCATGGTGACCTCGCCGAGCTTGGCCTTGAGACGGAGCACCTCCTCGTCGCGGCTGTCGCGCTCGCGCTCCTTCATCGCCGTCTCCGCCGCGACCAGGGCGCGGTCGCGCCACTCGCTCAGGCGGGCAACGGTGACATTGACCTCGCGGGCCACGGTCTCGAGCGGCTCGCCCCGCAGCAGCCGGGTGACGGCGGCCAGCTTGCGCCGGGCGGAGTTGCGGCGCTCCGGCACGGCACCGCCCGTGGGGGCCCCGGCGTCAGCGTTCTGGGCGCCCGCCGGCGCCCCCACGGGCTTGTCGCTGTGGTTCTGGTCCATCGGTCTGACCTCCGGTTGCGGTGACCTCTCTACCGCAGTCGGCTGTCTCATCGAACCGTGCCGCACCCCAAGCAAGGGGTATGTGCGACTTCAACCCGGCAGGCGGAGCGGCTGATGGCCATCCGCCTGCGCTATACGATCAACACCCACCTCGAGGACCGGGGCGTCACCACGCCGGCGGCGATCGGCGCCGCGACTGACCTACCCGCTGCCAAGGCCGCTGTTCACTCGGACGATGCTTTTTCAACACAATCGCATATAAGTGCTTATGCCGCCTGAAGCAGCGCAGCGACCCCAAGCTTCTGCTTTGTGCGGGACGGCCCCGTGCCATCCCGCGGAGGATGAGCCATGACATTCAAGACGGGAACGTCACACGCCGACACTCTCACTGGCACGCCTGAGACTGACCTCATCTTCGGCCATGGCGGCGCGGATTACATCTCGGGCCGGGAGGGCAACGACACCATCTTCGCCGGCGCAGGCAACGACACGATCGCCGGCGACAATATCCCAATCCCCGCGCTGGGCGGGCAGCTGGGGACTGGACCCTACATATCCCTCGACTTCGGCCCGTATCCACCCCGCTTTGGGGGAACGCCGGGCGACAACTTGGTCTTTGCAGGCTCGGGCGACGACTTCATCCTGGCGGGCTTCGGTTCCGATGTCGTCTTCGGGGAGAAGGGCAACGACACGATCTTCGGCTTCGGCGCAGCTGGTGTAAGCCCCTCAGGCAATGCGGGGATTGTCGGTGCGGACGGTCCCGACTGGCTGTTCGGCGGGGACGGCAACGACTCTGTTCTAGGTGGTGGCGGTGGCGACCTACTAGATGGCGGGACCGGGCGGGACACGCTCGGCGGCGGCGTGGGTGCGGACACTCTGATCGGCGGCGCGGGACGTGACGTCTTCCTGTACGGGCTCGGTTTGGAACCCGGTGTCAGCGGCTCCGCCACAGGGCCCGACACCGGGGTCGGCCCCGGCAACCGCGACGTCATTCTCGATTTTCGGCCAGGCACGGACCGGCTGGATCTCCATGGCTACCAGAACCCTTTCCCCGATCCTGGCGGTGAGCCACAGCCTGTCTTCCTTGGCACTGACCCATTCGCGGCCAGCACCGGGCTGCAGGTGCGCTACGACATCGAGGACGGTCATACCGTCGTGCAATTTGCCACCCGCTTCGGCCCTCCGCCTCGCGGACTGCCAGTGCCGGTGCCTGAAGCAACCGGGGAGATCGAGCTGGCGGGGGTGCATCATCTGACGGCACGCGATTTCATCTTGAGCTGAGGCGCCGTAAAAAAGGCGGCGCGCTCGACCAGCGGCTGTTGCGACGCGGGAAGGGGCGGGTCCGCTCCGGCTCGTCCTGAGTGAATGACTGCACGTTACGCGGTCAAGCGGGCCGCTTCCAACTCCTAAGCGATGCTAAGAGGAATACGCCGCCGGTTGCCCTACGGCTCCCACACTCAATAAGGCCGGCATCTGGCCGCTATAAGGATCTCTTGGCGTCCTCGCCTAACACGCGTTCTTGGTGCCTTCAGGCGCCACATCGGGCTGCAAGCTTCACCCGCGATAACGCTCCCTTACCACGTGTTAGCAAGAGCTTGCCCCAATCGCTCCCACCGCCCGCTTCGCCTGCTTGCGCAGGGTCTGTGGGTCGTAGCGGCGTGCGGCTTCCAGCGCGATATACTGAGCGAGTTGGCTAGCCCCGGTTTCCCGCAACCAGGCATGGACCTGGTGCGAGGTCTGGACCGTGTCAGGCATACCGGCGAGGGCCTCCTTCAGCGCCAGCCCGGCCTCTGTGTAGCTGCGCCTGCGGCGAAGGTGGTCGGCAAAGGTCATGCAAAACCCTGGTCGCTGAACTCGCGCAAGGGTGGATACAAATCCGATCTATATATCACAAGTAGAAAAACATCGTGCCGCCAGACAACCATGACCCGTAAGTGCGCCGTCCGCCGCCGCGGAGCCTCGAGGTCGGCGCGATTGAACAGGAAGGTCTGGACCAACAGATCGCCGATCTAGTGGCGGAAGGCGGTGCTGTGGATCCGCCTGTCAACGCCGGTTGGAATCTGACCCAGTCTGGCGCGAGGCGCCGGTTGAAACCTGACCCACCTTCGCCCGGGGTGGGGCTAGCCCCACCCCGGGCGGCGCCGCTCACGATGCAGGCTTCGGCTTGGCCATGACGCCTGCACGCCGCTTGTCCTTCAGCCGGTAGCTCTCGCCGCTGATCTGCACGACGGTGGCATGATGCAACAGCCGGTCCAGCATCGCGGCCGTCAGCACCGTCTCGCCTGCGAAGGCCTGGTCCCAGCTGCCGAAGGTCAAGTTTGAGGTGAGGATCATGGCGCCCCGCTCGTAGCGCCTGGTCACCACCTGAAAGAACAGGTTGGCCTGCTCGCGGCCCATCGGCAGGTAGCCGATCTCATCGATGATCAGCAGGCGGTAGATGTTGACCGCCCGGTGCAGCACCTCCTTCAGACGCCCCTGCCGCTGGGCCGTCTCCAGCAGCAGCACCAGATCGGCTGCCGTGGTGAACCGGACCTTCCAGCCGCGCTGCGTCGCCAAGTAGCCGAGCGCGATCGCCAGGTGGGTCTTGCCCACCCCGCTCGGCCCGAGCAGCACCACGTTCTCCGCCCGCTCGACGAAGGCCAGGCTGGCCAACTCGGTGATCTGCTGCCGCGGCGCGCCGGTGGCGAACCCGAAGTCGTAGCCGTCGAGCGTCTTGACCGCCGGGAACCCCGCGGTGCGGGCGAACATCTCCCGTGCCCGGCCGCGTCGCACCTCACGCTCGCCGCGCAGGGTTTCCTCGAGGAAGTCGCTGAAAGAGGCATCGCCTGCCGCGGCGGCCTGCGCCGTCGCCCCGTAGAGGTCCGCCACCGCCGTCAGCCGCAGCTCGGCGCAGAGCTCGACGATCCGGGCGTGCTGTGTCCCGTTCATGCCACCACCTCCGGCAGGGCCAGGACCGGCGGGACGAACAGCGTGTCGTAGATCGCCAGCGGGTGCTGCAGCCCGACGATTGGCCGCGGCTCCGGCGACGGCCTGGGGGCAGCATCGCGCGGCACCAGACCACGATAGGGTGCCGGTACCGGCCGCAGTGCCAGGCGCTCCTCCTCGAGCCGCGCCGCAGGCACCGCGCCGGTGGTCGCATGTACCCGGGCATTGGCCACCTCGCGCAGCCAGCGGCCCGCCGCCAGGTTCGCCGCCGTCCGGTCCACCACCACGCCCTCGGCCGCCATCTGGCTGGCCAGCGGCACCCACAGGCTGCTCCGCAGGTAGCGGATGAAGCGTTCGACCTTACCTTTCGTGCGCGGCCGGTAGGGCTGGCACAGCCGCGGCCGAAAGCCGCAATGCCCGGCAAAGTCGAGGAAGCTCGGATGATAGCGGTGCTGCCCCGGGCCGTAATGGTCGCGCGCCAGCACCACGGTGCGCATGTTGTCGTACAGCACCTTCTGCGGCACCCCGCCGAACGCCAGGAAGGCCCGCTCATGCGCCGCCAGCAGCGTCTCCAGCCGCTCGTCGGTGACGAACTCGACATAGGCCGCCCGGCTCCAGCCCAGCGTCGCCACGAACACCGACAGCCGATCCGGCCCGCGTCGCAGCGAGGCCCAGTCGACCTGCATCTGCTCGCCCGGCGCCGTCTCGAACCGCACCACCGGGTCCGCCGCCGCGGGTGCCTGCCGCGCCGCCACGAAATCCTTGAGGATGGTGTAGCCGCCCGCGTAGCCGCGTTCACGCAACTCCCGTAGCAGCGCGCTCGCCGCCAGCCGCTCCGGCAGGGCCGAGGCCAGCCGCGCGACGACGTAGTCCTCGAAGGCCGCCAGCTTGCCGGGCCGCGGTGGCCGCTCGCGGTAGTGCACCGCCTCCGGCTCGCGCAGGTAGCGCCGCACCGTGTTGCGCGACACGCCCACCTGCCGCGCGATCTCCCGCACGCCCAGGCCGTGCTTGGCCAATACCCGGATCTCCAATGCCGCCTCTCCCCCAACCATCCGGGCCCCCATCACCGCGACAGGGCAACCCTAGGCGTGGGTCAGATTTCATCCGGCAGGTGGGTCAGTTTCGCAGCGGCGGCTACACGCCTGCCTTGAGCGCGGATCCATTCCACCGTTGCCCGTCTGGGTCGGACTATCGGTCGTGTCCCACAGCGTTCTAAACCGTGGGGCGATGTCGCCCCGACCAAGCCCGTAATCGCCGTCCCAAACCTTGCGATCCGCACTCCGACGCCGGCCGCACCGCCGGCAACAGGACGGCATGCATGCGCAACCATGCCGTGCAGACAAAAGCACTCGATTCAGAACCGCAAAGCCCGTGGTGAAATTTTCGGGCTAGGTGTCCAGACCATCCGTCACCTGAGTTGTCCGTCTGTTCGCGCGAGCCGGACACTCAGCGCACTTTCGTGCCCTGATCCCTAGAGCGGCGCCTGCGGTGCAGCCGGTGCGGCAATCGGCGGGTGGGTGTCACGGTGCACCCTGACGTGCGCCCGCACGAGATGCAGGAGCGCGACGGGCCACGGCCGGAAACGCGGGCTGGGCTCACCCTCGAGGCGGTGCTGAGATAGTCCCTGCCAACCAAACAGCTGGCCGGCAGAGATAATTTGGAATAAACCTACAATCAAAATATAAAAGTTTCAGCGTAAGTCATAATACGTAGCCGGTTTAGTTCATTATCCATGTATTTTGCTGCAAGAGCTCCATTTACGGCAAGGAGAGGACCGATTACATCGGGTCGCTCCCGCGTCCAAAAGCTCACAAGCGTATAGAGACTGGAATGCGCTGAGACATAAGCCAATGCCAAGCTGGATAGAGAAGCGACGGGCAATTAGCCCACCTGTTCGAGAGATACTCCGGAACGGTCCTGGCACCCTGTTGCTAATGCTGTTCTGGGCATCGGCTTTGCTCGGCCCGTCAACCCTTATCGTAACGACAACGGGGCAGCTGGGTGCGGCGTTCGGCGCCAAGGCGATACTAGGCCTTATAGGCTTGGGCATTACACTTGGTGCCTTAGTCCAGCTCAGCAGGGGGTTCTCCGGCCGCTAGCCCGGAGCGGGATGCACTTTTGGCACGGCCGAGGGCCGAACAGGTGCCCCCCGGCAACAGGTCGGCCTGCACCATGGCGAGGACAGCCTGCCCAGTTGCCGGTCAGAACCTCCCGGCCCGCAGCCGGCGCGCATCCTCGCGCATCTCCCGCACCAGCTCGCGGAAGTGCCGCATCTCCGCCCCGTACCCGCCATGCACCGTGCGCGCCTGCACCAGCCGCGCCAGCCCTTCCGGCGACGTCGGGCCGGTGCTCAGGCCACCATGCAGCCGGCATCGCCCGTCAGCGACGCCGCCAACCAGCGCAACCTCCTGATCCTCCAGCAAAGCCGCTACCGCTCGTTCCCATTCTGTCCGCCTATGCGTACCAGAAGCCCAGTTCGTGCATCGGGGCCGAGTGGCAGAGGGTTTACGGCCCCTGGCTGCTGCCCTTTACGGGTTCGTTCGTCGCACCTGGCGCAGCGCGGCCGGCTACAACTTTTCCGTGTGGGAACGGACGGGCACGGTGTGGAACCGTGCCGCTTCACGACTCGGCGTGAGTGAGAACAAATCGCTACCACTTCTAAGGGTGCGACCGGCCCGAGGCGCAGATTCCGCAAGGTCATTATGGAAAATCAGGTTAGGCCGAGGGACCTATTCCCTGGCATAATTCCTGGCGCCGGCCCTGCCTTTGCCCCGGCCGTACCTCGGCCAAGCCACCTGCCTACGTTCACGAAAAAGCCGCCACTGCGTCCCCCGACGTTCAAGTGGCGGCTTTTCACCACTGCGGCGATTGCTGTGGCCCGGCTTTAACGCACCCAAAAGCCTCGGTTGCTGGAAGCCAATTACTTCTACCAATCAGCAGCGAGGTACCCATGGCCCGCCCGCAAGCCCATTGAAACGCTAGCGGCATCCGGCACCTTTCGTGCCGACCGGCACGCCCTGCGCGCGGCCGCGCCGAAATCACCGCACCCGATAGGCGACCCGCCCCCGAGCCTGGCGCCGGCCGAGGCAGCCTGCTGGCGCGAGTTCTGCGCCACCTCCCCCGATGGCGTGCTCACAAGCCACGACCGCTGGGCGCTGGAGGCCACCTGCAGGCTTGTGGCCAGGAGCAGGGCCGTGGGCCTGCTGCCGGCCGAGCTAGGCCACCTGCGCGCCCTCCTGGCCGAGCTAGGGGCATCCCCTGCCAGCCGGGGCCGGGTGCAGGCGGCACGGCCTGCCGAGGCGCCCGCGGCCGACCCATGGGACGTGCCGAGTCCAGCCAGGAACTAGCCACCGGCTAGCCTGTGGCTATCGCTAGTGTGGCGAGGTGGCCGGCCGAGGGCTAGCGTGCCTGGCCAACGGTTAGCTGAGTCCATGTCCGATCCATCAAACCTCTACCTGCTGACCGCAGCGGCCATGCGCACCGGCCTGAGTGTGGATGCTCTGCGCAAGCGCATCCGGCGGGGCAGCCTGCAGACGGTAAAGGGCAATGATGGGCTAGTCCGCGTCCGATTGACGGTTGCCGACATGGACTCGCTGCGGCTAGCCGATGGCCAGCCAGCGCCTAGCCTGGCAGAGGAAAGCGGCCAGCCAATCAAGGTGCTAGAGGCTGCCGCTGCGGCGCTGCATGAGCGCGCGGCCAGGGCCGAGGCTGAGCGGAATGCGGCCAAGGCTGAGGCCGCAGCCGAGCGGGAGAGAGCCGACAAGGCCGAGGCCCGCGCCGGCCAGGCCGAGGCCGAGCGGGAAGCTGCGCGCGCCGAGGCCACGCGGGCACAGGTGGCGGCAGCCTCGGCCGAGGGGGAGGCGAAAGGCCTGCGCCTGGCGCTGGAGGAAGCCCGGCGGCCGTTCTGGCGGCGATGGTTGGGATGACTTGGCTCACGCGGCGCCGATCGGACGAAGGCGTCGTGCTGCTGGCCGATTACCTAGCCGAGGTGGTTCGCATTGAGTGCCGGTATTTCCCTGTGACAGGCGGTATCGCTTAGCCGTGGAGCGGTTCGGGCCGACGGCGAGGGTGCCCAAGGTGCCAACTGCCCGCGACGCCCCAACCAAGGGCGGGATGGTTTCGCGCGTTCCTTACTCTGGACAAAGTTCGACTAAAAAGCTCGTTAATCGCTGAGAATTGAAATGTCCTGCTTTTATTCAAGTTTCATTTTGTAAGCCGAGAACTGTAGGATAAGTCAATCGGGGAGTTGAAAGCTGACTCTGCTAGAAGCGGCGGTCTTTAGCAGGGCATATTTGCCCTCTCGTCCCGAAAATCCGGCGTTTGCCCAATAATAATTTAAGAATATGCGCCCTTTTTTTTCAAATTGGGAGCCTAAAACTATGCCCACACCTTCCATTACTGACCCTGACAGCCTCTTTAAGTTCGCTAACTTGGCTAAGACCAAGGACGGCGAATTCCACACGGCGGCTAGCCTCGATAGTCCGGATGATGTGGACGTCTGGCGGGTAAACCTGCATGCCGGCGATACAGTCACGATCTCCACCGACAACGAAGACGATTTTAATCCAGATACCGTACTTGCTCTATTCGACCACAAAGGTAACATTCTCGCCGTCGACGACGACTCGGGAGGGGCCTTCCAATCCCTAATCACTTACGACGTCACCGAGACAGGAAATTATTTTTTCGCTGTAACATCTTTTGCGAATTTCCCTAGCGGTGGTGATAAGTTCCCAGATGGGCCGAGTTATCCGGGGTTCGGAGGGAGCACCGGCTCCTATGGCCTCGACCTGGTTATCGCCTAAGCCGCATCAACTGCGAGGGCGCGCGGACACGCGCGCCCCGGCGCAAGAGATCGAGCAAGGCTAAGGGCGGAGTACCGAATGTATGGTTGGTGCGGCGGCCGCCAGGTGGGCATCGTGCTCTAGCCTGACGTGCGCCCGGCCGAAGTGTAGGCGAGCGAGGGGCCACGGCCGGAAACGAGCGCCGGGCTGCCCGAGTAGGGCCGGTGGCCAATGGCCGGGAGTGCTTGGCAAAAGCCGCCCTCCCGGATGGGAAGGCGGCCCGTTGGAAAATCGCTCCGGTCAGCCCGGCTTAGCCTTCGCGTCGTCGCTCACTTCCACCCTCGCGACTCCTTCGCGTGCTCCCAACTCGTGGCCAAGGGATCGCGGCTGGCTGACGCCTCGTAGAGCGCATCCGCCCGATCCCCAATGGCGCCAAGGTCCTCGAGTAGGGCCTCCCGAGTCTTGGGCTGCCTGCCCCAGGGGGGCGTGGCAGCCTCGGTCGGTTCCGGGGTGCTGGAGTTGTTGTCGATCTTCATGAACCTAGTCCTAGATTGGGTCAGTGCACCACCATGGTGACGCCCAAAAAGCCCAGGACCAGGGCTCGCTCTATAAGGACACGGTATTCCCGGGCAGGTCAGGGACGGGCCGCCTCTCTATGAGGGACCAGTATTCCCCGCCCGGCCCAGCGTTCCGGCCGAGCCCCGCGGCTTTTCCATAACACCACGAAGGCCGTTTTATGCTTGTAGACGCAAAGTTAAAGTGTCCGGCCTGAGCAAAGTAGAACTGTCAGCCTCTCCCCGGGCTCGCCTGGGCTGGGAGGGTGGCAGTGGGCTGGATCGCAATGAGCAAGAAGGACCTGCACCGCTTTGAGGTTCTGAGCGAGGTGGTCTGCGGCCACCGCAGCGTTACCTCGGCGGCGGCGATGCTGGAGATCAGTACACGCCAGGCGCACCGCCTGCTGAGCCGCTTGCGGGAGGGCGGTCCCGGCAGCCTCGCGCACCGGGCCCGTGGGCGACCGTCCAACAACCGCCTGTCCGGGGAGCACCACCAGAAGGCTTTGGCGCTGATCAGCGAGCGCTACGGTGACTTCGGGCCTACGCTGGCGGCCGAGATGCTGGCCGTGCACCACGGCCTGACAGTCTCGCGTGAGACGCTGCGGCACTGGATGGCCAGGACCGGCCTGTGGCAGCCGCGCCGGCAGCGACGCCAGTTTCATCCGCCCCGGCTGCGGCGCGAGCATCTCGGTGAGCTGGTGCAGATCGACGGCAGCGAGCATCGCTGGTTTGAGGACCGGGCCGAACCCTGCACCCTGCTGGTCTTCATCGACGATGCGACCGGCCGGCTGATGCAACTGCGCTTCGTGGCGTCAGAGAGTGCCTTCTCCTACTTCGCCGCTCTGGAGGGCTACCTGGGCGACCACGGTCGGCCGATCGCGTTCTATTCGGACAAGCACTCGGTGTCCGGACGCTGCAGGACCGCCTGGTGAAGGAGCTGCGGCTGGCCGGCATCAGCAACACCGCTGCTGGCAATGCGTACCTGCCGGGCTTTATGGAGCGCTTCAACAGCCAGTTTGCTGTCGCCCCTGCCCGGCCTGCGAACCGCCATCGGCCACTGGAGGTTACCCCGCAGCGGCTGCGGGAGATCCTATGTCACCGCGAGCAGCGCCACGTCGGTCACCAGCTGACCCTGTGCTACCAGCGCAAGCGGATCATGCTGCAGGAGACGCCGGTGACCCGTGGCTTGGTTGGGCAGTATGTCGACACCTACGCCTTCCTGGATGGCAGCCTGGAACTGCGCTGGCAGGACATTCCCCTGTCCTACACGGCCTTCGACAAAGACCAGCGGGTGCAGCACGCGGCCATCGTTGAGAACAAGCGGCTGGGTGAGGCACTGCGCTACGTGCAGGAACTGCAAGCCTCTCTCCCGGCGCCGCGGGTCAAGAGCAACGCCGAGAAGAGTGGGTACCAGCGACGAGGTCGTGCCTCGCGTCGAGGCCAGAGCTTCCTCGAAAAGCGCGCCGCAGATAAGGCGGATCGGGCTGAACCCTGACACTTCTACTTTGCCGCAAACTCTGACATTTCAACTTGGTTGCAACAATGCTCTGCAGTAAGGTTGGTGGGACATGCCAACTCAGTTCTAGATGGTAGCTAGGTACCTAGCTATATTGCTACCTATCTAACCAGATCTGGGTGTTCAGGGCGCGTCAGTAGAGTCCCATCTCCTGGGCGCGTCAGTAGAGTCCACTATCCTACAGCTTCATGCGATCCCAAGCCGCCGCGCTTCAGACTTTGGTACCGCAGGTGGAGATGGGTGCAACACGACTCCCTCCTTTTCGATATCCACCCGGGCTTCTGGATAGACGGCTAGAGCGAGCTGAAGTGCCTCTGTGAAGGTCGGCTTGATCTGGCGCACTAGGCGGAAGCCTGCTCCGAACTGCGTGTGAATTGCGGGCCAGCTGATTGGCGTTGATTTTGAGAGTGAATGCAGCCGGTAAGCCAGCCAGATATAGACGTCGATAGCTAGGCTGCGCGTTCCAATCGCCTTGATTGCCTCCTCTCGCACCGGAACCGGATGCTCTTTGAGGGAGCGCCAAAAGCCAGGATCAAGCTTCACCCGGTCCTGCCACAACGATTGCTGGTTCTCGTCGCTGATGACGCCGGAAAACGAAATGGCGTCCTGTACGAAAGCACCATTGTGGCGGGCTTCGGCCCCGTTCTCGCGGTCCGCGAAGAAGGTCAGCCGGCAGGCGGAAATGCGCCGTGCCTGTTCTGTAACGAGCTGGTAGGTCTTCCCACCCGTGGTGAGGCTCATGCGCCCCATCCAGGACTTCATAGACCTGCCAAGTTCCACCTCGGGCGAATTTGTCCTGACCGCTTCGGTTTGCAAATAGAGCAGTATCAAGCGGGCGATTGAACCGTAGGGGACACCGATCAGGCTCCCCTTTCGATCACGGCCACTTTCTACCAGCAGGGTAGTGCGGTGCCCTTCCCTCTTCCAAAAGCCCTCTTCGGTGCGTTTATGTGGGAGCGATGTCATGGCGAACCCAGCGTGGGTAATCCCAAGCCTGTTCTCTTCATCCGCCATTACGAAAGCGGCTGCATCGATAGCTTGGCGCTCAGCTTTGGTCACGGCCATGGACCGCGCACCCGCAACCCCATGCCTCAGGATCAGCCTATGTACATCCCCCATGGGCTCCATAGGCCTCAAAGGTTTCCGCAAGCGCAAGGGGGACTCTACTGACGCAAGCTAGTTGAAGGTTAATAGGTTTAGCTATTAGCTTCGTCAGTAGAGTCCCCCGGATAACCCCGATTCGCGTCGGTAGAGTCCCATCATCCGTCAGTAGAGTCCTCTGGACAACTCGCCGCGCTGTGGATGGCTTGCGTCGGGTTTCCAGCTCCACCTCTCCGAATCGGGCAGGGCCGCAGGCGTCAGTAGAGTCCACTTCCGGCACCCTGCAGGTACGATACATCGCCCCTGGCGGCCTCCTCTCACCCGAAGATGCTCCTTCCACCAACTATCAGGGTAGCAAGGTACCGAGCTACCATACTAGGCGGCTATCTATTGTGGGTCTGGTCAAGATCTGCGTCGTCGATGGTTCCCGCGGTCGGCCAGGTCGTCGGGGTGTACTTGGTAGCCTGCAGCCGAAAGTGCCCTGCAGACGATGACTTTCTGCGTCGTGCCTTCGCGCTCTGCGATCTGCGAGAGCTGGTCGATAAGGCTTGTGCGCACCTTTAGATTCAACTGCGCGACCGGGTCTAGCGGTGTCGTCGCATCCAACCGCGTCGGCGGAAGGGTCGGCGCAACTGCGGCGGCGGCGGCCAAGGCCACAGCAGGATCGCGGCGTGGCTCAGGCGGGCTCTGAGGGAACGCGGCCGATGCTTCGCTGTCGGCGGATGGGGCTCCCGCGGCTCGCTTGAATCCCTTCGCTGTCATATGTCCGCTTGCCTCACTATTTAGATACCATTCTACCTAGCTACTGCGGTAGTAGGTATATCGATACCAGGATACCTCGCTACTGCGGTAGCAGGTAGATCGGTACCAGGCCACCCAGCTACCTGATGGGTTCTGGAAGCCACCCGAAGCCGCGCAATTCATCTACCAAACGTTCGATCTCTACCGCTGCCGGCGCTTGGCGCGGCAGCCGGCCGTTGTGGGTCAACTCCGTATATGCGACGACCTGACTGAGCGTAGTCGCCAAGAGGGGTAGGCCGGCGCTCTCGACCTCGCCCCGGGCGTGCTGCGCCACGGCGGTCCGCGCATTAACCTTATTTCGCAGCACTCGCGCCGGAATGTCCCGGCGCGCGGCTCGGGCAAGGCCTTGGGCGAGCTGTACGGTCCTAGTGGCCTCGGCGATGTCGGCGCGGCTCGCCAGCATTGGGACAATCACGGCGTCCGCGCTGGCGATCGCCGCGGCAGCTGCTTGGTTGCCGAAGCCTGCCGTGTCGACGATCAGCAAATCAGTTGAGGCCGCAAGGTCGGGAATTCGATGTGCCAGCCGTGCGGCGTCTGGCTCAGCCTCGACTACGAAGGCCGGGCCATCCCATACGTTAGCCCTCCAATCGGCGAGGGCGCCGTTGGGGTCGGCGTCTATGGCCGCCACACGTAACCCGGCGGTTGCAAGGCGACTTGTTAATACCATGGACACAAGGGTCTTGCCGACGCCGCCCTTGCTCGATGCAACCACGACAATCTTTGCCATGCTCGATTTCCTGGATAGCAATCTACCTCGCTACCATAAAAGCAAGCTACCCAAAACAAATATCAGGAGCTGTAAGCACCTTCGGTGAAGGGAGCACCATGGCATGGCAGAACCCTAAATTGTGGCACTCTGGGCTGGCTTGCGCGAAACAGGCACTACCGCAAGTCGAACCGGGCCCAAGGCGCGCGCAGTGCTATCCTGGCCGCCGGCAAGGGTGACGGCAGGGCAGGGGATATGCCGGGCAGCGTGAAACGAGAGCACCAAGCCGAGCGGCTGCAGGCCATCCGGCTGCGCTATACAATCAACACTCATCTCGAGGACTGCGGCATTATCACGCCGGCGGCCATCGGCGCCACTACCGGCCTGCCGGCCGGCGAGGCGGTTCGCTTGCTGACCCGGCGGCAATGGCGTGAGGGCGACACCGCGGCGCTGCAGGCGATCGCCGACCGGCTCGGCCTCGACGTTCGGCTGGAGGGTCTCGGCTTGCCCATGCGGGAGGGGAGGGACCCATGACCCCGTCGTCTACCAGAGCTGGATCTACGCCAACCCGCACCTGGTCGGGAATCTCTGGACGTGCCTGAAGGAATGGCATGCCGCAGTCACCCGATAGGAGACGGTCGCCCGGCCCCTTCTCGGCGTCCTCTCCTCGCCGCCACCGGCGATTGGCTCTTGAGTGGGCAGACCTTAGTCGGCGGCGCGTATGCCCGCGGCCTGCAGCACGCCGTGAAATTTGGCGAGCTCGTTTTGCCAGAAGCCGGCGAAATCCCGCTGGTTGCGGAATACGATCGGCGTTGCCAGCCTTTGGAAACCCTCGAGCACGGCGGGTGACCGCAGCGCCCGTTCGCAAGCCGCCTCCAAGCGATCGAGGGAGGTGAACGGAGTTCCCGCCCGGGCGAACAGGCCGGACCAGATGGAGTAAACGACGTCGAGGCCCTGCTCCCGCAGGGTCGGCACCTCGGGGAACTCGGGCGTGCGCCCCTCTGCCATGACTGCGAGCGCCCGCAGGCCGTTCGCTCGCAACGTGCCGGGCTGGTCCGCATGGACCCCGACCTCGCCCCGAAGCAGGGCCGTCGCCGCCTCGGCGCTGCCGCGATATGGGACGTGGGTCATCTCGACCCCCGCGGCCCGTGCCAGCGCGGCGGTGGCCACGTGCGGCAGTGAACCGGACCCGGGAGAGGCGAAGGTGAAGGCGCCCCGGGCCTCGCGGGCGCGACTTAGCAAGTCGGCGACGCTGCGCATGCCGCTGCCCGGCGCCACCATCACCACCACGGGCGTGTCGGCGACCTGGCAGACCGGCGCGAAATCGCTCGGCCTGTAGGGCAGGTCCGTGCGGAAGTGCGGCTGGATCGCCATTGCGCCGGCGGACGACAGCAGCAGCGTGGTCCCATCGGGCCTGGACCGGGCGACCTCCGCGGCGCCGATGGTGCCGGACGCGCCCGCGCTGTTCTTCACGACGACGGGGCCGCCAAGCGCGGCGGAGATCTCGGGGGCCAGCAGCCTAGCCATGAGGTCGGAAGGCCCGCCCGCCACGAAGTTGACGACAATGGTGGTGACCGGCGCCTGGGCCCGGGCGGGCAGCGTCAAAACAAGCATCAAAGCGGCGGCGACAAAGGCACGCATGGACGTTCCTCCTCTTCCGCAAGTGCTCTGGGAGTACCTGCTTGGTCGCGCCTTCGGATGCCGCCTCGAAACCGCACCGCGGGGGCACGCGCCCGCAGCGCCTCGTTAATCCCGGCAGAGCCCCTGCGGGGTCCAGTCGTGAGCCGGGACGCTCCCCGGGCGGGACGCGTCGCGGAGCACGATGACCAGCGAGCGTCGCTGCTCGGCGCCGATGCTGGTGAGCATATGCGGCACCTCCTCGGGCACGAAGGAGGTTTCGCCCGGGCCCACAACTCCCCGCCCTTCGGGCGTCTCCACGCACATCCGTCCAGCAAGATTGTACCACGCCTCAGTTCCCGGGTGCCGGTGCGGGATGTTCCGCGCCCCCGGGGGGGAGACGCCCTCCATGTACTGCGCGACGTAGCGCACCCCCTCGCGGACGGGCAGCGGGCCAACCTCAGCGACGCGCTCGCCGCCGACGCCGCCCGGAGCCGGTCGCCACCCGGCCTCGGCGACGGTGAACAGCCACACCCGGCTAAGGGACTCGACGACAGTGCTGCGCGGCCCCTTGGCCGTCTCCGCCGCCGCGCGGGTCGGGTAGGCATCAAGGTGCCAATGGAGCGGCGTCGCGCGCGGCAGTTCCCCCAAGGACTGCTCGGCGGTGATCCAGCAGCCGGCCTCGCGTCCGGCCCGCTGGGCGACCGGGAGGCAGGCCGTGGAGTAGACCGTGGCGTCGGGGGCAGGTTGCGCCTTCGTCGACCAAGGGCCAGCGACGACGGTCGCCAGTGCCGCAACGGCCAGACCTGACCTCATGGATCGTCCTCCCTCTCTTGCTCGGGCCGCACTGGGCACCACTCGGCGGCCGGAGGCCGCGAGCGCCGCTCCGGCGCCACCGCGGCGGGACGGAGGCTGCGCTGCAGGCTGGGCGGAAGTCCTGAGACCGGCGTCAAATCGCCATCAAGGTTTGCTCAAGGCGCTAAGCTGCCCGTCGTCGTGGACCGGGGAGGATCGGAGGCGATGGCGCGGCAGGACCCCAGCCCGAAGCGACCGCAACCCGCGGCCTACCGCTTCGGCGGCCACACGTTCGACTTGGCGCGAGGCATCCTTCGCAGCGCCGGCGGCGATGAGGTGGGGCTGCGACCAAAGGCTGCCGAGGTCCTGCGCCACCTCGCCGAGCGGGCTGGGCAGGTGGTCTCGCGCAACGAGCTGATGGACGCGGTTTGGCCAGACGTCGTCGTCACCGACGACAGCCTCACCCAGTGTGTCTTCGAGGTCCGCCATGCGCTTGGCGGGGAGGGGGCGCGCCTGCTGCGCACCTTGCCCAGGCGCGGTTACCTGCTTGACGCCGAGGTTAGGTCGGCGGACCCGGCGTTGCCGCCGGCCATTATCGTTCTGCCCGGCGGCGACGCCGTTCCGCAGTACGCCGGACCCGCCCTGGAGGGGGTCCAGCCGCCCGCTCCCGGAACGGCGAGGCAGCCGAATGCCGAGCGGCGCCAGCTGACCCTACTGTCCTGCGGCTTGGCCTGCTCGACCGCGCTCGCGGCACGCCTCGACCCGGAGGACCTGCGGGCCGTCGTCCGGGCCTACCACCGCGCGGCTGGTGCGGCCGTGGAGGCGCAGGGCGGCGCCGTCGCGCAACTGCTCGGCGACGGCGTGCTCGCCTGCTTTGGCTGGCCGCGCGCGCACGAGGACGACGCCGAGCGCGCCGTGCGCGCCGGCCTGGCCGTGGCTGAGGCGGTGGCGGGGCTGCGCATGCCGCAGGCGGGGCCGCTCGCGGCGCGCGTCGGCGTCGCTACCGGGCCGGTGGTGGTGGGCGAGGTACTGGGCGAGGACGGGGCGCGCGAGCGGGGCGTGCTGGGCCGGACGCCCGGCCTCGCTGCCCGCTTACGGGACGCGGCTGGGCCCGGCGCGGTAGCAGCGGACGCGGCCACGCGGCGGCTCACGGGCGGGCTGTTCGAGTGGGCCGACCTCGGCGAACTCGCACAAGAGGGCTTCCCCGAGCCGGTGCGCGCCTGGCGGGCGCTGGGCCGCAGCGCGGTGGAGAGCCGCTTCGAGGCGCTGCGCGGCGCTGAGGCGGCGCTGCTGCCGCTGGTCGGCCGGGAGGAGGAGCTGGAGCTGCTGCTGCGGCGCTGGCGCCGGGTGCGGGCGGGCGAGGGCCAAGTGGTGCTGCTGCGCGGCGAGCCCGGCATCGGCAAGTCGCGCCTGGGCGCAGCCCTGCGGGAGGCATTGGGCGAGGACCGGCACGGGGAGCTGCTGCTCCACTGCTCGCCCCGGCGCGCCGACAGCCCGCTGCACCCGGTCGTGGCGTGGATGAGGCGCGCGGCCCGGTTCGCCGCGGGCGACTCGCCGGCGGTGCGCTTGGCGAGGCTCGAGGCGCTGCTTGCGCCACTGGCCCCGAGGGCCGAGGACGTGGCGCTGATTGCCGAGATGCTGGCCACGCCCACCCTCGGCCGCTGGCCCGCCCCCGACCTCTCACCGCAGGCGCGCCGGGCGCGGCTGCTCGAGGCGCTGCTGCGGCACGCCCGTTCCCTCGCGGCCAACCGCCCGGTGCTGGCTCTGGTCGAGGACGCGCACTGGTTGGACCCGACCACGCGCGAGCTGCTGGACCTGCTTGTCGCTGGGACGGCCGACTTGGCCATGCTGGTACTGGTCACACATCGCCCGGAGTTCGACGCCGGCAGCTGGATCGGCCTGCCCCACGTCACGCCGCTCCAGCTCAACCGGCTGGGCCGCGCCGAGCACCTCGAGCTGCTGCGGCGGGTGGCAGGTGACAGAGCGTTGCCGGCGGAGGTGGAGGCCGAGATCCTGGCGCGGACCGACGGCGTGCCGTTGTTCGTGGAAGAGGTGGGACAGGCGGTGCTGGAGTCCGGCCTGTTGCGCGCGGAGCCGGGGCGCTGGGTGCTCGACGGCCCGCCGCCGCGGTTCGCGGTGCCGACCGGCCTGCACGCCTCGCTGGCGGCGCGGTTGGATCGGCTGCCTTCAACGCGCGGGGTCGCGCAGGCGGGCGCGGTGATCGGGCGCGAGTTCGCCTACGACCTGCTTGCGGAGGTCTCCGGCCTGCCGGAGGGGACGCTGCGTGGGGCACTGGACGCGCTCGGCGCTGGCGACCTGATGCGGCGCCGTGGCGAGCCGCCGGATGCGGTCTACGCGTTCAAGCACGTGCTGGTGCAGGATGCGGCCTACGGCACGCTGCTGCGCGGGCGGCGGCGCGAGTTGCACCGCCGCGCCGCCGAGGCGATCGAGCGGCTGCGGCCCGAGGCTGCCTGGCGCGATCCGGAGCTGCTGGCGCACCACCGTGCCGAGGCGGGACAGGCGGAAGCCGCCGCGACCCTCTACCTCCGCGCGGGCGAACGAGCGGCGGCCGCCTCCGCGGTGCGAGAGGCGCGGGCCCAGCTCGGCCGCGGCCTCGCGCTGCTGCAGGGCGTGCCGGATGGCGGCGGGGCGCAGCGCCGGCTGGAGGCGGAGCTGCGGACTGCGCTGGGCAACGTGGCCGTTGCCGACGCAGGGCTTGGGTCCGCCGAGACGGGACGGGAGTTCGGGCGCGCAGCGGAGCTGTGTCGCGGCCTCGGCGACGACGCCGGGCTGGCGCGCGCCCTCTGGGGTCTGTGGACGCAGCGGGCCCACGCCGGCGACCTGACAGAGGCGCTGCAGTTGGCGGAGGAGGCCGTGGCCCTCGCCCGGCGGCGCGGGGCCCCGGACCGCTCGTGGCGCCCGCTCGCGGCGCTCGGGGCGACCCACTGCTTCATGGGCCGGGCGAAGCTGGCGCGGCCGCCGCTCGAGCTCGCGTTCGCCGATCCGGCCAGCTACGCGGTCGAGGCCGGGGATATGTCCGGCGGCAGCCTCGCCCAGTCCATGCTCGGCCGCCTGCTCGCCGTGCTCGGCGAGCCGGAGCTCTCGGGCGCGCACGCCGTCGAGGCGGTGGAGCGCTCCCGCCAGGCCGGGCACCTGCCCTCCCTGGCGCACGCGCTCGCCACCGGTTGCAACCAGGCATGGCTGGTGCGCGACCTCAAACGGCTGCGGGCCTGGGCCGGGGAGCTCGGCGGCCTGTCGGAGGCCCAAGGCTATCCGTATTCCGCGGCGCGCGCGCGGGTCTACGCGGGATGGCTCGCAGTGGCGGAGAACCGTGTCGCAGAGGGCGTCCGCCAGATTGCCGGCGGGCTGGCCTGGCTGCGGGAGGCCGGCGTGGCGCTGCACCGACCGCAAGGCGCGGCGATGCTGTCCGAGGCCCACCTGCTCGACGGGAACCCGGAGGCGGCGCTTGCCGAGGTCGAGGAGGCGCTCGTCGTCTCCGCCCGCACCGGCGAGGCGTGGTTCGACGCCGAGCTGCACCGTCGCCGCGGGTGCGCGCTGCTGCGCCTTGGACCAAGCGAGGCGGGTCGCGCGGAACGTGAGCTGCGCCGCGCGCTCGGCATCGCTCGCTCGCAATCGGCGCGGCTCTTCGAGCTGCGCGCTGCGCGCGACCTCGCGCGGATGCTGCTTGATTACGGCGGGACCAACGAGGCGCGGGACTTGCTCGCGCCGGTCTACGCCTCGTTCGTAGAAGGCTTCGGCTTCCCCGACCTGACCGAGGCGCGGGCGCTCCTACAAAAGGTCGGCAGGGTCGACGCCGTGGCCACGCCGGCCCGTCCCGTGGCGGCGTCCGTGCGCGATCCCATGCCCTGAGAAGCCGGCCATGATCAGTCTCATTGTGTCTTCTTGTTGAAGCGGTCGGTGGCCTAGGAGGCATAAGTGTCCATCCGGGAACAGACCGAGTGATCTGAATCGGTTGTGATTGGCTCCCGGCGGCGGGTGCGGGAAGAAGGGCGTCCATGTGGACGCCCGAGACCCGGCCAAAATACGATCGCAGCAAGCTGCGCTACCCGAGTGATCTGACCGACGAGGAATGGTCAATCATCGGTCCGCTGATCCCACGGGCGAAGGGCGGCGGCAACAAGCGGACGGTCGACGTGCGCGCGGTGCTGAACGGGGTGATGTACATCCTGTCCACTGGCTGCCAGTGGGCAGCGCTGCCGAAGGACCTGCCGCCGCGGAGCACGGTGAATGACTATCTGCGACGCTGGGACGAGGACCGGACGCTCGATCGCATCCACCACGCGCTCTACGTCCTGTGCCGGGAGCAGGCTGGGCGCGAGGCCAGCCCGACGGCCGCGATCATCGACAGCCAGAGCGTCAAGAGCGCGGAAAAAGGGGGCGCTGCATCGACCCCTCGGGGTACGACGCGGGCAAGAAGATCAAAGGCAAGAAGCGGCACGTCCTGGTCGACACCCAAGGCCTGCTGATGCAGGCCATCATCCACGCCGCTGATGTCCAGGACCGCGATGGTGGCGTGTTGCTGATGGCCTCGCTGTTCGGCCTCTACCCCTTCCTGCTGAAGCTCTACGCCGACGGCGGGTACCAGGGCGCCAACTTTCAGGCCAGACTGCGCACGACTTGCCGCCACATCAACCTCGAGATCGTCAAGCGATCCGAGGCGCACAAGTTCGTCGTGCTGCCGAAGCGTTGGATCGTCGAGCGCACCATCGCCTGGCTCAATCGCTGCCGACGCTTGGCCAAGGATTGGGAGTGCCTGAACCGCCGCGCGCTTGCCTTCCTGCGATGGGCCTCCGTCCGCCGCATGCTTCGAAGGCTATGTCAGAAAATCATATGATCCCGGATGGACTCTTATCTTTGTCCCCGCGCCAAGGTGTCTGAGGGCGTCTCGCCAAATATAGAGCGGTAGTCGTGCGCAAACTGGCCGAGGTGCCAAAAGCCGTGCGCCAGCGCGACGCACTTTATCAGCGGCATTGGTCCTTCACGTGACTGCAGCGCGACTCGGACCATGCTCATCCGCCGCAGCTTTAGGAAGCGATGCGGGGTGATGTCAAAGACGGACCGGAAGGCGTCGGCCAAGGATGATGTTGACACTGCAAGAGCATCGCAGAGTTCCTCCGTATAGATCGGTCGGTTCATGTGGGCGCGGAGGTACTCGTCCGCTCGAAGCACAGTGCGCCGCCGTGCTTGGGTGCTGCGCGGCATGCAAATCTTGATGCTTGGTTTTGGCGAGACGAGATCATGCGCCGCTTTGAGCAAGGCGTCCCGCAATGCATAGCGCGGCTGCTCGGCCTCGAAGACCTCCGGTATGGTGCTGGCCGTCGCTCTCGCCGCGATGATGATCCGCTTGGCCTGATCCCAGAAGGCCGAAGGGACCTGTATCAAGGCGAAGCCCCCTGGCTGGAGCAGCCTCGATCCTGCTGCGGGTTCAAGAAGCGTCTCCACCGCGTCGGAGGGCAGCACCAGCGTCGCAAAGCTTGTGGGCCTCGAACCGACACGAAGCAGGTCCGCTCCTGGCGCGTAGGTGCCGATCATGCCCGGCCGATAAGGCACGCCGTTGAGGGTCAGGCTCTCAGCACCCTCAAGCGGCAGCTGCAGGAGGGCACGGTCCGACGCGCTTCTGAGGAGGCCCATGCAAGGCGATACCTGACCCATGTTCAGGGTGACATCGCCCATGCTGATAGAGTGCAAGGCAGCCTCAAACGGACCCGAATCTGTTGGAACAAGTTGACAGAACACGCCACCCTGAGCGGTGGTGATCTGCTCGGGCTCGGTAAACTGGCGAGACTGCACGCTGCTGTTGCAGGACATGCGGTTGGTCTCCTCCCGAGAAGAGAGGAGCGCTGCGCTGCGCTCTAGGTCGAGCTTCAGTCAGTTTAGGCACTTGGTCATTTTTAAAGCACCAAGTCACGAATTTGTAATACGCCCGGTCCGGTTTCATCGATTTTTTGGAGATTGATACTGGCCCGGGTGTTCACCTTGGGCGAATTCGGCGGTCCAGTCCCGGGTATCAAGCGTCAGGCGCGTACCACAAGCGGTACTTGCTCCGATCCGGCTCCGTAGGCTCGCTTTTACCATAACGCTGCTCATGGCCGCCCTGTTTAAGCCGCGATAAGTCCCGCTTACCGCGGGTTAGCCGGGGCTTGCCGCAATCGCTGTCAGCCGCAGGTTTGCAGCGCGCCGGCGTGGAGTCACACGCAGCACCGGCTGCCAAAACCAAGCGGATTAGGAGCTGCTGTGTCCCAAGGCCCGGCTCGTGCGTTGGTGTGGCATGATCCTGCGCAGCCCTGAGAATGGCACCCGTCTTCTCATTCCCCAGCCCTCCCACGCTCTGCTTTCAGGCCAGATGATGGCCGCCTGGGGTGCTCTCGGCTTCGCGCAGCCAGACCCGGCGCCCGAGGTGATCCTCGCCGCTGAGCAGCACGACATCGCTTGGCTGTGCTGGGAGACCGCCCCAACCCTCGACCGCGAAACGGGCCTGCCCCACCCTTTCACCAGGCTCGGCCCTGCGGTCCATGCCCCCATGTGGGCACGAGGCGTGGAGATCGCCCGCGCCGCCTATGGCCTCTGGCCCGCCCTGCTCATCTCCCTGCACGGCACGCGGGTCTACACGGAATATATGGACCCGGAGAGCCTGCCGCCGGAGGACCATGCCGCGATCGACCGCAACAACGCCAAGGAGGCCGCCCTCCAGGCGGACTGGATTGCCAAGCTCGGCGTGTCCCGCGAGCAGGTCGAATGGAACTCCGCCCTCGTCGCGGTGACCGACGCCCTTTCCCTCGCGCTCTGCTTTGCCGATCCGGGCAAGGCTGGGGAGGCGCCGATGGAAGACGGCAGCACCCGCAAGATGAAGCTCGTGCGGCAGGAAACGTCTCGCTGGTCGCTTGAGCCGTGGCCCTTCCGCGTCAGCACGCTGACCGTGCGGTGCGAGACGATCCGCCTCCCGGTCGACACCCGCTGGAGCGACGAGGAGGTGATGCGCCGCGATTTGCGCGACGCAGCCTGGAGCACGCTGGCCGAGACCCTGACCCCGGCCTGACGGATTAGGGGTGGCCACCAGCATGCCAGCAGCCGAGGCAACCAACTTGCTGACCCGGCGCCAGTGTCGCGAGGGCGATGCCGCGCGACTGCAGGCTGCGGCAGCTCGGCTGGGGCTGCGGGTTTGCGTCGGCTTCTTGGAGGGTCTGAACAGGGTCATCATGTGGGCGCTGCGCTTACTGGCATGGTCGATGCTGGCGACGACAGTTCTGACAGCGCCATAATTAGACCGAGACGCGCCATCAGTCCCGACGGCACGGTGCGACTGCGCTGCTGCCTAAACCTCGGCAGATTCGCTGGGGTTTGTGGCTAGCTGCCAAGGCCGGCAGGGCTGCGGCCATTCCGCGCCGATCGGTATTCGGGCGGCAATCCGGTTCATAGGGCTTGAGGCGACGGTGGGCGTCACGGTGCATCCTGACGTGCGACCGGCCGACATGCAGGCGAGTGAGGGAAACACGGGCCGAGCTAGGGAAGTGAGCCGACGCAGGGCAGGTTAGTTGAACCAGCCGTCCCACCATGCGTCAACAGCGACAGCCATGATGCCGATTATCCAAAAGTAGGGCGGTGTCTCGCGCACGGCCTTAATCGGACTCCTCAGGAATTCCATGCCAATCCCCTGACGACATGGCGCGGCACGCCATTGTTGCATCAAGGTTATAAACATCTTCGGAGGCGTGTAGAGAAGGCAAAATAAACGTTATTGGCGATAAAATTCTCCGCCGCTAACACGCGCTCTCCCCGCTTCCCGCTGTCTTATAGTGATCCGGGCGCCTGGCCTCCCCCGCGCTCTCTGGCTTGCCCGCGTGTTAGGAGAGGGGTGCCACAATCGCGGCCGGGCGCGGGTTTCCGGCTGACCGGCGCGGTTCTACGCCGCGCTGCAACCAGCGCCCGGCCTGTCAGTGCGAATGCCGATATAGCCGCTCTCGACCCGGCGCGGTCCTTGGCAGCCATGGTCCGAGCGGAAGATTTTGGCCGAATGCAGAAGGGGCGGCTTTTGGGCGGCCGAAGCAGCGAAGCTGACGCCACCGGTGGCTACATGGTTTGGCAGCTGTAGATCCGAAGCAGACATGCTGCCGGTCGCCGGGAGAATGGCGCCGCCTGCGACAAGCAACGCCTGAGCGCGTTTTCTCGCTGCCGCTCGGTTCAGCAACTCAGTTTAGTTTTATCGATGATGATCTTGCCTCTCACTAGGACGCTCCACTTCGGCGCGCTCCCACCAGGCTTGCAGCATCGGCAAGCACGCGTGCCGCAGGCATGACAATGTCGCAGACTAGGCCTGCAGCCGGCCACTCGCATTCAAGCCGTCCGCCAAGTTGGTCCCGTATGGTCGCGCGCATCACACGCTGGCCGAAGCCCCGCCGCTGCGGCGAGCCCAAGATGGTTGGTCCTCCAGTCTCAGCCCAGCGCAGCCGCAACTCGTCTGTCTTCACCTCAAGCGCCCAGGTCACAGTGACCAGTCCTGTCGGAACGGACAGGGCGCCATGCTTGACCGCGTTGGTCGCAAGCTCATGTAGCGTCATCGAGAGCGGCTGTGTGGCCGGGGCCGCAAGCATCAGAGGAGGGCCTTCGACTTGGGCGCGCGGTCCTTCCGAGACGGTTGGAAGCGAGACGAAGGAGCGCAGCCCGCCGCGCACGAGGTCGGCGAGATCGGCGCCGGCCCAATGCCGCTCAGCCAGCAATGTGTGCGCCCGCGCCAGCGCTGCCACCCGCCCCTCGACCGCCGCAGCATAGGCCCGAGCATCGGCAGCCGGGGTCAGCCGCAGCGCGGCGAGCACCACAGCCAGCACGTTTTTTGCCCGATGGTCCACTTCACGTGCCATCAGCACCTGCCGCTCATCGGCCCGGCGCCGCTCGGTCACGTCAAGCAGCAGGCCCGAGACCCTCCATGCCGACGGGGTCGCCGAGGGGTCGAGCCGCACATCGCCGCGGATTTGCACCCAAAGGACGGAGCCGTCGTGCAGCGTCGCCCGGAACTCCTCAGCGATTGCCCCGCCTTCGGCCGCGAGGCGGCGCGCCGTGACCTCAAGGCGCGGTCGCTCATCCGGATGCGCAACCGCTGGCATACTGTGCAGCTCAAGGGGCGCCGTGGCGCTTAGTCCCAAGAGGCGCAGAAGGGCGTCAAGGAGAGCCTCTTGCCGGCCGGCACCCGATGAAATGACCTCGAAGGCAACCACCCCCGCCGCCTCCTGCGCGCGGCGCAAGCGACCCTCAGCCTGCGCGGCCTCTAGCGCTCGCCGCGCTTGTAGGCGTAGCTCCAGCTCGTCCATGGCGAGGCCGGCTAGCGTAGTAAGCCAGCGCCCTTCAGCCTCAGTGATGCCTCCAGGTCTCGGCTCGTCAGAGATGGCGCAGACAGTGCCAAGTGCGAAACCGTCTGGCGTGCGCATCGGGACCGCGGCGTAGAACCGGATGTACGGCTCGCCGGTCACCAGCGGGTTGGATTCGAAGCGCGGGTCCGTGCGAGCGTCCGGCACCACGAAGACCTCCCGTGGGTCGGCCATGATGGCGTGCGCGCAGAAGGCACAGTCGCGCGGTGTCTGCTGTACCGCGAGGCCGACGCGGGCCTTGAACCACTGTCGCGTCTCGTCGACGAAGGTGACGAGTGCGACCGGTGTGCCGAGGAGGTCGCGCACCAGCATCGCCACCCTGTTGAAGGGCTCCTCCTCCGGCGTGTCGAGGATGCGGTAACGGTGGAGCGCCGCCAGCCGGTCCTCCTCAAGCGAGTCCGGCGGCCGCCCGCGGTCATTCAGCCTGTACTGGCCTAGGTTTTGCCGGGCAGTCATGCCCTAGGTGCGAGGTGCATCCAGCATCGACCCATAATCGGCGATGGAAGAGAAGCATTCCGACGTATGCCCTCGCATATGTGACACCGAGCGACTGCGCACTCGGCACACTCCGGCATTACCAACCCGCCTTGTGATTGAAACACCGAGCTGGCGGCAGGGCCGTCGCCATGAGCGGTCCGTCAGCCCGGTGTGGGTCAATCTTTCAGCGAACTGGTATAAGGCCGCCGCCATGCGCTGGCCCTGGCCGGTTCTGTGGGCGACGGCCGCGCCCTCCGTGCTGCCTCTCACACTCCAGAAGGGTCCCGCTTACCGCGGGTTAAAGGGAGATGCCACAATGGCGGCCAACCGCCAGAATTCCGCTTCGACCATACGGGGCGAAGGACATAACCGAGGTGCCGGAGGGCATGATCGTGCACCCGGCCAACCAACCAACACGGCACCCGGCGCATTCGCTCCGCCCACTTTCCTGATTGGCGAGGTGCCGTTCCGGTCGCAAGATTGCGTACCGTCTGCCGAAGGCACCCAGTGGCCACCGTCCGACCCAAGCCGCCTTTCCGAGCCGTCGTCCTGTTGCTTCTCGCCATTGCGGGTTGCGCGGGAGGACAGGATGGCGGCCTGCCGACCACAGCACCACCGGGCTTTTCCGCTGATACCTTCAGTCGCCAGGGCCTGATCGACGGCGCTACCGCCACGGAGGCAGGCTGTCGCGCACTTGCCGACGGGCTATGGGTCAGCACGAGCACGGGGCGGCGCGAATGCCTGCGCTATGCCGCCGCGGGGACGGGGGAGGGGAGACGCACAGCTCTGGTCTACGTGTCCGGCGACCCGGAAGGCGCATCCTACCGCTTCGCCGGCGGTACACCGCACATCGATGGTGCAAGCGAGCACTACGAAACCTCGCCCGAAACGCTGAGTGCCGCGGCGCAGACGCTGAGCGCCGCGGCAGGCGGGACGCCCGTGGTGCTGCTGGCCAGACCGGGCATGCACGGCTCCTCGGGTGATCATGCGAGGGACCGGCACACCCCGGATGAGGTCAAGCTGATCGACGATGCTCTGACGCAGTTGCGGCGCCGCTACGGGATCCAGGACCTGGCGCTCGTCGGCTTCTCTTCCGGCGGGGCCATCGTGGCCAACCTTCTCGCACGGCGCAACGACGTCCGCTGTGCGGTGATGGCCTCAGCACCACTCGATCTGGCCACGTTCTACCGCAAGCCGGATGGAGCGCTACCCGACCAATATGTCATGAGCGGTGATCTGGCCGATCCCATGCGGACCGTATCTGCCATTCGGCCAGGCGCCACAGTTTTCGTGCTCGGCGATCGGCGCGACCGCAGCGTGCCGGCCGCCGCATGGGAAGCGTGGGTGGCCGCCGCGCGGCGCACAGGGCTGCGCGTCCATGCCGCGGAGGTCGACGGGCTCGACCGCTCAGAGCTCGGCAGCGGGGAAAGTCACCATCTCACCGCAGGACGCGGGCTGGATGTGGCGCAGGCCTGCGCCGAGGGCGCGCCAGTCGAACGGATCCTGCACGCGCTCGGGTCGGACGAGCCGCTTCTCGCGGCGCGCGGCCGCCGGCTTGGCGCCGGCGAGATCCGAGCCGCCCTTGCCGGGCGGTCGCTGCGCGGCAACGAATGGAACCCCAGGGTCAACGTCTACAGCTTCTGGGGCGCGGGCGGCGAGCTGTACTACCTCGACCTCCGTCGTGGTGAGCGCCGCATCGCCGAGCTGCGCTGGCGGGTGGAGGGGGATCGGCTTTGCACTACACGTCACGGCTGCGGCGAAGTCCTCTCGGACGGGCGGTTCCTCAACGTCGTCAAGGGTGAGCCGCCGCGCCTTTCGGTGACCCTGCTCGAGGACGAGCAGGGCGCCACCTCGGCAGCGGTGGCGGCGCCCACCCCGGCACCGGCCACCGGCGCGGTACGCCTGCTGGTCGGCTTCGGTCTAGGCAGTAACACGGACTGGGTCGCGCGCATCGTGGCGGAAGCGCTGCGTGAGCGACTTGGCCGACCGGTATTTGTCGAGAACCTCCCCGGACGGGCAACTGCGGCAGCGGCCGAGGCGGTCGCCCGGTCAGCGCCGGACGGTGCCACACTCGGCCTCTTCCCGGCGTCATTTGCGACGGTACGGCACGCGTCCCGCGGGGTCGCTTTCGATCCGCTGACCGATTTCACCCCTCTCAGCCTCGTCGCAACCACTCCGAGCGTTGTTCTCGTCGCACCAGGCTACCCAGTCCGCGACCTCGGCGGCTTGGCCGCGGCGCTGCGCGCCGCACCAGACACGCCCTGCGCCACGCCGGGAGAGGGCAGCTTCCTGCACCTGTCGACGGCATTACTGGTGCGTGCGCTCGGCGCGACCTGCCGCGCCGTGCACTACGCCGAGCCGGCCCAGGCCCTGGCCAACCTCGCAGCAGGCCAGGTCCAGATCTACGTCAACAACGCCCCCACCTCGCTCATGGCGGTGCGCGCGGGCCGGGCCACGGCTCTCGCTGTCACTTCCCGTGAGCGGCTGGCTACGGAGCCCGAGCTCCCCACTGTCGGCGAAACCGTGCCAGGCTTCGAAGCGGTGGGTTGGTTTGCGCTGCTCGGCCCACGTGGCCTGTCTGCGGGCATTGCGGCGCGGCTGGAACGGGCGGCAGCGCAGGCTGCGCGCGACCCAGCCGCGGCGAGGCGCTTGCGGGTGCTCGGCGCCGAGCCGATCGGTTCCTCCGCGGCCGAGTTGGCGGCCCTGTTGCGCGCCGAGGATGCGAAGTGGGCAGGAGCGGCACGTGCCGCTGGCCTGGCTACGGAGTGACGGCCCGTCCGTCGATGAAGGCTGGGCGTACCGATCTATCGTGCTGGGTCATTCCCGGTCAGCCAGTGCTGGTGCAGTTCTGGCAGTCAGCCCCTGGCACACCTTTGGGAGCACGGGGATAGAACTCAGCCGCTGCGGCGCGTAGTGAGATTGCCATGGCGGGACAGGGGAGACCGCAGCAGTGGGAGACAGGCTGCTGTGCCTCGGCTTCTGGTTGGCACTCAGTTTTGAGGTGCAGGCCAACTGCTCATGATCCTCAGGGCCGACCGCGGCATGCGCGCCGTCAGCGCACAGGTCGTCAGACTATCACACGCGCGGCTGGCAAAGCTTGGCTGGGGTCAAACGTCTGGATAAGGCACCGATATCGCTTCGCCAGCGCTTCGGCTTCCAGGATATGGCGCGTCTCGGCATCTCCTGGAGCGCGTCCATTGCGGCGAACCTGCTGGCACGGGGTTGTGCCAGCCTGGCCTGCTCAGCGACGCCGCCGTGTGCTCGGGTCGATGTAGGAAACCTGTGCGTCGTCGCCGCCGCCGGACAACCAAGCTTCGCGGCCTGGGCTGCTAGGCCCGGGTACCATCCAGCTGGCGGTGAAGTCGTCACCGGTGGCGATGTCGAAGAGGGTCATGCGACCACGCTGCCCGTAGCTCGCGCCACCGCCGGCTCCGATGCTGCCGTAGGTGATGGTGGAGTCAGTGCCGCCACCGCTAAAGCTAGCTCCGCCGCCGCCGACCACATTGCCGGTGGACGAGTAAGCCAGGATGGACGGGGCCTGCGCCAGGGCCGGCGCGACGGCGAGCGCGCCGAGGATGGTAATAGTGCTAAATACGGTGCTGCGATTCATGGTCATTCTCCGCTGCGAAATCCGCGGCTTGACTGTGCAGCGCGGAGAGCCGTGGCGACTCCGCGCCGACCGGATGTCTGGACCGGTGAGCAGAGCCTAGGCGTGATGCGAGCTGGCCGCGTCGCATGAATGATATACGTGGGGAAAATCTAGGCAGGCAAAGCCGGTTGGCAGGCTTTCAGCTTCAGCTCGGCGAGATGGGCCACAGGATGCTCACGCCGGAAGCGGCTGCGCCGGGTCCGCGCCATTCGCCCCGGTTCCAGCCTGAGGCGAAGGTCGCGCCAGTGTCGTCAGTCGACGCGGCCGAGCTTACAGGCGGTCCGCGGGTGCGGCGCGACCATGGCGCGCTCACGGGTGTAGATCACGGTGCCCCACCAGCGTGCCCACGCCGTACTCTCTCGCTTACGCTCCATAAGTCCCGCTTCCCGCTCTCCAGCGCTGTCCCAGGCGCTTGTTATCACCCGCGGGAAGCGGGGAGAGCGTGAGACAGAGCAGGTTAGACTGAGCGCAGAACGGCGCCGCCACAGAACGGGCAGGATAGCACGTTTGGCAGCACGGACTGGGAGTGTGCTCAGGCTGCCGCTGCCTCTCCGTGCGCGATGGCCGGGTTGCGCAGCGGTCTGAAGCCGTCCGGTCCGAGGCCGATGTCCGCGCCCAGAGATACCTGCTGAAAGGCCTCTGTCTCGTCGCGGCCGGCCAATGAGGGACGCGGCTCCGGGGCATGCCCCGATCTCCGTCCGCGCCGCCTAAACTCAGATAGGGCCGAGCTTACTGCGTTCATCTTGTCGGCCCCAGCAACATGGGCGCATCAAAATCTCGGACGCTAAGATGGACGCGCTCGCTATCGAGTGCGACCCGTTCCACGACGAGAGAAACCACACCATCTCTTCCAACCAGCAGCCACTTTGAAGCGGTCACTTCGCGTCAGGTCCTTACTCAGGCAGGCCCGCCGCGCGCAGCGCGCAGATAACGTCGGCGGCAAAGTTCTTGTCAGAATAAAGCGCCGATACGCGACTGGCGAAGACGCGAGCGCCCTCGGGTACGGCTTCGCGGTATGCGGCAGTAGCAGCGGTGAGTTCCTCCTCCCGACCCAGGAAGTGGAGGGCGATGATGACGGTGCGGTGCTGCGTAGCGCGGCTTGGTTTTTCACGAACGGCTCGCAGCCCGGCCGCCAAAGCCTCTTCGTACTCCCCCGTCATTAATTGGGCGTAGGCCAGGCCTGCAAAGCAGTACGCCCGTTCGGGGTCGAGCGGGCTGAGCCGGATCGCGCGCCGGAAGTACGCCTTCGCCTCGTTTGGCTTCGCTACGTAGTTGCACGTCCAGCCGGCGAGGCCGAGCACGAAGGCGGAATTGGGGTTGAGTTCCAGCGCTCGCTCGGCCACCGCGATGGTCTTTTCATGGTCTTGCGCCAAGAAGCCAAACGTCCTGCCCGCCAGTGCGAGCACGGTCGGGTCGTCGTGACCTCCCTCTACGGCTTCCCGAGCGAGGCGAATGCCCTCCTCGCGCTCGCCCGGCCCAATCCAACCCTGCTCATAGCGGTTCGCCTGGGTGAACGCCGCCAGCGCTTTGGCCAATGCGAAGTTTGGGTCCATTGCTGCCGCGCGCCGGAGCAGCGCGAGCGCCCGCTCGGACCCTTGGCGCGTCGTCGCGTGGACGTGCGGCAAGGCGCGGAGGTAAAGATCGTAGGCGTCGAGGCTCTCGGTGGGCTTGGCCCGTACGCGCTTGATCTCCGCAAGCTGCACGCTCGGCTCAATCGCGGCGGCGACGCTTTCCGTTACTCGGTCCTGCAGGCCGAACACGTCGGTGAGGTCTCCGTCGAAGCGGTCCGCCCAGATGTGCCGGCCGGTTTCGGTTTCGACCAGCTGCCCGGTGATGCGCACTCGTCCACCGGCTTTGCGGACGCTGCCCTCGAGCGCGTAGCGCACGCCGAGATCGCGCCCGACCTGCCTGACATCCACGGCCCTGCCCTTGTAGGTAAAGGCCGAGTTGCGGGCGATGACGAAGAGCCAGCGGATGCGGGACAGGGCCGTGGTGATGTCCTCTACCATGCCGTCGGCGAAGTACTCCTGCTCCGGGTCGCCGCTCATGTTCTGGAACGGCAGCACCGCGAGCGACGGGCGGTCTGGGAGGGCGAGGGCCCGCGCCCGTCCGCCCCGGCCAAGCTCCGGCGGCGGAGGCGGCCATGCCGCGGCGTCGTCGGGGGCGGCGATGGCCCCAGGCGGCGGCGCTTCCGCGTGCGCCGGCTCGGCGACGAGCAGATAGCCGCGCTTGGGCAGCGTGCGTAGGAAACGTGCGCCCTCGTCGCCGAGCGCCCGGCGGATTTCAGCGATGCATTGGCTGATGCTGTCGTCGGTGACGAACACGTCCGGCCACACCTCTCGCATCAGGCTTTCGCGCGGCACCAGCCGCCCGGCCTGCTCGGCCAAGTGGCGCAGCACCTCGAAGGTCTTCGGGCGCAGCGGAACCTCCGCCCCGTTCAGTCCCGACAGCGTCCCGCGTGCAGGATTCAGGACGAAGCTCCCGAACCGGTACGCGCTCCGTTCCATCGACGGCTGCGGCGCGTTTTGTTTCGTGCTCTCCATCGTTCCGGACCTTGTGCTTTCCGGGGCTCACCCGAGCCGACAGGGATTTCGGAAAGGCTTCGTCGCAATTTCAGGGTGCTCTCGGGACTTTTTGTGCGCTTCGGAAGCAACCTCTGCCCTGCCGCAGATGGCCACACAACGGAGGCAACGATGTCCCATCCTCGCCACACCACCGACCGGACGGACACGCTGGACGCGCTGCTCGGTACCGCCGGGGTGGCATGGATCCTGGGTTTCGTCGCAGCGATCGAGAGCGCTCTCGGCAAGCTTTTCTACTAATAAATCGATACGAAACAGATGGCGGCTGTTGGGTGAGATGGCGTATTTCGCTCGCCGTGGTGCGCCATCGTGTAGTGTGGACACAGTATTGCAGGGGTTGGTGGGCCGGACGCATTGAGATCTACCCTTACCTACACTGACGGTGACCTCGGCTACCCCTGCCTTCTCGTACTGCCGGGTCAGAACCCGCGGTCGGCTGCCATTCCTGATTGAGAGACACGCGGCTTGTAGGAAAATATTTTCATGCCCCGCTCGGCCGCCATGTTCGATGGTTTTGTCGAACAACTTTACGACGCAGCAGTTGGCGTCAAAGATTGGCACGACGTCTTGGGATCGCTTGCTAATATTTTTGATGGATCTGCAGCTGTCTTGGGCATCGTCGGTCCGCGATCTATCCCTCGCATTGTTCAGGTCGGCGTCGATCCAGTTTACGAGGCCCGCTACATCGAGCGCCATGCAGGGCGCAACGAGCTAGCGGCCCGGTCGGGCGTCCTGCCAGTCGGGACAGTGATGACCGACCAAGACCTTATGCCTCGGGCAGAGTTTCTCCGGACCGGCTTCTACGATGAATGCCTGCGGCCTCAGGGCCTGAGCACTCTGATGAACCTGCGTGCGGCGCGTGGCGAAAACGGTGCGGTGGGAAACGTCTGCATATTCCGGTCGGCGGTCCAGGGCGCGTTCGAGCCGGACGAAGTTGAGTTCCTTAGGCGCCTCGCCCCACACCTTCGCCGCGCAGTAGCCGTGCATGTCCGGCTCGCAGAGGCTGAGGGGCAGCAACGTGCCCTGTCGGAAACCCTGCAAAGAATGTCGTATGCTACTTACCTGGTCGATGCGGCATCGGTGGTTCATCTGGCAAATGCGGCAGGAGTCGAATTACTCGCCGCACGGGACGGCCTACACGCTGAGGCCAGTGATGGCATGTCGCTCCGCGCAGCCCGTGGCGACGAGACTGCGGCCCTGCGGCGCCTGATCGGTTCAACGGTCGCCGGCAACGGCACGAGCCCACCCCAAGGTGGGCGGATGCGCCTTTCCCGTCCTGACAAAACCCCACTCATCGTTACCGTCGTACCCCTGACCACAGGTGGAATGGCAGCTTTGGGGCTCCGCTCCGAGCCAACAGCATTGCTGTTGGTGACCGATCCTGAGGCGAAAGTGCAGCCCCTGTCACCCGCCATGCTACGCGAGACCTTCGGGTTGACGCCTGCCGAGGCGGCGATCGCCGCCCTCGCGGCCCATGGCGAGGGAATGCCGGCTGCCGCCGAAGCATTGGGCATCACCCAAGGGACCGCCAGGCTTCACCTCCACCGGGTCTTCGAGAAGACCGGTGTTCACCGGCAAGCCGAGCTGACTGCACTCCTGGCGCGCCTGGCATAGTAAGACGCGCCAGCTACTGCTTGGGCATCTCACCAAATTCGCGCGCTAACATCGTCCAACGATCACGATGGGCGGCTAACTCTGCCACGAAGGCCGTCGGTGTCGAACTGCGCGCCTGAAGCCCCACGGCGGCGTAGCGCTCGATCAAGGAGGGACTTGCCAGCACCGCCTGAGCGTCGGAGGAGAGCGCCTCACGCGTTGCTTCCGGCATGCCGCGCCAGCCAAAAATGCCGTGGACGCCCTCGACTAACAGGTCGGGACAGTCCGCTTCAGCCGTGGTCGGTAGATCTGGTACGATCGGCGTCCGAGTGGTGCTCGACACTGCAAGCAATCGCACGCTCCCGGCCCGGACGTAAGGAAGGGCGGCGGCGATGGATCCGAGCGCTAGGTGGACGTGTCCTTGGGCCAGCTCCATCAGCATCAAGCCGCGAAAGGAGACAAAGACGGCGTCAATGCTGCGGCGCTTTAGGAAAGCGTTGAAAGCAATGTAGAGCGAAGTTCCCGGCGTGGCATACCAGTTCAGCGCACCGGGCTGGCCCCGGGCGTAGTCGATCACCTCGCGTAAGCTTCGCACCGGCAAGCTGGCCGGGACCACAACCGCCATCAGGTCGGTGGCAATGCTTGATATCGGGACGAATGCCGCACGGTCGGCGAAGGGCGAACGGTCCTGCATGAGCGGCGCCACCGTCAGCAAATCGCCCATACCGAAGAACAGCGCCTCGCCTGGCGGGATCTGGGCAAAGGTTTCGCCCGCAATGGTTCCGCCACCGCCAACCTTGTTCTCCACAATGATCGAATGGCCGCGATGCCGGGAGAATGCATCGACAAAGAGCCGCGCGGCGATGTCGGGCGAGGAACCTGGGGGTAACGGAACAATCATCCGCCCGGGCTTTAAGACGGCAGAGGATGTGCCCGGCTGTGCCTGTCGTGCGGAGACCCACCCTTCTGGCGCTATTGCGCTGAGTGACATGGCAAGTGAGCCGACCGCGACACGGCGCGTTGGGATCAAGGTCATGGCGTCTTCCATTTTAAGGAAGCGTGGTGCGGTCCCTACCAGAGCTATCGCATATGGAACTTCCAGCTCTCGGACGTAGTCGGAAGCGCGATTTTAACCTCCGTGGTCGAGCTTGGGCGCATCAATGGCTTCGTTCGACTCAACTTCGGCCGTAGATGATCAATGCGATAGCGCTGGTCCCTACCACCTTGTCGTGGCGGCTCGCCGCCCGCATCGGCATCCATGCCAGTTTCTGAAAAGATTGGTGTTCCTCTGCCTCCCTTAGGGAGGCAGCCCCTGCCGCCTGATGCCTCGGTGCTCACGGGCCCAAGTCACAATAGTCCGATGCATCCGGCCCGGCAGCAGCGGATGATCCTGCAACTGCGTCTGAACCAATAGCTTGTCACCTTGGATGGACAGGAAGCGATGCTGCTCGGAACCCTCCCATGCAGGATGCCAGGCAACGTCCACCTTCGTCACAAGCCGGTCTGGCTTCGCGTCGAAGCGCCCCGTGTAAGCCGTGACGGCGCGGTTCGGTCTTTCGCCGGATTCGGCGATGATGACCATCATGCGGCCGTCAGGACAGAATACGGCGAAGCCGCGTGGCGCAGGGCCGTGTATGTCGACCATCTCGCCCGTATCCTCGAATTGGGACCGGACGGAAACTAGCTGCCAGGCGCCGAGCAACCCGTGGATGTCGACAGGGGATCCGATCACCGACGCGCTCCTTTCTCCTAGCTCGGCGTTGGGTAACCGAGTCTTTGCCGCCGACACAAAGTCGCGTCAGCCGACACGGCGATGAGAGCGGCAGATATAAGCGTTTCAAGTCAGCGCGGCAGGTACAGCGTTTCCTCTCCGCCCACGACCAGATCGCCAACCTCTTCCGTCCACACCGCGACCACGTCACCGCCAGTGAACATCAAGCCGCAAGGGCGCGTGCGTTTAAGGCATGGACCGACATCAGCGAGTTGCCGCTGCGGCCTGAACTCCGCCCCTGTATCGCCCTCGGCCAACCACCTCGGTCAGCCTTGGATCAACAACTTGATGGTGCCTGATGGATCACCCAAACGGGTGGTTCGCGTCGACTGCTTAATGGAACAGCCTGGCAAGCGCGACACGGACCCCACCAAGGAAGCCGAGGAAGTAAGCGGCTGCGGCCACGGCTGCCAAGATGTCGTGGGCGTTGTCGCGAGCCTCCCGGAGCATGTGAGACATGGTTATCTCCGTCATACGATCCACCGTGGCGGACTTAGGCCAGCCGCAAGGCTGCGGCTGACTTGTGGCTGCTCCTGAGTGGGCTCAGCGGTTTTGGTCGGCGACCACCTGGGCGTCGTCGCCGCCGCCAATCAGCCGCACGTTGCGGCCCGTTCCGGCCGGCGCCGGGGTCAGGTACTCCACCTGCTGCCCGTCGCCGTGGCTGCCCGCGAAGCGGGCGAGCCGCCCGGACTGTACAACCACGCTGCCGCCGCCTGCGCCGCTGGTGTTGTAGCTGATCCGCATATCGTCGCCGCCGCCGATAATCATGGCACCGCCGCCGCCTACGACGTTGCCGGTTTCAGCGTGCGCGGCCAGCGGGGCTGCGGCGAAGGCGGCCAGGATAGCCAGGGAAGCCAATGCGGTGCTGCGGACCATGGGTCTCTCCTGAATGCTGCGCGTGAAGGTTTTGTTGAATAGTCCGTCTGAACGCTCTGTAGCGCTGCCTGATGCTTGGGCTGCTTCAGGCCGCAAAATCACGCTAGCTGTGCAACCCTCGGGCTCTCATCGTACAAATGATATATGCCACGGAAATTAGACGATTTTTCTGAGAAAAATCTTGCTGCCCTTATGCGGGCGCTCAATGCGGTTCTGTCAGGCCTCGCGCTAGGTAGCCCATTTGGCTGTCCGGGCTATCGCCGGTAGCCTTCAAGACCAGCGGGGCGGGAATCGAGGATGGACTGTGTGGCCTGCGGCTCCACCGGCGTGACGGAGCGGCCGGATCGCACAGCCCGGGGCTACCGCCGGTTTCGCTGCCGCGAGTGCGGCAAGCAGTACAACGAGCGCAGCGGCGGGCTGCTCAACCACACCCAGTACCCTTCGGACGTGATCGCCCTCGTGGTGCTGTGGCGGCTGCGCTACCGGCTGACCCTGCGCGACCTGGCTGAGATGTTTCTCCAGCGCGGGATCGTCTTCAGTCACGAAGCCGTCCGCGCGTGGGAGACGAAGCTCGCACCGGTACTGGCGGGCGAACTCCGTCGACGCCGGCACGGCAAGGGTGGCGCCCGCGGCCGGCACTGGCATGTGGACGAAACGTATTTGAAAGTTCGTGGCCGCTGGGCGTATCTGTATCGGGCGATCGACCGCGACGGCAACCTCGTCGACACCACGCTGAGCGAGCACCGCGACATGGCCGCGGCCCAGGCCTTCTTCCGCTCGGCCAAGGCCGTCACCGGCATCATCCCCGAGCGCGTCACCACGGATGGCCACAGCTCCTACCCGCGGGCGATCCGCTCGACACTCGGCCGGCGCGTCGTGCACCGGACCAGCGCAAAAAAGAACAACGGATTGGAGCAGGACCATCGGGGCGTCAAAGGTCGAACGCGATGTATGCGGGGCTTCATGAGTTTCGACGCGGCGGAGCGCTTCTGTCGAGGGTATGACGAGCTCTGCCATTTCCTTCGCTCTCGTGCCCGCCATAATCAGCACGTCCCCGCCCGCCGCCGTCGCCTGCTCCACCTCCGTCGTGCCACCACCGCACTCGCTATCCTCGAGGCTGCGTAGGCGCGACGCGTCGTCCACCTCATGCCGTCAGGTTTGGCGCGAGCGCTGACAGAACCCTGGCCAGAGCCTCGAGCGCCTGCCGCCCGACCCCGGCTCGCAGGGCGGCCTCCTCGACCGAGGCAAAGGGCGAGCCGTTGCGGGCCCGCCGGGCTGCCAGGAGCGCCCGCGCCTCCGCCTCCTGCAGACTGCCCGCCGAAACCGGCCTCCGATCGCCGTAAGTCGACGGTATTGGTGCTAGCCCTGGCGTGGTAGGTTAGAACGGACCCGAACCAACAAGCCAACCAACCAACGAGAGCGATGCAGCAGCAGCTATTCTCCGGGACGCACGACGCGACTCTCGTCGTTCTCTCCGTCGCGATCGCCGTGGCCGCATCCTACACTGCCCTCGACCTCGCCAGTCGGGTCGGCGCCGCCACGGGGTGGGTCCGGCGCGCCTGGCTGGCCACCGCGGCAGTGGCCATGGGGGGTGGCGTCTGGGCGATGCACTTCGTCGCCATGCTCGCCTTCCTGCTGCCCGTGCCGATGGCCTACGAACCCGGGCTCACCCTCCTTTCCCTCGTCGTCGCCGTCGGCGTCACCGGGATTGGCTTCGCCATCACCGACTACGGCGCGGGTCCCGCCCGCACCGGTCTCGCCGGCCTGCTGATGGGGCTCGGTATTGCGGCCATGCACTACACTGGCATGGCCGCAATGCGCATGCCGGCCAGCGTCGAATACAACCCTCCCCTG
>NZ_JBHTDE010000020.1:0-35011 GCF_042666655.1 Dankookia sp. GCM10030260
GACCGTGTCACGCTCGGGTTCACCGACCGCGGCATCGAAAGCCTCAAGGAACTCAGCCTCGATCAGAAGCGGTGAGCGTCGCCAAAACCCCGGCCCGCACCAACCGCGGCCTTGGCCGGATGGGTACGTAGCAGAGGCGCATTCGACTCAGAATTCAGGGCGATCCGAACGGCGCCGAAGGCCTGATCCTGGTCGAGCCCGAGAGTGCCGTCCCGGCAGAGCTCAAGCCCGGCGAGCAAGGTGCTGGCCAGCGCGCTGCGCCGCCACAGGGCCGCTCCCTCGCCCGCCGGTGCTGGCGGCAGCAGCTCGTCGAGCGAGGCGCCCGCGGGCAGGCCCGGCAGCAGGGCGCGGATGCGGGCCAGCGCCTCTGGCGCGCGCCAGAGGAGCGGCGGCCGCGGCCGGTACGCTCGCTCGCGCCACGGCACCTCGAGCAGCTTGAGGCAGGCCCGCAGCAGCTCGGTCACGTCCGCCGCCGGCTCGGCAATCGTGTCCGGCTCCGCTGCCCCGCGCGCGAAGACCTCGCGGCCGAGCTGATCGCGCCGCTCCAGCCAATCGGCCAAGCGTCGTGCCGCTTCCCGATCGGCCAGCCGCCGGCGCAGGTCGGCTGCCTCCCGCTCGGCTTCGGCACTCTCCGCCGTGCCAGCCGGCAGTAGCAGGCGCGAGCGCAGCACCAGCAGCCAGGCTGCCATGATGGTCCACTCGGCCAACCGCGACAGCGGCACCCGCCGGCACGCGATGGCGGTGTCCAGCGCCGCGACGAACTGCGCCGCCAGTTCCGGGACCGAGATCCGCACCAAGTCGACCCGTTGTGCCCGGGCCAGCTCCAGCAGCAGGTCGAGCGGGCCCTCCCAGGCACCGAGCCGCAGCGCCGGCGCCCCGGCATTGCCGATCATGGCCGGTACTTCGTTGACGAACGCCTTGGCCGTGTCCGGCTCAAGGGTCATCGTAGAGCGGCCGGACGTCGATCGAGAGGCCAGGCCAGCGGGCACGCAGGGCCAGGATGGCCGGCCAGGGTGTCCAGTCCGCCGACCAGAAGCCCAGCCAGACCAGCCCGGGGTCGGGCGGCCGCGGCTTGCCCCGGCCCGGCACCTGCAGTTCCACCACGCCGCGAAGCGCCTGGGTGGTGCCCCAGTGCGCCCATAGCCAAGCCAGCGTCTCCGGCTGCTCTGGCCCGAGCTTCAGCAGGCGGTCGGGGACCGGTAGCAGCCGGTGCAGGTCGAGCGGGCAGGCCCGGCTCGTCGCCGCCCGCTCCGCCACCCGGCGCTGGCGTGCCTCGGCGGCGTCGCGCAGCTGGCCGGCGAGGATGCGGCAGCCCTCCAGGCTGAGGCTACGCCGCTGCGGTGCCGGTGGTGCGGCCAGCCGGTGGAACCAGTCCTCCGTCGTCGGGCCAAGGTCGTACGCCCAAGGGATGACGCCGGCGCCGGCCGCTGCCGCGCGGAAGGCCGCGACATCAGCGTGGCCGCCGGTGACCCGGAGGTGGTGGTAGAGCCAGTCGGTGTGCGGCAGCGCCAGCACCGCGGCATCCGCGGCGGAGCCAGGCCCCTCCCCTGCCCTGGCCACCGCTTGGCTCACAGCCCGACCAGTCCGGCCGGGCTCTCGCCGACGAGCTTGGCGCGGCGGACATAGCCGCGCATGGTGCGGATGTCCTTGTGGCGGCTGTGTTCCATGATGGCCTCGTCGCGCGCGCCCGCCTTGTAGGCCTCGGTGATGAAGCCCGCCCGCAGCCCGTGCAGCGACAGCCGCTCGAGCCCGGCGGGCTTGATCCCGGCCAGCGCCAGCCGCCGGGCCAGGATCCTGGGCAGGGCATAGGGGTGCAGCGCCGTGGTCTCCACGGTGCCCCAGCGGTCGATCTTGCGGAACACCGGGCCGTAGCGGCAGTCGCTCGCCTGCAGCCAGGCCTCCATGGCCCGCACCGGGCAGGTCTCCGGCTTTCGGCCGCGCGGGAGGCCGAGCTCGGCCCCCCTGCCCTGCTGATCGGATTTGGCGCGCGGGATCAGCAGGCGCAGTCCCTCGGGCGTGACGGTCAGGTGCTCGCGCTCGACCGCGACCAGCTCGCTCCGCCGCAGCGCCGCCGCGAAGCCGAGCAGCAGAAGCGCCCGGTCGCGGGTGCCGGTGAGCCCGTCGCTGCAGGTGGCGACCAGGCGGCGGATCTCGGCGGTGCCGATCGCCGCGGCGCGACGCTGGGGTGTGCCGTGCTGGCGGGCGATGCCGGCGAGGGTGTCGCGCAGTGCCGGGTGCGACCCCGACCAGGGGTGGCCGGCCATGCGGTGGGCGCGGCCGATGGCGGCAAGCCGGCGGCGCAGGGTGGCGCCGGCGTGGGTGGTGGCCAGGGCGGCAAGGTAGCCGGCCACGGTGACCGGTGCCGCCGGCAGGGATGCCATGCCCTTCGCGCCGCACCACGCCGAGAAATCGGCCCAGTCGGCGGCGTAAGCAGCCAGCGTCGCCGGCGCGAGGGCCTGGCGGGCATAGCCGGCGGCGCGGGCGACCTCGGCGTCGGGCAGGCGTGCGAGCTCGGGCATCGGGAGATCTCAACGACTTGCCGGCATTGGGGCATGAATTGCGGCAGCAGGTCAACAGGCTCCAGAAGGGCTCTTATGGAGCCTCAGCGAATAACGTCGGCTATCCTTCTGGAGCCAGGGGAAGCGGGACTTATCAGAGGGGAGGCAGGGCGCCTGAGATAGCGCTGGCAAGCGGGAAGCGCGGACAGAGCGTGAGAGGCAGTACGGGGTGAGCCGCCATCAGGGGGAAGCGCGGTGCCGAAGAGCAGTCGATCAGCCCTTGCAGCTTTTCAGCGGTGTTTGCCGTGCCCAGACTCGCCATCGGTGACGCTGTCATCCGGTGGAGGACAGATGGTCACCTGACCGCCCCGGGCGTGGAACTCGCTCACCATGCGTGCGGCCTCGGCCTCGCTGGGCCTGCCGCCTGTTGCTTCGATGCGAGCCCTTTGGGCGGCGATGGTCTGCGATAGCCGAATGCGTTCACGGAGCCGTTCGGCGCGGTCCGGCCCGCTCTGGGCCTTGCTGTTGTCATCGGTTTTGATGGCTTGGTCACTCATGTTGTCGTGCATTGACCACACCTAGCAGGAGCATGGTCGCACTGCGAAGCAGATGTCTGAGATCTGATCTCTATGAGACCTCACGCATCCGACCCGGCCCTGGTGCATCAGCCTGCGCCGGTTCCCTGCATAAGATTGGCTCCGGTCGAGACCGGTGCCCACAGGTCGGCACCCTGGGCCGCAAAGACGGCGTCCGCGACAAAGGCGCGCACATCGCGCAGCACGGACCGCAACAGGCTTGCCTCGGCGAGGCACAAACCAGCGTCGGTTCCGTCGTCCGGTGCAAGGCGGGCAACCAAGATCTCCACCTTGGTCACCAGCCCGGCGAGCGACTGTGACGGAGCGGCGGCCAGATTGACCACCGTCGCAAGCTCGTCGATGTCTCCCGTGTCGTCCTCCGGCCACGCGTCGGCATCGAGAGAGGCTGCGAGTGCCTCAGCCTGAGTTTGCAGCGCATCGTACTGATGCGCTGCAGCCGAGGCGCGCTCGGCAGGAAAGAGCAGGATGTTAGCCATGATCGGCATCCAACGCTGAGGAGTGTGCTTCAGTGTGTGCGGAGAGGCTCACGCTCGGCGCCGACGTCGGACGGTGCGGTAGCATTCAACCGGTAGGCACCGCGGTCGGTCATCAGCAGCCGTGGGCTCGACGGATCCGCCTCCATCTTCTGCCGCAGGCGGTAGATGTGGGTCTCCAGCGTGTGGGTGGTCACCCCGCTGTTGAAGCCCCAGACATCAGTCAGCAGCGTCGCGCGGTCCACGGCAGCGCCGTTTGTCCGGAGCAGATACTTGAGGATTCGGATTTCCTTGTCGGTCAGCCGGATCTTGCGGTTCTTGCCGGAGTCCAGCAGCAGCTTGGCGCTCGGGCGGAACTGGTAGGGTCCAATGGTGAAGACCGCGGCTTCCGAGTTGTCAAAGGTGCGGAGCTGGGCGCGGACCCGGGCCAGTAGTTCCGGCAGGCGGAAGGGCTTGGCGACATAGTCATTGGCACCAGCATCGAGACCACGAACCACGTCAGCTTCGGCATCGGCGCCGGTCAGCATGATGACCGGCGTGGTGTTGCCGTCGCGCCGAAGCTTGGCGCAGAAGTCGCGGCCATCGCCGTCCGGCAGGCCGACATCGAGCAGGATAGCGTCGTAGCGGACATCCGCCTCGGCCAGCTTGGCAGCAGCGTCAGCCGCGCTCTCGGCGGCTACAGCGATGAAGCTGCCGTCCATGCCGATCTGCTCGGCGAGGGTGGCGCGCAGCGCAGCGTCGTCTTCAATGATGAGGATGGGACGGGGGGTCACGACGGGGGGATCCTTGACCGGTGCGGCGGGGCATCGCTGCGCATTGGTGTCTCAAAACTGATCCAACGCTCAACTTAGACGTTCAAATACGGGAGTGAGATGATCCCCGGCAACGCCGAAATCAGCGCCTACCAGCACGATACTGTGTTGCAACGAACGCGTGTTGATAGAGAGGCACTACACGCAAAGGTTGATTCACGCCTGAATAACCCACCATACGTCGCTGGGGACCAAGCGGCGCGGCGACCAGGGCAATTCGGCGGCTCAGTGCTGGCCAACTGCTATCTTGGCAGGCCCGGGATCCCTTCCCTGCCCGCTTGGCGGTGCCGTTGCCGTTGCCGCCCAGAAGGGCGCGCCAGACCTGATCCTGCTTCGTGGCGCGATGGGGCGGAGCAATCGGCGGCACTGCATGGCCCGGCGCTGCAGCGCGGGTGTTCACGCCGCAGCGGTGAGGTGTTCCGTACCCGCCGCCGCCATGACGTGGCGCAACTCTGCCAGGAACGCCTCCCCCGCTTGGGTCGGCTGCACAAGCACGCTGCGGCGATCCATCGAATCCACCTTGCGCCGGACGAGACTCAGTTCACCGAGCCTGTCCAAAGCGCGGGTGATGGCGGGCTTGGAGACGTTGAGCCCCGCCGCCAAGCCGCGCACCGTATGCGGGCCAGCGGTCAGATAGACAGTCAGAAAGACGCCAAGCTGGCGGCTGGTGAGATCCACATCGTCGCGCCTGACCAAGGCCAACATCGTCTTGCGCAGCACCTGCGTCAGTGCGCCGTCGCTCATCGCAGCTGTCATGGTCTGTTCTCCTCAGCATCAAGAAGAGAATGCCGAGGTTTTCGTTCCGACCGCGATGTTCGGCTCCGTCACAGGTGCGCGGGCGTGGTCTTGGGACCATCGCGTCCGAGGTCATGGACTTGAAACACAAGAAGCCGACGTGAGTCTAACCACTTGGCGGCTTCCGACCGCAATTGTGGCAGCCTTCTCCTAACACGCGGGAAGGGAGCAGAACGCGTGTTAGAGGTTCAGCTAGGTAGAGCGCTGATCAAGGTTAAGACGCGAAGCGGTGCCGGCGGATCAGCGAACGGATCCGGCCGGGGCAAGCGCTTCGCCGTGGCCCGCGCAAGCGCAACAGCGCCGCCGGCCCCTCTCACCAAGCCCGCGCTACCCCCGCAGTAGGCTGGTGTCCGGCGGCACCACCTGCAGCCCGAGCCGGTCAGCCACGGCCCGCAGCGCGGCAACGTCGCCGGCCCGCCACTGCCGGCGGGTCAGCAGCCCCACGGCCTCGGCGGCGGGCAGGCCGGTGGCCGCGCCGATCGCTGCCGGCGTGGTGACGGCCTGGTCCTCCAGATGGGAGTTGATCGTATAGCGCAGGCGGATAGCAATCAGCCGCTCGGCCTGTCGGATGGGATCGCGCATGCCCCCTGCCCTACTGCCTCGTCAGGGGAACGGCCAGCGCCTCTCTGGCCCGACCTGGATGGCCAGCAGTGCGACCTGTCGTGGGTCAGCGCGGCTCGATGCATGAACCTCTTGCTCGACCATCCTGCAGGCCGATAGGCTCCTCTCCGGTCCCACATAGCGCGAGGGAGGGTTGGGTGTCCGATTACAACCAGCATCACCCGCGCGGGCCTGTTGCCGCCCTGCGATCGCCGTCGCAGGGCAGACTTCTCCGGAGCTGAGCCGCTTCCGAGCCGGGCTGCCCGAATTGCATTTGCCTGCCCCTTGCATGGCCGGCACTGGATCGGGCTTTGTCATGACACTCATCAGCTTGCGCGACGTCGGCGTGGTCACGCCGCGGACGCTGTTCCAGAACCTCACTCTCAGCATCGGGCCCGGTGACCGGATCGGCCTTATTGCCGGCAATGGTGGTGGAAAGACGACCCTGCTCCGGTGCATCGCGGGCTTGGCAAAGCCCGACATGGGCAGCGTTGCCCTGTCTCACGGCTCGCTGGTCGCCTATGTCGAGCAGAACGTGCCGGACGCGCTGCTCAACCTGACTATGCGGGAAGCGGTACGGCGTGCCCTGCCGCCGGCCGAGCGAGAGCACGAGGCGTGGCGCGTCGGCGTGGTGCTCGACGAGTTCGAGACGCCGGAGGACCTCCGCGAACGGCCTGTGGCGGCATTGAGTGGAGGCTGGCAGCGGTTGGTGCTGCTGGCCCGAGCTTGGGTCACGCAGCCCGATGCGCTCCTCCTCGACGAGCCAACCAACCACTTGGATGGCGAGAAGATCAACTGGCTCGAAGAATGGATCTCCGGCGGCGCCGCGCAGACACCCATGCTGGTCGCCAGCCACGATCGTGCCTTCCTGGACGCCTGCACGACGCGCACGCTGTTCCTGCGGCCGGGGGTGAGCCGTCACTACGCTCACCCCTACTCGCGGGCCCGGCACCTGCTCGGTGAGGACGACGCCGCGCAGGACCGTAAGCATGCCAAGGACGCCAAGGAGGTTGAGCGCCTGCGCCGCAATGCCGGCGAACTGCGCAACGTCGGCGTGAACAGCGGCAGCGACCTGCTACAGAAGAAGTCCATGCAGCTGCGCGACCGCGCCAAACGCCTCGAGCAAACCCTGCGCCCAGCCCACCTGGAAAGGCCGGGCGAGATAAGCCTCGCCAGCCGCGGCACCCACGCCAGGGTGCTGATCTCCTTGCGCGACGCGGTGGTCCAGGCGCCGGACGGGCGCGCCCTGTTCCGCATCGCCAAGCTCGACCTGCACCAGGGCGACAGGATGGTGCTGCTAGGACGCAATGGCGTCGGCAAGTCACAGCTCATCGCCATGCTGCGCCGCGCCGTGGCAGACCAGTCGCCCGGGGTGAAGGTCGGCCCAGGCGTCGTTCTCGGCCATGCCGCACAGAGCATGGCGCACCTGCCGGACGACGGGACACCGCATCGCATCATCGCGGCGCATCGAGATGTCAGCGACGGGCGCGCCACCAGCCTTCTCGCCGGCGCGGGCCTTGGCGTGGACATGCATCACAAGCCGATCGGGAGGCTGTCGCCTGGCCAGAAGGCCCGGTTGGGGCTGCTAGCGCTGCGGCTGGCGGAGCCGAACCTGTATCTTCTGGATGAACCCACGAACCACGTGGACATCCCCGGCCAGGAGCGGCTCGAAGCGGAACTGCTGGCGCAGGAGGCCACCTGTGTCCTGGTTTCGCACGACCGCAGCTTCGTCCGGACCGTCGGGACGCGCTTCCTGGTCGTCGAGCCGGGGACAACGCGTGAACTGTCCGATCCTGCGGTAACAGCTGTCCTTTGAGCAGCCTGCAGGACCACCACATACATTGCTTAGGCAAAACAGGAACAGGCGCGGGACGCGCAAAAAACCGCGTGTTAGGCGCCGCCCCAGGTGATCGCCCTTTGCCTCGCTGTAAATATCTTAGGTTGATAATCTCGTGGCATTTTTCTTTCGCGGGGCGGGCTAGGTCTCCCCTAGCGGCAGTGGCCATGCTGCCTCCCCCGCCTCCCTTCCCGCCTTGTCGGGCTGCTCAGCCCGCAGCGGGAGACGTGGCCGGTCGCTCTCCCGCACCCCAGGCGGGCGCGTGTCAGGCTGCACCACGATGGACACCCGCTTTGCCACACCGGCTGCGCCAAAGGCGCCGCTCGAGTTGCCGCGCCGGTGCCTGCCTTGCCCCATGATCTCGGTTATTAAGATCTTGTTTCAGGTAAGGCCACGTTGACCTAGGCTGCCGGGCCATCTACGGCCACACGGTGCTTTCGTTATTTTGGGTCGTCCTGATCAGCCACGAAGTCGACGCGGCAACCGAGGTTGCGGAAGACGGCCTGACCGCAGCCTGACCCCATCAGGTTTGCCAAATTGCGCCGCTCCAGGTGATCGGTCCTCGCTTTGCTTTGTATATCTTTGGTTGATATACCAGCGTCATTCTTCTGCTGTGGGGCGGATCAAGAAACCCAAATGATGCCTCGCCTTTTCCCTTGTCGAAGCAGAGCTGGATAGCATCAATGTTCAAGCACCTTGTAGCCGCAGTGGAGATGAAGCACACGCAGCCGCTCTATTTCGCCGGTTACAAAGATGACGGTTTACTATGTGAGACCATTTGGACAAACGACTATTGGCAGGCCAAGTGGTTCGATGCAGACGACGCCGAAACCGAGGCCATGCTCCTCGCCATCTTCTGCCCGAGTTACCGAGTTGAGGCGTGGCAGATAAGCGATGCCAGCATGTGGAAGCAATAATAGACCCGTTTCAGCGCTGTGGGCCGCCGCTTCGCACTGGATGATACTGAGGGTTGTGGAACGGCTGGCCGTTTAGGATCCGCTTACGAAGCCGGAGTAACTCCAAGCCATAGCCACGGTCCGGCGCAGCCCGTAATCTCTGTCTGTGTTAATAGCAGCATACTACTTTGCCCCGAGGTTCTGGCGCCGCTGCAACTGCCGCCTGGACACACCCGCCTCGTCTGGAGCCGCATGTCCGAAGCCGATCGCGTCTTTTCCCGCATGACCACGCCAGGATCGCTCCCCTCCCCCGAGGATAAGCAGTTCCTGCACATCACCTCGCGGCGGCGTGGCGCAGTCGCAGGCCAGAGCCGCGTGGTCGAGGTCGTCTACCGCCGAACAAGCCGCATGCCAGCCCCGGCGGAGGCGGCGCACGCCGCGCCCTGGCCGGAGGAGGTCCAGGGCCGCTCTGCTCCGACCCCACCACCTGCTGAAGACCCCGCCGTGACCCCGGTTCCTGTCCAGCCGATCGGCCATCTCATGCCCGGCTGGGAGCTGCTGAGAACGCGCGCTAGACGCAGGCGGTGGAAAGCCAAGGCCGCTGCCAGAGGCTAGCCTCACCGGGTTTAGGGATGCCGGTATTGGTCGTCCGCCCGGTGCGCTGCAATCCTGATCCCAGCCATGTACAAGCCACGGCATGGCACAGTTCAACCCATGACGTCAGCACGGAAGAAGCATCACGCCGCGGAACGCCTCCATCGAGCGACGCGAACCGTGTCGGCGCTGCTTTCCTTTTGGCTTCCGGCGCTCAGGGACGTCAGAGACACGGCCGCCGCAGATCGTGTGACAGAGGTCGCCCACTTCGGCTCCAATCCCGGGGGGCTACGCATGCTGGTCTATGCGCCGGCCCGGCTGCCCCCGGACGCGCCGTTGATCGTCGTGCTGCATGGCTGCCAGCAGGATGCCGCCGGCTTCGCCACCAATGCGGGCTGGTTGGCACTCGCCCGGCGCCTCCGCTGCGCTTTGGTCCTGCCGGAGCAGACGGCCGAGAACAACCGCGGCCGCTGCTTCAACTGGCATCGCCCCGCCGATGCCCGCCGCGGCGGCGGCGAGGCAAAGTCGATCCGGCAGATGGTGAGTGTTGCGGCCAAGCGCTACCGCTCCGACCGGCGACGCGTATTCGTCGTCGGCCTCTCCGCCGGCGGAGCGATGGCCGTGGCCCTGCTGGCGGCTTATCCCGCCGTGTTCGCCGCCGGGGCAGCAGTCGCCGGTATGCCGGTTGGCACGGCGAGCACCTCCGCCATGGCGCTGCTGCGCATGTACCGCGCCGATCCATATCGTAGCCGTGGCGCCTTGGCGGCCGCGGTTCAGGCGGCCCTCCCCGCCCGATCGACGCGATCGTGGCCGCGCCTGTCGATCTGGCAGGGTGGACGAGACCGTATGGTGAACCCGGCCAACGCCGAGGCACTCGCCGCCCAGTGGACGGCGCTGCACGGCTTCGATGCCTCGCCCACCAGCGAAACCGCGCCAGTGCCCGGCATCCTGCGGCGTGCCTGGGGCAAGCCGACCCGCCCGGCGGTCGAGCTCTGGACCCTGGCGGCCATAGGCCACGGTTTCCCGATCGATCCGCGTCGCGCGGACGGCGAATGCGAGGGGCCTTGGGTGGTCAGCGCCGGTCTGTCGGCCGCTCACCACATCGCGGCGTTCTGGGGCATCGACCGGCTGTAGCGAAGGCCGCGTCCGACGATCCACGCCTTTGCGTCTGTCCCGGTTCGGCCTTGAGCGCCTTGTTATGGCCAATCCGAGGCGACGCTTCGTCCTATCGGCCGACAGGCACCGCTTCCGCACCATCCCGCCACCATACGTTCGAGGCCATGGCAACGACGCGCAGACCCGGATGCTGGCCGGCGCCGGGATCGGTGCGGTCGGCGGCGCGCTGCTTGGCGGCATCACCACCCATGCCCCGGCTGGTTATCCCCACGGCCACCAACGTTAAGCGCCGGCATGTCGGTGCGCCGAAATGCCGGTTTACCGGCGTATCGACTTCCGGACACGTCGGAAGATCGGCTGGCCGAGAAGCGGTTTTGTCGGTTAGTCGGGTTATCGAAATGCCGACAAGCCGATTAACCGGCATATCGGCCAATTAGTGTACCGGCATGCCGACATGCCGGTTGCTTGGTTGTTCCGGTAGACTGACATATAGGCTGACCGGCATGCTGGCGGCATGGCAACACCGATCATAGCTTTGGCAAGTACCAAGGGGGGCGTGGGAAAAACTACCCTCGCCTTCTGTCTGGCAACCACCCTGGCACGCCGGCTCTCTAATGTGTCGGATGATCGGAATACCGGAATATCGGTTGACCGGGATACCGATATGCCGGTGTTCTGCCTCGACGCCGACCCCAATCAGACGCTGTTCCAGACGATTCGCCGTGGCAAGCCGCAGGGGGTGGGAGCGGACGTGGCGACCAGCGACACGCTACTGGAGGCAGTCACCGAGGCCTCGCAGCGGTCGCAGATGGTGCTGATCGACTTGGAGGGGTCGAGCAACCAGGCGATGCTCTACGCTTGCGGCAAGGCGAACCTGGTGCTGATTCCGGCCCAGCCGTCGATGTTCGATGTCGTGGAGGCGATGAAAACGGCAGCGGTGGTGGCGCGGGCGGCGGATTTGACTGGTCGGCCGATCGACTGCCGGGTGGTACTGACCCGGACGCCGGTGCTGCGCCAGCGGGTGACGGAGCACAGTCGGAGGCAGTTCGAGCAGCGCGGTCTGGCGATGCTGTCGACCGAATTGGTCGAGCGGGCGGCGTTCAGGATGATGACCTACACCGGGAAAAGCCCGCTGGAGGACGACCCGGAGGGCGGTGCCGCCGGCAATGTCGAGGCTATGGCGGCCGAAGTCGCGGCGCTAGTGGGGCTAAAACTGTGAGCCGGGCTCCGCTGCCGCTGCCAGATCTGGATTTGAACGACGACGAACTGCGCCGGCGGCTGGATCCGTTGAGTGCGACGCTGCCGGTCGGGCAGGCGAGGGGGGTGGCGGCGCCCGCGCCGGCACCGGCGGCGATGCGCGCGGCACCGCCCGCAAAGCCGCCGCGGCGGGGTATCGAGTTCCTGTTGCCGGATGCGGTGGTAACCGAGATCAAGACCCGGGCGGCGCGGCGCGGGGTGACGGCAACCATCCTGCTGCTCGAGTTGCTGCGGGAGGCCGGCTATCCGGTGGTCGAGGCCGACTTCACCGATCTGCGGAAGCAGCCGCGCCGGTGAGCAGGCAGACCGGAATACCGATATGCCGACATATCGGTATTCCGGTCTGCCGGTCATTTCAACAAATCGCAGCGGGCTTTATGCGTCATGCAATAACAGACCAAAGTATTGGTTGTTCGTGTCGTGGACATCGAGGGCTTCGGCGATAAAATCCTGTGAGCAGACCACCGTATTCCCTTACTGCGACTGCTCGGTCAGGAAAACTTAGAGGCGCGCGGCGGCACGGTTGTTGTCGACCAAGCCGGTGAGCGTCCGCAGAACCTGGGCAACGTCGAACATGTTGCACTCCAGTGCGGGCATGCCCTTGGGCGCGGACATTCGTGTTCCTCCGCGGGCGCCTATGCCCAGGCGGGGCGTATACGTGTCAATAATTTAGATATCTGAATCAGTTTCATCTGCCCTTGCCTCGGCCGATTCGGCGGAAGGTGGGGGGATAACTCGCGCCCGGCTTATCCACCGGCGACCCGTTCATCCCGGGGGGAGAACTCGCCATAATGGGGGGTAAACTCGCAGGAATCGGCTTTATCCCGGGGGGAGAACTCGCAGACTCTACTAATTACTTTCAACTAGCCTTCGAGTAGGGAGCGCGAGTTATCCCCCCATTGACGCCGGCCGCCGGCGCCGCCGATGGTCTGGCACGATCAGGTGAGGGTGCGATAGTGGACGAGGCGGACAGCGGCGCACGACGGCTGGTCCTAGCGCATGGTCGCGAGCGCGCCCGGTCGATGCTGGAGCCGGAGAAACGCCCGCTAGCCGACATCGCGGCCGAGGTCATGGCCGACGAGGACGGCCGGATCGGTATCTCATACAGCGGCTTCTGCCTCACCGGCTTGCCGCACAAGAAACTGGCCGACGACGAAATCTGGGAGCGCCGCGGCCACCGGGTGTCGCTTCTGGTGGAGCCTGGCCGGACAGTAAAGGACGGCAAGCGGAGCTACCTCGGCGTTCCCTACGGGGCACGGGCCCGAATGATCCTGCTCTACCTGCAGACCCAGGCGGTCAGGACAGGCTCGCGCGAGGTCGAGCTCGGTCGATCGATGCGCGACTGGCTGGGGCGGATGGGGCTGACCTGGGGCGGCGAGACGGGCAAGGCGCTGCGCGAGCAGGCGGTGCGGATCACTGCGTGCCATCTGCGGTTCAGCTGGGAGGGCGAGAGCGCCGACGGTTGGACCAAAGGCGGCTTCGTGCAGAGCGGACTACGCTTTCACGAACGACCGCGCGAGGACGAGCGGCAGACTTCGCTGTGGGAGGACCGAGTTGTCCTCGATCCAGTGTTCTACGAGGCATTGCGGCGGCATCCAGTGCCGCTACGCGAGACGGCACTGCGCGAGCTGGCTGACCGCAGCGTGTCGCTCGACCTCTACATCTGGCTGGCCTACCGGCTGCACACACTGATCGCGCCGACACCGATTCGCTGGGCGGCGCTGGGGGAGCAATTCGGTGGCGGCTACTCCAGGCAGCGCGATTTCGTCCGCGACTTCAGGAAAGCCCTGGCGCCGGCGGTGGCGGCTTATGAGGGTGCGATGGTGACGATGGGGGAGGAGGGTCTGACGCTTTACCCGTCGCGCCCGCCGGTAGCGCCGCGCCTGGTGGCGATCGGCGGACTGCGCGAGTGACCCCTCCATTGCTGTTGCAGTCCCTGGTGCTGACCAACAGCCGGGGGAGGGAGGTCATTGTGTTGATCAGGAAGAGCCCCCGCCCGAGCTGATCGTTCAGATGGGGATGGGCTAGGTAGGACTGCCAGACACTGAGGCGGACCGACTGGCGGCGAGCAGGACATCCTCCTGGTGATAGAAAGTCTACCCAGAGCCAATGAGGTGATAGAGGGCGGCAAAGCAGGAGCCTCTTGGGGCCACCTATAGGTTTGCCACGGCGTCTTCGAACGGCAGCGGCTCCAGATGGAGGCTATTTTTTCTGTCGAGTGAACCGTGCCGGGTTCGATAGAGGCCATTTGGGTTGAGTTTGCCCTCACACTCGAATGCGCTCCACCTCGCCGAGGCTGATCTCGTCGCGCCGGCGATCGTAAAGTTGGGTGGTACGCGTGCTGGCATGGTTGGCCATCGCTGCAGCGTTTTCCAGCGTGCCACCATTCTTAAGGTAGGCGGTGATGCCGGTGGCGCGGAAGGTGTGGTTGCTGATCTTCATCCCAATCCCAGCCACCGCAGCACGACGTTGAATCATGGCGTAGGCATTGGCCTGGGGCAGGGGAGTGTGCGTCAGCTTCCCCGTTCCGCGGCCGATCGTCCGGAAGAGCGGCCCCTTCGCGTCCTCGCCAATACCAGTGCCGTCCAGGTAGGCATGCAGGTAGTCGTCGAGCGTGTGATGGCAGGGCATCTCGTGCCGCTTACCGCCCTTCTCGCGCAGCCGCACCCAGAGCCGCTGATTCTGCGTGTAGACGTCAGCAACGGTCATGCCGAGTGCAGCGCCGACCCGGGCGAAGCTGAAAACCATGAGCGCGATCAGCGCCCGATCGCGCAGGCCGGCCTGGGTCGAGACGTCGATGCTGTCGAGCAGCTGGCGCGCCTCGGCGGCGTCGAGCACCGGCGTCTTGCCCTTAATGAAGTGGTGCCGCGGCCCACGGACCGAGCCCGCCGGATTGATCGGGATCACCTGACCGGTGACCAGCCAGTCGAATAAGTGGCGCAGCGCCGCTAAACGCTGCTTCGCTGTCGGCGCTGCATGCTCGCGCGCCTGCAAATCAATCCAGGCAGCGACGTGCAGCGGCTGCACCGCGGTGAGGGAGGGTATGCCGGCCTCGTCCTCGCACCAGGCGATGAATGCGCCGACGGCTTGGCTGTAGGCGCGGCGCGTGTGCGGGTTGCGGATGGTGGCCGCGAAGAACTCCAGGAAACGTACCCCCGCGCGCTCGTCACTGTCGGCCACAAGTGCAGGAAGGCTAAGGGAGCTAGCGTCGGGCAGGATCAGGTCATGCGCCACCGGTGACCTCCGCAAGGTACTCCGCCGGCCGCAACACCCGCACGCCGCGCCAGGGGTGCAGCACGAGCAGGTCGGCATCGCCGCTGACGATCACCGCGGCGCCGGCGGCGAGGGCGAGCTCAAGCACCTTGTCGTCCTTCGCATCGCGGCAATCGGTCACGCGCTCGGCGGGCACGAAGAACACGCCGAAGGCGTCGAGCAGCGCGAGCACCTCGTCGCGCAGGTCGGGATCGAGGAAGCGCGCCAGCCGCGGCCGCGCGAGCACGTCGAGCAGCTCCGCCAGCATGGCTTCCGACACGGCGACCTGGTCGGCCGCGAAAGCATGTCGCACCGCCCGATCGGGAACGCTGCCGCGGCCGATGACCGCGCCGACGAGGGTAGAGGTATCAAAGACGATCACGCGCCAGGCGGCCGGTCCCGGCGCTCGGCGTTGTAGGCGGCAAGTTCCGCCTCGAGGATCGCGTCAGTGAGACCGCGGTGACGGGCCTCGTCCGAGAGGGCGTCCATCGCCGCGAAGAGCCGGTCCACGCCGCCGGCGGGCCGGAGCGTGCGCCGGACCAGGCGTTCGAGCCGGGCGCGCGTCGCCGGGTCGGCGAGGGCGGCGGCGGCGTCGGGCTCGACCTCGATGGTCACGGGGACGGTGTCGGGCATGCGGTGCCTCCTGGCGTCGGAGCCTATCCGGGCCGGGTGCGCCGGGGCAAGCCGCAGCGTATGATAAAGGACATTATCAGATATTCGTTTTTGCAATGATTCTTGTGGTGACCACCGCCATCTGGACGACTGGTCTTTGGGTGTGGACCTCGGCTGATTCCGGCGGGACCGTCATGGTGACGCTCAACGCGCTGCGGCGTTGGTCTGGCCACCGGGCCGATGGGCGTCGTGTCATGCCTACCAGCCGACGCTTGACGACGGCGGCTGCCCTGGCCATCTCGGCGGTATCGCAATGCTGAACCGACTTCTCCGGCTCCGCTCCTGCCGCCTCCTTGCTTTTCTGGCCACCTTGCTGCTGGCCGGTGTGCTGCCGCATGGGCATGTCGACGCGGCGGAAATCCCCGTCTCCGTGACGATGGCCGCCGTCGCGGATGCCGGTGATGCGCCTGATCACGGGCCGGCCGGGCAGGCGCATTGCGGGACATGCCATGCGGCGCGCGCCATGGTGCCTCATCCGGCAGGGACTGCCGAGGCCAGTGGGTTGTCCGGCGCGGCGCTGGTGTCCACCGTGACTGCGGCGCCCAAGGGACAGCACAGCCAGGTGCCGGCCCGACCGCCGAGAGCCGGGACGCCCGTCTAGTCGGGCCTGTCCGAGGACGGGCGCGGCGAACCGCGTCCCCGCCCTCTGCTGCAAGGCCCGCTATGCCCTCCCTGCGATTCCTGCGCGCGTCCATCTGCGCGACCCTCCTGGCCATCACGGCGCCAATCTCGGCGCATGAGGGCCATGACGACGACCCCACCACCACCGCGCCTGCCCGCCCAAGGATTGCGGTCCATTCCGACCTTTACGAAGTGGTTGCCGTACGCGAGGCGCCGGATCGCCTCCGGCTCTGGCTCGACCGGTTCGAGGGCAACGTCCCGGTAACCGCGGCCCGGTTCGAGGTGGCGCTGGGCGAGCAGACCCTGGTCGCCCAGCCCGAAGCGGACGGCACTTATGGGCTCGCCTCGCCCCTGCTGGCGCGCACTGGGCAGCCTTTCGACCTGGTCTTTTCCGTAACCGGCGGACCGGACGGCGATGATCTGCTGAGCGGCACGCTGCCGGCTCTCCCGGTGCCCGATCCGCATGCCGGCCCCTTCGAGGATCCCTGGCACGCGGCCCTGGAATGGCTGGCGCACAGCCCTTGGCTGGTGGCCGGGAGCGGTCTTCTGCTCGGACTGGTGGCCGGCAACGCGGTGGCCGGACCGCGCCGTCGGCGGGGCCGCCTTGCCGTCGCCACGGCGCTGATGCTGATGATGATCCCGGCGGGCGGCAACGCCGGCCCTGGCCATGACCACGGCGAGGCGGAAACCGCTACCGGCACCGCCACGGTCGACGCCCCCTCCCGCCTGCCCGATGGTCGGGTCTTCCTGCCAAAGGTCAGCCAGCGCCTGCTGGAGGTGCGGACCGTCACGCTGCGCGAGGACGCCGCCTCCCGCACCGTCACAATGGTCGGCCGGATAGTCGCCGATCCGAACCGCGGCGGCGTCGCGCAGAGCATCGCCGGTGGGCGCATTATCCCGCCCGAGGGTGGGTTGCCGCGGCTCGGCCAAACGGTCCGGCGCGGGCAGGTGCTGGCGGTGATCGAACCCGCCATCCCGGTTGCCGACCAGACCACCATCGCCGAACGCTCTGGCGACATCGAGCAGCAGATCGCCACCGCCGAGGCCCGTCTGGCGCGCGCCCGCAACCTAGCGGCCAGCGGCGCCGGCACCCGCGTGCAGGTGATCGATACCGAGATCGAACTGGATGGGCTGCGCCGTCGCCGCCTGCTGCTGTCGCAGAATCGGGTGGCGCCGGAGGTGATCCGCGCGCCGGCCGATGGCGTCATTGCAAGCAGTCGCGCCGTCGCCGGCCAGGTGGTGGCGGCACAGGACGTGCTGTTCCAGGTCGTCGACCCGCGCGGGCTCTGGGTGGAGGCGCTGGTCTTCGGCGGCGATGCCGCGATGGACCTGCGCGGCGCCACCGCCGCGGTCCGCGGCAGCCAGCCGATGCGGCTGGAGTTGCAAGGTTTCGGCCGCGCCGTGCAGCAAGGTGCAACGCTGGCGCAGTTCCGGGTGGAGAACCCGGCCCCCGGCCTCTCCCTCGGCCAGCCCGTCACGGTCGTGGCGCAGGTCGCCGACCCCATCCGCGGCCTGATCCTTCCGCGCGCCGCCGTGGTGCGCGCGGCCAATGGCGAGCAGGTGGTCTGGCGCCATGTCGAGCCCGAGACCTTCGCCGCCGCCCCGGTGCGGGTAGAGACGCTGGATGCCGGCCGGGTGCTGGTCGCGGCCGGACTCGCCGCCGGCGAGCGCATCGTGGTCCAGGGCGCCGGCCTCGTGAACCAGGTGCGGTGATGGCGGGTCCGATTCACGCCTCCCGCGCCACGCGCCTCCACCGATCGGAGCCCTAAGCGATGTTCCGCTATCTTGTCGCGGCCAGCCTGCGCTCCCGCTTGCTGGTCCTGATCGCTGCCGTCGTGCTGGTCGGCTACGGCGGCTTCGTGCTGCCGCGCGTGCCGGTGGACGTCTTCCCAGACCTGAGCCGCCCCACCGTCACCCTGCTGACGGAGGCCGAGGGCCTGGCGCCGGAGGAGGTCGAACGCCTCGTCACCTTCCCGATCGAGACGGCGATGAACGGCATGCCCGGCGTCGCCCGCGTGCGCTCCGTCTCCGCCGTCTCGCTCTCCATCGTGTACGTCGAGTTCGAATGGTCGGCGGAGCTCTATCGCGCCTGCCAGTTGGTGGCCGAACGGCTCGGCGTGGTGCGGCAGTCGCTGCCCGCCAACGTGTCCCCAGTGATGGGGCCGGTCAGTTCTATCATGGGCGAGATCATGCTGGTCGCGGTCCGCGCCGAGGGCGTCACGCCGATGCAGGCGCGCGAGGCGGTGGACTTCGCGATCCGGCCGCGGCTGCTGGCTATTCCCGGCGTCGCCCAGGTCATCCCGATCGGCGGCGAGGTGCGGCAGTACCGGGTTTCGCCCGACCCTGCCGCCATGCTGGCCCTGGGGGTGAGCGCTGAGCAGCTAGAGGCGGCGGTCGCGCGCTTCGGCACCAATACCGGCGGCGGCTTCGTCGACCAGCGCGGCCGGGAATACCTGATCCGTAACCTCGGCCTCACGCAGCGGCTAGAGGATCTGGCGGACACGCCAGTCGCCCAGCGCCCCGGCTCGCCCACGCCCATCCTGCTGCGCCAAGTGGCGACGGTGGAATTTGCCGCCCGGCCACGGCGCGGCGATGCCGGCTACCAGGGCGGCCCGGCGGTGATCTTCAGCGTCCAGAAGCAGCCCGGGGCCGACACCATTAGCGTGACCCGGGCAGTGGAGGCGGCGCTGGCGGAGCTGCAGCCGGGCCTCCCCGCGGGCCTCGAGGCATCCCGCGTGCAATTCCGCCAGGCCGACTTCATCGCCACTGCCATCGCCAACGTGGAGACGGTGCTGCTGGAGGCCGCCGCCGTCGTCGCCGTCGTGCTGATCCTGTTCCTGCTGAATGTCCGGGCGACGGCGATCTCGCTGGTCGCCATCCCGGTCTCAGTGCTGGCGACGGTGGTGGTGTTCCACGCCTTCGGCCTGACCATCAACACCATGACCCTGGGCGGCCTGGCCATCGCCATCGGCGAGCTGGTCGACGACGCGGTGGTGGATGTGGAGAACATCCTGCGCCGGCTGCGGGAGAATGCCGCACTCGCCCTACCGCGCCCGGTGCTGGAGGTGGTGGCGGCGGCGAGCCAGGAGGTGCGCTCCGGTATCGTCTATGCCACCGCCGTGGTGGTGCTGGTGTTCCTGCCGCTGTTCGCCCTGCCAGGAATCGAAGGGCGGTTGTTCGCGCCGCTCGGCATTGCCTACATCCTGGCCATCCTGGCGAGCCTGGCCGTATCGGTCACGCTGACGCCGGTGCTCGCCTACTGGCTGCTGGGGAACCGGCCGGCGGCGCGTCGCCAGGACAGCTTGGTACTGCGCGCGGCCAAGCAGCTGAACCGGGCCGCGCTGTTGCGGGGGCTGACGCGGCCTCGGCTGGTATATGCCACGGTGATCCTGCTGTTCGGCGGCGCGGTCTGGGGCGCTACGCAACTGCCGCGCGCCTTCCTGCCGCCCTTCAACGAGGGCACCGTTCTGGTCGGCGTCGCCTTCCGTCCCGGCATCTCGCTGGCCGAGAGTGCGCGGCTCGGCGCCGTGGCGGAACGCCTGATGGCTGAGGTGCCGGAAGTGACCTCCGTCGGCCGGCGCACCGGCCGTGCCGAGCTGGACGAGCATGCCGAGGGCGTGCACGTGAACGAGATCGACGTCGCGCTCCGGGCCTCGCGGCGCAGCCGGGCGGAGGTGCTGGCCGATATCCGCGCCCGCCTCGCGCCGCTGCCGGCCAACATCAACATCGGCCAGCCGATCCAGCACCGGCTGGATTTCCTCCTCTCCGGAGTGCGCGGCGAGGTTGCGGTCAAACTGTTCGGGCGCGATCTCGACACGCTCGGCAGCCTGGCGGAGGGGCTACGGGCGCGCCTGGCAGGCATCCCCGGGCTGGTCGATCTACAGATCGAGCGCCAGGTGCGCATCCCGCAGTTGCGCGTGGTCCCGGATTACGCCGAGGCCTCGCTCTATGGCTTGACGCCCGCGGCGCTGACCGCGGCGCTGGAGGGGCTCTCCAACGGCCGCGTCGTCAGCCAGATCCTTGACGGGGTGCGGCGCTTCGACGTGGTGGTGCGCCTCGCCGACAGCGATCGCACGACCGAGGGCCTGGGCGAGCTGCTGGTGGCAACACCGCAGGGCCATGTGCCGCTGCGGCTGGTCGCCACGATCGAGGAGGTGGACGGCCCCAACCAGGTGCTGCGCGAGGGCGGTCAACGTCGCCTCGTCGTCTTGGGCAACGGCGATGGCGCGCGCGACATGGCGGCGATCGCGGCCGACCTGCGCACGATGATCGCCGGCTTCCCGCTGCCCACCGGCTATGCGGCGGTGCTGGAGGGCAACTTCCGGGCGCAGGAAGAATCGGCCCGAACCATCGGGCTGCTGTCGCTGGTCTCCCTCGCGCTGGTCTTCGTCGTGTTGCGGCAGCGTTACCGGTCGACGGCCCTGGCGCTGGTGGTGATGGGCAACATCCCGCTGGCGCTGATCGGCAGCGTGGCGGCGCTGTGGATCGCGGGGCTGCCGCTCTCGGTCGCGTCCATGGTCGGCTTCATCACCCTGGCCGGCATCTCCGCGCGCAACGGCATCCTCAAGGTCAGCCATTACCTGAATCTGGCGCTGCATGAAGGCGAGCGCTGGGGACGGCCGCTGCTCATCCGCGGCAGCGAGGAGCGGGTGGCACCGGTGCTGATGACTGCGCTCTCGGCCGGCCTTGCGCTGATCCCGCTGCTGTTCGGCGCCGGCGAGCCGGGGCGGGAAATCCTGCATCCGGTGGCGGTGACGATCTTCGGCGGGCTGGTCAGCGCGACCCTGCTGGATGCGGTGCTGACGCCGCTGCTGTTCCGCCACTTCGGGCGGCCGGCGCTCAAGGCCTTCCTGACGGCGCGGGATACGGCGCCGGCCTGGCGTCCCGTCGAAACCTTCTGAACCTCAAGGAGAACCGCGGTGCCGAATCGTCGCTTGCTGACCGCTGCCCTGCTGCTCGCCCCAGGCATGGCCGGGGCGCAACGCGCGCCGACACGTGGCCCTAATGGCGGCCTGATGGTCTTGGCCGAGGGCCACCCCATCGAATTGGTGGTCGCCGACCTGGCCGTGACGGTGTTCCTCAACGGTGAGAATGGCCGCCCTGCGCCCAGCCGCGGTGCGTCCGGACGCGTGGTGGTGCAGGCCGGCGGCCAGACCACGACGGTTAGCCTGACACCAGCGGAGCCAAACCGCCTGGTCGGGCAGCTTGGGGCGCCTTTGGCGGCGGGTGCACGGGTACTGTTCACCGGCGCCATGGCGGATGGGCACCGCATCCAGGCGCGGTTTGCGGCGGAGTAGGCGCCACCAAGAGCAGCCATTGGCTTTCTGCCCCTCTGCCTTGAGCCGTGCAGACAGAGTGGTCATTGTCCTCGGATACAGGTCGCCGCCAAGCCGCATAAGGCGGGGTTATGGAATCGCCGCTTGCTTGTGCGCAACAGGCATTACCGCAAGCTGGATCGGTCAGAGAGGCCGCCGCGATGCTAGCTTGGCCATCGACGGAGAGGGTGGCAGGGCAGGGGGCATGCCGGGCAGCGTGAGACGAAAGCACCAAACCGAGCACCAATAGTCCATCCTGCTGCACTACTGCACAACTCCCGTCTCGAAGACGAGGGCATCGCAACGCCAACGGCCCCATCGCCGAGCATCCACTGCTCTGTGCCGAAGCGCGAGAGGTCCTACTGCCGCGTTCCAAGGGCGACCATGAGGGCCAGAGCCAGCGGATCTCGATTGGGTGGCCGCGGGGAAGATAGAAAGACCTGCCCGGTGCGCGCGCTCAAGGATTCTGCGAGCAGCGCAGATCCGCTTTGGCGCGGCGTTCCACCAAATCACCCAGCGCGGCACCGTCGAGCCGGCTCGACTCTCCACCGAGGAGGTGAAGCTGATCCTTCAGGGCAGGTGGGTAAAGCCGAAAATCATCACGCCGTAGAGCGCCAGCAGGAGCGCGGTACCCAAAAGGGTGAGGCGCGGCTGGACGGGGCGAAGCCACCAGCCGAAACGCTTGCTCGCCCAGGGTACCAAGCCGTTCAGCAGCAGTACGCTGACAACATTGCCGAGAAAGAGCGCGACCGGAAAGGGCAGCCCCAAGCGCCCCATCAGCCAAGGTGCCTGCACGAAGCTGCCAAAGAGGAAGACCACCGGGTAGAGCAGCAGCAGGACGATCATGTTCTGCTTCCAGGCCGACACCTGGCCCGCCTGGGCGCGACCAAAATCGAACCAGTGCTCAAAGCCGGTCCGGGCGATGCGGGTGTGGAATTCCTGGGTGAAGCCCTCCGCCTCCGTCAGCAGCCGAGCCCGTTCAGTCGAGGCGAGCCAAGCCTTGAGATCGGCCTCGGTGGCGAAGGTGACGACGGCCAACCAATCCTCCTGCAGCCCCGGGATCGGCGGCTCCAATCGGTAGCCCTGAAAGCCTGGCGCCCGCGCCTGAGCCGCCGTCATGCGCCGTTCCCAGGCGCGGAAGGCGGCCTCCTGGCCCGGCTTCACCTGGGTCGAAATGACCAGGGAAACCGGTGCGGGCGGTGCCTCTACCGCCTCGCCAGCGACGAGATGAACATCGTCCCGCCCCAGGATTAGCGGCTGCGCCTCGGCCAGCCGTTCGGCCCGGAGCGGCGAGTGCAACCAGGCGACAGCCGCGTCGCGGTCGGCGAAATGCTGCAGGATGACCCAATCTACCTGGGTCGGTGGATGCGGCGGGATCACGGCTTGGCGGAGGAAGCCGGGGACACCGACGATGGCCTCGTTCATTCGCCGCTGCCACTCGGCGAACTCCACCATGCGCTCGGGCAGGGGCGTGGTTTGGGTGACGATCGTCGTGCCTTCCGACCCGTTCATTGAGCGGCGCCGAGGCCAGTGAAGATGCGGTCAGGGGTCAGCGGCAACTCAGCGAAGCGAGTGCCGACCGCATTGGCCAGAGCATTGGCCACCGCTGGCGCCACCGGATTGATGGCGCATTCGCCCTGCGACTTGGCGCCGAGCGGGCCGATGCTGTCGTAGGTATCGGCGAAAAGCACCTCGGTGCGCGGCACGTCGGCGAAGGCGGGAATGTGGTAGTTGCGGAAAGCCGCATTCACCACGTGCCCGTCCGCTGAGTGCACCATATGCTCGGTCAACGCCCAGCCGAGACCCATGGCGACCGCGCCGTCGATCTGCCCGCGGCATTGGAGCGGGTTGATTGGCCGACCAATATCCGCCGCATGCACGCTGCGCAGAATGCGGATTTCGCCGGTGACGCGGTGCACGGCGAGACGGATACCCTGGACGTTGAAGGCGACGGTGCGCGGTGAGAGATAGGCCTTCCGCTTCACCTGGAAGCGGTGACCAGCACCAGTGCCGGCGGCGTGCAGGGCGGCGAGCGTGATCCGCATCTTGCCGTTTTGTGCCGCCCCGGCCTCGAGCTTCCAGCCGTCGGCCACCGTGCCGGTATGACGGGCCGCGAAGCCAAGGATGTTTTCCCGAAGCCCCTGTGCGGCGAGGTTCACTGCCTGCCCGGCGACCACCGTACCGGTGCTTGCGAAGGTGCCGGTATCGTAGGGCGTGCGGTCAGTATCGGCGTTGATGAGCGTGATATCGGCCATGCAGGCGCCGAGTTGGGCCGCGGCGATCTGCCCATGGGCGGTGACCGAGCCGTTGCCCATTTCAGTCGAGCCGACGGCCAAGTGGAAGCGGCCATCCGGCAGCAGCGCCATCTCGACGCCGGAGCGGTGCTCAGTGGGCGGCCCGCATTCGAGCATCGCCATGGCGAAGCCGGTGCCAATAGCCCAGTCGGCGCCCTCGGGCGCCGGCAGTCCTGAGCCGTCGGCCAGCTTGCGCTCGACCATGTTGAGGCATTGATCGAGCCCGTAGCTGCCGAAGCCAACATCAGAGACGTCCTTCCAGACGCTCTCGATCCAGTCCTCCGGCCCGATCATGTTCATCCGCCGTAGCGCGAAAGGGTCGATCCCGAGCTCCAGCGCGAGCTCGTCCATCGCGCATTCGATGGCAAAGGTGGATTGGGAGGCACCATAGCCGCGGAAGCCACCGGCCGGGATCATGTTGGTGTAGACCGCGAAGCCCTCGGCCTTCTTGTTGGCACAGCGATAGAGGCTCATCGGGCTGGCAAGCGCTGCGGCGAGGGTTTCGCTGGCATGACCGCCATAGGCACCGGTATTGGAGACGACGCGGATCTCGATGGCGGTCAAATTGCCGTCCCGCCGTGCGCCGAGCTTTACTCGTGTGGTCATCTGATGGCGCGTAGTAGCCGCGGTGAACTGTTCGGCGCGGGTGAATTCCAACTTCACCGGGCGGCCGGTCTTCAATGTGGCCAGCACCACCAGATCCTCGGTGATCATCTCCTGCTTGCCGCCAAAGCCGCCGCCGACCCGCTCGGTAAAGACATGCAGATCCCGCGCCCGCAACCTGAACAGGTGCACCAGCTTCTGATGGGTGATGAAGGGCGCCTGGGTGCTGGTGCGGATATGCACTCGCCCCTCAGCATCGCGCCAAGCGATGGAGCCATGCGTCTCGAGATGAGCGTGCTGTACGCGGGAGGTGGAGTAAATTCTCTCGTGCAGCAGATCGGCCTCGGCGAAGCCGGCGGCCACGCTGCCGACCTCGCCCGCGATGTCGGCATAGATGTTGCTACTTCGCTCGTCGCCCTTGTGGTGCAACACCGGCGCATCGGGCGCCATCGCCGCCTCAGGGTCGAAGACCGCCGGCAGCAGCTCGTACTCGACACGCAGGGCACGGCACCCGGCCTCAGCGGCTGCCTCGGTCTCCGCCACCACGGCGGCCACGCGCTGCCCGGCGAAGCGCATGACGTTGTCGAGGATATAGGTGTCATCCGGGTCGACAAGATGGTCCTCATGCGTCGCGGTGCTGTAAAGGCGCCGCGGCACGTCCTCCCAGGTGAAGACCTCGACCACGCCGGGCACCGCCAGCGCCGCGCTGCGGTCGATGCCGACAACGCGGGCATGGGCATGCGGCGAGCGCAGCACCTTCAGGTGCAGCAGCCCCTCCAGCGGTCCCTCCGGCGCCACATCCATGGTGTAGCAGGCATGGCCGGTGACGATGCCGGTGCTGAAAGGGTTGGCAAGGCAGGCGCCGCCGGCCTCCCCGGCCACATCTGGCTGCACGGCGGCCACGCCCTCCAGCGCATCCTGGATCGAACGGTAGCCGGTGCAGCGGCAGAGATTGCCCTTCAGCGCCCGCGGCAGGTCGGCCCGCTGCTCTGCGTCGAGCGCGGCGGCGGTCATGATCATGCCGGCGGCGCAGAAGCCGCACTGGAAAGCTTGGGCCTCATGGAAGGCCTGCTGCATCGAGTGCAGTCCGCCCTCGGCCGGCGCCAGACCCTGGATGGTCGTGACGGCGTGGCCCTCGGCGCGAAAGGCTGGCACCAGGCAGGAATGCACCGGCGTACCGTCGAGCCATACGGTGCAGGCGCCGCAATCCCCCGCGTCGCAGCCCTTCTTGACCCCGAAGACACCCTGGTCGCGGATGAAGGTACGCAGGCACTGCCCGGGCTGGGGTGTGGCGGCGATGGGTTTGCCGTCGATCGTGCAGTTCATGCGCCGGCTCCCAGCTCCTGCCGGATCTGCTCGGCGAAATGATAGGTGAGGTGACGCTTGTAGGCTGGTGTGCCATTCACGTCGTCGAAGAAGCCGTCATCTGAGACGCTGCCACGAATCGCCGCGCGCAGTCCTTCGGCATCCGGCATGGCCGGAAAATGCAGCCGCACCGGGTGCGGCGTCGCCGCGGTGATGGTCAGCGTAAGGTCGCCCGTTCCCGGCGCCTGAGTGCCGATCAGCAGCGCGGCGGAGCGGCCGAGATGGGTCAATGTCATCCGCCGGAAGGCATATCGCTTCGCCAGGGCTGTGGCTGGAATGGCGATGCTCCGCAGCAGCTCGCCGGGTGCCAGAATGTTGCGGTGGTCCCCGGTGACGAACTCCGTCGCATCGACCATGCGCGGCACGCCGTCCCGCGGCCAGAGGGTGTAGCGAGCCTCGAGTGCCACGGTGAGCGCGATCAGCGCGCCTGCCGGCAAAGACATGCAGATATTGCCGCCGATAGTCGCCGTGTTCATCACCTTGAAGGAGGCCAGCAGCGATCGACAGCATTCCCGAAGCAGCGGCCCGGCCAGCCAGGACGCCGGCGGGCTGAGTCGGTCGAGCTCGATAACGCGACAGGTAGCGGCGATCTCGAGCCCCGCCTCGGTCACTGTCAGCGCGGGCCAGCCAAAGCCCGTGAGATCAACCAGCGTATTAAGCGTCGGCTGCGGTTCGGAGAAGAGCCAGGTGCCGCCCCCGAGCCAGGCATGGCCTTGCGGCCAGCCGGCAAGCTCGTCCGGGGAAGCGGGTCGCTTCACCTCGGTGATGGTGTTCAGATCCATGCGGGCCGCCTCCTAGGGCAGGTCGGCGAGCGAGGCGGGGCCTTCGCCGGGCGTGACCAACGTCGGCCATTGATGCGAGCCGAAAGGCACCCGCGGCGGCAGGTGCGTCGTCATGCCTTGCGCCTTGGTGATCCGCTCGATGCTGGTTCGGGCATCGCCACCCATCAGCTCGTAATCCATCAGGTAGCGGCTGCCGAAGAAGGTCTCTCCCACCGTGCGGTCGGAGATGATCCGCGTCAGTGAATCCAGCATGTCGGCCGGCGTGGTGGTGAAGGAGATGGTCTCGATCAGCATGAGGCGCGAGTTGATGTCCTGCGGCTCGAAGAACTGCGCCAGCACGCTGAATAGTACGTTGTTCTGTCGGGCTACGTAGATGGTGTTGCTGGCGGCATAGACCTTGGCCCAATCGGCGCCGAGCATGCGTTTCCACTCGGCCAGCACGCCCATCCAATGCGTCACCTGGGTGTCGGCGGCCCATTGAATGTTGCGCTTGAGCGCCGCCTTCTGCTTCTCGGCGAAATCCTGCACACTGGTGAAGGAGACGACCTTCTCGGTCAGGACACGGTCGATGAAAGCAATATTCTCGCGGATAAGCGCCTGGTTGTTGGCGTGCCATTCGGCCGGCAGGCTGGTCGCCTCGACACTGTCGAGCGCCGCCTGCAGCTTCACTCGATAGGCGGCGACCGCCGGCTGCCAGGAGCGGTCATCGACCTTGCCAATATGCGGCCCAACGATCACGCCGAGCGCCATGACGCTGTGCCCGACGGATTTGAGGATCTGGTACCGCTCCGGCACCTGTGGTCCTTCCAACGCTGGCTGGCCCGGCCTGTAGAGGATCATGCGGCCACCAGCACCCGAGAACAGGCCGAGGATGACCGGATGCTGCGCCAGGATGCTGCCTTGCACGAGCTGCCCGGCGCTGCCGTAGAGTTCGAACATGCCGGTGTTCAGCGCGAGCAGATTCTGAAAGGCCACGCGATCCTGTGCTGGTATCGTCGCACCGGTGATCACGTTCATATACGTCGGGGAGCTGGGTTGGGCTTGCGATGCGGATAATGTGCAAAGCGCGGTGAAACAACCTGCCGCCACAAGAGCGCGTCCAAATATGGCCAAACTGAATGTCGGCATCAAACCTTGACCCCGCTCTTTTATGACGCACCAAGCGCGGAGCAAGATAGAACGCACACTTCGCCGCACCTAAACGAGGCGTGCGCTCTTTTCTTTACCTACTTATTTATGAGCAAGCTTCCATCGCTGCGGGCCGAGCATGGTCAGCAACGAGCCGTACCCTACAGCTTCCACCATGCCGAGCTTCGACTTGACGCGTCACACCACGTCAGAGATGTCGGTATGGGTTGGCTGCGGTTGTCGGGCCAAGCGCTACTCGAGACCCGTATTCGTCGGATAAGGCGCGGTTATGGAGCTGCTGCCGCGCTTGCGGGAAACGGCGTTACCGCAGCCCAGACTGGCCGAAGTTGCTGGAAGCAGGCAGGGCAGGAGGCATACCGGTTGCGCTACGCCATCAACATCCATCTCGAGGAAGCAGGATTATCAAGTCTGCGGCCTGCCGGTCGATGAGGCAGTTCGCCGGCTAACCCGGCGGCAAGCGCGTGAGGGCGACACCACAGCGCTGAGGGTGATCGCTGACCGGATCAACCTTGACGTCGGTTAGAGGGTCTTGGCTTGCCCATGCGGGCGGGAAGGGACCAATGACCTCGGGTCGGGTGTTCACCCCCGAGGCCGTCATGCTGAGCCGACTGAGCACGGGGGGAGCGCGTGGCCAGGGTTAGTCTTCCCGGGTGCAAGAATATAACTAATAGTTGTTTTGTTGTTCAATAATATCGATAATACGGCTTGGGATGGCCGCTCGATGTAAGTGGCAGCCACCGGCACTCCCTTCGCTTCCGAGGATCTGCAGTTGTCGATGCCACCCGCCCCGCTGCCACCAAACGAGGCGGAACGCCTCGCCGCCCTGCGTGCCTACGACATTCTCGACACCAACCCCGAGAGCAGCTTCGACGACCTCGTCGTGCTCGCCGCCGCGCTGGCCGGCTGCCCTGCCGCGGCCATCACCCTGGTGGATGCCGAGCGGAGCTGGTTCAAGGCACGCATCGGCCTCGGCTTGTCGGAAGCACCGCGCGGCGACACGTTCTGCGCCTATGCCGTCCTGCAGCCTGACCGCCCTTTGCTGGTCCCGAATGCGGCCGAAGACCCACGCTTCGCCGATTTCCCGGTGGTCTCCGCCGACCCGGCGATCCGCGCCTATGCCGGCATGCCGCTGGTTTCGCCGGAGGGCTACGCCCTTGGTACACTTTGCGTCTTTGACCATGTGGCACGAGACTTCGATGCAGCACAGCAGCGCTGTCTGACCTCCCTGGCCCGCGCGGTGGTAACAACCTTGGAACTGCGCCGCGCCGGGCTGCGAGTTCGCGAGATGGCGCTGACCGATTTGCTGACCGGCATCGCCAATCGCCCTGCCTTCCTGGACGCGCTGATCCGCGCCGTGGCGCGGCAGCGGCGAGACGGCCAGCCCTTCGCGCTGCTCTACCTCGATCTGGACGGCTTCAAGCGAGTGAACGACCTGCACGGCCACGCAGCAGGCGATGCGGTGCTTCGGGAGGTGGCCGCGGCGCTGTCCGCCTGCCTGCGACGGGAGGACCTGGCGGCGCGCATTGGCGGCGACGAGTTCGCGGCCGTCCTGGTCGGCGGAGATGGGCGGGAGATCTCGCAGGTCGCCGAACGAGTGCGACGGACGGTCGAGGAGCAGATGGAGGCACAAGGTCGTACGGTCACGGCTTCGATCGGTGCGGTGTCCTTTCTTGTCCCTCCGATGAACGAAGCTGCCGCGATCGCCGAGGCTGATGCACTGATGTATGCCGCGAAGGCGGCTGGGAAGAACCAGGTGCTGCACCGGAGTATCGGCGTGGCGGAGCCAGTCTAACGGCGCCTCTCCGCCATCCTTCCCTCCCGAGGTGCCTGGGTTCGTTAGCAAGACCGCCAGCCCCAGAGGGGAAGTCCACCACGAAGCTCACCCCCACCGAGCAGCGGCAACGACGCGAGGACCGGCTCGTCACGTTCCGCCTTCGCATGGCCATCGGCCAATATTTAGACGACCAGGGCACCACCACGCCGGCGGCGATCGGCAAGGCGCTCGGGATGTCGGCAGACGAGGCGACCAAGCTGATGACCGGCCGGCGGTGGCAGGAAGGGGACTTGGCGCTGGTTGAGGCGGTGGCGGTGCGACTGGAGCTTGTCGGGCTGACGGCAACAGCTACCGCTTTCGCAGACTGCAGGTGCTGCTCCAGTGTTTGCGGGGTCATCCGCAAAACGACAGCGCTGAGCGGCGGGTGGTCGTGCATCGTCAGGCCGCAGACGTGCCCGCCCGGCAGGCAGTCGATCTCGGCGTCGAGGTACCGTTAGCTGGGAGTGTCACAGGGGCCGGCAGCGGTCAGTTGCTCAAGCGGGTGCGGCGAGAGGTCGGACGTGCTGCATCCATTCCTGTCCTTGAACGGGTTTGTTATGATGTCGCGTGGAAGTCTCTCAGAGACCAACCCTGAGGGGCACCGACGATGGAAAGCACTTTTGGCTTCCTCCTGATTTTGCAGAGCGGTGCCGGCGGCTACATGGCGGTAGCCAACCCGCACGACGCACGCCACCGCGCATCCTTTGCGGACGGTGATGGCTGGGTGTTTCGATGCGAGTTCACCGGCCAAGCGGCTGAGCGGCATCGGCGCAGCCGGCCGGTGGTGATGTTGGGGCTGATCTCGACGGTAGGTCGTCCGGACAGCAATGCTATGGCGGCCGCGCTTGAGACTGCCGGCGAGCGACACAGCGTCGTCTACATGTTTGCCGTCAACGACTACGAATGATGTCGGAGCGCTTCGTAGCCGAGAGTGGACTTCCCTCGTGGTATGAAGGGCAAGCTGCTTTGGCGGTGACTTTCCCGCCTTTCTTCATCAAGTCCCGAACAACCATCGCGCCTGCAACATCGATTCAGACTCAAGGCGCTTGTCGATTTCGGAAGGCTAGCCGGCTCGCGCCCGCTCGGGCTGCGACCCATATCGCCGTTCCATGGACTCCGCCTCGCCCTCTGACCCAGCGACCCACATGCGCCACGGACAGCGGCGCCGGGCACCGGGCAGCTTTGCTTCCAAAGCTCTGCCACGCTCCCTGACGGGCTGGTTCGCTGCCTGCTGGGGCCTGTTCCTGGTGGCCGCACTGGTGGCCGGCATCGCGCTCATCTCGCTCTATCGGGAAGGCACGGCGGACCGGCTGCGGCGGGCCGAAGCGGCGGTGGCACGGGGATGCGATGCCATCCTCGAACGCACCCGCTTCACCACAGCCGGCACCGCGCGGCTCGACTGGACAGCGCCGGAAACGGCGCAGGCTTTGACCGCGGCGAGCCTGCTGGCGCTGCGTGACCTGCCCGGCGTGGAGGGCGGGCTCTGGCGAAACGGTACCGGCCCCCTGGCCTATGCCTACCCGACCTACGAGGGCGCCGAGGCCAAGACCGACGTGCCCGCGGCCGAACTGCCTCGCATCCGCGAGGTGGCCGAGGCTGCCGCCGAGCGCGGCATGCCGATCGACCGGCGCTACGACGCCCGGTCCCAGGCCCTGCTGCTGCATGCCTGCCCGCTGCCGGAACCCGGGCTTGCCGGATGGACCATGACCCGAGTCGTGCTGGTTGGCGGCCCGGCCTTTGTGCGGGCCGCCGTGGCGCTCGGCGCCCTATCCACGGTACTGCTGGGCTCGGCGGCTTGGCTGGGCTGGCTGCTGCTCGGCTGGTCGCGTCGGCTGCGGCGGATCGAGGCGGCGCTCACTGGCACACAGGCAGCCGAGTTGCCCCGGCTGGAGCCGACCGGCCAGCGCGACCTCGACCGCATCGTCCATGCCATGAACACCGCCGCATCTCGGGTGGCTGAGGCGCGCGCCGCCGCCACTGCCGCGGCGGCCAGGGCGACGGAGGCGGAACGGCTGGCTGGCCTTGGACGGATCGCCGCCGGCGTGGCGCATGAGGTCCGCAACCCGATCGCCGCCATGCGGCTCAAGGCGGAGAACGCGCTGGCGACCGGCGACCCGGATCGCATGGCCCGCGCCCTGCGCGTCGTGCTGGACCGGGTGGCACGGCTCGATGCGCTGACGCGCGACCTGCTTGGCGCTGCCCGTGGCGGCATGCCCCTTACCCCCGCGCTGGTCGAGCCCGATGCGCTGGTCGCCGGCCGGGTCGCCTTCTACCAGGAACCGGCGGCGGCGGCTGGGGTCGCGCTCACGGCGCTTGGTGCCGCCCTGGGGCCGGCACGGGTCGATGCGGCGCGGCTTGAACGGGCGATCGACAACCTGATCCTGAACGCCCTGCAGGCGACGCCGCGTGGCGGCCGGGTGGTGGTCTCGGCCATCCGGCGCGGCGGCGCCCTGGTGTTGGCGGTCACCGATACCGGGGCAGGCGTGCCGGAGGCGTTGCGGACCTGGCTGTTCGAGCCCTTCGCTTCGGGCCGCGCCGACGGCATCGGCCTCGGCCTCGCCCTGGTACGCGAAGCAGCGGAGGCGCACGGCGGTACGGTTCAAGCGTTGCACCGACCGGACGGCACTACCATCGAAATCACCTTGCCTGAGGAGCCCCCCGCTGTATGGCCCATATCCTGATCGCCGACGACGATGCGGGCGTCCGCGAGGGCTTGGCCGAGGCGGTCATCGATCTCGGTCACACCGTGGTCGAGGCGGCCGATGGCGATATGGCACTGGCCACCGCAGCCCGGGTGGCGCCGGATGCCGTGCTGCTCGACCTGCGGATGCCCGGCGCGCTGGACGGCATGGCGGTGCTGCGGCGGCTGCGCGCCCGTCCCACGCCGCCGCCGGTGGCGATCCTCACCGCCTATGCCTCGGCCGAGAACACCATCGAGGCGATGCGGCTTGGCGCCTTCGACCATCTGACCAAGCCGGTCGGCCGGGCCGACATCGCCGAGCTGCTGGGGCGGATGCTGCGGCCGGTGGCGACGGCGGGGCTAGCCGGCGCCGCGCCGGAGGCGAGCGGCGCGCTGGTCGGCGTCAGCCCTGGCATGCGGGCAGGGCAGAAGACCATCGGCCTGGTCGCCGACAGCGATGCGACGATGCTGGTCACCGGGGAGACCGGCACCGGTAAGGAGGTCGTCGCCCGTGCCCTGCACCGGCACGGCCGCCGCGCCGCCGGCCCCTTCGTCGCGGTGAACTGCGCCGCCATCCCAACCGAGTTGCTGGAGAGCGAGTTGTTTGGTCATGTCCGCGGCGCCTTCACCGGCGCCGTCGCGGATCGCCGCGGCGCCTTCCGCGACGCCGCCGGCGGCACGCTGTTCCTCGACGAGATCGGCGACATGGGGCTCGTTACCCAGGCCAAGATCCTGCGGGTGGTGCAGGACAGGGAAGTGGCGCCGCTCGGCGGCCGGCCGGTCCGGATCGACGTGCGGATCGTCGCCGCCACCCACCGCGACCTACCCGCCCGGGTGCGCGACGGCGCCTTCCGGGAGGACCTGTACTATCGGCTTGCGGTGGTGCCGATCCACCTACCGCCGCTGCGCGACCGCCCGTCCGACATGGTGCCGCTGGCTGAGCATTTCCTGGCGCAGCTCGGTGGCGGGCGGCGCCTGGGGGTGGACGCAGAGGCACGGCTGCAGGCGCATCCCTGGCCGGGCAATGCGCGCGAGCTGCGGAACGCCCTTGAACGCGCCGCAGCATTCGGCCGCGGCGCGGTGATCGGCGCAGCGGAGCTCGGACTGGCAGGCGCCGCGGCACCTGTGGATAACGTCGCGGGTGGCGATCTGCCAAGCGCGGTGGCGCGGTTGGAACGCGCGATGATCGGCCGGGCGCTGCAGGAATGCGGCGGCAACCGGGCGGAGGCGGCGCGACGGCTCGGAATTCACCGCCAGCTGCTCTACGCCAAGCTGCGGCAGTTCGATCTGGAAACGGCGTCCGATACGGTGACGCCGGGTGTCCGGAATGCGGACGCCGAGGGTCTGGAGCCGCGCCGCTAAGCCGTTGTTCCTGTTCGTCGCCGGTCTTGGCACGGGTGTTGCGCTTGATGTCCTGAGCCCAGCGGTCCGCCGGTGGGCGAGATAGGAGACAACGCCATGCCAAGACCCAGCATCCGAACCGCCATCCTGGCGGCGACGGCTGCCCTGGCGCTCGGCGGCGGCGCGCTGGTCGCCGCCCAGCCGATGCCGCTACCCGGCGCTGCGGCGACCTTCGACCCGACGCAGCTGCCCGAGACCCGCGGCACCATCGCCCGCTACACCCTGACCCCACGCGGCGAGGTCGATGGCTTCCTGCTGCGCGACGGTACCCAGGTGCATGTCCCGCCGCATCTCTCGACCCAACTGGTCTTCGCCGTGCGTCCAGGCGATGCGGTGACGGTGCGCGGCTTGAAGGCGCTCGGTGCGCCGCTGGTCTCGGCGGTGTCCGTCGCCAACGATGACGGTGGTGTGGCGGTGGTCGATGCCGGCGGCGGCCCGCGCGGGGCGCAGCGGCCGATGCAGGTCGCGGGCAAGGTGCAGGCGACTCTGCGCGGCCCGCGTGGCGAGGTGAACGGCGCAGTGCTGGAGGATGGCACCATCCTGCGACTGCCACCACGTGAGGCCGAGCGCTTCGCCGACCTGTTGCAGCCCGGCCAGACGGTGGCGGCCCGCGGTGACGGCCTGTCGGGTCCGCTTGGCACCGTGGTCGCGGCGCACGGCTTCGGTCCCTCCGCCGACCGGCTCGCCGATGTCGGCGGCCTGCCCCGACCGCCGCGCGACGATCGCGGCCCGCGCCCGCCGCGCGGCTGATCGCCCAACCCGGAGCAGGACGATGCATTGGATCGACCCGGATTGCCTGCCGGAGGTGGCGGGCACGGTGGAACGCCTGGTGGCCAACCCGCGTGGGGAGGCGGATGGAATGCTGCTGCGCGACGGCACGCTGGTGCATGTGCCGCCGCACCTCTCAGCGGTGCTGCGGGGCACGGTGGCGCCTGGAAGCGCGGTGCGCATCCGCGGCATCCGGCCGCGCGGCGTGCCGCACATGGTCGCGGCCATCGAGGTGCTGCCGGAGGGAGGAGCCGCGATCCACGACCACGGGCCGCCGGAGGATCGTGCGCGCGACGCGTGGCCGGCGCCGATGACGGCAGAGGGCCTGGTCCGCGTCGCGTTGCACGGCCCGAAGGGCGAACTGCGCGGCGCGCTGTTGGAGGACGGCACGGTACTCCGGCTCGGGCTGAAGGAGGCGGCGGGCGTCGCGGCGCTGCTGCGGCCCGGCGCCCGGGTTGCGGCGCGCGGCCATGGCATCACCACGCCGGAGGGCCGCGTGTTGCAAGCCGAGGCGATCGGCTCCGAGCCGGCGACGCTGGCCCCGGTGAAGCCGGCCAAGCACCTCAGGGCGCCCCGCCAGGAAACTCCCGCCGCCACGCCGCCTGCCTGATCCACCAGCGCCGGCGGCTTCGGCCGCCGACGCCCCTTTCCCCCGTCCCGGAAGCAGCCCCGCCATGCGCCAGGCCCGCGCCCTTGACCCAACTTGAACACCGCCTACTGCGAACTGCCTGATATGGCTTGTGAATTTGGGAAAATCAGGGGCGCGTGGCACTACGCCTGGGTCGCCCCCGGCGTTTGGGCAAAGTGTCGGGCGTTTGCGCT
>NZ_JBHTDE010000021.1:0-34408 GCF_042666655.1 Dankookia sp. GCM10030260
TCGACGCCGGTGATGATCTCCATCCCGCACCCCACCCGCTGCCCTTAACGGCGCTCGAAAGAACGCCCGTAAGATCAGAAGGCAGGTTCAGACTAATCCCGGTAGGCGGCCCTCTGCGGATGGGTACCCTTACTCGATCAGGACACAGCCTTTGGCGGAATTGTCGTCCGCCCGAGCGAAGCCACCGGCATCCCGTCCTTGCGGGACGCCGCCGCATGACACAAACCAGGGCAGAGCTTGGCCAAGCTACCAAGTTGTCCAGTGGAGGGGAGCCACCTTCACCGTTCTGGTGCAACCCGGACGGCAACGGAACCGTCCGAGCGTGCTGCGGTTTTAGACATAGGCGTGCGGTTGCGTCGAACCCGCCCCGACTTTTGTTAACGGTGCATTCCTCGGCCTGAGCCGGGCGAATCTCTGCCTGATTCTTCGCGTGTGGAAGGATGCCTGCCAAGCGGTTCATTGTGACGTCGAACGTTGCCCGTAAAAGCCAGATCAGCCACTGGTGCCGCCCGGGTGACATTGCTGAATAGGTCGAATCATGCCGCAGCAGACCCAGGCGACCGAAGACGCTGCGACGTATGGCTGGATGGGATGAAAACCACCCTCTGGACCATAGGTCTTGGACTTATCCTCGCCAGTATCCTGCCGCTCGCGCCGAGCGATGATTGGTGGATTCGGGCGCTTGACTTTCCGCGCCCGCTCATCGCGCTGTTGATTTGCATCGAGACCACCTTGGCTTGGCTGTTCCTCGATCGCCGGCGATGGCCGGGCCACATCCTGCTCGCCGGGCTGCTTGTGGCGCTGGGCCTGCAACTGCTGCGCCTCTGGCCGTACACGCCGCTGCATTCCGCCGAGCTTCCTGCCACCGCGGCTTGCCCGGCAGATGAACGGCTGTCGATCGTCGTTTCGAATCTCCGCGCCGGCAATAGCGGCGCGGCTCGTTTCCTCGAGGCTGTGCGGCGCGCGGAGCCGGACGTGGTCTTCGTGGTCGAGGTCGATTCGGATTGGGTCCACGCGCTGCAGCCGCTGGAGGCCCACTACCCCCATCGCCTGCTGCATCCGCGGGCCGATTTTTGGGGCTTCGCGCTGTATTCGCGCCTTGCGCTGCGCGACGCCGAGACCCGTCACCTGCTCAGCAGCTATGTACCTTCGGTGCAAGCCGGCCTGCGCCTGCGATCCGGCGCAGAGGTCGGGTTCCACGGGCTGCACCCCAAGCCACCCGTGCCCGGCGAGGGCACTGGCCAGCGGGATGCCGAGCTTCTCCTGGCAGCCGAGGCGCTGCGCCGGGCAGGTCGCCCCGCGCTGCTGGCAGGTGACCTGAACACCGTCGGCTGGTCCGCAACCTCCCTGCTGGTCCAGCGCATCGGCGGCTTGCTGGACCCCAGAGTGGGTCGCGGCCCGCACACGACCTTCCCGACCTGGCTGCCGGAGCCGTTGCGGGTCCCGATCGACCATGTCCTGGTCACGCCCGGCTTCCGCCTGCTGGGGTTGCGGCGCCTGATCGATATCGGCTCCGACCACCTGCCTCTGTTTGCGGCGCTGTGCCACGTGCCCGAAGGCGCCCTCGACGGTTCTGTGCAGCCGCAGCAGCCAAGCGACGGGGATCGGCGCTGGGCGCGCGAGGCCATCGCGGACGGGCGCGAAGACGCGGCCCGCACGGGTGACTGACTGAAAATCTGGAAAAATTATCGGGGTCTGCTGCCGACGTCCAATGCGCTGATCCAGTCCCAGGACTGGACCAGGCTGCTGGTCACAATGCTTGGCTACGGCGTGCTACAGGTTATCAGCAGCAATTCCGTCCATCCCTGGATGGCAGGACGAGAGGCTGTCGCCGGTCGCGATCGTCGTCGCGCTCGCCTACTGGAGTTGAATCTGGCGCAGGCGAAGAATTGCTGGACGGGATGCTCGAGGTCTCGAGCAGGCTGTTACAAAAGCCCCACTCGATTTGCTCCTGCAAAGCATACCGGCCGGCTTCCTCGTCGCCTCGGTCGCCTGGATTCGGGCAGGGGCCGCGCACAGTGAGTTCTGGATCACTCTGGTGCTCACCTATGCCATTGCGCTTGGCGATTCCACCCATGTCGTCGCCGGCGCGGCCAAGGCTTTCCTGCTCGTCTTCGATGGCCAGATCAGCGTTGCGCAAGCCCTGGGCGCCATTATTTTGCCGGCGTTGATCGACAATATCTTTGGCGGGACGGGGCTCTTCGCATTGCTCGCGCATGCCCAGGTTCGCCAGGAACTTTGATGCAGGACGGGCGACCGTCGACACGCCAGTAACCCAGGATGCCTGCTGAGCCGGCGTTGGGCTGGGCTAGCACAAGCCATCAAGGCGGTGCCTGCACGGATATCCATCACGGGCGCGCTGCAACGGTTGCCTAAGTATCAGCCCGGACTACATCAAGCAGCGGTCCACCTCATCTGGTCGTATCGTAGGTGAGCGCGCACATCCCTGCGCTTGCTGACATCGGAGCAGCTTGCTCCGCGGCAGAGGGAGACAGAGCATGACAAGCTACTCCATCGGGCTTCATAGATCGAGTAAGCGGGCATACCACGCACTCCATGACACAGGATCTGCCGCATCCTGACGAACAGGCGATCCAGGGAGAGCATGATGGCAAACAGATCGATGATTCTGGCTGCTGTGGCCGCGCTAATCGCCGCTGCGTCGACGGGCACACCAGCCACCGCCGATCCGCTTCGCATGGAGGCGGAAAGCGGGCAGATGACGCCGCTCGGCATCGCCGCGGGCGAGGTGAAGGGCGCGACGCTGCACGGCGAACACGGCGACATCCTGGGCGAGATCGAGCAGGTGCTCGCCTCGCGCGGCGGGCAGGTCACTGCTCTCGTCGTGGAGGTCGGCGACGGGGTGATCGGGATTGGTGAGAAGGAGGTGCTGCTCCGCTTCGATCAGGTGCACCGCGAGGGCGATCGCATTGTCACCCGACTGAGCGAGGCGCAGCTCGGGGCGCAACCGCCCTGGGATGACTGATGAGACTTCGGGCCGCGGCACTTGCGGCATGGTGGTGAGTGGTGGCGGCATGCCTCCGATCCTCCGGCCAACCTGTCTGGAGCCGGATCGCGCAATCCGCCGATGCTCGGCGGATTGCGCATAAGTGCGGCGACGAGCTTCCGATTACCCACATTTCGACTGCGTTCGCGCGCTTGATGGCGTGGTCCTGGACGTGATGCTGTACCCGGCACGGGATCGCGTGATGGGAGGCGGCGATGTCGGCGGTGGCGCAATAGGCGAGCGGCAGCGGCTTCAGCATGGGTGAGGCTGACGGGGCATCCTGGATCGACGCGGAGGTGGCCGGATGCGCGCTTGGGGACAAGCGCCTCGGCGATCGCTTGCGTCGGCTGCTGCACCAGATGGAGGGAGCCATGGGCGCGCCCTTGCCGCTGGCCTGCCAGGATTGGGCCAACACGAAGGCGGCGTATCGCTTTTTCTCGAGTCAGCGATTCGGTGAGGAGGCGATCCTGGCGGGACACTTCCGGGCAACCGCTAGCCGCGTCGCAGCCACCCCTGGGCTGGTCCTCGTGATCCAGGACACGACCACGTTCAGCTTTCCATGGGCCAAGCCTGAGACGATCGGCCTGATCGGCCGGGCGACGATCGGGTGGGATCGCAACGGCAACCCGCGTACCCATACGCAGTGTGGGCTGCTGATGCACTCGAGCTTCGTGGTGACGCTTGAGGGGCTGCCGCTTGGCCTCGCCGCGGTGCAGTTCTGGAGCCGCAAGGAGTTCCATGATGCACGCGAGCTGAAGCGCCACGTCAACCCGACGCGGGTGCCGATCGATGAAAAGGAGAGCATCCGCTGGCTGTCGAGCATGGAGCAGTCCCGCGCGCTGCTCGGTGACCCGGGGCGCTGCGTCTATTTCGGCGACCGGGAGAACGACATCTATGAGTTCTTCTGCGCCGCGCGCGAGGCGGGCACCCATTTCCTGGTGCGCACCTGTGTCGATCGGTTGGCCGATGATGGGCGCCGCACGGTCGCCCGCATCATGGCCCGTGTGTCGGTTGCGGGTCAGCACCGAATCGAGGTCACGGCGGAGGACGGCACGGTCAGCGAAGCCGCGCTCAGCCTCCGGTACAAGCGGGTGCACATCTTGCCGCCGGTCGCCAAGCAGAAACGCTATCCCGCCCTCGACCTGACGGTGATCCATGCACGGAAGGCGCGGAAGCTACGCGGGCGCGAGAGGATTGAATGGAGGCTCGTGACCGACCTCGCCATCAACTCGCCCGAGGACGCGGTCGAGAAGCTGCAGTGGTATGCCCAGCGATGGAAAATCGAACTCTTTCACAAGATCCTCACATCTGGCTGTCACGTTGAGGCGGCACGACTGCGGACGGCTGAGCGACTGAACAAGCTGATTGCCATGTTCTGCATCCTCAGCTGGCGCAGCTTCTGGACAACGATGGTCTACAGGATTGCGCCAGACGCTCCACCACAGTCAGCCCTGACCGACGCAGAGATGACCGTCATTGACCGGGCAGTGCGCGATCGGCCCACCATACCCGCCGAGAAAAGCCTATCGCACTACCTTCTGAAAATCGCCTGCCTCGGCGGCTATCTCACCCGGGCGCACGACCGACCACCCGGCAACACCGTGATGCGGCGGGGCTGGGCACGCCTCATGGACATCATGCTCGGAGCAGAGCTGATGCAGCAGAAATGTGGGTAATCGAAAGCTCGTCGCTGCGCTTACAGGAATGCCCCGCCTCCTCCCCTACGCGGCCGCGAGGCTACCCGCCGTCGAATGCGGGCGATGTCGCGCGCCAAGATGCATTGACTGCGGACATCAGAGCGCTGCGCCGGCCGCGGCGAGAATCGGCTTGGCGTCAGCTCTTGATCCGGCCTACGCGGTCTCAGCACAGTGACATCGCAAAAGTCGCGCTGTGCACGGCAAAGTCCATATGAGCGCATTCAAGATCGCCCAAGCTGGTTCAATAACCGAGCTCCCGCGCCGATTCCCTAGGTCAGCCTGAAGTGCCGCATTGAGGCGTCGCTGCAGTCAACCCCGACAGACTGGTGACAAGGTCAGGTTAGGGGATACTACGGTGTTTCTGCTCCTGCGGGGCACCACCATATAAATCAGCTCGGGCCATCGATAGATATGGAGAGATAATTATGTTCGATTCAGCTGAAAACATGTACCGTATCTTGGCCGGTGTCGTGGTCGTACTGCTATTTTTTATCACTGGTCGCCCGTATTTTGCATCCAAGATGCGCATTTTTGTATCCGCAATTACTGCTGGAATTCTGAACGGATTCGCTGGTGGTGCGCTCTTGGGCACTTCTCTATCTGGCATTCCACTCCGATTCTTCATCGCGTTTGTTGGGGTAGGAGTGGGTGTCGCTGCGCTTGAATATCTTTTCCCGGAAGGGAGACAGCGCTGGCGCCTGGGAAGTGGCAACTGAGTTATTGATCTGGCTTGCGCGGTCTTGGAGCATTCCAGAAGCCACCCACAACCTTGGCCGTGAAGCACGTCGATATGCGCAGCCTGACGCCTGCGGCTCAAGATAGAGCGTCGGCGCTAGGTGGTTGGGTTGCGCGAGAGCTGCCTGACAGCCCGTCGAGAAAGCCGTCGGTCAGCTGAAGCGGTCCGACTCAAATCTGATGGCGACGACCGCGACCTGATCGCCGGCGACGACTATCAGGATGGAAACCAGGCATGCATCCGGCGTTGTTATCGCAGCAAACGAGGCCGAAACTCTGGCCTGGAAGCCCTGAGGCGTTCCTGACCCCGTCAGCAGCCGCATTATTAAACCGAGACTGTACCAGCTCCGTGGATCAGACAATGCTTGTGCAGGTTCTCCCGCCCACGCAGCCAAGCTCGGCGCATGCCACCGCGACCGAGAATATGCGCGAAGCTCCGCTCGACCACCTCGGCGCGCAGCTTGAACGCGATGTAGGCGACACCGGGTAGCAGGCGGGTGCGGTTGTTGATTACGGCGCGGCGGGCAGCGTCGTCGCCGCGCCAATGCGAGAAGCCGTCACGCTTGGGCTCGGTATCCGGGTCTTCTACGGCCCGTCGTCGAGCGTCTTCAACACCTCGCGCGTGTGGTACCCCTTGTCGGCCACCATCTCGGTAGGAGCCTCGGCGCTCGGCGCCGCACTGATTGCGGCCAAGTGCCGAGCGGCACTCTCGAGAGTACCGGGCAGGGTCGTGGTGTCGCTGCGGTCGGCGCTGTGCATCTCGGCCGCGACCGCCGCACCGGTGTCGAGATCTAGCTCGGGCTTGTAGGCGAGGTGCGTGAGGTCGTCCTTCAGCTTAGCAATCCGCGCATCCGGGCCGGTCGGGCTCTCGCACTCCGCGTTCGACAGAGTTTTGCCTTTACGTTTGCGGTCCAGCTGAATCAGGTCCTCAACCGTCGGCGTCTCGACGCCGCTCTCCTTGGCCATGCGGACCAGCATCTCGCGGTAGCCCTCACCACTATCGCGCCGTACGATCGCGCGCAGGGCGTTGGCTTCCACGGTCGAGGCATCTGACGCCGATCCGCTCGCCCTTGATCAGGCCCCGCTCGGCCAGGCGCTGCAGCACCCAGGTGAACACCGCGTCGTGCACCTCGAGCGGCAAGCGGGCGCGGGTACGGCTCAGCCACGCGTGACCCGGCACCGGCTCGCGCTTGCCCAGGCGGAGGAACTCGCGCAGCGACAGGCTGTCGGCACGACGCCACTCCAGGCCGCGCTCGCTGTGGATTACCTCGAATTAGCCGACTAGCAGCATGCGGAAGTACCGCCCAGGCGGCAGTGACGGCCGACCCTGCAGCACCGCGCAACAGGGCGTGCACTGGCGCTCGACGAAGCCGTCGAACCCGGCGCTGAGCAGTTCGGCTTGGAGCCGGTCGTAGAACGCGTGCCCTGGCGAGCGTAGCATCTCCGCCCAACTCACCAGCATCTCCGATTGCCGGCCTTTCTGCCGTCCCAACGCCATGCCACACTCGCCGCTCACGTTCCAGAGCGAACGGAATCAAGCCAAGCCGACTTCGTCAACGGGCTGCTGACCTACGAGACGATTGGCTTGCAGGTCGGACAGCGCCGGTTCCTCCAAGAAGTGTTCAGGTATGAGCCTTTGGCCGCTCGGTTTCGGCGTTGGCGGCCGAACTTGGCATGCCAGACTGGCTGGTGCATGCTTGGCTGCTCTGGGCGGAGGGTGGGCTTCCCGGCGACCGGTGAACCGGCCCTATATCGGTCAGACTGCGACGGCTCCAAGGACGAAGAGCACCAGAGCGACCACGAGGAATATGCCGAACATTACCTTCGCAACCGTGCCGGCCGCAGCAGCGACTCCGGTGAAGCCGAGCGCGCCGGCGATGAGCGCGATGATCAACGCGATGATAGCCCAGGTAAGCATGCCGTCTACTCCTTCGTTGAGGTGGTGGTTGTACGATCCGGGGAGCCAGGCAATGGCGTCCGGGCGCACCGCTCCGGTCTGCGTTGTCAGCCAGAGGTTAGCTAACTCGTCGCCTTGGCTGGTCCGTCGTGGAGATTGGCGGCACGGCAGCCATGTATTCGCTCGGCGCCCGCCCGCGGTGTTCGACCCGCTGGATCAGCAACCGCGGCTGCTCGACCCAACGCGACTGCGGCCCTGCGATCTGCCCCCACCCGACGATTCGGTGCTGCAGCTAAAGCGTCCGCTGCCGCACGCGCCGCGTGGGTGCGCTGCGCCACGCAGCGCACCCGGAGCCGATCAGCGATACAGTCGGATGCCGTTGCCCCAGCCCTGCTCGCGGCCGTACTCACCGGCGCGGCTGCTGTCGTAACGCGGCAGCTTCTCCAGCTCTCCCTTCGCCATCTTGAGCTGTGCCCGGTCGTTGTCACCGGTCGCAGCACCGAGCTGGATGCGGTCGATCGGCACAGCGGCGCTCCGCTCGCCCATGCCGAGGAAGCCGCCCCACTCGACAACGGCGGCACGAACCTGACCGCTGCCGTCGATCAGCAGGTTCTGGATCTCACCCGCATCCTTGCCATCCGCACCGACCACATTGGTACCGACAAGGCTCTGCACGCGTGCGAGTGGCAGCCCGGCAACGCCCGCCGCTGCGGCGGCCTGCTGCGTGTTGCCGCCGGGCTGCACTGGTGCGGTCATCGTCGATGCACCGGTGCTCTGCCCGCTTGTCGCCTGCCGTTGCTCCTGCTGCTGAACCTGGACTTGTGGCTGGCCCTGCCGCTCGATGTTCACCTGTGGCTGTGCCTGCTGCACCGTCACCTGCGGCTGCGGCTGCTGCACCGTCACCTGCGGTGGCGGCTGCTGGATGGTCACCTGCGGCTGCGGCTGTTGCACGGTGATCTGCGGCGCCGGCTGCTGCACGGTCACCTGGGGTGCCCGCTGCTGGACCGCGATCTGCGCGCCGGTTGTCCCGGACGCAGCGGCACTGCTGCCGTTGCCCATGCCGCGGTGCAGCTCGGCCAAAGCATCCGCAGCTTCGCTCACCTGGGTCGAGGCCTGCTGCTGGTTCGGCTGCTGTCCCTGGATCGCCTTCTGCGCCTCGGTCAGCTGCTGCCCAGCTTTCTTGTACGCATCCTGGCCCTGCATTTGGACCGGCACCTGGCCGAGCGCCTGCTGCGCCTGCGTCACGGCCTGCCGGATCGGCTGGAGATTCGGCTGCTGCCCATCCTTGCCGCTGCTGGAGAGTTGCTTCTGCGCCTGGCGCAAACGCTCCTCGGCCTGCTGCAGCTGCTGCGCCACCTGCGCCTGCCCCTGGGTCGCCGCCGGCGCCTGCGTGCCGGCTTGGCCGGAGCCTTGCTGGCCCTGCGCTGCCGCAAGGTGGCCGCCGCCCAAGACCAGGATCGTCGCCAGTGCCGTCGTCGTGAGATACGTTTTCATTGATCGCCTCCGTCTGTGTGCCGTGTTTGGTGGCTGCCGTCCTACAAGGTGGCGGCCTGCATCAACCATGTGGTGTCTCGCCGGAGCCCTGGCCCGACCGAGCAGTTAGCCGGGCCGGCCGGCTCACTGCGGAGTCCGGTGTCGGAGCCGCCCTGACATCCGGCTTCCCGGCCTGGCCTGTACCGCCGCGATTCAGCGGGCTTGGCCACTACCCGACTGGTTGTTGCTGCCACCCGAGGCGGCGGGACTGGCGCCGGCGGACGCGCCGCTGCTGTGGGAGCCGTTCGTGGCACTGGAGGACTTCGAACCGCCATGCGGCGGGTCGATCATCATCATCACCGTGTTGCCCTCCTGCGTCTTGGCCTGGACGAGGTAGGCGGCATCGAGGATCTGCACCTCGGTGAACCCCGCCTTCGTCAGCTGCTGGCGGAGCTTGTCCTGGCCCATGACCTGGCCCTGGGTACGCTGGCCAGAGGAGGACTGCGCGCTGCTGCTGCTGCCCTGCGAAGGCTGATTCTGCGCGGATTGGGCGAAGGCGGGTCCGGCGAGCGCGAGCCCGAGGACGGCGCCAAGTGCGGTATTGGTCAGCGTGCGGTTGGTGAGCTGCGGCATCTGAGACTCCCTGTGTTCGATGACCGCTTTGCAGCGGCCGGCTACCCCATTGCGAGGGTCTGCGGCGAAGGAGGCTGGCCCATGGCGGGCGGACCTGACTCTCCTCGGGGTGGACTGCCGCCGACCCCCGGCATCTGGCGTCCCGCACGGCCTGCCACGACCCCGCATCACCCCCTAGGAAACCGGTGCGTTGGCGGAGGCGTTGCCTTGCGTCACATATCGGCGGGCTTGCTGCGACGCCGCCCGTGACATCGGGGCGCGGCGCGGCCGGGCCGATCTCGAAGGCAGGCACATGATGAAGGCCGCTTCGTCGGGACGCCCGCTAGCCTGGCATCTCGGTGTGCTCTGCGCCGCGCTGCTGGTGCCGATGTTGGTGCTCGGAGGATTCCATCTGTTCCGGATGGCCGCGGTGGAGCGTGCGCAGCACCAGGGCACCGCCCGCGAGGCGGCGCGGCAGATGGCCATCGCGTTCGACCGCGGGCTGACCACCTACCAGGCCATGCTCGGGGTCCTGGCGACCTCGGACTATCTCCGCTCCGGCAATCTTGCCGCCTTCCGGCAGCGCGCGCTCGCGGTCCCGCGCCCCGAGGGCGCCGACATCGTCCTGCGCGACGCATCAGGGCATATCCTGACCGCGACCGACAGAGACTGGTCGGCCCGCAACGCGGCGATCCTGGTTACCAAGGCCGACCAGGCGGCGGTTGCAACCGGGCGGCCGCAGATCTCCGACGTGCTGGCCACCACGCCGCCGAGGTTTCTGGTGGTAGCGCCGGTTTTCTACCCCGATGGAGAGATCGAGTATCTTCTCAGCCTTGCCGTGCCGACTGCGGTGCTCGGAAGCTTGCTGCGGCGGGAGGAGGTGCCGATGGGGATGGTCGCCAGCCTGGCCGACCGTCATGGCATCATCGCGGCACGCAGCGCCGAAGCCGCCCGCTACATTGGCTTGCCGTTGCCGGCCCGCATGCTGGAGGACATCGGCGACCGCGAAGCCGGATGGCTGCGGGTGCCGTCGGATGACGGTGAGCCGGTGGTCGCGGCCTATGCCCATTCCGCGATCGCGGGTTGGACTGCCGTCGTCTCCCTGCCGGAGGCGAGCTTCGCCGCACCGTTGCGCCGTTCGATCTATTTCACGACGGCGTTCGGCCTGCTCCTCGGCGCCCTCGCCGCGGTGCTGGCGCATCGCTTCGCGCGCCGAATCGCCCGCCCGATCGAAGCCCTGGCCGGGGTAGCGGAGCTGGTGGCCGCGCATGGCGAGCCGCTTGCCACGCCGGTGCGCGAGGTGAATGCCGTCGCCCGCGTGCTCGCCGCAGCGCAGGCGGAACGGCGCCGCCGGGCTGCGGAGCGCGAGGCGTTGCTGATGACACTGGACCAGGCGCAGGTGCTGGTGCGGGATCCGGGCGGCACGATCACGGTCTGGACCGCGGGCATGGAGCGCCTGCTCGGCTGGACCCGGGCCCAGGCCATCGGCCGAACCTGCCACGCGCTGATGAGCACGGAGTTCCCCTGTCCGTTGATCGAAATCGAGGCCGAACTCGTCCGCTTTGGCGAGTGGCACGGAACCCTGCGCCACCGGCGGGCGGATGGCACGCAAGTGACGGTCGCCAGCCAGTGGGCGCTGCGCCGTGGCGGCGATGGCGAGCCGCTCGAGGTGGCCGAAGCCTGCAACGACATCACTGCGCTGCGCGAGACCGAAGCCGCCTTGCGTCGCAACCGCGACCTGCTGTCTTCCGTGCTGGAAGGCAGTGCGGACCCGATTTTTGCCAAGGATTCCGACGGGCGCTACGCCATTCTCAACGCTGCCGCGGCCGAGGTGCTCGGCACGACGACAGCGGTAGCGCTGGGCCGCCGCATCGGCGACCTGGTGGCACCGGACCTTGCCGCGCAGATCGAGGCGGCGGATTCTGAGGTGATCGCCTCCGGCGCAGTGCGGATTGCCGAGGAAGAAATCACCCTGTGCGGCGGCCGCCGGCGTGTCCTGCTCACGACCAAGGCACCATGGCGCGATGCGTCAGGCGCCATGCTCGGCTTGGTCGGCGTGTCGCGCGATATCACGGCACGACGCGTCACGGAGGCGCGGCTGCGCGAGACCCAGGCGGAGTTGTTCCGCGTTGCCCGCATCAATGCCATGGGCGCAATGGCCACGGCCATGGCGCATGAGCTCAATCAGCCGCTGACGGCGGCGGCGAACTTCGCGGCCACCGCCGGTCTGCTGCTGACCAGGCATCCGCCGCCTGGGCCGCCACAGCTTGAGGCAGCACGCGAGCTGATCGTTGAATCGGCTGAGGAGGTGGTACGGGCTGGGCGCATCCTGCAGCGACTGCGCGAATTTGTCAGCCGTGGCGACACCGAGAAGCAGCACGCCGACATCAACACGATCGTCGAGAAGGCGATCTCCCTCGTACTGACGGGAGCGCCGGAGCCTGGCGTCGCGTTGCAGCTCGATCTGGCCCGAGACGCACCGCCGGTCTTGGCTGATGCCGTCCAGTTGCAGCAGGTGATCGTCAACCTCGTGCGCAACGCGACGGAGGCAATGCGGGGCGAGGCGCGGCAGGAGTTGGTGGTGGCGACCCTGCGACGCGGCGCCGATGCGGTAGAGGTGAGCGTGGCGGATACCGGGCCAGGTTTGCCCGCAGCCCTGGAGGGGCACCTGTTCGAGCCGTTCATGACGACGAAGCAGGACGGCATGGGGGTGGGCCTCGCCATCTCCCGCTCGATCGTAGAGGGGCATGGCGGCAGGCTGGAGGCCGCAGCGCGGCCGGGTGGCGGCACGGTATTCCGTTTCGTGCTGCCCGCTGTGTCGCTCCGGCAGGACAGGGAGGAACAGGCCAATGCCGGATGAAGGCAGTGCGATGCGGGTTGTCCATGTGGTCGACGACGAGGCCGTCGTACGGCGCTCCCTCACGTTATTGCTGCGGGCAGCCGGGGTGGAGGTGCGGGCGCACGAATCCGGCGTGGCCTTCCTGCATGCGGCGGAGGCCAACCTGCCCTTCGGCTGCGTGCTGCTCGACATCCGCATGCCCGGGCTGGACGGCCTCGCGGTGCTGCGGGAGATGGCGACGCGCGGGCTTCGCCTGCCTGTCGTCATCGTCACGGCGCATGGCGATGTACGGCTGGCGGTGGAGGCAATGAAGGCCGGCGCCTGCGAGTTCGTCGAGAAGCCCTATGCTGCGGCGAGCATCATGGCCGCTGTAGAAACCGCCCTTGGCCGCGGCGACGAGACCCTGGAGCGGGCGCGGGAGGCGACCGAGGCTGCGGCCCGCATCGCCACGTTGACGCCGCGTGAGACGGAGGTGCTGCATGGCCTGGTCGCCGGGCGGCAGAACAAGGTGATTGCGCTCGACCTCGGGCTCAGCCCGCGCACGGTGGAGATCCACCGGGCCAATCTCATGGCCAAGCTGCGCGCCGGCAGCCTGTCCGAGGCGGTGCGCATTGCGCTGGCGGCGGGCTTGGAGCCTGCGCCGGCCGCGCGCTGACGCCGTGCTGCAGGTTGGAAGAAGCAACACCACGCGACTGTGACCACGGCTGCGCAGGTGACGATCTCACCGGCTACCGACCCGTCGCCGCGCAAGCCACTGTGTCCGCAGAGATATCGTCCTGCCGAACGGTCCAATGCCGTTCAGGCCGGCCACGAAACTGTAGACCCCGCGCCGGCAACGCGGCCGCCCTGGCACCGATAAGCGTCACGATCCGGCCACAGACAAGCCGGACACGGGAGGCTTGCCATGAACGAGACGAGAAACGGCCTGCAGCGCCGGCCGCTGCTGCTGGGTGCCGCCGCAGCAGCACTGCTCGCGCGCGCCGCACGCGGCCAGGACAGCGCCGCGTCGGACTGGCCGAACCGGCCGGTGGTCTACATCAACGTCTTCACCCCCGGCGGCACCACCGACACGCTGTCCCGCCTGTTCTGCGCCAAGCTTGGCGACCTCGCCGGACAGCAGGTCATCGTCGAGAACCGCAGCGGCGCCGGCGGCACGGTCGGCCAGGCCGCCATCGCCCAGGCCGCGCCGGACGGCTACACGGTCGGGCTCGGCAGCGTCGCCTCGCTTTCCATCGCGCCGAGCATCATGCCGGACCTGCCCTATGACCCGGCGAAGGACTTCACCTTCGTATCCGGCATCTGGCAGGTGCCGAACATCCTCATCGTCAACCAGGACCTGCCGGCGCGCACCGTGCCGGAGCTGATCGCGCTGCTGAAAAAGTCGCCGGGGCGCTACACCTATGCATCGAGCGGCTTCGGCACCTCGCCGCATCTCTCGATGGAGATGTTCAAGCAGAAAGCCGGCCTCGACATCCTGCACATCCCCTATCGCGGCAGCGCGCCGGCGATGCTGGACCTGATGGCGGGGCGCGTGCACCTCATGTTCGACAACATGACGACGGCCATCGTCGCGGCGCGCGACGGCAAGGTGCGCGCCCTGGCCGTGACCGGCGAGCAGCGCAGCCAAGCGGCCCCCGAGGTGCCGGTGCTGGCGGACTTCCTGCCCGGCTTCCGGATCACCTCCTGGGGCAGCCTGGTCGGGCCGGCCGGGATGCCGGCGGCAGCGGTGCAGCGGCTCTCGACGCTGACGCATCAGGCGCTGCGGGACCCCGAGCTGAACCGCCGCTTCGAAGAGAACGGCGCCACCGCCTGGCCCACCACGCCGGCGGACCTGGCCGCATTCCGCGGTGCACAGGAGCGGCTCTTCGCTGAGCTGATCCGCGCCTCCGGCGCGAAGCTGCCGGGCGGGGATTGAGGGCGCCGCGCCATCCCGTCCAGCACACCGCGGCGCGTCCGCGATGCCGCATCGGTTTCCTAGGGAGTGTCGCGTGGTCGAAAGCGCCGGGCTGGCCGACCACCTCGCTGGCACTCGTGCCACGGCCTCCGCGCCGCGGCCGGGTGACACACCTATTCCCTATTCCGGGAGGCCAGAATGAAGCATCTCCTCATGGGCACCGCCGCGGTGCTCATCCTTGCGCCGCAACTCGCCGGCGCTCAGTCGTCGCAGAACCGGGGCCAGCCGCAGGCCCAGGGCAACCCGTCGCAGCAGCAGGCGGAAGCCGGCCAGCCGGTGGCGCGAAAATGCCTGAACGACCTGCAGGCCTTCCGCCAACAGATGCGCAAGGACGGCCTCTGGCTCAACGGCTATCGCACCGGCTATGGCTGGCACGGCTACAGCCGGGCCATGCTCGACGACCAGACCGCGGCCCATAGCGCCCCTGGCACCGGCAATACCGATGCCCGCGCCGGATCCGAGGACCGCGCGCGCGCGGCCGGCGTGCAGGCGCAGGGCGGCGGCGCTACCGGCGCGGGCCAGGCGGCGGCGCGCGGTCCCTGGGACAACTTGAACTGGACCGTGCCGCCGATGCAGCAGCTGCGCGCCCTACAGGCCGCAGTCGTGGTGATGGCCCAGCGTGGTGAGCAGCAGGGCTGCGAGACCGTGTTGGCCGAGTTGCGCCAAGCCTATGACCAGTACGGCCAGCAACTGAAACAGGCCGGCGGCAATCAGGACCGCATGAGCGGTTACCGGCAGCAGCAGCTCGCCAATGCTACGCCGGTCGGGCAGATGGACCGCGCCTTCCGTGCCGATAACCTTACCGGCACCGACGTGCGCAACGCGAAGGACGAGTACCTCGGCAGCATCGAGGACGTGGTGGTGGACCCGAACAGCGGCCAGGTCAGCTACGTGATCCTGGCGCGCGGTGGCTTCTTCGGCGTGGGGGAGGATTATGTCGCGGTGCCCTGGAAGCAGCTGAAGGCCACTCAGAACATGGACGCTTTCGTGCTGAATACTACTGATACCCAGCTGGAGAAGGCGCCGAAGGTCGACCTGCAGACCTTCTCCGACCAGCAGACCTATATTCAGCGCCGTCAGGAGATCGATCGCTTCTGGCAGCAGCAGGACAACAGCAAGTCTGGCTGATGGGCCTTACGGCGCAAGTGCCCCGACGCCCGCGGGAACGGCCGCCAGGAGCGGCCGTTCCCTTCCTGAAGCCTCCTCCTGCAAGCGCACGTGGGGATGCCCAAAGCAGCGCCTCCGCTGCCCGCCCTCCCAAGGTTTGATCCATGTTCTTCGAGTCCTGGTCGTCCCTGTTGCGCGTCGTCGTCGTCGGCACGCTGGCCTATGTGGCCCTCGTGCTGATGCTGCGCATCTCCGGCAAGCGGACACTCGCCAAGCTCAACGCCTTCGACCTGGTGGTGACGGTCGCACTCGGCTCGACGCTTGCGACCGTGCTGCTGAACCGCTCCGTCCCCCTGGCCGAAGGCGTGGTCGGCTTCATGCTGCTGGCCGGCCTGCAATGGCTGGTCGCCTTCGGCTCCGTGCGCTCCGCGCGCTTCGACGCACTGGTGAAGTCCGAGCCGACGCTGCTCCTGCATCGCGGCGACTTCCTCGACCGGGCGATGCGCGGCCAGCGGGTGACGCGCGAGGAAGTGGTCTCCGCGCTGCGCGCCTCCGGCGTCGCGCGGCCGGAGGACGCGGCGACCGTGGTGCTTGAGACCGATGGCAGCCTCAGCGTGGTTCCCGGCTCCGCCACGGATGGCCGTGAGGCGGACGTGCTGCAGGATATGCGTCGCCCCGCCCAGGCTGCCCCGACCCAGGCTGCACCGGCCCAGACTGCCTGAGGACGGCGCGCATGGAGGGATGGATGGACCTCGATACCCTGCTCGCCCGCGTCCGTGGCTTGGCCGATGCCGCGCTCACACTGCTGCCGGGGCTCGTGCTAGGGCTGTTGGTTCTCGGCCTGGCCTGGCTGCTGGCTGGCGCGGTCCGCGCGGCGATCGCGCGGGCTGTCGGGCTACGCGCCGCCTCGCCCGGCGTTGCCCTGGTGCTCGGCCGCATCGGCAGCGGCCTGACCATCCTGGTCGGCATCTTCGTCGGCGCGGCCATCGCCTTTCCCTCGATCAACGCTGCCGACCTGTTCAGCGTGCTGGGCATCGGCGGCGTCGCCATCGGCTTCGCCTTCCGTGACATCCTGCAGAACGCGCTGGCCGGGATCCTGCTGCTGCTGACGCATCCCTTCCGCCTGGGCGACCAGATCAAGGTCGGGGAATTCGAAGGCACGGTGGAGGACATCCAGGTTCGCGCCACCACCATCCGCACCTATGACAACCGCCGGGCGGTGATCCCGAACAGCGACCTCTTCTCCGGCAAGGTGCTGGTCAACACCGCCTATGACAAGCGCCGCCTCGCCATCCGCTTCGGCATCAGCCAGGACGACGACATCGCCGAGGCAAAGCGCGCCATCCTGGGGGCGGCGCTGGGGGTCGAAGGCGTGCTGACCGAGCCGGCGCCCGCAGTGCGGGTGGCGGAACTCGGTGACACGGCGGTGCAGCTCGACCTCCTTCTCTGGATCGATCCGCCACGGCGGGTCGAGGCCCGCGAGGTCATCGACCGCGTGCTGGTGCGGGCCAAGCCAGTGCTGGCCGCGACGGTCGAGCTCCGCCAGGCCGCGGCGCAGTGAGGACTGCGCGCCTTCGGCAGTTCTGGGCCGATCTCCGCGCCTCCTTCTGGCTGCGGCCGGCGGTGATGACCCTGGCCGCGATCGTGCTGGCTGAGCTGCTGGTCCGCGCCGACGGCGCCATCAGCCTGCCGTCCTGGCTCGAGGGCTGGGTCTATGCCGGCGGCACCGCGGGCGCCCGCGACGTGCTCGGGGCCGTCGCCTCGGCGACGATCGGGGTCGCAGGCACGACCTTCTCGATCACCGTGGCGGCGCTCAGCCTGGCATCGAGCCAGATGGGTCCGCGGTTGCTGCGCAACTTCACCAGCGATCCCGGCAACCAGTATGCGCTCGGCGCCCTCGTCTCCACCTTCGCGTTTGCGCTGATGGCGCTGCGGTCGGTACACGACGCGGAGGAAGGCGCCTTCGTCCCGCAACTTGCGGTCTCGGTCGGGCTGCTGCTCGCCTTCGGCTGCGTCGGGGTGCTGATCTGGTTCATCCATCATGTCGCCACCTCGATCAACGTGAACACCGTGGTGGCCCTGGTCCATGGCGATCTCTCGGCGGCGCTGCGGCGGCTGCCGCGCCGGAACGATTCGTCCGGCGCAGCGGCGGAACCCGGTGCGCCGGATGAATCGGGCGCGGCGCTGCGGGCCCCGGGCGGCGGCTATCTGCGGGTGCTGGACGATGAAGAACTTGGGCAATGGGCGGAGGAGCAGGACGCCTGCCTGTGGCTCCGTATCCGCCCGGGCGACTTCGTCTTCCCCGACAGCGTCATCGGTCGGGTGGCGCCCGCCAGCGTGGTCGATGACGCGCAGGCGGCGCTCGGCCGGGCCCTGGCGCTAGGCGATACCCGCAGCGTGGAGCAGGACCTGGAATTCGCCGTGCGGCAATTGGTGGAGATCGGCTTGCGGGCATTGTCGCCCGGTATCAACGACCCCTTCACCGCCATGGCCGTGCTCGACCGGCTTGGCGCCGCGCTGTGCGAGTTGGCCTCGCATGACCTGCCCTCCGGCCGTCTCTGGCGCGACGGGAAGTTCCGGCTGTCGCGCGGCACCACCGACTATGCGGGCTTGGTGGACGCGATGTTCCACATGCTGCGCCAGGCCGGCACGGGCGCACCGGCGGTGATGATCCGCATGCTGGAGATATTCGACGAGGTGGCGGCGGTGGAGCAGGACTCCCAACGGCGCCGCAGCCTGCGCCGGCACATCGTTCTGACCCGCGACGCCGGCACCGCGGCGACGCAGGACAGCGCCGCCCTGGCCGCGATCGAGGCCCGCTACGCGCGTGCCCTCGGCCGGCTGGCATCGGCCGACTGACCGCGCACCATCCGGCCTCACGCCTGCTGGTCGGCCGGGGCTGCGGGGCTGGCCGCGTCCTGCCGCGGCGCGCGGCTGGTCGCCTCGCGCAGGCGCTCGAAGGCGATGTAGAGCACCGGGGTGACCACCAGAGTGAGGATGGTCGCCAGCAGCAGGCCGCCGATCACGACGGTGCCGATCGAGATGCGGGCATTCGCTCCGGCCCCCGACGCGATGGCCAACGGCAGGCAGCCCAGGATGAAGGCGAAGGAGGTCATCAGGATGGGCCGCAGGCGCAGCCGCACCGCCTCCTGCGCCGCGGCCGTCGCGTCCGCGCCCCGCTCGCGCGCCTCCTGCGCGAAGGCGATTAGCAGGATGGAGTTCTTGGCGGCCAGGCCGACCAGCAGCAGCAGGCCGATCTGGCCGAAGATGTCGAGCGGCAGGCCGCGCAGGGCCAGCGCCGCGAGCGCGCCTGAGACGGCCAGCGGCGTGCCGAGGAGGATGACCAGCGGCAGCCGCAGGCTTTCGTACTGCGCCGCCAGCACCAGGAACACCATGAAGATGCCGAAGCCGAAGATCAGCGGCGCATAGCCGCCCGCCAGCTTCTCCTGGTAGGCCACGTCGGTCCAGGCGACGGCGTAGTCGGCCGGCAGGCGGCGTTCGGCCAGGCGCTCGATCGCCGCAATCGCGGCGCCGGAGCTGATCCCCGCCGCCGTCTCCACCGCCACCTCGATCGCCGGATAGGTGTTGTAGGACAGCACGGCGGTCGGCCCGGCGACGACCTGCGTGGTGACCAGCGAGCCGATCCGCACCGGCTCCCCCCGCATGTTCGGCACGGTCAGCGCCTCCAGGTCCTCCAGCGTGCGGCGGGCCGAGGCCTCGCCCTGGACATAGACCTGGTAGACGAAGCCGAACTGGTTGAAAAGGTTGACGAAGGAGGACCCGACATAGGTGCCGAGCGTGTCGAACAGCGATTCCAGCGGCACGCCGAGCTGTTCCGCCTTGGCGCGGTCGATCTCGAGCCGGATCTGCGGCACGCCGTAGCTGCTGGTCGGCAGGGCGCGGCTGACCTCGGGCAGCGCGGTCGCCTGCTCCAGGAAGGCATCGACCGCGCGGGTCAGTGCCAGCCCGCCCCGGCCGCTGCGGTCCTGGATCGCCAGCGTGAGGCCGCCGCGCGAGCCGAGGCCGGGCAGCGGCGCCGGGTTGACGATGCGCACCTGTCCGTCCGGGTCCTGCCGGAAGGCCGCGCTGATATCGGCGATCACCGCGTCCACGGCGACCCGCTCGCCCCAGGGCTTCAGCGTCGGGATCTGGAAACCGAAGAAGGAGGCCACGGTGTCGGACAGGATGCCGCGCCCGGCGACGCCGATGCTGCCGGCGACGGCCGGGTGCGCGAGCAATGCTTCTCCCAGACGGTCCAGCAGCGCCGAGGTCCGCTCCACCGAGGCGCCCTTGGGCAGGGCGACATCGGCGAAGAAATACCCCTGGTCCTCCTGCGGCACGAAGGCGGTCGGCCGCTGCTGGAACAGCCAGTATGTCGCCGCGACGAAGGCGAGGAAGCCGACGGCGAAAAGGACAAGCCGCCGCGCGAGCCGGCCGACGGCCTGCATCGTGCCCTCGGCGCCGCGGCCCACCACGCGGTCGAACCAGCGGAAGGGCGCGCGCCAGCGGCTCTGCCGCTCCTCGCCATGCGGGCGGAGGAGAAGGGCGCAAAGCGCCGGCGTCAGCGTCAGCGCGACCACTGCCGAGATGACGAAGGAGATCGTGATGGTCAGGGCGAACTGGTTGTAGAGCTGCCCGGTCACCCCGGGGATGAATGCGACCGGGACGAACAGCGCGGCCAAAGCCAGTGTCGTGGCGATCACCGGGCCGGTGACCTCCTGCACCGCTTCGCGCGCCGCCTCGCGCGGCTGGCGCCCCTCGCCGAGCAGGCGTTCGGTGTTTTCCACCACGATGATGGCGTCATCGACCACCAGGCCGACCGCGAGCACCAGGCCGAGCAGGCTGAGCGTGTTGAAGGAGAAACCCAGCATCGCCATCGGGCCGAGGGTACCGATCAGCGCGACGGGGATAGTGATGCAGGGGATCAGCGTGGCGCGCCAGCTCTGCAGGAAGACGAAGGTCACGACCACCACCAGCACGGTCGCCTCGAACAGGGTCTTCACCACCTCGACGATCGCGGCGCGGACGAATTCGGTGCGGTCGAGGGCGATCTCGTAGGTCAGCCCGGGGGGGAAGCGCTGCGCCAACTCCGCCATGGTGGCGCGGACGCCGTCCATGACCTCGACCGCGTTGGCGTCGGGACTTTGATACAGGCCGATGGACGCCGAGGGCCTGTTGTTGAAGGTGGACCGGACCCCATACTGCTCCGAACCCAGTTCGACCCGGGCGACATCGCCGATCCGCAGCACCGACCCGTCCGGCCGGGCGCGGAGGATGACGTTCTCGAACTGCTCCGGCGACTGCAGCCGGCCGCTGGTGACCAGGCGCAGCTCGAAGGGCGTGCCCGCCGTCATCGGCTCCCGGCCCAGCGCGCCGGCGGTGACCTGCACGTTCTGTTGCCGCACCGCCGCCACCACGTCGGCGGGCGCGACCTGCAGCGCCTCCATCCGTGCCGGATCGAGCCAGATCCGCATGGCGTAGCGCTGGTTGCTGAAGTTGACGATGCGGCCGAGCCCGGTGACGCGGCGCAACGGCTTGATGACCTGCGTCTCCGCCCAGTTCGACAGGAACAGCTCGTCGAAGCCGGAGTCCTCGGCGCTGGTGAGGACGATGTTGCCCAGCCGCTGGCGCGAGCTCTTGAGGATCTCGACGCCCTGGCTGCGCACCGCCTCGGGCAGGCGCGGCTCGGCGCGGTTGACCCGGGTCAGTATGTCGGCGGCCGCAGCATTTAGGTCGGAGCCGACGGCGAAGGTGGCGTCGATGCTGACGCTGCCATTGGCGCTGCTGACCGAGCTGACATAGATGAGGTTCTGCGCGCCGTTGATCTCCTGCTCGAGCGGGATGGCGATGGCGGCATAGGCTTGTTCGGCACTGGCCCCGGGATAGGTCGCCTCGACATTGATGACCGGCGGCGCGATGCGCGGGAACTGAGCGATCGGCAGGGTGAGGCCCGCGAGCGCGCCGAGCACCGTGATGGCAACCGAGATCACGCCCGCCAGGACGGGGCGGTCCACGAAGAAGGCGAACATCGGCGAGGATCCCGGCGGCGGCCCGTTTCGGGGCGGAAAGCGAAGGCCGTGCAACGTTGACGCTTCTTGCGGGTTCCGGTGTGGCTTGGCCGCTCGCGCCGCCGGGCCGCGGCAGGGCGAAGGAGGATGGCGTGCGGGCAGCGGTGACGGTTGGCCTGGCGGCGACGATGGTGGCGGCGGCCGGGCTGGCCTGGGTCCTCGCGGGTCGGCCCTGGCCGGGCGAGGGCAGCCAGGCCAAGGGCGCCCGAACCGACGCCGCCCCGGTGCTCGAGGTCAGCGTGGCACGCGCCGAGCGCACCACCGTCCCAATTGTGTTCGACTATACCGGCGTGATCGTCTCGCCGAGCGACGCGGCGCTGCGGCCGCGCGTCACTGGCGTCGTCGTCGAGCGGTCCTTCGAGCCGGGCGCCATGGTCGAGCAGGGCCAGCTGCTGTTCCGCATCGACCCGCAGCCCTTCGCGGTGGCGCTGCAGGCCGCCGAGGCGCAGCGCGACCAGGCATGGGCGCAGTTCGCCTTCTCCAAGGTCGAGGTGGAGCGCGTGGAGTCGCTGGCGGACGATGGCTTCACCAGCCGGCAGCGCTTCCAGCAACTGCAGAGCGACCGGGCGATCGCCGCCGCCCGGCTGCGGGAGACGGAGGCGGAGGTCCTCCGACAACAGCTAGACCTCGGCTATACCGAGATCCGCGCGCCCTTCGCCGGGCGTGCCAGCCTGTCGGACATCAACGCCGGCGAATTGGTGACGGCGAACCAGACCGAGCTGGTCAGCCTGGTGCAGATCGATCCCATCGACGTGCAGGTCGCGCTGTCGGCCGAGGCCTCGGTGGCGGTCGAGGCGGCGCTGGCGACGGGACAGGCCGCACTCGAGGTGCTGGCCGGGGACGGCCGGCCGGCGGCGACCGCGCGCATCTACAAGCTCGACAACCGGTTCAACTCGGGCACCGCCCGCCGCCTGGTCCGGGCCATGCTGGATAATGCCGATGGCCGGTTCCTGCCGGGCGAGTTCGTGCGGACCCGCGTGCAGGTCGGGACGCGGGAGCGGCTGCTGGTGCCGACCGTGGCGCTTTCGGCCCAACTCGACCGGCGCGTGGTGCATGTGCTCGATGCGGACGGCAGGGTGCGCATTACGCCGGTCGAGACCGGCGACAACCATGGCGAGCGGACTGCCATCCTGCGCGGGCTCCCCGAGGGCATGGCGATCGTGACGGACCACCTGCAGGATCTTCGCCAGGGACAGCGCGTCGCTCCGCGCGCCGGTAGGGATGTTGCAGGCTCCAGCCAAAGAGTGGTGGGGGAGTCCAGCCGGCGGCTGGAGTAGTCGATGGCGCGGCGCAGGCTGAAGACTAATTTGGCTCGAGGTATGTACTCTGCTGTGGCCAATGCGGCTTCGATAATTTTGGCACCTGGCTCTTGTCGGGATCCGGGGTGATGGGCCGCATCACCCCGGATCCCGACAAGAGCCACCCCTGTATCAGAGATGGAGCAAGATCATCTCTATCTGGCACAAGACATACAACTGTAATGTAGACAAGCGGCGGCGGCCCCGCGACTCAACTCGAAAATGGAGGAAACTTCACCTTCGGCTTGAAATGGACGGCTCCGGGGCCGACTTCAGCGGCATGATCAATGCGAAATCGCTCTTCGACAGCTTCCTCGGCCAGTCCGGTCAGGCTCCTGGCCAGGATCAGTTCCGTGCGCCAGCCGGCTTCATGGACCAGGCCAAGTCCGCCCTGAGCAATATCAACGGTGGTAGCTTTGCCGGCGGCGCCGCGGCGGGCGGCATCCTCGGCATGGTCCTTGGCGGCAAGGGCGTAAGGAAGATGGCCGGTGGGGTGCTCGGCTATGGAGGCGCCGCCGCGCTCGGCGCGCTGGCGCATCGTGCCTACCAGAACTGGCAGCAGGGCCAGTCTCCGGCCAGTGCCCCTGTGGCAACTCAGGCCGAGACGCAAAACCTTGACCAGCGCTTCCTTCCCGCCGCCATTCCTGCCGCGGATGGCCAGCCTTTTGAGCTCGCGTTGATCCGCGCCATGGTCGGTGCCGCCAAAGCCGACGGCCATCTCGATCCCGCCGAGCGCAATCGCATCTTCGAACGCGTTGAGACCCTCGGCCTGGACGCCGAGGCCAAAGCCTTTGTCTTCGATGCTTTGGAACAGGACATTCCCGTTTCCACAATCGCGGCCGCCGCGCAAACCCCCGAACAGGCCTCCGAGCTCTATCTCGCCGCCCGCATGTCGATGGACCCCGATCAAGCTGCCGAACGCGCCTGGCTTGGCGCCTTGTCCCACAGATTGAAGCTGGACCCGGCGCTCGCGGCCCATCTTGACCGTCAGGCCGATGCGGGGTTGCAGCCCACCGCCTAATGCGAGCCGAGCTGACGTACGGGGGCGTCAGCTGGCCGACTGCGCCACGCAACAGCGATGCAGTGTCACACTTTCCAAGCTCGGTGAAGGCTGCTTCGTCTTGCCGGAAAGCACTGACGACGAACATCAGAGGTGTCGGACACCTCGGTCTGGGTCAGCCCGACCTGCAGCGCGATTGCAGCCTAGATCAGGCCGGCTTGGCGCTGGCCGCTGATCTGCCGCCGACGTTCCTCTTCGTCGCCGCCAGTAACTTGCGTGTGTCCAGATCCTTCGTGCCCACGACCTGGAACGACCCTATACTGGCTCTCAAGATCGCCCAGACGAGGTCAATAGCTGCGCCGAGATCTCCGCCCAGTTCGATGGCTTTCTCTCCGCTGCAAGGTAGGTCGCGGCGAGACGCTCGAGCCGCGGTCGATCGGTCGCCAGTCGCTCTACCGCCACCCACCGGTTCCAATCTGGCGCGATGCTCCAGCCGGGCTGACCCACTCGCGCCGTCGGCAGGCGGTAATGCAAGGTTGCTCGCTTGCTAATTTTCTCCTCGGGGAGGCAAGCCCGCACCTGAACCGCCCCGGTTTTCCCGGAGGCCATTTGGGTTGGGTTATGCGGCCAAGGCTTGCGCCTCGGTTTGCGCGTAGTAGCGCGCTTCTGCCTCGGCAGGGGGTATGTTTCCAATCGGCTCGAGCAGGCGGCGGTTGTTGAACCAGTCCACCCACTCCAGGGTGGCAAACTCGACCGCCTCCATGCCGCGCCACGGACCGCGCCGGTGAATGACCTCGGCTTTGAACAGGCCGTTGATCGTCTCGGCCAGGGCATTGTCGTAGGCGTCGCCCACGCTCCCGACTGAGGGTTGGACGCCCGCCTCGGCCAGACGGTCCGTATAGCGCAGCGCAAGGTATTGCGACCCCCTATCCGAATGGTGCACGAGCCCGTCGTTACGGACCGGACGGCGCTGGTGCAGGGCCTGCTCCAAGGCATCCAGCACGAAGCTGGCGTGAGCGGTCCGCGACACCCGCCAGCCGACAATGCGCCGGGCAAAGGCGTCGATCACGAAAGCCACGTAGACGAAGCCCAACCAGGTCGCGACGTAAGTAAAGTCACTGACCCACAGGGCGTTCGGGTGCGGTGCCCTGAACTGGCGGTTGACATGGTCCAGCGGGCACGCTGCCGCGGGGTTGGGGATGGTAGTGCGTACTTTCCTGCCCCGCACAACTCCGTGCAGCCCCATGATCCGCATCAGGCGCGCCACTGTGCAGCGGGCAGCCTTGATCCCCTCCCGGGCGAGCTGCCGCCAGACCTTGCGCACGCCGTAGACGCCGAAGTTCGCCTCGTGCACGCGCCTGATCTCAGCCATCAGCGCCACGTCACTTCGGGCCCGGGTCGGCAGCTTGCCCGGGTCGGCACGCCGCGCGACGTGGGCGTGGTAGGTGGATGGGGCGATCGGCAGCACCGTGCAGATCGGCTCGACCCCGTATGCCTGCCGGTGATCGTTGACGAAGGCGATCATGTCCGCGACCGGCGGTCGAGCTCCGCCATGGCAAAATATGCGCTGGCCTTGCGCAGGATCTCATTGGCCTGGCGCAGCTCCCGGTTCTCGCGCTCCAGCGCCTTGATCCGTTCGCGGTCGGCACTCGTCGGCCCGGGCCGCTGCCCACCATCACGCTCGGCTTGGCGCACCCACTTGCGCAGCGTCTCCGCCGTGCAGCCGATCTTGGCTGATACCGAGTTGATGGCCGCCCACTGCGTCGGGTAATCGCCGCCACCCTCCAGCACCAGACGTACTGCCCGCTCACGCACCTCCGGCGAGTAGCTCGCCGCAACTTTCTTCGTCGTCATCGCTCCATCCTCTCAAGAGTTGGAGCCTCCGACAAACCCGGGGCGGTTCAACCCGCCGCTCATCAAGGTGGAGGAATAGCGGCAGGAGATCGAGGTCACGGTCCCGCGTCGGGTTCGCTGCCAAGTAATCGCCCATCAGGCCGGCGATGTCCGGCCAGTAGTCCGCCACCACCACCCGCCGCACGTAGGACGACGGAAAGCCACGTCCGAAACCGGGCCTGCGGCTCAGGCCGCGTGGCCGACTTTCCCGCCGCAGCCAGTCATTCAGCAGCACGAACGCCTTCAAGATCGCGGTGATCGTCTCCGCGTCGAGCCGCGGCGCCTCCGGGTTAAAGTGGAGGCTGAACGCGACCGGCCCTACCTCCCGCGCCCCCGCCCGACGCAGCACCTCCACGGCTTGGTCAACCAGCGCTAGCCGGTCGATCGGCACCGGTCCAGTTACCAGTTCACGCGGTACGAAATACTGTGCCGCCGTGCCCAGCCGGGTTGCCCAAATCGTGCTGAGCCGGCCCCACCGCGTCCCCCGGTGGCGCTGCGGATGGGCGTGACGCATATCGATCTCGACCATCAGCTCGCCGAGCGCCGTCCCCTGGACGGCCAGCGCGTGCAGGTCCTCCTCCGCGACGGTGCCGCCGAGCCCCGCTGCGAGCGCCATCGCCGCCTGTCGCGCGCTGATCGCCCCGAACTCCATCTCCACGCCGACTGTTCGCAGCCGCCCGGCCGCGTTCTCCCGTGTCGGTGGGTCGGCAAAATCGGCCCGTGGCTGCGACGCTCCGGAGAGGTGCGCACCCTGAGGCGCGCGAACGCCGCCTTGCGGGGACGGCGGAATGGAGGCCGGCGGAGCAAGACCTTTGACCTGAGAGCGGTTCAAGCCGGACCGGTCTTTGCGTCACTGGCGCGACGCTGGGCTGGACCCCGGGCCAGCGTGAGGTTCTGCGCCGTGTTGATCAGGCCGATATGCGAAAATGCCTGCGGAAAGTTGCCGAGCTGGCGGCGTGTCCGCGGATCATACTCCTCAGCCAGAAGACCAACGTCGTTCCGGATGCTGAGTAGCCGCTCGAAGATCTCCGCGGCCTCATCCTGGCGGCCCATCAGTGCCAAGGCATCCGCCTGCCAGAAGGTGCATGGAAGGAAGGCGCCTTCGCCGCCGCCCAGTCCGTCGACGCCGGTCTCCGGCCGATAGCGCAGCACGAAGCCATCGACCGTCAGCTCGCGTCCGATCGCCTCCACGGTGCCAATGATCCGCGGATCTGACGGTGGCAGAAAGCCCACAGTCGGCATGAGCAGCAGCGCGGCATCGAGATCGTCTCCGCCATAGTGCTGTACGAAGCTGTTGCGTTTAGCGCTGTAGCCATTGCGGCAAATGTCGTCATGGATTTTGGCGCGCAGGGTGCGCCATACCTCAACCGGTCCTTCGAGGCCGTACTGCTCGACGCCCGAGATTGCCCGGTCGACCCCGACCCAGGCCATCAGCTTCGAGTGGGTGAAGTGTCGCCGTGGCCCGCGCACCTCCCAGATGCCGCTATCGGGCTCGCCCCATTTCTCGGCGATGAACTGCATCAGCACCGCCTGCATCCGCCACGCCTCGGCATCCGGCTCGACATTGTATTTGCGGGCGACGTGCAACGCATCCATCAGCTCGCCATAGATATCGAGCTGGAACTGCTCCTGGGCACCGTTGCCAATGCGAACGGGTCGGCTGGCTTCGTAGCCTCTCAGCCATGGCAGCTCCAACTCCGGCAAGCGACGCTCGCCAGCCAGCCCATACATGATCTGCATCTCCTCCGGCCGCCCGGCGGCGGAGCGCAGCAGCCAGCGCCGCCATGCCACAGCCTCCTCGGTGTAGCCGGAGCTCAGCAGCGAGTAGAGGGTCAGGGTGGCATCGCGGATCCAGCAGTAGCGATAGTCCCAGTTCCGCACGCCGCCGATCTCCTCCGGCAGCGACGTCGTCGGGGCAGCGACGATGCCGCCGGTCGGGCTGTAGGTCAGCGCCTTGAGCGTGATGAGAGACCGCTGCACGGCGTCGACCCAGGGTCCGCTGTAGGTGCACTTGGCCGACCAGTCGCGCCACCAGCGAGTGGTGCATTCGAGCAGCACCTCGGGGTGCTGAACCGGCGGCTCGGGCCGGTGTGACTTGTACCAGCACAGGGAGAACGGAATGCTCTGCCCCGGCCGTACCGTGAACTCCGCCATTGTGGTGAAATCCTGGTTCGACAACTCCACCGGCGACCACAGCTGCAAGGCGTTGGGTCCGGCAATGGCCTGCAGGCCATAGGGCCGGCGCCGTAGCCAAGGGACGACATGGCCGTAGTCGAACCGGAACACCGCCTCCAGGCGCATCGATACCTCGCCACGGACGCCACGCACGATCCGGACGACATCAACTTCGTCCTCAGTGCTGGGCAGCGGCATGAAGTCGGTAACAACGACCGAACCTGTCTCCGTCTCAAACTCGGTGTCGAGGACCAGCGTGCCGTCGCGGTAACGTCGTGACACCGCCCGGATTTCACCGACAGGAGCGATCCGCCAGTGGCCGTTCTCGGGTCCGCCCAGGAGTGCTGCGAAGCAGGCCCCGCTGTCGAAGCGCGGCGCGCAGAGCCAGTCGATCGAGCCGTTCCTGCCCACCAGCGCGGCGGTGAAGGTGTCCCCGATCAGCGCGTAGTCCTCGATGCGCAGCATCTCCGCCGCGGCCTGCGCACCGGACAGGGGCGGAGCAGCCTTCTGCGTTGCCTTAGCCATTCTCGCGGAACCCGGGATAGAGTGTCATGCCGCCATCGACGAATAGCGTCGTGCCGGTGACATAGTCGGACGCGTCGGATGCGAGCCAGACGGCCGCCCTGGCGACATCCTCCGGCAGGCCGATACGACCATAGGGAATGAGGGCCAGAAGGCGCTGCAGCGCCTCCGGTGTCTCCCAAGCGGCGCGGTTGATGTCAGTCTGGATGGCACCAGGTGCGATGCCGTTCACACGGATGCCACGCGAGGCGACTTCCTGGGCCAGGCTCTTCATCATCAGCATGATGCCGCCCTTGGATGCGGCGTAGTTGACATGCCCCGCCCAAGGGATGACCTCGTGCACCGAGCTCATGCAGATGATCTTGCCCGTGGCAGCCGAACGCCCAGGATCACGGCCCTGCCGGTCGAAGATCCGGACCGCTTCACGAGCACAGAGGAATTGGCCAGTGAGGTTGATGTCGAGCACCGTCCGCCACTGGTCCAGTGTCATGTCGGCGAAGGCGGCGTCCTTCTGGATTCCGGCATTGGCCACCAGGATGTCGAGGCGGCCAAAGCGGTTGAGCAGTCCGCGGAACAGCGCTTCGACCTGCTCCTCGCGCGAAACATCCGTCTGCAATGCGACCGCCGCGCCGCCAGTCCGTTCGATCTCATCAACGACGGCAGCAGCACCCTCAGGGCTCGACGCATAGTTGACCCCGACCGCCGCGCCTGCCGCCGCAAGCGCGACCGCTACGCCGGCACCTATGCCGCTGCTGCCTCCGGTGACAAGGGCGACTTGTCCTTCGAGCGGCCGAGGCGCGTTTCCTGGCATGGACATCTTCCGTATGGCCTCAGCTGCAGAGCCGGACGTGCGTCCGCAGGAATGCGCAGCGAGGCAGCGGCTCTTTGGTTGCAAGATGCACCCTGGCAAGGCAGCGCCAGCCCCACCGCGTCCCGTCGCCAGTCCCTTTGCTTGCGCCCGTCCATTGCGGAACAATTGAGTGTCATTCGTGTTACGGCAACATGGATCTCCAGGATCTGTTGCCGAACGTCCGCCAACTCGCCTTCCTGCCGCATATTCGCGACCTGACCATTGCTTACGCACTCGCATTCCTGATCGGTTGGAACCGCGAGCAGGAGGACCGCAGCGCGGGTTTGCGCACCTTCCCGCTCGTCGCCATTGCGGCCTGCGGCTTCGTGCAGGCGGTGGAAGGCCTGCTGCGCAATGAGCCGCAGGGCATGGCGCGCGTGGTCGAGGGAGTGATCACCGGGATCGGCTTCATTGGCGGTGGCGCGATCCTCAAAGGTGGCGGTGAGGTTCAGGGGACCGCGACGGCAGCTTCCCTCTGGGCCACAGGGGCGATCGGTATCGCCGTAGGTCTGGCCAACTATGATGTGGCCCTGGTCATCTGCCTGTTCACGGTGCTCACGCTTTACGTCCTCGGCCGCCTGAAGCCGAAGGAGCCTGACAGCTGAACCCGCGTCGCAGAGCCAAAGTTGAATGCGTCATGAGCACGTATTTGTAGCCAGCAACGTGGGCAAGTTCGGTGGTCCAGATTGCCTTCTAAGAGTCCAGGCCGATTTTCTCCTTGCATAAATCAACAATTATGCAAAGAACTTTCGGCATTGATTTTGCTGGGCTTTTCCTTTGCATAAAACGCCGCCATAAGTCGGGCATGATGTACGGCTACGCCAGGGTCTCGACCGACGGGCAGAGCGTCGAGGCGCAGGTGCGCCAGCTTGCCAAGGCGGGATGCCCGAAGGTGTTCCGCGAGGTGGCAAGCGGCGCCAAGACCGACCGCGCCCAACTCCGCAAGGTGCTCGACCGGCTCGAGGCCGGTGACGTGCTCATGGTGACGCGCCTTGACCGCCTCGCCCGATCGACGCGGGACCTGCTCAACACGCTGGCCACGATCGCCGGCAAGAAGGCCGGCTTCCGCTCCCTCGGCGATGCCTGGGCCGACACCACGACCGCGCATGGCGGCCTGATGCTGACCGTGTTGGGCGGCTTGGCCGAGTTCGAGCGCGAGCTCATCCGCATGCGGACCGGCGAGGGACGGGCTCGGGCCGTGGTCCGGGGGCAGAGAATGGGTCGGCCCCCGAAGCTCACCCCGCACCAGCGGCGCGAGGCGGTCAAGCGCCGAGACAAGGGCGAGACGCTGGCCGAGATCGGCCGCAGCTACAACGTCAGCGGGGCGACGATCTCCCGACTTCGCCCGTGACACGCTGAACGAAGTTCTGCTTCAATCCCCTGGGGATCAAAGGGGGGGCACTAGGATGGCGAAAGCGGCGAAGCCGGCGACGGCCAAGAAGCCCGTAGTTTCGGCGAAAGCGGACGAGGCACCGGCGCCGGGCAAAGCCAAGGTGCCGGCGAAGGCCGGGGGTGCCGCGCCAGCCGTGAACGGCACCATGGCCGCGGCGGTCAGCCTGAAGCAGATGGCCGCCACGCTGGCCGAGAGCCACGACCTGCCGAAGCGCCAGGTCGAGACGATGCTGGGCGAGTTCGTGCAGAATCTCGCCGAGCACCTGCAGCGAGGCAGCAAGATCCGGATCCCCGCCCTCGGTATCTTCCAGGTGAGCGCGCGGGCCGCCCGGACTGGGCGGAACCCGGCCACCGGCGAGCCAATCCAGATCAAGGCCAGCAAGAAGATCGCCTTCCGCCCGGCCAAGGAGCTCAAAGAGGCGATCTGACTGTATGCCAGCGCCGCCGTGAAACATCGCTGCCGGGCAGCGTGAAGTAGCGACAGCACGCTATGGTGCTGTCGCTCAGACCGGCAGCATGGTTTCTCCATGATGCAGCGGCCACAAACGCACAGAGCCCCATGACCTCAGAGCGAGATCATGGGGCTCTGTGCGTTTGTGGCCAGGACGGCAAGGGGTCGGTTACTTCCTGAGACTGCCGAAGTCGGTCTGCTTCTGCCGTGGTGTTCGGGCACCGCGCGAAGCGGACGCTGAGGACATGCGGGCGGTCCGGCTGCGTCTTGCAGTCAGCGGTGCAGTTCTCGCGCTCGCCGATTTGCCGGGCCAGAGCGATAAGCTCGACAGGGTCGCCGCCGCCGAACTCGATGGTGATATCGGCCGCTTGGCGGGCGGCGGCCCGAAGTCGGAACAGCAAGGACACGCGGCACCTTTCGGTGACTGAAGCTCTCGACAGAATCGGCGGCGTTGCTAGTCGGCTGCCCCGGTGGATGACGCTCGAATTCCGCTCGTCCGGCTGGAGGCAGGCACAATGCAGCGCGGCGACACGTTGCTGCTGGCCTCTTCCTTGCCAAAAAGCATTGCCTGAAGCTGGCGGCGGGCACGGAAAACCCGGGACTTGGCCGCGCCTACGGCGCAGCCGGTCACCTCCGCGACTTCGTCGTAGCTCATGCCCTGCAAGGCGACCATCAGCAGCGCCGCGCGCTGTTCCGCCGGGAGACGGCCAATCGCACCGCGCAACTCGCCTAGGATCAGCCGGTCCTCCTGCGCTCCACCGATGCCGAGTACAGCGTCCGGCACATGGTCCAGATCCTCGGTCGCGTGCCGCTTGCGGGTGTCACTGATGAAGCGGTTGTACAGAATGCGATGCATCCAGGCGTGGAAGTTGGTGCCTGGGGTGAAGCTGTGGCGCCCGGCCAGCGCGCTGGCGACCGCGTCGTGCACTAGGTCGTCAGCAGCAGCGCGGTTTCGGGTCAGGGCGCGAGCGTGCGTTCGAAGGCGGGGCAATGCCGCGGTGAGCAGATCGTGGAACCCGTCGTGCTGCGGCATGAGCGCTCCTCCTTGCTACTCATAGTTGTAGCGAGGCGCTCAAGCGCACGCATTGCCATTCTCATGTTGCGACAGAAATGTGAGGCGTGAACCAGCCGCAGGGCTCGCCCGGATCCCCGCACCAGTGAGGCTGTCCAATGCGGCGTCCGTCCTGTGGCGGGTCGAGTTGGCAAGGCATCTGCGTGACTCGCGCGATGACACGCAGTGCCGCTTGGTTGGGCTTGCCCGCGCTCGTCCTAGCCCGTGCTCGCTGTTGAGGGGCGCGCTAGTCAGAAGCCCTCTTCCAACGCATCGAGGTCGACCTCCTGGATCGAGAACCAGATTGGCTCTGGGCTGCGCGCCGCGGTGCGCAGGAGAGGCTTGGTGGCGGCCAGCAGCTCATCGAGCGAGCGGAACGGGTTCACCGCCTCCTCGCCATCACTGGTCCGCATCAGCAGGGCATAGCCGGCTTTGCTGGGTCTTGGCAGGGGTGTGGGCACCGAGGGTCTCGACGCCTTCCCGACGCGCCCTGACCGGGTGGGTGCCAGGGACGGTACGCGCGCTGGTGGCAGATCAGCTGCGGCGACTGCGGGCGACGAGGCCTTGTCGTTCGCCAGCGCCGGCGGCTCCGGTGCCACCGGGGGCATAGCAGCCGGAGCAGCAGAAGCGGAGTTTGGCTCGGCCGGCGCACCGAAGAGGTCGTCTACGGCGGCGACTGCCGGAACAAGGGTGGGAGCGGCTGCGGCAACGCTGGGGGATGACACGACCTCACCCGTGTTCTGGACATCCTGCCGGCGGAGCTTGGCCAAGATGGCGTAGATGTTCGCTGCGGTGCAGCCATAGGCCGCAGCCACGTCAGCGACTTTCTGACCTTCAACGTCGACCCGGTGGCGGATCGTCGCCTGCTCCTCCCGCGGTATCCTCGGCATCTGCTCCTATTCCTTGCCGCTTACGCCGACGCGAAAGAAATACGAACTTTGACGTCAGATACCAGCGGGCGAGGCGGATTCAAATTTGAATTTGGTTATCGTCTCTTGCGGCGGGTCGACCGGACCGCGGCGGCGCTGCGAGGGCGAGCAGCGCGACCGACTACCGCAATCCATCCGCGGATTGGGTCCGGCCTTACAGCAGCGTGGTCTGGGGTGGCGGACACTCGGTGGTCTTGCGGCGTGGCTTGGCGCCAAGCAGGGGCGCTGACCGGCTGGCGGCCTCGCCGGGTCCGGCATCGTTGTCGTCCGCGAGAAGGCGGAGCTGCACGGCCGCCTCGGTGGCCGCTGTCGCGGGCGGCTCCAGGGACACCGGCCAGAAGCACTCGACGCGGTCTTCGCCCCGCGGCGCCAGGAAGACCACCCGCTCGACCTGCCCGGGTTCGCCGGTCTCTACCCCCAGCCGGAACGCGAGGCCTTCGGCCGCCCCCTCGCCCAGTGCCAGGGAGAGCTGCTGCATCTCCATCTCCTGTCGCCGCAGCGTACGCTCGGTCGGCTCATCGGCGGCGCCGCGAAAGAAGCGCACCGGCACGCCCTCGTCCGCCGCGCCGATGACGAAGACGAAGACGAAATGGGCGCTGTCGTCCAGCACCGCGAGCCAGGGATAGTCGCCCGAGCTGGCGGCGCGCTGGAGGCGATGCCGGCCAAAGGCGAAGGCGCGGCAGCCGACCGACCAGGGATCGTCGCCGAGCTCGTAGCTGGCCATGGCCAGCGCGTCACGGCGGGCATGGGCCAGCAGGCGGGCACAGAGCCGCAGTCGGTTCTCGGTCAGGGCGGGATGGTAGTCCCAGGGCAGGCGCGGGGGCGGTGGCGAGGGTGGTTCGGCGCGCTCCATGGCTCGACCGTAGCACGGGCGGGATCGCCTTAGCGGACCCTGGTGCGAGCGGGGCGTGAGCACCAGGCCGGCATGGGCCGACTGCTTGGCGGAGCTGGCAGCGAAGCCCCGCCCCGGGGCGCGGACACCGGCGGGCCTCGAGCGATGCCGCCGGGCGAACTGGAAGCACCGCGGGCGCAGCGCCAAGGCCATCGCGGGCCAGCGGCTGCGCGGCGAGGCGCGGCGGCTGACCACCAGCCTGCGCGGCTTGATCCGGGCGGCGGAGGACCGCATCGCGGCAGACCAGGCCGGAAACGCGAAAAGCCCCATGACCTCGGTCTGAGGTCATGGGGCTTTGGCATGCCCTCCAGTCGGGAGGACAGAGGATGGTGGCTACTCCGGCGTGTCGCCGGTGCGGGCCCGCTCCTGGCGGCGGTGCTCGAACACGGCGCCCTGGAAGGCGCGGAACTCGGGCATCCGCAGGAAGCGGATGAGGTAGCCGCCATAGGTCAGCTCGGCATGGCACGCCCCGCAGATCAACCACCCATGCTCCGGCTTGTTCAGGCCGCGATGAAAGAAGTGGTCGAAGGCGGCGCTGGCCACCGGCCGGTTGGCCTCGGTGAGAA
>NZ_JBHTDE010000022.1:0-33649 GCF_042666655.1 Dankookia sp. GCM10030260
ACGCGATCGACTTCCACACGGGAACGACCGGCTTCGAGGTCACGGCATTCAATATCGGGGAAATGGGCGTACCGGCCGTCCGGACCATGCTGGAGCTGTATCCCGTCGGCCAGATCTTTGACAATCCAGTCTATCCGGGTGTGCTGCACAACGCCTTCATGGAGGCTGGCATCCCATCCTTCACGCCAGAGATCGGCGCAGCGCGGGCCCTCGATCCAGAGATGATCGCGCTGTTCGTGGAAGGCACGATGAATGTCCTCAAGCATCACGGCATCCTGGCCGGACCGATGGGACGCACGGCCAAAGACGTGCGCGTTTATATCGGCAACTCCGCCTTTCCGATCCTGGCAACCGCTGGTGGGATCGTGGAGTTCCTCGTTAAGCTCAATGACCGGGTTGAGGTGGGGCAGAAGGTCGCGATTCAGCGCAATAGCTTCGGTGAGATAGTCGCAGAATATGCGAGTGGCGTGGCCGGGGAAATCACGGGGCTGCGCAGCGACGCCATGTCGGAGCCGGGCAACCCCCTGGCCTTCATCCTGTTCAACCAGCCGGAGCCGAGGGAGCCTGCGGGTTATCCCGAGTGATAAGCGGCGGCAGGTGCCGACACTGGCTGCTAGTGCGCATCAGGTAGGACGTGACGGTCTGAGGCTGGCCGCAGCGCGGCGCGAGATCGTGCCGGCGTGCGGGAAACCCACGGCCAACCGCGATTGTGGCAAGCCGCGATAAACACGCGAAGCGCGGAGAGCGCGTGTCAGAGGTTCGGCCAGGAAGGGCGCTGATCCAGGTTGAGACGCGAAGCCGCGCTGGCAGGAGCAGCTGACGGATCCGGCCGGGGCAAGCGCTTCGCCGCGGCCCACACACGCCCGACGGCGCCGTCGGTCCCTCTAACCGGGCCCGTTCTACCCCCACAGGAGGCTTGTGTCCGGCGGCACCACCTGCAGCCCGAGCCGATCGGCCACCGCCTTCAGCGCGGCAATGTCGCCGGCGCGCCACTGCCGGCGGGTCAGCAGGCTTACGGCCTCGGCCGCGGGTAGGCCGGCGGCGGCGCCGATCGTCGACGGCGCGGTAATCCCCTGGTCCTCCAGGTGGGTGTTGATCGTGTATCGCAGGCGGATGGCCATCAGCCGCTCGGCCTGCCGGGTGGGGTCACGCATGCCCCCTGCCCTACCGCCTCATCACGGCAATCGCCATCGCCCTTGCGCGGTCGACCCGCACGGAAAGCTCGCTGGTCAGGACGGAACTTGCGACGGAGAAGCCCGGAGAACGCGTAGGCTGCTGTTGCGCAGTCACTCCGGCTCGATTCCGGCCTGCCGGATCAGCGCCTCCCATCGTGCATTATCGGCTCGGATGCGCGCTGCCAGCGCGCTCGCCGTCAGCGGTAGGACAGCGGTGGACAGCGCTGAGAAGCGCTCCTGCAATGCCGGCCGGGTCAGGGCAGCGCGGATCGCCTCATCCAACCGCGCGACGGTCGCCGCCGGCATCCCCGCCGGGCCGAGTACGGCGATGATCGTCTCGAGCGCGCCCTCCGCGTGCGGGAAGCTCTCCTGCAGCGTCGGCACCTCGGGCGCCAGCGGGCTGCGCGCCGCGGCGGAGATCGCCAGCGCCCGCACCTGACCCGAGCGCCGCTGCGCGAGGCCGGTGCCGAGGTCCACCACCGCGGCCTCGATATGGCCGCCGACCAGGTCGGTCATGGCCTGGGGAATGCCGCGGTAGCTGACGCCGACCGGCTGCGTGCCGCTCGCCGTGGCGAAGAGCGCCAAAGCCACCTGGCCGCTGGGCGAACCGAAGCCGACGGTAACCGGTGGTGCCGCCTGCCGCGCCCGTACCTGCAGGTCGGCCAGCGACCGGACAGGCGAGGCTGCGGGGACCATGAGAATCATCGAGGTCGAGCCGATGCCCGACACCGGCTGGAAGCTGCCGACCGGATCGTAGGACAAGCTGCGGATCAGGCTGCGGGCAACGAACATGACCGAGGAGCCCATCAGCAGCGTGGCCCCGTCGGGTTGGCTGCGGGCGACATGCGCGGCGGCGAGCGTGCCCTGCGCGCCCGGCCGGTTATCCACCACCACCGGCTGGCCGAGGCTCTCCTGCAGCTGCTGCGCGACGGCACGAGTGACGTTGTCGGTGACCGAGCCAGCCGGGAACGGAACGACCAGCGTGACCGGCCGCGCGCCGCCGTCCTGGGCGTGGCTGGCGGCGGACGGCAGCAGCAGCGCCGGTAGCGTGAGCATGGAGCGGCGCCCGAGGGTGCAGCCTACGGCAGCCTTTGCCAGGACTTGGCGTTCCCGCACGTTCCCGTCCTCCCATAGCCCGGACTGCCTGGCCGGACGTCGCCGTATTCGGCCAGTGCCGGCAAGGTGCCGTCAAGCCGGCGGCGACCGCCTCGCCTAGCTGTCCCCAGCCCGGCTAAATTGGCCGGCAAGACCAGGAGGAGAGGCCAAGGTGATCGACTACGAAGTGCGGGACGGGGTCGCTGAGATTCTGTTCAACAATGCCCCGGTGAACGCCATCACCGAAGCCTTCATGGATGCCCTGATCGAGGCGCTGGGCCGGGCGCGCCGCGACCCCGCGGTGCGCGCCGTCATCCTGTCCAGTGCCATCCCCGGCCGCTTCTGCGCCGGGCTCGACCTGCCTGCCTTCCTGCGCGGCACGCCGGCGGATGCGCACCGCGTCGTCGGCAAGATTTATGTTCGGATCAGCGAGGCCCAGTCCGCCCTCGGCAAGCCTTCAATTGCCGCCATCGGCGGCGCGGCCCGCGGCGCCGGCATGTCGATCGCCATCACCTGCGACATGATCCTCGCCGCCGACCATGCCAGCTTCGGCTATCCGGAGGTCGATGTCGGCCTGCTGCCGGCAATACATTTCCACCACCTGCCGCGCATCGTCGGCCGGCACCGCGCCTTCGACCTGCTGTTCACCGGCCGCAGCTTTGATGTGGTCGAGGCAATGTCGCTGGGCCTGGTCAGCCGCCATGTGCCGGAGGCCGAGTTGATGGCTGAGGCGCGCCGCACTGCCGCGACCTTCGCCGCCAAGTCGCCGGCGCTGATGCGGCTCGGCAAGGCGGCCTTCCTACGCGCCGCCGCCGCTGGCTACCACGAGGGGGCAGAGTCCGCCGTGGACCTGGTTTCCACCGTCTTCGGCACCGAGGATTGCCGCGAAGGCCTGGCCGCCTTCGCCGAGAAGCGAAAGCCCCGCTGGACCGGGCGCTAGCGGCGATGACGACGCAAGCCGGCCCCGGCGCCCTCGACGGGCTCCGCGTGCTTGATATGTCCCGGGTCATGGCCGGGCCGCTGGCCGGGCAGGTCCTGGCCGACCTCGGTGCCGACGTGATCAAGGTGGAGCGGCCAGGACGCGGCGACGACACCCGCGAATGGGCGCCGCCCTTCGTCACCGATCCACCGGCCACGCCACTCGATGATTCGGTCTATTTCTGGACATGTAACCGCGGCAAGCGTTCGGTGGTGGCCGATATCGCAAGCCTTGAGGGGCAGGCGCTGGTGGCGCGTCTCGTCGCCACCTCGGACGTGCTGATTGAGAACTACAAGGTCGGGACCCTGGCGAAGTACGGCCTGGATTATCCAACGCTGTCGGCGGCGAACCCGCGCCTGGTCTACTGCTCCATCACCGGCTTCGGGCAGACCGGCCCCTACGCGCCGCGGCCGGGCTACGACACCATCGTCCAGGGCATGGGCGGGCTGATGAGCGTCACCGGCAACCCCGACGATGCGCCCGGCGGTGGGCCGCGCAAGGCCGGCATCGCCGTCGCCGACCAGATGACCGCGCTCTATGCCGATGTCGCCATCCTGGCGGCGCTCCGGGAGCGCGAGCGCTCCGGCCTCGGACAGCATATCGATATGTCGCTGCTCGACGTGCAGGTGGCCGGCCTGACCAATCTCGGCCTCGGCTATCTCGCCACCGGCCGGGTGCCACCCCGCGCCGGCAACCGCTTGGCGACGGTCTATCCGAGCGATAGCTTCCGCTGCGCAGACGGCGATCTGATGATCATCGTCGGCAACGACGGGCAATTCCGCAGCTTCTGCGCAGCGCTCGGGATGTCGGACCTGGCGGCGGATGCCCGGTTCGCGCGGAATGCCGACCGCCTCCAGCATGCCGATGCTCTGGCGCTGCTGATCGGCCAAGCCTTGCGCGACCGGACCCTGGCGGAATGTCAGGCATTGTTCGATGCCGCCGGTGTGCCGGCCAGCCCGATCAACACCCTTGCCCAGGTCTTCGCCGACCCGCAGGTCATCGCGCGCGGATTGGTGCGGGAGGTGGTGCGCTCGGATGGGCAAGTGGTCCGGGTGATCGCAAACCCGATTCGCATGTCGCGGACGCCACCCAGCAACGACCGCCCGCCGCCTCGACTTGGCGAGCACACGGGCGAGGTAGCCGCAGAGCTGCCATAGGCACGCTGGAGAAGACCTCAGCAGGAGCCTGCTGACGCGAGAAGCGCCAAGAGCGCGTGTCATGGAAGACTGCCGGATGCCCCCTACAGCCGCCAAATCTCGGTTTCACTCATTGGCCGTAAGCGTCCAGCTTGCGCCGCCTTCCCTGGCCACTGACGTGCGTTGAGGCTGGCGGCCTTAACGTCGGGCGTAAGGTCGGCTTTAAGGTCATGGGCAGCGGGACGGTCGAGATCATCACTGGGCGTGAGCGGCGGCGGCGGTGGAGCGTGGCGGATAAGCTCCGCATCCTGGCTGAACGCGATGCGCCCGGCGTGCAGGTGGCAGAGGTGGCGGCCCGACATGGCATCTACCGCAGCCTGGTGTTCCAATGGCGGTGCCAGGCCCGGGGTCTACGAGGCTATCCCGCTGGCGATGCGTGCCAGGGTCCAGCAGGCGGTTGCCCAGAAGGGCTTGGCGCGCTCTGGCATCATCATTCTGGATGCGCAGCTGAAGCTGCGCCAGGTCTGCTGCGACCCGCGGCTGCTGGACCTGCTTGGCGTCCTGCTCGACGAAGGGCGGCGCGTGCTGATCTTCTCTCAGTTCACCTCGGAACTCTTTCCCGCCGCCTGACGCGCCGGCAACCCGGGCTTGCTGCGGCGAGGCCCAATGGTCTCAGAGCTGCGCGTTACCCATATCTTCGCCGTCTACTGAGGGAAGGTTTAACCGGTCAGTCTTTCGTGGCAGTTGCGCAGGCGAGCCTGCGACGGCTAGAGATCGGCCGCAACAGTCGTTGGGGGACGGCATGAAGCGCATCTTACTCGCAGCCGGGAAGGGGGGCGTCGGCAAAACGACGCTGTGCCGCAACCTTGCAGCCGCCGCGGCCCATAGCGGCCTGAAGACGGTTACCGCCGATCTGGACCCACAAGCCACGCTGACCATATGGTCGCGGCGCAGGCCGAAGACCATGCCGGCGATCCCTCATTTCAAGGTCGCCTGGTCGCAAGCGGACGCCCTGCTTGATGACGCAGAAATGGAAGGCTACGACGCGCTCTTCATTGACACGCCGCCATCCATCGAGACGCAACCCGCCGCGTTTCAAGCGCTGCTGGCCAAGGCAGATCTGATCGTCGTACCGACCCGCGCCACGTTTGATGACGCTGAATCCGTAGCGCCGTTTCTCAAGCACTTGCGGGAAGAAGGACGGCCTGCTGTGGCGGTACTCAATTTCGTTAAGCCGCGCGTGAACGTCAACGCGGTGAAGGCCTTCCTGCTCGATGCTGGGGAGCTATGCCCGGTCGAGGTGGCAGACCGGACGGATTACGCCCGGGCCGGGGCCAAGGGGCTGGGGCTGGTCGACGTGCCGGGACATGCCGGTGCTGACGAGATGCAGGCGGTGTGGAGTTTCGTGCGAGGCAAAGTCTGGGGGCGTGACGTGAAGAAGGGGAAGAAGCATGTCGCGGCGGCTTAAACTAGACGCAGCGCCCCCGCCTGTCTTGATCGAAGGCGACGCCCGGGTTCAGGCACTGCAGACAGTCAGATCGGAGCCGCGGCTTCCGCAGGACTACGTCTCCGAGATTTCGCGGCTCTGGAGCCGGGCGCAGGGCGCGTTTCTTGAGATTGGCCGCCTGCTAATCCGAGCAAAGGACACGCTGCCGCACGGTGAATACGTGGCGGCGGTCGAGGCGGAGCTACCGTTCTCTAGCCGCACCGCCTATCAGCTACGCGAAGCCGCACGGTGGGCAATGGGCGGAGCAGTCCCGATGGAGCGTCTACCCGGTTCGTATTCGACGATCTACCTGCTCTCCACACTAGAGCCGCCAATCCTCGAAGCAGCGGAAAACGAAGGCCTGATCCGGCCTGAACTGAAGCGGGCAGAGCTGATCGAATGGCGGCGAAGAAGGGCAGGGGAGAGCACTTCCGGCATCCGGGAACGGTTGGCACGTCTCAAGAAGGAACGCGCCAGGTTGGAGCAGGAGATCGCGCGGCTTGAGGTTGAGCTAGCGGGATGAGCGGAGTGGATGCCGCCCACATGGAACCGGCATTCGGTGTGACGAGCAAGCTCCGGTCCATCGTGCTCAATCACCTGCTCAATGCAGATTCGAAAGGATAGGCCGAGCATCACGGCTAAGTACAGCCCGCCCTCGGGGGTCCAGATGTATATCAGATCGGATCGCCAGACCCGGTTGGGCGCGCTTGTAAGGCCATGCTGGTGACCGCGGCGATCTCGGCGTCGCAGGCCAAAGGTGCCTATCTCCGCGACAAGTTCCATCGCCTGAAGGCCCGCATAGGAACGAAGAAGGCGGCCACAAGATCTTGGTCGCGGCCTTCCACATGCTTCAACGCGGCGTCACCTTCGAACTCGGAGGCGATTATCTTGATCGCATCGACAAGCACCGGACCGCTATGCGCCTCGTCCATCGCCTCAGCGCGCTCGGCTACGACGTCATGCGTCAACCCAAGGCTGCCAAGTAATCTGCCGTGGTACTTCGACCGCCAGCACCCGGACCACCATGAATTTTCCGGCCAGCCGAGATCCGAGGATCCACCTCGACTATACGAGAGTCCTAAATCAACGTCCGCTGCATCGACTGAGTGGGGACTTTGCCAGGGGCGGGGACTTTAGCAGGGGTGAGGACTTTGCCAGGGGACATCGCACGCGGTGCGACCGGCGGCCGAGATGGATGCAGGATCAAGCCACGCTCGTCTATGTCGACCTTTGCGTGGCGGTAGACTGCCAAGGCGAGTTTTAGGTTGGCGAGGAAGGTGGGCTTGAAGTTGTCCATGCGGGCGCAGCCAGCACCGAATTGCCCCTTGAGGGCTGCCCAGGAGACAGGCGTGGATTTTGGCAGGGCATGGAGGCGATAGGCCAGCCACGCATAAAGATCGAGGGCGACCGAATTGTTGCTGATGGCTCGGATCGCACCTTCCTCTACCGGTACCGGATGCTTGCGGAGCTGGTCGAAGAAGACTTCCGATAGCCGCGCTACCTCCACGAACAGGGCGCTATGGGCTGGGTTCTCGGATGGCACGAACATGGCACTATCGACCACGTTCTGGTTCACCAGACCGACCCGGTTGCCGGTATTCACGTGGAAGGTGAAGCGGCAGCGAGCGATTCGCTCTGCTTGCTCGCGGACATCCTTCTGCGACTTTCCGCCGGTGCTGATCCCCATGCGCCCCAGCCAATCCCGCAGGCTGCGGCCCAACAGTACGTCGCGCGAGCCTGTGCGAAGTGCTTCTGATTGCAGATACAGCATGATGAGCCGTGCGCGGCTGCCATATGGCACACCAACTGATACTAGCTTGCCGCCTGCATCGGGTCGGCGGCCAGGCTCGACCGCGAGGGTGATATGATCGCTAACGATCTGCCAGGGCGCTTCGTCTGGTAGTCTCCGGTGGGGCAGGGCGGCTTGGCACCAGCCTGAATAGAGAAAACCCATGCCAACGCTCTCGTCGGCCATGTAGAGGGACGCAGCCTCGACCACCGCACGCTCGATGTCGGCGCGCAGCGCGGCTTCTTTGCCTCCGGCCTCGATGATGTCGTGCACCATTCCCATGAGCACGGACCTTGAGCGGTTCCCGCTGACTTGTCGCCGGGGACTTTTCCAGGGGAAGCTATTTGAAAAGGCTAATTGAAAAAGACTACTTGAAGTAGCTGGGCAAAGTCCCCGGGATAACTCGACAAGCCGTTGATTCCGTTATAGACCCCCTCTCGGGCTCTCCCTGGAAAAGTCCCCGCCCCTCCTGCAATAGTCCCCGCTCGGCCTGGGGACAATCCCTGGAAAAGTCCCCGCCCCTTCGCGTCCGAATCGGACGGGCCTTTGCGGGTTGGCGCTGTGACGGACGGGTGGGACCGGCCTCGTCGAAAACGCTATATGCGAATGCGATCTATGCGGGATCTGATTGAAGAGAAGGGGCATCTCGAGGCGCTTGGGTCACCGGAAGCCGGAGGTCCGGGGCAAAGCGATCGCGTTCACATTCGGCACCATCAAGCATATCGCTGCCCTGAATCATTCGGCATTGTCCGTTCAAGGTAGGACAGGCGTCACCGCACAGCCTTGGTCACCTTGCGGGCCGTGTACTCCGCCACCAGCCGGTCCGTCTCAGCTTGGGTCGGCGGCTTGACCGACCGGTCAGGGCGGGCAGGGGCCCTCCCCGAACTGCCATGATTGGTTGAGTGCTGTGCCTCCGCGCCCTCGATCAAATTCTTCGGAATTTCCGCCAAAAAGCGCGATGGCTTGCCGGCCCAGTCGCGGCGGTGGCGCACCCAGCTCAGCTGCAGCGAGTGCCGGGCGCGGGTCACGCCCACGTAGAATAGCCGGCGCTCCTCGGCGATCGCGCCCTGCTGCTCGGCCTGCCAGTTCGGCCAGACACCTTCCTCGAGCCCCGCCAGCAGCACGTGGTCGAACTCCAGGCCCTTGGCCCGGTGCAGCGTCATGACCTGCACCGCATCCAGCGCCTCGGCCTCGCCCAGCGTGGTGCCGAGCGCCGCGCTGTCGCAGTAGGCCGCCACGCTGCCGGCCTGCTCGGCCGCCCGCAGCACGGCCGCCCACTCATTGCCGAGCTTGCCGTCCTGGCTTAACCGCTCGGCGAGCTCGCTGGCTTCGGCGGCCAGCCGCAGCGCGTCGGCCGGACCCAGCCTCCGCCGGGCGACGCCGTTGGCGATCTCGCCTGCCACGCCCAGCACGGCCTCGAGACCCTGCCGCTCCTGCGCCGTGGCGGGCAGGGTTGCCACGGCGGCCGCCAGGGCAAGGCCCCGCTCGGCGGCGTGCTCGCGCAACCGGCCGAACAGCGCCCCCCCGATGCCGCGCACCGGGAAGGCGCAGGCCCGGCGAAAGGCATCATCGGCGGCGGAATCCCAGGCCTTGCCCGTCCGACTCATCGCCAGGCGCAGCCAGGCAACGGCGGCCAGGACCTCCTTCGGCGGCTCCGGCTCCCGGTCCGTCACCAGCCGCACCGGGATGTCGGCCTGGCGCAGGGCTGCGAGGATCGGCTCTGCCACGAAGCCGGCCCGCACCAGCACCGCGCATTCCCGCCAGGGCAGCGCCGGCTGCCGGCGCCGCAGCGCCCGCAGCCAGGCCAGCGCGCCGCGGCCGTCATCCTCCGGGGTGGGCGCCTCCCGGATGGTGATCAAAGGCCCGGGTGAGGCCTTCGGGTCTGCCGGGCGCAGGATCTTCGGCAGCGCCTCCGGGTCTTCGGCGGCGATGGCGTTGGCGGCCCGCAGGATGGTGGGGGTCGAGCGGTAGTTGGTCTCCAGCTTGAGCGGCGCAGGCGCCGCCCGGTAATCCTTCTGGAAGCGGCGGATATGGGCGACATCGGCGCCCCGCCAGCCATAGATCGCCTGCAGGTCGTCGCCGACCGCGAAGACCCGGCCGGACTTGCCGGCCAGCAGCCGGACCAGCGCGTGCTGGGCATGGTTGGTGTCCTGGTACTCGTCGACCAGGATCTCGGCCCAGCGCGACGACCAATGGGCGGCCAGCGCCGGATCGGCCTGCATGGCCGCGACCGGCGTGGCGATCAGATCGTCGAAGTCGAGTGCCTGGCGCTGCGCCAGGGCCGCCTGGTAGGCCGGCAGCACGGCCGCTGCCTGCGCCAGGACCTCCGGCTCGAACCGGGCCAGTGCCGAGGACCGGGGCAGCCGGCGGGGTTCGGTCGCCAGGCCGTTCTTCAGCAGCGACACCGCCTCCTGCAGCAGGCTGGCCGCCTTTGCGTCCTGGGTCCCGCTGGCCTGCATCAGCAGCGCCCTGGCGTCGCCCTGGCCGAGGATGGCAAAGCCGCGCGGCAGCCCCGGCACGCCGGCGCCGTCCTCGATCAGCAGCCGGGCCATGACGGCGTGGAAGGTTCCGACCCAGCGCGGCGTCTGCTCCGGGCCGAGCAGGACCGCGAGCCTGCCGCGCATCTCGCCGGCCGCCTTGGCGGTGAAGGTGATGCAGAGCAGCCGGCCGGGCGCCTCGCCCGAAACAATGAGGTCCGCCACCCGGCGGATCAGCGTCTCGGTCTTGCCGGAGCCGGCGCCGGCCAGCACCAACAGGGGGGCCGGCGTCGTCGCGGCGGCGCGCTGTGCGGGGTTCAGGCAGGCGAGGTGCATGGACATACGATACCGGGGCTCGGCTACAGCAGCGTGGCCTGTGGGTGTTGTGGGCTGCCGGAAGCCTTCTGGCGAGGCAAGGGGGCGGGCAGGGGTGTCGACCGCCTGGCGGCCCTGCCATGCCCGGCATGGCCCTCATCGGCGATCAGGCGCAGCTGCGCCGCCGCGCCGGCGGCGACCTCGGCTAGCGGCTCCAGCGGCACGGGCCAGAAGCACTCGACACGGTCCTCGCCTCGCAAGGCGAGGAAGACAACCCGCTCGACGCGGCCAGCCTCGCCGGTCTCGATCGCCAGCCGGAACGCCACGCCATCGGCAGCCGCCTCGCCAAGCGCCAGGGACAGCTGCTGGACTTCCATCTCCTGCCGCCGCAGTGCGCGCTCGGCCGGCTCGTCGGCGCCTCCGCGTTAGAAGCGGACCAGTGCGCCCAGGCCTTTGTAGCAAGAAGCCGATGCGTCGCACCACGTACCAATGCCGCTTGCTGGTAGGGAACTCAAAACGGTCCAGCCCACTTTCCGTCGTTGCAGGCTGGTGGGGCTTGGCAATTGGCGTTTTCAAAGCGCCGAGACGGGAGCATGCGATGAGCGAGCACAAGCCTCTGTCGCTGCATGTTCCGGAACCCGCGGTGCGGCCAGGCGACAAGCCCGACTTCCACCATTTATCCATCCCACGGGCCGGCGCGGTCCGCCGGCCGCCGATCGATGTTTCGGCGCACCAAATCCACGATCTCGCTTATTCTATTATCCGCGTGCTCGACCGGCAAGGCGAGGCAGTCGGCCCATGGGCGCCTGGGCTCGATGCCGCGGCGCTGAAGGCGGGGCTGCGCGCCATGTTGAAGACGCGCGCCTACGACGCGCGGATGATGATGGCGCAGCGCCAGGGCAAGACCTCCTTCTACATGCCCTGCACTGGGGAGGAGGCGGTCGCCTGCGGCTTCCAGACCGCTTTGGAACGAGGCGACATGAATTTCCCGACCTACCGCCAGCAGGGCTTGCTGATCGCGCAAGATTGGCCGTTGGTTGACCTGATGTGCCAAGTTTTCTCGAACGAGCGGGACCGCCTGCTGGGGCGGCAATTGCCGGTGCTCTATTCGGTGAAGAACGCTGGTTTCTTCTCCATTTCTGGCAACCTCGCCACGCAATACGTGCAGGCGGTGGGCTGGGCCATGGCCTCGGCGATCAGTGGCGACACCCGCGTCGCCGCCGCCTGGATCGGCGAGGGCTCGACCGCCGAGAGCGACTTCCACGCGGCGCTGGTCTTCGCCTCGGTCTACCGGCCGCCGGTGATCCTGAATGTGGTGAACAACCAGTGGGCCATCTCCTCCTTCCAGGGCGTGGCGGGCGGGGAGAACGCGCCCTTCGCGGCGCGTGCGCATGGCTACGGCATCCCCTCGCTGCGGGTCGACGGCAATGACTACCTGGCGGTGCATGCGGCGACCGCCTGGGCGGTGGAGCGGGCGCGGCGCAACCTCGGCGCCACGCTGATTGAATGGGTGACCTATCGCGCCGGCGCGCATTCCAGCTCGGACGACCCGTCGCGTTACCGACCGAAGGCGGAGTCCGACGCCTGGCCGCTCGGCGACCCGATCGAGCGGCTGAAGAACCACCTGATCGCCGGCGGCGACTGGAGCGAGGAGCGGCAGACCCAGCTCCGCGCCGAGATCGAGGAAGAGGTGTTGGACGCCGCGCGCGAGGCGGAGCGCCACGGCACCTTGCATGACGGACCGAAGCCTAGCGCCGCCACCATGTTCGAGGGTGTCTACAAGGAGATGCCGCGCCACCTGCGCGAGCAGCGCCAGGAATTGGGGATCTGAGTGATGCCGCGCCGGACCATGGTGGAAGCGATCCGCGACGCGCTCGACGTGATGATGGAACGTGATGGCCGCGTCGTCGTCTTCGGCGAGGATGTCGGCTATTTCGGCGGCGTCTTCCGCGCAACGGAGGGGCTGCAGCGCAAGTACGGGGCGTCGCGCTGCTTCGACGCGCCGATCTCGGAGGGCGGCATTATCGGCGTCGCCGTCGGCATGGGCGCATACGGGCTGCGCCCGGTCGCCGAGATCCAGTTCGCCGACTACATGTATCCTGGCTACGACCAGATCGTCTCCGAGGCCGCGCGGCTGCGCTACCGCTCGGCCGGCGAGTTCACCGCGCCGATGGTGGTGCGGATGCCATGCGGCGGCGGCATATTCGGCGGGCAAACGCATAGCCAGAGCCCCGAGGCGCTCTTCACCCATGTCTGTGGGCTGAAGACCGTCATTCCCTCCAACCCGTACGACGCCAAGGGGCTGCTGATCGCGGCGATCGAGGACGACGACCCCGTCATCTTCCTCGAGCCCAAGCGGATCTACAACGGCCCCTTCGACGGCCACCACGACCAGCCGGTGGTGCCTTGGGCGCGGCATCTGCTCGGCGAGACGCCGGACGGCCACTACACCGTCCCGCTCGGCCAAGCCGCGCTGCGGCGCGTGGGGAGCGCGGTGACGGTGCTCGCCTATGGCACCATGGTGCATGTGGCGGAGGCGGCCGTGGCGGAGACCGGCGTCGATGCCGAGATCATTGACCTGCGCACCCTGGTGCCACTCGATGTCGAGGCGATCGAGCGCTCGGTACGCAAGACCGGCCGTTGCGTGATCCTGCATGAGGCGACGCGGACCTCGGGCTTCGGCGCCGAGTTGTCGGCGCAGGTGCAGGAACGCTGCTTTCACCACCTGGAGGCGCCGATCCTGCGGGTCACCGGCTACGACACGCCGTATCCCCACGCGCAGGAATGGGACTACTTCCCCGGCCCCGAGCGCGTCGGCCGGGCGCTGCGCGCCGTGCTGGAGGACTGAGATGGGCACGCGCATCGTCAAGCTGCCGGATATCGGCGAGGGCGTGGCCGAGGCCGAGCTGGTCGGCTGGCACGTCAAGGTGGGCGACGTGGTGCGGGAGGAACAGCCGCTCGCCGAAGTGATGACCGACAAGGCGACGGTGGAGATCCCCTCGCCGGTCGGCGGCACCATTCTGGCGCTGGGCGGCGAGGTTGGCAGCACGCTGGCGGTGGGCGGCGAGCTGGTGCGGATCGAGGTGGCGGGCGCGCCGGACGGTGCGGTGGCGTCGGCACCACGCGAGGTACCGCGCGCGGCACCGGAGCCCGCCGCGCCGCGCGAGGCACCCGACGCCGAGGCGCCGCCCGCAGCCGCCCCGTTGCCCGCGCCGCGGATGGCAGCCACCCTGGCCCCGCCGCGCCCCGCGGCCGCTTCGGCGATGCCGCGCTCGGCCGGGGCGCCGCGGCCGCCGGGCGAGCGGCCCATCGCCTCGCCCGCGGTGCGGCAGCGGGCCCGGGAGGCCGGGCTTGACCTGCGCCAGGTCCATGGCAGCGGCCCAGCCGGGCGCATCCTGCACGATGACCTCGACGCCGTCCTGCGCGGCGGCGCGCCCGCGGCGCCGGCCGGCCGCGCCGCCGACACCCGCATCGAGGAGATCAAGGTCGCCGGCCTGCGTCGCCGCATCGCCGAGCGGATGGCCGAGGCGACGCGCCGCATCGCGCATTTCTCTTATGTCGAGGAAATCGATCTGACCGCGCTGGAGGAGCTGCGCGCCGCGTTGAACGCCGAGGGCGCCGACCGGCCGAAGCTCACCCTGCTGCCCTTCCTGATGCGCGCCGTGGTCCGCGCCATCACCGACTTCCCGCAGATGAACGCGCTCTACGACGACGATGCCGGCGTCATCCGCCGGCATGGCGGCGTGCATCTCGGCGTCGCCACGCAGACCCTCTCCGGCCTAGTCGTGCCGGTGGTTCGGCATGCCGAGGCGCGCGACCTGTGGGATTGCGCGGTGGAAGTGAAGCGGCTGTCGGAGGCGGCGCGGGCCGGCCTCGCGGCACGGGACGAGCTCGGCGGCTCGACCATCACCATCACTAGCCTCGGCGCGTTGGGCGGCATCGCCAGTACGCCGGTGGTGAACTGGCCGGAGGTGGCGATCATCGGCGTCAACCGCCTGGCCACCCGGCCGATGTGGCTTGGCGGCGGCGTGGTGCCGCGGAAGATGATGAACCTGTCGTCGTCCTTCGATCACCGGGTCATCGATGGCTACGACGCCGCGGCCTTTATCCAGCGCATCAAGGGGATGCTGGAGCAGCCCGCGCGCATCTTCCTGGAGGGCTGAGCATGGGCGAACTGACGGCCGGGCTGTTCGTGCTCGGCGGCGGGCCGGGCGGCTATTCCGCCGCGGCGCGGGCCGGCGAACTCGGCATCGACACGGTGCTGGTGGAGCAGGGCAGCCTCGGCGGTACCTGCCTCAATGTCGGCTGCATTCCGTCGAAGGCGCTGATCCACGTGGCGGCGGAATATGGTCGCGCCACCGCCCTGGCTGGGGCCTCGCCCTTTGGGCTGCGTGCCGAGCCGCCGAGCCTGGACCTGGCCCAAGCGGTCGCCTGGAAGGATGCCATCGTTGGCCGGCTGAATGCTGGCGTCGCCGGCATGCTGAAGCAGGGCAAGGTGAGGACGCTGCAGGGGCGCGGCGTCATGCTCGACGGCAAGACCTGCCGCGTGGAGACCGATACCGGGCCGCAGACCATCCGGGCCGAGCATGTGCTGCTGGCGACCGGCTCGGTGCCGATGCCCCTGCCGGCGCTGCCCTTCGGCGGCCGGGTGATCTCCTCGACCGAGGCACTGTCGCTGCCGCGCGTGCCGGAACGCCTGGCGGTGGTGGGCGCCGGCTATATCGGGCTCGAGCTCGGCATGGCCTTCGCCCAGCTCGGCGCCGCGGTCACCCTGGTGGAGGCCGCCGAGCGCATCCTACCGGGCTGGGATGCCGAGCTGACCCGCCCGGTGCTGCGCGCCATCGAGCGCCTCGGCATCGCGGTGCTGACCGGCACCGAGGCGCGCGGCCTGACTACGGATGGGGCAGCGCTGCGGGTCGCGGCAGCGGCCGGGGCGGCGGATGGCGCGGAGCAGGCGATTCCGGCCGATGTCGTCCTGGTGGCGGTCGGCCGGCTTCCCTGCACGATGGGCTTCGGGCTGGAAGGCCTCGACCTAGCCATGGACGGGCGGTTCATCCGCAGCGATGCTGGCTGCGCCACCTCGATGCGCAACGTCTGGGCGGTCGGCGACGTTGCGGGCGGGCCGATGCTGGCGCATCGCGCCATGGCGCAGGGCCGGATGGTGGCGGAGCGGGTGGCCGGCCTGCGCCGCAGCTTCGAGCCGGTGGCGATCCCGGCGATCTGCTTCACCAGCCCGGAGGTCGTCTCGGTCGGCCTGTCGCCGGTGGAGGCGCGCCGGGCTGGGCAGGAAGTCAGGGTTGGGCAGTATCCCTTCACCGGCAATGGCCGTGCGTTGACCGAAGCGGCGGAGGAGGGTTTCGTGCGGCTCGTCGCACGCGCCGATACGCATCTGCTGCTCGGCATCCAGGCGGTCGGTGCCGGGGTCGCGGAACTTGCCGCCGGCTTCGCCCTGGCGCTGGAGATGGGCGCCCGGCTGGAGGATGTTGCCGGCACGATCCACGCGCATCCGACCCGGAGCGAAGCCTTCCACGACGCCGCGCTCAGAGCTATCGGCCAAACGCAGCACTCAACGTGAACGCCATATGCCCATTCTCCAAAGCAAGTGCTTGGACAGGGCTAATAAATATTGGAGCTCTTTGACTTTTGCGTGGCGTGGGTCATTTACCGGATAAGGCGGGGTTATGGAAGCGCTGCCTCGTTTGTAGGAAATGGCATTATAGAATCCAGAACGGCCAGGAAAGCTCCGCTCATGATGCCGTAGGGCAGGGGAGGCCATGCCGGACGCTGCGAAACAGGCCGCTCGGCTTATGGCTATTCGGATGCGCTATACAATCAACACCTGTCTCGAGGACCAAGGCTTCGCTACCCGGGCGACTATGGGCGCCGCCACCGGCGTGCCATCGTGCACGTCGACCAGACGATGGCGCCGCTTGCTGTCGGCCTCCTCGGCCATGCCTCCACCGAACCTCGCCACCTGGCAAGCGTTTCGTACGCAGGCGGCGATCCGACCCCTGAACCGGTCCCGGCTGCCCCAACAAAGGAGACGAACCATGGGCTTACTGTCAAAGCCGATCAAAACTCTGGACGACCTATTCGTTCACACGCTGCAAGACATCTACTATGCCGAAAATCAGATTGCGAAGTCGCTGCCGAAGATGATCGCCAAAGCGACGGACCCTGAGCTGAAGCAGGGATTCGAAACGCATCTCGAGGAGACGAAAGGCCAGATTAAGCGACTGGAGCAGGTGTTCCAGATGCACGGCCAGCCGGTGAAGGGTGTCACCTGCGCGGCAATGGACGGCATCCTCGACGAGGCGACGGAGACGATGTCCGATGTCGGCGACAAGGAGGTGCTCGACGCCGCCATGTTGTCGGCGGCGCAAGCGGTCGAGCATTACGAGATCACGCGCTATGGGACGCTGATCGCCTTCGCCCGGCAGCTCGGCCGCAACGACTGCGCAGGCGTGCTGCAGCAGACCCTCGACGAAGAGAAAGCGACCGACAGGAAGCTCACGGCCATCGCCGAAAGCAAGGTCAACAGGAAGGCGGCCTGACGACGGGCACTGCGGCAACGGTCCTTCGACCGTCAGCCGCCGTGCGCATTCTCCGGTGCTGTGCCGCGGGAGGTATCAGACCGGCTCCTTGATCAGGAACTCGTCGCGGCTCTTGCCCTCGGCTTCCGCGGCCTGGAGCCACTTCGGCATCCGGCCTCTGCCGGACCATTCATCGCCGGTCGGGCTGCGATATTTGGCGGCCACCGGCGGGCGCGCGGACTTGGGCTCACCCGCCGGCTTGCGACCGCGCTTGACGGGGGCAGGTCCACCGAACAGCGATCCAAGATCAAGGCCGAGCTGCTCGCCTTCCGCCTTCATGCGAGCCATGAAGTCCTGCTTGGCGCTATCCAGCTTAGCATCCTTCAGAGACTGCGCCCGCTTCAGCACTTGGTTCAGTTCAGGAACAGTGAGCGCTTCGAGCGCTTTCAGGAAATCCGGCTCTGGCTGTTCGTCGGCCCGAAGATCACGCGTTGGCATTTCCTCTTCGGAAAGCTCCGGTTGTGCGACGGGCGGCTTGCGGGTGCTGGTACGAGCTGCGGCCAACTGGAACCTCCTTTGAATCTGGCTGATTAGGCTATCGGGCTAAGCTAAACTTTTTTCAGCTGTTCCGGCTTATGAACCGCCTGCTTACCTGATTTAGCGCTTTTTACCACAACCTGCGGCTCCTCCTTCGTGGCCTTCGCGGTGTGACCTTTCACCTTTGTGGTGTTCGTCACAACTTTTTCCACCGTGCCCTCAGTCTTGCCTTGTGAGGTGTCCCAAGACACCTTCTCGCCCTTTCTAGGAACCTTGGTCATCGCATCGCTTCCAATGGTCAAACTTGAAACGTGCCAGAGAACGACGAGGTTTCCAAACCAGCTTTTTAGATGGTTTGACGGATACGGTTCGGGGCATAAAGACCGAAAAGGTAGGCGGGCCTCCTTGGGCGGCGAGCGCGGTCGCAACGCGCCCAGTGAAAAGCGCTGAACGGGGTAGAGCTCTGGCCGGTAATCAGCCTCATCCTCCAGCCGGTCCGACTCTTATTCCTCTCTAAGCTTGTTCTCTGGATCGCGGGCCAACATCGCATCCCCATAACGCAGCATGCCGAGCACCGTGGTGCCGATATGTTACGTCGTGAAGGGCTGTCAGTTCGAATGGCGTAAGGTGGCCAGCATCTGTCGGAGCTCGGCCGCGCTCGTGTACCAGACCGGCCCCGTCAAGGCCGCGCTAAAGTCAGTAGCAAGGGTGGCGTTCCGGAACACGCGGCGAGCGCTAGTCATTGCCGCCGTAAGGCGCTGGCTCTCGGCGTTCGCCCTGGGCAGGCCATGGAAGGCCGTAAACGGCAAGCCGTCTATCACCGTGCGGATGCCAGGACCGGTGGCACATTCGGACTTCAACGGCTAAGACGAAACGCGTCCCTGCCCCTGCCACCATGAGGAGCTCGGCCCGCCTATGTCCACTCTCCAACGGTCGTTGGAGAGTGGACAAAAGGCCATTATCCCGATACGAAATGAGAATGGCTGGGTTCGTTGCGTACTACAGAGTATCCACTGACAGGCAGGGCCGAAGCGGCCTTGGCCTAGACGCACAGCGTGCGGCGGTTGCGTCCTTCATGGTCAGCCGGGGTGAGCTATCGGCTGAGTTTGTAGAGGTCGAGAGCGGGCGGAAGAATGACCGGCCTCAGCTGGCTAGTGCACTCGAACAGTGCCGCCGCCAGCGGGCAACGCTGGTAATCGCCAAGCTAGACCGCTTGGCGCGCAACGTGGCCTTCGTCGCCTCGCCGATGGAAAGCGGCGTGGAATTCGTGGCAGTCGATAACCCGCATGCTGACAAGCTCATGCTTCACATGCTCTCGGCCTTTGCCGAACACGAACAGCGCCAGATCAGCGTCCGTACGAAAGCAGCGCTTGCGGCTGCCCAGGCTCGGGGCGTCAAGCTGGGGGGGCCAAATCCTGCTGCTGCAGCTGCGCGAGGCCGCGCCACGTTAGAGGTACAGGAGGCCCCGACACGCGCGAAAGCGCTACCGATCATTCAGCGGATGCGAGGGGAAGGAGCCAGTCTGCGGGCAATTATCGCCGTTTTAGAAACTGAAGGTGTGCCGCCGCTTCGAGGAAGGGCATGGCACCCGGAAACCGTAAGAAAAATGCTTATAAGCCGCTCATTGTAACCGCACAGCAGGTAGCAGCGCTTGTGTCTCAGATAAAGGCCCTTATGGTGAATGCATGGAACATGGCGGGAAATCGTCTGCAGGGCAAAAGTGCGAGGAAGTGCTACAATCTCCAAGCCAGCACGACAACTCGCTTTCTGATCTCAAGGTGCTGAGCCCGATGACTAAAACAGTTAAAAGTACAGCACCTAAATTAAAGCGCGTTTATACAGATAAGACTTTAAAGATTATTTTTGCCCTGTCTCGCAACGAATGTGCTCATCCTGATTGTAGTAAGCCTATTATTTCCCCAGCTACTGCATATTCTGGGGACTTAGTTGTTGGACAAATTGCTCACATTTATGCGCTGAATGGCAATGGTCCTCGCTCGAAAGTTGGTCTAACCCAATCACAATTAAACCAGCCATCTAACCTAATTTTGCTTTGCCCAACAGACCACGTAATCGTTGACGGACAGCACGAAACCTATCCGGCAAGTATGCTCATCGAATGGAAATCTCGCCATGAGATGAAATTTGCCAACGCTTTATCGCGCTCCATTAGTGATGTTGGTGCCCCAGAGCTGGAGGTTGCTGCGAAGTCGCTTATGAGCAGCAAATTTTCACCTGCGCCTGGGTCGCTTCTAACAGTTCCGCCGCAGGCAAAGATTGTGAAAAACGGTCTTGGCTCTTCTTCTGAACTTTTTCTTTCTATGGGTGCAGCGAAATCTCACGAGGTCGAGGTTGTGCTACTCAAGGCTTCACAGCTTGACGCCGACTTTCCCGACAGACTGAGAGAGGGCTTTGTTTTGAAATATCAAACAGCGCGTCAGGCAGGCTATGTCGGCGATGAGCTTTTTGCCGAAGTCCTAGATTGGGCAACTGGTGGCAGTCAGGCGACTGAAATACGAAAGGCTGCCGGAATTTGCGTCCTTGCCCATCTTTTCATAATTTGCGACGTCTTTGAAAAGTAAGTCCATGTCCGCTCTGCCCAACAAATATGTGCCTATTGAATATTCGCTGCTTGGCATAGCGGCTGATCTCCTAACCGTAATGCGTGCCAATGACACTATCTCGGCTCTTTGGGATCGCGTCCGGGATGATAGTCGCATTCGCACGTTTGACCGATTCGCCGCAGCCTTAACGCTTCTTTTTGCAGGCGGTATCGTCACCCTTGATAATGGGCTCCTGCGGCAACAGACACATCGATTGTCGCCGTCATGATCCTCAAAATTTGGTCTGATTTGGTTGGTTTTCGGGAGGCTGTTTTCTCGCCTGGCATGAATGTCGTTTTGGCGGATCGGGGCAAAGACTCAGACGAAAACGAAAGCACAAACGGTCTTGGGAAAACGACGCTTCTGCGAATTATGCATTTCTGCTTTGGCTCAGACTTTAGCCGCGAAAAGGTGTTGAACCACCCTGATTTGATCGGCACGTCATTCGGAATCGATTTCCAGCTGAATGGTAATGTTATCCGCGTCATGCGGAATACACGGACACCTAAGCGAGTGGCTGTAACAGCCTCCTTTTTGGAGGGCATACCCGTTGATCAGACAAAAACTTCAGCCGAACTTGCTGAAATTGATATCGATGACTGGCGAATGGTTTTATCGGCCAGACTGACACCCGACTCCAGAGTTAGTGAAGGGAATCGCAAGTTCGCACCAAGCTTTCGTGAGGTAAGTCTATATTATATTCGGTTAGGCAAGGATGCGTTCGTTGATCCACAAATAGCTTTTAGAGCCGAAAGCGGCGCTTCGAAACGGCTGGCTGTCAGCTATCTTATGGGCTTGAATTGGGATGCTCAACGCTCACTGCAAGAAGTTCTTTTAGCACGAGCTAACGTGACTGATGCCTTGAAGGCACTCAAGGAAGCAGACAGCGCGACAAATGAAAGGTCGATAGGCGAACTTGAAGCTGAACGAGTGGTACTTGAAGATGCAATTAAGCAGCGCCAAAAGGCCGTGCAAAATTTTCAAGTCAGGGATGATTACGCAGACCTCGAAACTCGACTAACTTTGATCGATCGAAAACTTCATGATCTGATTAATGACAACCACTCAGATAAAAAACTGCTCGAATATTAGCTAGAGAGCGCTCAGGCTGTGCCGCTCTTTGATGCAACCAAACCCGTCGAGATACTTCGCGATGCTGGTGCAGTTTTTTCCCCAGAAGCTCTTCGGACATTAACAGAAGTTTCTGATTTTCACAGACAGGTTTATCAGAATCGCAACGAATTTTTGCGCTCTGAAATTTCCCATCTTAAAGAGCAGATTGAACAACGAAATCAGGCAATCGAAAGTGCAGCCGGAAGCAAAGGGGAGTTGCTTCGCATTTTATCATCAAGTGGCGTACTCGAAACCTTCATCGAGTTGCAGAGAGCGACAACCGACCTTGGTAACACTTTAGAGGGTCTCAAAGCGCGAATTGAAGAACGTAAACGATTTGACCGACGCAAAGATGAATTGGGCGCTGAAAGCGCTCACATCAGGTCGGTGATGAAACGCGATTTGGAAGATCGGCGCAGCACTGTTGATGAGGCTATTGGATTGTTTGCGCAATATACGAAGCATTTGTACGGTGTGCCGGGAAAGCTTGGCGTAGATATTAAAGAAAGTGGCTATCACTTTGCATTTTCCATCGAGCGCATGGGAAGTGATGGCGTAGATCAGATGGTTGTTTTTTGTTTTGACTTAATGGTTGCCGCCCTGCGCGCTCGCCGGAATGCAAAGTTCCTAACTCTAGTCCACGATAGTAGCCTTTTTGCTGACGTCGACCCTCGGCAGTATGGGCTTGCACTTCAACTCGCCTCCAAAGTTTCCGCAGATGAGGGCTTTCAGTACATCTGTTGCCTAAATGCAGGAGCATTGCCTATAGAGCATTTGGGAGACCTTATTATTGATCAGATGGTAAAGCTTAGACTTACAGATGACGATGATGCTGGGCGTCTGTTGGGTCGTAGGCTTCCGCCGCGTGAACGGTAGAAAATGAGTGCTTTAAACAAGCACCCTCTAATTTGAAGTGCCGGTAATGCAGCGCTCTATCTGTTTTAGGCATGTGATAAACCGGATTATCACGTGCTGATCAGGTATTATTGAGGCAACCGCATAATTCGCCATTATGGAAGGGCGGCCGATCAACATCGGCATACCGCCCCCGTCGCTACGGCTTAAGCCTCACAGTGCAAAGTCATCCCTATTCTTGCCTTTGATCCAACCAGGTTCACGGCCCCGACCTGTCCAGGTGTCGCCGGTTTCTGGGTTGCGATATTTGGGAGCAACCTTCTCGCCCTTGCTACGGCGAGGTTTGCGGTCCGGGGCAGGCTGTGATGCCGACATCAGTGCCTTGAGCGACAGGCCCAGCTCGGCAGCCTTGTCCCTAAATTCTGCCAGCAGCGCCGCCTTGGCGCTTTCCATCTTCTCCTGACGCTTGGCCTGGGCCGCCTCGATCAGGGCGGCCAGTTCAGGCACGGTCAGACGGTCGAGATCAAAAGGCGGTTTCGATTCGGACAATGCGCATGCTCCCATTAGCAGCGTATGGCCTAGCAGCCTGTCGGATTTGGGTCTGCCGGTGGTTTGTTGGGTGGCGAGAGGGTCAAGCGGAGAGCCACAGGCGGTGGAGCCTGCGGCAGTTGTAGGCGATGGCGATCAGCGTCCACTCGGCTGTGACCTTGGCGAGGCCGCGGAGGTGGAAGCGGGTGAAGCCGAGGGCGGCCTTGATGATGCCGAAGACGGGTTCAACGGTCTGCTTGCGGCGGGTGTAGCGGGCTTTGGCATCTGGATGGTCCAGCTTGGCCTGCATGGCGAGGCGCCAGGGTTCGGTGATGCGGCGCGTGGTCTTCGGCTCGGGTGGCGGCCGGAAGTCGTAGGGTCGGTGCGGCTGGGTACGGCCGATGGCGACCAGCGGCTCGACCCCCTGCGCCTCGAGGGTGGCGACCGCCTCGCCTGAGGCGAAGCCGGTGTCGGCGAGCACCGTGCTGGGTAGGCCGATGCCCTGCTCCATGCCGAGGATAGTCGCGGCAAAGCTCGGCGCATCGGCCGGTGTGGCGACGACGCCGGTGGCGAGGATCAGCTGCGAGCCCTCGGCGCAGACCACCGCCTGGGCGTTATAGGCTTGGCGATATTCGTGCGCGTCGGAGCGGCGCATCAGCGCGCTGTCGGGGTCGGTGAGGTTGGTTTGCCGAGTTGATGGCGGATCGTCTTCGGGCGGCTTGGGCGGGCGGCCGCGCCGGCCCGTCTTCGCCTCGTAGGCGGCGCGCTTGGCTTCATACTGGGGCCGGGCGGCCTCGGCTTCTGCGCGGGCCTGGTCTTCCAGCCTGGCGCAGGCGGCATCCAGCTTGGCCTTCAGCGCCTCGCGCCTGGCGATCTCGGCAGGCAGCGCCTGCGGATCGGGCTGGGCCTCGGCGTCGGCCGTTTCGGCGCGGGCGGTCAACTCGGCGATGTCGGCGGCGAGCTTGGCGCGCAGCTCCTTGGCGCGGTCATAGCGCACCGAGCGGATCTTCGAGGCATTGGCGTCGAGCTTGGTGCCGTCAATCGCCACCGTCCCGAGCCGCAACAGGCCGCTCTCGCGCGCCAGCAGCAGCACCTGCAGGAAGGCGCCTCGAAGGCGGCGCGGTTGGCCCGGCGAAAGGCGGCGATGGTGTCGTGGTCAGGATGCAGGTTCGCCGCCACATAGCGCACCCCGAGGTCGCGGTGCGTCGCCCGCTCGATCCGCCGCGAGGAGAAGATCCCCATTGCGTAGCAGTAGATCAGCAGCGCCAGCAGCAGGCGCGGGTGATACTGCGCCTTGCCGCCCGGGATCGGCCGCACCGCGAAAGCCCCGAGCGGCACCCGATCCACCGCTGCCACCACGAAGTGCGCCACGTCGTCCGCCGGCAGCCAGTCCTTGGCATCCGGCGGTAGCAGAAAGGCCTGCTCGCGGCTGAACGAAATGAACCCTGTCATGCCGGCCAGGTTCGCCGATTTCAGACCAGATGGGAATCCGACAGGCTGCTAGGCTATTTTCTGTGTTTGTGTAAAGTGGGTCGCTCTAATCAGCAGTTCCGTGCGGTAATGTGCATCATGAAACCGTGGAGTTGTCTTTAAAAAATGCACTTATAAAGTCTTGGTTAACGGCTGAGTGCAGCGGTCAGCCTTCGAATACGATCCGACTTGATACACTGTGGCCAATTCTGTCTCAGCCGGTCTTGGTTAGGCCGCCGGAACACCGCTGAATCCACGCTGATCCTGGTCCCAGACCGGCGGTGTTGATGCAGAATCAATATAAACCGTCCCAACCCGTCGCGTACCGGCAGGCAGCTCTTCGATGCCGCGGGCCTCCGGTTATGTCTGAGCGAAGACGAGCGCCGCGACTTCCTCAAGGCCGCGGCACTGGCGCCCCGCGAGGTGCGCTCCTTCTGCGGAGTGCTGCACGTCACCAGCTGCCGGATCTCCGAACCCTCGCGCTGACCGCCGACCGGGTTGACCTGGCCGGCCATGTGAGCGTCCTCGAAAGCCAGGAGAAGCGTCGCCGTGAGGTCTACCGGGCGGTGCCGGTGCCGTCCGAGTTGCTCGAAACACCCTCGACTTGGTGAGTGGCCTGCGAGAAGCGCAGCGGCGTGGCCAGATCAGCCAAAAAGTTTAGCGCACCAAACTTTTCTTTTGTGTTGAACCTCTCTCTCGCTCTATGGTCTAGGCATGGCAACCCCCACTGAAGCTATCGCAGCCATTTCCGCGACGACTGGCGTTGCTGAGGATGCTGTCGGGCGGCTGGCCCGTGCTCTGCGCCAAGCAGAAGGCGACCTTTGGCCGCGTTCACAGAAAGGTGGCGGCAAAGGCGCAGTTCATGTCCAGCCGCCGCATCTAATTAACCTCGCGTTAGCCCAAGGTGTTGGTGCTGAGCCGGCACACGCTGCTGCACGGACGCGAACTTATCGTCTTTTGCTGATTTTCCAAGCGGCTGGATCCGGACAAGGCCTCACGCGCTCATCGAAGCACTCCAGAAAGACTTTAGCTTTCGACACCGCGGTAGCGGAGGAGCGTTCTCGATCGTTCAGCAACGCTGTCGGCCGCCTGTTGGATGGCAGGGAGGTGTACGACGACGATCGATTGAGACCAGGCGAGAACCTCGGAGAAGATTTGGAGATCCTGGTCCATTCGATGGGCACCAATCCTATGATGAGAGAGCAGCTGCGCCCTCTGCTCACGGTGCAGGTCATGCGGCATACCCCGGAAGCAAATATACGTTTCGCGCTTCAGCAAGGCGAGCAGATCAACACGTACGCTTCTAATTCGGCCTTGCAAGAACCGGCGCAGCAAGATGTGCCAGGCCGAATCAGCGTACAGGCGACCCTTCCTTATGCGCTGCTGGAAACCTTGGCTGAACTCTGGGCGGATACTCTGAAGGTTGCTCCGCCGCACGAACAGCGGGAACAACCTATCGATTCCTATGGCGCGAAGCACGAAGTCGAGCTGATCCAGCAACTCCAAAAGATTCTGAAGGATGAAGAGGATTAGCCGGAAACCGACGGTGGTGATGATTCCGAGAACAGGCCAGATCCTGCACCACCGTCCCGAAGACGGTAGTAGTCAGCCGCTATTGGCAAGCCACCGAGAATAAGACACCTGCTGCATCCAAGCAGCTTTTCTGGTCACTCGCTCTGCGAGGCAGGCCGCAGCAGCATGGCTGCCCGCTCGACTCAATAGGAAAAACGTTCATGTCGTCGCACCTGATTTCACTGGTTCAGCTCAGCCGTGAGTTGGGACAAGTCGTAGTAGAGCGTCCGCCGTCCTACCGAACGCTGTACAGCCAGATCCTTGATGGGTTCCTGCCGGCCGAGCGGATGGGACGTGAGTGGGCCATCCGTCGCAGTGATCTTCCTCAATGCGCACGCCTGTTGGGTCTTACGCTTAAAGCTCTGCCAGATGCCAAATCCGCTCCAGACGGCAAAACGGGATCAGCATTCGGCTAATTGCGGTCGCTCCGGCGGGAGCGCCCTTTGTGCATTGTGTTGGCGCTCAGTGCGGGTTGGATCACATGGAAGTCGGCCATTCCTACTTCAGCTCGGACATTGTTGTGGAGTTTGGCGATGCGCTGCGTGCTGCTGGACTGCGCCCTAAAGAGCCGCCGGTCATGGATGGCCAGTGGCACCGGGCGCCGGTTGAGGGCGATCGGGGACTTCGAAAATCCGGGCGCTACAAAGGCTATCGGAATGGCATCCGACCTGCCGGCTTCATCCAAAATTTCCGCACCGACTACGCCGAGTCGTGGAAGACACATGCTCCGTCACCGGCAATGCCCCCAGAGGCACGGAAGGCGGCGCAACGGGCAGTTGCCAACGCGCGTGCAGCTTCTGACAAGTGCCGGCAGACACGCCAAGACGCGGTAGCACGTCGCTGCGCTATTGCTTGGGAGAGATCGGCTCCGGCCTCCGCCGATCATGCCTACCTCGCTCGCAAGAACATCGGACCCGTGGGTCTTCGGGTAGATCGCCGCGGCCGGCTTCGTGTGCCAATGCGAAATTTCTATGGCCAAGTTCGCGGCTTTCAGACGATCGACCGCTCGGGGCGGAAGCTGTTCCAGCGCGGCGGGCAGGTCCATGGAACCCATTTACTGTTGGGTGCGGTCCAGCCTGACGGCGTATTGCTCATCGCGGAGGGCCTCGCCACCGCTGCTACCGTGCATGATGCTACTGGCGCAGCTACCTGCGTGGCCTTTGGCAAATTCAATTTCCAGCCAATCGCCACGGTCTATCTGAAGCAGTACCCACGCTTGCGGGTCGGCTTTTGTGGCGACAATGACCACCACCATCCACACCGCAATCCACCCCTTGAGAATGTCGGGCTGATTGCTGCCAAGGATGCCGCGCGGACCATTGGCGGCACCGCGATCATTCCAACGTTTGCACCGGATGAGCCCGGCACCGACTGGAACGACTGGGCCGCGACGCACGGGTTCGAAGCCGTGCGGGCTGCTATCGAAGCAGCTCTTCCGCCGCCGCTGCTTCCGCCGTTGCACCCGCATTTTCCGGCACCGGTACACACGCCCGCCACAGCGACCAACGAACTCAATCGAGCGGTGAAGCGGTTCTTTGATAGTGCGCAGGCCTATGCCAATGCCGCACGGGACTGGCGTGGCCGGTTAGCTGCCATCGACGAAGCAACACCTCCCAAGGCGCCAGGACGGCGAAGTGCGCTCAGACAAGCCCGCGCCGAGATGGCAGACCTCCATGGGCCGAACTGGCGTGCTCTGGGCCGACGCATGCTGGTTTTGTCGCCTGCTGGGAGCGGAAAGTCTACCTTAACAGCATGCCACGTTGCACAGGCCGCTGGCGCTCTGGGTACTGTTTGGTTTGCAGTGCCGCGGATCGAGAATGCTGAAGCTATTGCCGTGTTGATCCCAGGTGCTGCGGTGGTACGCGGGCGTAGCCAGGTCAATCCGGAGGATCCCGAAGGCGGCCGAATGTGCCTCCGGCACACGACAGCTGAGGCTGTCGCTCATGCCGGCCTACCGGTCAGTACGAGTCTCTGCGACGATGGGGAAGGCCGCGTCTGCCCGTTCAAGGCAGACGGAAGTTGTCCCTACCAGAAGCAGCGACGTTGGCTTCGCTCGGGTGAGGTGCGCGTCTTTATCGTGACGCACAACTATCTCTCACTCGCGGCCGCTCCAATGCCGCCCCCCGATGTCGTCATCGTCGATGAGCGATGCATCGAACCGTTTATCCGCCAAGATGAAATTGGCTTTGATCGTTTGCTGCCGGATGCCATGGAAAACTGGCAGGCTGTGGGCCTCAACGCCGCCATGGCTTATCGCCGAGTGATGGCCATCGTTCGTGACGCCTTGACTGACCCAGCAGGTACTCTCGCAGGGCTTCGTGCCCGTGGCATTATCGACCCCAGCCACCTGCAATCTGCTATTGATTATGCACGTATGATCGAGGACCGCGAGTTTGTCGGAGACATTTCTCCGACCATGGATGATGCGGAAGTCATCGCGCGCGCTGAACACTTCGTCCGCAGCGAATTGGGCACTATTCGGAAAATGCTGCTCGCCTTGGCGCTGGAACTCAACCAGCCTCGAGATCAAGTTCACGGCGTAGTCTTCAATCCGAGCAAGTCGGTCAGAGTTAATGGCCGGCTGGAGCGACAGGCGCGAATCACCGTATACCACCGGAAGATGCCAGCTTTCGGAGCAAAGGTACCGCTGCTTCTACTTGATGCCAGCGGCGATCTTGTAATCAGTCGCGCAATCTTTGGCAAAAATCTTGATGATGTGGTTGCTGTATGCGACCGCAAGGTTGAAACCATTCAGGTCCTGGATACCACCTTCGCCCGGAGTTCACTGGTCGGTCTAAACACGCAAGGCCTTCCGCTCTCGGGCACAAGCGTCGCTAAAGCGGAGCGCTTGAGAGAGGAGATAGCAGAGGTAATCAATGCACTCGGCCACAAGCACCAGGGCGCATTTTTCCTTGCTTCCAACAAGCCCGTTGAGAAGCTCTTAGCTTCAAAACTTAATGTTGAAATTCTCACTGGCCACTACGGAAATTTGCGAGGGAGGAATGACATTCAGCACTGTGTGGCCGGAGCCACGCTTGGTCGGGAGCAACCGCCCGCAACCGCCATGGAAGACCTGGCTCGCGCCATCTGGGCCGATGATCCTGAATCGCTATTTCTCCCGGGTCACTACGAGAAGGTCACCCGTGGCATCCGCATGCGTGACGGCTCTGCTGTCCCGGTGAAGGTAGATGTTCACCTCGATTCTAGGGTCCAGCGGATGCTCGAGCTTCATCGAGAGCGCGAGGGTGAGCAAGCCGGCGATCGTCTCCGGCTGATCCACAACACTGAACGAAAGACCCTCTACGTTCTATCCAATGTTCCGCAGGACCTAACAGTCGATCGCGTCGTTACTTGGCGTCAACTCGTCCACGAGATGACCGGTAAGCGGGACAATGGCCGCGAGGGCACCGGACGTCGGATTTACGGCAGCCGAATAGTCCAAGCTTACCGTCTGGGGGGCGGAATCTTACCATTTTCGCCCGCTGAACTCGTTCGCCTTTCGAAAGACGCTTTCAACGGCTTATGGCACTCCGAACGTGCTGTACGGGACGATTTCAAAAAGATGGCGGACTCGGCAATAGAGGACCTGTTAGCCGAGTCCGCCGCCTTTCGGCCGGTGCTGGTCCGCTATCGCCTAAAAGGCCAGCGATGCCCGTCAAAAGCTTTGGTATCGACGGGCCTACCTGACGGCCGTGCCGCGTTGCAGGCCCTCCTGGGTAATCCGGTGATATACTACGAGGTTAAAGGCACACATACGCCACCGGATTACTCACAAACTGACCGCCATTCTCCGGAGCATCGATCGCTCGGTGCTGTCGAGCCGGCAGGTGTGATTTCACCATTCCCTGGCCAAGTAGCCTGCCTGGATACCGCACACAGGCCTCAAACGGCGCCACATCAATGAGTTCCATTCGTACACCGGACCAAAGAGTAAGTCATGGGCCCCGCCAAGCCGCCGGCAGCCCGATCGTCACCAACGCCCACCTGATCAACCAGGGCAGGATGCCGGACCTCAACCCGCAGGAGGGCTCGGACTTCTACTTCGTCGAGGTGGCCGACCCGGAAACCGGGCTGGAGAAGCTCCTGGCCATGGTCCGCGACCGCATCCCCCGGCGCTTTGGGCTCGACCCGTTCCGCGACGTGCAGGTGCTCTGCCCGATGAACCGCGGCGGGCTCGGGGCGCGGTCGCTCAACATCGCGCTGCAGAAGGCGCTGAACCCGCCGGGCGAGGTCCGGGTGGAGCGCTTCGGCTGGACCTTCGGCCCCGGCGACAAGGTCATGCAGGTGGCCAACGACCACCCACGCGAGGTCTACAACGGCGACCTCGGCATCGTCCGCCGGATCGACCTGGAAGACGGCGAGCTGGTGGTCGACTACGAGGGCCGGGAGATCGCCTACGGCTTCGGTGAGCTGGACGAACTCGTCCTCGCCTATGCCACCACCGTCCACAAGAGCCAGGGCTCGGAGTACCCGGCCGTGGTCATCCCGGTCACCACCCAGCACTACCCCATGCTCCAGCGCAACCTGATCTACACCGCCGTGACCCGGGGCAAGCGGCTGGTGGTGCTGGTCGGTCAGCGCAAGGCGCTGTCGATCGCCGTCCGTGGCCAGCAGACCCGCCGCCGCTGGTCGAAGCTGCAGGAATGGCTTCAGGGCTGAACGCGCCCTGCCGACCGCCACACAATCCATACCAAATGCGTGATCATATCCGTATGATCTATACATCTTTGATCGAGACTGGGCCGTTGAAGCCCGGAGGGCGTGTCGATGCCGTTCCACCTCCTTCACCGTATGCGGGTTCGTTGAGCATGGCCCTCTCCTCTGCTCAGCGGGATGCCATCCGAACCGAATACCAAAACGGCGCCTTCGTTCGGGCTTTGGCCCGAAGTCATGGCGTGCACGAGAGCAGCATCCGTGAGATGGCCAGCAAGCGTGGCTGGACGCGTGATCTGCAAGCGACCGAGCGCATCCGCCAGGCAAATCAGCCAAAGGGTCTGGACGGCATCGCTGGCAGGTATTTCCCGCGCCGGCCAACACACTGGCGCCCCGTTCCCCGCTACATGAGCTACTGGCACGAGGCAATGCCGCCGGAAGTGGTCGAGAGGATCGAGGGCACCCGCATCGCGGTCGAGCGGTATGAGGCCGGGGCCAGGGCAGAGATCGACCGTGTGGCAGAGCGGGCCCGCGCGGAGATCGACGAGCTGGTCATCAAGGGCAAGGCCGATGCAGTTGCCAAGGCCAATGCCGATGATCTCGCCCGTGCCGAGAAGCTTGACCAGATCTTTCGACGGCTATGCGACCTGCTCGAGGAAGCCCTGCAGCTTCCGAAGGACGAGGCCGACAAGGCGCGGCAGGCTGCCGCCCTGGCAGCCTTGCTACCCACCCGCCGTGACCGCCTGTCGGCCTACCTCCTGCAAGTCGGGAAGCTGGCGGTGCAGATCCAGGCCGTTAGCCGCCGGGCACTCGGGCTCGACAGGCTGCCTGCGGAGCCGGCGCCGCCCCGCCCGGCCGAGAAACCCGCGGCCAAGCCGCCCAAGAACTTCGATTCGGCGTTCTTTCAAAGCCTGACGACGGATGAGCTGCGCACGCTCTGGGAGGCGGGTCAGATCATGGATGGCAAGCACAGACCGCCGCCGCCTTGCATGCCGCCCGACGACCCGGGTGACCGGCAGCCGCCGCGGCCAGGGTCCGGCACTGGAAGCGGCGGTCCTCTCGGTCAGGCCGGCAGCGCGACGCCTCCGGACGCTGTTGCTGATGACGTGCGACAGCCCGTTCCCCCGGATGGGACCACCCACGCGGAGATCCGCCACCCGATGATCCATGGCGAACTTGCGCCGTTACGGCGAGCAACTGCACCGCGCCGCAGTCGTGGTGACGGCTTGGTTCGCGGGGGCGAGAGGGGAAAACCCCGCACCCTGCCCCGCACCCCCGCACCAAAATCCTCGCGCGCGCGAGGCGGGGAACCGGATCAGAACGAGCAAACGACGGTAGGCAGTGGCACCTCTCACGACCCGCGGCGAGGCTGACCTTGCGCGCGAGGCCTGGGTGCCAGCGGTGACTGACGGCTTGGGACACGGGGGTAGGCAGTCGCCGCGCTGAACCGGGCAAGTGCCCGCCGGTTTTCGAGTCGCCAGCCAGCTGGTTAGCCCCTAGGTTCGCGGGGGGGGGACACCCCCAAACCTCGTGCGCGAAGCGAGACGTCCGATGGGCGTCCAGCGCACGGTAGCTGAGCCGGTTGCTTGGCTGCCAGTCAGCACAGCCCCGGCGGTGCTGGCGGCCGACCAATGCGTGTTTCGGACCCGGGCCATCTGCGCCTCCGACCTCTATGTCGGCACCTCGGACCGGAAACCCTGCTCCGCCAGGATACCCTGCACGGTCGAGAGCGCGATCCCACACGCCTGAGCGGTGCCGCGCAGCGAGGTGCCAGCCGCCCGCAGCAGGACGACGCGGGCCCGCACGGCGTCCGGCACCCGAGGCCGGCCAAGGCGCCGGCCCTCGGCCCTGGCCCGAGCCAGCCCGGCCCCGGTCGCGGATCAGGTCATGCTCGAGCTCGGCAAAGACCGAGGCCATGTTCAGCATCGCCCGGCCATAGGCCGTGGTGCCGTCCAGCCCCTCGCGGTGGCTGTAGATCGCGGTCCCGGCACCGGCGAGGTCCGCGAGCGCTGTGGACACAGTGGCGGTCGAGCGGCCCAGGCGGTCGATCGCCACCACCATCAGGATGTCGAACCGGCGCCGGCCAGCGTCCTTCAGCATGGCGTCGAAGCCCGGCCGCCGCTCGCGCGTGCCGGCCCCGCTGAAGCCGTGGTCGTCGTAGGTCGCCATCACCGCCCAGCCGCGACGCTCGGCCACCTCAGCCAGCACCAAACGCTGGTTCTCTGTCGTCTGGCCGTCGGTGCTGACCCGCAAATAGAGCGCGGCACGCTTGGCCATGGTCCCGGCTCCGCCCCGCAATGAGGGCGTCATGGTCCTCTCAGCTGTGCCGAAAAACAATCCTTTGCCGGTACATCGGATCCGGCTCCTGCAGGCCACGGATGGCCGCGGGTTTCAGTCGACCGCCACAGCAGGGTTTTCCGGTACACCACGCGGCGCGATCCGTTGCGATCTTGAAAAATCAGGCCTGCATCCCCATCTATGCTGGATGAGAGGCATGGCCCCTCCGGCAGCCCCGCTCCCCTGAACAGCAACGCAGTCCAACTTCCCAGAGGGTCGAGCCAAAGCCGGCCGGCCGCAGGACCGCACCGCGCATTACCCTTGATGCCCGGTCCCCGTCCCGCGCCGCCCCTGCCCGGGCCCAGGGATCGGACCGTCAGCCTCTCGCCCTCCTCGTCATCGCCCCTCGGCGGGTGTCCGCGGCGTCCTCATCGGCGCTGCGGCTGCCCGGCACCGCGCATCCGGCACTGAGCCGGCCGTCCCTGCGAACCCTGACCCTGCCAGCGGTGGCACGGTGGCGCGACGACGAGACTCCCCCGGTGCCCCCTGGACCAGCCAGGCGAGACGTACCGGCACGCCGCGCAGGACGCGGCGCCGGCGTGGCGCCAGGCCGCGCCGGGCATCACGGCTGGGCTTGGGCCATCACGTCCGACCCGCCGTGCGCGGCGCTGGCCCCGAGCGGGCCCGCGCCGCGGCGTTCGGGCCGGCTTCCAGGCGGAGCCGGCCCTGGGCGGACCACTCGACATGACCAACGGTCCCCTTGGCCCGGCAGCCGCCTCCGGCGGCCTGCCGGACCGAACGCTTGTCCACCCCTCCTCTCCAGCCCGTCTCGGCAGCTCCGAGCCGACCGCAGCGGTCCCTTGAGCAAGGCCGAAACCCTGTTGGAGATCACCATGACCCCCACCAGCACCCTCAGCTACCAGGGCACCCCCATCCGCCTCCGCGGCGCCATGCTGAACCTGACCGACATGTGGCGGGCAGCCGGCGGCCCGGAGTACCGGCGCCCGATCCACTGGCTGGTGCTCGAGGAGACCACGCGCTTTCGCGCCCATGCAG
>NZ_JBHTDE010000023.1:0-32787 GCF_042666655.1 Dankookia sp. GCM10030260
CCCCCCATGGTCCAGCACCATCCGCACCGCACGCCGCCAGACTTCAGGCGAATATCGGTTCGACCTCTTCTTGGTCATTGCCCCATCCTCTCAACCGCTGGGGCCTCCGACATACCCGGGGCGGTTCAAGTGGTCAGCGGTTACCTTGCTGCTCATCCCCGCCTCCTTGCGTCTCCGACGTCCGACCCAGGGCTGCCAGCAGCGGGTCGGCCAGGGCCGGCACCGCCTCCGCCGGAACCGGCACGGATGGGGGCCGCAGCCTCGGATCGTGATCGAGCGATAGCTGAGTTTTTGATGGTGGACGACTCGGCGTCGGTGGCCTCCTCCACGGGAATGGACCGCGACGATGCGAGGCTGCGCTGTCCTTCTGCCGTCACCTTGAGGAGCGCAGCCAGGCGCCCCAGGGCGTCGACCGCCACGCAGGGCGGGCCGAGCTCGGCCATCCCGATGCGGGCCGCCCCATCGCACATCCAGGTCGGCACGACGCGGCTCCGCCCCGGCTGCTCCTCCCGCCAGTACAGATCGAGCCCATCCTTCGTGACCCGCTGAACGATGGGCAACTGACGCCCATTCAGCGGATGCCACGGATACTCGATCCGCACCTCCACTTTTCGATATGCCGAATGGAAATCGTTGTGGGCGCTTTAAGCGGAACACCAACAGTCGCCCGAAAATGGGTCGGTACCCAGCTCGGCGGCCGCCAGCGCAACCAAGGCGCGCGCACCACAGCGGAAGTCCATCGGCTTGATCGTCAGCAGGGCCTCGTCGGTACCGGCGCGACACGCAGCACCGCGCCATCCAGCTTCACCTTGATCGACATGTGATCCCCATGGAATAGGTGACGCAGCGCGAGGCGCCTGCGAATGCGGAATGTCGGTTTTCTGGTGGCCAACAGCGCCGGAAGATCGGCGTGGCCGGGCGAAGGGCAGCCTGAGAGAGGCGCTGCCCCCGCTGGCAGGTGCCAGCCGCCCAGCCGTGAGAGAGTGAGCTTCAGCCCAGCCCATGCTGTGGCAAGATTAGGTACTTCTCCCCCGTGGCGCGCCGACAATAGGCTCGCACGATTTCCGGCCGAAGCGCCTCGGCAAGGGAGATTTCCGCGGTGTAGTGGCTGGCGAAGGTGGTGGTCAGCTCGGCGGCGACACGGGCGCGCAGCCGTGCCTCCGTTACCGTCCCCAACTTCTTCAGCGCGGGCATCAGCAGCCAGCCGCCCAGTCCCCACGCAAAGCCGATCGGCGCACGCTCGAAGGTGACGGGTCCGGTGTTCAGTCGGCCATACAGGTAAACCTGCTTGTGCCGGTCCGAGCCGTAGTGGTGATAGCCGCTGGCGGCCTGCCGTGCTGCGGCCTCCATGGCAGCCAGGATCTGCCCGGCCAGCGGCCCGCCGCCCACAGCGTCGAAGCCCAGGGTGGCACCGGTCTCTGCGAGTGCCGCGGTCAGCGCCTCTGTGAAGTCCGAGGCACTGCTATCCACGACATGGCGGGCGTTTTGGCCCAGCAGCAGCGCCGCCTGTTGCGAGCTGCGTACGATGTTCACTAGGCCAATGCCGTCGGTACGGCAGATGCGATTCAGCATCTGGCCGAGGTTGGAGGCCGCGGCGGTGTGCACCAGAGCGGTATGGCCTTCCTGGCGCATGGTCTCCACGAAGCCCAGCGCCGTCATGGGATTGACATACCAGGAGGCGCCGTCGCGCGGGGTTGTCCCCGCGGGCAGCACCAGGCATTCGGTCGCCTTTGCGCAGCGGTATTGCGCCCACATCGCCCCGCCGAACACCGCGACTCGTTGGCCGAGCAGATCAAGGACATCGGCACCTGCCCGCACCACGGTGCCCGCCCCCTCATTACCCACGGGAAGCGAGGCGTCTAGCCGTGCGGCGACGGCCGGCAGCGCCGCTGCTGGCACCTGCGCGCGCACAACAGGCTGTGCTGCCGTCCCGGCGAACTCGGCTGTATCGAGCGAGGCTGGACCGAACAGAACACCGATGTCCGACGGATTGATCGGTGTCGCCTCGATCCGAACGATGATCTCGTCGGCTGCCGGTTCCGGCACCGCCGCCTCATGCAGGGAGAGTTCGAGCACGCCGTCCTTGCTGATTCGGGAGCGCAGTTCCAGCCCCCGCAGCCCGTCGCTGTCCACCATACTGTCCTCCCCGTGATGCTCCGACGGAACCTTCGGGGTCGGCCGTTCCCGGCGAGTGCATTCTGCACAGTGCCCCTGTCCGTAGAAGGTCTATTCGCATTTCCCTGCAGGATTCTTTTTGTCGAGCGTCGGTTCCGCCAGCGCCAGGCGCAGCTGCGCATTCTCGCGTTCGAGGCGCTTCAACCGCCATGCCTGATCCAGCTTCAGGCCGCCGCGTTCAGGTTACCGGCGATGGCATCTTGCGTGAAATGCCTCAATAGGTTCCGGTCTTTGCTGGCTGCGGCGCCTGGGCCGCCGTCGCTTCACCCGTCAGCATCGCCCGCATACCGGCCCCGTTCGTGCGCCACCAGTTGTACAGGATCCGCACATCCCACCCTATGCAGAAGTGCTTCACCCCCATCTCCAGGTACGGCTTCGCGCCCGAGATATCCGCCAACTCCACGCGCGGGTGCTTGCCCATCCTCAGCGCCGTCTCGATCGTCTTGCGCTCCGCCTTCACCACGTCAGGGTGCAATCGCTGCCCGGTCAGTCCCAGGCTCATCGAATAGTCGGATGAACCGAACTGGACCATATCAATGCCCGGGATCGACAGGATTGCCTCCAGGTCCTCCACGCACTCACGCTTCTCGACCATGATGGCGATCACCACCTCATTCAGCGCGTCGACATAGGCTGGCGAGCCGCCCTCCAGCACAGTGCCCACATCGCGTCGCATGCCGACACCGAGCCGCCCGCCGGTGCCTGGGGTTTCGGCGCGCACCGCGGCGACGCACAACTCGGCGTCGGCCACCGTCCGGATATCGGCGAACAGCACGCTCTGGAAGCCCGATCCGATCGCCCGCATCGCCTGATGCGCATACTGCTTCTGCTCAACCTTGATCATGCCGGCGAGGTTCTTCAACTCAAACGCACGGCCGAGATTGTCGAGATCATGCATGGTGAATGGCGCGTACTCGGCGGTGAACTCGATATAGTCGTAATTCTCGGCGTCGCCGATCAGCTCCACGAGCGTCGGCCAGCTGGACAGGATGTGCGTGCCGATCGTGGGTTCCCCAGCGTTCAGCTTCTGGCGCAGGCGGTTGGGGCGCATGGTGTCGTTTCCTCCGTCGATTGGGGCGCTGACCACAAGTGTTGTCCGATCAGGACATGCATGCAACCTCGTCGGCGCCACTGGCCGTCGGCGTCGCGAGCCAATGCGTCGTGTCCTTCACCGGCTTCGCCGAAGACGAGATGCTGTCGTACAACTCGCGGAAGCGGAGTGGTTCCAGTGAGGATACCTGAGCAGCCTGTTGCGGCTGACGCTGCTGGCGCCGGGTTTGGTGGAGGCGATCCTGAACGGGCGGGTAGTCTGCCGCAGCGACGTGAGCCGTTCCCGATCGATTGGACGGAGCAGCCTGCCGCACTGGATGGCACGCGCAGCACTTGGGATCGCCGCTCTGCCCCCTGAAGCGGTTAAGGTCGGGAGCGGCTGATTGGGTCTGCCCCGAAGTAAGCCGCGCGATGATCGGCCCCGGCAGGCCGGGCGGCCCTGGGAAGCCACGGGGGCGGCGCCGGTCACCGCGAGGCCGAGCTCGCCCAGGGTCGGCACCTCCGGCGCGCTCGGGCCGCGCGCGGCCGCCAACATCGCCAGGGCGGGTACCTTGCCCTCGCGCTTCAGCGCGATGGTGCCGCTGATATTCACTGCGGCGAGGTCGGGATGCCTGCCGAGCAGTTGCGGGGACAGCACGGCATTGCCGTTGAAGGCCAAATATCCCAGCTGTGGGACCTGGGCGGTGGATTCGAAGGCGAGGAGGAACAGGTGGTCGTCCGGACCCGATGCCGGTCGTGCCGCAGGAGATGGTGCCCGGCGCGGCGGGGGCCCGAGCGATGAGGTCCGCAACATCGCGGAAGGGGTTGCCTACGGCGACGTAGAAGGCGTTCGGATGTCGACGACATTGGCGACGCAAGGGGGTGACGTATGCGGCAACGGCAGTCGCGCCGCCATGCCGGCAGGTGAGCATGGCCGGACCTGCCTGGCCCCTTGGTGTCGTTGCGGCGAGACTGCTCCGTCGTCACCTCATCATTCAAGCCCACGGCTGCCGCATCGGGCCGCTCGCCAGGGCCGGCGAGGTCCGTCATCATCCGGGTCTCCCAGACCCTCAATCGGCAGGCCCCCATGCCCGACCTGTTCAGCCCCTTTACCCTCAAGGGCGTCACCCTCCGCAACCGCATCGCCATGTCGCCCATGACGATGTACCGGTCTGTGGATGGCAAAGTGAACGACTACCACCTCATGCTTCTGGGCTCGCGCGCCGCCGGCGGCTTCGGCCTGGTCTTCCCCGAGCAGATCGCCATCACTCCCGATGGCCGCACCGGCACCTGCTGCGCCGGCCTCTGGGACGACAGCCAGATCGAAGGCCTGGCGCGTCTCTGCGCCCTGGTGAAGGAGATGGGGGCCATCCCCGCCATCCAGCTTGGGCATACCGGGCGCAAGGGAAGCGAGCAGAAGCCCTGGGAGGGCAAGCGGCAGATCGCCCCGGACCACCCGGATGGCTGGCAGGTCCGCGGGCCCTCCGCCATTACCTATGGCGGCCGCTATACCTACCCGGTGCAGGCGCTGAGCGTCGCCGAGATCCACGCGCTGCACCGCGCCTATGCCGAGGCGGCGCGGCGCGCCCTGGCGGCCGGCTTCGAATGGCTGGAGATGCATTTCGCCCATGGCTACCTCGGCGCGAGCTTCTTTTCGCCGCTCGCCAACCAGCGGACGGATGCCTATGGCGGCAGCCTGGAGAAGCGGCTGCGGTTCCATCGCGAGGCGCTGGACGCGGTGCGTGCCGTCTGGCCGGAACGGCTGCCGCTGACCATGCGCCTCGGCTCCGACGACCTGCATCCAGATGGGGTGCAGTTCGACGATGCCGTCTGGGCGGTCGGCGAGCTGAAGCGGCACGGACTGGACCTGGCCGATCTCAGCCTCGGGATGAACACCGACGACCTGCGCGAGCCGCCCTTCTCACAGGCCGCCTTCATGGTGGAACGGGGCAACCGCGTCCGGCGCGAATGCGGCATTCCGGTCGCGGTCAGCTGGAACCTGGGAACGCCCATGATCGCTGACCGGGTGATCCGCGACGAACTGATCGACCTGGTGTTCCTGGGCCGTCCCGCCCTGGCCAATCCCCATTGGCCGGTGTGGGCCGCACGGGAATTGGCGCACGACGACCCGTTTTCGATCCTGCCGCAGGATTGGTCCTGGTGGCTGCACAATCGCCCGGGCTCGGAGAACTCGCATGGCTGGCCTGCCCCCTCAGTCACGGCATAAGCCACCAAGCGTGCCCATCCGGTGCGCCCGCCTCGCGTCCCCATCGGCAATGGATACCTAGCATTACCTGGGCACCTTCTGAGCTGATCTGCCTTGCCTCTGAACTGGGCTGAAGGGGCTGGGCTTTCAGGAAGCGGCCATGGGTCGGGCCATGCAGGATCTGGATGTGTGGTTGGAGCCTTTCCCTGCCGCGCTCGGGCACAGGAAGCGTCGGCTCCGGGCACCCCTGTATTTGCATGGGCTGCTTGACCCAAGCGAGCGCAAGAGCCTGCAGCGGATGGCAGCCGGCCTGGGTCTGTCGGGGCACGATCAGCTGCGGCCTTCATAGCCAACTCGGCCTGGGACGATGGGCCGCTATGGCGGGAACTGGCCGAGCGAGCCGGCAGACTGGTGAGCAGGCCGCCGGCGGCGCTGCTGATCGACGACACGGCGCTGCCGAGGAAGCGCACGCTTTCGGTCGGCGTGGCGCGGCAATACTGCGGCCAACTCGGCAAGCGCGCGAGCTGCCAGGCGCTGGTCTTTCATGGCGCGGCTATTTGCAGGCCCTGTCGCGCCCATCCGATACCCGCATTGCCGACGCGAATTCAGGCCACCTCTTGATTTCAGCTTGCCCAATAGTGCTGGAGGCTGAACAGCCGTTTGGCGGTCCGGCTCGGGCCGGGCGTCACCTTTACGCACATGGACATCTGCGCGGCCCAGCCCCGCGTTGCAACGGAACTGCCGCGTCCGTGTTGTCGAAGCAGTTGGCGCACGCGAAGGCCCTGACTTGGTGGCAGGGTCTGTGCTCGCCTGCCCTCAACTGAGTGCCGACGACCAATGGCGCAGGGGTTGATGGGATGCATCGAAGCAGGCGGCGGGGCAGGATGAGCATGACAGCGCGGCGCTGGCCACTCCCGGAGCGCCTGGCCGGCCATCCAATTTTCCCGCCGCGCTGATGCCTTTTGGGTGCCCTCCGACCTTCCGCGACCCAGGCTGGCGTAGCCTCGTCATCCTGCTGATCTATGGCTATCAGGGCTTAATCGCCGGCTTCGGACTGACCGTTCTGCCCAACTATTTTGCCGAGATGGGTGCAACGCCTGCAGCGATTGGCGGCTATATCGCAATGATCGGGCTCCCCTGGATCTTGCAGCCACTCTGGGGGCCGCTGGTGGATGGCCATGGCCGATCCCACATGGGGGGCCGCCGGTCCTGGGTCCTGCTGGCTTTGGCCGGGGCCGTGGCCTCGCTGGGCGGCCTAGGGTTTGCTGGATCTGGGCCCTCGGCACTTCCCTGGTTTGGACTAGTTCTACTGGTTCATAGCGGCTTCGCCTCTTTGCTCGACGCCGCAGTCGATGCGATGATCATCGACTGCGTGCCGCTCAAACGCTTCGGCCAGGCGACTGCGCTCACCCGCACCGGCTTTGTCACCGGCACGGCCCTGGGGGCTCTGCTGTTCTCCTGGGTGCTGCCCGGGTACGGCTTGGCCGTCGCATCGACGCTGCTGATGCTGTTCGGGGCGGCCGCAGGCTTGGTGGCCCTGCTGGTGCGGGAGACCGGAACTGACGTGCTTCTTTCGCTGCGCTGCCATCCGCTGGCAGATCCCATGCGGGCCTCCCGCACCACCTACGGTTCGCTGGTCGGCCAGATGTTCCAGCAGATGCGGCAGCGCGGCACGATTGCGCTACTCGCGTTGTGCGTCGCCGAGGAATTCGCAACCGCCACCTTCGGCGTGCATCTCGGCGTAGGGATGATTCAGGACGGCGGCTGGGATGCAGCATCGCTGTCGCGGCTGCAGGGTGGGCTGACCCTGGTCGGTGGAACGGTCGGCGCGCTTTCGATCGGGCATTGGTCGGACCGCATCGGCCACCATACCATGCTGCGGTTGCTGCTTGGTGCCTGTGCCCTGGCCTATCTCGTCGCTGGGCTGATGGTCCTGACGCCGCATGTCGCCTGGAGAAGCGCGACCGCGATGACCTTGTCGAGCATCGTGCCGGCCCTGGTCTTCGTCGCGCTCGCACCCACCGTCATGCGCCGCAGCCGCGGCGTCGGTGCGGCGACACAATTTGCACTCTTCATGGCGGCGCTCAATACGGGTGGCATCCTTGGTTCGGCGGCCTCCGGGCCCGTTGGTGCGGTCCTGGCGTCCTGGCAAATTGCCCTGGGCGGGGCTTGCATCTTTTTGGCCTGCACAGCAGCTACCTTCCGCATGCACATATTGGTTGCAGAGCCATAGATAAGAAAATCAGTACAACTGTTTCGAATAAAACAATACGACATCGTCTCGTCAATGATCCGCCTTGAGATACATGATGTCGTCATTTTTCACCTCGAGTCAGCAGCATTTCCTCCTGCTTACGTGATCGGGTTTTCATCTAGCGCTTTCCAATGCCGAGCCAAGTTGCGGGACTACACGAAGTGCAGGTGAGGAATGTCGCAAGTATTGGAACGGCGTAGGGTCGGCGTGGCAATCGTCGGCTTGGGTGGTGCGGTGGCGACGACAGCCGTCGCCGGGGTAGAATTGCTCCGCCGCGGCATGAACAAGATGGACGGTTTGCCCCTCTCCCACATCGCCGTCGCGGGCCTCGTCGGCTACGAAGACCTGGTGTTTGGCGGTTGGGACATGAACGGCCAGAGCCTGGCTGACGCTGCATCCGAACATCATGTCCTGAACGACAACCAGCTCGCTGCAACTTCTGACGCACTATCCGCCGTCAAGCCCTGGGCCGCGGTCGCTAGCAGCGCCTTCTGCCGTCGCATCGAGGGCGCCAATACGCGCGCGGCGGGCGGGCATCGCGCCGCAATCGGCGTCATCATCGAGGACCTTGCGCGCTTCAAAGCGGACAACAGGCTCGACGACGTCGTTATGATCAACTTGGCCTCCACCGAGCGCACCCCAGCTGACGGCCCATCGCTGCGCAGCGCCGAAGCCTTCGGCAGGGCACTCGACCGCGACGACGCCGATATCGGTCCTGCGATGCTCTATGCCGCTGCGGCGATCGAGGCCGGAGTGCCCTATGGCAATTTCACGCCTTCGGTCGCGGCGGATGCGCCCGCGCTGACCGAGATGGCGCTACGTCGCGGCGTGCCGGTTGCCGGCAAGGACGGCAAGACCGGGCAAACCCTGATGAAGACCGCGCTGGCGCCGATGCTCCGTGCCCGCTCGCTGCACGTGGATGGATGGTTCTCAACCAATATCCTCGGCAACCGCGACGGTCAGGCGTTGGAGGATCCCGACAGCTTGAAGTCCAAGCTCGGTACCAAGGGACGCGTGCTCGACTCCATCCTGGGCTACCCGGTCGAGGACCACATCGTCGACATTCGCTACTACCGCCCGCGCGGCGACGACAAGGAAGCCTGGGACAACATCGACATCAGCGGCTTCCTCGGCCACCGAATGCAGATCAAGGTGAATTTCCTCTGCAAGGACAGCGTGCTCGCGGCGCCGCTGGTGCTGGAGATCGCCCGCGTCCTAGACCTTGCACGGCAGCGTGGCGAGAGCGGCCCGCAGGAGCAGCTTTCGGTCTTCTTCAAGGCGCCGATGACCGCGAGGAACAAGGCGCCCCAGCATGCTTTTCATGTCCAAGAACGCATGCTGGAAGACTGGCTCGGGAGCGCTGCCGCCGAATGAGCGTGGCCATGCCTGTCGAGTCGGGAGGGCGCGCGCCGCCAGACCTGTTGCCGCTGCTGCGGATGCTGGGCGACCTGAAGCGCATCCGCTCCGCAGGCCGGGAAGGATCCCTGGCCGCGCGGATCTTCGCAACGGCCTGGGCCGATGTCGCGGCTGGCGCTGCGGTCGCCGATGTGGCGCGACGCAGCCTGCGCACCTGTCTCGCCGCAACGCAACTTGGCGATCTCGACGCCGCGGTATTGCGGGAGGCTGGCATTCCCGTCGCCGAGGTCGGGCGCATCGGCGACACGGCGGTCGCCATGGCGGCGGCGCCGCTTGATGCCTCAATGCGGCAATGGCTCAGCGGCCCGCTGGCGGCCGCTGTGGACACGGGGATGACGCCCAGCTTCGTCGCGCGCCTGGCGGCGCAACCACGGGCGGGCGCGACCAGCCCGGGACGCGGCCGTCTGGTGCTGGAACCACCAGAGAACCACGCCGAACATTGCATGCTGGTCGCGGCCTACGGAGTCCTCTTGGCGCCAGCATGGGGCGCCCACGCCGAGACCGTGTTCCTGGCAGCGCTGGCGCATCATCTGCACAATGCCCTGCTGCCGGATGCCGGCTTTGCCGGCGAGGTCCTGCTTGGGGAATGGCTGCAGCCGGCCATGGTGCGAGCGACCGACATCGCGCTGGCGGAGTTGGCCCCGGCGCCGCGGGCCGCCGTGGCGGCGGCCTGCCGGATCCTGCCCGATGCCGCGACGCCGGAGGGCCGCGCCTTCCACGCCGCCGACACGCTCGACCGCGTGCTGCAGGTCGAGCATCACCTGCGCGCCTCCGGTACCCGCATGGAATTCGTTTTGCGCGAGATGGAACTGGTTCATGCCGGGCCGGTAAAGCCGTTTCAGGACGCGGTCTTGGCGCGGATGGGGCTGTCGGCGTGACGCCGGCCCTTGTCGCCGACACTTCGTATTCGGTCCGCGATGCGGCCGGTGGGCGTTGGCCGGCGCCGGATGGCATTCCCTATCTGCGCTTTGGCCGCCGAGAACTGGCGGATGCTGCCCTCGCGCGGCTCGATGCCGGCGACCGCGAGGGCGCGTTGGTGCTGCTGCTGGCGGACCAGGATGACTGGTGGTGCGGCCCGCCGGCTGCGCCTGCCGCGTTGCGCGAGTTGGTGCGGAATGCTGCCGCACTCAGCCTGCGCGATGCAATGCGGCTGCTAGCCTGGGGGCCGGTCGCCGACTACTTTGCGCATCGCTGGTCCGACCCGACCTTCCTCGCCGGCCTGGCCCTGGTTGAGGCGCACTGGACCGCACCGCAACGGGCCTTCGAGCTGGCCTGCGGTATTGGCCACCATTTGCGCGAGCTGTCGCGCCATGGCGTCGCCGTGACCGGCACCGACGTGGTCTTTGCTAAGCTCTGGGTCGCTCGGCATTGGGTCCTACCGCAGGCAGCCGGGGTCGGGGTGCCTGAGGCCCGGCTGCTCTGCCTGGATGCGGCCCAGCCCTGGCCGTTCGACGAGCGATTCGAGCTCGTCGTCTGCCACGATGCTTTCTATTTCCTGGAGCCCAAGCCGCAGATCCTGGCGTGGCTGCGCGGGTTGCGCGAGCCGCGGCTTGGGCTGTTGGCCATTGGCCATGTTCACAACAGCGAATGGGACAACTTCTCGGCCGGTGCTGCCATCTCGGCCGATGTGCTCGCGGCGATGTTCCCCGAGGCGCTGCTCTATGATGATGCCGAACTGACTCGCGCTTTGGCGGAGAGTCGCGCACCGTCTGCTGCGTCCGCCGCGGCGCTGCGCCAGGCAGAGGCTTTCGCCGCCGTCGAGGGACCCGGGCTTCGTCCGGCGCAGGCGGTGACCGGCCTGCTAGCGCTGCCTCAGGCTGGGGCACGGTTACGGCGCAATCCGCTTTACGCTGCGGATGGGAACATCGCCTGGCCCTCCGAACGCTACGGCCGCGAATACGGGCCACGCATGACCTACCCAGCCAGCAGTACGGCTCCAGACCGCTCGATTCTCGACTCGACCACCGTCGAGGCGGCGCGGTGTCGTGAACTGGTGGACCTGCCGGAGAGCTGGTGAGCATGTTGGACAACGTTTCCCCATTGCCCGGCTTGGCTGCATCCGCCGCCCTGGGATGGGGCGTCATCGGTTTCGGCTGGGTCGCGCGCGACTACGCCTTGCCGGGCCTGCGGCAAGCGGGTGGGCATCTGGTCGCGGTCGCCGATCCAAATGCCGCAGCCCGCGAGAGAGCAACGAGACTCGGTGCGCGAGCCTATGCCGATGCTTCCACGCTGCTGACCGATCCGGCCGTGCAGGCGGTCTATGTGGCGACGCCGAACCACTTGCACCGCGCCGCGGTGGAAGCCGCTGCCGCTGCCGGCAAGGCGGTGCTTTGCGAGAAGCCGATGGCGGCGACGCTTGCCGATGCCGAGGCTCTCGCACGGACGGTGCGTCGCGCCGGTATCCGCTACGGCACAGCCTTCGACCAGCGTCACCATCCTGCCCATGAGGCGATGCGCGCCGCCATCGCGGGCGGTGCCATCGGCACCGTCACAGCGGTCCGCATCGCTTATGCCTGTTGGGTCGATGCCGGTTGGACCCATGACAATTGGCGCGCCGATCCGGCCCGGGCCGGCGGTGGCGCGTTGATGGATCTGGCGCCACATGGGCTCGACCTGGTGGAATACCTGCTGGGCGAGCCACTTACCGAAATCGCCGCGCTCACCCAACGCCGTGCGCAAGCCTATGCGGTAGATGACGGCGCTATGCTGATCGGCCGCACCGAGTCCGGCGTGCTGGCGCAGCTGCATGTTGCCTACAACTGTCCGGAGGGCTTGCCGCGCCGGCAACTCGAGGTGCTCGGCACAACTGGCCAGCTGCTCGCCGAGCGCACCATGGGGCAGACACCGGGCGGCACTGTCCACCTCATTGATGGCCGGCTTGGCCTGCGCTGCCCGGTGCCGGTGCCGGATGCCAACGCATCGCCCTTTGCGCGGCAGATGGCGGCTTTCGCAGCCTGGCTGCGCGATGAGGGCGCGGCCGATGCATTCTCCCTGGAGCGCGACCTGCACACCATGCGGCTGCTGGCCCGCGCCTATGCCGCCGCGGAGCACCCTGCATGCCGCTGAGTCCCTTTGCTTGCGCCAATTGCGGCCATTGGCAGCGTCACTTCGCGACGCCGCCGGATTGCCCAGTTTGTACCGATACACGCAATGACCTGCCGGAGGATGGCTGGCGCTTCCTGACCACCGAGGCGGTGAGGCCAATGCTGCATGGCCAGTGGCGCCACCTCGATCGCAACCTCGTTGCCTTTTCGACAACGCCGCCGCTTGGCCTGAACGGCACCGGCTGGCTGCTGCTGCACCCGGAGGGCAACATCGCCTTCGAGGCGGCGCCTTTCTACACCGACGACATGCTGGCCGAGATCGACCGGCTCGGCGGCATCCGCTTCCTTGCCGCCTCCCATGTGCATGGCTACGGCGCGCTCTGGCAGCTGCAGGACGTCTTCCGGCCAGAGGTGCTGGCGATCCAGAAGGAGGATCTCTGGTTGACCAAGGCCTTCCGAGTGACTTGGCCCTATGACGAGGCGTTGGAGCTGCGCCCAGGCCTGACGCTGTACCATGTCGGAGGCCATTACGAAGGTCAGGCCGTGCTGCACGATGCCGCACGGCGCATCCTGTTCTGCGGCGATACCTTCAAGGTGGACCAGGACGCGGACGGATCCAGCACCGCCGTCTCAACCCACAAGGCCTTCCACAAGTCGATTCCGTTGACTCCGGCCGAGATTCGCCGCTACCGCGAGGTCATCGCGCCGCTCGACTTCGACACCGTCTGCACGCCCTTTGAGCACGCTCCCGGCATCGGCCGCGAGATCGCACTCGCCGTGCTGGACGATCAGCTATGCGGCCCGCCTGGCGTGCGGCACATCCCCCTTGACGAATTGCGCAGGAGAATCGCCGGATGAGCGTCAGCACCGAGCTGCAGGACGTGGCGGCGGCGTTCCGCGCCACCATGCCTGCCAATTCCCATGTCTCCGTTTTCCGCATCGATGCGCTGGACCGCATCGGCATCCCGGTGATGCAGGCCAACCTGATCCAGCGGGATGAGCCGGCCACCACTGGCTACGGCTATGGCTTCGAGCCGATCGAGGCCGAGGTCGGCGCGCTGGGCGAGCTGTGCGAGGAGGTGCATGTCGGCGCTTGGGTGAAGCGCATGCCTGGCATCCTCGCCTCCTACGCCGCGCTGTGCCGGGAGCGTGGGACAGCCGGGGTGATAGACCCGCTGACGCTCTGCCTGCCCGCGGGCAGCGCCTGGACGCCCGACATGCGTCTGACCTGGGTGGAGGCGCGGCGCTGGCCCTCCGGAGAGCCGGTGATGGTGCCGCGCGAATGGGTCGCGGCCTATCCCTATCAGCTCGGCGAGCCGCCGCGGCTGATCACCCCCATCACCAATGGCCTCGGCGCTGGGCTCGACCTGCCGCACGCCATCGCCCACGGGCTGATGGAACTGCTGCAGCGCGACGGCAATGTCGTCACCTACCGGGCGCTTGACCAGGGCGTGGTGGTGGAGCCCGATGCGGTGGAGGAGGCGGAGGTCGCCGCGCTGCTGGCGCATATCCGCAGCCTCGGCATCGCGGTCACGCTCAAGCTTGCCGGCACCGACTTCGGCATTTCAAACCTCTACGTCGTCGGCGACGACGCCGGGACACCGACAGTGCCGGTGCAGGTGACTTCCTGCGGCGAGGCAGCGCATCCCGACCGGGCCCGCGGCCTGCGCAAGGCGCTGCTGGAATTCTGCGGCTCGCGCTCACGCAAGGCGGCGACGCATGGGCCGATCGCACTGATCGGCGCCGCATTGCCGGCGGAGTATGTCGAGCGACAGATTGGCGTGGCGATGCTGGAGGAGGAAGAGGGCCGCGCGCTGGAAGCGATGGCCGAATGGATCACGAAGGACGCCGCTGAACTGCGGCACCGACTTGCAGGGAACGTCTTCTCCGCGCGGCAGTGGGTGCCGCTATCGGCATTGCCGACTACGCCTGGCACGGCGCTGACCGAGTCCGGCGACCGGCTGCGCTTCCTGACCGCACGCCTAGCCGAGGCGGGGATGGCGCCTCTGGTGATCGACTGCTCGCCCGCTGGCAGCCCGGTGCGGGTGGTCAAGACCATCGTGCCCGGCTTGGAAAGCGAGACGATGAGCTACCACCGTATTGGCTGGCGCGGCGCGCGGCGGCTGCGGGAGCGTGGCGATGCCCTGCTGCTTGACGCGCCGCGCGAGGGCGCGCAGCGGGTCCGGCTGCGACCGGAGGACGAGGCGAAGGCTGGCGGTCCCGCTTGGTTCGATGTGCGGCTCGCCGAACGGATCGTCGGCCAGCTCTATCCGCTATATCGGGAGTGTGGGACCTTCTCCGCACGGTTGCTGTTGCAGCGGCGGGCGGCCTGAGCATGGCCCTGCGCTTCGCCTACAATACCAACGGCGCCGCCAACCACAGGCTTGAGGACGCGGTCGCGCTGATCGCTGAAGCCGGTTATGACGGCGTGGCGCTGACCCTGGACCATCATCACCTCGATCCCATGGCCGAAGGCTGGGTCGTGCGGACCGAAGCGCTGGCGCGGCAGCTGCACGCTCACCGGCTCGGCTGCGTGATCGAGACGGGCGCGCGCTACCTGCTCGATCCGCGCCGTAAGCATGAGCCGACCCTGCTGACGCCGAGCGCCGAAGGTCGTGCGCGTCGCATCGCCTTCCTCGGTCGGGCGTTCGAGATAGGCCGGGCCCTTGACGCAGAGGCGGTATCTTTCTGGGCTGGCGTGCCGCTGCCGGGCGTTGACCGTGGCGAAGCCGCCGGCTGGCTGGTGGAAGGGCTTGAGCAGGTGTTGGCGCAGGCCGAGCGCCTCGGAGTCACTGCGGCGCTGGAGCCGGAGCCGGGCATGCTGGTGGAGACGCTGAACGACTGGGCGCTACTGCGAACCCGGCTGCCGCAACTCACTTTAGCGCTCGACCTAGGCCATTGCCTGGTGACTCAGGAACGCGAGCCGCCCGCGGCGGTGCAGGAATTCGCCGGAAGAATCGGCACCGTGGCCATCGAGGACATGCGCCGTGGCGACCACACCCACCTGCCCTTCGGCGAAGGCGACATGGACATCCCCGCATGCCTCGGGGCGCTGGAGACTATCGGCTTCGCGCGGCTGGTCTGCGTCGAGCTCTCCCGCGAGAGTCATCGCGCCGACCGGATGATCCCGCAATCCCTGCAGTGGCTGCACCGCTGCCGACAAGAGGCCGCCGCAATATGAGGATATTGTTCTGCAGCCGCCGCTTCTTCCCAGCGATCTCAGGCATGAGCGTCTATGCCGTGAATCTGCTGCGACAACTCGTCGCGGCTGGGCATGACGTGACCATGCTCAGCCAGTACCGCGGCGACGCGGCTGGCACGCGTGTCTATGGCGGCGGCCCGCCGCCGGAAGTGCCCGGCGTTACCGTCATCGGCTGCCAGTCGCTGGGCGAGGAAGCCTTTGCTGAACCAGGCGGGGCGGATTTTGAGCGCGACGTCAACGACATGGTTTCGGTGATTCTCGCCGAGCATCGCCGGCAGCCGTTCGACGTGCTGCATGCGCAATACGGCTATCCCAATGGCTGGGCGGTGCTGCTGGCGGCGCGGCAGCTTGGCATCCCGACTGTGGTTTCCATCCAGGGCGGGGACGGCCATTGGGTCGGCTCCTGCTGCGAGACGCATCGGCTTGGCATGCTGAACGTCCTGAATCACGCGAATGCATTGCTGATCGGTTGCGAAAGCTTCGCGCGGGAAGTGGTCGGGCGGCTGGGCGCGGCGCGAGAGCGCTTCACCATCGTGCCCGGCGCGGTCGATACCACGCGCTTCCATCCGGCGCCGGGTCACGTCCTGGGCGCGGCGGCGGATCCTGTGCGGCTGCTGTATCATGGTCGCGTCGACCGGCGCAAAGGCTCGCTCGATATGATGCAGGCGCTGGCGCTGTTGCGCGATCAGGGCCTTCCCTTCGCCACCACCGTCTCCGGCATCGGGCCGGATTACGACAGCACACGCGAGCTGGCCGGGGCGCTCGGCCTCGATGTGCGCTTCACCGGTTATGCCGACTACGATGCGGCGCCGGCGCTGTACCGCGAAGCCGATGTCTTCGTCAGCCCCACCTACGCCGAGGGCTTCAGCAATACCATTCTGGAAGCGATGGCCAACGGCCTGCCCAGCGTTTCCTGCTACGCGGTCGGCGTGGTGGACTGCCTTCGTGACGAGGAGAACGGCCTGCTGGTGCAGCCCGGCGACATCCCCGCTTTGGCGATAGCGCTGCGCCGGGTGATTGAGGACGCGCCGCTGCGCCGGCGGCTGGCCGCAACGGCCTTGGAAGAGTGCAGGCGGACCTATTCCTGGGAGGCAGTGGGCGGGCAGATCATGGGAGTCTATGCCGCGGTGCGGGGCCGTAAGCCCGATACCAGCTTCGATCCCGTGCTGCCACGTGATCCCGATTGCCGCTTCCGCGCGGCGCCGCACCTGCTGTGACGACAAGATCCGCGCGCGCGGCACAATGCGCCCTCGCCCTGTCGCCACATCTCGACGATGCCGCTTTCTCCTGTGGTGGCACGCTGGCGCTGCTGGCGCGGGCGGGCTGGGAGGTGACGATCGCCACCGCCTTCACCCGCTCGGTGCCGGCGCCCGGCGGCTTCGCGTTGGCGTGCCAACTCGACAAGGGATTGCCGGCGGAGGTTGACTATATGGCGCTGCGCCGCGCCGAGGATGCCGCGGCCTGCAAGGCGCTCGGCGCCCGGCCGCTTTGGCTGGATTTCGCCGAGGCGCCCCATCGTGGCTATGATGATGCGCAGGCACTATTCGCACCGCCGAGGCCGGAGGACACCACGCTGGCGCCACTTGCCCAGGCGCTTGCCGCACTGCTGGCAATGTCTCCGGCGCTGGTGCTGGCGCCGCAGGCGGTCGGCGGGCACGTGGACCATGTGCTGCTCGTCCAGGCATTGCGACGGGTGCTGCCTGCACGCATGCCGGTGCTGTGGTGGACGGATTTCCCCTATGCCGCGCGGCCGGGAAGCCACCCGGCGCGCCCCTTCGCCGCCGAGATGGCGGGGCTGCCCGAATGCATCGTGGCCGGTGACGCGCCAGCGCGCCTTGCGGCCTGCGCGGCCTACACGACGCAGATCGGCTTCCAGTTCGGTGGCATGGCGGGCCTCGCCACGATGCTCGCGGCAGCCGGTCCGGCCGAGCGACTGCGCGAGCAGGGCCGAACTGCGCCAATCGGATTGTCGCTGGCGTTGACATGAGCGCCGCCGTGCGGCTTGCAACGGCGTGGGCATGGTGGATGCTGACCTCCACTGGCGACCACCAGAACATCCCGGTTTGAGCATGCAGCCTTTGCAGGTGCCGCGGGAGAGACTTGGGCTACGCCGCTCCGCCATGGCCGGGTTGACGCTCGCGGTGGCGGGCGGACTAGTGGGCCTTGGCTGGTGGGTGCTGCGTGGCGATGGCTGGACTGCCTGGGAGGCGCTGATCCTGCTGTGCCTCACAGCCAATTCGCCCTGGATCGGGTTGACGGCGGCGACCGGCATTATTGGCCTATGTCTGCGACTGGCCGCGCCAGGCAGGGCAGATGTCGCGGACCCCGCCGGACCGTCAACATGCATCACCGCGCGCACGGTTCTTGCCGTCTGCATTCGGCTGGAGGATATGGATGCGGTGCTGCCGCCACTTTGGCCTTTGCTGCGGGACTTGCGCGCGATGGCCGACGGCGGGGACCGATTCGTCTTAGCCGTATTGTCCGATACGCCGGACGGCACTGCGGCCGACGCAGAAAAAACCGCCGTGGCCCACCTCGCGGCTGCCTTCCCGGAGGGGGCGGTGCTCTATCGACGGCGATCCGGAAACGCCGGCTACAAGGCCGGCAACCTGATGGACTTTCTCGACGATGGCGCGGCTGAGGCTGAGTTCCTGCTTGCACTCGATGCAGACTCGGTCATGTCGGCGTCGACTGTCCGGCGGCTCGTGCTGCAGATGCAGGCGGATCCGGGCTTGGCGATCCTTCAACCGACCATCGCTGGCCATGGCGCCGATACGTCCTTCGGCCGTGTGTTCGGCTTTGGGCAGCGGCACGGGACGCGGATCTGGGCCACCGGCCAAGCCTGGTGGCAGGGGCCGCAGGGCCCTTACTGGGGCCACAACGCACTGATCCGGATCGCACCCTTCTGCGCCCATGCCCGGCTGCCGGCGCTACCCGGGGGCGGCGTGATCCTGAGCCACGATCATGTGGAGGCGGCGTTGCTGCATGCCGCCGGCTGGGCGGTGCGGGTGTTGCCCGAGGATGCCGGTTCGGCCGAGCGCCATCCGCCGGATCTGCAGGCGCTATTTAGCCGTGACTTGCGCTGGGCCGCCGGCAACATGCAGTACCGGCATCTGCTGCGGCGTGCGGATCTCGGCCGCATCGGTCGGTTCCAGATGGTGCAGGCGATGCTGCACTACGCCCTGACACCCCTGTGGTTTGCGCTGCTACCGTTGGCGGCGGTGAATGCGGCGACGGGCGGCGGCGAAGGCACGTCCCGCACGGCACTGCTGCTGCTGCTGGGCGGCTGCTTCCTGGCGCTGAATCTGCCGAAGCTAGCAGGTTATGCAGAGACGTTGTGGCGCCCGGCCGGCAATCACCGTTGGCGGCTGCTGGGCATGATGGGTCGGGAGGTCGTGCTGGGCTTAATGGTCGATGCTATCGCGGCCTTTGACCGTACATGCATGCTCGCCCGGCTTGCAGGCGGCCTCGGCCAAGGTTGGGAGCCGCAGGCGCGGGCGGCGCGCGGCCTGAGCTGGGGCGAGGCAGGCCGTCGTTTCGGAGCACAGACCTTGGCTGGCGTCCTGCTCGCTGCATTATTCGCTAGCGCTGGTCCTTTCGCTCTGGTGGCCGCTCTGCCGATACTGGCAGGGCTGCTGCTTGCGGTGCCGGTCGTGGTCCTGACGGCACGTCCGGACCATTCTCATGCTGCAGTGCTGCGAACCGCCAAGCTAGTCGATCGGCCGATACGGAGTGGTCTCGCTGACTGATAGCGCGTGCGCCAACGGGGCGCCTGGGAGCGACGGGTGAGGGGGAAGAACAAGGCTGCGCGGCAGCAGGCACTGAACGTCAGCGGCACGGCGTCAACTCCGGAGACTATTATTCCTGGTTCCTGCCGCAGGTCTCGTCGTTCTCCTTCCAACCATTCTCGGTCCCGATGACTAGCGTCGTGAGGCATAGGTTTCCTTATGGCTTTACGCACTGATCTTGATGGCGCAGCGAAGAAACGAAATTATATTGCTGTCTTCAGAAGACACGCTTTGTCACGGTCCTGAGAGTAATCCAAATTTCTCCAAAAGGGTTTACTCCCTGACATTATTTGTTCTTGATCGGCGGTAAGCGTCCTCGAACCGTGCTGTCGATTGCTTCCGGGTCGAGTCTGGAAGCGCGAATTTCGTTCGCTTCTTTCTAATTATTGTCTATTGACGATGCCCTGGTCGATCATTTTGAATATGTTCTAACGGCATTCTTGCGTCTTGCTGATGGCCTTCAGCCGATCTTCTGCCGCGTCTCCTTTTTTTGGAGGGCTACGGGCTGACGGACGACCAGAGCGATCGCTCCCAGCACGCAGGCCAAGGCCGCCATGTCGAAGGGGCCGATCGTGCGCTGCACCAGCACCGCGCTGCTGGCGACACCGATGCAAGGCACCACCAGCAGCGAGAGGCTGGCGACGCTGGCCTTCAGCCGCCCCACCAGGGGGAACCACGCGGCGTAGGCGAGGGCATTGGCGAAGACGATCATGTAGAACAGGCCGAACAGCCCGCGCCCCGCATACGGGTGCAGGTAGGTATGGTCGTGCAGCAGCAGCCACACCACGAAGGCTGGCGGCGTTCCCAGCAGCAGTTGCCAAGCCGTGATCAGCAGCACGGGGCTGCGGAAGCGCAGCTTCTTGCCAAGCACCGTGCCGGCGCCGAAGGTGGCGCCCGCCAGCAGCCCCAGCGCGACGCCAAGGCCGTTCGGGCCCTCGGGCCCTACCGTGCCGGCGAGCACCAGCAGCACGGCAGCGAGCCCAAGGCCGAGTGCCATCATGGTGCGGTGGTCGAGCCGCTCGCCGAGCACCGGCACCGCCAGCAGTGAGGCCCAGAGCGGCATCGTATAGTTCAGGATGGCAGCCTGCCCCGGCCCGACCAGCATCACGCCGGCGATCAGTGCGAAGGGAAAGACCACCATGATCAGCAGGCTGAGCGCGAGCACGCCGCGCCACTCCTCCCGGTGCGGCAGGATCTGCCGGCTCGGGGCGCGCAGGCAGAGCAGGAGTAGCAGGGTACCGGCACCGGAATTGGCCAGCAGACGTGCGGTAATCAGGTCCACCGCCTCCAGTGTCCAGGCCATGAAGGGATAGCTGAGACCCCAGCAGAGCCAGACGATGAGCAGCAGCGGCGAGGTTACGTGGCGGGCCTGCAGCGACTCCGCCGATGTGGGGGGCAGTGTGCTTCGATGGTCCATTCTAGCTGCCCTGAAATGCAGGCACTCCAGCGCGGCAGCGCCGTGCGGGAGTGGTGCCGACTGTTTAGGCGGGGAGCGGCGCCTAATCTATCGGCTCGGGGAGATTGGGTTACTCGGGCGAAAGCCTCGGCCATCATGCGCGCGGCGGCTGCCCTCACAGGGGCCCTGCCCCGACGGCAGCCGTCCCCGTCAACCCGTTCAACAATGAGTATGACGGCGTCAATCGCCGCCGTCGCGGCTCTCGGATCGACGACACGCGCGAGCCACGCGCTGATGAACTGCGCAGGCTGCGACTGATCAATAGCCCGCAAATCCGGCCCGAAAGCTGAAAGCAGGCTGATCGGCATGGGACCCGATGGTCTGCCACAAGGTGACACTACTTTAGCTGTCTGTCCTTCCATTCTCGACCATTTGTGCCGAGACTAACAGGCCTGCGGTCACGCTTCGCCGGAAAAAGTGCGCAGGTCCGGACGCCCCGGATCGCCAGCCGCCGCGCTTCCAAAATTTCCTTGTCACACTCTTCGCAATGCACCTGAGCATCATCGCCACGCGCTGGGCGCGTGCCGGTGCGCGCTGCGTATCCTGCCATATGCCGACGATGACCTACATGGGCCTGGACCGCCGCTGCGACAGCGCCTTAGGCATTCCCTGGCCGGACATCTGCGCGGCGATCGGCGCACCGGGAGTCATCGACCGCAGCGCGGGCGAGGCGTCGATGGTCCACGCTGTGGGGCACATTCTGCGATCACGCATCGGACCAGGTCGCACCGCTGGCTCGCCGTCAGATGAACGTAGGCGGCTTAAGGGGAATTTTTCGCTTTGCCGATTGAATGCGACGGAGGCATTTCGGAGCACACTCGGCACGTGGCGACACAAGCCTATCCCATCGCCGTCCTGGCAGGTGATGCACCCGACGAGGCTGCGCCGGTGATCGATCTGCTGGGCCGTTGGCTCGATCTCGGCGAGATCGAGCGCCGTGCCTTCATCGCCATGGTCGAGGAACTCACGGCCTCGGCCGGGGTGATTGAGCAGAGTACCATCGACCTGAGCGCCCGGTTCCGCGAGCTCGCGGTGGCCGCCGAAGTGCAGACCGGGCTCGTCGCGCGGGTCGCCGGTCTCGCCAAAACCCTCACCGTCGACGGCGAAGCGCTGCCCGTGGCGGAAGCCACCCGCTTCGTCGGGATGGCGCTCGCCCAGGCGATCGATGCGTTGGAGCAGGTCTCCATTCAGGCCGGCCGCATGGCCGAGGCGCTCGACCTTGCCACCGTCGAGGTCGCTGGCGCGGAGCAATGCGTCGCCCGCATCGAAGCCATCAACAAGCAGGCCCGCTTCGTCGCCCTGAACGCGGCGATCGAGGCGCATCGGGCGGAAGGCGCGGGCGGCACCTTCCGGGTTATCGCGCATGAGTTGAAGGAACTGGCGCAGGAGACCGATGGCACCTCGAGCCAGGTGCGCGAGAGGATTACTGCGGTGGCGCGGGGGGTTCGCGGTGCACATGCGCAGCTCCTTTCCATCGCCGGCGCCGACCGATCCGCGCAGACCTCGACGCGTGACCGCCTGAGCGCGGTCCTGGACGGCATGCTCAACCAGAACGAGGCACTGTCGACAGTGCTGTCGGAAGCGCTGCAAGCCTCCGGCAACATGGCGGAGACTGTCGCGCGGCTGGTGACCGGCGCGCAGTTCCAGGATCGCACGACCCAGCACCTGACCCACGTCACCCAGGCGCTCGGCGCGCTAGGCGAGGCGACTGAGGCGCTGCAGCGGGAGACGCGCGACCGTGTGCCCTCGCTCCTGCCGCTGGCTGGGGTCGACGCCGCATTGCTGCAAAGGATGCTGGACCGCCAGACACTCAGCAGCGTCCGGCAGCGCTTCCTCGCCCGGCTCCTGGATGACCAGGATGCGGCAATGCCGGCAAGTAACCAATCCGGTGAGGTAGAACTGTTCTGAAGAATGGTGAGAATACAAAATATAAATTCTTTCGATTCGCTTTAACTGCCGAACAACTTTGGAATGACATTGTCCGTCCGCCCCGTGCGGCGGATCGGGGATCCAGATGGACAAGGAGACGGCAATGAAGCACTTGGTGGATCAGCCATCGGCGACCCTGCCCGAACGCGAATTCCTGTTGCCAGACATGCTGGATCTGACCGCGGCGGATCCGCTGTGCCACGCCCTTCGCGAACGTCTCCACGATGGTGTGCTCATCCTCGACGGAAGCCGAACTGCGCGGATCTCGACGCCCTGCCTGCAGGTGCTCGCGGCCGCCGCTGCAAGCGCCGGTGCGACTGGTATCGGCTTCCGGCTGCGGCACGCCTCGCCGGTCCTTTCAGCGGCAATCAGTGACCTCGGCCTTGCCGCGGTGCTGCCACACGAGGATTGACATGGCCAAACGTGTACTGACCGTGGATGACAGCCGCACGATGCGCGAGATGGTGGCCTTCACCCTCGGCAAGGCGGGCTTCGAGGTGAGCGAAGCAGAGGACGGCCGGCACGCGCTGAAGGTGCTGCAAGCGGTGCCGGCCGATGTGGTGATCACCGACCTGAACATGCCGAACATGGATGGGGTGGCCCTGATCCGGGCATTGCGCGCTGACCCGAAGTGGCGCGCCGTGCCGATACTGATGCTGACGACGGAATCCGATGCCGGCAAGAAGGCCGACGGGAAAAATGCGGGCGCGACCGGCTGGCTGGTCAAGCCGTTCGATCCGGCCAAGCTGATCGATATCGTCAAGCGCGTCTGCGGCTGAGGCGCCTGATGAACTTCGATCATCTGCGTACCACCTATTTCGACGAATGCGCGGAGCTTCTCGAGAGCGCCTATGCCCAATTGGCGGCGCTGGCGGAGGGCCGTGCCGGCGGCGACACGGTGCATGCGCTGTTCCGCGACATCCATTCCATCAAGGGCGGCGGCGGCGCCTTCGGCTTCGACCGGCTGGTCAGGCTGGCGCATGCGATGGAGACGCTACTCGACCTGGTGCGCAGCGCCGCGGTCGCCACCTCGCCCCAGCTGGTCGCTCTGCTGCTGCGTGGCACCGATGCGCTGGCCGACCTGCTCGCGGCCGAGCGGGACGGCACCGGCGCGCCTGCGGGGCTCGAGGACGCGCTGATTCGCGGTTGCCTGGAGGCCGCTGCGGTAGCCGAAAGCAACCAGCCCGCCGCTGCAGCGGCGCCGGCCCAGCAGGCGGCCGCGGCCGCTGGCTGGCACTTGAGGTTCCGTCCCCACCCGGCGCTGTTCAGGAATGCCAACGAGCCGCTGCTGCTGATCCGGGAGCTGCGGCGGCTCGGACCGCTGAGCGTCGCCGTCGAGCTGGACCGGCTGCCGGGGCTTGAGCAGCTGGAGGCCGAGGACGCATATCTCGCCTGGCGTCTCGATCTCTCGGCCGCGGTGCCGCGCGAGCAGGTCGAAGCGGTCTTCGAATTCGTCATCGACGATTGCGACCTGACGATCGAGCCCCTCGCATCGTCGTTGGCACTCTCCTCCGCCGCACCGGACGCGACGACGGGTGAGGCATCCATCCGTGACGCGGCAGCGCCCGAGCCCGCCGCCGGCCGCGCCGAATCCCTGGCCCCGACGACGCAATCGGTGCGGGTCGACGTCGCCAAGATCGACCGGCTGATCAACCTGGTCGGCGAGCTGGTGATCAACCAGGCGATGCTGGCCGAGCTCGGCAGCTCCCTGCCGCCGACGCTCTGCCCTGGCCTGACCTCAGGCCTCGAGACGCTCTCCCAGCACCTGCGGGAACTGCAGGAGGGCGTGATGGCGATCCGGACCCAGCCGGTGAAATCGGTCTTCTCCCGGATGCCCCGGCTGGTGCGGGAACTCTCGGCCCAGCTCGGCAAGGAGGTCCGCCTGCTGGTCACCGGCGAGGCGACGGAGATCGACAAGACGGTCGTCGAGCAGCTCGCCGACCCGCTGACCCACCTCCTGCGCAATGCGCTCGACCACGGGATCGAGCCGCCCGAGGCGAGACTGGCGGCGGGCAAGCCGCGCCAAGGCACCATCCATCTCGGCGCCGAGCAGCGCAGCGGCCGCATCGTGATCGAGATCGCCGACGATGGCCGCGGCATCGACCGCACCCGCGTCCTGGCACGGGCGATCGAGCGCGGCCTGGTGACCGCCGATGCGGCCCTGACCGAGGCGGAGATCGACGAGCTGATCTTCCTGCCCGGCTTTTCGACCGCGGCTGCCGTCTCGGCAGTGTCCGGGCGCGGCGTCGGGATGGACGTTGTCCGCCGCAACATCCAGGCGCTCGGCGGCCGGATCACGCTGGAATCTACCTTCGGCAGCGGATCGCGCTTCCTGCTCTCGCTGCCGCTGACCCTCGCGGTGTTGGACGGCCTCGTCGTCTCGGTCGGCCGCGAGGCCTATATCCTGCCGATCTCGGCGATCGTCGAGAGCCTGCGGCCGCGGCTGGAGGACATCCACGCCGTGGTCGGCAGCGGCGAGGTCTTGGCGATCCGCGGCGCCTACATCCCGCTGCTGCCGCTGCACCGTCGCTTCGGCGTGCCGGGCGCGGTGGCCGATCCGGCCCGCGGCATCGTCGTGATCGTCGAGACCGACCATGCCGGCCAAGTCGGCCTGCTGGTGGACGACCTGGTCGGCCAGCAGCAGGTGGTGGTGAAGAGCCTCGAGCTGAATTTCGGCCGGATCGAAGGGATCAGCGGCGCGACCATCCTCGGCGATGGCCGCGTGGCGCTGATCCTCGATGTTCCCGCGCTGGGCGCCGCTGGCCCGGCCAGGGTGCACCCTGCCGCCGCATCCCGTCCCGCCTTGCAATAGGCCGCCAGGAGTTCGTCCCATGGAGCTGCCCATGCCCAACCCTGCGCCGCGGGACGCCTCCGCGCCGCCTGCCGCCACCGCCGCCGGCAGCTCCCCCGGCCAGTTCATAACCTGCACGCTGGATGCGGCCGAGTACGGCGTCGACATCATGGCGGTGCGGGAGATCAAGGGTTGGTCGGACACCACCGCCATCCCGCATGCCCCGGGCTGGATCCGCGGCGTGATCAACCTGCGCGGCATCATCGTGCCGATCCTCGACCTGCGGGCACGCTTCGGCATGGCGCCGACGGTACCGACCGCGATGCATGTCGTGGTCATCATCCAGACCGGCACACGGACCGCCGGCCTGCTGGTGGATGCGGTGTCGGACATCATCGCCGTGGCGCCGGAGGAGATCCGGCCGGTGCCGGAAGTCGGTACCGGCGTGCCCGAGCAACTGCTCTACGGCCTGGTGCCACGCGAGCACGGCATGGTTGCCTTGGTGACGCTCGACAACCTGCTGAATTTTTCCGACGAGACGGCGCCGCTGCCGGTCGCCGCTTCCCTGCAATCCTGACTTCCCGCGGAGATCCCGATGTTCATCAGCCGTACTGCCCAGGCGCTGCTGCCGGGCAACTTCATGGACCGGCGTGCGACGCGCGACCGCCGCGCCGCGGTGCGCGGGATCGCCGCGCGCCTCGAGGCGATCGAGCGCGGCAACGCCATGCTTGAACTCGCCGCCGACGGCACCGTGCTGGATGCCAATCCGGCCTTTGCCCAGCTGCTCGGCAGCACGCCGGAGGCGCTGCGTGGCCGGCCCTATGCCTCGCTGCTGACCGAGGCCGAGCGCGGCGGCACCGCCTGCCGCGGCTTCCTCGACCAGCTGATGCGGGGCGAGCCCGCAACCACGGCGCTGCGCCACACCGGCCCGGCAGGGCGCGACCTCCTGCTGCGGATCGCCGGGATGCCCTTCGCGGAGGAGGGTGCGCCACCCCGGGCGGTGGCAATGGTGAGCGACCTGGGCGACGCCGCAGCAGGGCAGCGGGCACGGCTGGCGCTCGACGCCATCTCGGTCCCGATCATGATGGTGGACCGCGACTTCATCATCACCGAGGTGAATACTGCGGCCCACGCGCTCCTGACGCGGCATGCCGATGAGTTCCGCAAGGTCTGGTCGGGCTTCGAGCCGGCACGCATCCTTGGCATGTGCATCGACACCCTCGACCGTGACATGGCCGCCCACCGGCGGATGGTGACCAACGCCTCGAAGTTTCCGCTGCACACCGACATCTCGGTTGGTGACCTGAAATTCGCCCTGACCTTCCATGCCGGCCATGACGCGGCCGGGCAGCATGACGGCACCATTCTGGAATGGACCGACGTCACGGCGCGGCGCACCGAGCAGGGCCAGCTTACGGCGATCGACAAGGCGCAGGCGGTGATCGACTTCAGCCTCGATGGCCGGGTGCTCCACGCCAACGCCAACTTCCTGGCAACTCTCGGCTATTCGCTTGAGGAGGTGCGCGGCCAGCATCATTCGCTGTTCGTCGAACCGGCCTATCGCCAGAGCCCGGAATACCGCGCCTTCTGGGACAAGCTTGGCCGCGGCGAATACGATGCCGGCGAGTACAAGCGCATCGGCAAGGGCGGCCGGGAGGTCTGGATCCAGGCGAGCTACAACCCGATCCTCGACCTCAACGGCAAACCCTTCAAGGTGGTGAAGTATGCCACCGACGTCACCAAGGCGAAGCTGCGGGCAGCGGATTCCGCCGGCCAGCTCGCGGCGATCGACAAGGCGCAGGCGGTGATCGAATTCGGCCTCGATGGCCGGGTGCTCCACGCCAACGCCAACTTCCTGGCAACTCTCGGCTATTCGCTGGAGGAGGTGCGCGGCCAGCATCATTCGCTGTTTGTCGAACCGGCCTATCGCCAGAGCCCGGAATACCGCGCCTTCTGGGACAAGCTTGGCCGCGGCGAGTACGACGCGGGGCAGTACAAGCGCATCGGCAAGGGCGGCCGAGAGGTATGGATCCAGGCCAGCTACAACCCGATCCTCGACCTCAACGGCAAGCCCTTCAAGGTGGTGAAATACGCCACCGACATCACCGTCGAGGTGAAGACGGCTGAGGCAACGAACGGCGCGGTGGCGCAGACCGAGGCGATCGTCGCTGCCGCGCAGCACAACGATTTCACCGGCCGCATCTCGACCCAGGGGCTCGAAGGCGCAATCTGTCGGCTCTGCAACGGCGTCAACAGCATGCTCGAGACGATGGACGCACAGTACCGCGTCGGCGAGGCGCTGAAGCTCGCCGTGGGCGAGACGCAGCAGGTCGTCGCGGCGGCGCAGGAGAACGACCTGAGCCGCCGCATCCCACTCGCCGGGAAGGCTGGCGAGATCGGCGAGCTCTGTGCCGGGGTCAACGGCATGCTCGACACCATGGCCGCCGTGGTGGCGACCATCAGCGAGAGCTGCGGGACCATTAGCACCGCGTCCCGCGAGATCGCCATGGGCAACACCGACCTGTCACAGCGCACTGAGGAGCAGGCGTCGAGCCTCGAGGAAACTTCGGCTAGCCTTGAGGAGCTGACCGGCACGGTGCGTCAGAATGCCGACAATGCGCAGCAGGCGAACAAGCTGGCGGCCTCGGCGTCCGAGATCGCTCGGCGCGGTGGCACGGTGGTGAGCGAGGTGGTGCGCACCATGGATGCGATCACCCATTCCAGCCGCAAGATCAGCGACATCATCGGGGTGATCGACGAGATCGCTTTCCAAACCAACATCCTGGCGCTGAACGCCGCGGTGGAGGCGGCCCGGGCCGGCGAACAGGGCCGCGGCTTCGCGGTGGTCGCGGCGGAAGTGCGCAACCTGGCGCAGCGCAGCGCCAATGCGGCGAAGGAGATCAAGGCGCTGATCTCCGACTCCGTCGAGAAGGTCGATAGCGGCTCGAAGCTGGTCAGTTCGGCCGGGCAGACGATGGACGAGATCGTCACCTCGGTGAAGCGGGTGACCGACATCATGGCTGAGATCTCCGCTGCGTCGCAGGAACAGAGCACCGGCATCGAGCAGGTGAACACCGCGGTCGCGCAGATGGACAAGATCACCCAGCAGAATGCCGCGCTGGTCGAGGAAGCCGCTGCTGCGGCGAAGTCGATGGAGGAACAGACCGACGGGCTGGTCGGCCTCGTCGCCGGCTTCACGCTGCCGCCCGACCAAGCCGCGCCGCAGGTGGTCCGGCCACCTGCCGCGGCCGCGGCCGCGCCCCGCAAGGCGCCGGCCCCGGTCGCCCGCCGTCCCAAGCCTGCGGCGAAGCAGCCCGACGAGGATTGGAAGGAGTTCTGAGCGGAACTGGCCGTTGGTGATGGAGATGACGACAGAGGCGTCGCCCCAGGGCGACGTTCCCTTCACCGAGGCGGATTTCGCGGCCATCGTCGCCCTGGTGCGGGAGCATTCCGGGATCGTGCTCAGCACCAGCAAGCGCGACCTGGTCTATGGTCGGCTGCGGCGGCGCCTGCGGACGCTGCGGCTCGCCTCCTTCGCCGCCTACCGTACGATGTTGGACGGACCCGACGGTGGGGCCGAGAGGGTGGAGATGATCAATGCCATCACCACCAACCTGACCGCTTTTTTCCGGGAAGCGCATCACTTCGAGCATCTGGCGGGGCATGTTCTGCCCGCATTGCGGCCGGGGCCGGGGCGGCTGCGGATCTGGTCCGCCGGGTGCTCGTCGGGCGAGGAGCCCTACAGCATCGCCATGACCCTGGCGGCCGCCATCCCGGATTTCGGCCGCTGGGATGCCCGCATCCTGGCAACCGACATCGACACCAACATGGTGTCCCTCGCTGCCGCCGGGCGTTATGCCGCCGACCGGGTCGCGCCCGTGCCGGCGGATTACCGCCGCGATCACCTGCGGCGGCTCGACGACGGGCAGATGGAGATGTCGCCCGCCCTGAAGGCGCTGATCGCCTTCCGGCCGTTGAACCTGCTCGATTCCTGGCCCATGCGCGGCCCCTTCGATGCCATCTTCTGCCGCAACGTGGTGATCTACTTTGACAAGCCGACTCAGCGCGTGTTGTTCGACCGGTTTGCCGACCTGCTGGTGCCCGGCGGGCATCTCTATGTTGGGCATTCAGAAAGCCTGTTCCGCGTCTCCGAGCGGTTCACGCATCTTGGCCGCACCATCTACCGAAAGCTCCGATGACCCTGCCCGGTAGACCGGCCGCGGCGCGAGGCGGGCCGGCGGCGGGATTGCGGGTCATCAAGGTCGGCCCCGGTGAGCATTACGTCACCGGCGCACCGGGTGAGGCGATCAGCACCACGCTCGGGTCCTGCGTTGCCGCATGCATCCGTGACCCGGTCGCCCGGGTGGGCGGGCTGAACCACTTCATGCTGCCGCGCAGCACCGACGGGACCTGGGGCAAGGCCATGGCAAGCCTGCGCTATGGCAATTTCGCCATGGAGCAGCTGATCAACGACATCCTGGTACGTGGTGGCCAGAAGGCTAGGCTGGAAGTGAAGGTCTTCGGTGGCGGGCGGCTCACGCTGGACCAAGCCGGAATCGGCGAAGGCAATGCCACTTATGTCGAGGCCTACTTGGCCGCCGAAGGCATGTTGCCGCTGATTGCCGAGTTGCGCGGCAGCGTCGCACGCAAACTGCTCTACATCCCGGTCGAGGGCCGCGTCTTCATGCAGGAATTGTCGACAGCAACGGGCCGCATCGCCGCAACCGAGACGCGCTTCGAGCGGACCCTGCCGCATCGCCTCTCAATAGGCGAAGCGGAATTGTTCGGCTGAACGGCGGAGGCAAACACCATGCCCATCAAGGTCTTGATTGTCGACGACTCTGCCCTGATGCGGCAGATTCTGACCGAATCGCTCGGCCGTGACCCGGCTATCCAAGTCGTCGGCACTGCGCCCGACCCGATTGTGGCGCGCGACCGAATCAAGGCCCTGGCACCCGACGTGCTGACCCTCGATATCGAGATGCCTCGCATGGATGGCCTCAGCTTCTTGGAAAAATTGATGACATTGCGACCCATGCCTGTCGTGGTCGTTTCGACGCTGACGCAGAAGGGCGCAGATGCCGCGCTGCGGGCCCTGGAACTTGGTGCCGTCGACTACATGCCGAAGCCCTTGCTCGATATCCGCAACGGTATGGTCGAGCTTGGCGAGCAGTTGATCGCCAAGGTCAAGCTGGCGGCCACGGCCCGTCCCTTGGCGCGCCAGGCTGAACCCGCCATGCGCGGAGCGCTGGCTGTGGATCCGCGGCTATCGACGGCAGGGCGGGTCGTCGCTATCGGCGCGTCGACCGGCGGCGTGGAGACGCTGCACCGCATGCTGACCCGCCTGCCCCCGACTTCACCGGCAATCCTCGTCACGCAGCACATGCCGCCCGGCTTCACCTCCTCCTTCGCCAGACGGTTGGACAGCCAGTGCGCGGTCACGGTGTCCGAGGCAGCGGACGGCCGGCGGGTGCTGCCCGGCCATGTCTACATCGCACCGGGGGCACGCCATCTGGAACTCGTGCGCACTGGCGCACATTTTGCGTGCAGATTGCACGACGGTCCTCCGGTGTCCGGGCACCGGCCGTCGGTCGACGTGCTTTTTTCGTCAGTCGCGGAGGCGGCAGGGACACATGCCATCGGTCTGATCCTCACCGGGATGGGGCGAGATGGAGCCATGGGTCTACTGGCGATGCGCCAAGCCGGGTCCCACACCTACGGGCAAAGCGAGGCGAGTTGCACGATCTATGGCATGCCGAAAGCGGCGATGCAGGCCGGCGCGGTGGAAACGGAACTGTCAATCGACCGCTTGACCGAGGAAATTGTCGCTTGGCGCGGCCCAGCCTGAGCGACGGAGTGCCGACGACCGCCTGTGGACGCGTATGGTAGAAAGGCCCGACCACCATGCCGACACCGCCGCCTGGCTGACGGCAACGCGGGCGGAGGCCTTTGATACGGTAGCGTCCATCAACGTGGTGGAGTTTGCTGATGAGCTTGGGGCGGCGACGGCTCAGGCCAGCCTGGGTGGCAGCTGCAGAGGCTTGTTGGTGGGTGCTGGGTTAAGCATCTCACCCATAGCCTCAATGCCCATATAGCGGTGCTGCATCTGCCATTCGTCATTGGCCTCGAGCAAGACGGCGCCGATCAGGCGAATGATCGAGGCTTCCGAGGGAAAGATGCCGACCACGTCGGCGCGGCGTCTCACCTCCTTGTTCAAGCGCTCCAGCGGGTTCGTCGAGTGCAGCTTGGTCCTGTGCGGAGCGGGGAAGGACATGTAGGCCAGTACATCATGTTCGCTGTCATCCATGAGCGTGCCGAGCTTGGGCCAGCGTTCGCGGAGTTGGTCGGCGACATAGCGCCCGGTCTGCCGCGCGCTGGCCTGGTCGGGCTGCAGGAAAGCCTGGCGTAGCGCGGCGGAGGCCATGGACTGCTAGGCCTTGCCGAAATGGGCCAATGCATTCCTCATCCAATGGACCCTGCACCGTTGCCACGTTGCGCCAAGCACGCGGGCGATCGCCGCCTTGAGCCCTTCATGGGCGTCGGAGACGACCAGCTTCACGCCCTTCAGCCCGCGCTTGACCAAGCTCTTGAGGAAGGCGGCCCAGAAGGTCTCGGCCTCCGACGGTCCGATGTGCAGGCCGACGATTTCGCGCCGCCCCTCGGCATCGCAGGCCACGGCGATTATCGCGGCGACGGAGACGATACGGCAGCCCTCGCGCTGGCGTAGATAGGTGGCGTCCAGCCACAGGTAGGGCCACTCGCCGGACAGCGGCCGGTCGAGAAGCGCCGAGACGCGCTCGTCGATGTTCTTGCAGAGCTTCGAGACGGTGGACTTGGAGGTCCCCGTCAGACCTAGGGCCTGCACCAGGTCATATACCCGCCGGGTCGAGACCCCGCCGATCCAGGCCTCTTGGATCACCGCCACCAGAGCCTTCTCCAAGGTCTTCCGGGGCTCCAGGAAGGGCGGGTAGCAACTGCCCTACCGCAGCTTCGGGATCCGGAGCTGCAGCGAGCCCAGCCGGGTGTCCAGGGTGCGGTCGCGGAAGCCATTGCGGTAGTTTGGTCGCTCGCCGGTGCGCTCGTGCCGCCCGGCCCCGATCAGGCCCTCCACGTCGGCCTCCATGAGCATCTGCAGCACCGCCTCGGCGACGCTGCGGAGGAAGTCGCCGTCCTCGGCTTTCGCCAGCAGCTCCGCCAGTGGCAGTCTCTCCTCGGTCATCGGGTCCTCGGCCGGTCAGGGGTGGGAGCTTCGCAACTCCACCCTAGCCGCCAGGTCCGATGGCCACCCCGACCGAAGCTGGATTTTTCACCACCTCCGCGGACGTTACCGGGATGTTGCCGATCGGCTCAAGCAGACGACAGTGGTTGAACCAGTCCACCCATTCGAGGGTGGCGTACCCGACGGCCTCCAGGTTGCGCCACCAGCCGCGGCGGCGGATCACCTCGGCCTTGAACAGGCCATTGATGGTCTCGGCCAGCGCGTTGTCGCAGCTGTCG
>NZ_JBHTDE010000024.1:0-30917 GCF_042666655.1 Dankookia sp. GCM10030260
CTCCGGCCGCTGCAGCCGCAGCACCAGCTCGATCAGCTCTGCCTTGCTTAGCCGCTCAAGCGCGTCCCGCTGCATGCCAGGATCGAATCAGCCAACCCACTCCCGCGCAAGGGGGGTGGGTAATTACGCGACGTCGCCCTCGCGCCATTGTCGGCGGATTAGCAGCCGGACCACCTCGGTGACTAGCAGGCCGATGGCGGCGCACAATAGACCGGCGCCTGAGCATAAGGACCTGGTCGATCGGACAACCGACTTCTACGCCCAGCACGCGAAGGAACTGCCGGTCGAACAGGCCCGCTCCCCCGGAGCAAAGCCGCGAGCAGGGCATGGCCGACCTGGACAAGGCGTGAGGCGAGGCGGCCGAGTGAGACAGGGGGCTGGTGATCCCGTTGTTGATAGCTGACTGATAGTAGTTTGTAGCTGGATGCTATCAGTTAGCCCTTTTGCATTTCTCGCTTGAGCGCGATCAAGGCTTTCTCAAGTGTCAGACCGTCCGGCCAATCCATCTCTTCCGACAGCGCCTTGAATTCGTCGATGACCTGTTGTGTGGCCCGGATGTTGAACTGGACGTTCCGGCCTGTCCTCCTGCGCCGCTGCTGGACACGCGAAGGCTCAGGATCGGCCCCTTCCCTGCTGCGAAACTTCGACCCGCGCGTCAGTTCCTCAAGATCTTCGGGGCGCGGACGCGCTTCGGGCTCAGCCCGCGGCGCGAAGCCGCTGACGTCGACCTTGGGCTTCGGCTTCTCGAAAATGCTGGCTCGTTCCGACATCAGGCAACAACCGCTACAGCGGCCCTCTGGCTCTTGAGCAACTCAACGACCTCCGATGCGAACGCCTGCGCGTCATCAACCGCGGCAGGTATGTTCCTAACCTGCTTCGGGTCCAGACTTGATAGCGTCCCCCCAAAGGAGAACAGCGAGCGGAAAGCCTCGCGGTCATGGATGCGAGACTGGAAGATGGGCACGTCATTCGCAGCCAGCTCAGCCTCGATGCTGGCAAGGGTCCGGGTCCGGATGGCGGCGGAGGTCTTGGTAAACAGGACGGCGGACGGGATCTTGATCCTGAACGCCTCCTCCTGCCTCTGCACCAGCTGAACAGCTGAGACGGCTTCGACGGCATCGAGCAGTGATGCCGATGTTGGGATGATAACCAGGTCGGCGCGGCTGATCGCATATACGACCATCATCGACGCGGTGCCTTCCAAGTCCACGATCACAAAAGCCGTCTTCCGGGCCGCGTCGTCGATGGCCCTGATGATAGTCTGTTCGGTAACGTTATCGACAAGCGTGAGGTTTTCCGGCTTGCCGGGGCGACTGGCCCAGCGCGCGACCGGCTTGTTCGGATCGGCATCGATCATCGTCACGGATGCGCCGCTCTCAGCAAGCTGGGTACCCAGGAGGACGGCGGCAGTCGATTTCCCCACGCCCCCTTTTGGGCTCGCAAAGACGATCACCGGCATCACTGGTCTCCACTAGCAGGCTGGATGCTGATAGCTATCAGCTAAGCCAGACGTTGTTCAAGCATCCTGCTATCAGTCAGCTAGCAGGCTGGATTTCCCGCGAACCCCGGAGACTTGATAACGAGCCGGATGGTGCGGAAGCAATATGCTATCAGGTTGATAGCTGATAGCGCCGTAGCAGGTGCGCTATTCAAGCAACATGCTACGATCGTAGCGGCCTGCTGGCAGCATGCGCCCAGGGCTCTGACTGATAGCAGTCAGCTTTAATGTGCTATCAGATTGCTAGCTGATACATAGGAGTTGGGAGCAATTGGTGGGCATGGAATGAAACCGTGGACTCTTGCCCCCTCTGCTTCCGGTATCCACAGCGTAGGCATGGGCTTTTGTCGCCCTCGGTGTGGACTTTTGTCCCCAGCTGAGAATTGGCTGCCATCAGGATTTCAATGACTTACGAGAATTATCCCGTGGGCTTTTGCCGCCCTATACTAATAGAGCTTTCAAATAGCTTTCCTAGTAGCGAGGGGGCAAAAGTCCACGGAGACGAATCGAAAGTCGGAGCATAGGGTTTGGCTCATGGGCAAGGTCCACGATCAACTCACCCAGCACGGCCGACAGGGCGCGCTCGCCTTCACCGGAACCGACGTCGAGCGGAAGGTGTTGGAGGCGGCCTATGATTTCATGGCCGATGAAGCCAGCGGCATCGGCTTCCTGTTCTCGGGATGGTGCCAAACAGCTCTGCCGCACAGGAAACTTCCAGACGACCAAGTCTGGACCCTGAAAACAGACTACGTTCGCCTGATGGTCGAGCCGGGCTCGGTCGAGATCAACGATCAGGTCGTGAGGGTAGGGGTCCCATATGGATCAAGGGCCCGTTTGATCTTGCTTTACCTGCAGAGCGAGGCGATCCGGACCAACTCACGCGAGATCGAGCTGGGACGATCACTCAGGATCTGGCTCGGCAAGCTTGGTGTGCCCATCGGTGGGAAGTCGATGCGGGATGTCAGGGATCAGGCGCTAAGGCTGTCCCGCTGCCGCATGACCTTCCAGATCACGCAGGGCGATAAGGTCGGGTTCATCAATCAAAACCTTATCGATACAGCCATGTTTTCAATGGAAGGCGGAAGCCTGCTTGAGACCGTGCAGCTGTCCGAGCGGTTCTTCCTGGAACTCAAGCGCCATCCTGTTCCCGTTCAGGAGGGAGCGATCCGGGCCCTTTCAAACAACTCTCAGGCCCTCGATGTTTATTGCTGGCTAGCCTATCGCCTCCGGGCGTTGCAAGGCCCAACCATGATCACGTGGGCCGCCCTGATGCCGCAGTTCGGGCGAGCCTATAGCGACCGCAAAGAGTTTCGGCGGCGGTTTGTCGAAAACCTGCAGATGGCGCTCGCAGTCTACCCGGACGCCAATGTCGAAGTTGTCCGTGGCGGGCTGAAGCTAATGAACTCCCGTCCGGCCGTCCCAGAGAAGGGGGCAAAAGTCCTCATTTAATGTCCAAAATCTGTCCCGCCTGAGCAGGGTAGGGGAGGGATGGAGGTGATCCATGCCTAAATGGTGCATCCGCTAAATGAGTGTAATATTTGGCGGGGCAGCGACGCCGAGGCGGCGCGGCGTGCGATGGCGGCGGCCCCAGATGAACGGGTGCTTGTGCTGGTTCCAGTAGGCGATGACACGCTCAACGGCCTGCTCGATCTCAGCCCAGGCGTCGAAGCGCCGGCCTTTGAGGGCCAGCGAACGCAGCACCTTCCACCACGGCTCGATGAGGTTGAGGTAGGCCGCGTATTTCGGCTGGAACACGAACTCCTCGCGTGGGTGGGCCAGGGCGAACAGCAGCACATCCATGCCGCCATGGATGTTGAGGTTGTCGACCACAGCATAGACCCTCTCGGCTCCAGGCTTGATCCGGGTCTCGACGCGACCGAGAAAGTCGATCTAGTTTGCCGTGGTCCGACGCTCATAGGTGGCGGTGAAGGCGGCGCCAGTGGCCGGCTGCAACACCTAACACGCACTCTTGGCGCGGATCTCGGGCTACCTCCGAATGAGGCCGCTCCGGTACCGCATTGTCACCGTTCCCGTTCAAACCGCCATAGCTTGGGAGGCGTTTGGCGGCATGATCGGAGGGCGCGGCCCCTTCGATCGGGGACGCCAGCAATGGCGGGGCCGTCCAGCCCGGAAGACCTGGGCGGCCCGCCCTCCCCATGACCATCGCCACGGCCCACTATGCCGGCATGAGCCTGCCGCCTGACCAGCCGAAGCCCTCCACCGCCGACCGCCGCGCCCGCCAGGCCGACCGTCTGACCACGATCCGCCTGCGGATGGCGATCGGCCGCAAGCTGGAGGAGCGCAGCATCACGACGCCCGCGGCGATCGGCGAGGCCCTCGGCATGCCAGCGGCCGAGGCGACCAGTCTGCTGACCCGACGCCAGTGGCGGGAGGGCGACGTGGCGCGGCTCCAGGCCGCAGCGGCGCGGCTGGGGGTGCAGGTGCCGAGCTCATGACCGGGACCGACCCCAACGCTATCGGCCCTGACGGCACGGTGCGGCTTTGCTGCTACCTGCCGCTGTCGAACCAACCGACCAGAGGCAGCAGCTAGCTTACCCCTGATCTGCCGATACGAGCCTGTTCCGCACGGCCAGGACACGCTTCGTGAGATCACGGACGGCCTCCTTGTCGCCGCCGAAGGCCTGGCCGATCCATTCAGGGTGGAGGGCGCATGCCTTGTCGTGCAGGGCGCGGCCCTGGTCGGTGAGGCTGATGCGGACCTGCCGTTCATCGGCGGTGTCGCGGGAGCGGCGGACATAGCCGGCGGCCTCGAGCCGCTTCAGCAGGGGAGTGAGGGTGTTGGATTCCAGCAGGAGCTTCTCGCCGATACGGCCGACGGTCTGGTTGTCCTCGGCCCAGAGCACGACCATGGCGAGGTATTGCGGGTAGGTCAGGCCGATCTTGTCGAGCATGGGCTTGTTGGCCCGGCCGATGGCTTGGGCAGTGGAGTGGAAGGCGAAGCAGAGAAAGTCGTCGAGGACGAGGTTGGTGCTTGGGGTGGCGTCGGTCATGGGCGGTCTCCTGTGCGTGATCTCCCTGGTTACAAATATAACTCGCAAGCGATTAAATCGCACATGATATACCCGCATGACAGCCATGCAGCCTTGTATATCGCGCACGATCTAATCGAGCGGTACATAACCTCCATCGAAGCCGCCACTAGGACGGCCCACCAGGAGACCAAACCATGTTCCGCTCCACCCTGATCGCCTCCCTCATCGCCCTCGGCACCGCCGGCGCCGCCTTTGCCCAGGATAGTGGCCCCCGTCTGGTCGGCGGCGGCGGCGATGGTGGCCCCCGGATCGAATACAGCCAGCCCAGCCAGAACGTCGTCGGCGGCGGTTCCGCCCGCATCATTGGCGGCGGCGAGAACCAGCAGGTGGTCTACGGCCCGAGGAACACCAGCCAGGCATCGAGCGGCCTCGTGGCTCGCCTTGTCGGCGGCGGTGCCGACCGGCGAGTGATCTACGAAGCCGCCCCGAACGCCAGCCCCGCTCTTGCTGGCCAGATGGGTTCGCCGCGCAGCTAATCGGCACCACTGACCATGGGCCACAATGGTAGGGCGCCTCTGGGCGCCCTTTCGTTTGTCCGGAGACAGCGGCGCTGCTGCAGCCGGCACGAGGCGGTGGCCCCGTCGCGCGGCGGAAGGGGGGGGACCCCAGCCTGTGGATGCTGATCGGACGGGAGCTGGAGGACCGCGGCATCACCATGCCCGCCGCGATCGGCGACGCCCTCGGCATGCCGGCGGCCGAGGCGACCAAGCTGCTGCCCAGGCATCAATGATTCTTCCGTGAGGCCACGGCCGCCAGGCTCCATAGACGTTGTTCTGGAGCCTTCGCTGGTGCCCGCCGCAATGCCGGATACCCGCCCGCTACTGGCTGATGACCACTTGGCCATCCGGCTCAGGCTGGATGAGTTGGAACGCGAGCGCCGGATCACCCGTGAGCAGATCGAGACCGAGGCGCTGCGCGCCGCCTACGTCAGGGGGCAGGCTCGCTGATAACGGCGACTAACGCGCGCGCTGAGCGACGGGCCACGGCCGGAAACGCGGGCCGGGCTGCCCGACTGAGCAGGTGGGGTGCGGGGGAGGCAGAACGGAGAACTGCCGCTAGGAGCGAGACCTAGCCCGCCCCGCAAGACGACAATGCCGGGGGTGCTTCAGCCTTAAATATGCACGGCGCGGCGAGGGGCGATCACCTGGGGCGGCGTGGGTCCCCTGCCGCGCGCGCGTGACAAGGGACCTCGAATCGTCGCTTAAATTAAATCGCAGGCTGCAATGCCGGCCAGCCTGCACCGCGGCGACTGTGGAGGGCTGTGCGCCGGAATACGCTGCGCACGCCGGGAGGAGTGGCGGCGCCGGTTTTTCCATAACGCCCAGGGTGCGGCCGGTGGCCAAACGAAGGCCGGGAGAGCTGACACGCGGCTGACCCCATGACCGAGGTCAAAGCCCGACGGCTGGACGGAGTGGCGCGCTGTCACAACCCGCTATGAGAAGACTGCCCGGTCGTTCGTGGGCGTCCTGTGCCTCGCGGCGACAAGGACTGGATCAAGGCTGCCAAAGTGAGAACTCGGTGCCGAAGTCGGTCGTGACCAGGGCCCGGCACCGCGATGGCTTCGCTTGGCAGGGCGGGTCCGAAACGGCCGCGATCCGGCCGTCCGGCCGGACCTCGAAGGCCAGCGGCACGGGCGGCTCCGACATCTTCGCGTACGCCAGTTCCACCAGGAACTGGATGGAGTCGAACTTGGCCGGGTCGGCGTAGAAGATCAGGTCGCGCGATACGGCCTCGCCGGGGTTCAGGCCGGACGGCTCGCTCGGCAGTGCGGTGGCGCCCTCAAACAGCACGCCGTAGCGCAGGATCACCTCGCCGCCCTCGGGCTCGTTGTAGTAACGCAGCTGGACGACTGTGTTCGACTTCGGGAGCGTCTCGGCCATCGCGCCCGCCGAGGGGACCTTCCCGAAGCGCACCTTGACGCCCACCACGTTGTAGGTGAGGCCCAGGACCCGAACCTCGGTTTGGCCGACGTTTGTCCTGGTGACCGTCGAGCGGATGGCGAGCATGCCGTCTTTCTCGCCGACCCTCTCCAGTTTGGTCGTGACGGACACGCTAGGCGGCGCGAGGCCGGGCGCAATCTTGGCCTCGTAGATGAAGGTGTAGACGGCCCACACCCCGGCCAGCACGATGGCGAGCGTCTGCACGGCGCTGTTGAGCGCCTCAGCGCTGAATTTCGAAGCGGTCGGCCCGGACTCGGCCTCCTTGCTCATTGGGCATTCTCACACGCGTGGCTGGGCTGCAATCGCGCCGTGAGCGGCTCGGTTCTGTCCAAGCGCCGCGGATCACCGCGCTGACCAGGTCGGGCGAGACCTCGAGGCCGTATGGCTTGACGGATGAGACAGTCGCTCATGACCGGAAACACACGAAATTCCCGATAGTCCCGGAGGCTGGTTCGGGTCGAGGAGCCATATCGGAAGCCTCGGACGCCCTAACACGCGCTCTCAGCTTTTCGGGCGTCAAATCGGGCTGCAAGCCTCACCTGCGATAACCTCGCCCTCCGGGCATTATGGAAAAGCCCTAACAGACAGCGGCACGGATCGGGTACGCTCAGCGCGGCCGGCGTATGGTGTGCGGTGGCGCACAGCACGGGTTGTGTCGACGTGGACCCTGGCGTCTCCTACGCAGCGAAAGAAGAGCGCCTCCCGCTATGACCCATGGCTCGGACGATGAACGGCTCACCCGCTTTCCAATGTTCCGGGAAGTGGATGCCATTTCGCTGTCCGAGGCGTCGCGTCTCGCGCGCTGGCGCCGGGTGCAGCCCGGCGAGGCGGTGATCGACTACGACGACACCTCGGACGAGGTCTTCCTCATCATCTCCGGCACCGTGCGGATTGCCATCCACTCGGCCAGCGGCCACGAGGTGATCCTGGGCGAGGCCGGCGCCGGCGAGATCTTCGGCGAGATGGCGGCGATCGACGGGCAGGCCCGCTCGGCCAATGTCACCGCGGTGCACAGCTCGGTGCTCTGCTGCCTGCCGCGGGCGACGTTCCTCGACCTGGTGCTGAAGACGCCCTCAGCCGGGCTGCTGCTGCTGCGGCTCCTGACGGGGCGGCTGCGGCTGTTAGATGCGCGCAACGTAGAGTTGGCGGTCCTGCCGGTGCGGCACCGGTTGATTGCGGAACTGCTGCGGCTGAGCCGACCACGCGACGACGGGCAGTTACGTATCACCCCGCCGCCGGCGCAGCACGTGCTGGCGGCGCGGATCGGCGCACGGCGGGAAGCAGTGTCGCGCGAGTTGTCCGCCATGGCGCGCGAGGGCCTGGCGGCGGTGACCCGCCAGAGCATCCTGCTGCCGAAGCCGGATGCGCTGCGCGAGGGGCTGCGCAAGGCGATGGGTGGCGATGTCGACAAGGGAGCAAAGCAGAGCAGAGCTATTTCGTTGCAGCCACCAGGCGCTTGACCCGTCTCTCGCCGACCAGCGCCAAGCCTCTGCGGTTTCGAGTAGGGATCATCAAACGAGCCTAATCCCCGTCACGCTTTGGACGGCCTGTAGGGCTCCCTAGGCACCCAAGCCCGGCCATGACGCGGAGGGGTGCGAGCAGCGCCCCCTTTCTGACCCACTTGGGCCGATTCGGTTGAGGCGGTAGTGGCGAGCACGTGCTGCAGGCTGGTCAGGCATAGCCTGATTCTGGCGGCCGCTCGCTAACACGTGGGAAGTATGGTGCGTGTTAATCCGGACCGGCGGAAGACCCCTGCTGGCACCGAAGGCGGGCTCACCCGGGGCATTTCGGATCATGGCGTTGCCCTGAAGTTAGGCGATGAAGAACGCTTTTGTACTGCCAGAACCAGGAGGTGATATACACTTCAACGGAACGAATGCGCTAGAAATATATCCAGGCCAATGGCGGCTTTTTATTCCTTAAATATTTTACTGGGTGTCTAATCGGACAAGCTTCTTGGTCTATCGGTAATACTAAAAGCTTAATTTAATGACGGCGTTATCAACTCATGATAAAAACGGGAGACAGCAGATATTGTGCCGACGTTTTCCAGATGCTCTTTCACTGAAGCTTGGCGGCAACCTCACGTCGCATTGCTAGGTGCGGTAATGCTGTCGCTGAGCGACTGCGCAGGCGCGCCCAGAAGCCTCGATGTTAGCTCTGGCTCGAACGGGTCCAATATAGCCGTCAGTGGGCAATTTCTACCTCTGACCACCATTGCACAACGGATGCCGCCGTCGGCGACTGACGATTCGCTTCGTGATATCCAACAAGATGTAGAACGGCATTTGTCGGCCTTCTGCGCGCAGCTATGGGGCGGCGATAACGTCTGGTTACCAACGCAGAAACAATGGGTGTATTACGCGGAAGATTGGACTAGCCGCGGCCGTATGGATTTTGAGGCTGGTGAGTTCCAGGCACAAGCGTTAGTTGAAAATGGCTCAGATGCCGCAACAGCCATAGAGCCGCTGCGGACAATCATTGATCAAGCCGTCAAAGATACACCAACTGATATGGCGCAGCACGATTCGACAATGCGCTATGCTAAGCGTTTGGCGGCAGCGCGCGGTGTGATTATTGATCCTGTCCCGGCGGCATCTGGATTGGACACAGAGCCCGTGTTAGCGGGCGTCATTGACCCGAACGCTGCTGAGCGGCTGTCCAAAAGCGCGTTGACGCAAACTCCTATTCGCGGCACCGACGGTAAGCAGCGAACCATGCTGACTTACCGTGTTCCGTTCAAGCCAGGATACCAACACAGGCTCGCCGCCCGTTATGCCGACGTGGTGCAGCAGGAAGCCAAGCGCTTTGATATCAAATCATCACTCATCTTCGCTGTGATCGAGACAGAGAGCGCCTTCAATCCGCGGGCAACGTCACCTGCCCCTGCCTATGGTCTCATGCAAATCGTGCCGAGCAGTGGCGGTCGAGACTCCTATCACTTCGTCCATGGTGTGCGTGACGTCCCTGGTCCCGAATTTCTTTACAATCCGGCGCACAACATCAAACTTGGTGCAGGCTATCTGAAGCTGTTGCACAGCCAGCACCTCAAAGATATTACGGATTTGCAAAGCCGAGGCTATGGCGTGATTGCCGCCTACAACACGGGCGCCGGGAATCTTGCGCGTGCCTTCAACAGGACCACCAACATTCGCGCAGCAGCCCAAGTAATCAACCAGATGGATGCTGGTGAAGTTTACGAACACCTACGGACACAACTTCCGTATGACGAAACACGTCGATATATCGTCAAGGTAACTGAAGCACAAAGCCGGTATCAAAGCTGGGACGAGACTTCGGCCGCGTCTGGCACGCCAGACCAACCATAACCGAGGTGCTGTATCAGCGCTTGGTGCGCGGCATGCCTGAGGCACGCGGGGTACACTTCAGTCAAAACCTGACAGACTCTAATTGCAGCCCCGGCTAACCCGCGATAAGTCCCGCTTACCGCGCCTTAGCCAGGGCTTGCCGCAATCGCGGTCAGCCGCCAGAATCCTGACGCGGCAGTGGGGCAGGGCAGGGGCATGGTCGAGGACGCGGAGGGCTCGATCGTGCCGGCAGCCGGGGCCGCCGGCGCCCCGGCGAACGCCTTCGCCGCCGCCGCGGTCGCCGCGGCCCGCGCCTATGCCGCCGACGCCCTCGCGCCGGCCACGCTGCGCGCCTACGCCGCCGACTGGCGGCATTTCTGTGGGTGGTGCGCCGAGGCCGGTTGCACGCCGCTGCCGGCGCTTCCCACCGCGGTCGCCGCCTACCTCGCCTCACTCGCCGGGCTGTACAGCCGGGCCGCGCTCGACCGCCGCCTCGCCGCGATCGGCCAGCAGCACCGCCTCTGTGGCCTGGCCTGGGCGGCCGGTGACCCGGCGATCCGCACCACCCTGCAGGGGATCGCCCGCCAGCATGGCAGCCGCCGCCGCCAGGCCGCGGCGCTGACCTCGACCGAGCTGAAGAAGCTCGTCGCGGCGTGCGGCGGCGACACCGCCGGGCTGCGCGACCGCGCCTTGCTGTTGGTCGGCTTCGCCGGGGCGCTGCGGCGGTCCGAGCTGGTCGGGATCGACCGCGAGCACCTGCGCTTCACCGAAGCCGGGCTGCGGATCCTGCTGCCCAGTTCGAAAACCGACCAGGAAGGCAAGGGTGTCGAGCTCGGCCTCAGCCGCGGCAAGCGGCGGGAGACCTGCCCGGTCCGCGCGCTGGAAGCCTGGCTGACAGCCTCCCGCTGCCAGTTCGGCCCGGTGTTCCGCAAGGTGGACCGCTGGGGCACGATCGAGCACGCCCGGCTCGGCGGCGACGCGGTGCGCGACATCCTGCTGAGCCGGGCCAAGGCGGCGAAGCTGGTGGTGCATGGCAGCGAACGGCTCTCGCCGCACGGGCTGCGCGCGGGCTTCGTGACCGAAGCTTACCTGGCCGGGGCGCGCGACGAGCAGGTGATGGATCACACCCGTCACCGCGACCTGAAGACCATGCGCGGCTATGTCCGCCGGGCGAAGCTGGTGACTGACAGCGCCACCAAGCTGCTTGACCTGTGACACGCGGGACGACGGCGCGGGCAGAGGCAGGGGAGGGGGCGCCGGCGCCTGACGTGCTGGCGCTGCCGCATCCGGACTGGCTCTACCACCACCTGCGGGTCACCGGAGCGCCGGCCGAGGTCGCCGCCTTCCGCGCGGCGGCCGCCGGCGCCGGGGTGATCCCCTGGCAGCATGACCTCGGTCCGACGGCGGAGGACTGGTTCCACCGGCTGGCGGTGCCGCCGGCACCGCAGCGGCGCAGCCTCAGCCTGGAGGGCGCGCGGATTCTCGCCGGCCAGCTGCGCGACGCCGCTGAGGCGCGCCAGCGCCGGGTGGCGGAGCGGGCGGCGGCCAGCCGGGCCTGTCCGCTCGACCTGCACCGGCTGCTGCCCGTCCCCGACCGGCTGCTGAAGCTCGGGCCGGAGCAGCCGGAGACCCTGGCTTGGCTCTGGGCGCACTGGGGCACCACCCAGGCGCTGCGCGGCGTGGTCAAGTTGCCGGTACCCGGGCCAGGCCAGCCGCGCCGTCCTGACCCCGCCCTCGTCTGGTTGGGCTTCTGGTCGGCCGACTGGACGCCCTGGCGCGCCATCCAGCAGCTGCGCGCCCGCTGGCCGGCGCTGCGGCTCGAGGTCCGGCCGCTCTACGATGATCCCTGAACCGGACAGCGCCGACCCCATCGTCGAAGATGCAGCGGCTGCGGTTGGCAACGCCGGGGCGCCGGCGCTGCGGCTTGGCGCCTGGGAGGGCCCGCTCGACCTGTTGCTGGAACTGGCGCGGGCGCAGCGGGTCGACTTGGCGCAGCTCTCGATCGCCACCCTGGCCGAGCAGTTCGCCGCCGCGGTCGACGCGGCGATCGCGCAGCGGCAGGTGCCGCTATCGCGCCTGGCCGAGTGGCACATCATGGCGGCCTGGCTGACCCTGCTGCGGACCCGGCTGCTCTTTCCGGATCCCCCGGACGAGGCGGCGCAGGCCGAGGCCGCAGGGCTGCGGCAGCACCTGGCCGACCGCGACGCGGCCAAGCGCCTGGCTGACTGGCTGGAGCGGCGGCCGCAGCTCGGGCGGGAGGTCTTCGCGCGGGGCGAGCCGGAGCCCGCCGCGGACTCGCTGCCGGCGGCTGACCTCACCGAGCTGCTGCGGGCCTGCCTGACCATGCTGGAACTGCCCGCGCGCCAGCGGGTCTACCGGCCGCGGCTGCCAGCACTCTGGCGGGTGCCGGAGGCGCTGGCGCGGATCCGTGCCTTGCTGCCCCGTCTGTCCGCGGGCGTGGCGCTGGATGACCTGTTGCCGCCCACGCCGGTGACGGAGGAAGCGTCGCTGTGGCGGCGCAGCGCGCTGGCCAGCACCCTGCTCGCCGGGCTTGAGCTTAGCCGCGAAGGTGTGGCCAGGCTCGAACAGGATCAGGCCTTCGAGGCGATCCGGGTGAGCCCAGGCGCGTCAGCTGCGCCCGGCTCCGGGGGCACGCAATGAGTGCGCCGCGCGGCACCCTTGCACTTTGCCGAAGATCCTGCCGCAGCGACTGGCTCATCGACGAGAGCCCGGCGGCGCTGCTCCGCCCATGACATATCCGGTGACTCCAGATGGTCGATATTTCGTCGTGCGCGGACGGCTTTGGCGCTGCTCAAACCCAAGCCTGAGCGATGAACGACGCGCTGAACTGGTGACGGCGCTGATGGCGGCTCGACGCGCGAAACAGCAAGCCATGCGCGCTGGCGACAATGCCGCTCGTGAGGCAGCGCGCTTGCAAGTGGAGGCAGCGAAGGTTGCCCTAGGTGAGCGCGGGCCGGTCTGGTGGGATGACGGCACGCCTGATTTCAACCGGCACCTTGCTCGCACGACACCTTACGCCGAATGGTTTGCAAAAATCTCCGGTGGTCCGTGAATGGCGCCCCCCGCGGGCCAGGTGAAACGCGCCACAGTCGCCGTTGGCCGCGGCTTTGCGGCACTCGGCACGGAGCCGACGCCGTGTGGCAAACAGCGTTGGGTCGTCCAAATCTAGGGCGCGGCGCGGCGCGCCTGTGCGGGCGGGTGTGTTGTCAGGGCACTGCCTCGCAACCAGCCCGTCCGCCCGTCCGGCGCGCGCGCCAGTCGGTAAAAGCCGCACTCTCGAAGGATTACGACCGGCAACGGCTTCTCCAGCGTGAACAGCTCCGCCTCGTCACTTTTTGGTCCGGCACGGAAGGTGGCCGCACGACGGGTGTAGATGGAACGTGGCGTCGGCATGCCGGTCTGGGCGCCGATACGGGGATCCTGCCGCAACACCTGCCCGTCTTCGCCACGGCAGACTGCCGCCTCCGGTGCACTGCGCGGTACTGGGGACTCGAGCGGCGCGGGGGAAGCACAGGCGGCGAGCAGCAAAGGCAGGAGCCACAGGCGCATTGGAGCCTTTCGGAATAGGCCGTGATTAGGTCGGACCGGCGCGGTGGCCAAGGGGCGCTCAAGCTGTGCAGGTGCCCGGATCAGCTCCAGCAATGTGAGTTTGGCGGTTGCCATTGCTGTTTCAGCACCGATGGCCATGCCAAATACGTGGGCGAGCAGTTGTTCTTCGCCCCGTAGGGCGACCGACCTGCCACACCGCATGGGCGCGTCAGGCCAATGCTCGCCGTGACCCCCGTTGCAATCACCCGGTCGGCCTCGCTCACAGCACGGCGGGACTGTCGCAGGGTAGGAACAGCGCCGCAGCCCCATTTGCGGACCACTGTGCTCAAATCCAATACGAACTTCTGCTCAAGGATACCGCTTAGCCTGCTTGAGGTCGCAGCCGTCTCGAACAACTGCGGCCAGACAAACAGGGCACTGCCCACAACCAAGGTCTATGCAGGATCATATATGTCTACCCCAAATCAGGGCCCAAACGCTCCCGCGGTCGAATCTGTGCTCGGGGCTCTGGAACGACTTGCTAGCGACTTACGTCGTCGCACAGAGCAAGCCGAGCACCGCGCCGACGACGCAGAAAAGCGTATCGAACTGGAGCGTGAAGCGCGTCAGGATGCTGAAACTCGCGCTGCCGTCGCAGAGCAGAAGGCGAGAGATGCGCTCGGGCGAGCGGAAGTCATCGAGACTGCTGCACGCGAGAGCGTCGAACAGTTGCGACAGGAGTTGCTCGCCGCAATCCGCGAAGCGGTCGACGTTACACGAGCCACGGCGGCGACAATCGAAGCAGCAATTGAGCCGGATGGCTCCACCGAAGAACACCAGACGGTCCTGCACCGTGTAGAGCAGGACCGAACCCTGCCGCATATCCAGACACCTGCCGTCGGCAGAATTCCAACATCATCTGAACCGACACCTCGCCGGTGGGGACGAGAGGAGCGAGGCTATGCGTGGGTCGAGGATGACCCTGGGCCGCCCTGGTGGCGCAGGGTGTTCGGCCGGCATTAATAGCCCAACTGAAATAACGCGACAGTGTTGACGCCACGTTGAGTTCAACCTAGCCGAATATGCTGCGATGCAGCATAATAATTTTTCTATACGAAGCAGAATATGTTCCGGTTGCCGCCTTTGTGCGCCTTTACTCGGGCGGCTCTGTTTTTAAAGTTCGCAGTTAATCTAAAAATAAAGCTTAGGATTACTCATGTCGCATGCAACGAATGTTACGAAGCTGAGTGCTGGCACGCGGTCGGATGCGCCGGTTCGCACTGGCAATCCCTTTTTCGATATGCTGTTCTCGATGCAGAAGGCCTCACAGCAGGCTTTGACTGTGTACGGTGCCCCGTCGCAGAAGCAGTCCACTGGCACTGCCTCGCAGCAGTCCACCAATGCGGTGGAAGTGATGTCGGTGGGCGAAGAGGTCCTGAATGTTGGAGCCCGTACGGTGCAGGGCAACACGGTCCGTCTCCGCCGCGTTGTTGTCGAGACCCCTGTGGAGAAGCAGGTGTCCCTCCGCGAGGAAAAGGTGATCGTCGAGCGTCGCAAGCCGACAGCCGCCAGCCAGGGCCAAGACGTCCTGACGGAGAAGGCGGTCGAGATGAACAACACCTTTGAAGTCGTCGATACCTGGAAGAGCGTGCACCTGCTGGAAGAGGTTGTCCTCCGCAAGGAAGTCACCGAGCGGACTGAGACGGTGCGAGACACCGTGCGGCGGGACGATGTGCAGGTCGAGCAGCCCACCAGCAAGGCGCTTGTGCGCCACGTGAAGGCCTGAAGCAAGAAAGGCGGCGGAGCGGCCGATTAGGGGTCACTGCACGAATTGCGCAAAACTGCACGCTAAGCGGCCAGGGTGATGAACGGGGCGCGAACATCGCGGAGTGGCCGGAGGCCGCCGGGCGGCGGCAAGGCGGCCGACCAATCGTAGTCGCCGGTGAGCGAGATGTGCTCCCATCCGAGTGGCGCGACGTGGGCCAGCATCTCATCGGGCACCGTGACCATGGCGGCGCGCAGCCGCTTCACGGCGAGGTCGAGGTACATGGTATTCCAGTGGATGATGGCCGCAGTGAGAAGGCTGAGGCCGGAGGCGCGGAAGCTCTGGTTCTCGAAGGTGCGGTCGCGGAACTCGCCCTGGCGGTGAAAGAACACGGCGCGGCGCAGGGCGTTGCTGGCTTCTCCCTTGTTCAGCCCAGCGTGGCTGCGCTGGCGAAGTGCCGGGTCGGACAGCCAGCGCAGCACGAACAACGTCCTCTCGATGCGGCCGATGGCGCGCAGCGCGCGCGACAGGGCGTTGCCGGCACCCGCGGCGGCGAGCCGGCGCAGGATGGCCGAGGGAGCCACGGCGCCGGCCTCGATCGAGGCCTTGACGCGGAGGAGTTCGGCCCAGCCCTGTACGATGGCCGCTGTATTGACCGGATCGCCGAGCAGCGGCTCGAGGAGCGGGTAGCGGCCCGGCTTCTCGACCGCGTATAGCTTGCGCTCGCGCAGGTCGCGGATGCGCGGCGCGAAGGAGTAGCCGAGCAGGTGGCACAGGCCGAACACGTGATCGGTGGCGCCCGCGGTGTCGGTATAGTGCTCGGCGATGCGGATACTTGTGCGGTGCGCGTCCGGGTGCAGCCCGTCGAGGACGTAGGGGGCCTCGCCGGCGGTCGCTGCGATGACGCGGCTGAACATTGGCGCGTAGCGGCCGGAGTGGTGGGTGTAGAGCACCACACCCGGGTCGATGCCATACTTGGCATTGACATCTCCGCCCGGGCCGGCGCGGCCACCGGCGCGGAAATACTGGCCGTCCGAGGAGGCGTCGGTGCCGTCGCCCCAGACCGCTGCAATTGGGTGCTGGTGCTGCGCCTCGACAACGACGGCACGCGCGGCGGCGTAGTTGTCCTCGTTGATGTGCCACTGCGCCAAGTTGACGAGGTGGTGGTAGGTCAGGCCACGGGTCGCGTCGGCCATGCGCGAGAGGCCAAGGTTGGTGCCGTCCGCCAGCACCGCGGCGAGCAAGGCGGGCAAGTCGGCGGCCGGCCTGCCGGTGCGAAAGTGGGTGAAGCAGGCGGCGAAGCCGGTCGTACGCTCGACGTCGGCCATCACCTCGGTCACCCGCACGCGGGGCAGCATGCCGTAGAGGCGATCAGCCCAGAGGCGGGCCTCGTCCGGGACAGCGGGCTTGGCTCTAGCGATGGTGAGTCCGCCCTCCTCGATCTCGACACCGTCGAGCGCACCGCGGGCGGCGAGGTCTGCAACCTCGGTCAGGCGCTCATGCAGCAGGGCAGACCGGGCGGCGACGTAGCGCTCGGGATCGGCCTCCCCGTCGATGGCGGACGTAACGGCGGCGGCCGCCGCTGGCAGCAGGTAGCCCTCGAAGGCCTGGTGATTGCGGGTGCCGGCGACCCAAATATCGGCGCCGCGGAGGCGGTCGCGGAGGATCGCCAGCACCGCCGTTTCGTAGAGCCGTCGGTCCGGCGTCTCCCCCGCGAAGATCAGCTTCCGCCACCGCGGCGGCAGGAACGTCGACGGCGGCCTAGGCGGCAGCGCGCGGGTACCGTCACGGTCCAGGACCTTGATGATCTCGATAGCGGCGAGCAGCGGGTCCTGCGGGATGCTTGACCGGAACTCGAAGGCTGCGAGGAAGCGTGGCACGAAGCGCCGCAGAACCGCGTAGCGCTCGGCGACGGTGACGAGGATCTCCGGCTCCGCGACGCCGGCCGCCGCGTCGATCACCGGCAGCGCGTCGGCGAGCCGGGCCATGCCGACCTCCCGCTCGACCGCGGCCACACCCTCCTCGCCGACCTCGCGGGCCTGCTGCAGCGCCGCGATGGTGCGGCGGAACAGGAGGAGCGTGCGGGAGACATCGCGTCTGGTAGCCTCGAAGCGCCGGTCGTCACGGTTGCGGGCCTTGGTGAACAGCAGGCCTGTGTACTTGCCGAACATGGCGAGGGTGGCATCGGCGAGGCGCGTGCGCAGCTCGGCCACGCCCGCGACCAGCAGCGCCGCCCGGCGCGTCGGCTCCAGGTCGGCGAGGTGCTGCGCCGTGATGATGCCGCCCTCTTCCACCAGCCGGGCCAGCCGCGCCGGGTGGATGCGCCCCGTCCGCCCGGCGCCGACACCGAGGGCGCGTACCCATTCCAGTCGGTCGAGCAGTGCCAGGATGTTGGTCGGCCCGGGCGCCTGCGGCGCGTCGCGCAGCCAGACGAGGCGGGACCGGCCGCGCAGCGCCGGGTCAGGTTTCAGCACCGCGTCGAGGGCGGCCCGCTCAGCGTTGCCGATGCCCTGGGTGAGCCGAGCGAGGGCGAGGCGCCGGGCGCGCGCCCGCGCGGCGAGGCCGATCCGCTCCAGAACCGCCGCACCCGGTACGACAACGCCCTCCCGGCGCAGGTGGACCAGCATCGCCGCGACGATCGCTTCGCCGCGGTCGGTGGCCCAGGCCGCCTCGGCGCCGACCCGGAGGCAGCCGCGCCAGTCGGCCAGGCGGAAGCTCCGCAAGCGCAGCGCGACCTGCAGCTCGGCGCCGTGCTCCCTGCGGGTCTGGTCGCGCTCGGCGTAGTCGGCGAAGGCGACGGGCGGCACACCGAGCTGCTCCGCGACGAAGGCGAGCATCGGTGCGGGCGGGTGCGCGCCTGGCCCGAGCGCCGCACCGGGGTGGCGCAGCAGGCAGAGCTGAACGGCGAAGCCAAGGCGGTTGGCGGCGCGGCGCCGGGCGTGGATGAGGGCGAGGTCTTCCTCGTCCAGGGCGTAATGCCTGGCCATCTCGGCGCGGTCGGTCGGGATGCCGAACAGGCGCGAGCGTGCTTCGGCGGACAGCAGGGTGCGGCGGGACATGGCGTCGGCTCCGGAAGGCTACCGCGGAGGCGTGGTGTCACACAATCGTGCTGCGGGAGGGTTGGGAGCGCACTGACCTAGTGACGTGTTGTGTGACGGGTTCTTGGTACCAGCAAGCGACGTCCGGCGTTGTTGCGCATTCGGCCGTTTGCGGAGTGGAGGACTGTCGTGCTGATTGGCTATATGCGGGTGAGCAAGGCGGATGGCAGCCAGGCGTTGGACCTGCAGCGCGATGCCCTGCTCGCCGCCGGGGTGGACCCGGCACGGCTGTACGAGGACCACGCCTCGGGCAAACGCGACGACCGGCCCGGATTGGAGGCGTGCCTGAAGAGCCTGCGCTCCGGCGACACCCTGGTCGCCTGGAAGCTCGACCGGCTCGGGCGCGACCTCCGTCACCTCATCAACCTGGCGCATGGGCTGACCGGGCGCGGCGTGGGGCTCCGCGTCCTCGCCGGCGAGGGGGCGACCATCGACACCACCACCCCGAACGGCCGGCTGATGTTCGGCGTCTTCGCGGCGCTGGCCGAGTTCGAGCGCGAGCTGATCGTCGAGCGGACGAAGGCCGGCCTTGCCTCGGCGCGCGCGCGAGGCCGTCACGGAGGGCGACCGTACAAGATGACGCCGGCCAAGCTGCGTCTCGCCCAGACCGCCATGGGCCAGCGGGAGACCGGAGTGGGGGCGCTGTGCGCCGAGCTGGGCATCACCCGGCAGACGCTCTATCGCCACGTCGATCCCCAGGGCCGGCTCCGGCCCGACGGCGAGAAGCTGCTCCGCCACCGGCACGCGGGCCGGGAACAAGGATTGCCGGCCGGCGCACCAAGGCCGGATACCGGTGACCGGCATGTCTGATCGCGAGCAAATGGTTCTGCGGCAGCGGGTGCTCGCCAATTTTGGCGAGCTCGCGCTGCGGAGCGAGAGCCTCGAAGAAGTTCTGACCGAGGCTTGTCGCCTGGTGAGCGAGGCGCTTGGGACGAGGCACGCCAAGGTCCTAGAGATCGAGCCCGGCGGCCGGTCGCTCATCATGCGAGCCGGCATCGGCTGGGATCCCGGCATCGTCGGGAAGCTGCGCCTGGAAATGCGCGACCATTCTTCCGAAACCTACTCGATCAGGGCCGGCAAGCCCGTCATCACCCGCGACATCCGCCATGAGGAGCGGTTCGAGGTACCGCCGTTCCTGAAGGACGCCGGCGTGGTCGCGCTGGCGAATGTGCCGATCTTCCTGCCGGGTGGGCGTCCCTACGGCCTGCTGCAGGTGGACAGCCGCGAGCCGCGCGACTTCAGCGAGGAGGATACGGAGTTCCTGCGCACCTACGCTGCGATCCTCGGCCCTGTCATCGACCGTCTGCACAAGGTCACTCGGCTGCAGACGACGGAGGAACGGTTCCGCCTTATCGTCGAGAACGCGCGCGACTACGCGATCCTCGTCACCGACGCGGAGGACCGCATTACCGACTGGACGCCCGGGGCGGAGGCCGTCTTCGGCTGGACCGCGGAGGAGGCGATCGGGCAGCCCAGCAGTCTCATTTTTACCCCGGAGGACCGGACAGGCAGAGTGGATGTGGACGAGGCCGAGACGGCACGCCGTGAAGGCGTCGCGCCGAATCGGCGTTGGCATCTCCGCAAGGATGGCAGCCAGGTGTTCATCGACGGCAGCGTCACCGCGCTGCGCGGCGAGCGGGGCGAGCTGCGCGGCTTCCTCAAGATCGGCCAGGACGTCACCGAGCGCCGCCGGACCGAGGAGGCGCTGCGCGAAAGCGAGGCGCGGTTCCGCCATATGGCCGACAGTGCACCGGCACTGATCTGGATGACCGACGCGGACGGGGCGATCACCTTCGCCAACATGCACTACGACCATGTGTTCGGCCGGCCGGCATCGGAAATTCTGGGCCGCGGGTGGGAGCAAATCATCCTGCCCGAGGATCTCGACGGGCACGACGCCGCTTTCCTCGCGGCGTTCCACGCGCGGGCGCCCTTCAAGGCGGAAACCCGGATGCGCGACCGGGAGGGCCGGGTGGTCTGGCTGCGCTGCGAGGGCGTTCCCCGCATGGACGATGCAGGCAGGTTCCTGGGCTACACCGGCTGCAACGTCGACATCACCGAGGCGCGGTTGGCGGCCGAGGAACTGGAGCGCCGCGTCGCCGAACGGACGGCGGAGCTGATGGCGGCCGAGGAGACGCTGCGGCAGGCGCAGAAGATGGAGGCGGTGGGCCAGCTCACGGGCGGCATCGCGCACGACTTCAACAACATGCTCCAGGGTGTCACGGGCGGCCTCGGCATGGCCCGACGCCGGGTCGCCGAGGGTCAGACCGGCGAGGCACTGCGCTACCTCGACGCCGTGCGGGACGCGGCGGAGCGGGCGGCGGGGCTGACGCGGCGGCTGCTTGCCTTCGCGCGGCGGCGGCCATTGGAGCCGAAGCCGGTCGACACGGACGGGCTGGTCTCCGGCCTGGCGGACCTGATCCGCCGCACGGTGGGGCCGGGAATCACGGTGGATCTGCGGCTGCGCGACGGCGCCGGCAGCGTGATGTGCGATCCGAACGAGATGGAGAGCGCATTGCTGAACCTCTGCATCAACGCGCGCGATGCCATGCCGGAGGGCGGACGGCTGACGATTGGCACGGAGGACCTGCGCCTCTCGGCTGCGGACATCCCGGAAGACACGGCCGAACCGGGCCTTTACGTGGCGCTCTCGGTCGTGGATTCCGGGACGGGCATGCCGCCGGAGGTGCTCGAGCGGGTGTTCGAGCCGTTCTTCACCACCAAGCCACAGGGCCAGGGCACCGGGTTGGGTCTGAGCCAGGTCTGGAGCTTCGCGCAGCAGTCCGGCGGGCTGGTACGGGTCGAGAGCGCGCCAGGGCGGGGCACGACGGTGCGCCTCCTCTTGCCGCTGCACGCGCGCGCCGATGCGGCCAGACGACCGGAGACGGTGGCGCCTGAGCGGGAAGGGGTGGGCGAGGTTGGGACGGTGCTCCTGGTCGACGACGAGGACGCGGCACGACAGCCGGCGGCCGACCGGCTGCGCGAACTGGGCCACGCGGTGCTGGAGGCGCGCGATGGACCGGAGGCGCTACTCATTCTGGACACCACCCGTCCGGACCTGCTGGTCACCGACGTCGGGTTGCCGAACGGCATGAACGGGCGGCAGTTGGCCAATGCGGCACGCGAGAGGGTCCCAGGGCTGCCGGTGCTGTTTATCAGCGGCTACGCGGGGACGTCGCTGCCGCTGGGGATCGACATGATCGACAAGCCGTTTGAGCTCGACGTCCTTGCGCGGCGGGTCCGGATGGCCCTCGAAGCAGATCGGCGAACCAGTGCCGATCGACATCGGGGAGCTTAGCGTGCGGTTTTGCACGGGTCGTGCGGTGACCCCATTACGGTCTCTCCGCCACCTCCTTTGCCACGCCGTCCTATTTTCCTCGTTTCAATCTACGCCCTTGGGATGCGGCGTGGCTCTCGACGGAGCCAGGCGTACTCGCTCCCCAACAACAAAACTCGCCGCGGCGCGGCGGGCAAAGGAGGATGCCATGAGTTTCCGAACCCTGATGCAGGCCGGTCCGGCCAAGGCGAATGAGCTGTTCGCCAGGCTCGCCGAAACCTCGGACGGTGCGGTGAAGACCAGGGAAAAGCTCTTCACGGAGCTGAAGTCCGAGCTGGAACTCCATACCAGTCTCGAAGAACAGCACCTGTTCCCGATCTTGAAGCGGAACGCCGAGACGAAGGGGCTCGTCGCCGACGCGATCAAGGACAATAAGGAGCTGCGGGCAAAACTTGCTGAGCTCGAAGTGCTGCCGAAAAACGAGGAAACCTTCCCCGAGCGGCTCAAGGAGCTGCAGAAGACCTTCCGCCAGCATGCCCGCGACGATAAGCGGGAACTCCTGCCGGCGGTGCAGCGCGCACTGAGCGAGGAGCAGGTGCAGGACGTCGCCGAGAAGATGGAAGCCAGCGTCGCCGAGGCCGAGCAGGCCAAGCAAGACGAGGCAGAAGAGCGACGGGCAAAGGTGCGGGAGGAACGCGAGAAGGCCGAGCAGCAGGAAACCGCTGAGCAGGCGCAGAAAGCCGCGGCCGAACGAGCTCACCAGGAAGAGCTGGAACAGAAGAGGGCGAAGGCACGGCAGGAGCGCGAGAAGGCCGAACTCCAGGCAGAGCAAGAAATGAATGCCAAGCGGGCGCAGGCTGAAACAAGGCGCCGCGTCTATGAGGCCACCGAGACGGTCACGCGGACAGCTGCTACAGCCCAGGCGAGTGTCCTCCGGGTTGCCGAGAGCGCTACGGTCGGTGCACAGCGTGTTGGAGCGGAGCTCCGTGGTGCCGCCAACGCCTACACTGATGCAGCGCGGACGATGGCGCCGGACGCCAAGATGGTCGCTTCCCTGCCTAGCATGGCGATCAGCTCCATGACGGAGATCCGCTCGGCGTGGCTGGAGTGGCTGGGCCAGGCGACACAAGCCGGGACACAGATGTCTCAGGAGCTCCTGCAACAGACTGCCGAGCAGCAGCGGCAGCTCGCCGTCACTGCGATGCAGAGCTGGATGGACCACAGCGCACGCGTCCTGCAGATCACCCTGCAGATGACGCAAGAGGGTCTTCGGCCCTTCGCAAGTCGCTTTGCGGCCGACCCTGACGATCATCGAAACGTCCGGTAGCGCATAACCTCGGGTAACCAAACCCGAGAAGGTCACTGAACCGCCGTCTTGGACGAGATCCGAACAGGCGGAGGAACCGGGTCGGACTCGCGAGATATCAATGCGGCCTTCACACTGGTCAGCTTTCTGGTGCTCGTGAGCAAGAGCATGATCCCGCGCTTCCCGCGTGTTAGGTGAGGTGTGCCCCAATCGCGGTTGCCCGCGGGTCAAGTGATCGCGGCGAACGCCTCCACGAGCTTCGTGGGCCCTGACACGATGAGAATGTCGCCTTGCTGGATCGTCGTCTCGGGCTTCGCGTAGGTGAAGTCGGCCCTCGGCCGCTTCACCCCGACGACGGTGACGCCGTACTTGCTGCGCAGGGCGCACTGAGCAAGCGTCCTGCCCTCCGCCTCGCGCGGCGCCATCGTCTTGACGATGGCAAAGCCATCGTCGAACTCGATGAAGTCGATCATCTTGCCAGTCACCAGATGGGCGACGCGCTCGCCCATTGCGGCCTCGGGATAGACCACGTGATGGGCGCCGGTGCGCTCCAGGATGCGCCCGTGCTTCTCACCAAGCGCCTTCGCCCAGATATCCTTCACGCCGAGCTCGCTGAGCGCGAGCACGGTCAGCACGCTCGCCTCGATGTCGGTGCCAATGCCCACAACGGCCCGCTCGAACTCGTGCACACCGAGGCGCCGTAGGGTGTCGCCGTTCGTCGTGTCCGCCTGAACAACATGGGTAAGCCGGTCCGCCCAGGACTGCACAAGCGCGGCGTCCTCGTCGATGCCGAGCACGTCGTGCCCAAGCCGGGCGAGCGATTCGGCGACCGCGCCACCGAACCGGCCGAGCCCGATTACCACGACGCTATCGCTGCGGGGGGAAGGGGTTCTAGCCAACGATGGGGCGCTCCTCCGGATAGCGGTACGGCGTCCGCCTGCTGCGCAGTGCGAGGCCGGTCGCCACGGTGATGGTCCCGACCCGGCCGAGGAACATCAGAGCCACGAGTAGGGCTTGGCCGGCTGGCGGCAGGTCGGCGGTGACCCCGGTCGACAGCCCCACGGTGGCGAAGGCCGAGACGACTTCGAACAACGCGTCGTCCAGGGCGAGGTCGCTGACACTCAAGAGGACGAGGGTTGCCGTCCCGACGAACCCGACAGCCAGCAGGGCGACCGTCAGTGCCTGCCGCTGGACGTCCCTGGAAATACGCCGCCCGAACGAGGTAACATCGGGTTCGCCGCGGATCTCCGCCCAGACCACGAGCCCTAGCACGAGGAAGGTCGTCACCTTGATGCCCCCGGCAGTGCCGGCGCTGCCGGCACCGATCATCATCAGGACGTAGCTGACGGCCAGGGTTTCCGGCCGCATCTGCCCCACGTCGTGCGCATTGAACCCACCCGACCGCGTCATGACGGAGTGGAACGCAGCGCCGAGCAATTTCCCCGCCGGGCCAAGCGGTCCGAGGGTCGCCGGGTTGCTCCACTCGTACGCCAGGACCACTGCCATCCCCCCGGGCAGGAGAAGGCCCGTGCCGAGCAGGGTAATTTTGGTATGCAGCGACCACCGCGCAGCCCGGAGTGCGTTCTGACGCATGTCGTGGAGGACCGGAAAGCCGATCCCGCCTAGAATCACCGCGACCATCACCGGGCCGAGGACGAACAGGTCGCGCGCGAAGCTCGCCAGGCTGTCGGGATAAGTGGAAAAGCCGGCATTGCTGAAGGCGGAGACCGCAAGGAACAGGCCGTTCCAGGCCGCCTCCGTCCAGGGCTCCCCGTAGGCGTAGCGCAGTCGGAGCGCCAGCACCACGGCCGTCACCAGCTCGACGCTGACCGTGACACGCAGGACCAGCCACAACACGCCGACGACGTCGCCGAGCCCCAGGCTGCGGGTTTCCGCCTGCGCGACCAGGCGGGTGCTGAGCCGCAGCCGCCGGGTGACCAGAAGCCCGAGCAAGGTTGCCCCGCTCATGATCCCGAGACCGCCTACCTGGAACAGGGCGAGGATGATTCCCTGCCCAAGGCCGGACCAGTAGGCGGGCGTGTCCTGGACGATCAGCCCGGTAACGCACACCGCCGAGGTCGCGGTGAAGAGCGCCGTTAGGAAGGGGGCCGCGCCTTCTCCGGTGCGAGCGGCGGGCAGCATCAGCAGGCCTGTGCCGAGCGCGATGGCGAGGAGGAAAGCTAACGGGACCAGCCGGGTCGGATGCTGGAGCGTAGGCGGCAACGCAGTCCCCTTCGCTGTCCATGAGGGCAGGCACAGGGCCGCTTCTATTCTGTTATTCGGCTGGGCTCCAGGCGGAGCGGCCTGGATGCGAAGGCCTGGTCAAACTTCAGGCACCATCGCCGGATGTTCTCGTGCGCAACCGTAATGCCCCGCTCGGCCTGGATCAGCTCAATGTCGCGCAGGCTGCGGTTGAACACGTGGTACAGCCACACGGCATGGTGGATGATCTCGGCCGGGAAGCGATGGCCAGGATAGGTGGTGAACTCGGACGTTATCTTAGCAGCTTCGTCCGGCCGCCTCGTCCAGGCTACAGGCCATCAATGTGACAACGCCGTTTGCCGTCTCACCTTGGAAAGATGGTCTAACTCGAGACTAGAAAATAAAGTCGTTCTCGGTGAGGTAGTGAATTCCAACCAGTTCGATCTCGCCACTCGGTCCCGAAGGGAAAGGCGGCGATAGTGGATTCCCGGTGTAGGTAGCGAACTGCACGATTGTACGGTTGTCCTCGATTGTGTGGCGGACCTGCAAAGCAAAGTTGACTTCAAAAGCATCGGTGTCAATGAACTCAGGTGGCAGTGCTCCGCCTCGGCCAGTTGGCCTAGCAAAGCTAAGGTCAATTTTGTCTTCGCCGTCCCGGAAGTCCAGTATAATGTCGCGGTTGCCTGGACCGACCCCTGTGTCGAGGCTGAATCTGAATGAGAAAGGTTCTTGGCCGAAGCCAAAAGCGAACACGTCCGTACCTTCGCCGCCAATGAGCGTGTCCACATCCACACCACCGATCAGCGTATCTTTGCCCGGACCGCCATCCAGCACGTCTTCGTCACCACCTCCATAAACGAGGTCGTCACCCTTTTCTCCGAATAGGCGGTCTGATGCGTCTGCAGAGATAACTTCAGCTGTCGCAGTGGTACTGCCAGCAAAGGCGCCGTAGCCGCGGATTTCGTCATCGCCCGCACCACCGAACACGATATCAGCGCCAAAGCCGGCGGTAACGAAGTCGTCGCCTGCACCAGCGAAGATCAGGTTGTTACCGGGGCTGCCGCCAAACTCGGGTGGTAGCGGGCCCGCATCAAAGGGCCCGTCGGGCTGCCCTATGTTGTCGCCAAAAATCCTGTCATCACCCGCCCTGGCGACGAGGATGTCATTACCCCCTCGTCCTCCAATGAGGTCCGCGCCGTTGCTGCCGAAAAGGACGTCCGGTCCTTCGGTTCCGGTCAAGGGATGGCTGGCATCGGCGTGCAGCGCCGTTTTCTTTGCCATTGCCGCATGCTTTCGTCTTGTTCGTGAGCGACGCGGCTAGCTTGTGTGTCAACAAAAGGCCAACTGAATAGAGCCGAGCCGGGCGCGGGCGAAAGCCTGCACCTGCCGTATTCGGCCGTCCACTCCCAACCACGCGATTGCTCCAATGCCGCCGCTGTTCAGCGCGATCTGCCCGGCGCGCGCCGTCGGCGCCGCGATGATCGTGCCCCACGCCAATACCGAGGCGATGAACCTGCAGCTGCAGGAAATCAGTACGCAGGCTGCCCAGGCGGCGCACGCCGGGACCTATCCGTGGCACCGGGCCGCCTGGACGCGCCGCCGCCGCATGAGCGCCGCTCAATGGCCGTTTTTGACCACCTCTGACCGATCCGAACAGCCCGATCAGACGGCGGCCCTTGATGAAGCGCGCTCGAACGAACTCGAAACCCAGCCTACTTATCAAGTCCTCCCAACCTGGCTCTATGAGAGTCGCGTCGACTCAGATCAGGTTCTTCGCCGAGAGCTCGTTCTTGAGGTAGGCGTAGTAGATCGGCGCAGCGATCACGCCGGGTATGCCGAAGATCGCTTCCATCACCAGCATTGCGAGCAGAAGCTCCCATGCTCGTGCATTGATCTGACCTCCCATCACCCGCGCGTTTACGAAATACTCCAGCTTGTGAATCACGACTAAGAACCCCAGCGAGCCCACGGCCAGAACGGGCGAGACGCTCAGGCTCACAACGACGATCACGGTGTTCGAGATCAGGTTGCCGATGACGGGGAGAAGCCCGGTGATGAAGGTCACCACCACCATGGTCTTGCCGAGAGGGAGCTGGATGCCTATCCAGGGCACGATAACGAGCAGATAAAGCCCCGTCAGAGCGGTATTCAGCGCCGAGATCCGCACCTGGGCGAAGACCACGCTGCGAAAGGCTGCCCCAAGCAGGCGAGCTCTCTCGGTCAGCACGTGCACCAACGGGCCGTGCTCAATGTCCCCAGCCTGGCGGCTGACGGCAATCATTCCGCCGATTATCATACCAAAGAGAACATGGAGCAGAGCTCGCCAGACATCCTGGCCGATGGACCGCAGCTGCCCGGCATGCTCGCGCAACCAAGTGACGACCGCAACCTTTAGCTCGGTCGGTTCCTCCGGGAGGGAGCTGACCGCCCACGCCGGGAGACGAGAGCGGGCGGTCTCGATCACCTCAGCCATTTTTTGGAGGAGAACGGACAGGTTCTCGGACCCGCTCGACAGGAGCGAAATGAGCCCGAGGATGGCGGCCCCGGTTGCGGCAATGACAAGGATGGCAAGCAGAGCCACGACGATGATCTTGCCCGTGCGTCGATGCAAAAACCGGCTGTTGTGGCTCGGCGCGAGCAAATGCACGAGTTGGTAAACTAGCAAGCCAGCGAGCAGCGATGTCAGCAGATGGAACTGCAGGGCACCCAGCAGAGCGAGCCCGGTTAGGACCTGGGTTGCAAGGTGAAGCCGAGGGGTGATGGTCGCCGCCCTCCTAAACGGTATGGGCTTGTCCGGTTGTGGGAGGCGTTCAACAGGATCGAGCATGGGGTCAGCTCTGGTGCTGCACTTGGCCCAACTCTACTAGTGCCTCCAGCAACTCGGTCAACTCGCGCCCAGGTGCCGTGTAGGCGGATCCGTGGGGTTTTGCATGGCCGGCCTATTGCGCAAAGTTGACCTGTTTCTCTCGATTAGGCGTGCCGGCGAGAGCGTACGGCTACCCATCCTTTATCGGTGCTGCTCGACGCCACGGCGCACAAAGGGAGGACTCAGGATGGGCATTATAGCCTGGATTGTGCTCGGGCTTATCGCGGGCTGGATCGCCAGCAAGATCATGCACGGCGAAGGCTCGGGCCTGTTGATGAACCTGGTGCTCGGCGTAGTCGGTGCGTTCGTTGGTGGTCTCCTGATCAGCGTGGTTGGCGGTGTCGGGATTACTGGCTTCAACCTCTGGAGTCTCCTGGTCTCGGTTCTCGGCGCAGTCGTCGTGCTCTGGCTGTACAATGCTTTCCGGTCACGCCGACGGGTTACCTAGGCCGACGCCTGCGACTTGGCCGCCGACAGCGCCAGCGAGACCAAGCAGTCCCAGCAGCAAACGGGAACAGACCTGATGACACCGCTGTCCACTTGGCCCAGGCCGGCTTTAATCACGCTGGGATCCGTCCTGCTAGCGGTGGTCCTTGGCTGGGGCTTCGCTTTCGAGCGGAGCAACCGGCTTAGTAACCGCGAGGAGGCTCTCGCCGCGGCCGAGACGCGGGGGCGTGTAGCGCAACAGCGTGTCGGCGAGGTTGAGGGTACGCTGACAACGGAGCGCAGGGCCGCGGGCGATCTCGCCGCATTGCAGCAGCGGATCGCTGGCGCTCAGGAACAAGCAACTGCGGCTGAGGCGCGAGCGACTGAGCTAAGGACCAGTGCCGAGGCGGCCGAGCGGCAGCTGGCCGATTTCCGTCAGCAGACGGCAGCTGAGGAGCAGCGGCTTCAGGCACTGCGCGGCGAGGTGGGTGAAGCCGAGCGCGCCCTCGACGCGCGACGGGCGGCGCTGGAGGAGGCAGGCAGTCGTGTGGCGGCGGCCAACCGGATGGCCGAGGAAGCCGCTGCTCGCGTGCGCGGCCTGGAAGCACGCTCGACCGAACTGACCGGCGCTGTCGGTGGCGCCGAGCAGAGGCTACAGGCGCTCCTCGGTGACGCACGGGTTGCTGAGGGCGAACTCGCCGCCCGTCGCGCGGCGCTAGAAGAGGCCTCGGCACGGCTGACACAGGCCGCGACCGCCGCAGAGGAAGCCACCGGTCGCGTGCGGGGCCTGGAGGCACGCTCGACCGAGTTGGCCGGGACCGTTGCCGGGACCGAGAGCCAGGTGGTGCAACTCCGTGAGGCGACCGGGGCTGCCGAAACTGTACTCGCCGAGCGTCGCGCCGGGCTTGAGCGGGCCCAGGCCGAGCTGTTGCGATTGAGCACCGCCCGCGATCAGGCGTCGGAGGCTGTCCGGGGACTTGAGGGCCGCAGCGCTGAGGCCGGCAATGCCATCCGGGCTGCGGAGCAGCGCCTTGCCGACCTCGGGCAACAGGCAGCGGCCGAGGAGCAGCGCCTGCAAGCGCTGCGCGGTCAGGCGGGGCAGGTGCAGCAGTCGCTGGCGGAGCGGCAGCAGGCCATCCCGGCGACGGAGCAGCGCTTACAGGCGCTGCGCCGTGAGATAGGCGCTGCCGAGGGTGAGATTGCCGCACGGCGCGCGGCGCTGGAAGAGGCGGGCACCCGAGCCAAGGGCCTTGAGGCGCAGGCAACGCAGTTGACGCAGGCGGCGGAAACAGCGCGCCAGAGCTTGATGCAGTTTCAGCAGCAGGAGCAGACGCTACGAGGGCAGCTTGAGAGCCAGCGCCAGGAACTGGCCGAGCTGCGCGCGCAGGCCTCGCGCGAGCGCACCGCCCCGCCAGTACCAGGTTTGAGCCCGGCGCCACCGCCGCTCAACGGAGCCGGAGGTCAGCAGATCCGCTGACGTGAAGAGCCCCGCTCGTGCCGGCTCGGTGCCGCGTGCGCGCTATGGCGGACTGCATGCGGCGGGTTGGAGGGGAGGGCGTGGACCGCTGCTACCGAACCGGGCTGATGACGGGGCGTTGGGGTGGCTAATCGGAGGAGACGACTTCTTTGTCACCTCTGAAGTTTCCTGTCAGGCAGCATGGGGCGGTCCATCCCTGGCAGGTATCGAGCCGCACCGCTCCGCGGCGACACACCCAGGACCTGCGGGGGCCAGGGCCGATCCGCCCACCCTGCAACGCTCTCACCGCTGCCCTTGCCAGGAATGCACCCATGTCCACGCCTGTGGACAAAACGACCAATATCGTCCCGGAAGAGAACACGGTTTCCAGCGAAACCGGCTTCAGCGGACCCCGCCCGCGCCCGCGAGACAAGTCGCCCGAGCACGCCTACAACATGGAAGTGGGCGAACAGGCAGCCATTGTCGGCCCGAATAACAAGGGTGGCGGGGCTCCGGTGAATATCCGGGTCAAGGGCGCTGCCGGCGACGCGCCGGGCCAGCCGGATGAGCTGGTCGAGCCTGACGCCGGCGTGACTGAAGAGACGAAGCGCAAGTCGACCGGCCGCGGCAAGGCCGACGCCGGAGGTATGCCGGAAGCCTGAGGCCCGGAGCCACGGTCGGAAGGACTGTAAGCGTGGCATCGAGGTAAGATGCTGGAAGCGTCGCATGGCCAGTCGCGGCCCGCGCTGCCGGCTATGCCCACCAAGGCCCTCGCGCCGGCGACGCTCGCGGTCACCGGCGCTGACTGGGCCGATTCTTCGGCGTAATGCCGCGGGCGCGGTGTCGTGGCGTTGCCGACCGCGCCGGTGACCGTGGCCGCCGATGGTGGTCTGGGGCGTATCGACGGTGGGGGGCTGATGGTGCTGTTCTCCCGGCTCCCCGCCTGATGTCAGGTGAAGTAGAGCACTCGCGCCTGGGGCAAGTGGCGGGCCACGCTTGCTTCCAGGCCCACGCGCAAGTCAGCCATCAGCGCCTTGGGGAAGACGGTACCCATCCGGCCAAGGCCGCGGTTGGTGCGGGCCGGGGTTTTGGCGACGCTCACCGCTTCTGATCGAGGCTGAGTTCCTTGAGGCTTTCGATGCCGCGGTCGGTGAACCCGAGCGTGACACGGTC
>NZ_JBHTDE010000025.1:0-29511 GCF_042666655.1 Dankookia sp. GCM10030260
TGGGGATGCGGTGCCGGCGATCGGCGTTGGCCTTGAACGGCATGGCGCAATCCCTCACTGCTCGAGGGCTCGCCTCTACGCCAGCCTACCCCAACGCGCCTGACCGAGCGACCCATGCAACAAGATGATTCCGAATGGCTGTCGGGACTATGCAAGTCGGTTGCAAGACGGCCCTCGACGGGATATACAGATGGTATATCCGTGGCTACTTCCGATGACTCGCACGACGCTGTTTCAAAGCAATCGGTCCCAGGCGGTGCGCCTGCCGAAGGACGTCGCCTTTCCGCCGGGCGTCCGCGAAGTGGCAATCCTCCGCGATGGCGCTCGTCGGGTGATTGTGCCGGCTACGGCGCTGTGGGACGATTTTTTCGCCGCCCCTAGCGTTGATCTCGGCGAGCGCATCCAGCCGGAGCATCAAGCCCGCGAGCCGTTCTGATGCTCCGGAACATGCTCGACACCAACCTCTGCATCCGCTTGCTCCGGGACCGGCCACAAGGACTGCGCCCGCGCTTTAATGCAGAAGCGGAGACCCTCTGCATCTCGACCATCACCCTGGCGGAACTCCTGCACGGCGCGGCCAAGTCCGCGCGGCCGGCTGAGAACCGCCGAGCAGTGGACGGGTTGGTGGCGCGCCTGGTGGTCCTAGCTTTCGACGAGGATGCTGCGGCCCACGCCGGGGAGATCCACGCCGATCTCGAGCGACGCGGGCAACTCATCGGCCCCTATGACATCCTCATAGCCGGCCACGCCCGCAGCCGGGGGCTGGTGGTGATCACCGGCAATCTTGGTGAATTCCAGCGTGTCGATGGACTGCGGGCAGAGGATTGGCTTGCTCCGTCCTGACCGGTCGGACTGCTACGACCACATCGCATTCATAGGCTGGTTACATGCCTTCTTCAGCCGAGGCCTCCCTGCGGCAGGGCCGCGACCACCGCCTCGGTATGTTCGCCAAGCCGTGGCGGCGGACGGTCACTGCAAGGTGGCGTGCGTGACATCCGGATCGGGTTGGCGATCACCCGGACCGCCTGCCCGTCCGGGCGTACAACTTCCCGCACCAACCCGCGCGCGATGACCTGCGGGTCGGCGAAGACTTGGGCAAGGGTGTTGATCGGGCTGGCCGGCACGCCAGCCGCATCGAACAAGGCCTGGCATTCCGCCAGGGTCTGGTCGCGCAAGGCATGGCCGATCAGCAGCGCAAGGGCATCCGCATGGCGGAGACGGTCGGCATTCCGCGCGAAGCGCACATCTGCCGACACTTCCGGCATACCGAGCGCCGCACAGAAGGCGCGGAATTGCGCGTCATTGCCGACGATGATCATCAAGTCGCCATCAGTGCAACGAAAGCTATTACTGAGATAGACCGTCGCCAGCCGATTGCCGGCGCGGGGCGGCACCCGGCCGGTGGCGAGATAGCCCATGCCGAGATTGGTAAGGCCGGCCACCTGCACGTCGAGCAGCGACATGTCGATATGCTGCCCAAGGCCGGAGCGCTCGCGCTCCCTGAGCGCCGCCAGGATGGCAACATCGGCATAGAGCGCGGTCATCTGGTCGGCGACGGCGATGCCGGCCTTGCGCGGCCCGCCGCCGGGCGCATCATCTGGGTTGCCGGTGATGCTCATCAGCCCGCCCATGCCCTGCACGATGGTGTCGTAGCCCGGCCGCGGCGCGTAGGGGCCGGTCTGCCCGAAGCCGGTGATGGAGCAGTAGACCAAGCGGGGGTTCGCCGCCGACAGCGTCGGGTAATCCAGGCCGTACTTCGCCAGGGTTCCGACCTTGTAGTTCTCGATCAGCACGTCCGAGGTGGCGACGAGACGCGCCACCAGCGCCTGCCCCTCAGGGCTTGCGATGTCCGCCACCACCGAGCGCTTGCCGCGGTTGCAGGTCCAGAAGTAGACCGACTCATCGAGTGGCGTAACCGGCGGATCGGCGACGAAGGGTGGCGCCCATTCGCGCGTGTCGTCGCCGCGCCCTGGCCGCTCCACCTTGATCACGTCGGCCCCGAGGTCAGCCAGAACCTGCCCGGCCAATGGCCCGGCCATGACCCGGGACATGTCGAGCACGCGGAGCCCATGGAGGGCGCCAGAGCCGGCTTGCGTTGTCATCGTCGCTATCGCCCGATCCAGTGGGGCTTCCGCTTCTCGGCGAAGGCGGCCAGGCCCTCGCGGCAATCCTCCGTACCAAAGACGGTGGAGACCAAGTCCACGGCGGACTCTGCCCCTTCGTGGTAGCCGGCGGCGGCAGTGCGCAGGAAGGCCGCCTTGCCGAGTCGCATCAGCGTCGGTGACTTGGCGGCGAAGGTCGCGGCAGTGCGGCGCGCCTCGGCCATCAACCCGGCCTCTGGCACATGGCGGCTGACCAGCCCAAGCGACACCGCCTCCGCGACGTCGAAGCTCCGGCCACTGAAGAGCAGGTCGAAGGCGCGGTGCCGGCCGACGATGCGCGGCAAGTGGTGGAAATGGATCGCCGGCAGCAGGCCGACATCGACCTCCGGATAGCCGAAGCTGGCATGATCGGCGGCGAGAATAATGTCGCAGGTGATGGCGATCGACATGCCGGCGCCGCGGGCCGCGCCGCCGATGGCAGCGATCGAGGGCTTGCCGAGGGCGGACTGGGCCTCGCTGATCCGGACATAGATCTTGCCGACGATGCGGTGCGCATCTGCCGGCGTGCCGCGCAGGAAGGCAGGCAGGTCGAGCCCGGCGCAGAAGCGGCCGGGGATGGCGCTTGAGAGAATGACGGCGCGCACCGCGGGATCGCGGCGCGCCCGGTCCAGAGCCTCTATCAGGGCATCCATGAAGGCTTCGGTGATTGCGTTCACCGGGGCGTTGTTGAACAGGATCTCCGCGACCCCGTCCTGGACTTCGTAGTCGATCACTTGGTTTCTCCTCCTGCTCTTGTTGAGCAATCTAGCCGGGGCGCGGACAGGTCGGCGAGGCGACGGCTGCTGGCTTGACGCCACCCTGCCGGGACAGGCCGAATACGGTGGCGTCCCGCCACCTCACCTGGGCCGCGGGAGGACAGGAACGTGCCAGAACGCCAAGGCTTGGCGACTATTGTCATACGTTGCGCCCTCAGGCGCCGGTCCATTCTCGCGCTGCCGGCGCTGCTGCTGCCGTCCGCCACAAGCCAAGCCCAGGACGGCGGAACGCGGCCGGTCACGCTGGTGGTGCCGTTCCCGGCTGGCTCGGTCACAGACAACGTCACACGCGCCATCGCGCAACAGCTGCAGGAGAGCCTCGGTCAGCCGGTGGTGGTGGATAACCGGCCGGGCGCGCAGGGCACACTCGCGGCCGCGCAGGTCGCCCGTAGCCAACCGGACGGGACCACGCTGCTGATGGGCTCCTCGGTCATGTTCGTCGCCCGCAGCCTGATCCGAAGCCTGCCCTACGATCCGGTCGAGAGCTTCCAGCCGGTGTCCGGGGTCGGCTCCACCTCGATGATGCTCATGGTCCCCGCAACCTCGCCTGTCCGGTCGCTGGCCGACCTGCAGGTACGGGCGCGGCGGGCGGCGCCACCGGTTACCGTCGGCTTCGGTTCGCCGAGTGGCCAGGTCGCCCTGGCGCTCTTCGCCACGGCGAGCGGCACGCAGCCGGTCGGCGTCAGCTACCGCGGCATTCCCCAGGCCATGACCGACCTGGTCGGCGGCCATATCGAAGCTGCGGTGGTGGATCTCGGCACAGGCCTTGCGCAGCGGCGGTCGGGCCAGGTGCGGGCGCTTGCGATCTCTGCGGCCGCGCGCAGCCCGCTGGCGCCCGAGGTGCCGACGCTGCAGGAGAGCTTTCCGAGCGCGGAGGGCGCTCTTGAGACAATCATCGCAGTGCTCGGCCCGGCAGGGATGCCGGCGGCGACTGTGGCGCGGCTAGATGAGGCGATCCGCGCTGCCCTGACCCGGCCGGCATTGCAGGAGCGCTTCGCCACGCTGTCCACCGCCGTGCTACCGCTGACGGCTAGCGCGCTGGCAGCGCGCATTCGGGCCGACAATGCGCGATGGGAGGCGCTGATCCGGCAAGCCGGAATCGAGCCGGAGTGACTGCGCGACGGCAGCCTAACACGTGTTCTCGGCGCTTCTCGTGTTTGGTCCCGACCTGCCCAAGCCGGATCTGATAAGCAGGATCGTATAACCGGCTCCTCAGCCGCGATGCGGTATCAAGCGGCGTTTACGCACTGCCCGCGACCGACGTTCCACCATGCCTTGCACGATTCCAGTGACGACGAACGGGAGTAGGGCAACAAGGAGCTGCAGAATGGCATTTGGTGTGCGCTCCGATGCTGACGCAGATTGCCTCTGCAATCCGCGTCGCTCGGGATCCTGGGCGAGCACCGCATCGGCCGGCTTCGCCGGAACCGGCACCGCCTGCTTGCTCCCGTTGAGGTTGGCCCAGGCCCGCGTGAACTCAGCTCCGGCCAGGAAGATCAGTGCTGAGTAGTAGAGCCACACCAGCACGATGATGATCGCGCTCGCAGCACCGAAGCCGGCGGCGACATCGCTGTTTCCGATATAGAGCGCGATGAGGGTCTTGCCGACGGTGAACAGGATGGCGGTAGTGAAGGCCCCAATGAGAACGTCGCGCCAGGCGAGTTTGCGATCTGGCAGCACCTTGTAAATCGCCGCGAACAGCAGCGTCAGAACGCCGATCGTCACCGCAATGCTCAGCACCAAGGCGAGCAACGCACCGCCCGGGAGGACGGCCTCCAGCCAGGAGCCGAAAGCTGCGATGGCCGCGCTGACCGCGAGGGAGGCAATCAGGATGAAACCTGTCGTCGCCACCAGGCCGAGTGCTGCAGCTTTCGCCTTGACTAGGCGGGAGACGGTCTCGGTAATCGAGCCGGCCTCCGGCACCTCGGTTTTCCAGACGGCGTTCAGCGCATTCTGCAGGGCACCGAAGGCGCCGCCGGCGGTGAGCAGCAAGGTGCCCAGGCCGATCGCCACCGCCCAGCCGCCGCGCGCACCACCCATCGCGCCTTCTGCCAACCGCCCGACTTCACGCGCCGCTTGGTCGCCCAGCATGCCGGCCATCTGAGCGGTGATGGCGTCATCAACCTGATCACGGCCAAAGACGAAGCTGGCGATGCCGGTGGCGATGAACAGCAACGGCCCGATCGAGAATAAGGTGAAGTAAGCAATACCAGCAGCCCGCGTCAAAGCGTCGTCCGCTATGAAGCCTTCTCCAGTATCCTTCAGCAATGCCCATATCCGACCCATAGCAAAGCATCCATGATGAACATGGCTGTGGAACGGCTTGCCGATAAAGCGGTTTCCTCGAACCTCGGTGCTCTCGTTGCGACGCGTGCGATGCAGCCGGTGCGGCTCGGCGGCCGGTAGGTGTCCATCATGATCCAGCCTGACACGCGCTTGCCTGTGATCCGGAAGGGCGAGGGCGCGCGCTCAAAAAGCAGGTTGAGTATTCCGATTAAGCCACCCGCGGCTCTCCCGCATAAGCGCCAATAGCCTCGAACGGCTGGGGCGACCCGCGACCGCTGTGCACTACCTCGCTGCTCTCGGCCGTGTGCCTTAAAATTGATTATTTCTATTTAAAAAACACCTCCAAGTTGTGGTTAATGTGACTCGTTGGGGTGATCAAACACGTCAGACCAGCGGCACCTAATCCGATGCGGCATGGCTAAGAGGCAAAATTTCCCTCCTTTTCCCGTGCATACGTTAAGGCGCGTTACGCACTGGTTGAGAGACTTCCTCACTCGGCTCCGAACAGGGTATCGCTCCGAGCGACACTACATGCGGGGCGCACGCCCTTCCGCATCAGGTATCCGCCGCTGAAGTTGGCCAGTTCGTTACTGGGAGAGTGACCAGCCCCCATCGGGTGGTCCGGGCGGAATTTTAGTGGATCACCGCCGTGGCTGCTCCTGAGCCGATCCGCGGCCTAGCCACTGGCACCGTCTCCGGGGCGGGTGGGCTGTAGCCCAGCGACGAGTGCGGCCGAACCCGGTTGTAGTGCTGCCGCCATTGCCCGATCAGCACCTGGGCTTCCCGGAGCGTGTGGAACACCTCGCCGTTCAGCAGCTCGTCGCGCAGCTTGCCGTTGAAGGATTCGACGTAGCCGTTCTCCCAGGGGCTCGCCTTCTCAATGTATGCCGTCTTCGCGCCAACGCCGGTGATCCAGGCCTTCACCGCCTCGGCGATGAACTCCGGCCCCTGGTCCGAGCGGACATGCGCGGGCGTCCCACGGGCCAAGAACAGCTCAGCCAGCACGTCGATCACGTCCGCCGAGGTGAGCTTGCGCGCCACCCGGATCGCCAGCGCCTCGCGGGTGAACTCGTCGACTACGCAGAGCATCCGGAACTTCCGCCCGTCCCGGGTTCGGTCCTCGACGAGATCGTAGGCCCAGACGTGGTTCGGCCGCTCCGGCCGCAGTCGGATGCAGGAGCCATCCGCCAGCCACAGCCTGCCGCGCTTCGGCTGCCGCTGCGGCACCTTCAGTCCCTCGCGCTGCCAGATCCGCTCGACGCGCTTGCGGTTCACCGACCAGCCCGCCTCCCGCAGCAGCGCCGTGATCCGCCGGTAGCCATACCGGCCGTAGCGCTTCGCCAGTTCGACGATATCGGCCGTCAGCCTGGCTTCGTCATCCGCCCCGCGCGGCGCCTTCCGCTGCGTCGAGCGGTGCTGCCCCAGCACCTTACAGGCCTGCCGCTCGGACACGCCGAGTTCGCGCACCACATGCTCGACGCACGCCCTGCGCCGCGCAGGGCTCACCATTTTCCCGACGCGGCTTCCTTCAGAATGACCTTCTCGAGCGTCAGATCCGACACAGCCTTCCGCAGCCGGGCGTTCTCGCGTTCCAGCTCTTTCAGCCGCTTCACCTGGTCCACTTTCAGGCCGCCGTATTCCGACCGCCAGCGGTAGTAGCTCGGCTCCGTCACCGACTTGCCCTGGCCCACCAGAACCTCGACCTGCCGCAGCTTGGCGACGATCTCCTCCGGCGTGTGCGCCTTCCTCCGCGCCATCCCAGCCTCCTCCGTAGCCGCCGGACTACCTTACCGGCGGACTACTTCTACGGGGGCAGGTCACATTGGCTGGGGGGTCTCCGGGCAGCCCTTTTGGCTTCATGGCTGGGGGTAAGCCATAGAGCGGTCTCTCACCGCATGGCACCTGGGGAGATGCCATGCAGTCGAATAATGCCGCTTCGGCGGTTCTGTCGCAGTTTTGCTCGCGCCTTATCCACCGGCTGCCTGACATCCTCGTCTAACAAGCGATTTAGGCGCTTCCCATATGTTAGAGGGAGGTTCCAAAATCCCGGTTGGCCGCGGGTTTCCAGCATGCTAGCGCAGATCTCATGCCGCGCTACAATCGGCCGACTGAGGTGATCACCTCGGCGGATTAACAGCATTCCGCGGCACGAAGCGGACGTAGGCCCGCAGGCCGTCCGGTTCGAAGCGCAGTTCTACCGCAGCACCCGTGCCCAGGTCGCGTGCCAACGCCCGCTCGAGCAACTGCGTCCCGAAGCCGCGGCGCGTCGGCATCCCGGCGATGGCCGGCCCGCCACTCTCAACCCATTCCAGCGTCATCTCCCCATCCAGCTGCTCGCGGCAGGTGACGGCAACCCGCCCGTCGGGCGTGGAGAGTGCCCCGTGCTTGGCGGCGTTGGTGGCCAACTCGTGCAGTGCCAGAGCCAATGTCTGCGCCTGTGCCGGGGAGAGCCGTCCCATTCGTCCGGAGTCGAGGTCGCAGGAGAGGTCGACGCGGGATCCGGCGCTGGTCCCGCCGAGCCAAGGCGCGAGCGCGGCGCGGGCCACCGCGTCGAGGTCGGCCGCCTCCCAGGAGGCAGCGGTCAGCAGGTCGTGCGCCCACGCGAGCGCCTGCAGACGGCCATTGAGGTCGGCCGCCAACCGCGCGGGGTCGGCAGATCTGGGATTGCGCAAGGTCTGGGCCACCACGGCCTGCACGGTGGCGAGCACGTTCTTCACGCGGTGGTTCAGCTCGGCTACCACGAGACGCCGGTGCCGCTCGCTCTGATTGCGTGCCTCCAGCGTGGTGGCAAAAGCCGCCGCGAGATCGTCAGCTTCGCGCAAGCCGGTTGGTCCCGGTGTGGCACCCTCGGTGATCAGCGCAATCAGGCGTTGGAATGCTGCAACGGTGCGGCGTGCGAGCAGGACAGCGAGCGCAATACCCGCGGCGGCAATCAGCCCGCCCAGGCCCAGGATGCGTGTGAGGGCGGCGCGTAGCGGCGCCTCGAACATCGCCTCGGGGGTGGTCAGCACGTAGCCGTAGCCGCTTCTGGGCCCGTGCGAAAAGGCGATGACCGCCGGAATGCCCTCGCGGGTGGTGGTGCCGCGCAGGATGCCCTCGGGTGCAGCGGATACCCGGCTCCAGATCTCGGGCCGCGCTGATTGGCCGACGATGCCGTCACCGCCTTGCGTCCGGGCGACGATCGTCCCCGTCCGATCCAGCACCGTGCCGACCGAGCCAGGCATGTTGGGCACGCGCTGCGCCTCGAGCACCGCGGCCAAACGGGCCTGCGGCAGGGAGAGGCCGAGGGTTGCCGCCACCGCGCGCTGCCCCGAGCCATGGGGGGGGCCGAAGGCCGGCACGCCGATGGCGACCGCGGGCGCTCCCGTGGCAGTGCCGCGGAACAGGTCGGTGATCTCGGCGCGTCCCGAGGCAAGAACCCACTGCGCGGCTTCCGGGGCGCGGACCCCCGTTCGGCGTTCCCCCAACGCCCATGCCGTCATCAGTGCCATCCGGCCATCGGCGGCAACCAAGGATATGGTCGCATCTCCGAACTTGGCAGAAGCGGCGCGCAGCTCCCCCTCGACGGCATCAAGATCGCCCCGCGCCAAAGCGGAGGAGGCGGCGAGACCGTCGAGCAGCGCCTCGGCGCGGTCAAACTCGCGGTCGACGGCAAGCGCCAGCGCCCGTGTCTGGCCGAGCAGGGCATCCTCCGCCCGCGCTCGCGTGCCGTCCTGCGCGTGCCAAACGGCGGCGGCGGCAAGTGCGAGGAGGGGTACCGCGACCGCGGCCACGAGCAATGATAGTCGCCGGGCGAGGGACGGCGGGGACCGACCCGAGACGGCGCTCGTCGGGCCCACGGGCTGGCTCAATCAGGCATCCCAGTTTGTTCCACCAACATGCCCCTTAATGCCCCGGCATGCATCTGTACCGCACCCGGACCCCTGGACAAGCTTTGGACTATGGGGTGCGCGCTTGAGGGCTTCCTGGCATCACCCGTCGCCTGCGGCACCGCCTGCAAGCCGGGTAGTCCCGCAGCAGCACCGCACCACAATCGGGGTGCCGCTGTTAGCATCACCTGATGGGGTGGATGCCCCCTGCTCTGCGGCATTGGAGTGCCATAGCGTGGTTGGTGCTGAACCTGACCACGAGGGAGAGGAGGCATCCATGGAGAGGGCTACCACGATCGGCCTCGACCTGGCGAAGAGCGTCTTCCAGGTGCATGGCATCGATGCGGCGGGTGAGGTCGTGCTGCGGCGCAAGCTGCGCCGACTGGAGCTGCTGGAGTTCTTTGCGGCATTGCCTCCCGCGCTGGTCGGCATGGAGGCCTGCGGCGGTGCCCATTACTGGGCCCGCGAGCTCACCCGCCTTGGCCATACGGTGCGGCTCATGCCGCCCGCTTACGTGAAGCCCTACGTCAAGCGCGGCAAGACCGACGCAGCGGACGCTGAGGCGATCTGTGAGGCGGTGACACGCCCGACCATGCGGTTTGTGCCAGCCAAGACCGCGGCACAGCAGGCGAGCCTTGTGGAGCTCAGGGTCCGCGATATGCTGGTGCGCCAGCGCACCCAGACCATCAACACACTGCGCTCCCATCTCGCCGAGTATGACATCGTTGCGGGGCAGGGGCGCAAGGTTTCTAAGCTGATCGCGGTGGTGCGTGACAACGACGATGCCCGGCTGCCTGGCCTGGCGCGCGAAGCGCTGGGCGAGTTGGTGGAACAGCTGGAAGCCCTGGAGCAGCGCATCGCGCGGCTCGACAGCCGCATGGTCCGCCATGCGCGGGAGGATGAAACGGCCCGGCGGCTGGCGAGCATCCCCGGCATCGGGGCGATTGGCGCGACCGCCCTGGCCGCGCTGGTATGCCATCCGCACGGCTTCGCCTCGGCGCGGCACTTCGCAGCCTCGCTTGGCCTGACGCCGAAGCCGCACTCGAGCGGCGGCGAGGAGCGGCTGGGCCGGATCTCCAAGCAGGGCAACCCCCTGTTGCGCCGACTGCTGGTGCTCGGCGCCACGAGCCGCCTGCGCCATGCCAGGCGCAGCCCGGACGCGGCGGACTGGGCAACGCGCCTGTTGGCACGGCGGCCCTTCAAGGTCGCCGTCGTGGCGTTGGCCAACAAGACTTGCTGGTCCGGGGCGGGACCTACACCACTGCCGCGACCGCCGCCTGAGCGGTCGCGTTCGAGCTCGCCGGGAGCCGCACCCAGCGAGGGCCAAGGTGCCAAAGCGGCGATGACAGCGAGAGACCGGCGAGCCGGTGACGAGAGAGGCCGTTTATCGCGATGCGCTCCCGAGCGCGCTCACCTGATTGCCCCTCGTTCCGCGCAGCTCATCAGGGCCCGCGGCCAGACTGGCCGCAACCAGAGGCCGGACACATGACCGCACCCGTGCTCTCTGGGCCACCGCTACAGATGCGCCTTGACCCGCAGGTGGCATCCACGCACGCGGTAAGCCCCGCTTCCCCTGGCTCCAGAAGAATAGCCGACGTTATTCGCTGAGGCTCCATAAGAGCCCTTATGGAGCCTGTTGACACCCTGCCACATTTTCTGCCCTACTGCTCCAAGTCATTGGGATCGCCCATGTCCGCACCCGCCCTGCTGCCCGACGCCGAGGTCGCCCGCGCCGTCGGCTATGCCCGCCAGGCGCTGGCGCCGGCCACGCTCGCCGCCTACGCCGCGGACTGGGCCGACTTCGACGCCTGGTGCCGGAGCCGCGGCGTGCCGGCGCTGCCGGCCGCGCCGACGGCGGTGGCGGCCTACCTTGCCGCCCTGGCCACCACCCACGCCGGCGCCACCCTGCGCCGCCGGCTTGCCGCCATCGGCCGCGCCCACCGCATGGCCGGCCACCCCTGGTCGGGGTCGCACCCGGCGCTGCGCGACACCCTGGCCGGCATCGCCCGCCAGCACGGCACGCCCCAGCGCCGCGCCGCGGCGATCGGCACCGCCGAGATCCGCCGCCTCGTCGCCACCTGCAGCGACGGCCTCACCGGCATGCGGGACAAGGCCCTGTTGCTGCTGGGCTTCGCCGCGGCGCTGCGTCGATCTGAGCTGGTCGCGGTGCAGCGCGAGCACCTGACCTTCACGCCCGAGGGCCTGCGCCTGCTGATCCCGCGCGCCAAGGCCGACCAGGAGGGGAGGGGGGCCGAACTCGGCCTCCCGCGCGGCCGGAAACCCGAGACCTGCCCGGTGCGGGCCATGGAGGCCTGGCTGCAGGCGAGCGACTGCCGCTACGGCCCGGTGTTCCGCAAGATCGACCGCTGGGGCACGGTGGAGACCGCCGCGCTGCACCCCTACGCCCTGCCGCGGATCCTGCGCCGGCGGCTGGCGCTGGCCGGGATCAAGGCGTCAGGGCTCGAGCGGCTGTCGCTGCACGGGCTCAGGGCCGGGTTCATCACCGAGGCCTACAAGGCCGGGGTGCGCGACGAGACCATCATGGAACATAGCCGCCACAAGGACATCCGCACCATGCGCGGCTATGTCCGACGCGCCAAGCTCGTCGACGAAAGCCCTGCCGGACTGGTCGGGCTGTAGCGCCGGGCGGCGTGGAGGACCAAACGGTCGCTCTCGTTGCGCAGCTTGGACAGGCCCTGGACCGAGTTTTCCGGAGCCGCCGAGTTCGACGCAACGGAAACTCTCCAACATTTTCCACATAAACTCCCGCCGAGCGCCAACCCGCTAGCGCTGCTGGCGCGGCCGTAGCCCCAATCAGCTGCCGTCTCCGGCGGCTTGGCTGGGCGGCACATGCCGCCGCGCCCATATGGGCGGCCAGCCGACTTCGTCCGCCGCAGGGCACGCCTCACCAGGGTTGGTGTGACAGGCGCCGCCTCGCCTGACACACTCCTCTGAAATCCAGGGGAGAACCGCCATGCACGACATCGTCTTCCGCGACGCGCTGATCGTGGATGGCACCGGCGCCGCGCCCTTCGCGGGCGACCTTGCCGTCGAGGGCGACCAGATAGTCCAAGTCGGCGGCAAGGCCGCGGCCGGGCGGCGGGAGGTCCGTGCCGGCGGCCGGCTGGTCACGCCGGGTTGGGTCGATATCCACACCCATTATGACGGCCAGGCGACCTGGGACCCGGTGTTGCGGCCCTCCTCGAACCACGGCGTGACCACGGTGATCTTCGGCAACTGCGGCGTCGGCTTCGCCCCGGCCCGCCGCGAGCACCACCAAGCGCTGATCGACCTGATGGAAGGCGTCGAAGAGGTCCCGGGCGTTGTCTTCACGGAAGGCCTGCGCTGGGACTGGGAGAGCTTCGGCGAATACCTCGACACGCTGGGCCGCATGCCTCGCACCGTCGATGTTGGCACGCAGCTCGCCCACCATCCGCTCCGCGTCTACGTCATGGGCGAGCGCGCGATCCGGCGCGAGGCGGCGACGGCCGAGGACATCGCCGCGATGGAGCGCCTTGCCGCCGAGGCTCTGCGCGCCGGCGCCTTCGGCATCACGACAAGCCGCACCGACCAGCACATGACCCGCGCCGGGGAGCAGGTGCCGGGGCGCTATTCCGACCATGCGGAGCTGATGGGGCTGGCGCGCGCGCTCAGGGCCGCAGGCCGTGGCGCGCTCGGCCTCAATGCCGATTTCGAGGACGTGGACGCCGAGTTCGCCTGGATGCGCGACTTCGCCCGCACCAGCGGCCGGCCGCTCTACTTCCTGCATTTCGACCGCGCGCATGACCGCGCGCGTCTGCCACGCATCACCGCGGCAATCCGCGCCGCCCGCGCCGAAGGGCTTGCGCTGACTGGACAGGTCGGCGGCCGACCAGCAGGACTGCTGCTCGGCCTTTCGACCGACCTCAACCCCTTCATCCTGCGCGAGAGCTTCGCGGAGCTTGCCACCCTGCCGCTGCCGCAGCGGCTGGCCCGCCTCCGCGATCCGGCGACCCGCGCGCGCATCCTTGCCGAGGAGGCCTCGCCTCGCCTGCTGCGGCTGCTGCCACCCCTCTCCCGCTTCATCGCCACGCGCTGGGAGGGGATGTTCGTGCTCGGCGAGCCGCCGAACTACGAGCCGACCGACGAGCGCAGCATCGCCGCCATGGCCGCGCGTGCGGGCCAGACGCCGCAGGCCTACTGCTACGACTACCTGACCACCGGAGACGGCGGGCGGATGCTTTTCTTCCCGCTGGCCAACTACGCGACCGGCGACCACGCGGTGATCCGCGACCTGCTCTGCGACCCGCACACCGTCTTCGGCCTGTCGGACGGCGGCGCGCATTGCGGGTCGATCTGCGACGGCGCGATCCCGACCTTCATGCTGACCCACTGGGTGCGCGACCGCGCCCGCGGGCCGCGCCTGCCGCTGGAGTTCGTCGTGAAGCGCATGACCGGCGAGACGGCAGACTTCATGGGCCTCTCCGACCGCGGCCGCCTGGCGCCGGGGCTGAAAGCGGACCTCAACCTGATTGACCTCGCGGGGCTCCGTGCACACCACCCGGAGATGGTCGCCGACCTGCCCGCCGGCGGGCGACGGCTGATCCAGCGCGTCGAGGGCTACGGGATGACGATGGTCGCGGGCCTGCCGGTCTTCGAGGACGGCGAAGAGACGGGGGCGCGGCCAGGCGTGCTGCTCCGGGCGAGGTAGCCGGCGGCGCCCTTCTGCGTACGTCCCTCGTGCTTTCCTGGCCTGCGGCCGGACCACACCGGCCGAGGTCGAGAATGCGGCCCGCTTGGCACGCGAAGGGGTGCTCTCCGTGCATCTGCGCGGTAGCGCGGCCGCCCTCCGGCTTCCACCGGGATCGGCCCAAAGCAGACGTCCGGCTCGTTTGCCGGTAGAACGGCCCGCATGATGGGACACGCAAACATCCAGGTGCAACGCGCCGACCATGTCGGCTTTGCGGTTGCGTCTCTCGATGAGAGCCTTCGGTTCTGGGTTGATGGGCTCGGCGCGCGGCTCGTGCGGACGGGTGAGATGGGGGGCGAGTTTCTCGGCCAAGTGACGGGGGCACATGGGGCACGGGTGCGCTTGGCGATAGTGTCGTTAGCGGATCAGACGATCGAACTCTTGGAATATCAGGGCCTGGATCGGCCGAGCGCGCCGGCCAAACCGTTCGACCCGGGCTTCGCGCATCTCGCTCTCGTGGTCGATGATATCGACGCGCTCCTCGCGCGGATCGCTGCCTACGGCTGGAAGGCACAGGGCACACCTCAGCCAATCGCGAGCGGCGCGCGGGCCGGAACGCGAGTGATCTACGCCGTTGGTCCTGACGGCGCGACGATCGAGTTCATGCAGCCGCCTCTGGTGAAGGCGACCACTGATCCCACCAGTTGAGGGGCCGCTTTCCGCCCGACTCAGCTGTAGGACAGCGGAGGTCGTTCTCCGTGAGTGTTGGCGTGTCCTTAATCACCGTCAACCATTGATTTAAATAACATTCAAAGTAGACAAGTATTAAATGCATTAGCTCAAATTCCTGAAGTACAGAGCAGATAAACCTCGCTTACCGCAGGTTAGGAGAAGCATGCCGCAATTGCAGTTGGCTGCGGGTTGTCGGCGCGCCTGTACAGATTTTCATCCCGCGTCGAAACCAGCGCCTATCCCGTTGCTGTAAGCGTCGATACAGCAGCGCTCAGCGGAGTGGATGCTGGCAGAGGAGGGGAAGGAGAGCCGAGCATGCGGTCTGTGCTCAGCTCCTCACCGCGGTGGCATGGACGAGGGGTGCAATCCGTGGCGCTACCATATGTCCACGCAGCGGTAGGTTTGTCACAAAACGAACAGTCAACGTGGCTTCTGCAACATCACCCCGACCTCGATGTGATCCTGCCCCACCTGAAAGAGGACCAAGCCCCCTGAGCGACAACCTCGACTGGGCCATGCCGTCCCGCCTCGACGATCTGCCCCGTGCCGAGCTTGACGCGCTGCCCTTTGGTGTCGTCCAGGTCAATGGCGCGGGACGAGTGATCCTCTACAACGCCGCTGAGAGCCGGTTCTCGAGCCGGCCCGTCGAAGCGGTAGTCGGGCGCGACTTCTTCCGCGACGTGGCCCCGTGCACCGACCTGCCCGCCTTTCGCGGTCGCTTCCTCGAGGGCGTCCGACGTGGCGCCCTGGATGAGAGTTTTATCTTCACCTTTGGCTTCGAGCCCGCTCCCATGCGCGTCGAGGTTTGGCTGCGCCGCGCCCGCGAGCCGGATCGCTACTGGATCATGATCCGCTCCCTGGGCGCGCTGCCGCCCGGTCGGCACCGCCTCGCGCGTGCCGCAGCGTCGGAGGCCATTGCGCGGCGCACCCGAGCCGAGCCGGTCGATCCGGCAGTGTGCGAGAGGGAGCCGATCCACCTCGGCGGCGCCGTGCAACCCCACGCGGCCGTGCTTGCCTGTGATCCCGACACAGCCGATCTGGCGGTCCGGGCTTGCAGCGACAACGTCGCCAGCGCCCTTGGGGAGGAGCCAGGCATGGTGGTCGGCCGGCCGCTCGCCGAGGTGCTGCCGAAATGCTTGGTGGGCGCGGTTCGCCACGCACTAGCCAGCGGCGCGCTAGACGATCCCGCCCGTCTGGTGCGCACGACGGCAAGGCTCGGTCCAGACGCTGTACCGTTCAACGCTGAGGCACACCTGCACGCCGGCCGGCTGGTCGTAGAGCTGGAGCGCCTGCCTGAGCGCCCGGAGGACTTCGGTGCCGCTACTCCGGCGCAAGCGCGAGACGCAGTCGCGCGGCTGCGTGTGGCCGGCACGCTTGCCGAAGCGGCGGAAGCAACGGTGCGCGAAATCCGGACCATGACGGGCTTCGAGCGGGTGTTGGTCTACCGCTTCGACCCCGACTGGAATGGCGAGGCCGTGGCGGAGGACAAAGCGGCCGACTGGGCCCATTCGCTCCTCGGGCTGCGCTTCCCAGCCTCCGACATCCCGGCGCAGGCGCGGGCGCTCTATGCCAGGAGCCCGGCGCGTTTCGTAGTCGACCGGGATGCGGTCCCTGCAGCGGTGCTCACCGGACCGTCTCCGACCAACGAGGCCGTCGACCTCACTCACGTGCAGTCCCGCGCTCTTTCACCCGTTCATCTGGAGTACCAGCGCAACCTCGGCGTGAACGGCTCGATGTCGCTCTCGATCATGGTCGAGGGCGCGCTTTGGGGCTTGGTCATCGGTCACCACCGCCGGCCTCACTACATCACGCCGGACACCCGTATGCTTGCCGGGCTGGTAGCGGAGGCTTTCGCGCTGCGGGTGCATGAACTCGAAAGCCGGCGGCTGTGGCGTGAGCAGCAGGAGTCGGCGACGGCGCGGAACGTGCTGCTCGGGCGGATGGCTGCCGCGGACGACTTCGTCGTCGCGGTGACAGCGGGTGACGTGTCAGGCAGGGCGACGCTGCTGAACCTGCTCAAGGCGGGCGGTGCAGCAGTCGTCTCGGACGACCGGGTCGCACTGGTGGGGACGACGCCGCCGCAAGCAGACCTACCCGGTCTCGCAGACTGGCTGCGCGATACGCTTCCGCTTGGCGACCGGGTGTACGCCACCGATCGGTTGTCAGCGCACTACCCCTCCGCGGGCGCCTAGCCTGCAGTGGCGAGCGGATTGTTGGCCGCCTTCGTAGGCGAGGGCGACGGTGGGCGCGAGCACCTCCTGCTCTGGTTCCGCCCCGAGGTGACCACGACAGTGGTGTGGGGCGGCGATCCGCGCAAGCCGGTGCGAGCCGACGTAGCCACCGGGGTCGTGCTGCCGCGCCGCTCCTTCGAGCGCTGGGTGGAGGAGCGTCGGGGCGAAGCTGAACCGTGGGAGACGTGGCAGCTCGATACGGCAGCAGCTTTCGCCGCCGCGATCACGGGCGTCGTCCTGCGCCAAGGCCGCCGCATCGGCGAGCTCACCGCGGAACGGGAGGCGCTCACCAGGGCGCTAAAGCAGAAGGAGGTCCTGGCGCGCGAGGTCGACCACCGCGTCAAGAATTCGCTACAGATTGTGGCGAGCGTCCTGCGCCTGCAAGGACGAAACGTCGCTGACCCCCAAGCCCGGGCGGCCTTTGAGGATACCTACGCGCGGGTGATGAGCGTGGCGCGGGTGCATGACAGCCTCGGGCGGTCGGAGGACGTGGAAAACGTTGATCTGGGCGACACGCTCCACCGGCTTTGCCGCGACCTTACCACCGGGATAACGGGTGGGATGCAGCGCCTTGATGTCAGCGCCGAGCCCGGGCTGATGGTTTCCAGCCAGACAGCGGTCGCACTTTCGATGATTGCGACTGAGCTGGTCATCAACGCGCTCAAGTACGCCTACGCTCCCGGCGAGCCTGGGCGAGTGGAGGTGAGCGCGAAGACGCGGCCGAGTGGCGGGGTGGAGCTGCGGGTGTGCGATTTCGGGCGCGGGCTGCCGGCGGACTGGGCCACGCGTTCGCAGGGCGGTGGGCTCGGAATGCGCGTGATCCGGACGATGCTCGAGCGGATCGGAGCGGAGCTGGGCGTGGCCGATGCACCGGGATCCGGCGCATGCTTCACCGTGTCGGCGTAACGGCCAGAACGTCGCTACCAAAATTGGGAATGGTGCTTACCGCGCCTTATCAAAGCTCCCATGAGTGTGTGATCGCCACGACACATACCAGCAAGCGGCCTGGTGAATGCGCTGGAGTAGGAAAAGACCGCGAACAAGGCAGGGCAACTTGCCGATCGCCTGCTCCGTCTCGACCTCGTTATCCTCGACGAGCTCGGCTACCTGTTGTTCAGCTCGTCGGGCGGAGCCCTGTCGTTTCACCTGCCCAGCAAGCTCTACGAGCGCACCAGCGTCGTGATCACCACCAACCTGAGTTTCAGCGAGTGGGGCGGCGATTTCGGCGATGCCAAGATGACGACAGCCCTGCTCGACCGGCTCACGCCCCACTGCCACATCCTGGAAACAGGCAACGACAGCTTCCGGTTCAGGAGCAGCTCGGCAGAACCCAGGAACAGGAGGGCTAAAACACCCGCTTGACCCAGCCCCGCAGCACGCGGGACATATCCCTTGGCCGGGTCAGTTCTGAGCGAAAATCAACAGCCTAGGTTCGCAATTCGTTCGCACGAACCGGACACCCAGCGCACTTTCGTGTCCGGACCTCCTGCAGCTTGTATCTCAATCCAAGCTTGTGCCTGAGACAAAGACAACCAATGCGATAGATTGCATTGCGTTGTATATCTTGCGGCGTTAATAGTGTTTCATGCCAATGCATGAAACACAATGAAGCAGCCGATCGCCCTGCGGATCGAAGCCGATCTCCTGGCAGAAGTGCGGCGCTGCGCCTCCGAGGAAAACCGAACCCTCACCAACTTCATCGAAACTGTGCTGAAGACCCGCGTCGCCGCCGGGCCGCATTCCCTGGCCCGTCCGCCCGTGGGAGAGCTAGAGGCTGAGGACGATCGTCAGCACAGGCGCAGATAGACACTGCTCAAAAAATTTGAACGGCGGCCGCACCAACAACAGAGGGACTGTATGCCCGAACCACGGCCGATTCCGACCCTGCGCACCGGCGTGTCGCAACTAGATGTCATTCTCCGCGGCGGGCTGCCGCAGCACAGGCTGCACCTTATCGAAGGGACACCAGGAGCGGGCAAGACAACCTTCGCCCTGCGCTTCTTGCTCGAGGGTTTGGCCAACGGTGAGCGCTGCCTCTACGTCACGCTCTCCGAGACGGAGGAGGAACTGACCTCGTCCGCCGCCTCGCACGGCTGGTCGCTCGAGGGCATCGATATCTTCGAGCTCGTCCCAGCCGAAGCGGAGCTAGAGCGCCAGCAAACGGTGCTCTACCCGGCCGAGGTCGAGTTCGGTGGGACCATGCAGATGATTACGGAGCGCATTGAGGCAACCAAGCCCGAGCGAGTGGCAATCGACAGCTTGGCCGAGCTGCGCCTGTTAGCGCAGGAGCCACTCCGCTATCGCCGGCAGCTGCTCGTCCTCAAACGCTTCCTCCAGGGCCGCCACGTCACGACCCTGCTCCTGGACGACCAGACCAGCAGCGACGGCGAGGGTGACCTGCATAGTCTCGTGCACGGTGTGCTCTCGCTGGAGCAGATCGAGCGCGACTACGGCGCATCGCGCCGGCGGCTGCGGATCGGCAAGATGCGCGGTACTAGCTATCAGAGCGGCTGGCACGACTTCGCCCTCACCACCGGTGACGTCCTGGTATTTCCGAGCTTGATCGCCGACGAACATAAGGCCCGGGTGGAGGGCACCGCCGTCTCGAGTGGTGTGGCCGGCCTGGACAAGGTACTCGGCGGCGGTCTGGACCGGGGCACGACGACGATGCTGGTCGGACCCTCGGGCGCGGGCAAGTCGTCAATGGCGCTGCATTTCGCCATGGCTGCGGTCAGGCAGGGCGAGCACGCCGCCTATTTCTCCTTTGACGAAACCTTCCCAACGCTGTCGCAGCGCGCCGGCGCGCTCGGCCTCGACATGGTCGGGGCGGTGGAGGCGGGCACGCTCCATTGGAGCCGTGCCATCCCCTCGCGCCTCTCTCCCGGCGAGTTCGTCTGGCAGGTCCGGCGTGAGGTTGAGGACAGATCGGCGCGCGTCGTGGTCATCGACAGCCTGAACTCTTACCTCGGCACCATGCCGGAAGAGCGGTCGCTGGTGCTGCAGCTGCACGAGCTGCTCACCTACCTGAACAACCAGGGTGTGGTGACGATCCTGATCCTGGCGCAGCAGGGTGTCATAGGCGATGCCCACAACCCAATCGATCTCAGTTTCCTAAGTGACGCCGTGGTGCTGCTGCGCTTCTTTGAGGCAATGGGCGAAGTGCGCAAGGCAATCTCGGTCATCAAGAAGCGCACTGGGGTGCACGGGCTTGCCATCCATGAGTACCAGCTGTTCTCGAACGGCCTGCAGGTCGGGCCACCGCTCCTGGATTTGCAAGGCGTGCTTACCGGGGTTCCGACTTATACCGGCTCGGGGACGCGGCTTATTGGCAGCGGAGGCGATGCCGCCGGCTGAGTTCCCGGCCATGGGACCGGTTCTCGTCCTGGCGCCAATCGGGCGCGACGCCGCGGAGATTGGGCGCATCCTGGCTGGCATGGACGTGCCGACCAAAGCGCCAGACGGTCCTGCCATCCCCTGGAAGGATCTGCTGCCCGATGGGGGCGCGACCGTGGCCGCGTTGCTTGTCACTGAGGAGGCACTCGCCGACGGATCTGACGCGCTCGTAATATGTCTCGCGCAGCAACCGCCCTGGTCGGACCTTCCGGTTGTGGTGCTTACCGCCGGCGGGCGCCGGCGAGGACCCGAGGGACGGTGGGCGCTCTTCGCAGGGCTGGGCAATGTCACTCTGCTCGATCGGCCCCTGCATGCCGAGACGCTGCGGAGCGCGGTTCGGGCCGCTTTGCGGGCCCGGGCGCGCCAGCACGAAACACGACGCCATCTCGAAGCGCTTCGGCTCGCGGCGGAGACGCTCGAGGCTCGTGTTGAGGAGCGTACCCGGGCATTGGTGACGGAGGTGGCCGAGCGCACTGCGGCGCAGGAGCAGTTGCGTCAGGCGCAGAAGATGGAAGCATTGGGCCAACTCGCCGGTGGCGTGGCGCATGATTTTAACAACTCATCCGCTGCGGTGCTGGCGGGCATCACCCTGCTCGAGAAACGCTACAGCACCACTCTCGCCGCGGCAGGTCCGGGCGCCCTGCGTCTGTTGGCCGGGCTACGCGACGGCGCCGAGCGCGGCGCTGCTGTCTCACGCCGCCTGCTCGCCTTCTCACGTCTCGAGAGGCTGAACGCTTCGGTCCTTGGGCCAGCCGAGTTGCTTGGCGGGCTGCGGGATATGCTGGCCAACGCGCTCGGGCCCGGGATCCGGGTGGGGATCGAGGCGCCACCGGGGCTGCCGGTGCTGCAGGCAGACCAGCGGCAGCTTGAGACGGTGCTGATCAACCTTGCCATCAACGCCCGAGACGCGATGTCGCCGGACGGCGGTGAAGTCACCTTCGGCGCCGCGCCTGAGATCGTGGCGGAAGCCGGAGAGAGACATGTCGCCGGTCTGCTTCCGGGCAAATACGTGCGGCTCTGGGTCACCGACACCGGCGCCGGGATGGACACAGCGACACTGGCGCGGGCGACGGAGCCGTTCTTCACGACCAAGCCGCAGGACCGAGGCACCGGGCTCGGCTTGTCCATGGCTCATGGCTTTGCCGCACAGTCGGGCGGCGCGCTATCCCTCAAGAGTAAGCCGGGTCGGGGCACCACAGTAACACTCTGGTTGCCCCAGGCTCGTCGAGAAGCAGACATGGCCACCGCGCCTGTCGCAGGAAGCATGCTACGCGCGCTCGTGGTGGACGATGTCTTGCTCACCCGGCGCTATCTTTGCCACTGCCTTCACCAGAGCGGGTGGGAGGCGACAGAGGCCAATGGTGCTGAAGCATTGGCGCTTCTCGATCTAGGCGAGCCCTTCCACCTGTTGCTTGTCCGCCATTCCATGGCGTCCGGGGTGGACGCATTCACCCTGGCCCGGGCCGCGCGGGCGCGGCGCCCGGGGTTGTTGGCGGTCCTGGTAGCGGGCCCGAAGGTGCCGGCTGACTTCGCTTCCCTTGCAACATCTAAGGGCTTGCACACGCTGACCGAGCCGGTATCACCGGTGAAACTTGAAGAGTTGCTGGCATCACTTCGACCCTGGCATGTAGCCGCGTCTCGGAACGAGGCCGCGGATTAGAGAACTACCTTCGCTGTCTCACAGGCACCCCGCTGATAGCTTGGCCTGGGCTCGGCGACAGTGACGGAGCAGCCGGAGCGGAACCCAAGGGCCACTGCCGATTCAGCTGTTGGGGGATGTGAAGCGTCATGGCTTCAAACACTCACGCTCGCCGCTTACCGCGGGTGAGGAGAGGCTTGCCGCAATCAGCGCAAGCTGCTGAAATCGCGCCATGTCCGACCTGCCCGCGCCTCGCGGGCCTCGGCAACGCTACGCGCCTACCAGACGGGCTGGCAGGCCTTTTCCGAGTGGTACCAACTAGCCGGCCGGACCTCCCGGCAGGCGGCGCCGCACCCGGACGCGGTGCGGCAAATCCTCTGTCGCCGCGCAGCGCAGGTCGGGCTCACGGTCTCCGGGCTTGAGCGGCTCTCGCCGCATAGGCTGTTTGCCGGCTTTATCACCGGAGCCTACCGCCAGGGTGCCCGCGACGGAGAGATTATGGACCACACTCACCACTACAACCTCAGGTCCGTGCGCGGCTTTGTCCGCCGCGGCAAGCTGCTTAGCGAGAGGCAGGTCAAGGAGTTCGGGCTGCGAGGGCTGCGGCCAGGATGGGGAAGGGCAATGCACCCGCCGCGGACGACAGGATCCTTGTCCCGCCGCACACGGCCCGGCTGAACAACCACTTCTTGAGCGTCAGATCTGACACTGCCTTCCACTAATAGAACTCATACTATTAAGTGGAATTGCATTTCTGGTTATGATGTATGCCGTCCTTTGCGTCTGGCTGATTGCCGAAGACAGGGATGTGGACCTCATCGATGCGTACATCTTTGGTTAATCAACTGGCCATTTTCGTGGTGTCATTCCTGAGAACTGCCGCTCTGGCGGTATGCGCAAACCTAACACTTGCATTGTTTGCGCCTCATGCCGGCCAAGCCGATCCTCGTATAGAACTCGATGTGGTCGGAGGTCTCGGCGGCGTACAGCAGTATGACACCCATGAAGCGCCGTTCTGGACCCGCCGCGTGCCGGAAATCACGGCCGGCCAAGTGCATGTGCAGATCGTTCCATTCGACCGTAGCGGCATCCGCGGCCAGGAAATGCTGCAGCTGCTGCGCCTCGGGGTGGTGTCGTTCGGCAATGTCCTGCTGGGTCTGGCGGCGGCCGATGAGCCCGAGCTAAATGCCATCGACCTGCCGCTGCTGAGCCCGGACATGGGGGCGCTGCGCCGCACCGTCGCGTTGTGGCGTCCCAGGCTCGAGACGCTGCTGCAGGAGCGCTACGGCCTCGTCCTGCTCGCCGCCTATACCTCCCCGCCGCAGGTCGTGTTCTGCAGCAAGGCCTTCGGCGGGCTCTTCGACCTGGCCGGGCGGTGCATCCGCACCTCCTCGGTCGGCCAGTCGGAACTGGTGACGGCGCTGGGCGGCATCCCTGTCATCATCCCCTTTGCCAAGATCGTCGCCGCAATGCGGACCAGCGTGGCGGATTGTGCCATCACCGGGGCGCGGTCGGGCAATTCCATCGGGCTGCACAAGGTTTCGACGCATCTTTCCCGCCTCGGCGTGAGCTGGGGTGTCAGCGTCTTCGTTGCCAACCAGGCAGCCTGGGACTCACTGCCCGCGGAGCGGCAGGCGGAGCTGCGCCAGGGGCTGGCCAGCTTGCAGGACGAGATCTGGAACGCAACTGAACAGGAGCGTCAGGACGGCTTTGACTGCAATGCCGGCCGCCCGACTTGTGCAAGCGGCCGGCCGGGTCGCATGACCGTCGTCGAGGAGGGCTGGCAGGATGACGCGCCGCGGATCAAGCTGCTGAACGAGGTCGTGCTGCCCAATTGGGTACGTCGCTGCGGCGGCGATTGCGCCGACGAGTGGAACCGGCTGATGGCGCCGGAGCTCGGCATCCGGGCGAAGGCGCGCTGAGCGGTGCCGGCCCGGAATTCTCGGCACGCGATCATCTTCGTCGCCATTGTGGTGCTGTTGGTGATCGGCTGCGGCACGGCGCTGTTGCTCGACCGGATGCGGCAGACAGCGCGCGAGGCGGCGAATGGAGTGGTACAGCGCGCCGCCTCGGTCGTGGAAAGCACGGTCAACCGCCTGTTTCTGCAGATCGACGGGACGCTCGCAAGCCTGCCTGGCCTAGTCGGCCAAGTCGCCCAGTCCCGCGATTCAGACCCGGAGGAAGTGTCGCGCATCCTCCGCAGCATCAACTTCCAGAACCTCAACTTCCGCGATTTGCTGTTGGTCCGCCCAGATCGCATCGCCTGGGCCAGCGCGCTGGCCTCGTCGCGGGGCCGGCCCTTGCCGATCAGCCTGCAAGATACCGGCCCAGCCGTGCGGTCCGGCACCGTCAGCTTCGTCGGCCCGGTGCAAAACCCGACGACCGGAGAATGGGCGCTGTTCGTCGTGCGACCCGTGCGGCTGCCGAACATGGGTATGCTTTACGCCGCAGCGGAGGTGCCCGTTCCACTGATCGTCACGCTGCTCAATCCCGCCGCCGAGGTGCCGGGCCTGCGCGTCGCGGTAACCCATACGGATGGCAGGCTGCTGGTCGGCTTGCCGCATAACGAGCCGCGCTTCAGCCGGCAGGTGGCGGAGAGCACAGGGACGAGCGAGGCGGTTACATCGGCGCCCTCCATCGCGGAACCACCGTCGCTGATCTCGGCGGCGCGGCCGACGCTCTATCGCACCATTGGCATCGCCGTCACGCTGGACACCACGGTCGGCGGCAAAGAGTGGGAGCGCGATCGCGACAGGCTGATCGCCGTCGCGCTCGGCGCCTCGCTGGTCGTGCTGGCGCTAACTTTGGCAGCGCTGCTGGTAGTGCAGCAACGCGAGCGTACCCAGCGCGAACGCAAGCGCGCCCAGGCAACGCTCGAGAGCGCCATCGACTCTATGTCGGACGGCTTCGTCATGTTCGACGCCGAGGACCGGCTGGTCGTCTGCAACCAACGTTATAAGGACCTCTACGCTATCAGCGCGCCCTTCATCGCGCCGGGCGCCACCTTCGAGCACATCATGCGGGAGGGCGCGCGGCACGGCCAGTACCCTGAAGCTGGGGACGACCTGGAAGGCTTCGTCCACGACATGGTCGCTTGGCATCACGGCGACCACCCGCCGATGGAACGACTGCTGCCGGACGGCCGCTGGCTGCTGATTACCGAGCGCCCGATGCCGGATGGCGGCACCGTTGGCATCAGGACCGATATCACCGCCCAGAAGCAGGCGATGCGCGAGCTGGCGATCGGCGAGCGGCGCTACAGCGCGCTCGCCAAAGCGGGCGCGATCGTCACCTGGCATGCGAGTGCCGACGGCACCATCCTGGAGGCGCCGGGCTGGGCCGCTCTAACCGGGCTGCCCGACGCGGCGCTGCGGGATGGCCGCTGGCTTTCAGTCATTCATCCGGAGGACCATGCAGTGGTGCTGCCGAACTGGGCCGCGGCCGCCGATGCGAACGGCTCGGTCGACATCGAGTTCCGCATTTTGACCAACAGCGACTGGCGCTGGATGCGGGTGCGCGGGGCGCCGGTGTACGAGCCGCAGCAGAGTGAGCCCTCAGAATGGGTCGGCACCATCCACGACGTGCACGACCGCCGCGCCGCCCAGGCGGCACTGGCGGAAAGCGAGGCGCGCTTCGTCCGCGCCATCTCGGCTGTCGGGATGGGCACCTGGGACTGGACCCTGGCAACCGACGTGCTCCACCTCTCGCCCGGCTACGAGACGCTCTACCAGAAGGAAGAGGGTTCCCTGCCGACAGGACGTGCCGCGGCCGATGCGATGCATCCGGACGACTTGGCTGCGGTGACGGCAGTAATTGATAAGGCGCTGGAGGGCACCGAGAGCGACAGCTATGATATCGAGTTTCGCGTCGTCAGCCCGGACGGCAGCATCCGTTGGCTGCGCATGCAGGGCCGGGCCGAGCGCGACATCACCGGCAAGGCAGTCCGCATAAGCGGCGTGACCCAGGACGTGACCGCCAAGCATGATGCCGAATTGCAGATGGCCCACATGGCCCAGCACGACGCGCTGACCGATCTGCCGAACCGAACAATGCTGCGCGAGCGCATGGATGCCGCAGTGGCGGATGCCAAGCGGGGCAATGCGAGCGCGATCTTCTGTCTCGACCTCGACCGCTTCAAGCAGGTGAACGACACGCTGGGACATCCGATCGGCGATGCCCTGCTGCGGGCGGTCTCTGACCGCATTCTGAGCTGCATCCGCAAGGCCGACATGGTGGCCCGCATTGGCGGCGACGAGTTCGCCATCGTGCAGTCGTCGGTCAACCAACCGAGCGACGCCAAGGCGCTCGCCCAGCGGATCGTCGCCGAAGTCAGTCAGCCATACGAGATTGAGGGCAACCGCATAGTCATCGGCACCAGCCTCGGGATCGCCGTTGCGCCACAGGATGGGATGGATTCCGACCAGCTGCTGCGCAGCGCCGACCTGGCGCTGTACCGGGCGAAGACGGACGGGCGCGGCACCTACCGCTTCTTCGAGCCGGAGATGAACATCCGTATGCAGGCCCGGCACGAGCTGGAGACCGATCTGCGGCGCGCCCTGCTGCAGCAGGAATTCGAAGTCTTCTACCAGCCGCTGATCGATATCCGAACGCATCAGGTCTGCAGCTTCGAGGCGCTGCTGCGCTGGCGGCATCCGGTGCGCGGGCTGGTCGCGCCCGATAGCTTTATCGCGGCGGCCGAGGAACTCGGCCTGATCGGCCAGATCGGCGAGGTTGTGCTAGCCCGCGCCTGCGCCGATGCGACGCACTGGCCCGACAGCATCAAGGTCGCGGTCAACCTGTCGCCGGCGCAGTTTACCGACCGCGGTATGATGAGCATGATCATGGGATCGTTGCACCGCTCGGGCCTGCCGCCGGATCGCCTCGAACTCGAGATTACCGAGACCCTGCTGCTACAGGAAAGCGAGAACGTCCTGGCAATCCTGCATCAGCTGCAGGCGGCGGGGATCACCATCTCAATGGACGACTTCGGCACTGGTTATTCCTCGCTCAGCTACCTCCGCAAGTTTTCCTTCCGGAAGGTCAAGATCGACAAGTCCTTCATCCGCGATCTGTGCAGCGACGCTGGCAACGCCGCGATCGTGCGCGCCATCCTCGATCTGTGCCGTACACTCGGCATCAAGACGACAGCCGAGGGGGTGGAGACTGAGGACCACTTGGCTTGGCTGGACGCAGCGGGCTGCGTCGAGGCCCAGGGTTTCCTGTTCAGCGCGGCACGGCCAGCCGCTGAGATCCCGCTGCTGCTGCAAATGATCAACGGCACACCCATGGCAGCCGTCGCCTGATTTGAACCCTTTGCAGGAGTGCCTATGAAGAAGTTCGTAAAAAGCTGTACGCGATTACATCCTTGGCTGGGTCTGCGTGACAAGACGGCGTGAGATGATGGAGATCATCGCAATCCAGATGTGCTTAGCAAAGAGACTGGCGGCGCGGTCGTAGACGATGTTGAGCCGCCGGTAGCGGCCGAGCCAGGCAAATAGCCGCTTGGCAACTCACTTGACACCGTTCGGCAGGAAGCGGCCCGTCCCGTATGCCGGCGGGCGAGATGGAGACATGGATGTCGTGCGAGCGCTGCCGTGGCGAAGGGTGGGCCCTTGAAGCCGTTACCGCCGAGGAGGTCACCTTCGAAGCCAAGCGCGGCCAGCTGCGGCAGCATTGGCAGAACGCCCGCGCGGTCGTCCCTGTTGGCCGGTTGCAGTTCGGGGGCGAGCAGCGATCCATGCTTGTCACGGTTGTGTTGCAAAGTTTGCAGTGGGCCGTGAATGGCTCCAGCAGGAGGTAAATCAGGCAGCGACGTCGAACAACTCGGCGACGAAGGTAGCTTGGGCCTGCATGTCGCGTCCGCCAATCCTCCGTACCTGGCCCAGTGACCGCGAAGCTGTGCAAAATGGCCATGTAGCATGACGGCCAGCGGGCCTTCCCCGTAGCCTCTCGGTGGGCACGGCGGGGGACGGACATGCGGCGGGACGGGGTGACGGAGGATCTCGGCGAGGCCTGGACCCTCGGTAAGCGCTGGTTTGGGGCCCTTCACTCGGCAGCTTGACGCTCGGCTGGTTTCTCTGGGGCCCAGTGCCACGGCATGAGTTCGTCGATTCGGCTTTGCGGCCAGCCATTGACGAGTCGGGTGAGCAGGTCGGTAAGGTAGACCTGCGGATTGACGTCATTGAGTTTGCAGGTCTCGATCAAGGACGCCATGTCGGCCCAGCGGCGGCCCCCGTCATCGCCTGAGGCGAACAACGCATTCTTGCGACTCAGGGCCAGCGGCCTGATGGTGCGCTCGACCGTGTTGCTGTCGATCTCCGCACGTCCGTCGTCGAGGAACCGCTCGAGGCCGGTTCGGTGGTTCAGCGCGTAGCGGATGGCCTGTGCCGTGGGGCTGCCGCCCGGCAGACGCGCGAGCTGCTGTTCGAGCCAGGCGAACAGGTCGGTGAGCAGCGGCTTGCTGCGAGCCTGCCGGGTGGCGCACCGCAGCTCGGACGGCTTGCCACGGATCGTCTCCTCGATGGCATAGAGGGCGGCGATGCGGCGCAACGCCTCCTCAGCGATCGGCGCCGTCTTCTTCTTGGTCAGGTCGTAGAACTCGCGGCGCACATGGGCCCAGCAGTAGACGAGCGTGGCGGCCGCGCTGCCGTCCTTCGGCGCGGCCAGGCTGTTGTAGGCGGCGTAGCCGTCGCATTGCAGGAGGCCGGTGTAGCCCGCCAGCAGGTCGCGGGCATGCTCGGCACCGCGGCCCGGCGCGTAGTGGAACACCACCGCCGGCGGTTCGGTGCCGCCCCAGGGCCGGTCATCGCGCGCGATTGCCCAGGCATACCCCTTCTTGGTCTTGCCCCGGCCAGGGTCGAGTACCGGCATGCCAATCTCGTCGGCGAACAGCCGCACCGAGCCGTGCAGGATCTCGCGCAAGCGCGCCACCACGGGCCGGATCTCGAAGGCGGCCGCGCCTATCCAGCCGGCCAGGACGTCGCGGCCGATCTCGATGCCCTGGCGCGCCAGGGCCTGTGACTGGCGGTGCAGCGGCATGTGGTCGGCGTAGCGTGCCACCGCGACATGGGCGACCGCCGCCTCGGTCGGCATGCCGCCCTCGATCAGGCGCGCCGGGGCGGATGCCTGCACGACGACGCCCGGGCAGGCCCGGTAGGCGAATTTCGGGCGCTTGGTGATCAGGGCACGGAACTGCACCGGGATCACGTCGAAGCGCTCCGCGGTGTCGCAGCCGATCTCGACCATCGCACCCCGGCAGCACGGGCAGGCGGTGCTTTCGGGCATGAGCACCTGCTCGATCCGCGGCAGATGCGCCGGCAGCCGGCCGCGCCCCTTCCGGCGCCGGGCGGCGTTCTTCTTGCGCAGGTCGGGCGAGCGCTTCTCGGCCTCGGCGTCGTTGCTGGCGAGCGAGGCCTCGGCCTCCTCGAAGGCGAACTGCAGCTGGTCCTGCGGCAGCCGCTCCGAGCGCGGGCCGAACTGCATGCGGCGCAGCTTCTCCAGCAGATGCCGCAGCCGCTCATTCCGCTCCGCCAGCGCATCCCGCTCAGCGGCCAGGCTGTCGCGTTCCGCGGCGATGCTGTCGCGCTCGGCCAATGCGGCCAGCAGCATCGCCCGCAGCGCCGTGGGATCCTCCGGCAGGGTCGGCGTGTGGCCCAACTTGAACAGTCCCCGTTGGGAGTCCGTTGGCAAGTGGTTGATTTTGCGCGGCCTGCTGCCTGATTCCCCGGAGTTTGGCAAATATGTAGTGCCACGAACATGGCGAAAAATGGCTTGAA
>NZ_JBHTDE010000026.1:0-27493 GCF_042666655.1 Dankookia sp. GCM10030260
ACGATGTGCGCCTGATCCCGCCGTCCTACGTCAAGCCGTACGTCGTGCGCCAAAAGAACGATGCAGCCGATGCGGCTGCGATCTGCGAGGCGGTTACCCGGCCGAACGTGCGGACGACCCCGATCAATGTGCACGGCGGAGAGAAAGTCGGCCACTGGAGCGGCGGCGTGATGCTGCTGCGGGCGGGGTAAAACCCGGCCAGTGGCGGGCGGCCTACCCTGAGGGATCAGGGTGGGGCGCCGGGAGATGTTCGTGGTGGAGACCTACGCGGCGGTCCGGAAGTTTGTGTTCCTGGAGGGGCATAGTCGGCGGGAGGCGGCCCGGGTCTTTGGGCTGAGCCGAGACACGATTGCCAAGATGTGTCGGTACTCGGCGCCGCCGGGGTACGTTCGGACGCGGCCGGCGGACAAACCGAAGCTGGGGCCGCTGGTGCCGGTGATCGAGGCGATCCTGGAGGCGGACCGGGCGGCACCGCCCAAGCAGCAGCACACCGCCAAGCGGATCTTCGAGCGGCTGCGCGACGAGCACGGCTATGGCGGCGGCTACACGGTGGTGAAGGATCACGTGCGGCGACAGCGGGCGCGCGGGCGGGAGGTCTTCGTGCCGCTGGCCCATCCGCCGGGCCATGCGCAGGTGGATTTCGGCGAGGCGGTGGCGGTGATCGGCGGGGTTCGGCAGAAGGTGTATTTCTTCTGCCTGGATCTGCCGCAGTCGGACGCCTGCTTCGTGAAAGCCTATCCGCGGGAGACGACCGAGGCGTTCCTCGACGGGCACGTCGCGGCCTTTGCCTTCTTTGGCGGCGTTCCCCAGTCGATCCTCTACGACAACCTCAAGCTGGCGGTGGCACGGATCTGCGGCGACGGCCGGCGCGAGCGGACGCGGGCGTTCACGGGGCTGGTCAGCCACTACCTGTTCCAGGACCGGTTTGGCAGGCCGGGCAAGGGCAACGACAAGGGCAAGGTGGAGGGGCTGGTGAAGTTCTCCCGGTCCAACTTTCTGACCCCGGTGCCGATCGCGGCCACCCACGAGGCGCTCAACGTCATGCTGGCGGAGCGCTGCAGGCTGCGGCAATCCGACCGGGCGGGACGACATGCCGAGACGATCGGCGCGCGGCTGGCGGCGGATCTGGCAGCGCTGCAACGCCTGCCGGAGGTTGCTCTGGAGCCCTGCGAGACCATCAGTGCCCGGGTATCATCGACAGCCCTGGTCCGATACCGCGGCAACGACTACTCGGTGCCGACGGCGCACGGGTTCCAGGCGGTGCTGGTGAAGGGCTTCGTCGACGCGGTGGTGATCCTGTGCGATGGCGCGCCGATCGCCCGCCACGCCCGCTCCTATGGCCATGGCGAGTTCATCTACGACCCGCTGCACTACCTGGCGCTGCTCGAGACCAAGCCGGGCGCGCTGGACCAGGCGGCGGCGCTGCAGGGTTGGGCGTTGCCGCCGGCCTTCCAGCACCTGCGCCACCTGTTGGAGGCGCGCATGGGTAACCGCGGCAAGCGTGAGTTCATCCAGGTGCTGCGGCTGCTGGAGATCGCCGCCAAGGAGGTGGTAGCGGCCGCGGTGGCCGATGCCATCCATCTCGGCGCCATTGGCTTTGACGCGGTCCGGCAGATCGTTCTGGCGCGGATCGAGCGGCGCCCTGCCAGGCTCGACCTGACCGCCTATCCGTATCTGCCGGGTACCGACGTGCGGATGACCCGGGCCGCGGACTACACCGCCCTGCTGCGGGAGCAGGCGGCATGACCGCGGCTGACGCCATGCCACATGGCACCAGCCAGGGCACGCCGCAGGTCCTGCTGGCGCATCACCTCAAGCAGCTCCGGCTGCCGACGGTGCTGCGCGAGTACGACAAGGTGGCCCGCGAATGTGCCCGCGACGGCGTCGACCATCCGCGCTACCTGCTGCGCCTCCTCGAGCTGGAACTGATCGACCGCGAGCGGCGCCTGGTCGAGCGGCGGATCCGCCAGGCCCGGTTCCCGGCGACCAAGAGCCTGGACAGCTTCGTGTTCACCGCCATTCCCAGCCTCAACAAGATGCTGGTCCTCGAGCTGGCGCGCTGCGAGTACATCCTGCGGCGCGAGAACATCATAGCGCTCGGCAACAGCGGTACCGGCAAGAGCCACGTCGCTCTGGGCCTCGGCCTTGCCGCCTGCCAGAGAGGGTTCAGCGTCGTGTTCACCACAGCGGCCCAGCTGGTCCACCAGCTGATGGAAGCGCGCGACGAGAAGCGCCTGCTCCGGCTGCAGCGGGAGCTGCAGGCAGCCAAGCTGCTGATCATCGATGAACTCGGCTACGTGCCGCTCTCACCGACCGGGGCGGAGCTGTTGTTCGAAGTGTTCAGCCAGCGCTACGAACACGGCTCCACCATCGTCACCTCGAACCTGCCGTTCGAGGAATGGACCGCGGTGCTCGGCTCGGAACGCCTCACCGGCGCCCTGCTCGACCGGCTCACTCACCACGTCCACATCCTGAGCATGAACGGCGAGAGTTACCGCCTGGCCCACTCCACCGCCCGGCGCCGCCCGCCGGCCAAGGCAGTGCCAGCCGAGGCCGCCACAGGCGAGCAAATCGTCTCCGATACCGGCGAGATCCTCCCCGCTGACCATCGTGGGAACCAGCAACAGCCCTGACCTGCCCCCGATCGGGGGCAGGTCAGGGCTGGCGCCGCCGCGCCGCCAGTGGCCTAGTTTTCCTCCGCCACGCCGGTCTAGTTTTGCTCCGCCGTTGACACTGGGGGTGCCGACGTCTTCGCCGCACTGGTCTTTGCCGTTCCCGCCATTCGCGTACTCTCCGATTCGCCAAGGCATGAGACAACCAGGCGAAAGCAGAAGCAACACATTGCCGCATCGCGCTGCAGGGATGGGAGGCTATGGCCCCAAGGACGACCGTTACCGCCGACACCCTGGTGAGCTTGGGCGCCCAGCGCCTTGCGGGCATTCTCTTGGACCTTGCCGACGAGCAACCGACCATCAAGCGCCGGTTACGCCTCGAACTGGCGGGTCAAGCCGGCGGTGAGACCATTGCCGCCGAGATCAGCAAGCGGCTCACGGCACTCAGATCCGCCCGGTCCTTCATCGACTGGCAGAAGCGCCCCGACTTCGTGCGGGATCTGAATCTGACGCGGACTATGATTGCCGACCGCTTGGTCGAGACCCGCCCGGACCTGGCGCTCGATTTGATGTGGCGGTTCATGGCCTTGGCTGAACCGACCCTCAACCGTGTCGACGACAGCAGTGGGTCGGTGGGCGAGGTGTTCCGTGCTGCTTGCGACGACCTTGGCTGCTTGGCGACGAGGGCCAAACCCGATCCGAAGCAGCTTGCCGAGCGGGTCTTCGCAGCCGTCACGAAGAACGAATATGGCGAGTTCGACCGCTTGGTCTCCATGATATTCCCGGCACTGGGCAAAGTCGGTGTTGCGGCACTCAGGACCAGGTTGGCAGCTGAGCTATCCAGTCGTCCCGCCAAGGACGGCTACGACAGCCAGGCCGCTGCCATCCGACGCGCCCTGCAGGACCTTGCTGACGGCGAAGGTGATGTGGACGCCTACATCGCCCTCGTTCCGGCCGAGGCCCGCAAGCGCTCAGATGTCGCTGCCAAGATTGGGCGGCGGCTCCTCACTGCGGGGCGATCCGAGGAGGCCATCAAGGTCCTTGAGGCTGCCGCACCCCGCCAGCAAACCAGACGCGGGGAGTTGGGCGGCGATCTCGACCATCTCGGCTGGGAAGGACCGGATGGTGAATGGGAGAGCGTCTACCTCGACGCCCTGGACGCCACAGGCCGTCCCGAGGACGCACAGCGGGTTCGCTGGAAAGCCTTCGAGGAGCGTCTTTCGGTCGAGCGCCTGCGGGCTTACCTCAAAGCGCTACCTGACTTCGAGGACGTGCTGGCCGAGCAAAAGACGATGGAGTACGCGCTTGGCTTCCGCAGCTTCTCGGTGGCGCTTCATTTCCTCCATGCTTGGCCCGAGCCAAGGCAGGCTGCGCGTCTTGTGCTTACGCGCCAGGCCGAGATCGACGGGAACCTCTACTATCTGCTTGACCCGGCGGCACGCTGGTTGGAGAGCACGAGCCCGCTCGCGGCGACGCTGCTGCGACGCGCGATGATCGAGGACACTCTCGACGGTGCTAAATCCAAACGCTACCGCCACGCCGCCCGCCACCTCGCAGAATGCCAGTCGGTGGCATCCTTGATCGGTGACTACGGCGGGTTTGAATCGCACACCGCCTTCGTTGCCCGGCTTCGCGGCAAGCACAGCCGCAAGGTGGGTTTCTGGACGCTGGTGGTGATGCCGCCCCCCGTAGGAGCGTGATATCGGGGCTCGTAGTCGGCACCAACCCCCTGGCAGTAGCTTCTCCGCTGTAATCAGGGTGCCTGATTGGCTCCGAAGCCATCAGCCACACGTTGCGCAGGTCAGCAGGCCGCGTCTCACCCGAGCTGGCTGCACCAGGTAGCCGCAGCGGAGGCAGTTCGCGCCGTCTTCGTCAGCGAAGGGATCGGCGAAACGTCGTACCGCCGCCCTTGCTGTTGGTGTCTTCGCGATGCGTGGTTTGCGTTGCTTGGTCACCGCTGTTCCGACCGGTGCCTCATCAGGCTGGGGTCTTGGCGCCGCGGGTTGTGGCAGTGACGGCGTCCACATGGGCATGACATGCACGACGGGCAGCGCTGGGTCGGGCGCAACGGGCCGAATATCCTGTGCCGGAAGAAGCTGTGTGGGCTTGGCACGAAGGCCTTCCGACCAAGCCTCGGCGGGCACGCTCCACGGTGCTGAACGTGGTTGATTCTCGACCGGTCGCGACCTTTCACGCCGGACGTGCACGACTTCGACCACTCTGCTTTTGCCGGCGCTGGGACCGCTTCGCCGGGGCGCGCTGAGAATGTGACGCTTTTCGCTGATCAAGGTTTGGGACCCCTGCCCTTTCCGGGCCGGGAAAACGCGATCTGCTTCTGACATGGGCTTCCATGATGGTGGGCGTTCTCGTGCGGAGCTCAATGACGACGGAGGTGGGCGCCCGGGGCTCTACCTCAAGCCGCGCTTACCCGATTAACGTCCGGTTTGACCGCCAACGCGGGCAATCTGCAGGAGTTTAGGCCGCTGACATCGGGTTCAACATGGTCAGCGCGCTGGCCTTCTCGTGACGAGACTATCTCGTTACTTCAGAACCAGGTTAGGCCACGTTAGGGTTGTCGCAGCCGCTTTCGCGCGCGCCGCAGTAGCCACCCAGACAGGCCCTGCGCTTTCCCGATCGCATCCTCGAGCGCCCGTAACTCGGCTTCAGCCCGGGAGCGTGCCACGACTGCCTCGACTGCCTGCCCACGAGCGACCCTTTGCCCCTCCTCAAGTTCGGTGATGCGGCGCGTCAGGAATGCGTCAGCGCCGCCCTGTTCGAGTTGCTTCAGTGTCGCATGGATGTTGGCCAGTTCCTGGTGCAACCGGGTGATCTCTGCCTCGAGTTCGGCGACAAGGTGGTTCTTCCTCTTCGGGGCCCTTTGTGGACGGCGGCTCATCCAACTTTTACCTTCAGACGCTTGATGGAATACCGTGCATGCGGAGCACGCATAGAGCGGCTTGTGCGCCGCTCGGTCCTCCGATTGCGCGCCAGCGCTTGACGGGATATGGCGACGAGATCGGCAGCGGCACAGTCGAGGAGTTTGCCACGCGGGTGCGGCGCGATCATTCGGCATGGCGGCCTCGAAGGATGGGGACCGGAACCGCGGTCATGGGCCCCTCCCTTCCGCATGGGCAGGCCGAGGCCCTCCAGTGGCATGTCGAGGCCGAGCCGGTCGGCGATCACCTTCAGCGCTGCGGTGTCGCCCTCGCGCCATTGCCGGGTCAGTAGGCGGACCGCCTCGGCGGCTGGTAGGCCGGTGGCGGCGCTGATGGCCGCCGGGTGGCAATCTCCTGGTCCTCGAGATGGGTGTTGAGCATGTAGTGCAGCCGGATGGCGGCCAGCCGATCCGCCTGCTTCACGGTGTCCCGCATGCCACTCCCCTGCCCCGTGGCGTTGCTGGCCGAATCTGCCGCGGCGTCCTGGCTTGTGCAAATTCCGTTTCTCGCAGGCTAGGAGCCCGTCCCGGTAACGGGTGAAGAGGCTCGACAAGCCGGGTGTGCAGTGATTCGCTCGGCGGCATGACGAAGAGCTTTCGGTCCTGGAAAGTGGACGAGGCCTGACTGCTGCCGCCCTCGGTTTAGGAGTTCGTCCCCGAGGGGCATCCCGCGCATCTGATCCGCGACATCGTGGCGGAGGAGCTTGATCTCTCCGCCATTCTTGCCGCCTACACGGAGCCGAGGGGCTATCCGCCGTACCATCCGGCGATGATGGTGGCGCTGCTGCTCTATGCCTACAGCCGTGGCGTCTACTCGTCGCGGCGGATCGCGCGGGCCTGCGAGGAGTGCCTGTACTTCCAGGCGGTGACGGCGCTGAACCGGCCGGACTTCCGCACCATCAGCGAGTTCCGCCGCCGCCATCTCGCGGCGCTGGCCGAGCTCTTCGCGCAGGTGCTCGCCTTGTGCCGGTGCGCCGGCCTGGTCAGGCTCGGCCATGTCGCGGTGGACGGCACCAAGCTGCGGGCCAATGCCTCCAAGCACAAGGCCATGAGCTACGGCCGGATGGGCCCGGCCGAGGCCGAACTGGCCGCTGAGGTCGAGGGCTGGCTGGCGCAGGCCGAAGGCGCCGATACCGCGGAGGACGCCGCCCTCGGGGCTGACCGGCGCGGCGACGAGATGCCGGCCTGGATGCGCGACAAGCAGCGCCGCCTGGAGCGGATCCGGGCAGCCAAAGCGGAGCTCGAGGCCGAGGCTCAGGCCGCCAAAGCTACCAAGCCGGACCCAGGCACGAAGGCCGACGGCTCGCCGCGCGGACGCCGCGGTCGCAAGCCAGAGCACCCGCCCGGCGTGCCGAAGCCCTCGGCGCAGCGCAACTTCACCGATCCCGAGAGCCGGATCATGAAGGGCCGCGACGGCTTCGTGCAGGCCTACAACGCCCAGGCCGCGGTGGATGCGACCGCGCCGGTCATCGTGGCGCACCACCTGACCAACAACGCCGCCGATCAGGACGCGCTGGGACCACTGCTCGATGCGGTCACTGCCAACACCGAAGCCACGCCGGAACAGGGGGGGAGCGGGATCGGCTATCATTACTCTTTCAGGTTGGACATACAGCAGTGTCGGGGTATCGGCCTGTGTGGTTTTACGATCCCTCCACCGGCAACGGCCGGCTGCTGCTCGGCCTCAAGGGCACGATCTCCGAGGTTGAGATGCACACGCTGCGTGGCCGGCTCACCGCTGGGCTGATGGCCAAGGCCGGCCGGGTCGACCACGGCGCCGGTCAGAGCCAGCAGGGTGTTCAGGGCAGCCGGAAAGTCACCGCCGCGGCTTTCGACCAGGTCGAGGACGTGCAGACGGCTGCCGGCGAAGACCTTTGGGCCAGGGTGATTCATGACGAATACGATATGGGAGCCCACGCCTAGGGTCGAGAGGGGTACGCGGGCCGGATCTCGGCCCGGTCCCGGAGAAGACGAAGGCGGTGTTACCCGGTCAGCACTTCGTGGAGCGGTTTTAAGCTTTCATCAGCCTGTACGGCGTTGTGCCATCTTTCTCGATGCGGGCTCGGCCAATAGTCGCGGTGCGGGTTCGGGAACCGCCACCAGGGTCTTCGACACCGCTTCCTTGCTGGGTTTCAGAACAAGCCCTTCTTCTTCGATATCGACCTGTGCTTCTGGATAGACCGCCATCGCCAGCTTCAACGCATCCAAAAACTTGAACTTGAATTGCCTGACCTTAGCGTAGTTCGTACCGAATTGCTGATGCAAAGCCGCCCATGTGATCGGGGTCGGCTTCTTCAAAACATGGAGGCGATAAGCGAGCCAGCAGTAGATATCGAGCGCAGTCGAGTTGTTATTCAGGCTCTTGATCGCCGCTTCGGCTACTGGCACCGGATGCTTCATTAGCTGATTGAAGAAGCCCTCAGAGAGGCGAGCGACATCGAGGTTGAGGCTGAACTGGCGACCGTCACCAGAGTTCTCATGGAGGAACATCGCCGTCTCAAGGATGTTCTGGTTGACCAAGGCGGTCTTGCCATCGCGCACGGTCTGGAAGGTCAGGCGACAGCGTGAGATGCGTTCAGCTTGCTCGCGGACCTCCATATAGGATTTGCCGCCATTCGGGATGCCGAGATTGCGCATCCAAGCTGTGAGGCTACCGCCAAGCTCAATCTCGCGGCTCTGGCGCTTGATCGCCTCGGTTTGCAGGTACAGCATGATCAGGCGCGCGCGAGAGCCGTAGGGGACGCCCACGAAGGGATTGGTGCCGTCCGCGAGGATGCGGCGACCGGGTTCCACCAGCAGCGTGATGTGGTCGGTCTCGACCCGCCATTCTTTGTCATCAGCTATGCGCTTGTGCGGCAGGCCGGCGAGCGCGAAGCCGGAGAACAGGAAATTACGCTCGAAACTTTCGTCCGTCATGAACTGGTGGGCGGCGGCAATGACGGCACGTTCCTGCTTGGACTCCGCCTCGCGGTCGGCTTCCGTCTTGCCTTTCCTAGCCAGCAGTTCGTGAACCTTGGCCATCCGACTCGCTCCAGCACGGTCAACGTCAGGAAGCACGGTTCCGACCGATACGTCTCATCGGACTCTGGTGACGGGACTATTTGAAAGGTTATTAGTGACCTCTATTAGTATGGTCACCAGAGTCCCGTGGATACCCGCCGTAACTCGTTGATTCGTCGTGACGACGCGTCACCAAAGTCCGGTCGGGCGTCACCATAGTCCATCGCTAGGCTGTGGAAAGCGAGGGTAGTGCGGTCGAGTCGTGCGTCACTAGAGTCCGATCCGGCGGAAATCGACTCCAACCGGCCCAATCACTCCGTCACTAGAGTCCGATCCCATACCTGCCCGTCACCAAAGTCCTCCATCCAAGGCAGGCTTGAACGGGCTCTGGTGCCGCCGGACCAATCCAAAATCAAGAAAAACAAAGGCTTGCCTAGTGATTGACCGCGTCGGACTCTAGTGACGCCTGTCTTTCGCGGCACCCAACGGGCCTTCCCGTCCCCGATCACCGGACTCTGGTGACGCCTATCGCATCCGGCTCTGGCCCGCGACTGCCGCCAAGGCAGTGAGGCTGACCGCATGCGGGGCTGTCCGGCTCTCGCTCATGAGGTAGTCGCCCTGGGAGTCGGCAGGGAAGCCCCGATGCTCACTCCGCCGCCCGCATAACCGCCGCCGGAGCCACCCGCAGCCTGATCTCGCCGAAGGCAGCGGCCTGGTCGAGCGCCACCTCCCCGGATCGACCGATCTCAAGCCCGGCCAGGAAGGTGCTCGCCGCCGCGCTACGGCGTCAAAGCCGAGCCTCAGCGGGATCTCGCTAGGGCGTGCGGGGCAGCAGGTCGGCGAGGCGCGCACCCTCCGGCGCCTGCCGTAGTGCTCCCCGGACATGCTCGATGGCCGCCGGCACGCGCCAGAGGGTGGCGGGCTTCGGACGGTAGACCCCCTCCCCCGCCGGAAGCGCAAGCAGCTCGAAGCAGACCCGGAAGAGACCGATGAGATCGGCATCGCCGTTCGTCCGCTGCCGCGACTCCGGGCCGCCGCAGGTGAGGACGTCGAGTCCAAGCTGCGGGCGGCGCTCCAACCAGTCGGCCAGCCATAAAGCGCGCTCGCGGTCTGCGATAGGGTCCGGCCGGGCAGCTCGCGCATCGGGCGGCAGGAAGAGCTGTGCCCGCAGCAGCGCCAGCCAGGACGCCATGACCAGCCAGTCCGCGCCCCGCGAGAGCGACACCTGCTGGCCGACCTGGGCCGCCAGGCAAAGCCGGTTGAACTGCTCGGCCATCTCGGCGATCGAGAGCCGGGCCAGATCGACCTTTTCCCGGCGCGCGAGGTCGAGCAGCTGGTCGAGCGGACCCTCCCATGCGCCGAGGCAGAGAACAGGCACGCCGGCCCGCTGCGGCTCCACCGCATCCCAGGCGTCCGGGGTCGTCATAATAGCGAGGGGTCAGAGTGATACCGAGCCGCGGCGATGGCGCAACGCGGTGATCGCGCGCCAAGGGGTCCAGTCCGCGCTCCAGAAGCCGACCCATAGGCATAGCGGGTCGGGGCTACGCCGCCGGCCTAGGTGCGAGATGGGCAGCTCGACGACGTGGCGCAGGGCCTGCGTCGTGCCCCACTGTGCCCACAGCCAGCGCAGCGCGTCGGGATGCTGCGGGCTGAGGGCGAGGACCGCCTCGGGCGCGGGCAGCAGGCGGTGCAGGTCGAAGGGGCAGGCGCGACTGGAGGGAGCGCGCTCAGCCACGAGTAGTTCTTGGGCTTGCTGGTCCGGTGTTCTCGAATGCCGGGTGTCGTCGGTCTCCCGGCTCCGCGTCTCTTGGAGACCGAACCAAGCTGCCGGAACTTGGCTTGCCGGACCGGCATAAGCCGTTCGAAAATACACCAAGTTGGATGGAACGGCTGCCGCCCTGGCGCGGCGAAACCCTGGCCAGGGTGGCACAAGGAAGAAGGGCTTGCCGCCAAAAGTCGGCGGTGCTGCCGTCGGTCAGGCCTGCAACTCGGCACCTCAGCGGCGAGGGTACGTGGGCATATCCCCTCCCCTGCCTAGATCATGTCTTGTGCCCGCTTAGCCAGTAGGCCCAGGCTGCGAAAGCCAGAGCACCGCCGACGCTCAAGCCGAGCAGCAAAACTTCGTTGAGGGTCATGAACTGAGCCTCCTCAGGATCCGCCTGGCTGTCCAATGTAGGGTGCCGCTGACGTAGAGCAAAGTGCAGAACACCACGGCCAATCGCGGGTGGAAGGTGACCTGGAGGGCACCAAGCGCAATCCCAACCAGCGGGGTGATGATCCCGGCCACAACACACCCAGCCGCAATCGTGTTAAGCAGTGCGGCCGTGAGCTTCGTCTGCTCGGCCAGGACCGGGTCAATGCTGGCGCTTCCGCTCACGCTTTGCCGCCCTCCTCCGGCTCAGAAGTCAGCAAGCGTGCGATCTCGACGCGACGACGCTCGAGGGTCCTGATCTCGGCTTGCAGTTGCGTAATCCGATTGCCAAGCCGCTGGGCTTCGGCCCGCAGTCCCGCCTCGTCTACTCGCGTGCTTGTCTCGGCCGCCCGCTGCCGCTCCCTGCGGAAGGCAATGATGGCGGCGCGGGTGACCGAAGGCGAAACCAATCCGCGGCGCTTGGCCTCGGCGAAGTCGCCGGCCCCCATCACGCAGAGCTGGTAGGCGACGCTGTAGCTCGCCGGACAGTTCTCAGGCGGCAAGATTCCGGATTCAACCGCACGGGCAACTGCGCGCAACTGGCTGGCAACCGGGTCGCTGAACGGGAACAAGTGCTCGCAGCCGGCTTTCAATGCGGCCTTCTCCGCCGGCGTCGTCAGTGCCGCATCGAGGCGGAGAAGCGCCTTACCTGCTTCGATAAACGATTTTGCGGCGCGTCCCCAGGACGCCTGCACCTCCCGCCGAGCCTCAAGCACCTTGGCAACGCGAGCCTGATCCTCGAGCAGGCCGGTCTCGCCGAAAACTGCGGTGAGCGCGTCCATGACGTCGCCCGGCACTTGGATAAGCCGGTCCAGAGCGGCCGGCCGCGTGTCGGTGGGCTGCTGCTCGTCGCTATCAAGCGTGGCGAAGCGGCGTAGTGACACTTTCGCACTCACAGGCCCACCTCGCGCGCCACGTAAGACCACAATGCCTCGAAGGTTTCGCCGCTGGCGGTGCGCGTCAGGTCGAGGACCCCCAGGCCTTTGCCGGCGGCGGCCGGAATTTCCTCGAACTGGCCGACCTCAATCGGGCAGATCGGCCCAACGGCAAGGAGCTTGGCGCGGATCGTTGAAAAGGCGCGGGTCCGTCGATTTGCGCGGTTCAGGATGAAAGCCGCCTTGGCCTGGGTGGACAGGAGGCGCTTCATCCAGGGAGCTGTGCTGTCGATGTCGTCCATCGTGGTCTGGCTCGGCACTAGGATCAGGTCGGCCGCGCCGGAGAGGCTGAGGACGGCATTCAAGTTGAGCTCGACGCTCGGTGGAGTGTCCACGACGATGAGGTCGGCTCCGCTGGCGCGGGCACGCGCCAGCGCCTCGCGCCAATCGTCGAGTTCGGCTGAAATGACTGGAACTGGCGGTAGGCTCGGGACCGCAGCCCGCGCCCGCTCACGGCGCTCAGACCAGGTTGTTAATGTTCCCTGTTTGTCGAGGTCGACCCCGACCACGTGCTTGCCAGCCTGCGCGGCCGAGACCAGGATGTTGCGACTGAGCGAAGACTTCCCACAGCCGCCCTTTGGACTGCTCAGAAGAACGATAGGTTGCACGGCAGTCCTCCAACTGGATTCCCTATCCCAAACTCAGGCAAACCGTTGCGCCGGGCAAGCAGGACTTTTACCGGTAAAACCACACCGGACAACTTCGAGATCTGGAGTGGCATCCCGGTCTCGCGTTAGGGCCTGTGAACAAGGAACGAGTCGGTCGCATGCTGGATGCAAATGCTGCCTTCGTGCGCCAATGGCGCTCACTGGTGGCTCCAAGATCTAAAGATATTCTTTTCGGAAGTTGTTGGCCGGGGTGACCAAGGACTGGCGTGTTATCATCTCTGCTGACCTGCTCTCGGCTGGGAGGCCTTGCCGCCCAGGATCGGTGCGCCGGCCTAGCCATAGCCAGTGCTGATCTGGCGACGTTCTGGCTGAACGGGCTACATTGGTGTGAGACTTCGCGGACTCAGGCTCACAGTCCGCAGCGCCTAAGCCCGATTTGTAAGGTGTTGCCATCCCGCCGTCGCTTGGACAGGACCAATCTGATCACGGCGCTTTGCCAGCACGCGCAACCAGACCGTCACAGCCGCTGCTAGAGTAAGCGGTGCGCCGACGGCCGGGGCGTCGAGGTAGCTTGCCCGCCTTAGTCGCGGCAACATGTCGCTCGTGGCCGCCAAGCCCGCCTCCTGCGCGGCTCGTGCCAGCCCGTCGACGACCTCGACCGATCGCGCGAAGACCTCCACCGTTGGGGCGAAGGCATAAAGCATCGTGCGGTCGCCAGGGTGCGCTCGCCAAGGGTCCCGGTTGCGTCAACCGCTTCCTGGAAGGCCACGGCCCAGTCGCCTGCCTCCAGCGCGGCCGTCAGGCTCCGGGCTGCGCGTAACAGGACGGTGGCGTAAAAGTGGCCGGAACCGCCGCAAACGGCGCGGGGAAGAGGCTCGGCTATCTTGCCGCGCCGGGGGCCCGAATGGCGGTCATTTCACCCGGCGTGGCCCCGCTCCGGGGAGGGCACCTGAAAGCGGCTCAGACCGCCCACCGGCTACCCGCGCCCAAGCTGACTCCGCTGTCGGCAACTCCCGACCGATGGCTTGTCCCCGCGCTCCATAATCACCCTTCAGGTAGGGTGTCCGCTGCAAACCGGCTACGGGATTCCCCGCGCTCGGTGCTTCCGGAGCAGCGCCATGTTGCGGCGATTGACCCGGAAGAACGCGTCGCCGACCGCGCCCGCCACTTGCACCGCGCTGATCAGGCCATCCAATCCCACATTGCCGATCATCCGCAGCACCGTCCTGGTCGAGACGCCCAGCCGGCGGGCCTCCTAGATCAGGTAGCCGGAGATCACCGTGGATACGACCGGCCCCAGGCCAGGCAACAGGCTCAGGAGCGCGTCCGCGCCGAAGCGGATGCTGGTGCCGGGGATCCGCCAGCGGCTGTCGAGCAGATCGGCGATGAGCTCCAGCCGGGCAGGGGACCGCAGGCCTGGTGCGGGGCGCGGCGGCAGTGTCTGGTCAAGGGGCGGGTGGTGGGTCATCAAGAGCTCACGGGGTTGGACGTTGGAACGCCGCAAGGCGGTCCGCGGTGGCGGCCAGCTCCATGGCGGCGGCCGCCGATCTCGAACGGATCGGTCTCCGGTCTGCGCAGGGCGACGCCTTCCGACGGTCCCCTGCGTTTGTCGCACAGCCGAACACGTTTCTCTTGCGGGAAGGCTCACGACCGTGTCGGCAGGATCATGCCGACGCGGTGGCGTGCGGGTGCTCCAGGAAGAACCGGAGCATCTCGCGCGACGCATCGGGGCCGTGTGCATCGGTATAGGATCCGGCGGTGCTGCCACCCGACCAGGCATGCCCGCCGCCATGGACCAGCCATTGCTCCAGCACCGGCTGGCCACCGGCATCGGCGTGGAGGGTGCGTGTATAGGCATGGCCGCCCGGCACCTGCCCACGCTGAACCGCGGTCCGCAGGTCGCCGGCGGCGGCGGACTGGGCGATGACCTGGTCGCCGTTGCGCGGGTCCACCGTGTGGTCCTTGTCCGCGTGGAACACGATGGTCGGGATGATGCGCCGGTTGCCGTTCGCAGTTTGGCCTTGGCCGGGTTGCTGCAGCCCGCTGACGCCCTGCCGCATGGCGGCGACGACTGAGGGCATGTCGCGCGCCGCGCCGCAGGCCAGCCCGGAATGCACGCCCACCGCGGCGTAGAGATCGGGACAGGCCTGCGCCATGATGGCAGCCGCGGCGCAACCGGCGGACAGCCCGGGGACGTAGACCTGCCGCGGATCGACCGCATGGTCGCGCATGACCTTGCGGGTGATGCCGGCGATCAGGGCGGGCTCGCCCTGATCGCGCTGCTGGTCGCCGGGGCTGAACCAGTTCCAGCACTTCTTGGCGTTGGCAGCCTGGGACTGGCCTGGATAGACGATCAGGCAGCCATGCTCCTCGGCGAGGGCGTTCATCCGCGTGCCGGCGGCGAAGTCGTCGGGCGACTGGGTACAGCCGTGCAGCATGACGACCAGCGGCACTGCCTCGCCGCGATAAGTGCTGGGGATGTGGAGCTTGTAGCCGCGGCTCCCGGCCGCGCTGCCGAAGCTGCCGGCGAGGAACCTGGCCCCCTCTGGCAGCGGCTCGGCCCGTGCCATGGCCCCTTGGGTCAGCCCGCCCAGGCCTTGCGCCGTGCCGACCGGGTTGATCTGGTCGAGGAAGCCTCGCAGTACCTCCGGCATCTGCGGCCTGGCAGTCGTCCCCACCGCGCCGCCGGCAGGCCACTGGAACGCCGCCGGACGCGGCGCCGCAGCGGCTGGCGCTGACGCCTCACCCGTCTCGGGATCGACGTCGATGATGCGGGGCAGGCGCCCGGCGGCTGGGCTCGGCGTGGTCCCCGGCGTGACCGGAGCGGCGCCAGCCGGCACCTCGCCTTGCAGCAGGCGCTGCAGCAGGGCGGAGGCTTCTGTCGCGGTTCCTCATTGCTGCGACTGGAACGCTTGCCCGCCGGGAGTTGGTAGAGCGGTGTCCTGATTGGTGCGACGGACCTGTCCCAGCTGGTCGGGACGCCTCCGGTCGCTCCCGCTACGGGCCCGGCAACAGGCCCGCCTTCCTGGCGCGGGCGACGACATGCGCCACCGATCCCGGCTGCCAGGTCGTGCCACCGCGGGGTGTCGGCTCGCGGATGGCCTCCAGCCGGGCGCCGATCTGGCGCAGCGTGGCGCCCGGGTCGGACCGCAGGATGCCGGCGACGACGGCCAGCAGCCGGTCGGGGGCCGGTGCCGGCCAGGCCGGGGCGAGGAGCGCGGGCTCGGCCAGGCCCTCCGCCACCATCCGCCGCACCGCCCGGACAAGGCGTTCCGAGGTCCAGGGCGGCGCCCCCGCGGCGCGGCGGGAATTGAGGTAGCGGACGACATCGTCCCAGGCACGGCCGTCGGTCCGTAGCCGCTGCACCGCCGGCAGCCAGGCGTCGGCGCCGGCCACCAGCCGGGCGAGGTAGGACGCCCGGCGTGCCTCCGAGGTCGCCCGCCGGGCCGCCGGGTCACCGGCCCGCAGGCCCGGGTTACCGGGCCGGCTGCCGCGGGCGGCGGCGGCGCGCATGCCGCTGCGGGTGCGTTCGCGGATGAGCGCGCGTTCGAGTTGCGCGGCAGCGCCGAGGACCTGGAGGGTGAACAGGCCCTGCGGGCTTGCCGTGTCGACCGGGTCGCGGAGCGAGCGGAAGTGGATGCCCCGGTCCTTCAAGCCCTCGACCACCCCGAGCAGGTGCGACAGCGAGCGGGCCAGCCGGTCGAGCGAGACCACCACGAGGGTGTCGCCGGGCCGCAGGCGGGCGAGGGTGCGGGCCAGCACCGGCCGGTCGCGGTCGCCGCCCGAGGCGTGCTCCTCGGCCACCTCGCGGCAGCCGGCGGCGCGCAGTTCGTCGAGCTGGCGGGCCGTGGCCTGGTCCTCGGTGCTCACGCGCGCGTAGCCGACCAGCGTCATCAGAGAGCGTCCTGCCTGGATCCGGACCGGAATGGGCCCTGGCGGGGCGGTTTGTCAAAGACGACTTGATATCGGGAAACGGTCCTTTGGTCGTGCATCAAGAGCCCGCGCCGGAGCCGAGCCACCCGCCTGACCCTGCTGCCGAGGCGTCTTATGCGGGCGCCGGGGCGCCGCCGCAGGTCCACGCCAAACCCTTGGCGGACCAACTTTCTTTCCCGTCCGAGGCGTCGTTCGGTGGAGCTCATGGCGCGCCGTACGGCCGGGCTTCAAGCGCCGAAAGCTGCCTCGCGGCGATGCCAAGAGCCTCGACAGGCACCGTGATGGCATGCGGCGGAGCACCCAGGCTGCAGCCGATTTTAATAAAGGGCAGACTTGAATTTAATGCCCATTTAAGGTAAATAGAGCTGAATTGCAGGACAGGAAGTCTTCGGTGTCGCTGCTGTCGACTAAACGGCCTGACGCGCCCCCACACCTGGGAGACCCGGCCCTGCTCGCGGCGCTGTCCGCGGCCAGCGCCGCGCTCGCGCGCCTCGACGCGGCCACCACCCTGCATCCATTGCTGCCGGCTCTGCTGCACCGGGTCCGGCTCGACGCGGCCCGGCGCCAGGCCGCCGCGGACGGGCACCTGATCGATCCTTGGCATCTCGCCGCCACGTTGGAAGGCCTGCCGCTGCGGGCCATGCGGGACAGCGAGTGGGTGAGGGACGCGGGCGCGCTGCAGGACGCCGCGCGCCTCGCCCTCGACTACCACCGCTGGCTCGCCGTGCCTGACGGCGACGCGGAGGAGGCGGTGCAGGCGGCGCTCGTCACGCTGGAGGGCGCGCGCCCCTACGGCGTCCCGCTGCTTGATGCCGCCTGGGGCGCCTGGCTCTGGCTCGAGCGCGGCGGGACGCGCCCGCCGCTGCGCGCCGCACTGGTGCGACGCTGGGGCAGGGTGGGCGTGCTCCGCGCCCCGTTGCCGATCACCGGGGCGGCCGCGCTCGGGCCCGACCAGCCCTGGGATCCGGCGCTCTGGATTCCCGCATTCCTGCAGGCGGTCGTCGCGGAGGCGGTGGCGGCGCTCGACCTGCTGGTCGAGATGGAGCGGCGATGGCTCACCGCACGGGCGGCGGTGGCGGCCGGGCGGCGCAGGACCTCGCGGGCGCCCGCGGCGGTGGACCTGCTTGCGGCCGTCCCGCTCGTCTCGGCCACGACGCTGGCCGCTGCGCTGGAGATGTCGGTGAAGGCGGCCTGCGCCATCCTTGACGAACTTGTCCGGCTGGAGGTCGCGGTGGAGGTGACGCACCGCCACAGCCGTCGCCTGTTCGGCCTCGCGGGCCTTGCGCCGTTGCGGCAGGCGGCGGCGCCGCCACGCCGGCCGCTGCCCGGGCGGGGGAGGGGCCGGCCGCGCGAGCTGCCGGCCGTGGTGGAGGAGCCGCCCGAGACCCTGCCGTCACTGCCGCGCGCCGGGCCGCTCGAGCGGCGGGCCTTCGACTATGGCGACCTGGAGGCGGCCATGCAGGCCATGGACGCGGCGATCCGGAAGGCACGGGCCGGGCTCGTCCGGGTGGCCGGGACCGGACGCGCCGACGATGACGGTGCGGGGTGAGGGGCCTCGGATGGCGGTTCGCAGGGATTGGGGCGACGACCGGGGTGACTAGGACAGGCGGTCTCGGACCAAGCATCGTCCGGCATGTCCCGAGGAGGTGGCTGGGCGGCAAGATGCTGGGTCATGGGCAAGGCCCGCAGCGATGCGCCGGCCGGATCCTACGACCAGCGACACAGAGGTGCGGCGACGACTGCGTGCGCGGCGTTCGATCCAGACCGCCGGATGGACCCATCACCCTCAGGGAGATGGCATCAGCCCGCGAGCAGAGCCAAGTCCTTGAGGTCCTGCCTGCGCTGCCTGGCCCGCCTTTCGTAGCTTTCCTGGTTCTTGGTGCAGACCAAGCTGTAAGGCCGGCCGCGGCGATCGGTCGTCAGGTCGAGGTCGGCCTGGGCCCGCCGGATGCCGTCCTCGACATGACTGCGGTCCGCTTCTGCGGCCTTCAGTACCCAGGTCTGCCGCTCGGGGTCAGCAAGGAAGCGAGCCAATTCGGTGCAGTTCCTGCAGCGGCAGGGGAGTGTGGCTGCCCGGCGCCAATCGGCTGGCGGCGCCAGGGGCTCGGCGGCCCGGAGGCGCAGGTGCGCGACGCACGCCACCCGCAGCCGCTCGACCGAACTCGCGCCCTGCATCCTGCCGCTGCCGATCATCGTACGAACTGCCGGGACAAGGATGGCATCCAGGTCGTAGGTCTTTGGTCTGGCCAGGATGTGGTCCACCGCCCGCTCGACCAGCGCCCGGTCGATCGCGCCGAGGCCGGTCAGCAGATCGACGATGACGGTCGGGCTCACTTCGGGCCCGCGCTGCCAGGACTCGTCCGGCGCCACGTGGCCGCGGCCGCCCGGAAGCGCCTCGACCAGCCTGGTGGCGGCGCCCACGAGGCCGGACACGTGCTGCTGACCCAGGACGGCAGCCGTTCGGGCCAGGAGATCGGCACAGGCGCCGAAGCTGGTGGCAGCCGTCCCGGCCACGATGCGCTCAACCAAGGCCGCTGCCCGCGGCGGCGGTAGGCGGCCGATCGCGGCGACGATCGCGGCATTGTCGCCCTTGCGGTAGACGCCCGCGGCGGTGATCTCGGCCAGGAAGCGCTCAATGAGCTCGGTATCAGCCAGCCGGGTCAGCAGATCGAGCATGCGGGCGGCATCGCCCGGGGTTTCGTCTAACCGCGGATACCCGTCCCGCCTCGGCCATTGCGCGAGCATGTGCCCGGCGAGGTCGTGCGCCTCGTGCCAGAGGAGCGACTGCCGGTCCCCACCGTCCTCGGCCCAGCGCCGGACCAAATCGTCCAGATAGGGCAGGGTCACCGGCAGCCCGGCCTGGCTCAGGACGGCGAAGAGCCGGTCGCTCGGCCAGAGCACCAGCGCCGCCCGGCGGTAGGTGCGCTCGAAGGAGGCACCCTCATTGCCAGTCGCCTCGCGGAAATGCTCCTCGTCCGGCTCCAGCGCGTCGCAGGCGTCGGGCGGCACGAACTCCTCCGCCTCGACCGGGATCCCGCCCAATGCCGTGGTGCCGCCATCCGGACGGCGCCAGTCCGACAAGGTCATGCTCCGGTCGAACACCTCACCGGCCTCGAACTCGTCCTCTTCGGAGTCCCAACGCCCCCGGCGCGAGCCGTAGCTCTCGGCATACTCGGCGGCGCCGCTCTCCTCGACGGTGAGCAGCGCCAGGTGCAGGTCGCATTGCGCCTCGCGCGCGGCCTCGGTCAGCACCCCGGCGGCCGCGGCATCGGCGCCCTTCAGCATGGCGAAGCCGAGCTCCGCCGACGTGTAGGCATGCTCGAGGAGGTAGACCAGCTTCTCGGGCGTGTCGTCGTCCCGGTGACGCTTGCCGCGCTGCCACCGCCGCAGCAGCGCGGTCACGCGGGCCTGCTCGGCCGCATAGTCGGGCGGCTCGGGCGCCCGCCCCCGGCCGCGGCGCACCAGGTTGTAAACCAGGATCAGACGGCACCCCTTGGTGACCGGCAGGACCTCGTGCACGCAGTCGGCATAGAATGCGGCGAAGGCCACCTCCGCCGGGTCGTCGCCGCGCAGATCGAGCCGGACTTCGCGGCCCTTGTGGCGCACCACCAACTCACCACCCGCGAAGGACGACGGTAAGGCCGCGACGAGGGTGGCGAACATGCCGGGCGTCTTCTCGGTGTCGCGGTGGCCGAGAAAGAAGCCGCCCTCCTCGTAGAGCAGCAGCTTGTAGAACTCGGCCGAGACCGGTCCGTCGACGCCCAGCCCCTCGGCAGCGCGGGCGACGATCGTCTCGAGCGTCCGTACCCAGTGCCTGCCGCTGATCCGCACCCGATCCGGGCCGACCTGCCGGCAGCGCCTGACCGCCGGATCAATCAGGGTCTCGGCGCCTCGGCCGTACGGGGCCGGCTCAGCCACGGCGGCGAGTTGCTCAGCTTGCGCCGGCAGCAGTGGCAGCGCCACGGGACCAACACCCTCGACCTCCAGCAGCGGCGCCAGCAACTCGCTCGTGCCAGCGGCAAAGAAGTCGCCTGGCCGACGGATGGTGGCGAGCAGTGCGGCGAGGTCGGCGGGGATCGTCGTCATGCGGCTGGTCAGGTGAAATGTTGCTGCAGTACGCCAAGGCCTAAGGATGTGCCTTGCCTGGCCACAACGGAGATTAACCTCGGCTCTCGCGGTCTTGCATGCAAGGCCGCGAGCAGGAAGATCATTAGCGGCGGGCAAAGAGCGCCCGGAACAGCCGCTCCGCCTCGCGTCGTCCCTCCTCCGTGAACACCACCGACTTGGCCTTGCCCACAGGGTCCGAGATCATGCCCTTGCGGTGCAGGCGGTCCATCGCGTCCCAGTCGAAGCCCTTCCAGGTGCGCCAACCGTCATGCAGCCCGAGCCAGAGCAGGGCCAGCACAGCGTCGTCGATGCGGTCGGGGTCGATGTCCTGATTCATGCGGCAGGCCTCCCCGGGATGGTACCGCAGCTCCGGTCCGCCGCGCTGGCCACGCCCGAAATTAAACGGCTGGTCGCCGCCTGTCGCACCCGGAGCCTGGCCGACCTGCGCGACCGCACCCCGCTGCTGCTCGGCTATGCCGGCGCGCTGTTAGGAGGGCTGGAGCCTGCGGCTTGATAAAGGACGCTTTCTTTGGGGCTCCCGTAAATTAAAAAATACCGGCATTGCTTTAACAAGAGGGGGCCGGCACGATCATGTCATGCGTGACCGCACTGCTGCTGCAAACCCTCGCCTCGGCCGCCACATCGAAACCCCGGTTGCTGGCGAGGTCGTACGTGCCTTCGTGCCGCCACCCCTGCCGCCCACGCCGCCGATCGACATCCTCTGTCTGCTGCAGCGCCTGAGCCTCGCCGAGCGTGCCCTTGGCCGACTTGACGGCATTACCATGATGCTGCCCCGCCAGGAGCTGTTCCTCTACATGTACGTCCGTAAGGAGGCGGTGCTCTCGTCCCAGATTGAGGGGACGCAATCAACGCTGTCAGACCTCCTGCGCTTCGAGACCGAGGCCCGGGCCGGCGAGCCGATCAACGACATCCGCGAGGTCTCCAACTACGTCGATGCCATGATGCATGGCCTGGAGCGGCTCGAGACCCTACCACTCTCCCTCCGGCTCATCCGCGAGATGCACGCCAGACTGCTCCAGGACGGTCGTGGTGGGACCAAGGCGCCTGGCGAATTCCGCCGATCCCAGAACTGGATCGGCGGCACCCGCCCCGGCAACGCCCTGTTCGTGCCTCCCCCTGTCATTGAACTCGACGGCTGCCTCGCTGACTTCGAGCGCTTCCTGCACGAGGACGCCTCGCAGCTACCGGCTCTCATCAAGGCCGGGCTGCTCCATGTTCAGTTCGAGACGATTCATCCCTTCCTTGATGGGAACGGCCGCATCGGCCGCTTGCTGGTGACACTCTACCTCTGCGTCCACGGCGTGTTGCGACAGCCGCTGCTTTACCTCAGCCTCTATCTCAAGGCGCATCGCGCCGATTATTACCGGCTGCTCCAGGAAGTCCGGGAGAACGGAGCCTGGGAAGCCTGGCTCGAATTCTTCCTCGATGGCGTGGCCGAGACTGCCAACCAAGCCTTCGAGGCGACCTCCCGCATCGTCGCGCTGTTCAAGGAGGACAGGGAGCGGATCACGATCGGGAGCGAGCGCGCCGGATCGGCGCTGCGAGTCCATGATCTACTGCAGCAGAACCCCTTTCTCACGGCCAACCGGTTGGTCAAGGCAACGGGCCTCTCGACGCCGACCGTCAACGCCGCACTGTCGGACATGCAGCGCCTGGGGATCGTTGAGGAGGTGACCGGGCGCCGGCGCGGACGGGTATTCGGCTATCGGGGTTATCTTGCCATCCTCAATGAAGGCACCGCTCCACTGCCGACGGCGGCCTGAATCGGCCAGTCTCATTGGCTTCACACGCGCTCTGCCCCGCTTACCGCGGGTTAGGAGAGGCTTGCCACAATCGCGGTCGGCCGCGGGTTTCCGGTGCGCCGGCGCGGATTCATACGCCGCGCTGCAACCAGCGCCCGGCTTTTCACCGCGAACGCGGACACAGCAGCACTCGACCAGCGCCATCCTCGGCAGCAAAGGCATCAAGAACCTTCCTCAGCGTCCGCACTCCTTGGTCGATGGTCCGCTCGTCGAGGCTGGCATACCCCATGACCAGCCCCGCCGCGTCGGGACGGACTGCCGCTGCAGCGGAGGCATAGAGCGGAGTGATAGGATACACGCCGAGGCCCACCGCATCCGCCCAAGCGATGAGCCCTCTCTCCTGCGTCCTCGGGACCCGGTTCAGCCAGACGACGACGTGCAGCCCGGCATCGGCGCCAACCACTGTCACCGCTTCGCCCAGGGTGATTGACAGGGCAGTCAGCAGGGCCGCGCGTCGCTCGCTGTTCCGGCGGCGAACGCGGCGGACATGCCGCTCGTAGGCACCGCTCTCGATCAGCTCAGCCAAGGCCTCCTGTTCCAGGCTGGCCGAGTGCCGGTCGGTCAGCCTCTTCGCCTTGGCAAAGTCTTCGGATAGCACCGGCGGGACGACGAGGTAGCCGAGGCGGAGCGTCGGCGAGAGCGTCTTCGAGACCGTGCCGAGATAAATGACCCGCCCGGCATTATCCAGCGCCTGCAAAGGCGGGATCGGGGCGATATCGAAGCGGTACTCGCTGTCGTAGTCGTCCTCGATCACATAGGCCCTGCTGCTCTGAGCCCAGGCCAGCAACTCCCGACGCCGCCCCGCCGACAGGACGCCGCCGAGCGGAAACTGGTGGGATGGCGTGGCATAGGCCAGCTGGGCCGCGGGCAGGCTTTCCGTCCGCATCCCGTCCCGGTCCACGGTGACGGGGACCACCTCCGCCCCGGCCGCCAGAAAGACTTGGCGCGCAAGGGCGTAACCGGGATCCTCCATCACGACCCGATCACCCGGGTCGAGCAGCAGCCGCGCGCAGAGGTCGAGACCCTGCTGCGAGCCATTCACCACGATGATCTGGTCCAGATCGCAGCGCAGCCCTCGGGCCCGCCAGAGATAGGATTGGAGGGCCGTCCGCAACTCGGCCGAACCGCGCGGGTCGCCATAGCGGAAGCGCCCCTGACGGCGCAGCAAGGCGGCGCCGACGGCCTTTCTCCAGGCGAGCATGGGAAAGTCGGCAGCGGCCAGATCCCCGTAGCGGAAGTCCGCAACCATCCGACCCGCATCGGACGCGGATGGTAGATTGAACGCCGTCAGCCGCTGACCATAGGCCGAGAGCCGGTCGGGACTCGCCGGAAGCCCGGCCTGGGCGGGCGGTGCGGGCGCGAGGCCAAGCCCCCGCGCCACCTGCGTCCGGGCGCCCTGCCGCGCCTCTAGATATCCCTCCGCGATCAGCTGCTCATAGGCCGCCGTCACCGTCGTCCGCGAGACGCCCCACTCCGCCGCCAGGGCCCTGGTGGAGGGCAGCCGGGCACCGGGGCCGAACCGGCCGGAGGCGATCTGGCTCTTGATCGCCCCGCAGATCCTCTGGGTGATCCGGGCAGTCGCGGGTCTTTCCGGTGCCATGGCGGCAAACTGGTCCAGTCTTTCTGTAGGAAACTGGACGTTCCTTGTGGACCAGCCTCGGGGCAGGGTCCAGGCCAATCCAGGAGCCACGCCGATGTATGTTCCGCCCGCCTTCCGAGAGGACGACCTCGCCGCCCTGCAGGGGATGATCCGGGCGGCCCGCCTGGCGAACCTCGTCACGACGACGACGGAGGGCTTGGTCGCCACGCCACTGCCGCTCCTCATCGTGCCGGAGGAAGGCCCCTGCGGCACGCTCTATGGCCACCTGGCCCGGGCGAACCCGCAATGGAAGCTGCCGCCGACGGGCGACGCCATGGCGCTCTTCATGGGGCCGGAGGCCTATGTCAGCCCCTCCTGGTACCCCTCCAAGCAGGAGCACGGGAAGGTGGTGCCGACCTGGAACTACGTCGCCGTCCATGCCTATGGCCCGGCCGAGTTCTTCGACGACGCCAGCCGCCTGCTGGAGGTCGTGACGCGGCTAACCGACCGGCACGAGTGGCCCCGCGCTGAGCCCTGGGCGGTGACCGACGCGCCAGCGGACTTTGTCCGTGCGCAGCTCCAGGGGATCGTTGGCCTCCGGCTGCCGATCATGCGCATCGAAGGCAAGCGCAAGATGAGCCAGAACCGCAACGCCGCGGACCGGGCAGGCGTGGCCGCCGGGCTTGCCGCGAGCGAGCACGCCGCCGACCTCGCCGCAGCGGTGCTGATCCCGGGCTGAGTGGAGCCAAAGGCACAGATGACAGGCCTGGCCTTGCTCAACGCCCAATCGGCCTGCCGCGCCTGATCGGCGTGGCGATGCTGATTGGGGGTTTTGTGCTGGTCCGGTGCTGACCCGGTTTCTCGACCATCCCGAGTTCCCCCTCAACCAACCAGAGGAGCCAAGCCATGTCCATACCACCCGCGATGTTCCGTGGCCTCTCCGCCTTTCCCATCACGCCCGCCGATCCGCACGGCCGCGTGGACACCGATGCGCTCGTGCGTCTGGTGCAGCGCCTCGCAGCGGCGGAGGTGGATTCGATCGGCCTGCTCGGCAGCACGGGCACATATACCTACCTGGCCCGCGCCGAGCGACGCCGCGCAGTCGAGGCCGCTGCGGGCAGCCTGCGTGGGCGGGTTCCGCTGATCGTCGGCGTCGGCGCGCTCAGGACCGATGACGCGCAAGACTTGGCACGCGACGCAAAGGCGGCGGGGGCGGACGGTCTCCTCCTTGCCCCGGTGTCCTACACTGCGCTTACCGACGACGAGGTCTTCCAGCACTTCGTCGCTGTCGCGGGCGCGACGAGCTTGCCCGTCTGCATCTACAACAACCCCGGGACCACACACTTCTCCTTCAGCGATGCTCTGGTGGCGCGGTTGTCGAAGGTCCCCGGCATCACTGCCGTGAAGAACCCGGCGCCCCCGCCCGCGGAGGCGCGGGCGCGGCATGAGGCGCTCCGCGCGAGGATCCCCAGCAGCTTCGCCATTGGCTACAGCGGCGACTGGAACGCTTCGGATGCCGTGCTGGCGGGCGGCGACGCCTGGTACAGCGTGGTCGGCGGACTGCTGCCCGAGGCGACCTTGAGGCTCCTCCGCGCTGCCCAGGCGGGCGACACGGCCGAGGTGGCGGGCTGGAACGAACGCTTCCAGCCGTTGTGGGAGCTCTTCAAGGAACTGAGCAGCCTGCGGGTGATGTACGCCGCCGCCAACATCCTGGGCCTCTGTCGTGCGGAGCCGCCACGGCCGATCCTCCCGCTCCCTTCCGCCGCTTACCCGCGCGTGGCTGCCGCGCTGAAGAGGCTCGATGCCGATGGCCATTAGTCACGCCCGGCACCGAATGCCGGTCAATCAGCATTCCAACAGAGGCTCATGATCTTGCCCGACCTAACCCAACTCGCCCTGTACCTCGCCGCGGCCCTGCTGCTGGCCGTCACGCCCGGACCGGGCATCTTTTACGTCGCCGCGCGCACGCTCGCCGGCGGCCGTGCGGAAGGCGTGGCCTCCAGCTTCGGCACCGGACTGGGCGGCATGATCCACGTCCTCGCGGGCAGCCTGGGCGTTTCCACCATCGTGCTCACCAGCGCAGAACTCTTCACCGCGCTGAAGCTGATCGGGGCAGCCTATCTGGTCTGGCTCGGTATCTGCACGGTCCAGTCCGCCCGCAGGGAAGCATCGGCAGATCTGGAAGGAGGAGCCACGGCGCCACCGGTCGGTCCGCGGCGAGCATTCCGCGAAGGCGTGCTGGTCGAGGCGCTGAACCCAAAGACGGCTGCTTTCTTCCTGGCCTTCGTGCCGCAATTCGTGGTCCCGGCTGACGGCAACGTCGCTGTGCAGTTCATAGTGCTCGGCTTCGTGTCGGTAGCGTTTAACACTCTCGCCGATATCGCGGTCGCTTTTGCGGCGAGCGGTATACGGGAAGGTGCGACAGCACGTCCCACATTGATCCGCCGCCTCCGAGAGGCGTCGGGTGCCGCGATGATCACGCTGGGCATCGGCCTCGCCTTGGCGAAACGGCCTCCAACCTGATTGCTGGGCGTTGCTGCTCTCACGACCTGTCAGAGAGCTGCTCGGGTTTGTTATTAGCCGTGCCTACGTGGACTTGCACTCTGATGTCTGCTTTTGGTCGGCGGCCAGTGAGTTGCCGATGTCCGGATCGAGCGCGGAGCGGAGATCGACACCGCGAAGCGTCTACAGCCACCCGCCATCCATCTTGTCGGTAGGCCAAGGTACCGCGGGCTGATTGGCCACTGCGCGAGAACAGTCGGGAACTGATGTTGCCAGGAGGCGCGCTCCCACACGCTGTCCGCGCTCCCCGCTCTCCCGCGCTGACCCAGGCGCCCGGTATCACCCGCGATCCACGCTTACAGGGTCTTAAGAGAGGGATGCCACAATTGGTATTGGAAGCCGCCAAGCGGTTGGAATCACGCCCGCGTCTCGTCCACTCCCGGTCCATCATGTCGGGCGCGATGGTGCCAAGACCACGACCGCGCACCTGTGATGGAGCTGAACATCACGGTCGCAACAAAAACCTTTGCATCGGCTTCTTGATGCAAAGGAGAACAGACCATGACAGCTACAATGGGTGACGACGCCCTGACGCAAGTGCTTCGCCAGACGATCCTGGCCTTGGTCCGGCGCAACGAAGCCGATCTTACCAGCCGCCAGTTTGGCGTCTTCCTCACCGTCTATTTGACCGCTGGCCCGCATACGGTGCGCGGCTTGGCGGCGGAGCTCAACGTCTCCAAGCCCGCCATCACCCGTGCCCTGGACCGGCTGGGTGAACTGAGCCTCGCACGGCGCAAGGTGGACCCGATGGATCGCCGCAGCGTGCTTGTGCAGCAGACTCAACAGGGAAGTGCGTTCCTGGCAGACCTGCGCCAGGTCATGGCGGTGGCGGACACGGAGCATCGCACCGCGGCGGCGTGAGCATCAGCGGCGCAACGGCGCTGATTGCTCCCCCATCTCATGTTACGAAGCAGGACCAGCTCCGGCGCTCCCACTTCTGGACGGCAGTGGCACCGCCAAGCGGGCAGGGAAGGGCAGGGACCTCGGGCCTGCCGAGATGCCTGTCAGCCAACACTGAGCCGCCGGATTGCCGTGAACGTCGCACCACTCGGCCTACAGCCATGGCCGTTGAGGTGTTTGGCCCAACTTGAACACCGCCTACTGCGAACTGCCTGATATGGCTTGTGAATTTGGGAAAATCAGGGGCGCGTGGCACTACGCCTGGGTCGCCCCCGGCGTTTGGGCAAAGTGTCGGGCGTTTGCGCTGG
>NZ_JBHTDE010000027.1:0-26928 GCF_042666655.1 Dankookia sp. GCM10030260
GCGCCACGCCGGCGCGGCAGGCCGCCAAAGCCACGAACCACCGACCTCACCGCCGCGACGTAGCCACCAGCCAAACTGGGGAATTTTCAGCCAGCGCTTTCGAGGAATCCCACCTCAGCATTGACATCTCCCAGAAGAACTTGATCGAGGAGGCGGCGATCCGGTGCGCCTGGTCGCGCAGGCCGCGGGCGGTCTCGCCACCCACCGAAAGCCCCATCCGGGTCATCCAGTCCCGCATGCTGCGGCCGAGCGAGACCTCGCGGCTCTCGCGCCGCACCGCCTCGGTCTGCAGGTAGAGCAGGATCAGCCGGGCCCGGGCACCATAGAGCACCCCGAACAGCACCGGGCGGCCGCGGCCGATCTGCAGCCGGCCCGGCTCCACCAGCAGGGTGCAGCGGTAGCCGGTGCGGCTCCAGGCCTGGTCGTTGGCCAGGCGCTTGTGCGGCAGGGCGGTCAGGCACCAGCCGGAATAGGTGATGCCGAGGCTCTGGGCATCCTCCGCCATGACCTCGGCGGCGACGTCGACCAGGCGGCGCTGCGAGACGGGGACCATGTCCCGCGCCTTCTCCCGGCCATGCGCCAGGACCAGCCGATGGATCTCCCCCATGAGCCAATCCCCAGAGCAATCAACCTCGATGTCGGAAGATGGAGCATGCCGGCCGCCGACGGGTCAAGTGTGGGGTTAACCAGCCGAGTACTAGTAGAAGGTTTTTTACTTACTACTAGAGACGGCTGGTTAACCCCACGGGACGACTCGGGCTGCGGCCGAGTCGCGGCCTGTTCTGGCGCCGGCGTGGCTGGTTAACCCCACGGGATGGTTCGGACCCGATGTGGATAAGTCTGCATGCGTTGCAACCAGGCTGGTTAACCCCACGGGATAACTTTTCCGGCCTTCCGCTGCGACTCGGCGGCGCCTTTCCCGCCCGCCCTGGGTCGCTGCCAAGCAGATACCTAATGGATATCCGATAGCTATCCGTTTCCTGCCGGATAGCTTTCTGCTACCGCTGCCGCTCCGATCCTCCGGGGGACCGTCCCGATGCCCACCATCGTCTTCGCCAGTCCCAAGGGGGGCGCCGGCAAGTCCACCTCGGCCGTGGTCCTGGCCTGCGAGCTCGTCCGCCGCGGCGGCGCCGTCACCATCATCGACGCCGACCCCAACCGCCCGGTCTCCGCCTGGGCCCGCCGCCCCGGCCGGCCGGAGGCGCTCGAGGTCGTCGCCGACATCACCGAGGAGACGGTGATCGACGCGATCGAGGCCGCCGCCGCCCGCGTCCCCTTCGTCGTCGTCGACCTGGAAGGCACCGCCAGCCTGACCGTCGCCTATGCCATCAGCCGGGCCGACCTGGTCGTCATCCCCTCCCAGGGCAGCCAGCTCGACGCGGCGGAGGCCGCCAAGGCGGTGAAGCTGATCCGCCAGCAGGAGAAGGCCTTCGCCCGGCGGATCCCGCATGCGGTGCTCTTCACCCGCACCAGCGCCGCCATCCGGCCGCGCACCCTGCAGCACATCCGCGACGAGTTCACCGCGCATGGCGTGCCCGCGCTGCAGACCCAGATGCAGGAACGCGAGGCCTTCCGCGCCATCTTCAGCTTCGGCGGCACGATCGACGGCCTCAAGCCCGGCCAGGTCGGCGGGCTGGAAGGGGCGATGCGGAACGCCCGCGCCTTCGCCGCCGAGGTGGTGGCGCTGCTGCGCCGGGCCCAGCCGGCGGAGGCCGCATGAACGACCAGCCAAGCAGCAAGCGGGCCGGGGTCTTCGACGACGACCTCGACATCAGCGGCTTCGCGCCGAAGCCGCCGGCCCGGGCCGAGCAGGTCAAGGCGGTGGCCGAGGAGGCCGGCTTCCGCAGCCGCGGGCCGCTGCCGGTCCCGCCCCGGGCCGGCCCGCCGCCGGCCGCACCGGCGCCGCGCCGCGAGCAGCGGCGCCACCGCACCGGCCGGAACCAGCAGCTGAACCTGAAGGTCCGGGCTGAGGACGCGGCGGCCTTCTATGCCATCGCCGATGCCGAGGGCTGGGTGCTGGGCGACGTCTTCGCCCGCGCGGTTGCGGCCCTGACGAAGGAATTACAGAGGGATAGGAAGTAGCTACTGGATAGCTATCCGGTAGCGAAGCCTTAGCGCTGCCGGGTGCTCCAGTGCTTGCCGGCCCGGCCGCGCCGTGCCGCACCGGCCATCAGCCAGCGCTTGCCGCGCTCCTCCGCCGACTGGGCATCGCCCGTGGCCCGTGCGGCCAAGCGGGCGGGGGCGTCGGCTTCCGCCGCATCCGGCGGGCCGGCCAGGGCGGGCTCCGGCTCCGGCGTGGCCGCCGGTTCCGGCTCGGGTATTGCCTCCTCGATGGCCGCCATCGCCACCGGATCGACCTGGGGGGTGACGGGCGCACGGCGGCGCTTCTGCCGCGGCCGCTTCGGCGCGGCCTCGGTCTCCGGGGCGGCCATGTCCGCCTCGGCGGGCGCCGCGGGGCTCACCGGCTCTGGCTCGGGCGTGGGATCCGGGCGAGGCGCCGGCGCGGCCAGCGGGACGATCTCCCGCAGGTCCGGCACCATCGCCAGCACCTCGACCTCGACCTCGGCCGCCACGGCTTCAGCCGCCTCCGGCTGCAACCACTGGGCCAGGTCGCGTTGCTGCGCGCGGCCTTCCTCGATCAGTTGCTGCAACGTGCCGGCGGTCTCGAAGAAGCCGTCGCCCCGCGTCGCCAGGATCGGCGCGCCAGCCTGGTAGAAGACCTTCCGCTGCATGGCCAAACGCTGGACCTGCGCCGCGGAAGCGGGAAGGAAGCTGACGCCGCAGGCTTCCGCGGCGGCGATATCGTCAGGACTGAGGTGCAAGAGACAACTCTCAAACTATCGCAAGAAGGCGCGGTGCAAAACCGGCTTGCTGCAGCAAGTGGGGAGACCGGCCTGCCGGATACAGCCCCATTACTAGCAATACTCAGCCGATGACATAAGCCGGGAAACTGCACCGCCCGGTGGCGTCCCGTAGCACGCCGGCCGTCACCAGTCGGTTGATGAGTCGGAGCGCCCCCTGAGGTGTGATGCCGCGCTGCCGGGCGGCCCGCACGCGGTCGCCGCCAGCGCCCGCGGCGCCGCCCCGGCCTCGCGCAGCCGGCCGAGGCATGGCCGGGTCCTGCCAGGGCGGCGGCGCCGCGGATCGCTTGCGGTAAGTACGGATTACCGCAAGCGATGGCAGTTCAGGCCACGGCGAAGGGGGTGCGGATGGGGAGCCGCCTCCCGACCACCCGGCCGTCCTGCATGGCTGCCGAGAACAGCGTGCCGCAGCCGGCCTCGAGCGCCGCGGCGACGATCAGCGCGTCGCGACCCGCAAAGCCCGCCGGCAGCCGCACCGCCAGGCTGTGGCCCGATTTCCCGATCTGCATGGCAGCGTCCGTCTCATCCACATGGTTGTCGTATATCCAGCCGGAGCGCGGCCGACGCAGGGCCGATCGATACGTGATAGACTCCATGCCATGACCATGGTCCCCGCCAGTCCCGCCGCCGAAGCCGGCAGCCTTGCCCCGGCCGAGGCCGCTGCCGCCGCCCGCTACCGCCGCAGCGCCGACGCCGCCGAGACGCTCCGCGGCTACCGCCGCGACTGGCAGGCCTTCTCCGCCTGGTGCGCCGACCGCCATGCCAGCGCGCTGCCCGCCGCGCCGGCCACCGTCGGCGCCCATCTCGCGGCGCTTGCCGATGCCGGCCGGGCGCTGGCCACCCTGCGCCGGCGCCTGGCCGCCATCGCCCGGGCGCATCGCAGCGCCGGCCACCGGCTCGATGCCGGCCACCCCGCCATCCGCGAGACCCTGCGCGGCATCGCCCGCAGCATCGGCCGGCCGCAGCGCCGCGCCGCCGCGCTCTGCACCGCCGAGCTCAAGGCGATCGCCGCCGCCTGCGCCCCGCCAGGAGAGGGCGACGTCGCCTCCCTCGCCGCGCTGCGCGACCGCGCCCTGCTGCTGTTCGGCTATGCCGCGGCGCTCCGCCGCGGCGAGCTCGCCGCCCTGCAGGTCGAGCACCTGGCCTTCTCGCCGACCGGCGCGCGGCTGCTGCTGCCGCGCTCCAAGGCCGATGTCGCGGGCGCCGGGGAGGCGATCTTCGTCGCCCGCGGCGCCACCCCGGCCACCTGCCCGGTGGCGGCGCTGGAAGCCTGGCTGCGCGCCGCGCGGCTCGGCAACGGCCCGGTCTGGCGCGCCATCAACCGCAGTTGCCAGCAGGGGGGTGCCGCGCCGCCCCGCATCGCCGCGCTCGGCCGGACCGACCCGGCGCGCGGCCTGTCGGGGGAGGCGATCCGCCTCATCCTCCGCCGCCGCGCCGCCGCCGCCGGGGTCACCGGCACCGCGCTGGAACCGATCAGCCCGCACGGCCTGCGCGCCGGCTTCGTCACCGAGGCCTACCGCGCCGGCGTGCCGGACGAGGCCATCATGGGCCATACCCGGCACCGCGACCTGGCCTCGATGCGCCGCTACGTCCGCCGCGCCCGGCTCGAGGCCGATACGCCCACCCGCCGGCTCGGCCTGTAGCCGGGACGGCGGATCGGGCTGGATTCCGCGGCGGCAACGGTGTATAGGAATATAGTCAACGCCACACCCCTGCCCGAACCATGCCGGGGGCCGGGGCCAGGGCGCGGGTTGAAGATCTCAGAACCGCAAATCTAAAAGCGGTTTCGGCCCAACCATTTGCAAACGCTCGGGAAATCCGGACATGCCCCGGCGCCGCCTCAAGGAATTCGAGCCGGTTTGAGCCGGATTGTGGGGTTCAGGCGCCTCAATTCCTGTGGCCCGCCGTCAGGCCTCGACCGGCCGGCCCGCCGCCGGCGGCACGGCGGCGCCGTGCCCCCGCGGCCGCAGCAGGGCGGCGGCGAGCGCCGCCCCGTCCTCCACCAGGTCGCCGCGCGGGATGCCGGCGACCGCCGCGGCGGCGGCGGCATGGCCGGCCGCGTCCAGCGTGGCGAAATACCCCGGCAGCGCCGTCTCCAGCGGCTCCGCCAGCAGCAGGCCGGCCCGGTGCGCGGCCAGCCAGCGGCCGGTCTCGACCCGTGCCAGGGCGATCGGCACCGCGCCGTGCAGGCTGCCCTCATACAGCCGGTTCGGCAGCAGCCAGTCGGAATTGGCGCCGGCCTCGTAGTAGTCGATCGCCCAGGTGAAATGGACGCCGCCATACATGGCGGGCAGGTCGTGCCGCCGGTCATAGGGGCCGAGGAAGTCGAGCCCTGGCGTCGCCGCCACCACCGCGTCGAAATCCGGGATGACGTTGCGCGCCGGCCGGCCGCGGATCTCGACCTCGACCCGGCCGGGCAGCCGGCGGACCAGATCGGCCAGCAGCAGCAGGCTCCGCCGGCAGCGGATCACCCCGTACCAGCCGATCCGCCAAGGCGGGCCGGCCGGCAGTGCCGGGGGGGGTGGGGTTTGTCCGAAAGCCTCCGCGGCCAGCACCTTGTTCTCGACCAGCAGCACCGGCGGCAGGGCGGCGCCATGCGCCGGCGCCAGGTGCTCCCGCACGAAGGCCGGGGAGCTGACCAGCAGCAGGTCGCAGCCGCGCAGCAGCCAGCCTTCCAGCCGGCGCAGCGCCAGGTTCTTCGGCGCGGTCCCGACCAGCAGCCGGTGCACGTCGAGGCATTCCTGCACCAGCAGCGCCCCCGGCGCGAAGCGGGCGCGGGCGGCGCGGGCCAGGGCCAGGGTCTCCAGCTGGCGCGACATCACCACCGTCGCCCCCCGGACATGCCGGCCGATCGCGCCGAGCCGCAGCCGCGCCCGCAGCACCGACAGGATGCGGCGGCCGAGCCGGGCATCCTCCGTCCGGCCGAGCGGGACGGCCGGCCAGCCGGCCACCGTCGCCGGCGGCGTGGCGCCGCGATGGAAGCCGATGACCACCGCCTCCGCCAGCCGCGGCGCCAGCATGTCGAGCCGGCGGGCCACCGCCGGGTCGCCAAGGTCATGGACGAAATAGGCGAGGCGCATGGGGGCCGCTCGAGCTCCGGGCTGGTCCGTCGCGGCGGTCGTCGCAGGGACCGGCCATGGTCACGCCTGTTGCGGCAATGACGGCGATGGAATTTCTGCCACGGCTAATCGATGGGCTGCGGAATTTCCATCCAAAGATTTCCATCTTAGATTGATATACCGTGCCGCCAATAGCCCTGGGCATGTTATCGCCCGTTGCCGCCATGCGATGAGCGCAGCATTCCGCGGGCCTGCCGCAGGCCCCGCAGCCTCACCCCCGGGAGCAGCGATGACCCTGTCCGACGAGCGCCCGCTGGTGAGCGTGGTGATGGCCAACCACAACGGCGCCGCCTTCCTCGCCGCGGCCCTCCGCTCGGCGCTCGGCCAGACCCTGGCCGATATTGAGGTGGTGCTGGCCGACGATGGCTCGACCGATGCCAGCCTGGCCATCGCCGAGGGCCTCGCCGCCGAGGACCCGCGCCTGGTGGTGCTGCCGCCGGCGCCGAACGGCGGCCCGGGCGCGGCGCGCAACCGCGGCTTCGCCGCGGTGCGGGGGCAGTGGATCGCGGTCATGGACAGCGACGACCTGATGCACCCGGAACGCCTGGAACGGCTGCTGGCCGCGGCCGATGGCGCCGACATCGTCGCCGACGACATGCTGGCCTTCTTCGAGGATGGCGGCACGCCGCAGCCGATGCTGCACGGCCGCCTGCCGCTGCCGGCCATGGTCGACCTGACGCTCTATGTGCGGGCCAATGCGCTGTTCGGCCGGCTGCCGGCGCTCGGCTACCTCAAGCCGGTCATCCGCGCCGCGCTGCTGCGGCAGAGCGGGGTGCGCTACGACCCGGCCCTGCGCATCGCCGAGGACTACGACCTGGTCGCCCGGCTGCTGGCCCGGGGCGCGCGGTTCCGCGTGCTGCCCGACCTGACCTACTTCTATCGCCGGCACAGCGCCTCGACCTCGCACCGGCTGCGCCGCGGCGACCTCCTCGCCATGCTGGACTCCGACACCGCCTTCCGCGCCGCGATCGGGCCGCGCGACGCGGCGACCGAGGCCGCCTTCCGCGGCCGCCGCGCCAGCATCGAGCGCGCGCTCGGCTATGACGGGATCCTCGCCGCGCTGAAGGCGCGCGACCTGCCCGGCGCGCTGCGCGCGGCGATCGGCTCGCCCGGCGGGGCGATGCTGCTGCGCCTGCCGGTGCGCGACCGGCTGGCCCGGCTGCTGGCCCGGCCGCGGCCGGCGGCGCCGCCCACCGGCCCGGGCCTCCGGGTGCATGTCGTCTCGCGCAACCGGGTCACCGGGCGGGACAGCGGCAGCTCGGCCTATCTGCTCGACCTCTGCCGGGCCATGGCCGGGGCGGGGCACGAATTGCACCTGACCTGGCCCTCGCCTGCCAGCTTCGGGCGGACGCCGGTGCTGCGGCTGCGGCCGGAGATGGCGGTGTTCCGCTCCGTCTCGATGCGTGGCGCCTGGCGGGTGGGATCCTTCCTGCTGGCGCGGGACCCCAAGGTCTGGGCGGCGGCGGCGATCGGCGTGGCCGACAAGCTGCTGCGCAAGGCCGGGATCGGGCTGCTGGGCGGGCTGGTGCGGAAGGCGCCCTATGCCGTCGCCGTACCCTGGCGGACGGAGGATTTCCTGCATGTCGCCGGCCGCATCCGCGGCGGCGCCGACGTGGTGGTGGCCGACTATGCCTTCCTCACCCCGGCCTTTCCCTATGCGCTGAGCCCCGCGGCCCGGCGCATCGTCGTCATGCACGACCTCTTCTCCAGCCGCGCCGCGCAATTCGCCAGGATCGGGGCGCAGGATTCCGTCGCCCTGATCGACCAGGCGAGCGAGCTGCGGCTGCTCGGCGCGGCGGATGCCGTGGTGGCGATCCAGGGGGAGGAGGGCGGCTTCATCCGGCGCCTGCTGCCGGGGCGGCAGGTGATCGTGGCACCGATCGCGGCCGAGCCGGTGGCGGCGCCGCAGCCGGGGGAGGGGGCCTCGCTGCTCTTCGTCGGCAGCGACACCGCGCCGAATGTCGACGGCCTCCGCTGGTTCCTGGAACAGGTGTTGCCGCGGGTCCGCCGGGCGGTGCCGCAGGTGGAATTGCGGGTGGTGGGCAAGGTCGGCGGCGCGATCGGCCCGCTGCCGGGGGAGGTGGCCGGGGCGGTGCGCATCCTCGGCCTGGTGCCGGACCTGGCGCCGCACTACCGCGACGCGGCGGTGGTGGTCTCGCCGCTGCTGGTCGGCTCCGGCCTCAAGATCAAGCTGATCGAGGCACTGGCCCAGGGCAAGGCGGTGGTCGCCACGGGCGTCACCCTGCAGGGGGTGCAGGAGGACTGCGCCCCGGCGGTGCGGCCGATCGACGATGCGGGCGCGTTCGCCGCCGCGGTGGTGGCGCTGCTGGCCGACCCGGCGCTGCGGGCGGAGCGCGCCGCGGCCGCGCTGCGGGTGGCGCGGGAGCGGTTCTCGGCCAAGGCCTGCCATGCGGGACTGCTCGGCTACCTGCGCACCGGCCCGGCATCCGCGCCGGTGCGGGGCAGGCTGCCGGTGACGGCCGGCTGAGACGATCCGGTAAGTTGGTCTTTGACTCTCGAATAAAATATAGAACGCGACAATACAGCCGGGGATTGGATGATGGGTGCCACTCCAAGCAGTCGCTTGGCTGCGCCGGGCAAAGCGGACCGGCGGTCGGCGGCGGCTTATCCCGACCTGTCCTGGCCGGTCTGGGGGCTGACCTTCGTCTCGCTGACCTGCTTCAACCTGAGCGTCGCTTTCGGCGCGGTGCTGGTCGTGGCGTTCCTGGCCTGCTGGATGCTGTACCTGTTGGCCTGGCCGGCGCGCAGCCTCGACTGGATGCTGCGGACGCCGCTGGTCTGGGTCCTTCCAATACTGGCGCTGGTTTCCGTCCTGTGGTCGCAGGCGCCGTCCAACACCCTGCGGATCGCGCTGCAATTGCTGGCGGTGACCGGCTTCGGCATCCTCATCGCCCGGGCGCAGCCGCTGCGCAGCTTCGTCGGCGCCTTCATGTGCGTCATGCTCGTCAGCGTCCTGGTCGGCACCGTGCTGGGCAGGTCCTCCAAGATCGGGCTGACCAACGAGACCGCGCTGATCGGCATCTTCGGCAGCAAGAACAACTTCGCCATGATGATCAGCCTCATGCTGCTCGCGGCCATCGCCGTCGTGCCGGATTCCCGGCAGCCCGGGCTGCTGCGGCTGGTCGGGGTGGCCTGCTGCCTGCTCGCGCCGCCCTACATGGTGCTGACCAAATCGGTCGGCGCGATGGCGACCCTTGGCGGCGCGCTCGGCGTCTTCGGCTTCATCGCCCTGGCCGCGAACCTGCCGGCGCGCGTCAGGCCGGCGTTCTATCTTGGCTCCGGCCTGCTCGCCCTGGTGGCCACCGGCATGGTCCTGGTGCTGTTGAGCTCGGGCATCCTGGAACAGCTGCTCAACAGCATCGGCAAGGACACCACCCTGACCGGCCGCACCGCTTTGTGGCAACGGGCCGAGCAGCTCATCGCGCTCAAGCCGATCCTCGGGGTCGGCTACCAGGCCTTCTGGGTACAGGAATCGGTCGAGGCCGAAGGGTTGTGGCGAATGTCCAAGGTCGCCGCGCGCTTCGGCTTCCACATGCACAACCTGTACTACGAGACCGCGATCGAGCTGGGCTATGTCGGGGTCGCCGTATTCGGCACGGTGCTGGCGACGCTGGCCCTTTGCGTCCTGGTCAATGCATGCCGCAGGCCAAGCCTCGAACTGGCCTTCATCGCTTCGGTCGTGGCGATCTTCGGCCTGCGGGCCTCGGTCGAGCTCGACTTCATCGCGCCCTATGCGCTCGGCACCCTGCTCATCCCGATCGTCTGGATCTACGGCACGCGCCAGGTGGCCGCGGCTCCGCAGCGGGCTATTCCGCCGACCCGCGCCGCGTCGGGTGTCCACCCGCTGGCGGCGGAGTAGAGCGGAGCCATGCCTCCGGGTGCCGCCGCTGCGGCGATCTCCCATGGGCGGCGGGAGCCGCACCTGCGCGCTGCCGCCGCAATGGCTGCCGACGAAGGCCCTGGCCAAGCGCAGCGCCTGGGCAGGACACTGGCCTTTGCCGAGGCGCTACCCGGCGCCGTCCGGTCGGCGAATGGACGGCGAATGGACGGCGCAGCTTGCCAGTTGCTGCCGGCCGACAATACATGGGCACCTGAAATCTATAGAACCGGAATACTCGGCCAACGGCCGAATACCGTCTATGTCTTCGGCCATCCCAGGGCGTCGGGAAAACGGGACGCCACGGCTTGGCGCCGCCGGCCGACCTCCACGTCAAGGAGATGAGTTGGCAGCGCGACACGATCCGCCGAGTTCTCGACGGCGGCAAGATCGCCGTCCTGCCGACCCCGGCGGACATGCACCGGCCGATCTTCCTGCCGGCAAGCTTGCGGCCGGTGGAGCCGGAAGCCGGCCCGGACCGCCGGATGCAGCCAGGGTCTTCCCGACACGCCTGCGCCTCCGCGCCCGGCAGTCCGTCGACCCCTGAGCGGCCGCGCAAGACGCTGCCCATGCCGCCAGAACGGCGGGATCGACGCGTTATTCTACCATAACGACATTTCAGGCGCTCGTTTTCCTACGAACGATAGAGTATTGCATGGTCGCGACGTCATCGATCAGCGCGTCGCCCCAGGGTGGTCCGGGCATTTGCCAATGCAGGGGAGCAGGTATTGGTGGGGACCCGGGACAGCAATCGAATTGACGAATTCGAGGCCCTGCGCGGCGCCATGGCCCTGTGGGTGGTTGCCGGCCATGTAATCCATACGGTCGAGCCGGGCCCCAACCCGGCGGTCTGGCTGCGGCTGCTCGCGTTGAATCCCTATGCGGTCAATGTCTTCATCGCACTCAGCGGCTTCGTCATCTATGCGTTGATCGACCTGAAGCGGGAGCCCTACGGGCTTTACATCACGCGCCGGGCCTTGCGACTGTTCCCGGCCTATCTGTTCTTCTTGTTGCTGTCGATCCTGCTGCTGCCCATGGCGCTCGACGTGCTGGCGCCGGATGTGGCGGGCAACCCGCGGGCCGCCGCCCGCTTCGCCTACCTGAGCGACAGCTGGCGGGACTTCTGGCCGCATCTGGCCGGGCATCTGCTGCTGCTGCACGGCCTGGTGCCGCAGGAGATGCTGCCCAATGCGGAATACGCCTTCCTCGGCCAGGCCTGGAGCATCAGCGTCGAGTGGCAATTCTACCTGGTCGCGCCGCTGCTGTACCTGGCCTTCGAGCGCAATGCCTGGCTGGCGTCGCTCGGCCTGGCAGCCATGGCGGTGGCGACACGGCTTTGGCTGGGCGGCATCGCCAACCAGGGCTTCATCGGTTTCTACCTCGACTACTTCCTGTTCGGCATCCTGGCCTATCTGGTCTGGCGGCGGCGGGCGGCCCTGTCCAGCCGGCAGTTCGCCGTTGTGGTGCTTGCCTGCGGCCTCGGCGGCGTCGCGGCGCTCCGCTACGAATTGTCGCTCAGCATCTGGCTCTTCGCCTGCGCCGGCACGCTGCTGCTGCACCGGGCGGGAGACGGCCCGCTGGCCCGGCTGGGACGACGGCTGGTCAACAACCCGGTAGCCGGGTTCCTCGGCCGGATTTCCTACTCCGTCTATGTCAGCCACATGGTGGTGCTGTACGCGGCGGTCTGGGCGATGCGGGCGATCTGGCCGGACCGGCCGATCGGCCTGGCGGCGCTGATGGCGGCGACCATGGCGGGCACACTGCTGTTGTCCCAGCTCAGCTATCTCTGGGTGGAGCGGCCCGGCATGCAGTGGGGCAAGTCGCTGCGGCCCTTCGGCCGAGGCGCTGCCGGCGCCGGCGGCGCGGCCAGGCTGAGCGGACGAGGCTGATACGGGCCGGGCCGCCCGGCCCCCCCCTATCCGGCGGGTAGACACAAAAAAAGGCCAACCGGTGTCGCCACCGGTTGGCCCTGTCGCCCAGCCTAAGCTTAGGCGTTGAAGGCGTAGTCGCCAGTGGCCAGATGGGCGCCGTTCAGCGAGTTGACGGCCAGCCAGGAGAAGCCACCGCCGTGCGCCGCATCGGCGAACACCTTGTAGTACTGCAGGGTCGGGACGTAGGACGAGGTGGCGAAGAAATCGAGGTGCGCACCCGTGCCGATCGTGCCGAAGCCATTGAACGAGATGAAGTCGTTGTTGCTGGCGGACCAGCCACCGGCGCCGCCGAAGTCGCGGATGGTGTCGCCGCCCGTGGTCGGGACCCAGGCGTCGAGGTCGCCGAACTTGAAGTAGAACGAGTCGTTGCCGGCGCCGCCAATCAGGACGTCATTGCCACCGAAGCCGCGGATCAGGTCGTTGCCAGAGGTGCCGACGAGGGTGTCGTTGCCGGCAGTGCCGTTGATAGTAGCCATGAAAAAAAACCTCCTTCTGGGTAGGGAACCAACAGGCCGGCACAGTTGCAGAAACCTATTAGTTGATCAAGTAGGTTATCGTTAACCCATAAGGTGAGAGGACGCCGATTCAGCGTTGCGGCGGCAATCTGCTCCCCAGAAGCCTTTCGCGAACGATCTGAAATTCCATGGATTTTCTTCGGTACTGTGACGGGGGGCAGATCCGCGCAGGCGCAAAAAAATGCTGCGGTGCCGTTGACGGCTCGATGTCACGGCCTGGGACAGCTTGGGGAGCCCTGCGGCCCCCGTCCGGTCAGCGTGCCTGCGCGGCGACCATGCCGCGGCTTTCCGCGTCGCAGGCGGCCGGCTCGCCGACCCGCAACGCCTCCCCGTCCCGGGGCGCGGCCAGCAGCCGGCCGAGCCGGGCCGACAGCACCGCGGCACCCTGCAGGTTCAGGTGGTCGGGGTCGTACCAGTAGCCCGGGTCGGCCAGCAGGTCGCCGGTGGCCAGCACCTCGCCGTGCCCGGCATAGAGGCCCGGGTCGCGCGGCGCGGCGCCGACATAGGCATAGCCGGGCAAATAGAGGAATTTCACCGTGACGCCACGCTGCCGCGCCAAGTCGAGGATGCGGTCGAGGTAGTAACGCGGATAGCGGTACTCCAACGCCTCGAAGCGGGCGCCGAGCATGTTGGTGTTCTTCGCCGCGCGCATCCGGGCCGCCACGCGGTCGAGCTGCGCGGGCGGCAGGACCCGGTCGCGCAGCGGGGTCAGCGCCACGCCGCCGACCTGCACCTGGCGGGTATTGTCCACGTCATGGCCGTCGTAGCGCGCCGGGTCGAAGCTGCGCCGCAGGCCGAAGCGTTCCGGCAGCAGCGTCTTCAGCCCGAGCATGACCTGGCGGGCCGGCAGCTGGGCGATGTCGGTGACGTAGTTCAGGTTGATCAGCAGCGGCGCTTCGACGATGTCCGAGACATCGGCCACGTTGATGAAGAACGGATGCGCCTTGCGGCTCTCGTTCTCGAACACCTCGAGCACCAGGGTGCGGACCTCGCGGTGCTCCAGCAACTCGCGCGCGATCAGCCAGTGCAGGTTGCGGCCATAGGAGGGGAAGCCGAAATTCACCACATGCCGGCAGCCGCCGCCGGCCGTCGCCAGGGCCGCCTGGACCGCGGCGCCGTCGACGCCGTTCATGCTGTGCGAGGTGCCGATGAAGGCGATGTCGATCGGCGTCGGGTCGAAATGCACCCGCTCGTAGATCCAGCCGAGCCGGGCCCAGGCTTCCGAGCGCATCTCCTGCCAGCGGATGTAGCGGTCGTGCGGGATGGCCAGGCTGCCGGCGAGGGCGGCCACCGCGACGACGGCGGCGAGGGCGAAGCGGCGGGCGAGGGGTCGGAATGCCATCGGCCGCACCTCAGAAGGTGAAGTAGAGGAACACGCCGGGCTTCGGCAGCCGGGCGATGCAGGCCGCCGCCAGCAGGCCGAGGCAGACCGAGGCGAGGGCCGGGCTGGTGGCGAGCCGGTGCAGGTCGAGGTCCCGCCGCGGCATGGCACCGGAACCTGCGCGCGACGCGGCATCCGGCGCCGTCTCCTGCAGGCCCTGCGGGTAGCGCGCCAATTCCAGCACGTTCGGCTGCGACACGGCGATGAGGGTGCCGAGCCCGATCAGCAGCCAGCCGAGCAGCGGATCCGGCAGCCCGGCCGGTGCCACGCCGCCGCCGCCGCCCGCGGCCATGGCGCCGAGGATGTCGAGCGCCGCGCCGAAGGAGGTCGCCCGGAAGAACACCCAGGCGACGACGACGCCGAGCATGGTGACCGCCCAGCCGAGGCCGCGCGGCATCCGCAGCCGGCCGCCCGCCAGGGCGCCCCAGGCATGGTTGAGGATCAGGTAGAAGCCGTGCAGGAAGCCCCAGAACAGGAAGGTCCAGCCGGCGCCGTGCCACAGCCCGCCGAGCGTCATGGTGGCCATCAGGTTGGCGTAGCGCCGCCACTTGCCGGCGCGGTTGCCGCCGAGCGGGATGTACAAATAGGTGCGCAGGAAGGCCGAGAGGCTCATGTGCCAGCGCCGCCAGAAATCGACGATGTTCGTGGATTTGTAAGGCGAGTTGAAATTCACCGGGAAGCGGATGCCGAACAGCAGGCCGACGCCGATCGCCATGTCGGAATAGCCGGAGAAGTCGAAGTAGAGCTGCAGCGCATAGGCCAGCGCGCCCATCCAGGCCTCGGCCATGGACAGCGCCGTGCCGTTGGCCGCGGCGGCGAAGACCGGGTCGGCATAGAGCGCGATGCTGTCGGCCAGCAGCACCTTCTTGGCCATGCCGAGCACGAGGATGGTGGCGCCCATGCCGATGTAGCTCGGCGGCAGCCGGCCGCGCCCGGCCTGGGCGAATTGCGGCAGCATTTCCGTATGGTGGGTGATCGGCCCGGCGATCAGGTGCGGGAAGAACAGCACGAACAACATGTAGTCGAGCGCGTTGTCGGCCGGCTTCTGGCCCCGCCAGGTCTCCACCAGGTAGGCGACCTGCTGGAAGGTGAAGAAGCTGATGGCGAGCGGGATGATCAGCGTCGTCGCCACGTCGTGGATGCCGAACAGGCCGCCGACGTTCTGCAGGAAGAAGCCGGCGTACTTGTAGTAGCCGAGCAGGCCGAGGTTGAGCCCGAGGCCGAGCAGCAGCACCGCCTTGCGCGGCCCCGGCGCCGCGGTCCGGTGGATGGCGGCGCCGAGCCCGTAATTCACCGCGATCGAGCCGAGGACCAGCAGGACGTAGCGGGGATCCCACCAGCCGTAGAAGACCAGGGAGGCGACGACCATCGCCAGCTTCGCCGCCACCTGCCAGCCGCGGACCCGCAGCAGGTGATAGGCCAGCAGGGCGACCGGCAAGAAGCCGAAGACGAATTCAAGCGATCCGAACAGCATTGGCAGCCCGCTCGTGCACGCGGCCGCCGGCCGCGACCGGAGCTATACGGGGCACGGGTATATAACTCAAGGTTTAAGTAACGAAGAGACTATACCCTTTATAGTGGTGATTCCACCGCACTGGCCCTTGGGCCGGCGTCAGGCGACGGCCACGGCTTCCGGCCGCGGCGCCGGCACGTGGCCGGCCGCGCCATACTGCTCCAGCCGGCGCAGCTCGACCCGGTTGAGCACGACGCCGAGCAGCCTGTCGCGGCTGCCATGCAGCCCGTCGAGCACCTCGGCCAGGGCCTCGCCCTCCAGCCCGCCCCAGCTGGAGACCAGCAGCAGGCCGTCGAGCAGCTCGGCCAGCACGCTGGCATCGGCGGCGCCGCCGGCGGCCGGCAGGTCGATCACCACGCGGTCGTAGCCGGCCCGCAGCGCGGCCAGCAGCCGGTCCGCCCGCAGCGGCGCCAGGACGCGGGCCGGATGCGCCGCCGAGCGTCCCGCGGCGGAGGGCAGGAAGTGCAGCCCGGCCTGCGGGTCGCGCCAGACCACCTGCTCGAGCGGCATGGCGCCTTCGGCGATCTCGGCCGCGCCGCCGGCATTCTGCGGCGCCAGCGCCCGGGTCAGGTCGCCGCCGCGCAGGTCGAGATCGACCAGCAGCGTGTTGTAGCCGGCCTCGGCGAAGGCATAGGCGAGGTTGGCGGCGATGGTGCTGGCGCCTTCGCCGGCGCGTGGCGCGACGCAGCCGATCACCTGGCTGCCCGGCGTCCGGCGGCGCCAGACGGTGCGCAGCGCGATACCGCGCATCGCCTCGGCGAAGGGCGAGCCGGGCTGGTCGACGACCTGGCGCAGCGCGCTCGGGTAGGTCGGCAGCTGGCGGAGCGAGGGCTCGGCGGCATGGCCGGGGGCCATGCCGCGCGACGCCACGGCGATCCGCGGCAGCATGCCGAGGCAGTCGGTCCCGGTGGCCGCCTTGATCTGCGCCGGGGTGCGCAGCCCCTGGTCGAGCAGCTCGCGCAGGATGGCAAGGCCGAAGCCGAGCAGCAGGCCCATCACGAGGCCGAGCCCGAGCGCGATCACCGCCTTGGGCGAGCTCTTCTTCAGCGGCGGCACGGCGGCCGACATCACCCGGGCTTCGGTGATGGGGAAGGACTGGTCCTGCACCGCCTGGGTGTAGCGGGTCAGGAAATTCTCGTAGATCGCCTTGTAGCTGTCGGCGGCGCTCTGCAGCGCGCGCAGCATGATGCGGTCGCTGTTGACCGCCGCCGTGGCCGCCGCCAGCACGCCCAGCTGCCGGGTCAGCTCGGCCTCGTTCGCCTTGGCCACCTCCAGTTCGGAGCGGTAGGTCTCGGAGATGCGGCTCAGCTCGTTCCTGATCGAGCCCTGCAGCTCGGCCATCTCGTTGCGTGCATTGACCGCCGCGGTGTGGTTGGCGCCGTAGCGGCTCGACCATTCGGATTCGCGGCGGCGGGCGTCGAGGTACTGCTTGCGCAGGCCGACGATGACGGTGTTCTCGATGGCTTCCGCCATCGGCGCGTCGACCAGGCGGTCGGGCGAGATCGCGTTGATGCGGTCGAACTTGGCCTGCGCGTCGGCCCGCCGGGTGCGAGCGATGGTCTGCTGCAGGCTGAAGTCGCCGAGCTGCTGGGCGTTGAACTGGCCCTTGTCGGTGTCGAGGATGTTGTGCGCGGCGCGGTAGTCCTGCACGGCGCGGTCGGCGGCGATGGCCTCGTCGCGCAGCTCCTTCACCCGCTTCTGCATCCAGCCGCTGGCCATGCTGGAGACGCCCGAAAGGGCGGCGACCTGGCGCTGCAGGTAGACCTCGACCAGGGCATTCGCCAGCCGGGCCGAAAGCTCCCGGTCCGGCGTCCGCACCGAGACCTCGATCACCGCGGTCATGCCGACGCGGCGGACCCCGATCAGCCGCATCAGCCGCTCGACCGCAAGGGCCTTCTGCTTCTCCGCATTCGCCGGTCCGTCGCTGCCGGTGAGGAAGCCGACGACCGAGCCGATGATGCCGGGGCCCATGGCGTTGAAGGCCGCGTCGTTCACCAGGTCCAGCTGTGCGACCAGCGCGCGCGCCAGGCCTTCCGAGCGGATCACCTCGACCTGGCTCTCGACCATGGTGTTCTCCGACTGCGCGTCGGTCACCAGCGGCTGCTGGCGGAAGGGGTTGCTCTGGCGGATGTCCACCAGCAGGGCGGTGGTGGCGGTGAACTGCGCCGTGGCGACCAGCAGATAGAGGACGGCGAGGCCGAGAACGACCGCGGCCGTGCCGGCGATGGTCAGCCAGCGGCGGCGTAGGAAACGGAGCAGGCCGGGCAGCCAGCGGAATGGCGGCGTCTCCGACCCGTTCGGCGACAGCCCCGGCATGTCGGTCTGGGTGTAGGCGTTCGTCATGCGGCCATCATCCGAAAGGGCTGGCGAAGGGGCTGGACGACCTGCGGCGAAGCAAGCGACAGCCCTTGCCGCCGGGTCGCGAGCAGATCGGCCGCGCCCGCCATAGCCTTATGCGCTTCAGCAACAGAATAAGTACTATATGGAATTTGTATTCGAGGATTGTCAACTTATTAGATTTTATCGTTACCCGAACGCATGCCGCGATCAGGCCGCCGGCCTTGCCCGACGCCGCCGCAACAACAGGCCCAGGCCGAAATACAGCAGCACGCCCCCCGCCGCCGCGGTCCCGGCCGTGGCCAGGGCCAGCAGGCCGGTCCAGGGGCCGGGCGGCATGCCGGCAAGCAGCCGGTCGGCCAGCAGGCTGCCGCCCGAGGCCGCGGCCAGCATCAGGCCGAAGGGCAGCCCGACCGCCAGCGCATAGGCCCGCCCCATGCCCGGCAGGTCGCGCCGGGTCAGCCAGGCCATGGCGCCGGTCGAGGCGACGCTGCGCAGCGCCAGGGCGGCGGCGCAGGGCACCAGGCCGACCGGCGCCAGCAGGGCGACCAGGGCCAGGCCGGAGCCGGCCGAGCCGAGGCTGACCCAGAGCAATTGCCGGTTGCGGCCGGAGACCGAGAGCAGCGCGCCATGCGCGCTGCCGAGCGCCCGGGCGAAGCCGCCGAACGCCAGGCAGGCGGCGATCGGCGCCGCCTCGGCCCAGGCCGGACCGAAGACCAGGGGGATCAGCCGCGGATGGGTGACGACGATCACCGCCGTCGCCAGGCCGCAGGTGGCGGTCAGCACCATCAGGCCGCGCTGCAGCCCCTGCGCGTTGCCCGCCGGATTGTCACCCGTCGGGCGGCGGGCGAAGACCGGCTGGAACAGGATGGCGGAGAAGGAGGCGGCGGCCGAGATCAGGATCGTCTCGATCCGCTTCGCCAAGTTGTAGTAGGCCAGCCGCAGCCCGCCGAGCAGCCCGGCGACGACGACCTGGTCGAGGTAGTTGTTCACCGCCGCCACCAGCCGGATCGCCGAGGCGCGCCAGGCCTCCGGCCACATCCGGCGCAGGCAGTCGCGGTGCAGCCGGGGCCGCGCCAGGGTCCCGCCGCCGGCGGCGGTCAGCAGCAGCAGCAGCGCCGACAGGCCGACCTGGTAGGCCACCAGCCCGGCCAGGGCCTGGCCGGCGAAGACCAGGCCCAGGCCGATCGCCCCGGCGCCGGCGGTCGCGACGACGGACCGCAGCGCCAGGCGGCGGAAGGCGAGCCGTTCGGCCAGCGCCGCCTGCGGCTGCAGCGCCGCCAGGTCGAGCGGGATGCGCAGGCCGGTGACGGCGATCACCAGCCAGGCCTGCTCGACACCGGGCACCAGGCGGACCAGCAGCGACGCCAGCAGCAGGTGCAGGCCGAACAGCGCCGCGCCGCCCAGCAGCAGGCAGGCCAGGGCGGTCTCGGCGCAGCGCCGCCGGTTGTCCGGTTGCCGGTCGTCCCGCTGCTGCAGCAGGGCCTCGTAGAGGCCGGGCAGGCCGAAGGCCTTGATCATCTCGCTCGCCGCCACGCCGAGCGCCACGGCACCGATCTCGGCGGCCGGCAGCCAGCGGGCGAAGACCACGAAGATCCCGAGCGGCAGCAGCGCCCCGGCCACCGCGTTCAGCGCCGACCAGGCGGCGCCGTGCAGGTAGCGGCCGGCATTCGGGGGGGAGGGAGGGTGCGGCGCGGCCCGGGCATCAGGATCGGGTGCGGCGCGCGGCATGCCGGCGGTCCTAGCCCGGCCTCCCCGTCATCTCAAGAAAAGGTTGAAAGATCGGAGCGTCGTATAGCTTTTTCGAAGTTTTTCAGGCGAACCGGAAAGCCTGGCTGCCCGAAACAACTCCGGAGACGCCTGGACGGGCGCTGAGCGCGGACAGGTGGAGGGCAGAGCGTCGTTTGTCAGATGGACAACGCGAAGCTCGAACTTTTCAGGAATGCCGCCGGCAGATGGCGAGCCCTAAAGCGAGCGGCTTCCGCCGGGTTCGACACGGTTCAGAATTGCAGGGTGCCGAGCCGGCGGTCAGCAGAGCGAAGGCACGGCGGGGATCGCCTCTGCCTAGCCTACGCCCACCCGCGAGCGAGGGCCTAATGCCCATGAAGGTTCCACCCAGCAGCGCTGCGACCAGGAGCGTGCCCGCTGCAGCCGGCCATAACACGCTCGCCGTCACGCCAGCCGCGCCGACTTGGCTGTGGGCGAGGTCGACGGCATGAAACTGGGCTTGGAGCACATATGTGATCGAAGTCGACGCTTACGTCCTGCTGTGCGACTGGCCCGCGATAACCCGCAGCAAGAAGGGGCCTGCGCTTACGCTGCAGACATGATCCCCGCTGCGGCTTGTTGGGTCAGGCCGGCTCTGACACACGCTCCAGCGTTGTGGCTTTTGCGCCTGCTGCAAGGCTCGCCAGATGGGCCGAGGGGCGCACGCCGGTCTCTTCCATAAGCCGCAGGAAGCGGGCCGCGAGCGCGAGGCGCTTCGTGTCGTAAGTTTGCGCGAAGCCCGGAATGGCCGCCCGAACCGCCTCCAGCACCGCGCCGCGTGGCACCGCGTTTTGTGCTAAATGGGGCAGGCCCATCGTCTCTACCAATTCCTGGGTGCGAAGATCGTGTGGCACCAGAAGTGCGGCGCGCCCCGACTGCCATGCCACGCTTACCCCATGGATCCGGGTGCCGAGCAGCAGGTCGGTGCGCAGACTGGCGTCTAGCCAGGGCTCGATTCCAAAATAGGTGCGCATCTTGCGGACAATGCCCGGCTTGTCGGCCGCTGGCAGAAATTGCAGGAAACCGGTCTTGGCGATCCAGGCCTGCAGCGCATCGTCACGCTCCCCACGCGCCAAAGCGAGGGCGGAAAGCGGCTCCTGGCAGACGATCTCCTCCACCTCCGCGGCGATTTCTCGATACACCCGCGCCTCGAAATGCGCGTTGTGCTCGTAGAAGGTGGGGCAAAAGGCGACCCGCTCGCTGCGCTCGGCAAAGCGGGCCGCGATCTGCGCGCCAAGATCAAGGGCCGGGTTGATGAAGTTGGAGGGGCAGCCGAGAATCTCGAAATTCTGGACGCCGTAGCTCTCCAGCACCTCGCCCGTGAAGCGCCCACGCACCGCAATCCGCACCGACCGTTCTGCGATCACGCGCAGAAAGCGCTCCGTGCCCGGGGTCAGCTTTACCTCTGCCACGCTACGCCCTGCTTGCGCGCCGAGGCCTGCGATCAGCACGGGCAGCTTGCTTTTCTCGATTCGTGTCGCGAGATCGCCGAATTCGAATGCTCGATAAAGATAGTTGGCGGCCGGGATACACAACACCCGAAGTCGCTCCGCCGCCCATGCTGGGTCGAAGGTGAAGGAAGCGGTGACCGCTTCCTCGCCGAGGCAGTGGTGAAAACCATACATGAATGCGAGGTTGCCGGTGTTCCGGCCGGTCTTGCCGAAAGCCTCCGCGGTCGTGAGGAAAGCATGCTGCGCGACTCGCCCGGCATTGCCTAGGATCCCGACTGCCTTGCAGCCTGCGTCTTGCATGTCCGTTTCGTACCTGATTTGGATAATTGTGAACGATGGCCAACCACGGGCCGTATCCTGGCCATACGGCTTCACTAAAGTTGATTGTTTATGATCGCGCACTGTCCCGGGCACGCTTTGCGGCCTCGATGCCGGTTCGCAGGACTGCCTCCCAACGACCCGCCGCCGGAGGACTGGCCGGCGCTGTACGAGGCGGGCGCGTCGACAGCGCAGATCGCCGCCTGGACCGAGCGCACGCCGTTTCGGTTCGGGCAGCAACTGCGGGCGGCAGCCGGGGCGTCCTGCACCGCGCCGCGCCCGGCATGCCGGCGGCTGCAGCGACCAGCCTGCTGACCCGGATGCTTGCCCTTGGCCCGCGCCGATGCCGTCGCGGGTGCATTCGGCGACCAGCCGCCGCTCGAAGTGTGCGATGGCGCTGAACACGTGGAAAGCCATCTCGCCGGCGGCCAATGAGGTGTCGATCTTCTCTTCCAAACCCAGCAGCGCGACGCCGCGCTCCTTCAGCATGGCGACGGTCGCCAGCAGTTCGGCGAGCAACCGCCCGAGCCGGTCCAGCCGCACGATCGTCAGCGTGTCGCCGCACCGCGCGTAGTCGAGCAGGGCGCCGAGGCCGGGGCGCTCCACCGAGCGGCCGGAGCGGACGTCGCTGAACACTTGGATGGCGCCGGCCTCGCGCAGCCGCAGCTCCTGCCCGGCGACGCCCTGGTCGCCGGTGGGAACCCGTGCGTAGCCCAGGACATCGCCCATGGTGTCCCCGAACCGTTCCTTTGGAATACGGGGGCTGCGTTGCATCGGCGGCCTCTGTTTCGCTGGGACAGCGGGCCGCATGGGCGCGGGACCAGGGGACGATCCACCCCCGGCCCTGCCGGCCTCGGCGCAATCCCGTGCCCGCTTCGGCCGGTGTGGCGGCAGGCTCGCCGGTGCCATGAAGCCACGCTGAATCGGCGGCCTCCGCTCGGCCTCCGGTCGCTCGGCCCCGAACCACGATCTTTTGACGTTATCGGAATGTTATTTAAAAATAATTATTGCTACCTGTTGGCTTTGGATTCGGTACGGCCGCGGCACGACGCCTATAGGAAAAGCTCTATAGGTCTTATTATAGGTATGGGCCGCGCATTCAGCGTGGATAACCTGCAAAAAAGCCGCCGATTCAGCGTAGATGACCGGATTCCGTAGTCGCCGATTCAGCGTAGGATGTCGCCGATTCAGCGTGGACAAGTCCTCGCCAAAAGGTCGAAGCCGCCAATGCAGCGTGGATGTCCTGATAGGCCGCCAATTCAGCGTAAGGTTGCGTTGCAACATGGGTAGACTGCGTATCAGCAGTCATTGAACGCGGTGTGCGGATCCCCATGGCCGATATTCATCGCCAGCTGATGCTCTTCGGGGCCGACGAACTTCGCCGTGCCGCGGCGGCGATCGCCGATCCGAACGAGCGCCGCCGCGAGCTCGACCGCATCGAGGCTGCCAGCGCCGCCTTGAGCGAGCCGGCCGAGGACGACCTCGCCTTCTCGCATTCCGGCCTCTGCCAGACCTGCCTGCCGCATGCCCGCCCGGCCACCAACGACCTGATCTGGCAGCGCAACTCCGGCCGCTTCCACCTCATGGTCAGCCCTGGCGTGGTGCGCGGCCCGGACGGCCGCGCGACGCGCGTCGGCGTGCCCTACGGCACCCGGGCCCGGCTGATCATGATCTTCCTGCAGACCGAGGGCGTCCGCAGCCGCATCGTCAGCCTCGGCCCCAGCATGTCGGCCTGGATCCGCTCGCTCGGCCTGCCGGTGACCGGCGGGCCGCGCGGCACCATCCAGGCGATCCGCGAGCAGTCGCTGCGCATCGCCCGCTGCGAGTTCACCCTGCAATGGACCGCGCGCACCGCCGCCGGCGTCGATGAGACCATCATCCGCGACCAGCGCCTGGTCTCCGGCCTGTCGCTCTGGCACGGGCAGGAGGAAGGCGACGGCGCCCGCTGGCAGGCGACGGTCGAGCTGACCCGCGAATTCCACGACCACCTGCGGGACCACGCGGTGCCGCTGATGCGCGACGCCATCGCGCACCTGAAGGACAATTCGCTCGGCCTCGACCTCTACACCCTGCTGGCCTACCGGCTGCAGCGCCTGGAACAGCCCCTGCTGCTCCGCTGGCAGGCCCTGGCGGCCCAGGTGGGGTCGGATACCGGCCGCACCTCCCACCTCGCCCAGCGGGTCAAGGCGGTCCTGCCGGACGTGCTGGCGGTCTACCCGGATGCCAAGGTCGAGGTGGTGCGGCACGGGCTGCGCCTGCTGCCCTCGAAGCCGCCGGTGCCGCGCACCCTGGTCGGCGGCTTCCGCGTGGTCGAGGGCGGCGCGGTGCCGGCTGCCTCGCCGTACCGGATCGGCCGGATGAAGTAAGGCCAGGAAGGAAGTATCCTCCCTGGCCTCTTCTCCGCTTTTGGGAGTCGGCACTCACCGCGGGGCGGGTGCCAGGCCCGTTGCGTCTTCCTCCCCGAGCCTGCCTGCCTAGCGCGGCTGGGCAGCCAAGGCGGCGAGGCGCTCCATCATCCGGTCGCGCAGCGCCAGGCGCAGCGCCGCCGCGCTCAGCGCCGGCGGCGTGCCGGCCAGGCGCTGCAGCGCCTCCGCCGTGCGGGCCGCGCTGAAGCCGAGGAAGGGGCGGATCAGCGGCGAACGCTTGACCACGCCCTTCAACCGCGAGGTCAATGTCACCGGATCCGGCAGCACCCGGTCGTCGAAATGCGCGAAGGCTTCCTCAGGGTCGAAGCGCCGGGTCTGGCCGAAGGGCGCCGGCGGCCGGCCGAAGGCGAGCACCGGCCCGGGATCCGGCGGCGGGATCATCGCCAGGTCGAATTCCAGCCCGAGCGAATGGGTCCAGTCGACCCATTTGGTGACGCCGAAATTCTTCGAGGTGGCGAAGGCGATCCAGGGGATGCCGTAGACATCGGCGAGGATCGCGCCGTGCAGGGATTCGGTCAGCACCAGCCTGGCGCCGGCGATGCGGCCGATGACCGCGACGGGATCGGCGCGCGGGTCGAGCAATTCGTAGCCGGTCAGCCGCGCCACCTCCGGCCAGCCGGGATGGTCGAGCGTCTCGAAATGCGGGATCACCAGCGTGCCGCCGCCGCCGGTCGCGGCCTTGGGGAAGCCTTCGACCAGGGGGGTCAGGATGGCGCCATCGGTGATCGCGCGCTCGGCCGGCAGGCCCAGCATCCGCGCCGAGATCGGCCCGCGCACGCACCAGTACTCGACCTGCTTGCCGCGCCAGGCCTCCGGCCGGTCGTTGCCGATGCCGGTGGAGAAGACGTGCAGCCGCGTCAGATCGCCGCAGGGCATGCCGATGATGGTGCCGATGCCGACGAAGCCGACCTCCGGGTCGTCGTCGAACAGCCCGGGCGCCAAAGCGGGCCAGAGGAGGGCATTCAGGTCGTCGCCGAAATTCGGCACCTGCTTGCGGTAGTAGACGAGCTTCATGGGACGGCCTTCTGCGACCTGCAGGGGAAGCGGCGGAGTGGTGGGCGGCGCGACCCGGGCGGCCTGCTCAGCGCGGCGCCTGCAGCATGCCGGCCGGCTCCCGCCGCGGCGCCGCCGTCGATCGCCCGGTGCCCTGGCCGGCGATGTGGTCGCCCGCCCGCAGCGCGAGCGCGATGATGGTCAGCGCGGTGTTGACCGCGCCGGCCGAGGGCAGCGTCGAGGCATCGACTACGTAGAGGCCGCGGATGCCATGCACCTGGCAGTCCGGGTCCAGCACCGAGGTGCCGGGGTCGGCGCCGAAGCGCACCGTGCCGACCTCATGCCACAGATAGGGCGCCCGCTTGCGGGCGAGCGAGGGATAGCCGGCGCGGCGGAAGGCGGCGACCGCTAGCCCGCGCAGCCGGGCCAGGGTCTGCAGGTTGTGCACCGGGTCGACCCGGCCGGCCAGCGTGTCGCCGGCGAAGGTCAGGCCGGTCTCGCGGGTCGGCAGCGCCTCGGTCATGTAGAAGCACATGAAGCTGTGCGTGCCGATCAGCCTGACGACCGGCCGGATCAGCCGCGAGGTCTCCTCCCAGAAGGGCATCTGCCCGGCGATCTGCACCACGCCGGTGGGGTAGGGCCAGTCCGGCGCGCCGTCGTAGAACGCGTTGATGGCGAAGGTCTTGGTGTAGATCGGCGGCAGCGTCTTCCAGCTGACGAAGGGGAAGATCATGCCGACCGAATGGCCCGCCAGATAACGGCCGAGCGCCCCCTGGGCATTGCCGAGGCCCTCCGGATGGCGCTCGGTGCGGGACTGCCGCAGCAGCATGGCCGAGCCCGGCAGGCCGCCGCAGACGGCCACCACCTCGGCCTGAACCACATGTTCCACGCCGCGGCGGCGCAGCAGCACGCCGGTGGTGCGGCCGCCCTCGCGGTCGGTCAGCACGCGCAGGGCTTCGGTCTGCGTCGCCAGATGGACGTTGCCGGTCGCCAGGGCCGGCCGCATCGAGGCGGTCTCGGCATCCATCTTGGCGTCGAGCGTGCAGTAATGCGCGTCGCAGGAGGCGCAGAGCACGCATTTGCCGCCCGGCCCGTGGTCGAGCCCGTTCGGGATGGCCGCGGTGCGCGTGCCCGTCCGCTCCAGCCGCCGAACGACATCGGCGACGACCGGGCCGTGCGGCAGCGGCGGGAAGGGATAGGGGTTGGCGCGCGGCGGCTCGCTCGGGTCGCCATCCGGCGCGCCATGCACCCGGTAGAGCCGCTCGGCCTGCTCGTAGTAGGGCTCGAGCTCGGCATAGGTGATCGGCCAGGCGGGCGAGATGCCCGCCTCGTGCACGGTCTCGCGGAAGTCGCTCTCGCGCATCCGGTAGAGCGCGGCGCCGTAGAATTTGGTGCGGCCGCCGACCACGCTGAGCGGCGCCTCGCGGCTGCCCATGACCTGGGTGATGAACTTGCCGGGCGGCGTGTCGGCGGCGCCGCGCTCGACCTTCAGGAAGTCGCCCTGCTCCACCACCAGGACCCGCAGGCCGCGCTGGCCGAGCCGCAGCGCGAGCGGCGCGCCGCCGGCGCCGCTGCCGATGACCACGGCGTCATAGGGGCGCGTCAGGTCGGTGTCGCGCCAAGTATCGTCCTGATGCATCGCCCGGCCTCACCTTGCTCCCGCGCAATGAAACCCACGGGATGTAACAAAAAAGTGAGTATAGAAGGGGCCGGGCAAAGGCAAGCGCCGAGATGATGACAGCGCCGGCCATTGCCGCCGGGCTGACCCGGCGAAGCGGCGCACGGTGATCCGGGGCCGTGGCGTGGAGGGCCTGCCGGTGTCCGACGGGAGTTCTCTGGGAGTGAGCGCGGCCGCTGACCCGGCAGGCCTCGCCGCGCGTCGTCACGGCCCGCAGGATGCGGCCGACCCCCTTGCCCGGCAGCGCCAGCATGGCCGTGTCCGCTTCGATGAATAGGCGGCCTGGAGCGTCCGCGCCCAGCTGCCTGTCGACCCGGCCGGCGGCTGCCATGACCCGCGTTCGGCCGGAGAGGCGTGGCAGATGATTTCAGGCCTCGCGCTCTGCCTGGGGCTGGCCCTCGGGCCTCAATGGCCGCACGAGCGAAGACCGTTGCTCTGACGCAGCCCTGGTATGATCGGCTGGCGGCTTCGACGCGACCGGGTCGAGGCTCATGTCCGGGGGTAAAGCTGTCCGGTAGCTGACAGCTACCGGACAGGAAGACGAGCACAGCCCAAAACGCCGGACTTCCCTGCCTGCGGATATGCGGGAGGGGCGTGTGTGTTGGGGGGGGTATGGATGCGGGGACAGGATTTGAACCTGTGACCTTCAGGTTATGAGCCTGACGAGCTACCGGGCTGCTCCACCCCGCGGTGGTGTGTGTGTGTGACGGGTGAGTTCAAGGATCCGGCTGGGTGGCCCG
>NZ_JBHTDE010000028.1:0-26753 GCF_042666655.1 Dankookia sp. GCM10030260
CCGTGTCACGCTCGGGTTCACCGACCGCGGCATCGAAAGCCTCAAGGAACTCAGCCTCGATCAGAAGCGGTGAGCGTCGCCAAAACCCCGGCCCGCACCAACCGCGGCCTTGGCCGGATGGGTACCGAGTTCCCTCGCAAGTACCGCGATCTGCTCACCGCCTTCGGCCTTCGGTAGCAGGACGAGCACGGGCCGCGCCGGGACCACGGCCGCCAGGTCGTCCAGGCCGCCGCTGTCAAGTGGGTTCACCCGCACCGCAGCCAGGCACCCCTCCGCGCGGGCCTTCGTGAAAAGCTCCGCTGCAAGCCGCCGCGCGGCATCCTTCAAGCTCGGCGGGGTGAAGTCCTCGAGGTCCTGGGCCAACACGTCGGGGCGCGCGCCCAGCGCCTCTGCCTGCGCGGCGGAGTCCGCCCCTGCGACGAACAGCAGCGAGCGGCGAAGGTCCGGTGGCCTGTCCATGGAGTCCTCCTGTGCAACTGCCGCCAGCTTCGACACGGGATGGCTGGGATCCGCTCGCGCTGAAACAATCTGGTTTCTGCGCTCCCGGAAATCCGCTGGGGAGCAAGCTATCGCACGTCCAACCCTGCCGGGTATGCGAAGCAGAGCGGCCTCGGCCGAGCGCCCCGGCGCTGCGGTGGATGTCCGGTTCCCGCCCGATGCAGCCGCCTCGGGTTTGGCGGACCTTGGCTCACCGCCGACAATGCGCTTGTCCATCCTTGCATCACGCGCTGGGTGGCGAGGCCTCGTAAACTGTGGCGTCCTCCGGCAGGATCACCCAGGGCTGCTTGCTCCGCGTGAACAGGTGCAGTGTCGGTCGCAGCCACGACGTGTCGTCCAGCGTGCCGCCGCGGATGTTGCGCGTGTAGCCCGGCGTTTCCGTTCCAACCTTTACACCGCCGCAGAGACAGATCCCGCAATCCGGGCAGACCCACCGCGTCTTGGCACGCCCGCCCTCGGTGACGCCGCCCGGAACCGGCCGCAGTTCCTTCCCCGTCACCCGGAAAGCCTCGCCCGGAACCGACACCCCGATCGAAAACGCGCTGGTCGTTGCGCGCTGGCAGTCGGTGCAGTGGCACGCATAGATGCGGGTCGGCTTGTGCGTGATCTCGTAGCGAACGGCCCCGCACATGCAGCCGCCTGTCAGTGGCGAATTCACGGGTCAGCTCCTCTTACAATGGCCGCATCTCATCCAAGGTGATCCTTACAATCAACCGCTTAAAGTTCTGTGCCCGCCCAGCCCGGCTGCTCGACTGAAGCGCTCAGGCAGCCGCCCGTGCGAGCACCCGCGCGACCGTCGTGTGGGTCCACGCACCCGAGCCCCTCGGCGTCGGCACCCCGCGCTTGGTCAGCGCCCGCGCGATCGCCGTCAAGCCAATGACGCCCTCGGCCCGCAGTCGCTCCACCTCCAGAGCTAGTCGGTGCGCCGCCCGCTCCGCCGCCACACGCCGCGCCTGAGCCGCTGCCGAGGTGCTTGGCCCCTCCGGCGGCCGGTAGCCCCTGTCGCCGCCCAGCACCGCCCCTCGCGCCTTGGCGGCCGCCAACGCGGCCCTAGTCCGCTCGCTAATCAGCTCGCGCTCCTTCTGCGCCATCGCGGCGTAGATCCGCATCATCAGGTCGTCCGCGCCGGGCATGTCGGCCGCCCGAATCTGGTATCCCTCCTCCAGCAGCCCGGAGAGCGTGTGGGCGCGCCGGGTGATCCGATCGAGCCGGGCGGCGACCAGCACCGCCCCGAGCTGGCGACAGCGGGCCAACGCCGCCTGGAAGCCCGGCCGGCGGTCGTCCTTGCCGCTGGCCACGTCCTGGTACTCGGCGACCAGCGTCCAGCCCTGGGCCGCGGCGAAGGCCCGGACGCCGGCCCGCTGCGCCTCCAGCCCGAGACCGCTCTGGCCCTGCTCAGCGGTGGAGACCCGGTAAAGCCCCACCGCCAGCCTGGCAGCGCCGTGGGGCAGCGCCGGCCGCATCAGCCCGCCTCGGCCAGGCGGTAGATGGTGTAGCTGCCCTTGGCGCCTTCCTTGCCGGGACCGACCTGGCGGACCCGCTCGGCGGCCTCGACCGCGATACCCTGGCGCTTCTTCAGCCCGGCGAAGAAGCCGCGGACCGTGTGGGCCTGCCAGCCGGTGACCTCGGCGATCTCGGCGACGGTGGCGCCCTCCGGCCGGCGGAGCAGGGCCAGCACCTGCTGCTGCTTGGTGCCCTCGCGCGGCTTGCGGGGGCCGGCAGTGCGATCAGCCGGCGCAGGCTTGGTCAGGACGGCGCGGAGGGCGGCGACGGCGTTGGGCAAGGCCGCGCGCTCGCCGGCCTCGTCGTCCCAGGCCGCGAGGAAGCGGTGGGCGGCATCGCGCAGGCTGGGGCGCGTGGAGGGCGCTGTGGAAGGCTGCTGGGCGGCTTCGGTGCCATTCGGCGCCACCAAGGCCTCCGGAGGCACAGGCGGCGTCGGCGGCGCACGAGCGGGCTCCTGGGGCGTGTCGGCAGGAACCGTGTCAGGCACTGCCTCGTCGACGCCGTCCTCGGCATCCTTCACCGCCGCGGTGTCAGCCGGCGCGGCACCGATCGCGCCCATCCCCGCCTCGGTGATGCGCACCGTGGATCGGGTGCCGTCCTGCTGATGCCAGCGCAGGCTGGCGTGGTTCGCCGCCTCGCACTCCTCCACGTAGCCCTGCTTGAGCAGGTTGTTCAGCACCGCCCGGGCGGCGGCGATGGGCAGTCTATTGGGCGGCGCGGCCAGCCGCAGCGGGTGCTGAGCAGCCTCGGCGAGGATGCGGCGGGCAGTGTCGGAGAGGGCCATCTCGGGGCTCCTGGGTACGGCACCCGACCAGCCGGGTGCTACTGCCCAGAGCCCCGCCGAGATGCCGGTCGGGGCAGCGCGCCGGCGTTCACCGCGGCGCGTGGCTGACCCTTCGCTCCGCTGCGGACGGAAGTGAAGCGGAAATGACCGCGGCGTGCCACCGAGCGCGCTGCACGACGGCGATGCCGCCCCACCTCCAGATCGGAGCCGGCCCGAGCGTGACGCTGCGGCGACGGTTGTGCCAAGCTCGCTGCAAGGCCACCGCCGGGGGACTGCCCGCCATGCGAGACTTGCGCCTCTTCATGCCAGCCTTGGCCCTCGCCCTCTGCGCCGCTCCGGGGTTCCCCACCGCACAGCCTTCTGGGCTGCAGTCCCACCCTGGCATGTGCGAGGCGTCCGCCGCCGTGGCCTTGCCGGTCGATGGCTTCGGCGGTCGCTTCGCCGTGGCGAACGACGAGGACAACCTGCTGCGCGTCTATGACGCCGGCCGCGTTGGCGGGGCGCCCAGGGCCACCCTCGACCTCGACGACCACCTCGGGACCCCGGCGGACGACCGCGGCAGGGGCAAGGGTAAGGCGGACATCGAGGCCGCCACCTGGCTCGGCGACCGCGTCTACTGGATCGCCTCGCACAGCCGGAACGGAGACGGTGAGCGCCGCCGTAGCCGGCACCAATTCTTCGCCACCACGGTAGCGGCAGAGGGCGATGGCGTCACGTTGCGGCCCGTGGGCCGTACCCTGAGCCTGCTCGACGAGCTGCGCCGCGTACTCGACGAGGACGGCCTCGACCTCGGGTGGACGGTTGGGCGTGGTGAAGACGACAAAAGGCTGGTCCCCGAGCGCCGGGGGCTGAACGTCGAAGGCCTTGCCGCGAGGCCCGACGGGAGGTCGCTGCTGATCGGCCTGCGCAACCCGCTCGCGGGCGGGCGGGCGGTCGTCGTCCCCTTCCTAAATCCGCGCGAGGCGGTGGACGGGGCCGCCCCGCCGAGGCTCGGCAAGCCGATCGCGCTGGACCTCGGTGGCCGGGGCATTCGGAGCATGGAACACTCGGAGGCCCGGCGCGGCTACATGATCCTCGCGGGGCCGACGGCCGATGGGGTGGAAATGCCGAACCCAGCGTTCGACCTCTATCTCTGGTCGGGTCAGCCCGGGGGCGGGGCTACACGGGTTGCCGGGTTTGCGGAGGCGCTCGCCGACCCGGCCACGCTCCGCACGTCCACGCTCGCCGGCCGGAGCAACCTGCACCCCGAGGCGATGCTCGTGAACCGGGAGGGCAGCGCCGTGTGGCTGTTCAGCGATGATGGCGACCTGCAAGTCAATGGCACGCCTTGCTCGGAGCTGCCGGAAGACCAGCGGCAGTTCCGCAGCATGGTCCTGCCGCTGCAGTAGGCAGCGTTGGCCACGGGCGTGGCGCCGTTGGATCGGCAGGGGCTTGCGGGCTTCGCCAGGACCGCGACGGCTTCAGCCGTCCAGTCGACGATCGGTCTCGGCGGCTCGGACGGCCTCATTACCTGGCGGGTAAACGACCGAGATCGGCGTCGAAAAGCCGGCCACCTTGACCACGGTGGCGACCAGCCGCGGGCTGCAGCTGGACGCCCAGCGCGGTCTTCGTGGCCGACCCACGGCGGCGAAGGAGTTTGCACTGGCGCACTGACTCGTTGGCGGGGTCGATGGCGGCCGGCTGTTCGTCCGCTGCTTCGACGCTGCCATGAACGTCCGGGAGAACATCGCCGGCGATGTGCTGGCCTCGCTGACCACGCCGATCTGGAACACCCCCTCCAAGGCCTGGACCGGCGGTGCACCGATGGCGGACTCGTCGCTGAACCGACGAATGACGGTGCGGCTCGGCCCGAGCGTCGCTTTCGCGCAGATCGGCATCTGCGGCTTTGACGGGACGATCGAGCTTGAGGCGCTGCGGCTCTATGGCCTGCCGGGAAAGGCGCCGGCGCTACTCTGCGGTACACAGGCGCTGCCGGTTGGGACGCGAAAGTTCCAAGCGGAGGTGTCCTGGGACTTGCCGTCACTGGCACCGGGCATCACCAGCTTGCTTGACGTGACCGTGGCCAATTGCCGGACTGGCAAACTGGCAAATGCGGCTCTTCCCTCGTAGACGCGCTTCATCGATCTCGACGCAACAGCCTGGACAACCAACACTGTCCGGGTCATGGCGCGGAATATCCCGCTGGATGCGACCATTGATCTAGCAGTTGCCACACTGGCAGTCGCTGTGACGAAGCGGCGATACTGCAATACGGTAGTAGCTGGAGCGCCGGCACTACCATGCATAAATCTTCACGCGGTGACGACACGAGTTCAGTCAATAAAATCGACATCTTCAATTGAAGACAGCCTGCGCCGCCTCCGTTAGCGGCCGGCTCGCGACACCGAACAACGGAATGCCAAAAATGAAGGGATAATCTACCGTTATGGCAACTGTCGTGATGCCGGCCTGCGTGGCACAGCCATTCATGGTCACGATGAGCGAGGCGGATCGCAAGAACGGCGCCTGTGCGCCCGCGCCGGCGAGGTTGCCGCTAAGATTCGCACAGGGCTCGATACCCGCATTCATATTCTGGCTGCCGCGAAGAATCACCAAACGCACCGCTTCGGCTGTGGCAGTCCGGACCGATTCCAGCGTGAGCATGTAGCGGCCAATCTCGATGCTGCCCAACAACAGCGACATGAGCAGGCTGCCGACGAGCGCGAATTCCAGGCTCGTGGTGCCGCCTCTGCCACATGGGAATCTGCGGCGCTTTCCGGCACCGCCCGCAGAAGTCTTAGCGGAGGCGGACAACGGCGCTGCCCCTTCCGAGCGACGCGGCTTGCAACAGGTACGGCGAAAGGCTGCGCTGCGCCGTCACCGTGATGATCCGCACGACGCCGCCGGCGCAGGTCTCACTGCAAGCCACGGTGACCCCTGAACATTCACAGGCGAGCGCCGGCGTCGGCACATCCGCCATGGTGAGTTCGGGCCAAGCGGCAATGACCCGGCCCCGGATCGCCTCCATGTCCGTGGCGCTGGCCGTGGCGAATTGCGCGCCGGCGCGGGCCGCCCTTTCCAAACGGATGGAGGTCTGCACAAGGTTGGCGATATCGAAGCTGCCCAGCAGCAATAGCAACAGGACGGGCGCGACTACTGCGAACTCCGTGGCGGCGATTCCGTGGTGGCCGATCCTGCGCAGCATCGGACTACTCCACCAACCGCACGGTGCTGATCGTCGCATAAGGGGCGAAACCGGCGCAGCCGGACACATCCACCTGTGTGTCGGAACTGCCGGAGAAGGACATGTTGTAGCCGATCACACCGAGGCAGCTGGAATAGCCGATATCGCTGTTGCCGTTCACCACCACGTCGGAGGTCGGGAAGTACATGCCACCAAACATGACCATGGTGGCGCCTCCATTCAGCTGAACCTCGTTCGCACTGCCGTTGTTGCCGGCGCGCGCATCGCGGTATGCGACGAGCCCGGCCGCCTCCGGATAATTCGGGACGAGGGACGTGGCCGGGCCGCGCAATGAGCCTTTCGCCTCGGCATTGATCCTGATGGTGCCGACGTTGTTCACCTCGCCGGTGAAGACCAGTGTCACGCCGTTGCCATTGATCGTGCCGTGCAAAGTCAGGTCGGCGCCGTTGAAGTAGTAGATTCCGGGCGCGAGGTTCAGCGTCTGCTTGGTGCCGACCGACAAGGGCGCGCAGATCGCCTGCCCCGGGGAGATGTTGGCCACGTTGTTGGTAAAGGTGATGCCCGGGCCGCAGGCAGGCGGGGTCGGCGTCCAGTTCCGCAGATCGGCGAAGGGATCGGTGATCGGGCTCGGCCGGCTGGCGATGACATAGGGTTTCGCCGTCTTGGTGTTGTCGGTCCAGACATCGCTGCCGGTGCAGCCGTCGCAGTTGCCGGTGGTGACCAGGCCGGCGGTGCGAACGCTGGCACTGCCGAAGATGCGGATGCCGCCGGGTGCAGTCGCGTTGGCCCCCAGGGCGCAGCGCCGCGCATTCGTGGTGCTGTTGCCTCCGAGTTCCAGCGTGCCGAGCGCCAGCACGCAGACCGCTTCATCCACATTCGCGGCGGCAACGGCACGGCGTGACAGGGTGGGGGGCGTGCCGAGAAACAACCGGGCGAAATGCAGGGGCTGAACCTGGGTGATCAGCACCTCCACCGCCGCGGTATTGCCGGCGAAGCTGCCACTCCCCGCAGGCGGCGGGTTGTTGACCGTGACGCTGGTGCCGCTGCCGTTGGCGAAGCCGTTGCGTGCCGCCGTGTCGGTGGCAACGGTGATGGCGGACTGGCCGCGTTCGCGGGCGGCGGCTCCCGCCAGCGCGGCGAGATCGGCGGCCGTGGCGGCGTTGCGGGTGGCCAAGTACCAAGTGCCACCATCGACCGCGAGACCAGCGAAGCCGATGAGCACGGTGCCGCTGATGGCGACCATGGCGGCGACGGAGCCTCGGCCTCCGACGCTCCGTCGCCGCCAGGTTGCATCGGCCGCAGCATGCAGGCGCCACAACCGTGAAGTGTATTTTCGCAACAGTCTTAGCGAAGCGTAAGTGCCGACAGCTCTGGATTCAGCGTCTAGTAGGCATATGCGGACCATTTTCAGCGTGCCCCGAGGCGGTGCCATTCGATGCCGAAGCGATGTGGCGCAGAAGACATGTTGTTTTCCAGCTAGTTAGCCTGCCCTCTCCGGATGACCGCGCGAATCGGGGACCAGACCATGTGATTGATGGAAACTGATTTAGTTCCTTTTTTTCACTAACCGCACAGAGATTGACCTGACCCTAATGAACCTATAAGTTGCATATGCCGGGTGAATGATCAATAAAATCCTCCTGGCGGGGCGCGCTACAGGCTCCCGGTTGTCATCGGTTGGTTGTGGCGCCCGTTAACGTTGCGTATTCGGATGGGGGAACAAACGAATGATCCGTAGCCTAGTCGCCACTGCCGCCGCCGCTGTCGCCGATCGCAAGGGCGTGACCGCGGCCGAGTACGCTATCCTGGCCGTTGCAATCGTTGGTGCGGTCGGCACTGCAATGGCTGCTTTCGCGCCGCTGATGCTGGCGAAATTCAACGCCATCTTTGGCGTGGTTGCTTCCTAGCAACACTCCGATATTCCTACGACCAACCGTCCGGCCTCGATCTGAAATCCGAGGCCGGACGGTTGTGCGCGGCTCCACGGCTAAAGTTCCTGAAAGGAACCGCTTGGTGCCAATGGTCGCCAATGTCGCACTGGCCACGCTCCTTGCGCTGGCTGCCTGGCGGGACGTGCTCACCCGCATCATCCCGAACCGCATTGCCCTTGCGATTGCCGCCATCGGTATCGCCACGCGGCTTGCCGTCGACTGGGTCCCGCTTCTCCTGTCTGCCGCCACGGCCGCGCTGCTGTTCGTCATTCTCCTCCTGCTCGCCCTCCGCGGCTGGCTCGGCGGTGGCGACGTGAAGCTTACCGCCGCCCTGGCCATCGGCCTTCCGCCTGCCACCACCTGGGACTTCATCACGGTCACCGTCTTCGCAGGCGGCATCCTCGGACTCGGCTACCTCGCCGGCCGCCGCTTCGCGCCACGCCTTCGCCCCGCCAGCAGGGCGCATCCCCTGGCCCGGATCATGGCTGTGGAGGCTCGGCGTCTGCGGTGTGGCGGCCCTCTGCCCTACGGCGTCGCCATCGCGGCTGGCGGCATCTTCGTGCTGCTGACCACACCGGGGCCCTGAGCCGTGTACCTCCGCCTCCTCATCATCCTGTCCCTCATGTTCAGTGCCCTTGGCCTTGGCGTGCTCGGCTACCAACTGCTGGTGCCCACCGCCGGGTCGGTGGCGGAGGTCGCCGCACCCGCTCCGCCTCCACCGCCCCCGGCCCGCATCCGCATCGTCGTCGCCGCCCGCCCGCTGCTGGCCGGCAGCCTGCTCAAGGATGAGGATTTCGCCATCCGCGAGGTGGCGCCAGAGACCGCGCCGGACGGCTTCATCACGCCCGGCGATGAAAGCCGCATCGAATTGCGCGGCGCCCTGCTGCGCCGTTACCTGGACGCCGATGCAGTCCTGCACCGCGCCGATGTGCTGCGCCCACGCGACCGCGGCTTCCTCGCCGCCGTGCTGCGGCCGGGTGCACGGGCCATCTCGGTCGGTGTCGATGTCGTCACCGGGGCCGCCGGGCTGATCTGGCCCGGCGATCAGGTCGACCTGATCCTGACGCAGGAACTGGCCGCGGCCGACGCGCCGCTTGCCCGCCGGGTGGTCGGCGAAACCGTGCTAACGGATGTGCGGGTCATCGCGGTCGACCAGCAATTCACCCGTGGCGCCAACCCGGTCGATGCCACGGTTGGCCGCATCGCCCGGACCGTGACCCTGGAGGTCACCGCCGAACAGGCCGAGCGTGTGGCGGTTGCCGGCCGCCTCGGCCGCATCGCGTTGACGGTGCGGGCGATCGACCGGTCGGAACTGGAACAGTCATCGGACGGTGCCTCGATCTTCGGCGCCGATGTGTCGCCGGCGCTGGCCCGATCCGCGATCTCGCAAGGTGTGCGGATGCGGGTCATCCAGGGTGATGAACAGAAGGAAGTGAATTTCCGATGAGCCGCGGCGTACTCACCGGGCTGTCCGCAATGGTGCTCGGGCTTGGCCTGTTGGCCGGCAGCGGGTCCGCCCGGGCCCAGCCCCTTGGCCCCGGTGCGGTGGCCCCGGCTTGGCCATCGCCCCTTGGCGATATCGGCCGGGCCATGCGGCCACCCCAGCCGCCGCAGATGCTTGGCCAGGCCACGCGGCCCGAGTCGTCGCGCGCCGCACGGGGTGATGGCGTACCGCCGGGCGCCGCGCCGCCCCAGCCGGTTTCCATCCTGTTGGAAGCCGGCGCCGGTCGGCTGCTTCGCCTGCCGGCACCGGCAATCACCGTGATGGCGGCCGATCCGCGGATTGCCCGAGTGCAGCCGGCCTCGCCCACCAGCCTGTTCCTCATGGCGGTCGGTGCCGGCCGCACCACGGTGATCGCCATGGCCGAAGACGGCACGCCGGTGGCGGAATACGACATCACCGTGCAGCCCGGCCGCGGTTCGGCCTCGACGGCGGGGACCGCCGCCGCGCCGGCCGCCAGCGCCGCCCCCAGCGCCGCCGCGGTGCAAAGCATGATCCGTCGCCTGGTGCGTGGCGCGGAAGGGCTGCAGGTCACTGCCGCCGGGCCGAAAACCCTGATCCTCAGCGGCGTGGTGCCGGCCGCCGCCGATGCGCAGCGCGCCGAGACGATAGCCCGCACCTTTGGCGGCGAGGAGCGGGAGGTGGTGAACAGCCTGACGCTGCTCTCCTCCATCCAGGTGAATCTACGGGTCCGCGTGGCCGAGATTTCCCGTCAGGTGAGCCGGGAACTGGGCTTCAACTGGCAGGCCATGGTCAACAACAGCGCCGGCCTGCTGATCGGCATCAAAACCGGTGGCGCCGGCGGCCTTGCGCTGGGCGCGCTCAGCGGTCGCCCCGCCGTACCTTCCGGGCCTACCGGCCCCTCCGCCTTCGACATCAACGCGGTGGTCGATGCGCTCGCCACCGATCAGCTCATCACCATTCTGGCGGAGCCGAACCTCACGGCACAGTCGGGCGAGGTTGCCAGCTTCCTGGCCGGCGGCGAATTCCCGGTGCCCGTTGCGGCCAGCCCGCTCACCGGTGCCATCACCATCGAATACAAGCAGTTCGGCGTCAGCCTGGCCTTCGTGCCAACGGTCATGGGGCCGGAGCGGCTGAATCTGCGGGTTCGGCCGGAGGTTAGTGAGCTGTCGGAGAACGGCGCCATCAGCCTGCCGCTTGCCAGCGGCGTGGTGCGCATTCCGGCGCTCAGCGTCCGGCGCGCCGAGACCACGGTGGAACTCGGCAGCGGCCAGAGCTTCGCCATCGCCGGATTGCTCCAGCGTAGCAACACGCTGGCCAACAGCGGTGTCAGCGGGATCGGTGACGTGCCGGTCCTGGGCGCACTGTTCCGCTCCGACCGGTATCGTCGCAACGAGACCGAGCTGGTCATCATCATCACGCCCTATCTGGTGCGCCCGGTATCCGACCCACGCACGCTGGCGGCGCCAACCGACAATTTCCGCGCGGCGACCGACCTCGACCGCATCCTGTTCCGGCGACAACTCGCCCGCGGCGGGCCAGCCCTGCAATCCCCCTCCGGACTCAATGCCGGGTTCATGTTCGAATGAGAATTGGAACGATGGCGATGCCCTTGCGCGCAGGGCCGGTCCCCCTCCTGGGTGTTCTCTTCCTGCTCGCCGGCTGCGACTTCGACCGCCCCCGCACCTGGCAGGCCACCGGCGTGAATGACGCCAACCTGCGCGCCATGCTGGCCGAACCCGCCGATGCGGTGCGCGGCGTCGCCGCGCGAACGGAGCGGGCCCAGCCGGCCAGCCAGGCGGTCAACCGCATGGAGCAGGACCGCCGCCGGCCGATGCCCGACAGCCGGGCCGCCCTCATCGGCACCGCAGCCACCGCCGCGGCAGCGCCGGAGCCGATGCATGGACGGTGACCGGGTCGCGCTGCGCGAAGCGCTCGCCGTCTCGCCGGGAGCCGCGAGGCCGGCGGGCGATCGGCCGGCATGCGTGGCATTCGTCGTGGACGAGGCCAGCGAGGCCGCGCTGCGGGGTGGCCTGCCGGACATGCTCGGCGGCCTGCAGCTCCGCCGTGGCGACATCCGCACCGCGACCCGCGCCCTCGAACGTGAGCCGACGCCGATCATCCTGATTGTCGATATCTCCGGTGCCGCGGATCCGGTGCATGCGCTCGAGGCCCTGGCGGCGGTCTGCACGCCCGATGTGCGGGTCCTGGTGGTCGGCGAGCAGACCGAGATCGGCTTCTACCGCCAACTGACCCGCGACCTCGGTGTTGCCGAATATGTCCATAAGCCGTTGACGCGCGACACGGTGTCACGGCTTTTCGGCCCCCAGGTCGCCGGCGAGGCAGCTGCGGCCGCGGCAGGTGTTGCCGCCCGGGGCGGCCAGGTCATCGCGGTCTGCGGCGTACGCGGCGGCTGCGGTGCCACCACGATCGCCGTCAACCTGGCGCTTCAGCTTGCCGAGAACAGCCGCGGCCATGTGGCATTGCTCGATCTGCATCTTCGTGGCGGCACCGCCGGTATGATGCTGGGCGTTCAGCCCGGCACTGGGCTGCGCGTGGCCCTGGAGGAGCCGGACCGTGTCGATGCCCTGTTCCTCGAACGCGCAGGGATCCCGATCGAAGATCGGCTGCGGTTGATCGCGGCGGAGGAGCCGATGGACTCCATGCCGCAGCCGGCCGAAGTGGGGATGCGGCGGGTGCTCGAGATGCTGCGCCAACGCTCGAACTACGTGGTCGTCGATCTGCCGATGCCGCCAGGCCCGGCAGAGCGGATCGCCCTGGCTGCGGCACGGCACTGCGTCCTGGTGCTGGGGCCCGATATCGCCGGCATCCGGGATACGCTGGCGATGCGGAAGCTGATCGGCACGGCCGGTAGCACCCGAGCCATGGTCGCGCTCAATCGCGCCGGCATGCCGGGCGGCCTCAAGCTAAGGCTGATCGAGGAGGGACTTGGAGCAGTGCCGGATGTGGTGATCCCGGACCTGCCGCGGCAGCTGCCCCGTGCCGCCAACCTCGGCCGTCCGGCCATCCGTGAGAGCGTTGCCTTGCGCCGAGCGCTGGCGCCGCTCATGCGGGAGATCGCCACCGTGCAGGCGACAAAGGCTTCGTCATCCCTGTTCGGCTGGCTATTGGGACGGCGCCGCGGATGAGGCGCCCCTTCGGCCGCCGCCAGGAGATCGCGGCAGAGTCGGAGCCAAGCTCCGTCCCGACGCCGGCACCGGTCGGGACACCGGTGCGTCCGATCGCCAGCGGAGAGGCACCATCGCCGATCGAACGTCTTCGGGTGCAGGTGATGGAGCGGGTGGACCCGGTGGTTGCAGCCGAGCTCCCCGCGGCAGCGCTGCGGGCGCAGCTCGAGGTGCTGGTACACGAGATCGCCAACCGCGAGCGCGTTGAGATCTCGGCACGCGAGCAGGCGCGCATCGCCGAGGAACTGGCCGACGACATGGTCGGCTATGGGCCGCTCGAGCCGCTGCTGCAGGACGACAGCATCAGCGACATCATGGTGAACGGTCCGGACAAGGTCTTCATCGAAGTCCGGGGGCAGGTGCAGCAGACATCGGTCCGCTTCCGCAGCGCCGCCCAGCTCGCGGCGATCGCTCAGAAGATGGCGGCGACTGTCGGCCGGCGGGTCGACGAATCAAGTCCATTGGTCGATTGCCGCCTGGCGGATGGAAGCCGTGTCAACGTGGTGTTCCCGCCGTTGGCAATCGACGGCGCGTGCATCTCGATCCGCAAATTCGCCAGGCGCAAGGTCGACCTCCATTCCATGGCGGCGGGCGGCTCGATGTCGCCGGCGGTGGCGCGGGTGCTGGAGATCGCCGCACGCTGCCGACTGAACGTGGTGATCTCCGGCGGCACCGGGTCTGGCAAGACCACCATGATGAACGCCATGAGCCGGATGATCGACCATGGTGAGCGGATCGTCACCATCGAAGATGCGGCCGAGTTGCAGTTGCAGCAGCCGCACGTGGTGCGGCTGGAAACCCGGCCCGTGAACCTGGAGGGCCGCGGCGAGATTACCCAGCGCGATCTGATCAAGAATGCGCTGCGGATGCGCCCCGACCGCATCATCGTCGGCGAGGTGCGCGGCGCCGAGGCGTTCGACATGCTGCAGGCGATGAACACCGGGCATGACGGATCGTATTGCACCGTCCATGCCAACACTACCCGCGACGCCATCATCCGCATCGAGAACATGGTGCAGATGGGCCAGAGCAGCCTGCCCAGCCGCGCAATCCGCACGCAGATCGCCAGCGCGGTCGACATCATCGTGCAGGTTGCGCGGATGCGGGATGGCGGCCGGCGCGTGTTGCAGGTTTCGGAGGTCTGCGGCCTCGAAGGCGAGGTAGTGACGATGAACGAGGTGTTCGTCTTCGAGTACCAGGGCGAGGACGCTACCGGCCGCATCCGTGGCCGATGGGTCACGCCCGCCATTCGTCCCGGCTTCCACGAACGCCTGGAGTACTTCGGCCTCGGCGATGCATGGATGAACGCATTGCGCGAGGCATGACCATGCGGGATGGCCCTCTTCTTGCGCTTGCCGCGGTGCTGATGCTTGGTCTGATCCTCGGCGCCCTGGCACTCGTCCACGCGGGGGCCGAGAAGCGGTTGCGCGAACGCATCCGGGGCCTGTCTCAGGCTGCCGAGACGACAACGGCCCTGCCCAGCATCAGGGTTGGCCGGTCGACCCACGGACCGCTGCGCATGCGCATCTTCCGCATCCTATGCTTCAATCCCGACATCCCGCAGGAACAGGTCGTAGCGTGGCCCCTTATCCTCCTGCTGAGCGCCGCGGTGGCCTGCCTTGCGACATGGTGGCTGGATAGCATGCTTGGCCGGCCGCTGGGTCTGGCGGCCGGGCCGGTTGCTGGCGTCCTGACCGTGCGTTCTGTGTTCCGCTGGCAGCACAGCCGCTATTGCGAAGCGGTCTTCCGCCAGATTCCGGACGCGCTGGGCTTGATGGTCCGCGCTATCCGGGCTGGCCTGCCATTGGCTGAAGCGTTGCGCAACATCAGCCGGGAGATGCCCTCCCCGACCAAGGAGGAGTTCGCCCGCGTGGTCGGCGACATCGCCATTGGGCGGCCGGTTGAAGCCGCATTGGTGCGCCTGCACGAGCGCACCGGCCTGACAGAGTACGCCTTCCTCGCGGTCACGCTTGGTTTGCAGTCGCAGACCGGTGGAAGTTTGGCCGAAACGCTCGACAACTTGTCCGACATGGTGCGGAAGCGGGTGGCGATGGCCAAACGAGCCAAGGCGATGGCCGGGGAGGCGAAGGCGCAGGCCGGACTGCTGGTGGTGCTTCCCTTCATCGCCGCGTTGGCCATGTCCTTCATCCAACCCTTCTACATCGCAGCCTTCACCCAGAACCCAACCGGCCAGCGCATGGCGATGATTGGCCTCGGCATGATGCTTCTGGGGGTCCTGACGATACGCTGGTTGATCCGCCAGGCAGGACGGGACTGATGCCGGCCCTGCCCGACTTGCCGACGCTGTTGTTGGCGGCCGGCGTCGCCGGTCTCGCAATCGGCCTCGCGGTCCTGGCCGCGGCGCTGCTGGCGCATGTCGCCGAGGAGAGCGACTTGAGCAGCCGACTGCGCGACGTGGTGCGAGCGGGGGAGCACACCGGCAGCGCACGCAGCGCAGGAAGCTTTGCAGCGGGACTGCTGCAGCCATTCCTGCGGCTCGGCGAGATCCTGCGCGATAGCGCCATCATCTCCGGCAAGGAGGTCGACGGATTCCAGCGCGCGATGATGGCTGCGGGCTTCGATGCGCGACGCGCGGTGCCGATCTTCCTCGGCGCCAAGGCTGTGCTTCTGGGCGCGTTGCCGTTGGCGGGTTGCGTCCTGGCCGTGGCGATGGATCTGGATCGCCTGGACGGAGGCAAGGTGGTCGCCGGGTCGCTTGCCATTGCGGTATTGGGTCCGAACTGGATGATCAATCGATTGCGGGGGCCGTTCCAGAACCGATTGCGTCAAGGGCTGCCGGATGCGCTGGACCTGCTGGTGGTCGCAGCGGAGGCAGGACTTGGCCTGGAAACGGCGGTGGACCGGGTCGCACGTGAAATGGCGGGGTCCAACCGGGCGATCGCCATGGAAATGAACATTCTAGTACAGGAACTTCGCATGCTGCCCGACCGGCGGATGGCGTTGGAACGGATGGCGGAGCGCACCGATATCGAAGGCTTCAAGCGACTGGGATCCACCCTGTCGCAGACCCTGCGCTATGGCACACCTCTGGCCCAGGCCCTGCGAGTTCTCGCCTCCGATATGCGGCAGGAGCGGATGCTCCGCATCGAAGAGAAGGCGATCCGGCTGCCGGCGCTGCTGATCGGTCCACTGATCCTGTTCATCCTGCCCGCCCTCTTCATCGCGTTGATCGGGCCTTCGGTCCTCGAACTCGGCAAAACCCTTGGAGCGCCGCAATGACCTGGGCAAAATCCACCGCGGCTGCCATCTGGCCTGCCTTGGCTGCCATCATGCTTGTTTCCTGCGCCGGACCGCAGTCAGCCGGTACGCGCGAGTACGACGGCGCCTCCCGCCTTCGGGTCGCCGCCGCGGCCGAGGCTTCTGGCCAGACCGACGTCGCACTGTCGATGTACGCCTCGGCCGCCGCGGCGGAGCCAGGCCAAGCCGATGTGCAGGCCCGTTTTGCCGCCGCCCTGATCCGCAACGGCAGTCTCGCGCAGGCTGAGCAGGTGCTGAGCCGGGCGATCGAACGGCGGCGCGACGACCCCGCACTGCTGGTTCAGTTGGGTCGCCTGCGGCTGCGGTCCGGCGCGGCAGCGCAGGCGTTGGAGATATTCGAGAGAGTACTGGCCGCGGCACCGCGGGACGTCGGAGCTCTCGACGGCCATGGCGTTGCCCTCGATCTCCTCGGGCGCCATGCCGAGGCGGAGCGGAGCCATCGCGCAGCCTTCGCACTGGCACCGAACGGCGTGGGCGTAGCGAATAACCTGGCCATGTCCCTGTTGCTTGTCGGACGGTCAGAGGAGGCGGCGGCGATCCTCGAACCGCTGGCCCGGCTGCCCATGGCGCCACCGCGGGTGATCACCAATCTGGCGATTGCAAGAGCCGCATCCGGAGATAGTGACGGCGCGCGGTCCCTGCTCGATGGGGATGGCAAGAGCGGCGGCATCGACACAGTCGTGCAAGCGCTATCTGGCGGCGCCACGCCGGGGCGTAGCTGAAGGGGCATCGGCATCATTTTCGTGTTCGGACATTCAAGGCACACGTTCTTCTGGTCATCGCCGGCCTAGAGATGGCCGGCGCCGTCGATGCCCTTAGCGATCTCCTGACACCCAGAGAATTTCGTATCCGGGTTCCTACCGCTGCTCCAGTCGTTATCCTCACAACCTGTCTCTCCTAAGACGGACACTGCGCTGAGGCGCAAGTTTCTGGCCGGTTTCAGCCTCTACCTTGATGGTGCTGATCCGGAACGAGGGCAGATTTTCTCTCCGAAACGCCGAAGAGTCTCCGGACCTTGAGGGTTGGCCGACTTTACCAACAAGGTCTAGCACGTTGTTTTTGCTCGATCTTAATGCGGCCCGGCTGGTCAGGATTTAGCGGAGCGACTGCTCACCCAATGGGCGTCGCTGACGCTCTCCAAAGCCCCAAGCTCTATGTCCGCTCGCCCAATAGGTGCAGCACCAGCTCTCGGTGGTGCGGCGCTAGGCGGTGCTCCCAAAGGTAGATGCCCTGCCACGTCCCCAACACGGGCAGGCCGTCGGCGACGGGGATCGACAGCTGCGTCTGGGTCAGCGCAGCTCGAATATGGGCAGGCATATCGTCCGGCCCCTCCTCCGCATGCCGGTAGCGGCCGGCGCCACCATCCGGCACAAGGCGCGTCAGAAATCTTTCCAGGTCGGTCCGCACGTCCGGCGAAGCGTTCTCTTGCACCAGCAGCGAGGCCGAGGTGTGCCGGCACCAAATGGTGAGCAAGCCGGTGACGATCTCCTGCTGCCTGACCCAGCTGCAAACCTGATCAGTAATAGCGATAAGCCCTCGCCCATGCGTCACGATCGCGATGCGATGCAGGTGTTGTTCCACACCACTTCTCCCCGATCAGCCAGTTCCAGCCTCTCTCGTCACAGCCATCCGCGCTCGCGGAAGCTGACGAGATCGACACCCGCCGGCGCGTACCAACCGCCGGTGCGATAACGGGCACCGAGTTGAAGCGCCGCTTCCTTGTTGCCGAAAGGAATGCGCAGCGGTGTATCGCCCTTGGGAGCATCGGCAGACTGAAGCTCCGGCGCGCCCTTGCCGGGTCGCGTCGCTCGTGGTGTCCCGGCGCTGGCTTTCCGTTTCCGGACAGCTGCCTTCCGGCCCGGCATGGTGCGTTTGTCGCCCAGCTCCGACGCGGCCTTCGCTGCCGGCACATCGGCAGCACATTGGTCCGGTGGGCGCCTGTTCGCCACAGTCCTCCGAACGGGCGACGGTCGCCCGCTCCCGACATCAGCCTGCGCCTGTGCTCCGTCCTTCTTGGGCGCGTGCTGGTCGAGGAAGGCGCGGCAGGCGGCGCCGGACGACGTGTAGCCCCGGGGCGGCTTCAGCCCTTTCTGCCGGGCGAGGCTCTCCACAAAGCCCTTCATCGCCGGCGTCGGCGGCCGATCCGGACCCGCTTCCCTGGCGACACCGCCCAGCAGCCTGGCGTCCACGTCGCCGGCGCCCTCCTGCAGCCGCCCAATGATCCTGCTGGCCTGGGCACAAACGGCGTCGATCGCCCCGACCATCTCCTGCTGCCCGACCAGCACCTCGTCGAGCAAGCGCTCCATCTGGGCCGTCACGCCGGGGTCGACCAGCGCCGGATCGGCGCGCTCCAGCACGGCAAAGAGCGCCAGGCCGCGGTCGGTTGGCACGATGTGCTTGCCATCGGCGACGAGGAACTCCTGTGCCTTGAGCCCGCGGATAATCTCGGCCCGGGTCGCCGGCGTGCCGATGCCCTTGGCCTCTTTCAGCCGCTCTTGCAGCGCCTCATCAGCGACAAAGCGCCAGGCATTCTGCATCGCCTCGATCAGCGTGCCCTCATTGTAGCGCGGCGGCGGCCGGGTTTCCTTGTCCTCGACCGTGGCATCGCGCAGCGTGGCTGTCTCGCCGTGCCGCAGGGCGGGCAGCAACTGCGCCTCCTCGCCCTTCTCCTCGGCCGGCTGCCAATCGGGGAAGGCCGTGCGCCAGCCGAGCTCGATCGGCTGCCGCCCCGCGGCACGGAACAGGTAGCCCCGAACATCGAGGGTGACGGTGGTCTGCCGGTAGCGGAAGTCCGGCATCATGGCCGCCAGGTAGGACCGCGCGATGACGTCGAACAGCCGCCGCTCATCGCCCGTGAGCCGCGGCCAGACCTCCCGCAGCGTGTCCACCGTGTTGACGTTGGGGATGACGGCGTGGTGGCTGGCCCCGGCCAGGCCCTTGTCGTGGAAATGGCCGCCCGCGCCGCGACGGATGACCAGCGGCTCGGGTACCGGGATCTCGCTGAAGGCCCGTCCGACCCGCAGCCCGGCGACGATCCGCGACGCATCCGGGATCAGGCTCTCCGGCAGGTAGCGGGTCTCGGCGCGAGGGTAGGTGATGACCTTCTTGCCCTGGCCATCATAGAGTTCTTGCGCCACTTCGAGCGTGCGCGCGGCCGACCAGCCGAAGCGCGAGCCGCACAGCTTCTGCAACGACGGCAGGTCATGCAGCCGCGGCGGCCCCTGCCGCTTATCCTCGACCTTGACCGCGAGCGGCCCGGCGAAGCCCTCAGCGGCCGCGGCGATCGCTTCGGCATCCTCGCGCCTCAGGATCCGCTCCTTGGGCGCATGCCGCATCCGAAGTTGCCCGGCTTCGGCCTGGGCGGTCGCCACCACCTCGAAATAGGCCTGCGGGACGAAGTTCCGGATCTCCAACTCGCGCTTGCAGACGATGGCCAGCGTCGGGGTCTTCACCCGGCCGACGCCGATGACGCCCCGCCCGCCGCGGGCCAGGGTCACGGTGGCCGCGCGGGTCAGCGACAGGTTGTAGATCTGGTCGGCCTGCCGCCGCGCGACGGCGGCTGCATAGAGCCGGGCATACTCGGCATTCGGCCTGGCCCGGGCGAAGGCGTCGCGGATGGTCTGCGGGTCCTGGGCGGTGAAGATCACGCGCATGACCGTTCCGCGATAGTCGTAATGCTCGAGGATTTCCTGGCCAATGAGTTGGCCCTCGCGGTCGCAGTCGGTGGCGAGCCAGACGCGCTTTGCACCGCGCAGCGCGTCGCGGATGGCCTGGAGCTTCGGCGCCTTGTTGCCGCCCGCGGCGGGCTTAGTGCCATAGAGGCCATCCGGCCGCAGCAGGACCGCCGTCCAGCGCTTCCAGTCCGGCGAGACCTCCTCGGGTTCGAGGAGGTCGAACAGGTGACCCTCGGCCGGCAGGATCGCCCCATAGCGGCCGCCGACGGCAGCGCGCACGTCCTTCGCCTGGCTGGTCTTCTCAGTGATGACGATTTGGTCTGGCATGCGGGGGCTCCGCATGTTCTCTATAAATTCCCGATGGAGAGCGCCATCACCTTGGCCCGATCGTCATCGATATCCGGCAAGGATTCTGACCGCAGGCGCCGTTCCGCTTTTGACCGAGAGCGGACAGGCGGCTTTCGGAGCTGACCGGGCAAAAGCAGACCTTCGTTATTCGTCGGCCGCACCACAGCGTTCAGCCCGAAGCGGCCCTAGCGCTTCCTCCTGATAAGCACTCTGCAGGCAGCTATCCGAGGCTTAGACCCTTGAAGGCAGGCCGGCCAAGGCAGCGCGACAGCCAGTCGGCGACATGCGGATAAGGCGAGAGGTCGAGCTTTGTCGTGCGTTGCCAATCGAGCACCGAGGCGACATTCAGGTCGGCCACCGTAAACCGGTCCCCAAGCATCCAAGGTCGAGTGGACAGATCGCCGTCCAGCACCCTCAACGGTCTGTCTAAGTCACTCCGCGCCTTGGCGAGCGCCTCCTCGTCCACTACGCGGTAGCCGATGGCGTTCACCAACAGCATCACAAGTGGCTTCTCCAACTCCGCAACTACCCAAAAACTCCATTGAGTTACCAGCGCCTCCTCCTCAAGGGAGCGAGGAACCAAAGCGCTGCCACTGCCGTACTTTTTGGCAAGATAGAGGTTGATCGCCGTGGATTCAAACAGCGCAAAGCCGTTGTCATCCATGGCCGGGATGCGGCCGTTCGGGTTCACCCGTAGCAGTTCCGGCGTTTCACGCGCGACACGGTAGTGCACCGGCACTACCTCATGCGGCACGCCAAGTTCGCGCACCATCCAGACGCAGCGTGCGACCCGCGATTGCGGAATTCCATATATTTTTATGGCATCGGTCATCTTGTCCTCCCTCTATGTATCGAGCCGCTTCATGCGCTCGTCGCACCGTCACGGCGGAAAGCGCTGCGCCGACCAGGGGCATTCTGGGCCGCCGATCGGTCCTGCAGCATGGCACGCCCAGCCGTTCTAATAAGCCGCCCAGGCTCAAACTCCTTCCGTTCGCGCCGGAGTTTCGACGGAAGACCTCGGCTTTCCGCCCACCTCAGCCAGCAGGGCCGAACGATCTGATGTTCGCTCCTGGTAAGGTGAGCGGCGACCTTGAGCGTCTGAGATGGGCGCTGAGCTGCCCTGGAGGCTCGCGTCACCTATGTCAGCTTCCCAGCTATCCTGGACGTTGAGTTGCCAAGGTGAAACGGGTGCTCTGTGCTGGAGGCGGTCGTTTTAGAAGGCCCGACTGCGGCTCGTGGCGACAATGGTTACTCCGGCTTGCGGCCTACCGGTCCTGGGCAGGATCCACAAGTGGAACAAGGCCGGGCATTCCCGAGCGCCGCCTGTCTGTAACATCCAAATTTTGCCGCAGTCATCGCGCGATACAGCCCGAACCTACGGGACCGGGTCCACCAGCCCGGAATACACCCAGCCCCACGGTACTTCTTCCCCGACCTGAACCCATCCAGCGTTCTTCGAGAAGACTCGCAGCCTGGCACCACCCGGCGCTGTGCGCACGATTGTGGAGTTCCCGTTCGGGGCTGCCCTGACATACCCGGCCTGCTTCATCGCAACGTGCTCGGTCTCGCCCATCCTCAGTGCTGCCGCAGCTGGACTGATGACTTGAGGCAAAGGAGGACCGGCGGCGGGCGGAGATGTCTCGACCGGCTCCGTGCTCGATGGCTGCGCCTGGCGAGGCGTCTCGGTGCTCTGCGGGACCCGCGCTGCCGGAGCAGGTCGGACTGCCTGCAGCGGCTGGGCGGGTGCTGGCGAGGGCGCCGGAGGCGTGCCGGCGAGTGTCGAGGGCCGCACATTGGCTATAGATGGCAGACTGTATCCGGGACTGGATGGACGGTGTCCGATTCCCGTGACCAGGGCCAGCGCCGCGACCGCGCCCGACATCGCTAGTAGACGTTTGTGGGTCGTCCTGTCCTCAGGGACGACGGCGGCATCGGCGAGGGCCTGGGCATACGTGGGCAGGAGTTCAGCGGCCCGACCTTCGAGGGCCTGACGTCGGGTCGTGTGCGCGACCACCGCAGCCCGAAGGCGGGCCAGTCCTGCGGCGACCTCGCGCTCCAGCTTCGTCCGCTGCGTCGCAACGTCGCGCTCGACCAGCGCAATCTCGGACGGCGAAACACCTCGGTTTGGATCGAACTGGAAGTTGGCCTCGTGCGACCGGCGCCAGGCCAAGAGCTTGGCCACCGTGGTCGGTCCAAAGCCGGGCACGGCGAGCAGCCGGTGGCTGACGATGTCGCTGGCAGTGTCGATGCCATGGCTGGCCAGGGTGGCGACCCGGGCCGCGCCGATCCCCGGGATCTTAGCATTGGCCAAGGAGAAGCGGTCCAGGTGGTCTTCAAGCTGCTTGTCCCGCCGCTGCTCCTGCAGCTTCTGCAGGCGTTTGGCGCGTTCGCTTGGGAGAGCGTCGTACTGCGCCTTGATGTGGCTCAGACCAGCTCGGATCTCGGCAGTCCCTGGTCCGGGTAGTGGTGCGGCCCAGGCCCGCTGGAGCGCCTCCCAGTCCCGCTTCACGTCTGCCAGCTTTTGCTGGAAGGGATTCTGGCGGTTGGCGCGAGCGTTGCGATGGATGATGAAGGTGATCACGCCGACGGCAGGCACCATGAGTGCGCGCACATCGGGTGGTGCGATGGCAAGGGTGGCGAGAATGCTCGCTCCTACAGAAGCCCACGACGCGAATTTCAGGCTGCCTCCAGCTCCGGCAAGCGCGAGCGCTGGTGGAGACGGCGCCGGTGCTGCCCCGGGCGGAGGCGGACATCGGCCGACCGACGGAGGGTCAGGAACCTTCGACACTTCTTGCCAGAGGGCGGCCATGCCAGTGGCGCCAACCGTCGCCCCGGGCTTGAATACGACAGGGAACAGCGTGATCCCGCTGGCGCTCTCGATGGCGCACCAGGGGCAGGCGCTCAGGCCTTTGCGATAGTAGTGGCCACCGTTCGCACCGCAGACCCGCAGGTCGGACGCTAGCTCGCCCAGAGCCGCCACCCATTGGTCGGCACTAGGCCGCCCACCGCGCACCGTCTCGGGAGCGAAGGCCTTTTCGAAGAGGTCCTGAATGGTCGGCGTTAGTGCACCGATTGGCAGGCTGCCTGGAGGAGGCTCCATGGCCGTCCGGGACCGGTCGCGGGAGTAGGCGTAGCGCGACGCCTGGATGGCATCCTCGATCAAGGGCGGCTCGCCAGCCCCCTTGTAACGGCCCGCGAAGGGATGGCGGGCGATGCAGAGCAGCTGAAAGACGATGACGGCCAGGCCGAAGCTATCCTGGTTAGGCGTCCTGACTACCCCGGTGTAGCTGGCGCGGCCCTGCATCTCCGGCGGCTGGTGGGTGCCCACGCCAACCTCACAGAACCAGGTCTTGCCGCCCTGGATGACTTGGAAGCTGTCGCAGTCGATCATCCGAACCGTGGCGTCCTGACCGACCACCAGGTTGCCGTGATTAACATCACCGATGACCAGTCCCGCGGCATGCACGGTCGAGAACGAGCGTGCGGCGTTGGCAGCGGCGTGGATCAGGAAGCGCCAGTCGGCCGTTGGGAACTCCTGAAGGCGGAGCTTAGGCCCGTAAAGTTTGAAGACGGGTTCGTGCCCGCCGACTTTGGGCATCGTGAAGCCTGCGACCTTTCCCGACGGATCCTGCAGCGTTCCCGTCGGCCAGGCAGCGATCTTGAGGAGCGGAGGGGTCGCCATCCTCGCCATGGCGGAGAGCTTGGCGGCGTGCTGGACACTAGGCGGCTTGAGGTAGACCTTGGCGACAGCATCCGGCTGCCCGACAACGTCAAAGACGGCGCCCTCTCCACCGCGGCCGAGCTCCTTGCCCAGAGCAATGGGATTGCCCCGGATGTCGAGAAGTCGGCCCGGCTTCACAGGACGGAGATCTTCTCGAGTGGCAGCGCACGGGTGGCCATGACCAGGGTCTTGTCGTCGTCCGTACGCCTGTTGACGTGGTCCGATCCGAGGTAAGCCGCCAATCCTGGGGACGGCGCTCCTGAGTGATCCGGCTCGGTGCTTGCCAGCCACTCGAAGATGGGCTGGAAGGCCGGGCCGTGGACCGTCTTCGCCGCCATGTCGAGCACGAGACGCTCTATGCCATCCGAGAAGATGGCGATCTCGTCCATCGCGGGCTGGATCTCGAACTGCAGAACGCGCTCCGCACCATCCTGGGTGATGAAGTAGGTGCTGTTGGCGTACTCGCCGTGCTGAGGCCAAAAGATCCAGGAGTACCCGGAGGCCTCGTCGCTCGAGACCACGATGGCGCCGTCTCCGATCTGGACGTAGGCAGCTGTATCCGGGCCGACAACCGCGCCGAGCAGGGTGCAGGCGTAGTCATTCGGCTCGGCGCCGTCCCGGGCGGCGCGGGCACCAATGGCGTCCCGGATGTCGTCAAACCACGCATCCACGAAGTCGCGGTCGATGGCCTTGAGGTCAGGCGCCCTGGCCACGGCTTCCGCGAACCGTTCCAGGAAGCTCTCCACGGCCAGCGCCGATCCGATGTCGGACCGCTTGGCCGTGCCCGCCCCATCGCTCACCGCGGCGACCAGCACCTCCATTCCATCGGCGGCTTTCACCACACGACAGCCCCCCGCATCCTGGCAGACAGTGCCGTTCTTCTGGTGCGAGGTGCCGATTGAGGAAGCGAAGGCGGTCCGCCACCCTCTTCCGGTGGTCACACCGCGGACCATCCGGAGGGTGGCGGCAGGGCGACGAGTTGGCCCGGCTGGGACCGTGCGACGCCACCCAGGGAGCTGGACAACCAAGTAAACAGCTCCCGGAAGCTGAGGCCCTGGAGCTTCAGCGGCGGGCGGTTCGGGCTGCAGATCTGGCCGAGCTTGCCCATGTCGGCACCCTCGACGCCAACCGCGAAAAAGGAGAAGGCCTTCCGCTCCGGGCTGTCTCCCTGGCGGACACGCTCGGTGGCAGCAGCGTAGTTGTCCGTCGGCGCACCATCAGTGATCAGGAAGACCCAGGGGCGGTAGTAAGCCACGCCCGCTTGCTTGTAGATCGCCTTGCGGGTCTCGAGCATGTCTAGGCCCTGCATGATGGCCGCGCCCATGGGTGTGTCGCCCCCGGCATGCAGGGTGGGGGGTTGGAACAGGTCGGCGGTCTCGAAGTCCGAGAGCACGTTGACGGGCCCGAAGGTCATCATGGCAACCTCGACGCGCTGCGAGGCCATCGCGTCCCCAGTCAGCTCCTCCCTGAAAGTTCGGAGGCCGTCGTTCAAGGCGGTGATCGGCCTCCCGTTCATGGAGCCCGAAGTGTCGAGGAGTAGAAGGCAGGGGCACCTCGGCTCAGGGTTCTCGATCAGACTGGGCGGGACGAAGGGGATCTGGTCCGAGAAGCTCATGGGAATCCTTCCGAGGAGACTGGTAGGATAAACGGTTGACGCACCTCGCAACAAGTCAACTCCCGGCAGGAACGGACGCATCCTTGCCAGAGTCCGGGTGCCTGTGCTGACTTGGCAATGGAGGGAACGAATGGGCTGGCGCTTCAGGAAATCATTCAAGATCCTCCCGGGCGTCCGGATGAACGTCGGGTCGAAGGGCGTGACAAGTTGGTCCTTCGGTGGCCGCGGCGTCAGGGTCAATGTCGGGAAGCGCGGGACTACGACGACCTACAGCCTCTTCGGCACAGGTCTCTCATATCGGACCCATATGCCTCGAGCGCGACCCGGCCAGGCGAGCGTCGCGGTCAGGCCTGGTCCGCAAGCGGCCCCGCCTCTCTCCTCGCCCGGGCTACCGTCAGCCAGGCGACGGCCGGTGGGAGTCTATGCCCTCGTCGGGGTGGCCGCGCTGATCACCTATGTCGTGCTGAAGCCAGAGGGGTCTCCACCCCAAGATCGGGCCGCGCCCGTGCAGGCCAGCTATCGCGCTCCGGAGGAGTCGCGCTCCTCTCTCCCGGCAGTACCCGCCACCGTTACAACTGCCGCTGCAACAACGCCGAGGGTCGCCGCGCTTGCTTCCTCGGCGGGTTCCGTTCCTCCGGGGGAGGCTATAACGGCGACCGGTGCCAACGTTCGATCGTCGGCGTCGATGTCTGGCTCGGTGGTTCGGGTGCTCGATGCTGGCACGCGAGTGCGGGTGGTGGGCCAGGAGGGGAGCTGGCGCCGAGTCGCCGATCCGAGCGGCGAGCCCTGGGGCTGGGTGCACGATTCTATTTTTCGGTAGGCTTCCCCTCAATACGGTTTCGAGCCGCCACTAGGGAGAACGTGTAGTCCGCCTGCGGACCCTTCCGGCCTGTCCGGAAGGTGCAACCGAAGCTTGGCTGGGCTGTCAGCACGGTTAGCGACAGCGTTCATGCGTACCGCCGGGCGGCGCTTTGACCAGGACTTCCGTTTTCATTGGGGCCGCCACCTTGGACGGCGACATCCATGGCAGTGGCGTGCACGAAACAAGGGCCAAAATTGATCACTCGTCCATGTCAGGCTCGAGCTTTCCGCTGCGCTGATCCAGCCAACGCGCCGGGAACGGCTCCAGCAGCTCAGGCAAGGTAAGATCCCCAGGCGGTCGCCCATTAAGGATCAGCTCGACGATGCTCGGCGAAAGCAGCGTCTGCCGAAGCAGAGTTCCAAGGTAGCCGCGCTCGATTTGCTCTGCCTCTGCCATCTCGCTGATGGAGGCGTACCGCCCTTCATCAAACATCCGCTGATACCGGAACGCCCGGGCCAGCGCCTTTACCAGTGCCGGATCGGCGCGCGTCGTCATCGCCGGAACACGCTCCTGCGCTGGCGTTACCATCGTCTTGCGGCTAGGCCGGTGCCGGATCTTCAGCGGCACCCGGACCGTGTGTAGCGGCTGGATGAATGCTCCCCGGAAGTGCTGGCTGAAAATTCCCCAGTCCAGCGCGACTGCCCGTGCCCGGGGGCGAGCCCCCGGGCACGGGCGGCGCCGGCCATGCCCCAGGATGCCCTCCG
>NZ_JBHTDE010000029.1:0-26414 GCF_042666655.1 Dankookia sp. GCM10030260
CAGCTCACTCCTAGCTCGCGCCTTTGATCGGGCTGGTCTGCCCAGCCTGGGAGGTCGTCCGGGCGGCGGCGCCGCCGAGCGACGCCGCGGCGACGGTGGCCGGCCGCGGCGCGTCGTCCGGCCCGCTTTGGACCCAGCCCGGCGCGCCCATGGCGGTAGAATGTGGCACCACACGGCCGCCCCCGATTGCCGCATCCGTGTGTCGGCCACCCGGTGGCAGCATTGCCTGGGCGCTAGCATGCCGCGCTTCCTCGGCCGAGCTCTTGGCGAAGCGCGCCAGGGCGAAACCCGCCAGCACCGCGGCGCCGAAGAAAGCGACCGGTTGGCGACGAGCGAGATCCTCCATCTGGCCCATCAACTGGCCTGGGCTGCTGTCGCGCAAACTGCGCGCCAATCCGTCCGCCGCCGAAGCGGCCTCCTGGACATAGCGCGCGATCTGCGGCGAGCTTTCCTGCAGCTGGTCTGCTGCACCATGCACGGCGCGGGCAATCCCCTCGGCATGCTCGGCGCCACGTTGCTTCTGCTCCTCGGCAAAGCCTAGTGCCTGGTTCTTCGCGGCCTCGGCCACTCCAGCACCCTCGGCCTTCACATCTTCAACTGCATCGGCGGCCTCTTGCCGGAGCTGGCCGGCCGTGGTGCCAGTCGTCCTTACGTCGCTCATCCCCGTATCCTTACCGTTCGTGGCGATATCGGCCGCCGTCCAGCCTGCGGAGGGCGGCCGCCTCGCGGGCGGGGCTGTCAACAGCGAGCAGGACCAGATGTTCCTTACGCTTCAGGCCGCTTCGGCCGTGCAATCGAACACCAGGCCGCCCCAGACGTTATGGGCCTCAACAGGTGAGAGACATCGGTATCATGACGCAGCGATGGCCGAGCCGGCTATGGGTCATCCGCCACGGTGAAAGTAGCGGCAACGTCGCACGCGACACTGCCCACGCAGCGCGCCTGACGCATATCGATACGGGTGGCCGCGATGTCGACGTGCCCCTCAGCGGCTTGGGTGAGCAACAGTCGCGTGCCTTGGGCCGCTGGTTCGCCGAAATGCCAAGGGACCAGCAACCCGAAGTGGTCTTGACCTCGCCCTACCGGCGCGCGTTGCAGACAGCAACGCTGATCCACGGAGCTGGCGGCGTTTGCGTGAACCCGGCCGACCTCATCCAGGACGAGCGGCTGCGCGAGAAGGAATTCGGCGTCCTCGATCGGCTGACCCGCTACGGCATCGAACAGCATCATCCGGACCAAGCGGAGTTCCGCCGCATCCTTGGAAAATTCTATTACCGTCCGCCCGGCGGGGAGAGCTGGTGTGACGTCATCCTTCGCCTACGCAGCGCCCTGGACACCATTTCGCTGCATCATGGCGGCGCGCGCGTGCTGATCGTCGCGCATCAGGTCGTCGTTCTGTGCCTCCGCTACCTGCTGGAGAAGATGACCGAAGACCAGATCTTGCGGATCGACGCCGAAGGCGATGTGGCGAACTGTGCGGTCACGGAATACGCCTTCGATCATAGCCGGGGCAACGCTGCCGGCATGGTGCTGCAGGCCTATAACTTTGTTGTTCCTCTGCAGGAGCAGGGGACACAGGTTACCGCGGAGCCCGACGCACCGATGGGTGCCCGATGAGCGAGGCCGTTACGCCCGTCACGGACGGGCTGCTCCGCTCCATGCCCCTGCCTCGCCATCATAAAGGCGAGGACAAGGACGAGCGTGGCCGCGTCCTGGTCATCGGCGGCAGTGTCGAGACGCCCGGCGGCGCCCTGCTGGCCGGCCTGGCTGCACTGCGCGCGGGGGCCGGCAAGCTGCAGATTGCGACCTGTCGCAGCGTTGCGCCGCAGCTTGCCGTGGCGGTGCCGGAAGCCCTGGTAAGCGGCTTGGAGGAAACGCCGTCGGGCGGCATCTCCGCGGTAGAGGCCGAGAGGTTGGCAAGCCGCTGCAGCCGAACGGACGTGGTGCTCCTCGGTCCCGGGATGATGGACAGCGCCGCGGTTTCGCTGCTCACCAACCGCCTGCTTGAACTGACCAATGGTCCCTGTTTCGTGCTGGACGCGGCCGCCCTGCAAGAGCTCGACGACTGTCGAGCTGCACTGGCCGGCCATGCGGGCCGGATCGTTCTTACGCCGCACGCGGGCGAAATGGCGTCGTTGCTGGGCATCCCGCGGGACGCGGTTCTGGCTGACCCTCTCGCGGCTGCGCGGAAAGTGGCCACCGGACTGCAGGCGGTGGTGGCGATGAAGGGCGGCTGCACCTTCATCGTGGATCCAAAAGGGCGCGCTTGGTCTTGTGACCACGGCAATGTCGGCCTGGCCACTTCCGGCTCGGGCGATATCTTGGCCGGCATCATCGCTGGGTTGCTCGCCCGCGGCGCCGCGCCAACGGAGGCCACTCTCTGGGGAGTGTATCTGCATGCTGAGGCGGGGGAGCGTCTCGCCCGCACGCGCGGGCCGATCGGGTATCTTGCCCGCGAGCTGCTCGCCGAGATCCCGGCCATCATGGCCGATTTGCAGCAGCGCACGGATGTGGCCGAAGCCCCGGCTTGACATGCGCGGCGACAAGGCGGCCCCGGCGACGATAATCCTGCTCGTGCTGCTTTCCCTTGCCGGCTGCGGCCCACGCTTCATCCCACCCGTCGTCGATCCGGCCGAGCTGGGCGCGGCCCGCCAGGTGATCATTGGAACCCCACCCGCCGCCGGTATGGCAAGCGCGCCCGAGGCGCTGCTAGACGGTGTCTCCCGGCGCCTAACTCGGGGGGCGCAGCCGCTCTGCACCGCCTATGGCAGCGAGGATTGCACCCTGCAGGTCACGCTCGATCCTTCCAGGGCAGCACGCGCCGCGATGAGCGGTCAGGGTCGGGTGACGATCACGCTCGGCTTGCTGGAACTGCTCGGAAGCGAAGACGAGGTCGCAGCGGTGCTGGGACACGAGTTGGGGCACCAACTTGCCAACCATCTCGGCCGGCGGCGCGCCCGTGGCCTTGCGGCCAGCACCATGGCTGGCACGCTGCTCGGGGCGGTGGTGCCCTTCGGCGGACTGGCCGGCTGGGCATTGGGCGAGGGTGCCGCCCTGGCTGGGTCGCAGGGGGCGCAGCTCGCCTTCTCCAAGGCGGAGGAGCGCGAGGCCGACTATCTCGGTGCCTATCTCGTCGCCCGGGCGGGCTATGACCTCGATCGGGCGAGCTTGGTCTGGGTCAGGCTGACCCGCGGCGGACCGCTGGAGACCACCGGTCTACTCGACAGCCATCCGGCAGGCCCGGAGCGCCTGGCCGCTTGGCGGCAGGCAACGGCAGAAATCCGCCTCTCTTCCAGTGGGATGCCGCAGCGATTCGGCCAGCGGAACTGGCTCGAAACGGGCGCCCATGACCGTTGTGCGTCAGCCGGGAGCAGGCGAGCGGTAGAGACATTCCCCATGTCATTGCAGCCGTGCCTGTCGGCTCCTCCGGCGGCGGACATTGCTGCCCAGCGCCCTCCTGTCGGCCTCCAACTCTGGCAGGAGGGCGCCCCTGCGGGGGGCGGTGACGCGGTTCCATGATTGGGTTTATGCGGTTGCAACGCCGGATTGCGCCGCTTGTGCGACGCAATGGAAATGCCATCGCTGCAGGGGGCGCTTGCCGCGCTGCCAGTCCGGCAGTTAGCTGGACAACCCGCAAGCCCGACTTGACCACTACCGTCAGACCGCCCTTTCATCGGAACGTCTTCCATTTGCGGTTACGAGATAAGGATGCCAGCCGGCAGGGATGCCGGATGTGCAGACTTCTTCCTCAGAAATACGCCACCGCGCTGCTTGCAGCGATACACCTCTCGTCCGCTGCGCCCGCAGTGGCAGCGGTAGACGAGCCGATTGAGCTTGCAGACGATCCATTCCAGATCACTGACCCAGTAGCGGCAAAACCAGGCGCAGCCGAGGTCGCTTTCGTCGGCGCTGTTGAACGAGCGCAGCGCGGACAGGTGCGAAACACTGGCGCCATCGAGACGCAGCTGCAAATGGGTGTCATGCCGGGCCTGGAACTTCGCATCGGCCAAGTCGGTGCGTTCGGCAATCTGGAGACCCGCCGGAAGCTGGGCACCGTCAGCGACGTTCTCAACTCGTCAGAGGATGGCGGGCAGGCAGCGTGGGGAGGCTCGACCCGTATTGGGGCGCTCTACGAGTTCAGCGATGGACGCGGTGGGTATCCCGCCGTTGCAGGCCTGATGCGGATACGAACCCTCTATGGACCTGGCAAACCTGCTTACGAAACCGAAGCCGTGGCGCTGATAGGCAGGACGTTTCCTTTTGGTCAGCAGGCAGTCGGCACGCACCTCAACATTGGTTGGGTCGCCCGCCTAGAGCCACAGCTTGGCGAGCGGCCAAATCGGTATCTGGTGAATGCCTCTATCGGTCAGGCACTCTCCCCTGTCACCGCACTCGTTCTGACTTCTGCCAGGGAGCAGCAGGAGTGGGGCGATCGCGACTATAGCCTTATCCAAGCGGGGGTTCGCCATCGGCTCTCAGAAGACCGGGTCGTGGTGGGCCTCGCTGCCGGGTTTGGGACCACGCGTGACACGCCACGTTATCAAATTGCTGTCGCTCTGCAATGGCAACTCAGCAATGCCTGGTAGAGCTACATGAAGCCCACAATACCGAGGTCTATCTACGAACGCAGGTGAACGGCTACCCGCTGCGACCTCGTGCATCACAGCCAATCACATTCATCAACGTCACCGCCGCAATCCGGCTCATAAAATGAACAGCATTGGGCCTAGATCCTCTCCGACCGTACTTCGACCTCGTGCAGCAGTAAGCCCTCCGCCAGGGTCGTAGCCGCGGCGGGCAACTGCAATCGGCCGAGTGCACGCTGCATCGCCTCGCCGCCCGCCGTCCAGCGATCTGCGAGCGTTACGGCGGAGAAGTCGAAGAGCTTCCCTGGACCGGCCTCGACCCGGGCGGCGCGATAGCCAATCCGCACTAGCGTCAAGAGCGGTTCGTGTCCCGCTTCTGCCAACAGCGATGCGATTTCGGCATCCGCCTGGACCTGCTCCGGCAACCGCGCCGCGAGGCGCCCGACCAGCGCCCGCAGACGTTGTTCCCGTACTCGCCCTTCCAGGATGCGCTCCGTCTGGTTGCCGAAGCTGAGATCGGTGGCCCGCACAACCGACGCGCCGAGGGTGCGCGGCCGGCTGCCTGCACGAGCAAAAAGCTCGATGATGATGCAGTTCAGCGGCCGGTCCCGCGGCGCGTCCAACACCAGGTCGAGTGGCGCATTGGACGCCAGCCCGCCATCCGCTAACAGCCGTCCGTCGAGTTCCACCGGCGCAAAGACCGGCATAAGGCACCTGGGGGATTGCCGGCGATAATCGCGGCGTTCACCGCCCCTGCCGAGGCACCGACCACGATGTCGGGCGCCGGCTCACCGGCTTCCTCCAGCGCGGCGTAGGCGCCGGCCTCGACAGCGCCGAGCGCCATACCACCCGAGAGCACCAATGCACGTAGCGGTCGCGCGCTGGCCCGAGACAGGTTTGGCATGTCCATGCCCGCTACTGTCGAACCGGGTTGGAACGCGCGGCCAGAACGACGGCTTCCAGCAGGCGGAACCGGGTCGTCATGTCAAGTTTCATCATACCCAGCGGCAGCGCCATGAGGCCCATGGGCAGCGCCGCAAACCTTGTCATCGCCGCGGGCGGCGCACCGCTGAGGCCTGTGGCCGGCCCGCCGCCCAGCACCATGCCGCCGGGATTGTAGCCGGAAGCAATGCCATGACCGCCCTTAAAGGCCGTTTTGAAAGGTTCTGCTGGGGCTGAAAAGTCTGCGTAGGAGAGGCGTTCTGGGCGGCTTTCCTGGAAAGAAGCCGCCATGTGGACGCCCAAGACCCGCGCGCTGGTTGGAGATTACGGGTCCGGTCAGGCCCTGAGCGACGAGCAATATCGCCTTCTCGAACCGCTCATCCCGGCCGCCAAACCCGGAGGCCATCCGCGGACGACCGACATGCGGCGCCTGCTGGACGGGTTGTTCTACCTCGTGCGGACCGGCTGCCAGTGGCGGCATCTGCCGCCCCCTCCGGCATTTCCGCCATGGCCCACCATCTACGGTTATATGCGCGCCTTTCTCCGCGACGGGGTGTGGGAGAGCATCCGCCACCACATCGTCGTCATGCTGCGCGAGGGCGCGGGGCGCGAGCCAAGCCCGACAGCGGCCATCCTCGACACCCAGAGCGTGAAGACAACCGAGAGTGGCGGGCCTCGCGGCTATGACGCAGCCAAGAAGGTCAAGGGGCGCAAGCGGCACTTCGCGGTCGACACGCAGGGGCTGTTGCTCGGCGTGCTCGTGCACGCCGCGTCCATCCAGGATGCAGACAGCGCGGGCGAACTGCTCCGGCGTATCAAGCCCCTCTACAACTGGCTCCGGGCCGTGTTCGCTGACAGCATCTACGACCGCCTCGCCGTCCTGCTCGCCTGCTTCCTGCTCGGCCTGACGTTGGTCGTCGTCCGCCGCGTCGCAGGCACCAAGGGCTTCGTCCTGCTGCCACGCAGGTGGGTGGTCGAACGAACCATCGGTTGGCTCGGGCGATGGCGGCGCCTGTCGAAGGATTACGAGCAACGGCCCGAGGTCGCCGAGGCGATGGTCACCCTTGCCATGATCCGCCTCATGCTCCACCGCCTCGCTCACCCAAACCGCAAGCGACTTCCTGCCCCGTAGCTTTCAAAACAGCCTTTTAGGCCGATCACCGGTGCCAAATGATTGCTGCTGCACCCCACCCTTCGGTCGCCTCTCGTCCACGGTGGGCATCTCCGGAACTTTTCGGTCGTCGTGCATGTCGGCCATGAGACCAGCCCTCCGGGATCTACCGTGGTCCACCAATGTGGCCTGTGCGGTCGGGATGCGCCGCGACGTCAGCACATTGAATGAAGCCCGCGTGCGGCAGCCGCTCGCGGCCGGACGCCTTGTTCCCGACCAGCGCCAGCCGTCGTGCTAGAAGCCTTGGCAGCGCGTAGGCGTGCAGCGAGGCGCACTCAGTGCTGTCGATCACCAGGAAGTTGACCAGTTTAAAGGCCACCGTGTCGGCATATCGCGTGTCCGTCCTGATTCCTCCGCCTATCCAAAGTGCGTCTAAGTGGTTCATTCGGCAAGTTATGCGGCCTTGGGGAGGAGCGCGACGCCGGGCTGGCGGCGTGGGCGATGACGACGCCGCTGTCCCCAGTGGAAGGGATGGCGGTGCGCATTCCAGTAGGCCGTTGCCTGCGCAATAGCCTCGGTGACCTCGTCCCAGGTCTCGAAGCGGCGGCCGGCGAGAGCCAGCGAGCGCAGGATCTTCCACCATGGCTCGATGAGGTTGAGGTAGGCGGCGTACTTCGGCTGGAACACCATCTCCCAGCGCGGGTGCGCCAGCATGAACAGCAGCACGTCGGTGCCGCGATGGCTGCTCAGGTTATCGGCGATGGCATAGACCCGCTCGACCTCCTTCGGCAGCTAGCCCTCGACCTCCTCCAGAAAGGCCACCCAATTGCCGATGCCACGGCCTGGGTAGGGCCGCGTGAAAGCAGCACCGATTGCGGGGCAGAAGGCACCGAAGATATAGCCCTTGCCGCGCCGGCCATAGTCGATCTCCTGCAGGGCGCGGCCTGCGGGTGGCGGGTGTGGCCGAACCAGGCCGCGGCCCAGGTAGCTCTTGGCGCTGAGCGGTCCCATTTCATCGAGACAAACGACTACGCTGCCCTCGGGTGGTGCGGTGTAGAGCGTCTCGATGCGCCCCTTTTTTCGGCGAACTCGGGATCCACCCGCTCGCCAAACCAAGTCTCCTGCCGGCGCCAGCGAAGGCCTTCCTTGAGCAGGATCTCGTCCATCCGGCTACGCCGCATGGCGATACCCTTGTGCTCCTGCAGGTAGGCTGCGAGCCGATCCAGCGTCCACGACGCAAACGGCAGGCCCAGGCGCCGTGGACCGGTCAGTGCCGCGGCGATCACCTCGGCCACCGCCTCAGCCGAGTAGGTGGCCGGGCACCCCAAGCGGTGGTGATCCTCCAGAGCGGCAAGCCCTTCGGCGTTGAACCGCCGAATGCGTCGGCGCACCGTCTCGGTACTCACCCCAAGCGCCTCGGCAATGCTGGGCGGCATCTCGCCGTGGCTGGCGCGCCAGACAATGCGGGCGCGCTCGACCCGGCGCGCCGCCGCTGTCCGCGAGCGGGCCAGGGTCTCCACCGCGGAGGCCTATTCGGCGGTCAGTTCGCGCAGGCAAACAGGTGGGCCACGCATGGCACCTCTCCTACCGAGGAGAAGTCCCAATGATAGCTCACTACATGCCGTATGGACCAGTCAGCCGTTGAAAAGATGTCTACGAACCGTACATGCCGCAGGAACCAGATGTTCTGTGACCAGGGGAACTCCGCAGGGTAAAGCGCGCCGCCGACGACGAAGCGTCGCTGAGGCAGGCGCCTTGCAGGCGCCACGAGGAGGCGCTCCAGCACCGGCTGCCCGTTCGCCGCATAGGTGCCGAGGTAGGAGAGATCGGCGCGTAGCCGTTCCTCCGGCGGCACCGGCCGATGCGCCTCCGGGTCGACGCTGCCGTAGAGCGGCGCGACGCGGCGTGCGCCGAGCTCCAAGCCGCCGCAACGCTTTACCGCCGGTGTCGCTGAGCACGAGGTCGAAACCGCCAAGTCCCTCGGGTGGCAGGTAGTCCGGCCGCTCGCCGCTGGCCAGGCGGTCCAGCGTCACCGGCGTGTCGAGGTCGTAGAAGGCCAGCAACCGTGTCGAGGAGGCCAGCACGAGGGCCGCGGCAGCGACGCCATCCGGGCAATACGACGTGACTAGGGCCAGATCAGCCCCGACAAGCACGCGCTCGGCGCGCCGACGGACCTCCGCCCAATCGGCATAGAGAATCGGCTCGACGCCCGCCATTGGCTGCAGGTCTCACGTGCTGGCGTAATACGCCGCGTCGCGCTCGAAGAAAGTGACGCGATGTCCACGCCGTACCAGCGCCCGGCAGAGCGCGCCACAGCGTCGCATGGCCGTTGCCCCAAGAGGAAGTAATGGTCAGGCCGAAGATGACGATGCGCATCAGGCTGCCGCCCCGGCCTGCTCCAAGGCAGCGGCGATGCGTGACGCGCTCACGTCGCCACGTGCCAGGCGGCCGATCAGCAGCCTAAGCACCGCTGCCTCCTCTGGCCGAAGTTCGGCCGCCGCCTCGCGCAACTCGGCCTCGGCTTCCTCCTTCACCGGCAGCGCCAAGCTGCCATCGAGGTAGCAGTCCAGGATGCCGGGATGCACGTAGCACTTCCGGCATATGGTCGGGGTATTGCCCAGCCGCTGCGACACCTGCTCTATCGCCTGTTTGACGTTGCGCTTCGCCGCGGCCTGTGTGTCGAAGCGCTCGAAATCCTGCAACGCCATCGCCGCCAGCACGGTGCCCGCCCAAGTCCGGAAATCCTTGGCCGTCACACCGGTGCCGGCAGTCTCCCGAAGGTACTCGTTCACGTCGCCGGAATCAATGCTGCGTCGCTGGTCGTCCGCATCGACATACTGGAACAGCTCCTGCCCCGGTAGGTCCTGGCACTCGCGCAGGATGCGCGCGACGCGGCCGTCGGCAATACGCAGCTGCCAGGACTTACCGCTCTTGCCTTTGAAGGAGAAGCGAAGCTCCGTGCCGGCCACCTGCACGTGCCAATTTCGGAGCGTCGTCAGACCGTAGCTTCCGTTCTGCCGCGCATAGTCGTCGTTGCCGACACGGATCAGGGTGGTCTCTAGCAGGCGCACGACGGTCGCTAGCACCTTCGCCCGCGGCAGGCCGGGCAAGCGCAGATCGCGCTCCACCTGGTCACGGATGCGCGGCAGGACGCGGGCGAACTCCACCATGTGGCCGAATTTCGCAGCGTCGCGCGTCTCGCGCCACCGGGGGTGGTAGCGGTACTGCTTGCGGCCCTTCTCGTCACGGCCGGTCGCCTGGATATGTCCGTTCCCGGCGAGGCAGATCCAGACCTGGGTCCAAGCCGGCGGTATCGCCAGCGCCCGGATGCGGCGCAGCGTCGCCGGATCCTTCACCGTGCCGCCCTGCGGCTGGCGGTAGCTGAACCCCTTGCCGACCCTGCGGCGTGCGATGCCGGGCCGCTCGTCCGAGACGTAGCGAAGTGCCGCGGCACGAGCCGCCGCACGGGCTTCCTTCGGGCTGGCGACGGCAACGCCGGAAGACATCGGTGCTTGCGTTCTGTGGATAATCCTGGCTTCAACCCATCCGAGACGAAGCGGTTCTGGGACGCGCATAGCGGCGGATCATCGCCCCGCAGAACTCGGCGAACTCCTCTTTTATCAAGGGTGGGCTGGTGTGGTGCGGAGCGATGCCGCGGTGTTCCGGCGTGAAGCAGAACGTCACGGTGACGTCGAACTCCGCCAAGGCTTCCATCTGCCGGTCGAACCAGTCCAACGCATTCGGCCGGAAGCTGTCGGCCCAGGAGAGCCCGGTTCGCAGATGACGAACCCCCAGTCGCCGCATCCAGGTGACCGCATCATCCAGCCGGTGATCCTCGAAATGGAACCACTGGCAGAGACCGAGCGCCGGGGTGTGACGGGCGAAGACCTCGAGCGACGGCTTGGGCGAGCCGTCCTCCCGCAGCAACCCCATGTAGAAGTGGCGGTAGTAGGACGACCCCTCCGCCTCCCGGTGGCGAGTTGTCGCCTCCCAAGCGCGCGGCAGGTCATAGAGGCTGTACCAGTGGATGCGCGGCGCCCGCCCGGTCAGCAACTCGACCGTTCGCTCGACCCCCCAAGCCTGCACCTCCTCCGCTCCGAAGGACGAGACGCCAACTTCCGAGACCCAAATCGGCAGCTGGGTGACGGCGCGGATCTCGTCAATCTTTGCCGGCCACTCGCCAATCTGCCAGAGGTTCCAATCGAGCGGAAAGCCATGCACTGCCACCGCGTCGATATGGTTCAGCACGCCTTTCGCCGTGAGGTTGGCGATGAAGCCTGGATCGATCGGCGACATGCCGCCGAGCACACGTGGCAGGGTTGGATGCTCGGCGCAGATGGCCTGACCTGCGGCGATCGCCATATCAGCGAAGAGCCGCCAATCGGGATCAATTTCGGGATCCCAGTGTGACTTGTTGTTGGGCTCGTTCCAGAGCATCGCCGCTTCGATCATGCCTTAGGTCCCCGCATCGGATACACAGCACCGGCCCCTTCCAGGGTATCGACGCGCCGGCAGACATAGACTTCCTGCTCCGGATGGGCGGTGATCTCGAAGCCGCTGCTCCGCAGCATGGCCTCGGCACAGGCGCGGTTCGGCACCCACCAGTTGGTCTGATCGTGGGCATAGCGCCGTTCGACGAAGTGCAGCCTCGGCCAGCCGGGGCGATCGAAGGGCTCAGTGTCCTCGAAGTTGTAATCTTCCCGGAGCGGCTCCACCACCGCGGTGCCGCGCTGCATGGACTGGAAGACCAGCAGGTCGCGCGCGACGTGTTCGTGGATGAGATCGAGCGCCAGCAAGGGATGGCGCAAGTGATAAAGCACGCCCATGAAAAGCACGATGTCGAACCGCTCGCCCAAGAACGCAAGGTCATAGACGGAGAGATGACGGAATTCGATCGTCTCGCCGGTCATCTCCGCGGCGAATCGGGCTTGCGCCAGGTAGGCCTCGTCGGAATCGATGCCGAGCACCCGCGCAGCGCCGCGGCGCTTCATCTCGATCGAGTAGAACCCGCCGTTGCAGCCGATGTCGAGCACGCTGCGCCCGGTCAGATCGGCCGGGATCGCCGCGGCGAAATGGCGCCATTTCACCGCGGGGTAGTCGCCCAGGAAATGCTCGGGCGCAGTCCGCACCCCGTGCAGATCGAGGTTGTGGAACCAGGGGCCGAGCGCGGCCGCACGGCGCCGAATTTCCTCCGGCGTCAGCCGGGTAACGGGCTCGAAATGCAAGGTCATGCAGGCGCCTCGTTCATGCGGACCAGCTTGGCCCCGCCGCCAGGCCAAAGGATGATGGTGGTCAGGGAAGCGGGGCCGATCTCGAACCGCGCGTAATGGTCGAGCGGCAAACCGAGCACCGCGGCGACCATGGCCTTGATTACGTCGCCATGGCTGACCGCGGCAATGGCAGCATCCGGATGCTGTTCAGCCGCGGCTTCCGCCCAATGCATGACCCGCCTCTGGACCTCGGCCATCGGCTCGCCGCCTGGTGGCCTCGCAGTTCCACGTTCCGCGTTCCAGTGGCGCCAGTTCGGGTCGTCCTGCAGCGCATCGAAGCGGTGGCCGGTCCAGGTGCCGAAATCGATCTCGACCAACGCCTGGTCGACAACCGGGTCGTGCCCGGCGCCGAGCGCAATGATTGCCGCGGTATCCTGCGCACGCTCCAGCGGGCTGGTATAGACCGCTGCCAGCCCGGTCGATTCCAGCCTACGGGCGAGCAACGTGGCTTGGCGCCGGCCGGCATCGCCCAGGTGCACCCCGGGCATGCGGCCGCACAGCACCTGGTCCACCAGCCCGTGTACGGCGTGCCTTGCCAGGAAAAGCGTCGTCGCCACCAGAGCCTCAGTCCTCGCCAGCGATGAAGCGAAGCGTCCGCTCGCGCGCCTCGGCATCCGTGAACTGCGTCGGCGGCGACTTCATGAAGTAGCTGGAGGGACCTTCGAGCGCGCCACCGATCCTGCGATCGAGCGCCAGCTTCGCGCAACGCACGGCGTCGACGACAATGCCGGCCGAGTTGGGCGAGTCGCAGACTTCCATCTTCAGCTCGACATTCAGCGGCACGCCGCCGAAGGCGGTCCCTTCCAGTCGGATATAAGCCATCTTACGGTCTTCTAGCCATGGCACGAAGTCGCTCGGTCCGACATGGACGTCGCGCGCTGCCGGTGGCTGGTCGAGCTGGCTGGTGACGGCACGCGTCTTGGAGATCTTCTTGCTCTCCAGCCTTTCGCGTTCCAGCATGTTGAGGAAGTCCATGTTGCCGCCGAAGTTGAGCTGGTAGGTGCGGTCGAGGTGCACGCCACGCTCGCGGAACAAGTTTGCCAGCATGCGGTGGACGATGGTCGCGCCGACTTGGCTTTTGATGTCGTCGCCAACCAACGGCAAGCCGCGCTCCGCGAAACGCTTTCGCCAGACGGGGTCAGAGGCGATAAAGACCGGGATGCAGTTGACGAAGGCGCAACCCGCTTCCAGCGCCTGCTCGGCATACCATTCGGTTGCCCGCTGCGATCCCACCGGCAGGTAGGAAACCAGGATGTCCGTGCCGGTCCGGCGCAACGTTCCGACGACATCGGCGAGGGGCCGATCGGATTCCTCGATGGCGTCTCGGACATAGCGCCCAATCCCGTCGAGGGTGGCGCCGCGCTCGACCATGACGCCGGCCGGCGCCACTGCGGCAAAGCGCTGTGCGTTATTTGGCGGCACGAAGATCGCTTCCGCAATGTCGCGGCCCACCTTCGCGGCGTTGACGTCGAAGGCGGCGCTTAACTCAATATTGGCGACATGGTAGCCGCCGATCTCGGCGTGCATCAGCCCGGGAATAGGCTCAGAGTTTGCGGCATCCCGGTAATAGGTAAGGCCCTGCACGAAGGACGATGCGCAGTTGCCGATACCGACCAGTCCGACGCGCAGCGATCTGGAACTCAAGGTTGTCCCTCCATTCCGGCCGGCGCAGCCGCATCGGTCGTCGCGCGCCAGTCTGGCACGCGCCAGTCTACGGAAGCCAAGATCGCACGCAGCTCGCCTGCGTTCCGCTTGGTCCGAGCTCTCATCTACGGGACACCGGAACGTGACGAAGCGACGATCGTCCGTATCCCGACGCTTGGCGTTCCACGGTCGATCACGTCGCTCCGGCCCGAGCCCGGGGTGGCGGGTTCTTAAGCCCTTCGGGAGCCCTTCGGGCAACACGCTATGGAGGCGGAAAGAGTGGGGGAAAGGCTTCTGATCACCGGTGGAGCCGGCTTTATCGGCCGTCACCTGACCCATGCTCTGCTGCGGCGTGGCCACTATGTCCGTATCCTCGACAGCCTTATCGAACAGGTCCATGCCAATGGGGCACCGCCGTCGGGCTTGCACGCCGATGCCGAACTGCGCATCGGCGACGTTCGCGACGCGTCCGCCGTGCGCAGCGCGCTCGAAGGCATCGACAAGGTGGTGCACCTGGCAGCCGAGGTCGGCGTCGGCCAGAGCATGTACGCCGTCGACCGCTACGTCTCCGTCAATGACCTCGGCACCGCAGTGCTGTTCCAGCAGCTGATCGACCAGCCGGTCCGGCGCGTTGTCATGGCCTCGTCGATGAGCATCTACGGCGAGGGCCTTTATCGCGACACCGATGGCAGGCTGGTACAGGATGCGGTCCGGCTGCCACGTATGGGCGCCGTTGGTTGGGATCCGGTAGACCGGCAGGGCCGGCCATTGGTGCCGGCACCGACGCCGGAATGGAAGCAACCCGCCCTCGCCTCCGTCTATGCCATCACGAAGTACGCGCAGGAACGACTGACGCTGACCCTTGCTCCAGCCTATGGCATGGAGGGCGTGGCGCTGCGCTTGTGGAACGCCTATGGCCCAGGCCAAGCGCTGTCCAATCCCTATACCGGAGTGCTGGCGATCTTCGCCTCCCGCCTGCACAACAACCAGCCCCCAATGATCTTCGAGGATGGGCTTCAACGCCGCGACTTCGTCCATGTTGAGGACGTCGCGCAGGCTTTCATGCTGGCGCTCGAGCATCCCCGGGCACCGGGGGGTGTGTTTAACATCGCCAGCGGCGACGACCGGACAGTCAGCGATGTCGCCGTGTTGCTGGCTGCAGCAATGGGGCGGCCCGGTGTCGCCCCGGAGATCACCGGCAAGGCGCGGGCGGGCGATATCCGCCATTGCATTCCGGATATCGGCTTGGCGCAGGAAGTGCTGGGGTACTCCGCGCGCCGCGACTTCACCGAAGGCCTTGTCGAACTGGCCGAATGGGTGGCGCAGCAGCAGGCCGTGGACCGGGTCCAGCATGCCAGACGTGAACTCGAGGCGCGTGGGCTGGTGGCATGAATGCTCCGGCGATCCGCGGACGGCGGCCAGTGCTGGTGACCGGCGGCGCTGGCTTCATCGGTTGCAACCTGGCTGACCGACTGGCAAGCGACGGACATGACGTGCTGATTTATGACGCACTGTCGCGGCCGGGCGTGGCGGGCAACCTTGACTGGCTCCGGCAGCGCCATCCGCAGCGCATCTCGGTGGCCGTTGCCGATATCCGCGACAACTCGGCGGTAAACGCTGCGGTGGCCGATTCCCAGGCAGTCTTTCATTTGGCCGCGCAGGTGGCGGTTACTACCAGCCTGACCGACCCACTCGAGGATTTCGGAGCCAACCTGCAGGGAACCTTCCTAGTGCTTGATGCGGTGCGGCGCGCCGGCTCGCGCACACCGGTCATCTTCGCCAGCACCAACAAGGTCTATGGCGATCTTGGTGACGTGGCGCTGGACCTGTCCGGCAGCGCGTATGTGCCGCGCGAACTGGCTCTTCGCGCACATGGCATTGCCGAGGACCGACCGCTCGATTTCCACACGCCCTATGGCTGCTCGAAAGGCGCGGCAGACCAGTATGTGCTGGATTGGGCCCGCAGCTACGGCGTACCCACCGCCGTCTTCCGCATGTCCTGCATCTACGGTCCGCGCCAGATGGGCACCGAGGATCAGGGCTGGGTGGCGCATTTCCTGATCCGCGCGCTCCGCGGCGACCCCGTCAGCATCTACGGCGATGGCATGCAGGTGCGCGACGTGCTGTTCGTCGAGGATGCGGTCGAGGCCTATTGCGCGGCCTGGCGGAAGATCGGCGCCGTCTCAGGCCGCGCCTACAATCTTGGCGGCGGACCCGCCAATGCCGTGAGCCTGCTTCAGGTGCTCGGCTGCATTGAGGAGATCACCGGACGACGCGTCCACCGCGACCATGCGGATTGGCGTGCCGGTGATCAGCGCTGGTACGTTTCTGACACCCGCCGGGCCGCGCGCGACTTGCGCTTGAACCCTGCGCTACCTTGGCACCGCGGGCTCGTCATGCTGGCCGATTGGCTGCGCGGGGAACACCCTGCGAGGCAGCCGATGGAGGTGCTGCGGTGAAGGTTGCGCTCGTCAACCCGCCCTGGAGTTTCACCGGCAGCATCTATTTCGGCTGCCGCGAACCGCATTTGCCGCTGGAACTCGGCTACAGCCGTGCACTGCTTGAAGCGGCGGGACATGAGGTTCTGCTGCTCGATGGGCACCTCTGCGGCCAGTCGATGGAGGAGATCGTCGCCGCGGTCACGGCATTCGCACCGACGATGACCGTGGTCACCACCGCGCCGAGCTATCTATTCTGGCGCTGCACCCAGCCGGAATTGCGGGTTCCGAAGGAGTTCCTGGCGGTGCTTGGCCGCGCCGGCGGCCGCACCGTCGCAGTTGGCCCGCATGGCTCGGCCACGCCACTGGCAGCGCTTCGAAAGCTTGGTGCGGATGTCGTGGTTCGCGGCGAATGCGAGGAGATCATTGCAAGGCTGGCGGCGTGCGACGACCTCGCGGCCGTGCCATCCATCGCCTATCGGGACGGTGACATGCCGCGGGTGACCGGCCTGCCCCATGCCGGCGCCTTCACCGATCTGCCGGCCTTGCGTTGGCCACCGTCCTGGGTGGCGCGCCACCGGCACCATCATCACCGTTTCGAGGCAAAGCCCGATGTCCCGGGTGCCGAGGTCGAGTCCTCTCGCGGCTGCCCCTATGCCTGCAGCTTCTGCGCCAAGCTCGACTTCCGCGACAAGTACCGCCGCCGCGACTTGGCCATCCTGCTCGACGAGATCGAGGGGCTGCGGGCGCAGGAGGTCGGCTACCTGTATTTCATCGATGAGATCTTCCTGCCGCAGCGTCCGTTGCTGGAAGCGCTTGTCGGCCGCGGCGTGCAATTCGGCATTCAGACGCGCATCGATCTGTGGAAGCCGGAGATGTTGGATCTCCTTGGCGCGGCTGGTTGTGTCTCGATCGAGGCCGGCGTGGAAAGTCTGACCGAGGCAGGCCGCGCCGCACTCGACAAGAACTGCCGGATGTCGACCGACGATCTGGCGGAGCGCCTGCTTTATGCCCGCCGTTCCGTCCCCTTCGTGCAAGCCAACCTGATCCGAACCGAAGGCGACGACGATGCAATGGTCGCGGCGTGGCGCGAGCGGTTGCAGCACGGTGGCGTCTGGGCAAACGACCCGGTACCGCTCTATCCCTATCCCAGCTCGCCGGACTATGTGCGCCTGTTCGGCGCACCGGACGATCTGGCCTGGGAACGCGCGCATGCGCATTACCTTGCGCAATTCACGGCCTTCAGCGACATCCAGGAAGAACGCCCGCAGGCCCTTGCCGCGCTGGAAGCTGTACGCGGCCGATGACGACCGAGACGCTACGACGCATCCTGATGACGGCGGATGCCGTAGGCGGCATTTGGCCCTACGCACTGGACCTCGCCAGGGGCCTCGCCGCGCAGGGCGTGCAGACGGTGCTCGCGGTGTCCGGTCCGCCGCCCGAGGCGGCACAGACAGCCGATGCATCCGCCGTGCCGGGCTTGGTGCTGCGGCGGTTGGCTCTGCCACTCGATTGGCTGGCGGAGCGGCCCGCCGAGGTGGTGGTGGCGGGTCAAACGATTGCGGCGGTGGCGACGCAGGAAGGCGTCGACCTCGTGCAGCTCAACAGCCCGGCCTTGGCTGCCGGCATAAGCTTCCCCGTGGCGGTGGTCGGCGTCTGCCACTCCTGCGTTGCCACTTGGTGGCAGCGGATGCGCGGCACGCCGCTGCCGGAGGATTTCGCCTGGCGAAGCGCGCTGGTGGCCAAGGGCTACGCCGCCTGTGATGCACTGGTTGCGCCGACCACCGCCTTTGCCGTAGCGACCGCGCAGGCCTACTGTCTCGCCACGCCGCCGCGCGTCGTGCACAACGGCCGGCAGCCGCCGGCAGATACAACCATCTGCCAAGCTGATTTCGTCTTCACCGCCGGGCGACTTTGGGACGAGGGAAAGGATCTGGCCACGCTGGATCGCGCCGCGGCCCGGCTGCCCATGCCGGTCATAGCCGCCGGGCCTGTCGAAGGTCCGAACGGGACGCGGCTTCGTGCCCGCCACCTGCGGCTGCTTGGCCGGCTCGATGCGGCAGAGGTGTCAAGCATCCTCGCGCGTGGCCCGATCTTCGTCTCGACGGCATGTTACGAGCCTTTCGGGCTGGCGGTTCTCGAAGCGGCCCAGGCAGGCTGCGTCCTAGTGCTGAGCGACATTCCCAGCTTCCGCGAGCTCTGGGACGGCGCGGCTGTGTTCGTCCCGCCCATGCACGATGCCGCGCTGGCGGAGGCGATCTTCAACCTGGTGCAGGACCGCGAAGGCCGGACCGCGCTATCCTGCGCGGCCAGGGAACGTGGGCGTCGTTACGACTTCAAGAAAATGGCAGCCGGCATGCTGAACGTTTACCGAAGCCTCGTTCAACTGACCCATGCGGTCCCTCCGGGGCATGCGGCATGAAGCTGGTCTATTTCACCCATTCGCTGCTCTCCTGCTGGAACCACGGCAATGCGCATTTCCTGCGCGGCGTGCTGCGCGAGCTTTCGCTGCGCGGCCATGACGTACTGGCGCTGGAGCCGGAATCGTCCTGGAGCCTCGAGAACCTGCTGCGTGACCATGGTGAGGCCGGCCTTGATGCCTATCGCGCCGCCTATCCCGACCTGCGCGTCACCCGCTACGCGACGCAGGACGACATCGCCTTCGCACTCGCCGACGCCGATGCGGTCATCATGCATGAGTGGAACGAGCCCTGGCTGGTCGCCACGTTGGGCCGGGCGCGACGACAGGGCGCGCGCTTTACGCTGCTGTTCCATGACACGCATCACCGCGCTGTCAGCGACCCTGACGCGATCCGCACCTTCGACCTCGATGGCTATGATGGCGTGCTTGCCTTCGGTGAGACGTTGGCCGCGATCTATAGAAGGTGGGGCTGGGGCAGACATGTCCATGTCTGGCACGAGGCCGCGGATACTTGCCTGTTTCGTCCGCCGCAGCACGAAGGATTGCGCGAAGGCTTGGTGTGGATCGGCAATTGGGGCGATGGCGAGCGCAGCACGGAGCTGGAAAGCTTCCTGCTGCGCCCCGCCCGCACCGCCGGCCTGCCGCTCGACATCCATGGCGTGCGTTACCCCAAGCAGGCGCTGGGCAGCCTCGCCGCCCATGGCGCACGGTACCGCGGTTGGCTGCCGAACGCGCGGGTGCCGGAAGCCTTCGCGCGCCACCTCGCGACGGTCCATGTCCCACGGCGGTTCTATGTGGACCTGCTGCCCGGCATCCCCACTATTCGCGTTTTTGAGGCGCTGGCCTGCGGCATCCCTCTCGTCTGTGCGCCCTGGCGCGACGAGGAAGGGTTGTTCCAACCGGGCCAGGACTATTTGGTGGCGAAGGATGAGGCCGCGATGACAAGCCACCTGCGGGCGCTATGCAACGACCCCGGGCTCCGCGCTGGGCTTGCCTTACATGGCCTCGCCACCATTGCGGCACGTCATGGTTGCGCGCATCGCGCTACGGAACTGATCGAGATCTTCGGGACCTACCACGGCACCCATTCAATGCCGGAGACCGCCGCATGAGGATCGCTTTCTACGGCTCAAGCCTGTTGTCTTCCTACTGGAACGGCGCCGCGACCTATTACCGGGGGCTGCTATCGGATCTCGCGCGGCGAGGCCATCGCGTCACCTTCTATGAACCCGATGCCTTCGAGCGGCAGCAACACCGCGACATGGATCCGCCTGATTGGGCCGAGGTGCGGGTCTGGCCGGCGACGATGGACGCGCTGCGTGGTGTCATCGCCGAAGCCGCGGCCGCTGACGTGGTGGTGAAGGCGAGCGGCGTCGGCGTCTTTGATGAGGAGCTACTCGATGGCGTGATGAAGGCTGCCCGGCCCGACGCCATCCGCATCTTCTGGGACGTAGATGCGCCGGCCACCCTGGCCGAGATGCGCGCCGCGGGCAGCGACCATCCGCTCCGCCGAGTGCTGCCGTCGTTCGACCTGGTACTGACCTATGGTGGCGGCGCGCCAGTGGTCGATGCCTATGAAGGCTTTGGCGCGCGCCGCTGTGTGCCGGTCTACAACGCCCTCGACCCGGCGACGCACCACCCCGTGCCGCCGGAGCCACGCTTCGAAGCGGACCTCTCCTTCCTCGGCAACCGCTTGCCGGACCGCGAGGCCCGGGTCAACGAATTCTTCCTTCGCGCTGCCGCGTTATGCCCGGATCGGCGCTTCCTGATCGGCGGCAATGGCTGGGAAACGAAGGGTATGCCGGCGAATGTCCGGCACCTCGGCCATGTCTATACGCGGGAGCACAACGCTTTCAACACATCGCCGCTCGCTGTGTTGAACGTCGCACGCGACAGCATGGCGGCCGTTGGTTTCTCCCCGGCGACGCGTGTCTTTGAGGCAGCTGGCGCTGGTGCCTGCCTGATCACCGATGCCTGGGTCGGGCTGGAGATGTTCCTAAAGCCGGATGTCGAGGTGCTGGTGGCGCGGGATGGCGCCGAGGTGGCGGCGCATATCGCCACGCTGACGCCGGAACGTGCCCGCGCCATCGGCGAAGCGGCGCAGCGGCGAATCCTGTTGGACCATACCTACGCCCGCCGTGGCGCCACGGTGGATCTGCTGCTGCGGGAGGCAGCAGCCCGCAAGCAAGAGAGAGACGCCGCGTGACCCCTCTCCGTATCGTCGTGCTGGGACTGAGTCTAAGTTCGTCCTGGGGAAACGGCCACGCGACCACCTGGCGTGCCTTGCTTCGCGCCTTAGCGGTCCGCGGCCACGACGTTTTATTCCTGGAGCGCGACCGGCCTTGGTATGCCGCGCATCGGGACCTGCCGGAACCTGGCTTCTGCAGGCTTGCGCTCTACCAAGATCTTGCCGAGCTATCGCGCTGGCAAGAAGAGATTGCCGCCGCCGATGCGGTCATCGTCGGGTCATTCGTCCCGAAGGGCGTCGCGGCCGGGCGCTTCGTGCAACAGGTGGCACGGGGCGTAACCGCCTTCTACGACATTGACACGCCGGTCACCCTGGCGAAGCTGGCGCGTGGGGATCATGAATACCTCTCGCCGGAGTTGATCCGCGGCTTCGATCTGCATCTGTCTTTCACCGGCGGACCGACGCTCAGCCACCTGATGCGGCGATACGGCGCGCCCGACGCGCGCGTGCTGTACTGCTCGGTCGACGAAACCTTGTACCGGCCCCTGCAGGTGCCGCAACGCTGGGATCTAAGCTATCTTGGCACCTATAGCCCGGACCGCCAGCCGACGCTTGAGCAGTTGCTGCTAGAGCCTGCGCGGCATGCACCGGAACTGCGCTTTGTGGTCGCCGGATCGCAATATCCCGGCGACATCGCGTGGCCTTCGAACGTTGAATACCTGGAGCATGTTCCACCGGCCGGTCATGCGGCCTTCTACGCTGCGAGCCGGTTCACCTTGAACGTCACCCGCGCCGATATGATCCGCGCCGGCTGGAGCCCAAGTGTCCGGCTGTTCGAGGCCGCGGCTTGCGGAACGCCGGTAATCTCGGATGTTTGGGACGGGCTCGACACACTGTTCGCTCCAGGCAAGGAAATCCTGCTGGCGGGAGGGCCAAAGACGGTGCTCGGTGCGCTGATCGGCATGCCGGAAGCCGACCGCCAGCACCTGGCGGCAGCAGCGCGCCAGCGCGTCTTGATGGAACATACCGCGAGCCACCGGGCAACCGAATTGGAAGGATATCTGCGAGAGACCATCACGCGGCGCCGCGCCTCTTCGCCAGCCAGAGAGAGGGTATCCCCGTGAGGAACGGCAAGCACAGGACCGTCGTCGTCGCGGGTGGGGCTGGATTTCTCGGTTCGCACCTCTGCGACGTGCTCACCGCGAACGGCCACCATGTCCTTTGCATCGACAGCTTTCTCACCGGGCGGCGAGAGAACCTCCGGCAGCTGGAACGCGATCCACGCTTTGAAGTCATCGAGGCAGACGTCACCGATCCGCTTCCGGGCATGTTGGGCGGTGGCGCGATGCAGCTCGACGCCGTCATCAACCTCGCCTGCGCTGCATCGCCGCCGCACTACCAGGCCGATCCGGAACACACGCTGATGACCTGTGTGTTGGGAACCCGCAACCTGCTGCGGCTGGCTGAAACGTCGGGCGCGCGCTTCCTGCTCGCCTCGACCAGCGAGATCTACGGCGACCCCGAGGTTCATCCGCAGACCGAGGGCTACTGGGGCAACGTCAACCCGACCGGTCCGCGGGCCTGCTACGACGAAGGCAAACGTGCGGCAGAAACCCTCAGTTTTGACTATCGGCGTGCGGGCCGAGCCGACGTCCGCGTGGCGCGAATCTTCAACACCTATGGTCCCAGGATGCGTGCCGATGACGGCCGCGTCGTCTCGAACGTCATTACGCAGGCGCTGACAGGAGAGGACATCACCATCTATGGCGATGGCGACCAAACGCGATCATTCTGTTATGTAGACGATTTGGTTGAAGGGCTGGTCCGGCTTGCTGCGATCGGCACGCCTGGGTCTGGCGCGGTCAACCTTGGTAACCCTGCCGAACTGCGCGTGGCGGAGTTGGTGGAACAGGTGCGGGTCATCACTGGCTCGCGCTCGGTTGTCGTAAAGCGCCCATTGCCGGTCGACGATCCGCGCCGGCGCCGGCCAGACATCACGCTTGCGCGGCGGCTGCTCGGCTGGTCGCCCCGCGTTCAGCTGGACTCGGGGCTCAGATCGACGGTCAGCTGGTTCGTCGCGGAGTTAGGCTGTTCCATGGTGTCCGCTGTAAAGCAGCATGACGATGCGGTTCCGACAGGCAACCTGCTCCAGCCGAAGCAGGACGCCGCACGGGATTGGCCCGGCACGCGGGAACATAACCCGGAGCGCCAATCGGATCTGCGCGGGGTTTGATATCTCAGCCGCGCGCGGCGGCCAGGATATGAAGGTCCTGGCAGATACGTGCGACCACCGCCCTCCAATCGCCCGGACGTGGCTGCCGTAGTAGGCGCATGGTTGGATACCATGGGGTGTCTTCTCGCCCTTCCATCCAGCGCCAATCGGCGCGGTGGGCCAGCAGCGTCCAGACTGGCAGCCCGAGTGCGCCAGCGAGATGTGCCGGCATTGAATCTACAGAGACGATGAGATCGAGAGCGGCCATAATGCGCGCCGCTTGCAGAATGTCATCTGCGCCGCAGGCGAGGCCGAATCCAGGCGCCGCGGTATTACGCTGCAAGATGTGCATCGTGACACCTGGAACGTCCGCTAGCGGCCGAAGCAATGCAACTGGGATGCTACGGCTGTCGTCCCAGCTACCAGCCTGCCACACCAGCCCGACCTTGAGCCCGGGTTCCCTCGCGCGCATCAGCTGGCCAGGATAGAGGTATGGTACATGCGCGGGAAGCGTTGCCGGCACCGGGCGGAACAGGTGCGCCAGCTCCATCACTTCGATATCGACATCGAAGCCTACATCCGGCGTGCTGTCATGCAGCGGCAACAACCGGCCGATGCCAGGCATGGTACGGAGCAGCGGCAGCAGCGCCGGCTGCGCCCAGACTGTCACTTCGGCGGCGATAGCCTGAATGGCCGGCACAAAGCGGATGAATTGAATGGTGTCGCCAAGCCCGTGGTAGCAGCGGACCAGCACGCGCCGTCCAGCCGGTGGCGTGCCGTTCCAGACTGTCTGCAGATGGCGCGGCTGGTGTCGATCCGACGGGCTGGCGCGCCTCTGCAGCACGGCGTCACTAATGGTCCAGGCGGTCGCCCAATCGCCGCTGCGCATGGCGAGGTCCCACAGTGCACCCGGATCACTCATGGTCGGGATGCAGCCTCTCGCGCAGCCGATGCGCCAGGTTGCGCACCGCTGTCGTCTCGCTGAGTTCGCGCGCCTCCTCATCCATCACTACGGCCTCGAGGCCGAGCTGGGTGCTGATTCGCTGCAGCATCTGGATCACTTTGGTCACCTCCTGTTCCGCTAGCAGGCTGACCTGAAGGTCGAGATGGCTACGCTGATCAGCGAGCGCACCCATCCGGTTCTGCTTGATGAGGACGAAGGTCGAGAGCAGCACGCCCTCCAGCGACACGATCAGGCAGAGTAGCTGGAACGGGTAGGGATCGAAGGCGGGCACGAAAGTGACTAGCCCGGTGTTCACCACCGCCCAGCAGGCGAACCATAGCAAACGGAGAAGTACAAACGCGACGGTACCGACGAAGGCCGCTATGCCGTCGGCGGCGCGATCGGCAAACGAACGCTGCCGCGCTGCCTCCTGCTCCAGGCCCACCACCTCATCGATGTTGCGCACCGCGGCGCGCGGCTGATCTCCTATCCGTGTCACATTACCCGCCCCTGCGTTGCCGATTGTACAACGCATGAGCCAGACCCGCGGCCATTCCAAAGGAAGCAGTCTGGCAAGCCAGGGAGCGCCCGCTCGGCACAAGCTGAGTCTGCCCTGCTCCCTGAGTGGGCTCGGGCTTGCTGTTGCTGGAATGAGCCTTGTCGTGGACTTGCTTCGGAAAAGTGGAGAGGTCTCGATGACGCAAGAGGACCCCATGAAGCAACAGCGACGGTTTACCAAGGAATTTGAGGACGAGGCTGTCCGGCTGGTTAGGACGAGTGGCCGAACCCAGCGGGAGATCGCGGAGGATCTCGGGGTTGGGCTATCGACACTGGTGCGTTGGCTCGGCCGCAGCCGGGATCGCGCGGCGGAAGCGCCTGGCGGATCGGCAGCGCCGGACGTAGCGGCGGAGTTGAAGCGGCTGCGGCGGGAGAACGAGATCCTCCGCCAGGAGCGGGACATCCTGAAGCGCGCCACCGCTTTTTTCGCCCGGGAGGGAAGTCGATGAGCTTCAGGCTCGTTGACGAGGCGAAGAAGGAGTTCCCCGTGCACCGCCTGTGCCGCGTCCTTGGCGTCAGTCAAAGCGGCTACTTCGCCTGGAAGCGACGCCCGGCCTGCCACCGCCAGCACGAGGACATGGTGCTGCTGGCACATGTCCGGTCGGCCTTCGCGCTGTCCAACGGTACGTACGGCAGCCCACGTATGACGCGCGAGTTACGTGACGACGGCCTGCCGGTCGGCCGCCGTCGGACGGCGCGCCTAATGCGTGAGAATGGGCTCAGGGCGCGACAGAAGCGGCGGTTCAAGCGGACCACGGACAGCCACCACGCTTGGCCAGTGGCGCCGAACCTGCTCGATCAGGATTTCACGGCGGCAGGCCCGGATGAGAAATGGGGCGCCGACATCTCGTACATCTGGACGAAGGAGGGCTAGCTGTCCCTCGCCGTCGTCATCGACCTGTTCGCTCGCCGTGTGGTCGGCTGGTCGACCAGTGATAGGCTGCACCGCAACTTGGCCTTGGCGGCGCTGCGGAAAGCGGTTGTCATGCGCCGCCCGGCAGCGGGGCTGATCCACCATTCGGACCGCGGCGGTCAATATTGTTCCACGGACTACCGAGCCGAGCTCGAGACCCTTGGCATCCTGATCTCCATGTCCGGGCGGGGAAACTGCTTCGACAACGCCATGGTCGAGACATTCTTCAAGACGCTGAAGTCCGAACTTGTCTGGCGCACCGCCTTCGAAACACGTGCCGACGCCACGGCTGCCATCGGCCGCTACATCGATGGCTTCTACAACCCCATCCGCCGCCATTCCGCGCTCGACTTCGCAAGCCCTGCACAGTTCGAGAAGATGGCCGCTACCTGACCCAATGCCTCTCCACTAAAGCGGGGCAAGTCCAGTACGGACCACGAATGCGATCGAGCGGCTCCATGAAGAGTTCAAGCGCCGCATCAAGACCCAGACCGTGCTGCCCTCGGCCGAAACCGCGGCCATGCTGTTCTGGGCCTTGCTCGCTTCAGGTCAGATCAGCATGCGCAAGGTCGATGGCTGGCAGAGCCTCGGTCAGCCGCCTGCCAAGAGCATGATTGACCTCGCCGCCTGACGCGATACCGTCATCGCGCCAGAGACAGCCACGGCCATTTCCAACACATCCCGCGACGGCACCTGGTGATCGCCCCTCGCCTCACTGTGCATATCTGAGGTTGAGCTTCCTGCGGTATGACTGCCCGGTGGGGCGGGCTAGGTCCCCTCTAGCCGCAGACGCGCCCGCGCTGCCCCCCCCACATCCCATCTCCCGAGATCCTCTGCACGGTGACTTTGACCGGGATTGTCACGTTGTTTGATGGCAAGACGAGTTTGACCGCAAGACGGAGTTTGCGTGATCTCACGCCGCCATCTGGACATACGTCTCCTGCCGCCAGATCCGGAAGGCCCTTGCACGCTCACGCCGGTACTGATCGGCGGTCATCAGGTGCCGCCGTGGACGGAAGTGGCCATAGATCATTGCGTGCGATGAGACGAACCGCTGGGTCTGTTCTGGAGACTTGAAGCGCTGCATCTGGCGTTCTCGACGCCGCGTCGGCCGATGCGAATTCTCAGCGCGGTTGTTCAAGTAGCGGCTGGTCCGATGCCGCACATCGGGCAGGACCTCACGTTGC
>NZ_JBHTDE010000030.1:0-23206 GCF_042666655.1 Dankookia sp. GCM10030260
CGACGCCGGTGATGATCTCCATCCCGCACCCCACCCGCTGCCCTTAACGGCGCTCGAAAGAACGCCCGTAAGATCAGAAGGCAGGTTCAGACTAATCCCGGTAGGCGGCCCTCTGCGGATGGGTACGAAGCGGCGCACTTGCAGGTGGAGTTCCACCACCCGCCCGTGGGAGGGCAGGTCAAGCAACCGTCGTCGGTAACGGGTAAGCGTCCGGTGACGCGGCGACCGAGTGTCAGGTTGCCGCGGGTGCTGCGTCGCTTGGCAGGTTCCATGGCAGGAGCTCGGCGATCCGACTGACAGGATGGTCGGCGATGCGCTCCAGCACGCGGCGGAGGTAAGCCTTCGGGTCGAGGCCGTTGAGCTTGGCGGTGGCGATCAGCGAGGCGATTGCCGCGGCACACTGGCCGCCTGCGTTGGAGCCCGCGAACAGTCAGTTCTTCCGGCCAAGGGCGAGCGGAACGCCTGCTGCGCGGCATTGCCGTGACGAGAATGAACTTTCTGTTCCTTGGCAGCGACGTGGGCGGAGAGCGCGCCGCCATCATCTACACCATTGCCGAGACCGCCAAGCTCAATGGCCACAATCCCGAGGCCTACATCACCACCGTGCTCGACCAGCTGGCGAAGGGCCACCTCGCCAGCAAGATCGATGAACTGCTGCCGTGGAAGCTCAGTCCAAATGGTCAAGCCGTGGCTGTAGGCTGACGCCTACCCAGAGCCCCGATTGCACGCCGAATCACAGTGTCGCGTCGTCGGGCATCCACACGACATCGACCACGCGCCATGGTCACCGCAAGGCCACGACAAGCTTACGCTTACGGATGGTCACACCGGTATAGGGCAGTGGATCGATACCAAATCTGCAAAGACTTCGGCGGCAGGCCGTGGCCGTCCCAAGTAGTAGCCCTGCGCCGCCGTGCAGCCAGCACGCCGAACATGCTCCAGCTGCTCGGCAGTCTCGACGCCCTCCGCGGTCGTAGTCATGCCCAGGCTGGAGGCGAGGGTCACGATTGCGTCCACGATCGCCGCGCTACCCGCTCCTCCTGTCGACCCCCGCACGAAGGACTGGTCAATCTTAATCTTGTCGAACGGAAAGCTTCGCAGATAGCTCAGCGAAGAGTACCCGGTCCCAAAGTCGTCGAGGGCAATCTGCAGCCCCATGCCTCGCAACTCGTGCAGCAAGGCGAGGACCACCCCGCTGTCCTGCAGCAGAACTGACTCTGTCACCTCCAACTCTAGGCGGCTCGCCGTCAGTCCCGCTCCCACTAACGCGCTGGACACTGCATTAGACAACTGAGGGCTCGTGAACTGCAAGGGCGAGAGGTTAACCGCAACCTTCATGTCGTACGGCCAGCCAGCAGCGTCTGCGCACGCTTGCCGTAGGACCCATTCTCCGATCGGCACAATAAGGCCGGTCGCCTCCGCCACAGCGATGAACTGGTCCGGGGGTACCAGGCCTCGCTCTGGGTGGCGCCACCGCAGCAGCGCTTCAAAACCGCGGATCCGGTCCTCCCGAAGGTCGAAGAGTGGCTGATAGAACAGCTCCAGCTGACGCTTCTCCAGCACGTCCCTCAGGTCCGCTTCCATTGCCAAGCGCGCCTGCAGCTGTGCCTGCATCTCCGGCGCAAAAAAGCGAGCGCATGAGCGGCCATCGGCCTTGGCGCGGTATAGAGCCACGTCGGCCTTTTTAAGCAGATCGGCGGCGTCGTGACCGTCGGCTGGGGCAAGGGCGGCACCGACGCTCGCGCTGATCACTACGCGGTGCCCGTCGATGTCGTAGGGCGCGCTCAGCGTTCGCACGAGCCTCTCCGCGAATGCCTGAGCTGCCATGGGTTGGTCTGGCGTGGGCTGTAGGACGGCAAATTCGTCTCCGCTCAGGCGCGCCACCATCTCGCCATCGCGCACGCATCCGCGCAGCCGCTCCGCTACGACTTGAAGCAGCAGGTCCCCCGCAGAGTGACCGAGGGTATCATTGACGTTCTTGAAGTTGTCGAGATCCAGGCAAAGGACCGCGAGCCAACCACTTTGGCTTTCTAGCCGTCTCATTTCGTGTTCAAGCCGCTCGCGGAACTGGATGCGATTGGGAAGGCCGCTGAGTGCGTCGTGGTGAGCCATGTAAGCGATCTGAGCTTCGGCAAGCCGGCGCTCGGTGATGTCCTCGTAGGTGGCGACCCAGCCGCCGTCAGGCATCGGCCGGTGCGACACAGCGACCGAGAGTCCTCCACCGCTACGCTCGCGAACGAAGTCCCCCGGTGAGCTGTTGCGTATCAGCGTCTCCTGCACCTCGTAGATTGTGTTTGCTAGCTCGCCCCCGCCGTGCCCATCCTTGGCAAGCGCGTGCAGGATGTCACTCATCGGGGTGCGCGGCTTGGCCAAGCCGCGCGGCAGGGCAAAGAGTTCGACGTAGCGACGGTTGCAGACGATCAGGCGTCGCTCCGCGTCCACCATACACAGTGCTTGCGACATATTGTTCAGAGCCGCGTCGAAGCGCGCGTTCTGAGTGTGCAGCTCGCTATGGGTGCGCCGAAGGAGTCTATTGTGCAGCAGCAAGAGGGCGAGGAGGACGAGGCCGCAGGCCGTAAGGGCAAGAAGGATGCTCGAGAAGATCCAGTGAAGGCGGCTGAGCTGCCGCTGGTCTTCTGCAACACGGTCGCCGCCTTGAGTATTTGCCGCCGCCGCGAGCCCCGCCAGCCTCGGCTCGAGCGGCGATAGTAGATCCAACAGTTCCCGGTGGCCCGTCGTGGTTAGAGCCGCTACCCGCGGCTCAGCCGCCTCGACCGCCGCGGCGAGCGAGGAGACGACATCACCTAGCTCGGGACGGCTTACGATGAGGTCCGCCACCCCGCTGCCCTGCAGTAGGCCGACCCGATTTGCCAGGATGTCGAGCCGGAGCTGGATTTCCTCCTGATCGACCGCGCCGTCGGCGAGTGCGTGGCCGGCGATCCGTTCGTTGAGTCGCGCGAGCTCAGAAACAGCTTGGCTGGCAAGCCACGCGGTATTGTAGCGCGACACTCGCCGAAGCGCGTCTTGCCGCTCTACGATGAGGTGGGAGGTGTAAACGGCCGCCAACACCAAGAGAAGGCCGACCACGGCAAGGAGCGGCCACACAATTCGGTCGAGCCGGCTACCGCCACGATACACCCGCAGGGCGCGCTGCACCGGCGGGGTTACGTCTCCCGCCCGGGAGGTACGGTCAGCGTACATCCAGGCGCGCGAGCTGCCAGGCGGAGCGCGAGTAGAACCGCTGATGCTTAAGCTCGGGCCGACTGTCGAACGGATAGACGATGAAAAGTGGCCCCTTGTCGCGCACCGGCATGTACTCCCCATCCCGCTTGAGGGCGAGCAGCACGCCGTAAGCCGCAAAGTCGCTCACCGGAAGCTCGGTGGTATAATCGTTAAGAGCATAGGCTAGTACCCGGTCGCCTGAGGCGCCGACCGTCTCGAGCAGCCGGTCCATGCGGACGCCGTCAAACCGGACCGGGCCTGGGTACCAGGGCGTCATAGTCTTGAAGCCCGACATCCCCAGTGCTTCGAGCATCGGCCGATCGAATTGCGCTGCATCGCCCTTGTTAGTGTTAGCGATCTTGCCGCTGACTGTCAGGACCGGTCGCTCCGCGGGCAGGGCCAGCGACGCTGCGGCGGTTCGCCGGGAGAACGCGAAGCATGTAGCGACAGCCAATGCCGCTGCTACCGGGCGCCGGCTCACGGCATGCTTTAAGAAATCAGTCATTGGTTATCCCCGAACCGTGCGCAGTTCCCCACCCCGGGGGACCCGCAGGCGAGCCTCACCTTGAAAGAAACAACAAATTCCCAGGAAATTTCAATCCTAAAATGTTATTGTGTATCGGAACAATTCTATTTATGTGTTTGTCGCGTTCGTAAATGCGAGAGAGGTCCATGGGGACGACTATCCGCCGACTGCGTCGCCCGCAGCTTGGTAACGGGTCTGCAGAAGTGTGTATGGGGCCGGCCGAGAGGGCGGCTATGATCCGCGTCGCCACCGAGAAGCTCGGTGAACTCTTCAGTGTCCTGCAGATCGACCACCTCGACGACCATAATACCCGGGACACGCCGGGCCGTGTCGCGCGGATGCTTGTCGAGGAAACTCTGCGCGGTCGGTACGACCCGCCCCCACGCATCACCGACTTCGAGAATGCCCAAGCCTTTGACCAAATGATCGTAACCGGCCCGATCGAGCTGCGCTCGACCTGCGCCCACCACCTGATGCCGATTTACGGTCATGCGATCGTCGGCGCACTGCCGTCGGCAGATGGCAGGATCATCGGTCTGTCGAAATACGACCGGATCGTCGACTACTTCGCCGCGCGCCTCCAGATCCAAGAGGAATTGGTGAAGCAAATCGGGCAGCATCTGGTAGACGTGACAGCCCCGCGGGGGCTCGCGGTGCGCATCAGCGCCGTGCACATGTGCAAGACGCACCGCGGGGTGCGCGCCAGCCATCGCAGCCGGATGGTGAACAGTGCCTACTACGGTGAGCTTGCCACAGACCGGGCGCTGCAGGGCCAGTTCCTTCAGGAATGCGCTACGCTGGAGCGAGGTGTAGCAAGATGACCCAGCTTTCGGAGGCTTACGCTACAGCTGATGCCGCGAGGGGCGCTATGGGCCACGCGCCGGCCAGAGTACCCATCCATAGATCGACGAAAACCTACGACCACAGCGAGGGGCTCTCCTGCTGCTTTCGGCAGTGGCGGGCCCACTCCCATTGCCGGCTGATCCACGGCTATGCTCTCGCCTTCAGGTTCGTTTTTGCCACCCGCGAGCTCGATGAGTGCGGCTGGTGCTTTGATTTTGGTGGATTGAAGCCGGTGAGAGCTTGGCTCCACGAGATGTTCGACCACACTATGCTGGTTGCCGAGGACGACCCTAACCTCTCCGACTTCAAGCGCCTCGAGGAGAAGGGCATGGTGACCCTCCGCGTGCTGCCAAAGGTGGGCTGCGAGGCAACGGCTGAGCATGTGTTCCACCACGTCGCGCGCTTCGTTGCGGAGCAGACAGCGGGGCGAGTTTGGCTCGAGACGGTAGAGGTGCGCGAGCACGGCGGAAACTCAGCACTGTACGAAGGAGGGACGCACGAGCTTGTCCTGCATCTCACCGGCGAACTCTCGCCGAAATAGGTCAATGACAGCCTCAATGGCGTTGCGCTTCGATCCCCAACTCCCGCCACATCCAAGCGAAGTCGTACTCGCCGATCGGGTCCCCAGTTGGGCGTTTGGCCGAGTAATTCTCTAGGTCATGTTGAACCGCCCTGGGTACGCGGGAGGCCCCAACCATTGAGAGGATGGGGCAATGACCAAGAAGAGGTCGAACCGATATTCGCCTGAAGGTAAGCGTCGCGGCGTTGGCACATTGCGGCGCGGGCTGACGGCATGATCGAACTCGGCCATGGTCAAGCCGCTGCCGCCGACCGAAGCTGAGGACGCTCCTACGATTACTCGTATGAGTGTGCGTGAGAAGCCGGTCGAGGTGATCACCCGCGGCGAGCGGCGGCGGATTTGGACGGACGCGCAGAAGCACGACATCGTCCTGGAAAGCCTGGTGCCGGGTGGCTCGCCGATCGCGGTGGCGCGGCGCCACGGCATTGGCACTGGGCTGCTCTACACTTGGCGGCGGCAGATGGTGGAAGGCCAGCTCAAGGCGTTGATGCCTGCGGCGCCGAGCTTCATGCCGGTCGCCGCCTTGCCGGAGGACCAGGCGGCTGCAGCAGCGCCGATATCGCCACGGGCGGCCCCCGCTGCCGCGGCGATCGACGGCATCCCCGGGCGGATCGAGATCGTGCTGCCGGACGGCGTGACGGTACGGGTGGGTGTGGCGGTGGACGAGACCGCGCTGCGCCGGGTGTTGGCCGTGTTGGGTCGCCAGTGATCGCGCCGCCCGCGGGATTGCGGATCTACCTCGCCTGCGGCGTCACCGACATGCGCAAAGGCATGGTGGGCCTGGCGATGCTGGTGCAGCAGGGCCTGGCGGAGGATCCGTTCGGTGGCGCCGTCTATGCCTTTCGTGGCCGCCGGGCCGGACTAATCAAGCTGCTCTGGCATGATGGGGTCGGCCTGTGCCTGCTGACGAAGAAACTGGAGCATGGGCAGTTCGCCTGGCCGACGACCACGACGACAGGCTGCATCGCCTTGTCGACGCCGCAGCTGGCGGCGCTGCTCGACGGCTGCGAATGGCGCGCCCCGGTGCCGCGCCGCAGGCCGGAGCTGGCCGGGTAAAAGCCCTGCGATTCGGTGGGAAACGGTAGGTCCGACGCGGCGGCCTTTGGCATCATTGGGGCGTGCAGATCGACCTCGACACGCTGCCTGACGACCCGGCCATCCTGCAGCAGATGTTGCGCGACGTGGTGGCCGCCGCGGCGCATCAGCACGGCGCGCTACAGGCCGAGAACGACAAGCTGCGGCTGTTGATCCAGCGTCTGCTGCGGCAGCAGTTCGGCCGTCGGTCGGAGCAGCTCAGCCCGGACCAGTTGCAGCTCGGGCTTGAGGATCTCGAGCAGAGCGTCGCCGAGAACGAGGCCGGGCAGGATGCGGCGGACGCCCAGGCGGGCCGTCGCCGCCCGGCACCACCTCGGCGCAACCACGGCGCCCTGCCGGAGCATCTGCCGCGCTACGAGGTGCTGATCGACGTCGAGCGGCGTGACTGCCCCTGCTGCGGCGGCACGCTGCATGCCATCGGCGAGCTCCGCACCGAGCAGCTCGACATTGTCCCCGCCCAGCTGCGGGTCCGCGTCACCCGCCGTCTGCGCTACGCCTGCCGGGCCTGCGAGGGCGCGGTGGTGGTGGCGCCTGCGCCGGAGCGGCCGATCGACGGCGGCATGGCGACCGAGGCGCTGATCGTGCATGTGGTGGTGAGCAAGTTCTGCGATAGCCTGCCGCTGCACCGCCAGGCGCAGATGCTGGCACGGCAGGGCGTGACGCTCGATCGCTCGACGCTCAGCAACTGGGTCGGCCGGGCCTGCTGGTGGCTGACCCCGCTCTACGATCTGCTGATCGGCACGGTGCTATCCTCGGCCAAGCTGTTCGCCGACGACACGACGCTGCCGGTGCTGGACCCCGGGCGCGGCCGGACCAAGACCGGACGGCTCTGGTGCTATGCGGTCGATGATCGGCCGTGGAGTGGGTCGGCACCCCCGGCGGCGGCCTATGTCTACGCCGAAGACCAGAAGAGCACGCGCCCTGCCGCGCATCTGGCGGCATTCCGCGGCGTGCTGCAGGTGGATGGCTATGCCGGATTCAAGCGGCTGGCGGGCGACCGGGCCGATGGTTCGGTCCGCCTGGCGTTTTGCTGGGCCCATATGCGACGCGGATTCTATGAGTTCCACGTCTCCACCAAATCACCACTCGCGGCCGAGGTGCTGGCGCGCATCCGTGACCTCTACGCGATCGAGAGCCAGATCCGTGGCCATCCCGCCGAACACCGACGACACGTGCGGCAGGAGCGCAGTCGACCGGTCGTCGAGGCCCTGCATGCCTGGCTGCAGGCCCATCTGGGCCGCGTCTCCGCCACCTCGGACCTGGCCGTGGCCATCCGCTATGCACTGCGGCATTGGCCGGGCCTGACGGTGTTCCTCGAGGACGGCCGGGTCGAGATGGACTCGAACGTGGTGGAGCGCGCCATCCGCCCGGTGGCCATCAATCGCAAGAATGCATTATTCGCCGGGAGCGACGGCGGGGCGCGGCACTGGGCGATTGCGATGACGCTCATCCAGACCGCCAAGCTGAACGGCGTCGACCCGCAGGCCTGGCTCACCGACGTGCTGGAGCGCATCGTCTCGGGGCGGACCAAGGCGACCGAGCTGGACGTGCTGCTGCCGTGGAACTGGCGCCCCGACGCCGACCTCCCCGTCGCCGCGGCGGCATGATCGACAACCCCGGGCAGACGGAACGGCTGCTCACCAGGTTGCAGGCGGCACTGCCAATGCCCGCCCGCATGACGCCGGAACTCGCCGCGACGCTGCGCACCCCGGAGACCACGACGGAGATCCCGGCGGCCTGTTCGATCATCGCCCTCCACTATGCTGGTAACTAGGGCGGGATCGTCTGCGGGCTCGACTTCGCCACGGCGACCGGCAACGCGGTCTATACCTCGATCACCCATCTGCGGTTCGATCCGCGCCTGCCCCTGGCGCGCGAGATCACCGCCTACCAGAAGCATCGGGTGAAGCGCCTGCAGCGTCAGCCGCCCGGGCCAGGCTGAGCCGCAGGGCGCCGACCTCGCGGCGTGGCATTCTGTCCAATCACTTGTGCCGTGCGGCCGCCGCGACGCTTACGCCTGAAGTCCGGCAGCGTGCGGTGCGGATGGTGCTGGACTATGGGGGCGACGACGCCTCTCAGTGGGCCGCGATTGGGTCGATCGCGGCCAAGATCGTCTGCACGGCCGAGACGTTACGGAAGTGGTTGCGGCAGGCCGAGCGCGATGCGGGCCAGAGGTCCGGCTGCGGAAGCCGATGCAAAGCAGCCGGTGATTCCGACGGAGCCCAGCCACTGATTCCGACGCAAGCCAGCCACCGATTCCGAGGGATGCCAGCCACCCCCGATGGGGGCTGAGGGGTGGTCTGCGGGTAGTCCGCCACCCGGGCCAAGCTCGCTCCGGTAACGCTGCCGGGGAGAGCCATGCCCGCCCAGAGACTGCCCATGCGCCAAGTTCGAGAAGTCCTCCGCCGCAAGCACGCTTGCGGGGAGAGTGAGCGGCAGATCGCCGCTGCAGTCGGGATCAGCCGCTACGAACCCGCTGGAGCGCTTGAACAAAGAGGTGAAACGCGGCCTCGATGTTACCGCCGCCGCCGAATGCGGGCGATGTCGCGCGCCAAGATGCCTTGACCGCGAACATCAGAGAGCAATAGCTCGATCATGGTGTCGCTTTCGCAAGTGTTTTGACAATCTTTGCCCCCCCGTGGGACTGCTTAGGTATGCCAAATGATCAAACCCGCAACGTTTCTCTTACGGCCGAGTTGAACGCCTTCATCCGCAAGCAGGTCGCGTCCGGTCACTACCAGAATGCCAGCGAGGTTGTGCGGGCGAGCCTGCGCCTGCTGGCGCAGCAGGCCGACCGCGAGGCACTGCCGGCACTCCCTCGACCCGATGAGCGACCGATACCGCGCCCTGCGGCAAGGGGACGTCATGCACGGCAGGTCTGAGGTCGGAGTGCCTGCGCTGAACTTCCTGGCCGGCGGTGGCGAGATGGGTGCGCTCATACGCTCTCACGACTGGGTCTCGACACCACTCGGCGAGCCCGAGGCTTGGCCACAGCCGCTGAAGACCGCCGTTCGCCTCATCCTCAACACCGGGCACCCCATGTACGTTTGGTGGGGCCCGGACCTCCTCTGTTTCTACAACGACGCCTACCGCCGCACGCTCGGGCCGGAACGGCACCCGAGGTCGCTTGGGGAACGGGGCCGCGAGGTCTGGGCAGAGATCTGGCACTTGATCGGCGATCAGGTGGACTTCGTCATGGCGGGTCGCGGCTCGACCTGGGACGAAAGCCGGCCCGTGCCGATCACACGCTTCGGCCGATTGGAAGAAATCTACTGGACGTACAGCTATAGCCCAATCGACGATGAAACGACGCCTAACGGCGTCGGTGGCGTGCTTGTCGTTTGCACCGAGACCACACAATCCGCGCTCGCCGAGCAGCGGCGCAAGGCCGAAGCCGAGCGACAGCGTCTGCTTTTCGAGCAAGCGCCGGGCTTCATCGCCATACTGTCCGGCCCCGAGCACGTCTTCGAATTCGTTAACCAATCCTACGATCGGCTGTTTGACCGCCGTGGTTTTGTAGGCAGGACCGTGAAGGAAGTTTTTCCTGAGCTGCAGGGCCAAGGCGTCCACGAACTGCTCGACGCTGTGTACGCAACAGGTGAGCGCTTCGTGGCCGGTGCCATGCCCGTCCGCCTGCGAGCAACGCCGGAGGCCGAGTCAACCGACCGCTTCCTCGACTTCATCTACGAGCCCATGCGCGACGAGGGCGGAGCTGTTACAGGCATCTTTGTCGAGGGCTATGATGTCACCGAGCGGGTAAACGCCCAGGCCGGTCTGCATGATGCGGAAGAGCGCTACCTCGCCCTTTTCAACGGCATCGAACAAGGTTTCTGCACGATCGAGGTTGCGTTCGATAATAGCGACGCGCCCGTCGACTACCGCTTCGTCGAGGTTAGCTCCTCCTTTGAGCGGCAAACCGGCATCGAGAACGGTGCAGGTCGGTGAATGCGCGAGATCGCGCCAGACCAGGACCAGCACTGGTTCGATATCTACGGCCGTGTGGCGCTCACTGGGGAGCCTGCAAGGTTTGAGAACTACTCGACGCCGCTCGGCCGCTGGTGGGATGTCTACGCCTTCCGCATCAGCGGCCCGCACCGGATCGCTGTGCTCTTCCGCGACATCACCGACCAAAAGCGCGCCGAGGCGGCTCTGCGCGAAAGCGAGACACGCTTTCGCAGCATGGCCGACAAAGCGCCAGTGATGATGTGGGTGACCGACCCGAGCGGGTTCTGCACCTATCTGAACGCACGATGGTACGAGTTTACAGGCCAAGAGTTGAGCGCCGGCGAGGGGTATGGTTGGCTCGACGCAATCCATCCGGAGGACCGGCCCCTCGCGGAGCAGATTTTCATCTCGGCCAATGCCGAACACCGCAATTACCGGGTCGACTTTCGCCTACGTCGTGCCGACGGTGTTTACCGTTGGGCCATCGACACGGCGGCCCCCCGCTTTGCTGAGGACGGCAAGTACCTAGGCTACGTCGGCTCGGTGATCGACATCGACGAGCGACGCGAGGCCGAGGAAAGGCTGGCGCTGAGCGAGGAGAAACTGCGCCTCGCCCTTGAGGTGGGCGAGATCGGCCAGTGGGACGTCGACAGTGCCACCCAGGCCATGTTCTGGCCCCCGCGCGTCAAGGCGATGTTCGGCATCTCACCCGATGTGTCGGTCACCTTGGCGGACTTCTACGACAACGTTCACCCGGATGACCGAGTGAAGACGCGAGCGGCCTACGAGGCGGCGAGCGATCCTGTCCGACGCCCGCTCTACGACGTCGAGTACCGTACCATCGGCAAGGAGGACGGCGTTGTCCGCTGGGTCGCCGCCAAGGGGCGCGGCCTGTTCGATGAGGTGGGCACCTGCACGCGGGTGATCGGGACGGCGATCGATGTGACCGCACGTAAGGCGGCTGAGAGGCGCTTGTTCGAATTGAATGAAAGTCTTGAGCAGCAGGTCCAGGAGCGCACGGCCGACCGGGATCGCATGTGGCGCCTGTCGACCGACCTCATGCTCGTGGCGCGCTTCGACGCGACGATCACCGCCGTCAACCCGGCCTGGACAAACTTGCTCGGCTGGTCCGAAGGTGCGCTGATCGGGCGCCGCTTCATCGACCTCGTACATCCCGAAGACATCGCGGCAACCATGGCCGAGACAGGAAGCCTGGCGGAAGGGCGGACGACGCTGCGCTTTGAGAACCGTTACCAGCATAAGGACGGCTCTTACCGGCACCTCTCCTGGACTGCCGTGCCGGGAGACAACCTCATCCACGCCGTGGCACGTGACGTCACGGCGGAGCACGAGCGACAGGCCGAACTCGTCGCCGCCCAGGAGCAGCTGCGCCAAGCTCAGAAGATGGAGGCGGTAGGCCAGCTCACCGGTGGCGTTGCCCACGACTTCAACAATCTGCTCACCATCATCAAATCGTCCACGGAGCTCCTGCGCCGTTCCGATCTCCCCGAGGAGCGCCGCCGCCGCTACGTCGACGCGATCTCCGACACGGTGGATCGCGCCTCCAGGCTCACGGGCCAGCTTTTGGCTTTTGCCCGCCGTCAGGCGCTCAAGCCGGAGGTGTTCGACACGGCCGAGCGCATCCGCTCCGTCACCGACATGCTGCGCACCATCGTGGGCTCCCGCATTCGGATCGAGGTCGACATTGCCTGTGAAGCCTGCTTCGTGGAGGCGGATGCGAGCCAGTTCGAGACGGCGCTCGTCAACATGGCCGTGAATGCACGCGACGCCATGGACGGCGAGGGTACGCTGATGATCAGGGTTGAGGGTCTGTCATCCATGCCCCCGCTTCGTGGCCATGGCGGCAGCCCGGGTCGGTTTGTCGCCCTCTCGCTCTCCGACACGGGTGCAGGCATCCCGACCGACAAGCTCTCCCACATTTTCGAACCGTTCTACACCACAAAGGCGGTTGGCAAGGGCACGGGCTTGGGCCTCAGCCAGGTATTCGGGTTTGCCAAGCAGTCGGGTGGCGACGTCAAGGTTGAGAGCGAGGTGGGACAAGGCACCACTTTCACTCTCTACCTGCCACGGACCGACTCCACGGCCCCAGATGAAAGCGCTGCCGCACAGGATCGCGCTGAGCCCGCCGAGCACGGCAGCGGACGCCGGGTACTCGTGGTGGAGGACAACGTCGAGGTGGGCCGGTTCTCGACACAGCTTCTGCAGGATCTGGGCTACGAGACCATCTGGGCGGCGAATGCGGACGAAGCGCTGAAGCTCATCGCCGAGGTGGACGGCTTCGACGTGGTATTCTCCGACGTAGTCATGCCCGGCATGAGCGGAATCGAACTTGGCCACGAGATCCGGTGGCGCTACCCCAGTCTGCCTGTGGTGCTGACTTCCGGCTACAGCCACGTGCTGGCCGAGGAAGGCCGGCACGGTTTCGAGTTGCTGCACAAGCCCTACGCCGCCGAGGATCTATCGAAGATGCTACGAAGGGTAATCCGCCATCGAAGCCTTTTAACACTCAAGTCGAGAGGAGAGGCTTAATACCAAGTCCCCGAGAGCATGACTCGTTAGGGCTTCCCATTGCGGTGACGAACTGATTCAACATGGCGAGCAGGATGAGGTTCGCCATGCCCATCCCCCTCCGGGCTGATTTTGACGTGGGCAAGCTGCGCGCCCCGGCGCAGCAGACGAAAGATGCGGCCAAGGCTCGTCGCCTGCTAGCGTTGGCGGCAATCTACGATGGGGCATCGCGCACCGAGGCTGCCCGAATTGGCGTTGTGACGCTGCAGATGGTTGTGTTGCAAGGTTTGCAGTAGGCCGTGAATGGCTTTAGCAGACGGTAAATTAGGCAGCGACGTCAAACGACTTGGCGATGAAGATCGCTTGGGCCCGAATGTCACGTCCATCAATCCGCCGCATCTGCCCCTTCTTCACCATCGCAATCACCTCATAGCCTGCCAGGGTTCGTCGCGCCGTCCAGAAGCTTCCGAAGCCAAGCCCCGGCCTGACCAGCCGTTTCACGCGCCGATGGTCTTGTTCGACGATGTTATTGAGGTGCTTGACCTGGCGCAGCCGCGAGCGCCGCCAAAGCTCACCGTCCTCCTTCATCGCCGCCACCGCGCGAGGGTAGGCTGGGTTCTTGTCGACCGTGATGGTACGCGGGTTCATAGTGTGCGGCTGCCCCAGCGCCTTACGGAAGAAGCGCTTTGCGGTCGCCGCGTCCCGCCTGGCCGAGAGCAGGAAGTCGACGGTCTGGCCGCGGCTGTCGACCGCGCGATACAGGTAGGTCCGGCGGCCCTTCACCTTCACATACGTCTCGTCGACCCGCCACGAGCCATTGCTTGGGCGCAGGTGCGGTCGGATCCGCTTCTCCAGCTCCGGCGCATAGACCTGGATCCAGCTGAAAATCGTGGTGTGGTCGACCTATACGCCGCGGTCGGCCAGCATCAACTCGAGATCGCGGTAGCTGATCGGGGACATCAGGTACCAGCGGACTGCTCAGAGGATCACCTCGGCGATGAACTACCGTCTGTCAACGGCGGAGCAAAACCAGTCCAGTGTGGCGGAGTAAAACCAGGCCACCTGCGGCATAGCGGCAGCAGCCCTGAGCGGCCCCCGATCGGGGGCCGCTCAGGGCTGCTGCTGATTCTTTCGATGGTCAGCCGGGCAGGATCTCGCTGGTGTCGGGATCGATTTTCTCGGCTGCAGCGGCGTCGGCTGGCGCTGCCTTTGTCGACTGGCGGCGCCGGGCGGTGGACTGGGCCAGGCGGTAGCTCTCGCCGTTCATGGCGAGGATATGGACATGGTGGGTGAGCCGGTCGAGCAGGGCGCCGGTGAGGCGTTCCGAGCCGAGCACCGCGGTCCATTCCTCGAACGGCAGGTTCGAGGTGACGATGGTGGAGCCGTGTTCGTAGCGCTGGCTGAACACCTCGAACAACAGCTCCGCCCCGGTCGGCGACAGCGGCACGTAGCCGAGTTCATCGATGATCAGCAGCTTGGCTGCCTGCTGCTCCCGCTGCAGCCGGAGCAGGCGCTTCTCGTCACGTGCTTCCATCAGCTGGTGGACCAGCTGGGCCGCCGTGGTGAACACGACGCTGAACCCTCGCTGGCAGGCGGCCAGGCCGAGGCCCAGGGCAACGTGGCTCTTGCCGGTGCCGCTGTTGCCGAGCGCGATGATGTTCTCGCGCCGCAGGATGTACTCGCAGCGCGCCAGCTCGAGGACCAGCATCTTGTTGAGGCTGGGAATGGCGGTGAACACGAAGCTGTCCAGGCTCTTGGTCGCCGGGAACCGGGCCTAGCGGATCCGCCGCTCGACCAGGCGTCGCTCGCGGTCGATCAGTTCCAGCTCGAGGAGGCGCAGCAGGTAGCGGGGGTGGTCGACGCCGTCGCGGGCACATTCGCGGGCCACCTTGTCGTACTCGCGCAGCACCGTCGGCAGCCGGAGCTGCTTGAGGTGATGCGCCAGCAGGACCTGCGGCGTGCCCTGGCTGGTGCCATGTGGCATGGCGTCGGCCGCGGTCATGCCGCCTGCTCCCGCAGCAGGGCGGTGTAGTCGGCGGCCCGGGTCATCCGTACGTCGGTGCCCGGCAGATACGGATAGGCGGTCAGGTCGAGCCTGGCCGGGCGCCGCTCGATCCGCGCCAGGACGATCTGCCGGACCGCGTCAAAGCCGATGGCGCCGAGATGGATGGCATCGGCCACCGCGGCCGCCACCACCTCCTTGGCGGCGATCTCCAGCAGGCGCAGCACCTGGATGAACTCGCGCTTGCCGCGATTGCCCATGCGCGCCTCCAGCAGGTGGCGCAGGTGCTGGAACGCCGGCGGCAGGGCCCAGCCCTGCAGCGCCGCCGCTTGGTCCAGCGCGCCCGGCTTGGTCTCGAGCAGCCCCAGGTAGTGCAGCGGGTCGTAGACGAACTCGCCATGGCCATAGGAGCGGGCGTGGCGGGCGATCGGCGCGCCGTCGCACAGGATCACCACCGCGTCGACGAAGCCCTTCACCAGCACCGGCTGGAACCCGTGCGCCGTCGGCACCGAGTAGTCGTTGCCGCGGTAGCGGACCAGGGCTGTCGACGATACCCGGGCGCTGATGGTCTCGCAGGGCTCCAGGGCGACGTCCGGCAGGCGCTGCAACGCCACCAGATCCGCCGCCAACCGCGCGCCGATCGTCTCGGCATGCCGGCTCGCCCGGTCGGATTGCCGCAGTCTGCAGCGCTCCGCCAGCATGACGTTGAGCGCCTCGTGGGTGGCCGCGATCGGCACCGGGGTCAGGAAGTTGGACCGGGAGAACTTCACCAGCCCCTCCACTTTGCCCTTGTCGTTGCCCTTGCCCGGGCGGCCGAACCGATCCTGGAACAGGTAGTGGCTGACCAGCCCGGTGAACGCCCGCGTCCGCTCGCGCCGGCCGTCGCCGCAAATCCGCACCACCGCTAGCTTGAGGTTGTCGTAGAGGATCGACCGCGGCACGCCGCCAAAGAAGGCAAAGGCCGCGACATGCCCATCAAGGAACGCCTCGGTCGTCTCCCGCGGATAGGCCTTCACGAAGCAGGCGTCCGACTGCGGCAGATCCAGGCAGAAGAAATGCACCTTCTGCCGAACCCCGCCGATCTCTGCCACCGCCTTGCCGAAATTCACCTGCGCATGGCCGGGCGGGTGCGCCAGCGGCACGAAGACCTCGCGGCCCCGCGCCCGCTGCCGCCGCACATGATCCTTCACCACCGTGTAGCCGCCGCCATAGCCATGCTCGTCGCGCAGCCGCTCGAAGATCCGCTTGGCGGTGTGCTGCTGTTTGGCCGGGGCCGCCCGGTCCGCCTCCAGGATCGCCTCGATCACCGGCATCAGCGGCCCCAGCTTCGGTTTGTCCGCTGGCCGCGTCCGAACGTACCCCGGCGGCGCCGAGTACCGGCACATCTTGGCAACCGTGTCCCGGCTCAGCCCAAAGACCCGGGCCGCCTCACGCCGACTGTGACCCTCCAGGAACACAAACCGCCGGACTGCCGCGTAGATCCCAACCACGAACATCTCCCGGCGACCTCACCTGATCGCTCAGGGTAGGCCGCCTGCCACTGGCCGGGCTTTACTCCGCCCGCAGCGGCATTACGCCGCCGCTCCAGTGGCCGACTTTCTCTCCGCCGTGCACACAAGCCCATGGCGCGCACCAGGTCGTCCACCGAGCGGGTGGAAATGCCCTGGATGCAGGCTTCCTGGATCACCGCGGTCAGCGCCTTCTCGGCGGTCCGCCTGGGCTCCAGGAAGGCCGGGAAGTAGCTGCCGCAGCGCAGCTTCGGGATGCGGAACTCGACGGTCCCCGCCCGGGTCTGCCAGTCGCGCTCGCGGTAGCCGTTGCGCTGGTTGATCCGGCTCTCGCTGCGCTCGTTAGGGGCGGCGCCGGTCAGGCCAGCCACCTCCAGCGCCATCAGCCGCTCGGCGGCGAAGCCGATCATCTCGCGCAGCAGGTCGGCGTCGGAGGACTTCTCCAGAAGCCCGCGCAGGGCCATCGTGTCGTCGGTCATAGTGGCTGGTCCATGGTCCAGGGATTGTTGGTCTCAGCAACCCAACCCTACCCAAGACCACCACGATGGCCGCCACCATTACGGTAGCAGCCTCCTACATCACCTCAAGGGACACGATCTCCACTGCCGTCCCGCTCTCGGCTTGCCGCAGCGCAAAGGCGATCTGTTCGTCTGTGTACCGCTTCCGCTTCATGGCACCCTCCTCCAAGGGTCAGAGTGCCCGAAAAACTTGCGCTCCCGCCGGACCAGTTTCGAGGGTCAGGACCAACTAACTTCGCCGGCTTCGGGCGCCGCGCTGCTCGCTCGGCATGCCATTGCGCCGTCGTGGCCCGATACTCTAACTCGCCACCGCGTGTCGCAGCATTGCGCCACAGCTCACGCGAGATCGTCGAGGCCGCACGACCCAGGCGCCGGGCAACATCTCGCACACCATGCCCTTGCGCGCGCCCTAGCGCGATCTCCTCGCGCTCCGTAAACGATAGGTGCCGCACAGAAGGCGACTTCGACGACCGCCCGAGTGTCGATGGTGGCATCCCGCCCGCCTCCCGAAACCAGCGAGACCCTACCGCCTCCGACACCCCCACGCCGATCGCTGCGTCCCAGTTCGACTGTCCCGCCGCAATCAACGCCCAAAACCGTTGCCGGTCCTCACGCCGTGCTACTTCCGGCCGACTAGGCGAATGAGATTTCGCCCGCAAAGCCCAATCCGAACGTCGCCGATCCGCCATCGCCGCCACCCTCCGCCTTGGTGTTGCGACGACCACATGAATCCACCTTGGACCCCGCGATCGCTGTGGTGCACGAGCCCGGCGCCCTGAGCAGGCCGCCGGTTGTGTAGCGCCTGCTCGAGAGCATCGAGGACAAACCCGGCATGGGCGGTCCGCGACACCCGCCAGCCGACGATCCTCCGCGCGAAGGTGTCGATGACGAAGGCAACGTAGACAAAGCCCTGCCAGGTAGCGACGTAGGTGAAGTCCAATACCCAGAGCAGATTCGGCCGCGGCGCGAGGAATTGTCGCTTCACCCGGTCAGCCGGGCACGGATCGCCCTTGTCCGGCATCGTCGTCCTGGTCTCCTTCCCGCGCACCACGCCGCGCAAGCCCAACTGCCGCATCAGGCGTGCCACGGTGCAGCGGGCCACCGGCGTCCCCTCACGGCCGAGTTGGCGCCAGACCTTCCGCACGCTGTAGACGCCGAAGTTTTCGGCGTGGATGCGCCGTACCTCTGCCCGCAGCATCCCGTCCCGCTACGACCTGGCTGAGCCCAGGGTGGGATCAGCGCGCTGCGCGACATAGGCGTGGTAGGTGGACGGGGCGATCGGCAGAACCCGGCAAATCGGCTCGACCCCGTAGGCACACCCCGATGATCGTCAATGAAGGCGATCATGGCTTCGACCGGCGGTCGAGCTCCGCCAGGGCAAAATACGCCGACGCCTTCCGCAGGATTTCATTGGCCTGGCGCAGTTCGCGGTTCTCCCGCTCCAGCGCCTTGATCCGGTCCCGCTCCTCGGCCGTTGGCCCGGCCCGCTTGCCGCGATCTCGCTCGGTTTGCCGGACCCAGCGACGCAGCGTCTCCGCCGTGCAGCCGATCTTGGCCGCGATCGAGCCCATCGCCGCCCATTGCGAGCCGTGCTCCCCAGCGCCCTCCAGCACCAGCCGCACCGCCCGCTCCCGAACCTCAGGCGAGTAGTTCGCCGCCGTCTTCTTCGCCGTCATCGCTCCATCCTCTCAACGGTTGGAGCCTCCGGCAAACCCGGCGCGGTTCACAGTCATAGCGCCGTCGAGCTTGGCTGATCGGTTGTGCGACGATTACCAGTAGGTCGCCGGCCCGTGCGGGCTTGGTCGACAACATCCCGCACGGCAGCGATAAGTGCGTCATAGCTAGCCGGTTTGGGAAGCCGCACTGTGGGCCAGCCCAGGCCGCGCAAATCCGCCTGTGGCGCGTCGTGTCCGAAACCAGTGACGACGACCACCGGCAGATCTGGGGTTTGCATGCGCAGGGCTCGGATGATGCGCTGACCTGCCAAGTCTCCACCCAGGCGTAGGTCGACTACGGCCACAGCGAGTGGTCCCGTGGCTGGGGTCAGGGCCAGAACTTGTCCCTCGCTTGTGGCACACAGGGTATCGAAGCCCTCTGCTGTAAGAAGGTCCTCGATGGCGAGGATGAGTAGCGCTTCATCCTCTACGATCAAGGCTAACGGCCGCGTCTTGTCCTGCATCACACACCTCTCACCCGCGCCGATCCCGAGCCAGCAGATTCCGGCCATCGCAGTTGGCCGCGAGCCAAACCGAATGCGCCATCGTCAGGTAGCAGCGCAGGCGCACCCGACCGTCAGGGCCGATGGCGTCGGGGGCGGCTTCGGTCATAGGCGCGGGGCCGTCACGCGACGTCGGGAGCATAGGTATTCATCCCAATAGGCCCGCGCCGCACGCTGCATCTCGTCTGTGGCGCTGCGCTGGCGGAGGTAGTTTCGTAGCTCGGCCCAGCTTTGCTCGTTCGGTGCGTCCGGGTTGCTGCAATAGGGCTGTGTGAAGGCGCTAGCTGACGATGCCGCATGGGTGACACGCCGCGTCATGTACCCACGGAATCTCATGCGTCATTCCAAGACGCGGCCACCCGCTGCAATCTGGACCAGATGCGGTGGCTTGGGCGGGTCGGTTATGGGCCTGTACACTGCGACAGATGTGCGTTGATCGTGTCTAAGACAGCCCGGCGCTCGGCATCGGGTAGGCTCACCGCCTCCAGACCCAAGGTAAAAATGCGCTGGAAACTTTGCGCGCGTGTTTCCTGCTCGGCCCGCTCAGCGTAGTACGCCGTCAGCAGGGCGTGGCGCTCCGGCTCCAGGTGTAACTCGACTTGCAGGCGCTTGTACCCGGCTTGGCGCATCCGCTCGCGGTAGGCGGCCACGTGCTTGGTGCTACTTTCCGCCATGGCAACCCGCCTCTCAAGATATGGGCTGTCTGCTCGCTCTTAGGGATTTCCAGGAAACTAATAGGTTAAAAACACAAACGATTATCTCGTCTCTGTTTCGTGGCGCCGATTACCCGATCCACCTTCGCCAGAATGGCCGACGGGCAACACCTCCAGCGCGGCGGCATCAGCGGGCTGCACTAAGAACCATTGCCGCCTCCGTATCCGCATCGGCGGACGGTGCACTTGCGGGTTCCGGTTGTCTGGCGGCACGATGTTTTTCTACTTGAACGATATGTCTCGGATTTGTATCAACCCTTGCGCGAACTCAGCGATCAGGGTTTTGCATGACCTTTGCCGACCACCTTCGCCGCAGGCGCAGCTACACGGAGGCCGGGCTGGCGCTGAAGGAGGCCCTCGCCGGTATGCCTGACACGGTCCAGACCTCGCACCAAGTCCATGCCTGGTTGCGGGAAACAGGGGCTAGCCAACTCGCTCAGTATGCCGCGCTGGAAGCCGCACGCCGCTACTACCCACAGAGACCCTGCGGGAGCAGGCGAAGCGGGCGGTGGGAAGCAATTTAGGGCAAGCTCCCGCTAATCCGCGGTAAGCGGGGCTTGTCATGTACTAATCGACTGCCCCTAAAGTAGCGGCCTCTCGCATCGGCTTTTTTGAAGCGAAATCGATTCGGTGGTTCAATGGGCGAGGGAGCGTTGCAACGATCGTAATTTTTCCATTACGGTCCTCGCTAGACGGCTGGATTAGCTGCCATCGCGGCGGGGTCGATGAGGCGAGCTCGAACCTCATCCGGTGCAGCCTCTGCCCAAGCGAGGAGCTTATCCAGCACGGGGCAAAGGGTCTGCCCCCACTCAGTCAGATGGTACTCAACCCGAGGCGGCACCTCGGGATAGACGATACGTACGACTACGCCGTCACCTTCAAGCTGCCTAAGCTGCTGGATCAGCATTTTCTGGGAGATACCGGGAATGGCCCGTTCCAGTTCGGAGAACCGGCGGATGTTTGAGCCAAATAGCTGAAACAGAATGACGAGCTTCCATCGACCTTCAAGCACGCGGATCACGTTTTGCGCGCTCTGTGCAGCGGTCTGCGGCGTGTAATCGATACGCTTACCTTTTGGTAAGTACCTAACTTTTTTGTCTGTACTTGTCATTTTTGCAGTATATGGCAACATTCTCTGCGGCACAACAATGCAGCGGAGAACTCATGAAAATAGAACTACCCAAACCTATAGCTAACTATGTTGAGGCTAACGCACGCCTGGACGTCGAAGGCATGCTGAAGCCTTTCGCGGTCGACGCGGTTGTCCTGGACAACGGCGACCGTCACGAGGGCCACGCCGAGCTGCGGACCTTGCTCGAAGAGGCGGTAATCCCCGTCAAGGCGATATTCACCCCGGATACCGTGCGGCACGAGAGTGGTCAGGTCGTGCTCAAAGGCCCAGCTCATGGTGACTTCAAGGGGAGCCCGATCCGCTTCACCTATCGGTTCACGCTCGACAACGATGCCATCAAAGCCTTGGAGATCACGCTGTGAGCGTCAAACGTGATCCAGCCGAGTTTGCGGGGAAGCGCGTGCTCATCAGCGGCGGAACAAAGGGTTTGGGACGCGCTACCGTCGACCGCTTCCTCAGCGGTGGCGCTCGAGTGATGACGGCTGCCCGTGGAACCCTGAAGCCCATCGAGGGCGTCGAGTTTGTTCAGGCGGACCTTACGACAGCCGAGGGTGGGGAAATACTGGCCAAGGCGGCGCTTGAGCGCTTGGGCGGGGTCGATATTCTGGCTCATGTAATCGGTGGATCGTCGACACCGGGCGGCGGCTTCGCCGCCCTTACAGACGACCACTGGCTGTCGGAACTGAACCTGAACCTTCTAGCCACTGTTCGGCTTGATCGGCTTTTGATCCCGCAGATGATCGAACGCGGCAGCGGCACGGTGGTGCACGTGACTTCCATCCAGTCGGTCCTTCCCCTACCCGAGGCAACAACCGCCTATGCCGCCGCCAAGGCAGCACTCAGAACCTACAGCAAGTCCATTTCGAAGGAGCTTGGTCCGAAAGGTGTGCGGGTCAATGCCGTCTCCCCTGGCTGGATCATGACAGAGGCGTCCGTGGACTTCCTGCAGCGTCTGCAGGCCGCCAACGGCGGCACGATCGAGGAAGCGCGGCAGGTCGTTCTTAGCAGCCTGGGCGGTATCCCAATCGGGCGTCCGGCTGATCCCCACGAAGTCGCTGACCTTATCGCCTACTTGGCGTCGGATCGCGCCGCCGCGATCCACGGCGCTGAGTTTGTCATCGACGGCGGCTCCGTCCCGACGGTCTGAGGTGATTGTTCCGGCGTTCTGGTGCTCGAGCCAAAGCTGTTGACCTGGCCTGTGACGGCTATGGCGCTGCCGGTCAGGTCACCGCTGCGGCGGGTTCAGACATCGTGATCCGGTTCTGAACGCTGGCCCGCTCCTGCATCCTTGCATACCAGGCGAGTAGGGCCTTGCACTCCGCAGGCACGGCAAGGTCGGTAAGCGCTGGCCTGGTGCCCTTCTTGTCTTGGACGGAAGTCGCTGAGAGGTAGGCCGTCGCGGAGGAGAGGCGATGGCCGGATCGAAGTCTCGCATTGGTGCTAGCACTGATGCTGCCACAGATGGTGTGACGCGGGTTGAGATCATCACACGCGGCGAGCCGAGGCGCGAGTACACGTCGGCACAGCGGGCGGAGATCCTGACCGAGGCGGCGTTGCCTGGCGCGCGCGCGCTGACGGTGGCGCAGCGGCACGGTATCTCACCGAGCCTGGTGTATCGCTGGCGGCGGGAGGCGGCGGGTCGTCCGGCGCAGAAATCGCGATCGCGGGCGGCCCGCTTCGTGCCCTTGCTGGTCGAGGACAGCGGTCCCGCCCCCGGGTTGAGCTTTCCTGCGGAGGCAACAAACCTGGCACCCGAGGCCGATCGCGTCGAGGTGCTACTGCGCAACGGCCGTTTGCTGCGGTTCAGTAGCACGACCGATCCCGACGGCGTCGCCCGCTTGGCAGCGGCACTGGAGCGGTGATCACCGTCCCGGCGGGGACCCGGATCCTGCTGGCGACCAGGCCGGTGGATTTCCGTCGTGGCGCCCATGCCCTGGCTGCACTGGTGGCGGCGGAGTTCGGCACTGATCCCTTCTCGGGTGTGGTGCTGGTCTTCCGATCGAAGCGCGCCGACCGGGTGAAGGTCCTGATGTGGGACGGCAGCGGCCTGGTCCTGATCTGGAAGCAATTGGAGGCCAACACCTTCCGGTGGCCGCCCATCGTGGATGGCGTCATGCGTCTGACATCGGTCGAGTTCGCGGCGCTGTTCGACGGCATCGATTGGCGGCGCGTGCAGGCAACGCGGGAGATTCCCAAGCCGAGCGTGCCTGCGTAGAATTGCCGCGCGATGCGCGCCGCGGACCCCCACACCCAACTTGAACACCGCCTACTGCGAACTGCCTGATATGGCTTGTGAATTTGGGAAAATCAGGGGCGCGTGGCACTACGCCTGGGTCGCCCCCGGCGTTTGGGCAAAGTGTCGGGCGTTTGCGCTG
>NZ_JBHTDE010000031.1:0-19696 GCF_042666655.1 Dankookia sp. GCM10030260
GTCGGAGGCACCCGATGCAGATTCAGTCCGGCCTTACCGCCGGCAAACCCCAGGTCGCGTAGCTCGCTACGCCGGATCGTTTTGGACCACTCGAAGTCCGGCCTGGCAAGATTGTACAGGCGGTCACGATCCAGCGCTTCGGCAGGACGACAAAGCGGTGGCGGTCGGAGCGCTTGACGATCTCCAGGTTTACCTGGCGGCAGGTCGCGCGCAGCCCGGCCTGGAAGTTTGGCCCCTGGTATCCGCTGTCGGCGTAGAGCTTCAGCAGGAAGGGGTAGAGGCCGAACAGTGTGCCCATCAGCAGCACGCCACCATCGCGGTCCTGGATGTCGGCGGCGTGGATGATGGCCTGCATCAGCAGGCCTTGGGTGTCGACCAGGACGTGCCGCTTCTTGCCCTGAATCTTCTTGGCTGCGTCGTAGCCCGAGGGGTCGATGCAGACCCCCCATTTTCCGCGCCCTTCACGCTCTGGCTGTCGATGATCGCTGCCGTCGGACTGGCCTCGCGCCCGGCCTGTTCCCGACACAGCACGTAGAGTGCGTGATGGATGCGATCGAGCGTGCGGTCCTCGTCCCAGCGCCGCAGGTAGTCGTTCACCGTGCTCCGCGGTGGCAGGTCCTTGGGCAGCGCCGCCCACTGGCAGCCGGTGCCCAGGACGTACATCACCCCGTTCAGCACCGCGCGCTCATCGATCGTCCGCCTGTTGCCGCCGCGCTTCGCGCGCGGGATCAGCGGGGCGAGGATCGCCCACTCCTCGTCCGTCAGGTCGCTCGGGTAGCGCAGCTTGCTGCGGTCGTATTTCGGCCGGTTCTCGGGCGTCCACATGGACGCCCTTCTTCCGCTGCGCGCCGCCGTAGGCCAATCACAACCGATTCAAATGACTCGGTCTGTTCCCGGATGGACACTTAGTCAGCGGGTCAAGACGCAGAACTCCAGCTAATCGGCTGCTTTACGCCTGGTCAGCAGACCCGGTTCCGCTTGCGGACCCCCAGCGGACCCGCCAGACGCCAACTCGTTACGTGTTAGCCGCCGGGTCGGGGCTGGTCCGGTACCCGCCGGCCGCCGCATGATCCCGGCCTGCTGAAAACGCACGTTTAGATGCACCCCCCAGCTAATCCAGCTAATCACCTAATCCGCGCCCGCGTCAGCTCCGGCCCGATGGCATGGTCAAAGCTGCGGTAGCGATCGAGGAACAGCGCCTCCGGCAAGGACCGTGCGTTGAGCCCGCGCAGCGCCTCCAGCGTTCGGTGCCACTCGATCACCTTGGGCTGGTCCATCTCGGCCAGGTTGGCGCGCACCACCTCGGCCGGGCTCGGCTCGGCCGGCACGTCCTCGATGTCGATCTGGCGGGGGTCGGACGGGTCGGCTTCGATCGGCTGCGCCAAATCGAAAGGCTTTCCTTTTGACGCGGCCACTATGCGGTCGACCGTGCGCTGACCTCGCGCGCGTGCGCGTATTGGCCCCGAAACCCCCTCGCCCCCACGCGCGGGGAGGAACGGGCGCGAGCACCGTGGAGCCGGCTCCACGATGACCCTCGCCCGCACGCGGGGAGGAGCGCTGGGCATTTTCACTCCTACAAAGCGATTGCCGCCTCGCCTCCACGCGTAAGGCGCCTCTAACTGCTCGCCGCGAGCAGTGACCTTCGGCCGCGCCGCCATCTGGAAACGGTTACCAGATAGACCCCGTGCGGTTGGCGCTATCAGGCGCTCAGCACCAGACGGAAGCGGCCGTCACTGTCCAAGTTGGACAGATACGCCTCCATTCGATGGGCCCGGCGGTCACTGGCGGTTTCCGCCAGATAGACCCGCAACGGCCTGTCACTCCAACAATGTGCAAGTGAGGACCGCGCCGGCTTGGCTGTCCCTGTCATGGCTCAGCCGATAGCCCGGCCCGCGTCTCCGGCCGCGGCCCCTCGCGCGCCTGGATCTCCTGCGGGCGGGTGTCTGGATGCACCGTGGCCGGCCGGATGCCGATCGGCGCGCTATGGCCGCAGCCCTTCTCGCCCTGGCAGAGCCGGCCGCAAGCCAAACCGAATGCGCCATCGCCAGGTAACAGCGCAGGCGCACCCGGCCGTCCGGGCCGATGGCGTCGGGGTCGGCCTCGGTCATGGCGCCGTTTAGCTCGGCCAATCGATGCTTGCCGATTCAGACACCTGCACCCCCAGCCGTGCGGCTGGTGCTACATCTCGCTCTATATACCGCAGCTAGCTCTTTTGGTGGTGTCGCTGGAGTTCGCGCTTCTTTGCGAAGGGAAATCCAAGCCGAAATGCGCAGGAAGCAAAAGCTCCGCGAGATAAAGACGTCTTCCGGTCGCCAATGCGCCGCCTTGCCGCTCACCATGCGGGACGGCGAGACCATGGTGATGTTGGTGACTAGCCGGGAGACACGGCGTTGGGTGCTTCCCAAGGGCTGGGTTGAACCTGAGCTAGAACCCCATGAAATGGCTGCCAGGGAAGCATTCGAGGAGGCCGGGCTGATCGGCGAAATCGAGCCGGAGCCAGTTGGGCACTACTCCTACGACAAGCGCCTGCGCGGCGGCCGCTTGGTCTCCTGCCACGTCTTGGTGTTCCCAATGTGGGTGAAGCGGCAGCTGAAGAAATGGCCCGAGAAGAAGCAGCGCAAGACGCGCTGGTTGACCCTCGGACAAGCCGCGATGGCGGTCGATGAGGGAGACCTAATGGCCCTTCTTCTGCGTCTGGCGGTGCCAAAGAACAGTGCGCCCCGGCCGTAGGTGAGCGGCGGTCGCTGGCGTCCACGTCGGACGCCAAAGCATCCCATGGCCCGGCCGGGAGCTAGCTGACGAGTTGGGCATGGTCCGGCACCTGCACCCCCAGCCGCGCCGCCATGGCCTTGAGCAGCGCGACGTCGCCCTCGCGCCACTGACGCCGGGTCAGCAGGCTGGTTGCCTCAGACGCCGGCATGCCGAGGGCCTCGCCGATCGCCGCGGGCGTGGTGATGTCGCGGTCTTCCAGCTCGCGCCAGATCGCCATGCGCAGGCGGATCGACGCCAGCCGGTCGGCCTGGCGGGCGCGGCGGTCCGCGGTAGAGGGCTAGGCCGGTGGCGAGGCCGGCGGCTGGTCAGGGAGTAGGGTCATGGGGGCAAGGTGGCCGCGCCGGTGGTCAGCGTCACCCCGGCCAAGTGCGCTGGCCGATCATCCTGTGACGGTCCAGGTCGCGGGTGGCGCCCCGAGTTGACCGGCTCGGATCCGCAGCCCACTGGGAACAGCCTCGATGCGGAAGTGCCAGCCCCGCAACTCGCCGGTGACGGTCCAGCCGGAGGGCGTCGCTTCCCAGAGCTGCTCGGCGATCCAGCCTTCCAGCCCGTCGTCGTCAGGCCAGCGCCAGAGCAACTCGCGGGCCTCGGCCTCGGTCATGGCAGGATCAGTAGCAGGCCTGCCGCAAGCAGCAGGCTGTCCGCAAAGAAGCGCGCGAGCCATGCGGCCCAGCCGGAAATGCCGAAACTGATAGAGACCAAGACCACCCCCGCCGTGGCCATGATGAAGGCCGACAAGTGCAGTTGGGTCATCGCTGGCTCACCCTATCCACCTGCGCCAGAACGGCCGCCGGGCCTCCTCCAGCGCCGGTGCGCTGGGGATGTCCGTCCTCCTCCCGACGCATGCGCGGCACTTCCCTACGCTCCTCGCGGCGTGACTTGAGCGGGGCGTCACCCCGCCTATGTCCGTTCGCCGTGCCCAGCCTGAGGATCGAGCATCCGGGCCGGTAAGTCATCGAGGGGATGTGCCGTCGTGCGTATCAGACCTAAACGCAGCCGAAAGACCGCCCGCAAGCGCCTCCGGGTGCAACGTAGACACGCCAAACTCCAGAAGGGTGGCTAGGCCGGCACCCCCGTATTGCCCTGCCTGTTGGCGCTGGAGCCGGTCTACGCGCCGGCGGCTCCGCCTACCTGCACGGCCTGTACGCCGCCCTGGCATGACCACCGGCCGCGGCTTATGTCCGGTCGGTCTCGCTGCCTCCGGGGAGCCGGCCGGCTGGCAGAGCGCCGAGATCGTTCATCGTCTTCTCGGTGCCGCGGGATGCTCAGGATGCCGCTCCAAAGCGGCATACGCTAAGGCCTTCTCGGTCCTGGGGGCTCCCATACCGGCCAAGGCTGCCACCGGCCTGTACGGACTTCCCCGCGGTCAATCCGGGGGCGTCGCCGGCACCCTCTCCTGAGCGCCCTTTGCGGCCGATCCGCCCGGCCGATGCTGTCCGGGCTGCCGTTAAAACCGGCGCGGTGGCAGCGGCGTTCCGCGGTGTGATCGGATCCTCCTCCGGTCGGGGGCGGGATCGTCTTCTCCCAGACGACCCGGACGGTTCCGCCCCTCCACCTGGCCACGGCCAGGTTGTGGCGCCATCCCATGGCGCCTGCGGCACCAAGCCAGGGGAGCCCGCGCTGCCTGCGGGCGCACGGCACCGGATTGCCCGGATTTCTGCCCTTGGAAGCGGTCCTACGTCCTGGGGGTCCTTATAGGCCACCGGCGAGAGCGGCGAACGGCCTGTACGGCGCGTGGCGGCGATGCTGTCGGGAGTGACTTGAGCACCCGCCACATGATCCACACGCCGATGCCGGTGAACAGTACCCCCGTTTCCATCAGCCAGGGGGTCCAAGCCATGGCGCCGAACAGGGCTAGTCCCCCTGGTCATTGACAGTGACGCGTTTCTTTGAATCGATGGCCGGGTCGTTGTGCGGAGGTCGGTCCGGTGTTTGCGAGACAGGTTGCGGTCAAGAAGTATGTCGTCACGCTGAGCACCCAAGAAGTGTCAACGGCGGAGTAAAATCAGGCCATCCTGGCGGAGCAAAAGCAGGCCACTGGGGGCGCAGCGGGTACGGCCCCGGACAGGCCCCGATCGGGGCCTGTCCGGGGCTGTGGTCGCTTCGTCGAGGGCCTTCTATGCGGGCAGGATCTCACCGGTGTCCGGGTTGATCTGTTCGCCTGTGGAGGTGTCGTCCTGTGCCGCCTTGCTCGACAGTCGCCGCCGGGCGGTGGACTGTGCCAGTCGGTAGCTATCACCGTTCATGGTCAGGATGTGGACGTGATGGGTGAGCCGGTCCAGCAAGGCGCCGGTCAGACGCTCCGACCCGAGGACCGAGGTCCATTCTTCGAAGGGCAAATTCGAAGTTACGATTGTGGAAGAGCGCTCGTGGCGTTGGAGCATCCGGTCAACAAAAGGGGAGGGTGAATCCTCGTGTCCTCCAATCCGTTCGTGTCACAGCGCGCCACCATGCCCTGGCTGGGCAGGTGGTCCGGGTGGTTCGGCACAAGCGACATCGCGGCGAAGCCTACGTGGTCGTCGAGGTGGAGGACGGCTCGCGTCAGCTGATCGCCGCACGGAACACGGAACTCGCAGATGAGCAATCCTCGGCGCCAGGCCTCCGCTTCACTCCCAGTTCGCTGCGCGCCCTGTTGGACGTGATCGACGACCTGCGGCGCCGCCTGGGGCGGGCCGATGGCACTGCGCACGCGTCAGCGGATCAGCCTGCCGCTGTGGACGCTGTTCTCGCCGGAGACGCGGCAGCAGGCGGTGCAGCTGTGGACGGAGTTGCTCGGACGCCAGCTTCGCCGACCCGACATGACCGCGCCAGGCACAGGAGCGGGCGATGAGCATCGCGGTGTTTCCGAGCCAAAAGCTGCAGCCTCGTCACCTGCAGCTGCAGGCCATCGTCTACGTCCGGCAGTCGACGCCACGACAGGTGCTGGAGAACCAGGAGAGCACGCGACGCCAGTACCAGCTTGCCGAACGAGCACGACAACTGGGCTGGCCAACGCCACAGGTGCAGGTGATCGATGACGACCTCGGCCTGTCGGGTGCCAGCAGCCATCAGCGCGGCGGCTTCCAGCGACTGGTCGCAGCGATCGGCCTCGGCGAAGTCGGTATGGTGCTGGTCACCGAGGTGTCGCGGCTTTCGCGCAGCAACAGCGACTGGCACCGCGTGATCGAGCTCTGTGCCGTGTTCCGAACGCTTATCGCAGATGAAGATGGCATCTACGATCCGCAGGATCCGAACGACCGGCTTTTGCTCGGCGTCAAGGGCACATTGTTCGCCGCGGAGCTGCACATCCTGCGCGCACGCATGCGTGGAAATCTGCTGAACAAGGCGCGTCGCGGCGAGCTCGCGCTGCGGCTGCCGGTCGGCTATCGGCGGCTGGGGGATGGCTCGGTCGTCCTTGATCCCGAGGAGGAGGTTCGCCAGACGCTGACGCGGATCGTCGAGCGCTTTGCGGTGCTGCGCAATGCCCGCGCCGTACAGCGCGAGCTGAACGATCAGCGCCTGCGAATGCCACGCCTGATCCAGGTCGGCGCCGATGCAGGTAAGCTGGTCTGGGTCCAGCCGACCTATCAGATGATCCAGCAGGTGCTCACCAGCCCGGTTTATGCTGGCGTCTTCGTCTATGGTCGCCGCAAACTGGAGATGGCCCCTGGCGACCCGCCGACCCTGAACGAGAGGCGACGGCCGATCGAGGAATGGGACATCGTGGTGCCTGGGGTCTATCCGGCCTACCTCACCTACGACCAATACCTTCGCAATCGGCAGCAGCTGCGCGACAACATGTATAACTTCGCCAAGAAGGGACGCGGCGCGCCACGCGAGGGGCCGGCGCTGCTGCAAGGCCTGATGCTGTGCGGCCGCTGCGGGCGGCGCATGACGGTCAGCCATGGCGGCGAGTATCGACGCTACGAATGCCGCCGCGCCCAGCTCGACTATGCCGCCTCCCCCTGCCAGTCGTTCCCGGTGCGCCACCTCGACGCCGCTGTCGAGGTGATCCTGCTCGAGGCGATGCAGCCAGCTACTTTGGAGACCACGTTGCAGGCTTTCGCCGTGCTCGACCGCGAGCGACGCGAACTGGACCGCCATTGGCAACTGCGCATCGAGCGCGCCCGCTACGAGACCGACCGCGCACAGCGGCAGTATGACGCCGTGGAGCCGGAGAACCGCTCGGTCGCGAGGACGCTGGAGGCCCGCTGGAACACTGCCCTGCAGGCGCTAGAGAAGCTGCAGGCCGAGTATGCCGTGCTGCAGCGGACCGAGTTGCGCCCGCTCGAGGGTACTGACTAGGAACGTGTTCGGCGCCTGGCTGCCGACCTGCCCGCGCTCTGGCACGCCGCCACGACCACCGCCGCCGACCGCAAGCGCCTGCTGCGTCTCGTCGTGACCGAGGTCACGCTGACCACCCATCCAGAGCAGCGTCGGGCAACCTTCAAGCTGCTCTGGTGCGGTGGCACGGTCACCGAACACATCGCGGACTGCCCGCCCATCAGCCAGCACATGCTAACCGGCGCTGCCGTGCTCGAGCGGCTCGCCGAACTGGCACGCCAGCTACCCGACCATCAAGTCGCCGATCGGCTCAACGCCGAGGGCCTCCGCACCCGCACCGGCAGGGCGTGGACCTATGCCCGCGTGCTCTCCATCCGCAAGCAGCATGCCATCCCGACCGGCTGCCGTCTCGATCCGGACCTCACCACAACCAGGGCCGACGGTCTCGTCTCCAGTCGCGCCGCTGCCGAGCTGCTCCAAGTCTCGCCCTCGCTCGTCAACCTCTGGGTCCGGCACGGTGTGTTGCGGCATGACCAACGTGTGCCTGCCTCCAAGGTCTGGGTCCGGCTGGACGACGCAGATGTCGCCAGGCTGACCGGCGCGGCGCCACAGACCGACGCCCTGCCAAGTTTCAGGTCCGTCCTGCAGCAGACAGGGCTTGCACCGAACGAGCTCTGGCAACAGGTCACCGAAGGCCACTACCTCCCTTACCGCGTACGTCAGGGACAAACCTGGCAGTGGCGCCTGAAGGACCTCCGCACCACGCCGCCACCACACCGCCAGCCCCGTTCGTCCTCACCGCAAAGGAAACGACCATTATGAATGACGATCTCTGAACACTTCGAACAGCAACTCCGCTCCGGTCGACGACAGGGGCACATAGCCAAGTTCATCGACGATCAGCAGCTTGGGCGCCTGCAACTCGCGTTGGAGCCTGAGCAGGCGTTTCTCGTCGCGCGCCTCCATCAGTTGGTGGACCAGCTGAGCGGCCGTGATGAAGGTGACGCTAAAGCCTTTCTGGCAGGCGGCGAGGCCGAGGCTCAGCGCGATGTGCGTCTTGCCCGTTCCAGAATTGCCGAGTGCGATGATGTTCTCGCGCCGCAGGATGTATTCGCAGCGTGCCAACTCGAGGACCAGCATCTTGTTGAGGCTGGGGATAGCGGTGAACACGAAGCTGTCCAGGCTCTTGGTCGCCGGGAACCGGGCCTGGCGGATCCGCCGCTCGACCAGACGCCGCTCGCGGTCGATCAGTTCCAGCTCGAGCAGCCGCAGCAGGTAGCGGGGGTGATCGACGCCGTCGCGGGCGCACTCGCGGGCCACCTTGTCGTATTCGCGTAGCACCGTGGGCAGCCTGAGCTGCTTGAGGTGATGCGCCAGCAGGACCTGCGGGGTGCCCTGGCTGGTGCCGGGCGGCATCGTGTCGGCCGCGCTCATGCCGCCTGCTCCTCGAGCAGCACGGCATAGTCGGCGGCGCGGGTGCTGCGCACCGCGGTGTTGGGCAGCCAGGGATAGGCGGCCAGGTCCAGCCTGGCCGGGCGCCGCTCGATCCGTGCCAGGACGATCTGCCGGACCGCGTCGAAGCCGATGGCGCCGAGTTGGATGGCCTCGGCCACCGCGGCGGCGACCACCTCCTTGGCGGCGATTTCCAGCAGGCGCAGCACCTGGATGAACTCGCGCTTGCCGCGGTTGCCCATGCGCGCCTCCAGCAATTGGCGCAGGTGCTGGAAGGCTGGCGGCAGATCCCAGCCCTGCAGCGCCGCCGCCTGGTCGAGCGCGCCCGGCTTGGTCTCGAGCAGCGCCAGGTAGTGCAAGGGGTCGTAGACGAACTCGCCATGGCCATAGCAGCGGGCGTGGCGGGCGACCGGCTCACCCTCGCACAGGATCAGCACCGTCTCGACGAAGCCCTTCACCAGCACCGGCTGGAAGCCATGCGCCGTCGGCACCGAGTAGTCATTGCCGCGGTAGCGCACCAGCGCCGTCGACGACACCCGCGCGGTGGTCGTCTCGCACGGCTCGAGCGCTACGCCGGGCAAAGACCGCAGCGCCGCCAGGTCCGCCACCAGGCGCTCGCCGATCGTCTCGGCATGACGGCCCGCCCGGTCGGATTGCCGCAGGCGGCAACGCTCCGCCAGCAGGGCGTTGAGGTCCTCATGGCTGGCCGCCACCGGGACCGGGGTCATGAAGTTGGACCGGGCGAACTTGACCAGCCCCTCTACCTTGCCCTTGTCGTTGCCCTTGCCCGGGCGGCCAAAGCGGTCCTGGAACAGATAGTGGCTGACCAGGCCGGTGAAGGCCCGCGTCCGCTCGCGCGTGCCGTCGCCGCAGATCCGCGCCACCGCCAGCTTGAGGTTGTCGTACAGGATCGACTGCGGCACACCGCCGAAGAAAGCGAAGGCCGATACATGCCCGTCGAGGAAGGCCTCGGTCGTCTCGCGCGGATAGGCCTTCACGAAGCAGGCGTCCGACTGCGGCAGGTCCAGGCAGAAGAAGTGGACCTTCTGCCGAACCCCGCCGATCATCGCCACCGCCTCGCCGAAATCCACCTGCGCATGGCCGGGCGGGTGCGCCAGCGGCACGAAGACCTCACGGCCCCGCGCCCGCTGCCGCCGCACATGATCCTTCACCACCGTGTAGCCGCCGCCATAGCCATGCTCGTCGCGCAGCCTCTCGAAGATCCGCTTGGCGCTGTGCTGCTGTTTGGCCGGGGCCGACCGGTCCGCCTCCAGGATCGCCTCAATCACCGGGACCAGCGGACCCAGCTTGGGCTTGGCCGCCGGTCCGCTCCGCACGTAACCCGGCGGCGCCGAGTACCGGCACATCTTGACAACCGTATCCCGGCTCAGGCCAAACACCCGAGCCGCCTCCCGCCGACTGTGACCCTCCAGGAACACAAACCGCCGGACCGCCGCATAGCTTTCCACCACAAACATCCTCCGGCGACCTCACCTGATCGCTCAGGGTAGGCCACCTGCCACTGGCCGGGTTTTACTCCGCCCGCAGCGGCATTACGCCGCCGCTCCAGTGGCCGACTTTCTCTCCGCCGTACACATCTGTGCCTCCACCTTCGACCCGAACAGACGATCGAGGGCACGTCGGGCTACGCCGTAACACTCGCAGGCGGCCGCCTCCAAACCGGGCCGGTCGGTGACCTCCATGCGGCCCCGCTCGTAGTGGATCAGACCCGCCGCTTGGAACTGGCCCGCCGCAACGGTGATCCCGGCGCGACGCACGCCGAGCATGATAGCGAGGGACTCATGGGTCATGGCGAACGACCCCCCCTCAGCCCGGTCGTGCGCGATCAGCAGCCAACGGGCGAGACGCTGGTCGATGCAGTGACGCCCGTTGCAGGCCGCCGTGCGCGCCACCTGCCTGTGCTGAAATAGGGCTGAGCGGAGCAGCAGGGTGCGAAAGGCAGGAGTGTGGTCGAGTTCCGCGCGGAATGCCGCTGCGTCCATGCGGAGGGCGGTGCCTGGGTTCTGCACCATGGCTTCGCAGTCGTCGCTGTCATCTCCGAGCAGAATTGGCAGCCCAACCATCCCTTCGTTGCCGACCACCCCGACCTCGATGACATCGCCCTTCTCCAAATAGGCCAGCATGGACACATAGCCGGTCTCAGGGAAGTAGACGGCCGTGATCGGCTTGCCCGGCGCGGAGAGGACCTTGCGCAACGGAAGGTCGACAACCTCCAGCTGCGGCTGGAGCCGGGCAAGGTCTTCAGGCGGCAGCGCCGCGAGTAGGCGGTTACGGGATGTGGGTATGGCGTGGTCGGCGAAGGTCATGGTTGGCTCCCATGCGACAGGGCTGTCGGCGGGAGTACGAGTCTCTCTCTGCCGCCCGCGCCGGAGGGACTCGGCAGGCGATGATTTGTACATAATGGCGCAAGGCACTGAATAACAGATTGAAAAGGCAGGAAAATGCTCTCGATCATTGTGGCAAGTGTCAGATTACTGACATAATCATTGGTCTTCTCGGCCGTGCTCCCAGTGTGGGGCGCAGCCGTGCGGGACCGGACAGACACGGCTCGTGGAACGGTGGCCTAGAGGTCTATGCCCCGCTTCTTTTTTCACAACCGCACTGACGCCGTACTGATCGAAGACCTGGAGGGGACCGAGTTGCCCATTCTGGACGCGGCGCGCGTTGAGGCCATCGTTGACCTCCGCCACTTCGCGGCCGACGCGCTCCGGCAGGGTCTGCCGATCGGCTACCGCCAGATCGACATCTACGACACTGCCCGGCAGCTCCTGGCGACGGTCTCGGTGCAGGACGCCATACGCCTGCTCCTACCGTAGCGTCGCAGAGCGGTGAGCTTGGCACGGCATCCAGGGCGAAGAATTCGGCCTCGACCGGCCGGAAGCGTCGCTGCGCTGGGTGCTGGATCCAATCGACGGGCCCCGCGCCTTCATTACCGGCCGCCCGGTCTTCGGCACGCTGGTGGCGCTGCTGCGAGACGGCGTGCCAGTGCTCGGCGTCATCGATCAGCCCATCATCGGGGAACGCTGGGTCGGCCTGGCGGGCCAGCAGACTCAATTTCGCGGTCCCTTCGGCGGCCGGCCAGGGTGCCGACCATGTTCGCGCCTGGCGGAGGCAGAACTGTCCTGTACCAGCCCGGAGATGCTCAATGCGGCGGAGACGGCGCGCTGGCATCGCCTGGCCGCGGCGGTGCGGCGGGTATCCTGAGGCGGGGATTGCTACGCCTGTGGCCTGCTGGCGCTAGGTCAGCTGGACTTGGTCGCAGAAGCCCAGATGCAACCCTGGGATTGGGCCGCGCTGGTCCCGGTGATCGAGGGCGCAGGCGGCCGGGTGACAGATTGGGAAGGCCGGCCCCTGCGCCTGGGCAGCGGCCTGCAGGTACTCGCGGTTGGCAACGCGGGGCGACTGCCCGAGGCGATCTCGCTGCTAGCCGGGGATTAAGCTAGTGCAGTGACTCATACGGAAGGTACAGGCAGCCGCGCGAGCTTGGCGAGGATGCGGTCGGCGGGCTTGGTCCAGACGAATGGGCTCGACGTGGCGTTGTGCTCGCGGATGTAGCGGGCGATGGCCTGCTCGAGGTCGGCGACGGATTGGAATACCCCTCGTCGCAAGCGCCTTCGGCTCAGCGCTGAGAAGAAACCTTCGACGGCATTGATCCAGGAGGCCGAGGTTGGGGTGAAGTGGAACACCCAGCGCGGGTGCCGCTCCAGCCAGGCGCGCACCTTGGGATGCTTGTGGGTGGCGTAGTTATCGGCAATGGCGTGGATCAGCTTACCCGCGGGCACGGCGCGCTCGACCGCGTTGAGGAAGCGGACGAACTCCTGATGCCGGTGCTGCGGCATGCAGCGGCCCAGCACGGTGCCATCCCGGACATTGAGCGCGGCGAACAGGGTGGTGACGCCGTTGCGTTTGTAGTCGTGGGTCATGGTGCCGCATTTGCCGGGCTTGAGGGGTAGGCCAGGCTGGGTACGGTCGAGCGCCTGGATCTGCGACTTCTCGTCGATGGACAGCACCACGGTGTGCATCGGCGGATCCATGTAGAGGCCGACGATGTCCTCGACCTTCTCGGCGAAGGCCGGATCGTTGGAGCGCTTGAAGCTGCGCAGCCGGTGCGGCTGCAGCCGATGGGCATCCCAAATGCGCTGCACTGAGCGCAGGCTGATGCCGCTGGCCTGCGCCATCGCCCGGCCGGTCCAATGGGTGGCCTGGCCCCGCGGCGCGGAGCAGGTGAGCGCCAGCACCTTCGCCACGGTCGCGGTCGGCACCGGTGCTCGGCCGGGTGGGCGGGTCTTGTCGCGCAGCAGGCCGTCCACCCCAGCCTGGGCGTAGCGCGCCTGCCAGCGCCACACCGCCGGTCGGCTTGCCGCGGCCTGACGGGCAACCTCGGCGACGGGGAGCCGGTCGGCGGACAGCAGGATGATCCGAGCACGCTGGATGTGCTTTTGCGGGCGGTTCCGGTCAGCCGTGATCGCCGCTAGTCGGACGCGATCACCAGCATCGACAATGACGCATACGTCCTGGGCCATTCGCCCAACCTGACATGCCTCAGCAGGCGCGTGAATCGTCCGTCTGCGTCAGTGCACTAGCAGACTGAGCAGGACAACTGAGTCGCGCGGGCCCTGATAGCTCCAGGCTAACAGGTGGGCGTAGATGTCGTAGTCGTCGGGGTGGATGCAAGCATCCTTGGCGACCATCACTGCGCGCCGATGGCGCCTGATGACGTCGAGTTCCCGCGCATCAGCCAACCTGGATCACCTGCAACCCCGGCGTCGGTGCCTCGGCCGGCTTGCCCCGCTCCAGCTAGCCCAAGGCTATGCGCACCGCTGGACCGCCCTTGTGCCAGCGGTCACGTAGCGCCGTCGGCGGAAAGTCAAAGGTCTTGGCCGGCGCTCGGTCGACGAACAGCGCTAAGTGCCGTTAGCGCCCTGGCGCGGCATTCCGCTGCCGCTCGAAGCGCGCGCGGTCTTCGGGGGCGAGGCGCACGGTGACATGGATAGCCTCGTCGCCGTCCTGCCGCCCGACCACCTCCCCATGACCGTAGAGCCAGGCGAGTTGCGCGCCGTCCGAGGTCGAGATGTCATAGCCGACGGTCACCAGCCCTTCCGACAAGCGCGTGTCGATCGTCGCCAGTAGCGCAGGTAAGCCCTCCCCGGTCAGCGCCGAGACGGCGGCCTCGCCCGGGCGGGCGGCGACCTGCGCCACGCCGCCGAGCAGGTCGGCCTTGTTCAGGACCTCGATTGTGTGGCGCGACCAATCAGCGCCGAGCATGCCGTCCTCCGCCATCCCGTCCAGCACCGCGACGACGTCGGCACGCTGCGCTTGGCTGTCCGGATGCGCCGCGTCGCGCACATGCAGGATAATGTCAGCCTCGGCCACTTCTTCCAGCGTCGCTCGAAAGGCCGCGACGAGCTCGGTCGGCAGCGCGCTGATGAAGCCAACCGTGTCCGACAGGATCGCTCGGCGGCCGGACGGCAGGGCGATGCCGCGGAGTGTCGGGTCAAGCGTGGCGAAGAGCTGGTCCTCGGCCACCACCGCGGCGCCGGTCAGCGCGTTGAACAGCGTCGACTTCCCAGCATTGGTGTAGCCGACCAGGGCGATGACCGGAAAGGGCACGCGCCTGCGGGCTTCACGGTGCAGCCCGCGGGTGCGGCGCACCTCCTCGATCTCCTGGCGCAGTCGGGCGATGCGCTCGCCGATCAGCCGGCGGTCGGCCTCAATCTGGGTCTCGCCGGGGCCGCCGAGAAAGCCGAAGCCGCCACGCTGCCGGCCAAGATGGGTCCAGGATCGCACCAGGCGACTGCGCTGGTACTGCAGATGCGCGAGTTCCACCTGCAGTGCGCCCTCGCGGGTCCGTGCCCGCTCGCCGAAGATGTCGAGGATCAGGCCGGTGCGGTCGATCACCTTGCAGCCCCAGATGCGCTCCAGGTTCCGCTGCTGCACTGGCGAGAGCGCCGCATCTACCATGGCAAGGCCGATGCGCTGCACCGCGATAGCCTCCCCCAGAGACGCTGCCTGGCCGGAGCCGAGCAGCGTCGCCGGCTGGACTGCCCGCAGCGGCAGCGTGACCCTGTGAACCACGTCGAGGCCGATCGACCGGCTGAGCTCGACCGCCTCCGCGAGCCGCGCCGCGGCATCGCGCGACTGGCCGTCCTCGTGCCAGGGCAGGATGACAGCCGTGCGCATCGGCGCCTCGGCGGTCTCATGCAAGCCGACATGGGATTCGGTGTCGCTCATTCTTGCTTTGCCTCTGGAAGCTGCGCCGGCCGGGGTAACGCAGGCAGGCGGAGGCGCGTCCCCGGGCTGGGAGCGGAACGGCCCGGCGTAGCGCGGCAACGTCGGCTTGGTACGGCAGTTACCGCCCTTGTCCTTGCCGGGAAAGAAGCGATGACGCAGCAGGAAGACGGTACGCGGCCGCTTCGAGTGGTGATCCTGGGCGCCGGCTTCGGCGGCCTGGAGGCGGCGCGCGCCATGGCCCGCGCCCCCTGCGAGATCACGCTGGTGGACCGGCACAACCACCACCTGTTCCAGCCGCTGTTGTACCAGGTGGCGACCGCGGCGCTGTCGCCCGGCGACATCGCCTGGCCGATCCGCGCCATCTTTCGCCGGCAGCGCAACCTCGCGGTCGTGATGGCCGAGGTGACCGGCATCGACACCGCGGCGCGCGTCGTGCGTGCCGGCGAAGAGCTGGCGATCGCCTATGACGCGCTGGTGCTGGCGACCGGCGCGACGCATTCCTATTTCGGCCATGACGAATGGGCGCCGGTCGCGCCCGGGCTGAAGACCATCGAGGATGCCACCGACATCCGCCGCCGCCTGTTGCTGGCCTTCGAGCGCGCCGAGGTCACGACGGACCCTGATGAACGCCGCCGCTTGCTGACCTTCGTCGTTATCGGCGCCGGCCCGACCGGCGTCGAGCTCGCCGGGGCGATGGTGGAGCTAGCGCGCCATGCCATGCCGCGGGAGTTCCGCCGGATCGATCCCGCCGCGGCCCGGGTGATGCTGGTGGAGGCCGGACCGCGCGTGCTGCCGACCTTCCCCGAGGAGCTGGGGACCGTCGCCCGTACCTCGCTGGAGCGCATGGGCGTGCAGGTGCTGACCGGCACCCGCGTCACCGGCTGCAGCGCGACCGTTGTCGAATGCGGCGAGGAGCGGATCGCTGCCGGCACCATCGTGTGGGCGGCCGGCGTCGTTGCCTCCCCGGCCGGCGCCTGGATCGGCGCCGAGCGCGACCGGGCCGGGCGGATCCGGGTAGGGCCGGACCTGGCGGTGCCGGGGCAGCCCGGCATCTTCGCGGTCGGCGACCTGGCCGCGGTCACCGACGCCTGCGGCAAGCCCATCCCCGGCAATGCGCCGGCAGCGAAGCAGATGGGCCGCCATGTCGGCCGGGTGCTGGCGGCCCGTGCCGCGGGCGCGGCGGAGCCCGGCCCCTTCGCGTACCGCCACCATGGCGACCTGGCCACGATCGGCCGGCGCTCCGCCGTGGTGGCGCTGAACGGCATCCGCCTGACCGGGTTGATCGGCTGGTGGTTCTGGGGGATCGCCCATGTCTGGTACCTGATCGGCTTCCGCAGCCGCGTCGTCGTCTCTTTCGAATGGCTCTGGAGCTACCTGACCTTCCAGCGCGGTGCTCGGCTGATCACCGGCCGCGAGCCGCGCGGCGGTAATGCGGCGCGCGTGCCGGGGCAGGCCACAACACCCGCTGCGACGGCCACTATAGAACCGCCGGGAATCAGGGTTGTTGCCGGACGCCCGTAAAACGCGGAATGATGCCCTGGACCTCGGGTGCGCCGCTACGCGGCTTTGGGACTTGGCCGCGACGCACTGCCCAGGAGGTCGCGCTGGTGCCGTCGGCGGCGCGCCTGCTTCTCTGGGTTCGAGCCTGGTTTGCACCAGTCCTGAGGCTGTTTGTCATATCAATCCCGACCCCTTGCGCTTTTTCCTGAGCTACGCGCGGACGAAGTTGGACATGCTGCGCCGCTTGCATGCGGTCGCACCACGCCGCGATGCGAAGGCGAATTGCCGCGACCCGATCCCGCGCCGGACCCGGTGTTCAGCAATGAGTAGCTTTGGCATTCTCGGGGGTGTCCTACGTCGTGGGCCATTCTGGGCACGATGTCGCTGTGCCTCGCTGACCAGATGCCGGTCATGGGCGCTGACGACCAGCCCGGCCGCAGAGAAGGCTTGGAACGCGGCCAGCACCTCCGCTGCCGTAGTGTTCAGATGTGCCTCGAGACGCGCTCCGGAGCCGAGCCAAAAGCGGTTGACCTCGTCCGACGGCAAATCTTTCAGTTTGCGATGCGCTGTCAGCAACATGCCCTGGGCCTTCTGAAATGCGACCTGCGCTCGCTGCAGTCTGCCCGTGATCTCAGGTTCGAATGAGGCAGTCATACAGGCAGCATCGCAAAGCGTGCCTCTGTCACCGCAATGCGGTTCACGGCATCGATCAGTGGCCTGACGTTGCGGCAGTAGCCACCCGGCCTGCGCGCATGGACCGAATCGGCCAGCACCGCCAGGCCGTCAGCGGCTGCCACCTGTTCGAGCAGCGCCAACGCGCTGTCGAGGTTCGCCGCCTCGTCGTGACAGGAACTCATCCGGCAAGCCGCCATGCGCATCCTCTGGCTTCCTTTTGGAAGTGCTACACCGGCACGGAACAGGAGCAGTCTGTTCCAACCTTGCTCTGGCCGGCAAATTCTTGGCACGCCGGGATACGACAGAGAGTGAGCCAAAACTGTATTGGCTGATCCCGAAGTACGGTACTGTACAAACACCTCACAATTCGGAGCATATCTGGCAAATCGGCTGCTGCATTGCTGCATGGTGACAAACTACGGATCTCATCGTGGCGTTCGCGTCAACACTGCCGGCTGCTCCCGCATGCTCCTGTCGCGGGCGGGACCGAAAGCAATGCCAGACACTGGGCCGTCCTAACCACGGTGGGGACGGCCCCCCAAGGAAGCTCCGATGCTACCACACAACCCGCGCCTTCTCCGGAGCGAGCGCGACACCAGCGTTTGTTGAACGCGGAGACGATCGATGCCCCAGACCTCCATTCTCGCAACCGCGCTGGGCGCGGTGCTGCTCGCCGCCCCTGTGCTGAACCAGAACCGCGACGTGAACACAGGTGAGCTGCGTCACTCCGACCGCATCATTTTAGCTCAGGGCGGCGGCGGTGGCGGTGGTTCTGGCGCGGATAGCCAAGGTACCGGTGGGCTGAACAATGCCACTCCAGGCTCCCCAGCTGCCGGCAATCTGGGCAGCACGCCACAGGTCATGTTGGGTCGCAGCCAGCAGCCCGCCCAGGGTGCCGCGGCGCCACTGGTTCCGACGCAGGGGCGTGGCGCACCAGACCCGAGTGCGCTCCCAGGAACCGTCTCCACAGCGCCGGGCGGCACAGCAGTGATGCCGGGTGACCGGGCTAACCAGCGTTAAGCGCGGGCAGCGCGTAGCAGCACCGCCAGCATAGCACTACAGTTGCGCATCCCAATGAGACATATCTTCTAGCTGATTCGTGCGGCGCCGTCCGTTTGCGATCATAGACTGGTTCGCTAAGGTCTGACGTTTCAACTTATGCGAGGGACGTGCCGTCGTGCGTATCAGACCTAAACGCAGCCGAAAGACCGCCCGCAAGCGCCTCCGGGTGCAACGTAGACACGCCAAACTCCAGAGGGGTGGCTAACACTCCAGTTGCTCTAACTCATCGAGGCGGATTAGCGGCCCCGCTTTGGCGTTCCTTGTACAGGATAGGACAGACAGGGACGCATTTGAGACAAGGATGGCGAAGGCGCCCTGGCAGCAAAGCGCTTCGTTACCCTGTGCTGCAGCCAAAAAGACCTCGGAGAGCAGGTACATGTATGCTGGACAAAGCTCCTACTCATGCACCGCATTGCAAGGCCGGCGGGTCCTCGTCGTCGAAGATGAGGCCTTGGTCACCATGATGATGGAGGACGGGCTCCTCGATGCTGGGGCAGAAATTGTCGGCCCTGCCTGCTCAGTGAGCGAGGCGCTGGCGATAATCGAGCGCACGGCGTTCGACGGGGGGCTGAGCGTCGCCGTGTTGGACATCAACCTCGAAGGCGTGGCTGTCTTCCCGGTCGCCGATTGTCTAGCCGCCCATGGCGTGCCCTTCGTATTCTGCACCGGTTATGGCGAAGGCTGTGATCGAGGTACCCATGTGGCTGCGCCGGTACTGGCGAAACCATTCGGCCCCGATGCTCTGGTCGCTATTGTCGAAAGCTTAGCTGCTGGAACACGACGCTGCACGCAAGATAGCACCCTAGGACCAGCCATGCCCTCGGCGAGGGGTGCTACACGCTCGGTTTGGCGGACATAGAAACTCGGGTGTATGGCAGAGAAAATCCACTGGTTGGCTAAGGGTTGAACGGTGGCGTTTACGGCTCGCTGTCATCCTGCAGCTCCGCCGTCCTCACCTTGGCGCGCAGGATGCGCTCCACTGCCGCATGCGATGCCTCGACCGACCCGATGCCAGCGTCCCGGCCCGTCTCGCCGAGCAAGCGGGCTGCCAGCAACCGTCGCGCACGGAAGACCCGGCTCTTGGCGGTGCCAATGGCGCAGTCGGTGGCCGCGGCCACTTCCTCATAGGACATGCCCTGCAGCACGACCATGAACAGCGCCTCGCGCTGTACAGGATGCACTTCGCCGAGTGCCTGCTGCAGCTCCTGTAAGACGAGACGGTCCTCGTGCCCGGCGTAGACCGCAAGGGATGCTGGCGGGGCATCGTCGATGTCCACGATCTCACGCCGCTTCCGCAAGTCGCTGATGAAGCGATTGCGCAGGATGCGGTGCATCCAGGCGCGGAAGTTGGTACCCGGCGTGAAGCTGCTTTGCGCGGCGAGCGCGTTCATCGCCGCGTCCTGAACGAGATCATCTGCCGCAGCCCGGTTGCGCGTCAGCGCAAGCGCCTGGATGCGCAACTGCGGCAGCGCGGCCACGAGATTTGTATGGAAGTCATTGTGGGGTGCGGCACGGTTCGATGAGACAGCCGACTGCGGTAGAGGTCACCGCAACCGGAGGTCAGACCGATGGACCAGAACCACAGCGACAAGCCCCCCCTGTGTCAGGACAGTTGCCGCGCGTTTAGGACCGCGGAACGAGGGGGCGCGGGTAGTCGAGAATGGCTCGATACGGACAAGCATACAGGGATCGCATCGTCGCGCGGCTGCTGCCGCCGGAG
>NZ_JBHTDE010000032.1:0-18991 GCF_042666655.1 Dankookia sp. GCM10030260
CCAGAAGGCGACGCTACTTCAGCTGGCTGTCCTTGCTGCCTCGACGGTTTATGCCGAAACTAACAGGCCTGCGGTCACGCTCCGACTGACAAGGTACGCAGGTCCGAACGCCTCGGATCGCCAGCCGTCGCGCTTCCGGAATTTCCTCGCCGCACTCATCGCAATGCGTCTGGCTCACGCCCACCGGCATCGACGCCCTCGCTCGAAGGACGCCGTCCATGATCGTGTCGTCAATCTGATCCTGCACGGCGCCTTCTGGCGCCCAGCCCGTCGCCATGTCCGTTGTTCCTCTCGGTTTGATCCCACCAGAAATGGGGTTGAGGGCGTCACGGACAAAGTGGCCCTGGCCTGAAAACTGGCGCTCTCGCCGGACGAATGCCCAAGGCCAAGACCAGTGCTGTCGATCGCCCGGCAATAGAATCTGGCAGCGCGAATCTCGGCCCCAATCGACGTCAGTGCGACCCAGAACCGCCGACAGCCAGATCCGCTACACTGCAGCGGCTGAGCGGATCGGATGGCGACATGGCGGTCTTCTTCACCAGCGACACCCACTTCGGCCATGCCGGAGCACGGGGCCTATATCGCCGGCCATTCGCATCAGTGGCAGAGATGGACGCGGCCATGCTGGACCGCTGGAACGCGACCGTGGGACCCGAGGATGAGGTTTAGCACCTCGGCGATTTCGCCCTCGGTATGGCGGAGACCGCGATGGCGGACCTACTTGGCCGGCTTCACGGCCGCAAACACCTCATCACCGGCAACAACGATCCGCCGGCCAGGAGTGGTCTAGCCGGGTGGTCCAGCGTCCGACCCTATGCCGAGATCGAAAGCAACGGCTTCGGTCTTGTGCTCTGCCACTACCCCTTCCGCACCTTGCGCAACATGAGTCGGGGCTGGCTGAACCTACATGGCCATAGCCACGGCCGACTGGTGCCTCTGCTGCGGCAGACCGATGTCGGCGTTGATGCTTGGAATTTCAAGCCGGTGACGCTGGCGCAGATCACCGCGGGAAGGCGATCCCGCAACAAGGTAGCTCAATCCCGGTGACGCCAAGACGCCACTCGCGCGCATGCCCGGCGGGCACAACAGCTACACGACGACCCTGTGGCTCATCCCGTCGCCTCCAACGTCCCCCCGCTTCGCATCAGTGCGCGCTCAAGTGCGGCAGCCAGTTCATCCGGGCGGTAAGGCTTGAGAAGCGTCTCCACATCCTCCGGCGCGCCGCCGCGCGCGAGCCGCTCGCTGTAGCCAGTGGCGAGAACTACAGCGACCCTTGGAAAGGAGGAGCGCAGCTCAGCGGCCAGCTCAATACCATCCAAGCTCCCCGGCATCACCACGTCCGAAAAGACCGCGTCCACCGCCTCCCCGGCCGCCAGCATCGCCAGTGCCTCGGCCGCTTCGCCGGCGCGCCGTGTGGCGTAGCCTAGCTCCTCCAGGAGGTCGCAGGCGAAGGCGGCCACATCCGGGTTGTCGTCGACCACCATCACCGTTCGACCGATGCCTTGCAGAACGCCGGGCTCCTCTTCCCGCGCGCCCGCGATCCCGCTCTGCGCCCCGCCCAGGACGGTGGTGGCGCGTGGCAGGTGGAAGAACACCGCCGTGCCACGCCCCGGCTCGCTCTCGATCCGCAGGTCGCCACCCGACTGCCTGGCGAAGCCGTGCACCTGCGGCAGGCCGAGGCCAGTGCCGCGGCCTGGCCCCTTGGTGGTGAAGAACGGCTCCAGCACCCGGGAGAGGATGTGTGGCGGCATGCCCTCGCCGGTATCTTTGACGGCGATGGACACGTATTGGCCGGCCGCGCGCTCTGCGGCCGCGCACAGTTCCACGTTGCGCGCCTGGATGGTGAGCGTGCCCCCACTCGGCATGGCGTCGCGGGCGTTCACGGCAAGGTTCAGGAGCGCGGCTTCGAGCTGGCCGGGATCGACGCGTACCGGCCAGAGATCGGCGGCGAGATCAGTGTCCACCCGGATGCCGGAGCCGAGCGTCTGGCGCAGCAGCCCCGACAATCCTGCAAGGCGCGCGCCAACATCGATCACCTCCGGCCGCAAGGTCTGCTTCCGGGCGAAGGCGAGCAGGCGGCTGGTTAGCTCGCGCGCGCTTCCGCCTGCCTGGATGATGCCCTCCAGGATCTCGGCACGCTTCGCCTCCGGCAGGGAAGAACGCTTAAGCAGTGAAGCGCCGCTGGTGACCACCTGCAGGAGGTTGCCGAAGTCGTGCGCGACGCCCCCGGTGAGCTCGCCGAGCGCGGCAAGCTTCTCCGCCTGTCGCGCCGCATCCTCCGCCTTCCGGCGCTCCTCTGCGGCCCGCAGCAAGGCGGCCGTGCGCTCCTCGACGATGCGCTCGAGCTCGGTGCGCTGCAGGGAAAGCGCGGCCTCTGCCCGTCGCTGCGCGGTCACGTCTGTCAGGGCTTCGAGCACCGCCGCCGGCGCCCCGTCCGGTCCGCGCCGCAGCGCCTTCCGGGCAGCGACGACGATCTCGGCCCCGTCTCGGGTCCGCTGCAGAAGATCGCCGGTCCACTCCCCATCGCACTCCAGCGCCGCCGCGATCTCGCCAGGTGGCACCGGGAAGACGGTTTGGAGAAGCACATGCGCGCTCCGGTCAACCGCCTCCGCTGCGGCCCAGCCATAAAGCCGCTCGCATCCGGCCGACCAGTAGCGGATGTTGCCGTCGAGATCGCGCGCCATGGAGGCGCCAAGGTCCAGCGTGGCCAGCAGGTCGCGCAGCCGCGCCTCGCTCTCCCGCAGCGCCGCCTCGGCCGCGCGCCGCGCGGTCACGTCCTGCGCCACGGCAACCACCGCGAGCACGCGGCCCTCGTCGTCGCGTACCGGCGCGACACTGTTGTGGACCCAGACCTCCGCGCCGTCGGGGTGGAGGTAACGCTTTTCGATCGAGAAGGGGGTGCCGTCGCGCACCGTCCGCGCGAAGGCCGGCAAGTTTGCAGTCAGGTCGAGGGGATGAGTGATGTCCTGCATGCGCAGGCCGTCGAGCAGCTCCTCTCGCGACCGTCCGACGATTTCGCAGTACCGGTCGTTGACCAGGACAAAACGCCCGTGCTGATCAGCCTGGGCAATGCCGGTGCCGGCCTGCTCGACAACGGCACGGAATCGCGCCTCGCTCTCGGCCAGCGCGACCCTCGCCTCGCGCTCCGCCAGCGCCGCGATCCGCCGGTCAATGGAGGCGGCGGCGAGGGCGAGGAGCAGGACCAGGAAGGTCACGGCTGCCACGCCAAGCGCGAGGCCCGCATGGCCAAGGTGCGCTCTGTCCGCGACGGAGGTCCCTGCGTGCGGGGCCCAGGCTGCCGCCGCCATGCCGGTGTAGTGCATGCCCGCGATCGCCAGCCCCATGATCACCGCGGCCCCGACGCGCCGCACCGGCGTGGCGTCGCGGCGTGAGAGCCAGAGGGCCGCCGTGGCGGCGCCGACCGCGATCAGCACCGAGGCGCCGACGAGCGCAGGGTCGTATTGCAGATCGGCCGACACCCGCATGGCCGCCATGCCGGTGTAGTGCATGGCCGCGATGCCGCAGCCCATCAGCAGGCCGCCGAGCGCCAGGTCGAGCCCGCGGCCGCCGCGCCGCCGGGCCGCCGCGAAGCCGAGGCCGGTGAACAGAACCGCGACGGCGAGGGAGAGGGCAGTCAGGCTGGGATCATGGCCCACCGGAACCGGCAGGCTGAGGGCGAGCATTCCCACGAAGTGCATGGACCAGATCCCCCCGCCCAATGCGAGTGCGGCGGTGGCGAGCCAGACGCCGCCAGCCCGGCGGCCCGCTGAGGCGCGCACGCGCCCGGCCAGGTCCAGCGCCGCGAAGGAAGCTGCCATTGCGACCACGACGGACAGGGCCACCAGGAGTGGGTCGTGGCTAACTGCCAACGGAAGGCCGATCACGTGGCTGTAGTCCTCTCAAGAGAGCCCAAGCAAGGGCGCCGCTGGAATGCACGGGGTCGCCAGGTGCCGACCACGATCTCCGGCTGCCGTAGCAGCGCCCGCACTTGGTCCACCACCGCCGCCTCGATCTCCGCCGCCGATACCCGGCGCACGATGCTGTCGTGGCCGGCGGCGTCGCCCTTCAGGACCCGCTGCGCCACGTAGTAGCGGTAGAGTGCCGATGATCGAGGAGGCGCTGGCGAAGACCCCGCCGGCTCTGGCAGCCTGAGCGGTCACTCAGCCGCCGTCCCTCTTTTTCTTGCGCCATTCGGGCGGTACCGCGACTTGGTCCTCCTGGATGGCGCGCGCCAGCGCCATCGCGCCCCCCGCCAGAGCCGCGCCCGCGGCATCGAGCGGCGCGCCGGCTGCGATCTCGTCGAGGATAGCAGCCGCCGCACCGGCGGTTGCGGCATGCACGCCGGCGATGTCGCGTCCCATGGCGCGCAGCATGTCTGCCGAGAGCAGCAACTCGGGATGCTCGTCCACCTCGAACTTCGCGTTGTTGGGCGACAGGCGCCGCACCGCCACGCCGTCGCGGAAGGTGAGGCAGGGGTCGGTGGCCCGGTGGGCGCCGTGCGCCGCCTCCGCCGCGCGGCACACCAGCGGTGTGCCCGCATGCGCGGCCGCCCAGGCTGAGGGCAGCATCGCCTTGGCTTCGCGCAGAACCGGCCCGCCGTGCCAGGTCGCGCGCATCACCCAGCGCGGGCGGCCGAGGCTGCCTGCCCCCGCGCTGCGCGGCCACAGGCCCACCGACACCGCACCCGCCGGCATCGCCGCCTCAAGTGCCGCGCGGAGGCGCGGCGGGGGCGCGCCGAAGTTCCCCGCGGGCGCGGACATTTTGTGCCAGAATGCGCTGCGCGTGTCCTCGGCTAGACGCCAGGCATCCTCGCTGCGCTCGGCCATGACCGCCGCGCGTAGCCAGGCGAAGTCGAGGTCGAGCACGATCGGCGCGGGCGCCATCAGCCCTTCGACATAGCCGGCCATGATCGCGGCGGCCCGCGCCGAGGCGCCGGCTTCGGCGGCGGCTGCATCTGTCACGGCGAGGTGCGCGCTGGTCGCGAGGCGCAGCAGGTCGAGCGGCCATGGCATCTCGGCCGCCTCGTCGAAATCGTTCACACCCCAAGCCAGCCGCCCCTCGGTGTCGCGCCAAGTGCCGAAATTCTCGAGATGAATGTCGCCGACGGCGAGCACGACGCTCCCAGGGGCCACTGGCCGCCAGACCGCTGGCAGCACCTTCACCCAGCGCCAATAGGTGGCGCGAAGGAAGGTGAAGGCATCCTTCGCCATCTTGCGCCGACGTTCGCGCAGGTCGGCCTCGACGGTTTCCGCGCCGAGTTGACCCCGCAGCCAGGCCTCGTTTGCCTCTGTGGCGGCGACGATGCCGGTCACGTCGGGCGCTTCCCGATCTTGACCGGCGCATCGAAGTCACCGGCCGCGATAGCAGCTGCGGCGCCAGACTTGAGCTTCGCTGGCAGCCCACACAGCGCCCCGGTGGCCAGGCCTTTCGCCGCCGGCGCGGCCAGGCGCAGCACATAGGGCGCGCCGGAAGCCGGCGGCGCATCGTCGTCAAGCTGGTCGACGGCCAGCGACTCCTTCCGGCCGTCGGCGTCCGTCATGTTGTAGAAGCCGAACTTCGCCTCGATGTTGCCGTTCAGGAACGCCGTCAGCTGGCTCTGCGCCGATCGCCAAGCGTCCTCTATGCGTGGCCGTATCTCGACGCCATGAAGCCGCGTGATGACGCGCGTGAGGCTTGTGACGAAGGTCGGGTGGCATTCCGTCAGCCGCTGCGCGTTGCGCGCCTTGCAATCGGCTTCCCTCATTGCGTGCACCGACACTCCCCGGATGGTCAGCCGATCCGGCCATCCAGTGATGAGCGTATCGGTGGTTTGACGGCGATTGCAACGCTGACAGCGCATCGTTCAACCGCCCTGGAACGCTGCTATGTTGTCGCCGCCAGTGATGCCATCATGCGACGTCGCAAGCCGTACAGGCAAAAAGGCAGCGCTAGCGGAATGCATTTCGGGGACGAAGCCGAACGAAGACGGAAGGCAAAAATACACGCGCGACACGTCATTGAAGTCGAGCGACGCCGTCGTGTGCGCAGATGGAGATTCTATCTTCTGCCAATTGTTCCGATGTTGATAATTGGCGTGGCGCTTGTCGTTATTAGCCAACTGTCGCCCGCACCGATTCCAAACCTGACCCAACTGATCTATTTCCTAACTGCACAGAAGCGCACGCAGCAGGCTATTACAACATTCCTTGTGGGAACCCAGGCTACCGCACCATGCTAGACGCGGACCTTGATGGGTTGGCTTGCGAGCCTCTGCCCATTCGTCGTTGATCAGCTATCCGGGCGCAGCAAGTCACGCTGCCCTGTCCAGATCTCGGCAAAGGGCTCAAGCAGGGCGGGTAGTGTAGCCCTCAACGAGGCCCGTCCATCCAGGATCGCCTCAACGATATCTGGCGCGAGCAAGGTCAGCCGCAGCAGGCTACCCAGGTAGCCACGCTCGATTCGCTCCGCCGCTGCCATCTCGGTGATGGTGGCGTATCGTCCCTCGTCCAGCATCCGCTGATACCTGAATGCCCGCGCCAGCGCTTTCACCAGCGCAGGGTCGGCGCGCGTGGTGATCGGCGCCGCGCCATCGGTCATCGGCGTCACCACCGTCTTCCGCCCTGGCCGGCGCCTGACTGTCAGCGGTACCCAGACCGTAATGCTGGTCGCTATGCTCATGCTGCCGCCATAAGCGTGCTGGGCGCGATGGCGATCAGGTCCCGGACAAGGCTGGCCAAGCCCTCGACGCGCAGTCGGATGTCAGCACCGGCCGGCCCGACCACCACCCGCTCCACCAGCGCCCGCACGATCCGTGCCTGCTCGGCTGGAAATAACTGCTCCCACAAGGGGTCGAGCCGGACCAGCGCGTCCCGCGTCTCGCCCTCCGTCAGGTCCGGCGCCTCCCTACGCGCCGCCCGCCAGGTCCCAACCACGATCTCCGGCTGCCGCAGCAGCGCCCGCACCTGATCCACCACCGCCGCCTCGATCTCCGCCGCTGACACCCGCCGCACGATGCTGTCGTCGCCGGCCGCATCAACCTTCAGGACTCGCTGCGCCACGTAATAGCGGTAGAGCCGACCGTTCTTCCGGGCGTGCGTAGGGGAAAGCGCCCGGCCATCTACCCCGAAGATCAGCCCCTTCAGCAGCGCCGGCGTCTGCGCCCGGTTCTGGTTGGCGCGCACGCGCGGGCTGACCTTCATGACGGCATGTGCCTGGTCCCACAGCTCCCGCGGCACGATCCCCTGGTGTTCGCCGAGAAAGACCTGTCCCTTGTGCGAAACCTCGCCGACGTAGGTCCGCAGGTTCAGCAGCTTGTAGACGTCGCCTTTGTCCAGCAGCCGGCCAGACCGGCTGGTCACACCCTCCGCCTGGAGCCGCCGCGCCGTCTCGGTCCCGGAGCCGGTCTCGACAAACAGCTCAAACACCCGGCGCACCCGGGCGACGCCGTCCTCGTTGATGATCAGCTTCCGATCCCGCACATCGTAGCCAAGCGGCACCTTGCCCCCCATCCACATGCCGCGCGCGCGGGAGGCGGCGAACTTGTCCCGGATCCGCTCGCCGATCACCTCGCGCTCGAACTGCGCGAAGCTGAGCAGGATGTTCAGCGTTAGCCGTCCCATGCTGGTCGTCGTGTTGAAAGACTGCGTAACCGAGACGAAGGTGACGCCGTGTGCCTCCATGGTCTCGACCAGCTTGGCGAAGTCCATAAGGGAGCGGCTCAGCCTGTCAATTTTGTAGACCACGATGATGTCGATTCGGCCCTGCTCAATGTCGACCAGCAGGCGCCGCAGCGCCGGCCGCTCCAGGGTGCCGCCCGAGAAGCCGCCATCGTCGTAGTGGTCGCGCACTAGGACCCACCCCTCGGCCCGCTGGGAGGCCACGTAGGCCTCGCAGGCGTCGCGCTGGGCGTCCAGGGTGTTGAACTCCTTCTCCAGTCCCTCGTCGGTGCTCTTGCGGGTGTAGACCGCGCAGCGGAGCTTCTTGACCGCGGCGGGCATGGCCGGCTCGGGCAGCTTCTTGCGGCTCATAGCTCGGCCCTCCCTTTCAGACCGAAGAAGGTCCATCCATTCCAGCGCGTGCCGGTGATGTGCCGAGCGATGGCCGAGAGGGACCGGTAGGGCCGGCCCTCGAACTCGAAGTCGTCGGCGCGGACGGTGACCACGTGCTGGACCCGATCGTACTCCCGGATCAGCCGCGTGCCGGGCAGCGGGCGGCTGTCGGCCCGGATGCGGCGGAGGACGACGTTGCCGCCGTCGAGTTGCTCCCCGAGCGCCTCCAGCCTGACCCGGGTCTCGGCCTTCAGGCCGCCATAGGCCAGCTCCTGGATGCGGTAGGCCAGCCGGCTCTGGATGTAGGCCTTGTTGAAGGGCGGCGGCTCTTTGCCGAACAGCTCGCGCCACTGCTGCTTCAGGTCAGCGATCGGGGTGGTCTGGAGCGCAGCGAGGCGCGGCAGCACCTGCGCGGGCGGAATGGCGGGGATGACCGGTGTGGTCGGTACAGGCACGATCACGGGTCGGCGTCGGGTCATGCGGAGGCCCTCTCCAAGGGGTCCGCATGCACGCTCTGGCGGGCGGTGAAGTGTAGCGAACTCTCTCCGTCACCCGCAGCCTGGGCGGCATCCCGGGCGAAGTCCTCGGCAGTGCGGCGACGAAGCCGCACAAGACCGATCGCCAGGATGGTGCAGACCTCGCGGAGGTGAGGGGGAAGGTGTGAAAGGGAAGGTTCGGCAGCCGATGTAACCGATGCGCCGCGCGATGCGGTGGTCGCACGAGCAGGTTTGGTCCCGGTTCCTACCGGGGAGCGGTGGCCGCCTGGAGCGAACGCGGCACCCGACGTATTCTCTGCGGTCATGACCGAGTCTTCCAGCGCCCGCCATGACGCCTGAGCCCCCCGTCATGGTCCCGTTCACCACCGTGCTGCACGGGCTTTGCAGCCCGGGCATGGCGGATGACCTGCGTCGCGCGCTCCAAGCAGTTGAAAAACTGCAAGAGGAGAATGCCACGTCTGACGGTTTGACCACGACGGCAACCGAGGGGGCAGCCGCGGCTGAGGCGACGAAGCGCAATGCCGCTACGGTCCGAGCGCAATTTGAGCTGGCCCGCGCAACCGTGGTTCTGGCGGAAGACCTTAGCTGCCGAATCCGGCGCGGTGAATTCCATCTCCAGGGGCGGCTGATGCAGCCCGAGTCGCCCGCATCGCCCGTGGTGATCACGCTTGCGCTGGGCACAAGAGTCGCAATTGATCCCGTGGCTAACACCGTCGACATTGCCGGTCGTGTGTACGCGGACGTCCAGGGCATACTTGGGCCGCCCCCATCCGCGACTGCTGATGAAGGAACGCCGCGTCGGTTGCCTCTCTGGGACGCGCTCGTGACCTGGTGCGACCCGAAAATTCTCTGCGAGATCCGCCGGAACGAGGGCTTCTTCAGCCGCGCCGAGTTGCGGAGCTTCGACTACCCTACCCTTGGTACAGCGGGGAATGGCGGAGGCAAGCTCAGCCGCTCCGCTTTTTCGAGTGCATCTGAGCAACTCGGCCGTCTCTGGGCGGATCTGGCCCGGGATATGATACGGCGCATCGAGCGTGGCGAAGTCTACCTGCAGGGCGTGCAGATGCAACCTGAGCGGCGGACGGAGCGCGAACCAATCCCATCGACCTGGGCTGCTGACTTCAACTTTGACCTCAAAGCTGGTACCCTGACCATCGCCGGGAGCCGCTACGTCGCTTTGACCTGCTCCCTCGACCAGGCAGAAGCGAGCTGCGCTACGCAGCCTCGAGCTGAGCCGTCCCTGATCACCCCGAGCCAGCGCATCATCCGTCCCGAGGACGTCGCCGACCTCGACGATGAAACAATCCTTGTGTTGCTGGAAGAGCACGCGCGGCGTGTCGTCGAGGGGCCGGACGCGAAGCTGATAGCGCCTGGCAAAGTGTCGCTGATGCCTTTGATCAAGCGGAAGATGGAACACCGAGCAGCCACTGGCAAACTGCTGCCTGACCTTACCGGCGAGGCGAAGTGGCTGGCGGACTGGATTGCGGAGAAGGCTCCGTCGCATCATTGCCCCACGGCTGGATCGATCGAGAATTCACTTCGATCGAGGTACCGGGGTTTGTAGGCACGATCCAAAGGCATGAACCCATGATTCAAAGATTGAATCATGCCGTTGGATCATGCCCGCAAGCTGCTCCTCCATGACGGCGATTTACCTCGTCATGGAACATGCCAATGTCGGTCAGAGTCTCGCAGAAATTCGCTGACGGTGAGCGTCACAGACGTCACCTCCAGCAGCTCGAACTGGCGCTGCGCTGGAATCTTTCTCCTAGAACCCTCGAGCGTTGGCGCTGGCTCGGGAAGGGCCCGGCCTATCTCAAGCTCGGCGGCCGTGTTGCCTATCGGCTTGAAGACGTCGAGGCGCACGAAACGGCACAACGTCGCGGCGGTGCTCGGTGAGGGACGCTGCGGCGGCGGCCGCGATGAGCGACCCAGATCGAAATCCAGCGTTCCAGCGCTGCTGGCATGAGCCGCGGCGCCAGGATCAGCCGGTTGCCCTCGTTCAGGCGCGGCCAGCCCACGATCCGGTTGGGGCGCTCGGCCTTGCGCTGCTAGAGGCTTGGCGCCGCGAACTGCTATGCCGCGGTAGAGGCCGACGATGAACGCCGAAACCAGGGGCGCGCCGGACGAACCGTCGGCGAGCAGCTGTGCGGCGCCGGATCTGCCGGGTGCCTTCGCAGTGACCTTCTTCGGGGACTACTCCGCTATCAACAAGCGGGAGGAGGCCTTCACACTGCCTCGGTTGGCCGAGCTGGTTCGCCGGACCAGCGCGCCGGCTAAGGCACAATTGCCCTGGCTCAAGCTTGCCCGATTTGGCGACCGCCGGACTTCCAAGGGTTGCCTCCGACATGATGAAAATGTTCTGGCGATTTCCGGAATCGAGGCTGACTACGATGGCGGCGTGACGCACTTCGCCGAGGCCGTCGAGCGACTTGAGAAGGCCAACGTCCTGGCCCTCGTCTACACCTCGCCGAGCCATCGTGAGAATGCGCCGCGATGGCGGGTGCTCTGCCCGACCTCGAGAAACTTGTCGCCAGGACAGCGCAACAAATTGTTCGGCCGCCTCAATGGCCTATTCCAGGGCCAATTCAGCGTTGAGAGTTGGACCCTGTCACAGAGCTACTACTACGGCAGCGTCGGAACCGATGCCGCACCGCAGGTCGCCCTCGTTGAGGGAATGCCGATCGACCTTCTGGATGAACTGGATTCAATTTGGCAGGGCAAGGCGAACACCAGAGACCAAGCTCGGGCCAAAGGCAGCCGGATACCGCGGCCAGGCCCCCTCAACGAAGCTGAATTGCTGGAGGAGATTGCACAAGGCAAATCCTACCACGCAGCGTCGCTGCGGCTGCTGGGTAAGTGGGCACGCGATGGAGTGTCTTACATGGCGGCGCGGGCGCGGCTCGTCGAGGCAATGGACGCGGTGCTCACGCCCGATCGCGATGCCCGCTGGGAGGCACGCCGCGCTGACATTGACCGCTGCCTGGACGATATCTACGCCAAGGAGGCGGCGGCGCGCGATGCGGGGCGGCGGCCCCCCGGTCCGCCTCATCAATTCGAATGGCTCAGTCGTTGTCAGCGCGACGGCAGAGACCAGCCGCGACCGAATCTGGCTAATGCCATGCTGGCGCTTCGGGAGGCTCCAGAATTGGCAGGGCTGGTGGCCTATGACGAGATGCTTCGTGCTGCGCTGCTTCAACGAGCAGTGCCGGGCACGAATGACACCGACGACCAATGTCCTCGGCCGCTTCGAGATACGGACGTCACGGCCGTTCAGGAGTGGCTGCAGCTGGCCGGCTTAGTTGGATTGTCGAAGGATACAGCTCATCAGGCCGTGGACCTGCGGGCCCGGGAGCGAAGCTTTCATCCAGTCCGTGAATATCTCGACGGGCTTCGTTGGGACGGAGTGCCTCGTCTTGGCAGGTGGCTGCATACCTACCTTGGTGTTGCGCCCGGGAAGTACGCTACCGGTATCGGCACCATGTTCCTGATTGCCATGGTGGCTCGCGTCTACCGACCTGGCTGCAAAGCTGACTACATGCTGGTCCTGGAAGGGCCTCAAGGGACACGAAAGTCGACTGCATGCGGCATCCTCGGGGCGGGTTGGTTTTCTGACAACTTGCCGGATATCCGCGGCGGCAAGGACGTATCGCAGCATCTCAACGGTAAGTGGCTGATCGAGGTGGCCGAGCTTTCGGCGCTGGATAAGGCAGAGGCGGCGGCGCTCAAGGCGTTCATCACTCGACCAATGGAGCGCTACCGGCCCAGCTACGGTCGCCGCGAGGTCGTTGAGCCTCGCCAGTGCGTCTTTATCGGCACGACCAATAGAGAGACCTATCTGCGCGACGAGACTGGTGGGCGTCGATTTTGGCCAGTGCGGATCAGCAGCATTGACATAGTGGGGCTGCAGCATGACCGCGACCAACTCTTCGCCGAGGCGGTCCGCCGCTTCCGAGATGGAGCTGCGTGGTGGCCCGACGCCAAGTTTGAGGAAAGCCACATCACGCCTGAACAAGAGGCTCGGTTCGAAGAGGATGCCTGGGAAGAGGCCATTGGCCAGTTCGTCGTAGGTCGATCAACAACGACCGTGCTCGAGGTGGCGCAACAAGGATTGCGCATGGATGTGCCAAAGGTGGGAACTGCAGATCAGCGGCGCATCACAGCAGTACTGCAACGGCTCGGGTGGGCCCGAGGAGAACGGCGGCGGGATGCAAGACCTTGGCATGCTCCAAACACGCGACGTGACGCATGACGCACTGTGACGCACTCCTCTACTGATTGGTTTGGCGAGATGTAGTGCTATAGGGATCATATAAGGAAAGGGCGTCACCTGCGTCACGTGCGTCACACGGGGGCGGACCGGTGCCCCTCCCGCAGCCGAGCATTTCCCGGCCTACAAGTGCCGTCTCGCCCTCGCCCGAGCTTCACTGCCCTGGTCGCCGGGTTCCTTTGCCGTAGAGCAGCGTAGCCGAGCGAAAGCATGTCGCGTTGCAGTCATGAATCCCGCTCCGGTATTCTCTCGCCAGCGCCGCGCTGATCTCAGCGCCGCCGGGAGCCTCGTCATGGGCGGCACGCCGAACCTTCCCGCCTACCACCTGGCCCGCGTCGCCGACCTTGTCCCCTATGCTCGCAATGCCCGGACCCACTCCGACGCCCAAGTCGCGCAAATCGCCGCCTCGATCCGCGAGTTCGGCTTCACCAACCCAATCCTGATTGACGGCGAGCGCGGCGTCATCGCCGGCCACGGTCGGCTGCTGGCGGCCCGCCAACTCGGCCTGACCGAGGTGCCGACCATCGCGCTGAGCCACCTGACCCCGGCGCAGCGCCGGGCCTACGTGCTGGCCGACAACCGCCTGGCGCTCTCGGCCGGCTGGGACGATGACCTGCTGCGGATCGAGCTCGGTGACCTGCAGGCTGAGGGCTTCGACCTGGCGCTGACCGGCTTCGACCCGGGCGAGATCGCCGGGTTCCTGCTCGGTCCCGCCGCCGGCCTGACCGACCCGGATGCTGTGCCGGAGGTGCCGGTCACCCCGGTCAGCCGCCCGGGTGACCTCTGGCGGTTGGGACGGCACTCCCTGCTCTGTGGCGACAGCACCGACGCGGCGGCGGTGGCGGCCGTGCTGGCCGGGGTTCAGCCGCACCTGATGGTCACCGATCCGCCGTATGGCGTCGAGTACGACCCCGCCTGGCGCAACGCCGCCTTGGCCGGCGGCAAGACCACTCGGGTCGGGAAGGTGCTCAACGACGACCGGGCGGACTGGCGGGCGGCCTGGGCGCTGTTCCCCGGCGATGTGGCCTACGTCTGGCACGGCGCTCTGCACGCGACGACAGTGGCCGAGAGCCTGACCGCCTCGGGCTTCGAGATCCGCGCCCAGATCATCTGGGCCAAGGAGCGCCTGGTCATGGGCCGCGGCCACTATCACTGGCAGCATGAACCAGCCTGGTACGCCGTGCGCGGCACCGGCCATTGGAGCGGGGACCGCAAGCAGACCACGCTCTGGCAGATCGCCAGCAAGGGCCAGGACGCCGAGACCACCCACGGCACCCAGAAGCCGGTCGAATGCATGGCCCGGCCGCTGCGCAACAACTCCAGCCCGGGCCAGGCGGTCTACGAGCCGTTCTGCGGCTCGGGCACCACCCTGATCGCCGCCGAGATGGAGGGCCGCTGCTGCCATGCCATTGAGCTGGCGCCGGCTTATGTCGACGTCGCCCTGTCCCGCTGGCAGGCCTTCACCGGCCAGGCGGCGGTCCTGGACGGTGACGGGCGCAGCTTTGCCGCGGTGGTGCTGGAGCGGGCGCCGGAGGCCGTTCATGCCGGTCCCGTTTGAGCCGACCGAGGAGCAGCGCCGGACGGTGCGCGCCATGTCGGGTTTCGGCATACCCCAGGCCGACATCGCCACCCTGATCGAGATCGACGACAAGACGCTGCGCAAGCACTTCCGCCGCGAGCTCGACCGCGGCTCCATCGAGGCGACGGCGAAGGTGGCGCAGACCTTGTTCCAGATGGCCACCTCCGGCGACAACACCGCGGCGGCAATCTTCTGGATGAAAGCCCGGGCTGGCTGGCGCGAGAAGCACGAGGTGGTGCTCTCGGCCAGGGCGGCGGTGGAGATGACCGATGACGAGCTGATGGAGGAGATCGGCCGGGCCCGCGCCGCCCGGCTGACCATCGATGCCGAATGACGCGGCCTGGGAGCTCGGCCAGCGCCGGGCCATCCGCCGCGACTTCGGGCTGTGGTGTGAGCATACCCTGGCGCCGCAGGGTCTAGCCCCGGCCGCCCACCACCGGCTGCTGATCCGGGAACTGCAGGCCGTAGCCGATGGCGTGCACGACCGGCTCATGGTGTTCATGCCGCCGGGCTCGGCCAAGTCGACCTACACCTCCGACCTATTCCCGGCCTGGTTCCTGGCCCAAGGGCGCGACCGCCGGGTCATCGCCACCAGTAACACCGCCGACCTGGCCGGCACCTTCTCCCGCCGGGTGCGGGGCCGGATCCGCTCCCATGGCCTGGTGCTTGGCTACCGGCTGGAGAGGGAAGCCGAAGACCTCTGGACCACCAGCAATGGCGGGGAGTACCGCGCGGCCGGCATCGGTGGCGTCATCACCGGCCTGCGTGCCGACCTGGCCCTCATCGACGACCCGGTGAAGTCGAGGGAGGAGGCCGATAGCGAGGCGCGGCGGCACAGGGTCTGGGAATGGTTCCAGGACGACCTGCGCACCCGCCTGCGGCCCGGGGCGGCCATCGTCGTGGTCCAGACCCGCTGGCACGAGGACGACCTGTCCGGGCGGCTGCTCGAGGCGCAGGGCGGCCAATGGCGGGTGGTGTCCTTGCCGGCCGAGGCTGAGGCCGAGGATCCGCTGGGCCGGGCTCCGGGTGAGATGCTCTGGGGCGACGATGGCTACGGCTACGCAGCCTCGCTCGCCCGGGTGAAGGCCGAGGCCAGCACCCGCAGCTGGTCCGCGCTCTATCAGCAGCGGCCAGTGCCGGACACCGGCGACTACTTCCAGCGGCAATGGCTGCGTGAGGCGGACAGCCTGCCGGACCGGGCGACGCTGCAGGTCTACGGCGGCTCGGACTACGCCGTCACTGCCGCCGGCGGCGACTTCACCGTCCACGTGGTGGTGGGGATGGACCCGGATGGCCGGCTCTGGCTGCTCGACCTATGGCGCGGCCAGACCGCCGCCGATGCTTGGGTCGAGGCGTTCTGCGATCTCGTGCGCGAGTGGCGGCCGATCGGCTGGGCGGAGGAGACTGGGCAGATCCGCGCCGGTATCGGCCCCTTCCTCGAGCGCCGCATGCGCGAGCGTCAGGCCTACGTGGCGCGGCACGCCTTTCCCACCCGGGGCGACAAGTCGGTGCGGGCGCAATCGATCCGCGGCCGCCTCGCACTCGACGGGCTGCACCTGCTGCGGCACGCGCCGTGGCGGAAGGCCTTCGAGGCCGAGCTGCTGACTTTCCCCGCGGGCAAGCACGACGACCAGGTCGACGCGCTCGGGCTGGTTGGGCAGCTGCTGGACAAGATGATCAAGGGAACCGCCCGCAAGCCCGAGGACAAGGCGCCGCGGGACAGCTGGGCGCGGCTGTTCGATCGGCAGGATCTCGGCGTCGCCGACTGGCGCATCGCCTGACGACAGGGGTGTTCACCACCCACCAACGACCGTTGCTCGGTGGCGAACAGGGGCCCACAGCGCAGGCAAGGGCCTGGGCGGCTGGCTGATGCGGGTCGGATCGAGTAGCCGAGATTTTGGAGGGCCTCGCCCGGCTAGCCTGGTCAGAAGCGCGCTGGGGCACTGTGCTACCGAATCTCTGGTCAGGAATCCGGAATGCCAAGCACCAAGCCTGGACGGACACCCGAGACGGCGCTCTATGCCGCGGTCAAGGCACACCTCGAGCGGCTCGGCTACGAGGCAAAGGGCGAGGTCTGCGGCTGTGACATCGTTGCCGTCCGGGCCGGCGAGCCGCCTTTCCTGGTCATCACCGAGCTCAAGCTCGGCCTGACGCTGGACCTGATCCTGCAAGGGGTCGACCGGTTGGCCGCGGCAGACGAGGTCTGGCTGGCAGTGCGGGCCACCCGTCGCGGGCGGGACCGCGACGGCCGCGTCCATCGGCTGTGTCGCCTGCTCGGCTTCGGCCTGCTTGCAGTCGATCCGGCGCGCCGCTCTGTCGAAGTCCTGGTCGAGCCTGGCCCCTACCGGCCACGGAAGAACGTGTCCCGCCGATCGCTCCTGCTCAGCGAGCACCAGCGCAGGCGCGGCGATCCGGCCGTCGGTGGCTCGTCGCGGCAGCCTGTCATGACGGCCTACCGACAGCGGGCATTTGCCTGCGCTCTGGTACTCACACAGGGCCGAAGCGTCCGCGTGACCTGCGGGCCATCGCAGCGGATGCGCCGGCGATCCTGCGCCGGAACGTCTATGGCTGGTTTGAGCGAGAAGCCCGGGGCGTGTACCGGCTGTCGCCGGCCGGGTCGGCGGGCCTGCTACGTTGGACGGCGGCCGAAGCCAGCGGCGCGGCCGAGGATCCATCCTTTCGGCTGGAGAACGCGTAGGGCGCCGGGGCGCCGACGCGGGTCTGCGGTTGCAAACTGAACAAAACTAGAACATGCTGGCCCACATGAGCGAGCCCAGCCCGGTCAGCCCCGACGTTCTCCGCCGCATGCGGGAGGTGATCTCTACCGCCATCGCTACCCGGTCCATGACCGTGCTGGAGGCCGCTGCCGAGGCGCGTGGCCTGGGCCGCGGCCTGCAACCGGCGCTGCCCGCAGAGGCTTTTGCCAGGGCCGTCACCGACCTGCTGCGGGAGCTGGGGTGCTACCAGGCGCCGCAGGTAGTGGAGGACGCGGCCGGTGCCGCCTTGAGCCCGGCAGACCCAGCCGAGGTGGCGGACTCGCTGGCCTATGCCATGCGCTTCGACGAGCGCGGTAAGGCGCGGCGGACCGGCGTCGAGTATGCCTCCCAACTGGCTGCCGCCCAGCTCGTGCGGCAGCTGACAGCGAGCGGCTACGTCGTGATGCGGCGCCGTCCGCCACCGGCACTTCGCTAGCGGCATGGCGGCCATCATGGCGGACATGGACCCGGCCTTCACCTTCACCGTCGACCACCTGGCGACGGATCAGGCGTTGCGGCTGCCTTGCGCTTGCCGTGTCCGGACCTTCCGGCGCCGGACGCTGATCGCGCTGGCCGGGCGCGATGCCCGGCTTCATCTAATCGGGCTCTGCCGGGAGCTGTGGTGCTCGGAGTGCGGCGAGCCGCCCTTCGTCGGTTGGGTGGTGCAGACGGAGGCCGAAAGCGTCTGACGTCGACCCAAAGCAGCCCCTCGCCGTCTAGCCATCCACCGTCCGCTTACCTACTTTCCTACACATGTCCCGTTCCCCTACTGCCGACTTGGCCCCTCTTATCAAGCTCTTGCAAGCAGGCGTTCCACCCGCCCGCGCTGTCGCCGAACTCTCTCGTATCGTGGCGATCTGGACAGCCGAACTTAAGGATGACGGCGAGCAGTTACAGGAGCGGCTATCTGGCTTGGCCGAGCAGATGACGACGGGGATCGAGGAAATGCACGAGGGCATCGCCGAGGCGAGCGACAAAGGGAAACCCACGCTGCGGCGGATACTGGCGACGCATGAGGCGGTGCTGGACGGGGTGCGGAAGGCGCAGAGGGCGGGGTAGGCATCCTACCAGGCCGCCAGGGAGGCTACCGCACCACGCGAGCCGAAGCGGCGGTCGCCCCTGTTGAGCTGGACTGCGTCGCGTGACGCCGGACCGAGCCGAGATGCGCTTACCCCGTCTCCCGATCGTGGGCCGCCGCCAGCTGATCCGCGCGCGCCAATAGCCGCTGCGCGTTGCGGTAGGCCGGCGGCTCGACCCAGAGGCCGTCGACCAGCGCCCGATCCTTCCCCTTCGACCGCGCCTCCTCAAACCCTGTGACGATGCGGCGCGCCGCCGCGACCTCCTCACGTCCGGGCGTGAGCACGAGGTGGAGCACGTCGACATGCGCCGGCGTGACCGTGCTCTTGCTGCGGTAACCGAGCCGCCGCGAGCGGCGGGTCTCGCGCTCGCAGCCCTCCCCGTCAGAGTACGTGTATGGAGCGTCGATCGGCTCGATCCCTGCCGCGCGGCATTCCAACAGGAAGCGCATCCGCGCATAGGCAAGCTCGTCGCCCTCCGGCCCGCGCTCCGCGACGAGGTCGGCGGCCAAATCCTCGGCGCCGAGCACGCAGCTCCTCACCCGCGGGCTGGCCCGGGCCATGTCGCCCAGCCGGACCACGCCGAGCGCGGTCTCGGCGGTAGGCACGATCTCTATGCCGCCGGCCGGCAGCCCTTGCGCGGCCTCCAGCCGGTCGAGTTCCGTACCCATCCGCAGAGGGCCGCCTACCGGGATTAGTCTGAACCTGCCTTCTGATCTTACGGGCGTTCTTTCGAGCGCCGTTAAGGGCAGCGGGTGGGGTGCGGGATGGAGATCATCACCGGCG
>NZ_JBHTDE010000033.1:0-18397 GCF_042666655.1 Dankookia sp. GCM10030260
TCTCGCGCGCGACTTCCTCCAGGCGGGTGGGGAAGGTTTTTTAGAATTCTCGATGGCGCCTTCCGCCTGTGCGTGATGGCGTGGCCGGGCCGAGAGCTTGCGATAGCCCAGCGCCCGCACCTCGCGGCTCATGGTCTGCTTGGCCACCGTGACCCGGTATTCCTCCCACAGCCACTGGCAGAGGTCGACCAGCCGACAGCGCACCACCCCATGGATGGCCGGGATCGGACCGCTCTCCAGCGTCGTTGCAGGGCAGTCCGGTGTGCCTCGTTCAGCCGTGCCGCCTGGCCCGGCGCCTTGCGGTCGACCAGCCCGGCCGGGCCCGAGGCATGGCACCGCAGCACCCAATCTCGCACGATCTGCAGCCTCACCCCGCCGATCCGGGCGGCCTCACCGCGTGATGCCCCGTCGTAGATCGCCGCTAGCGCCAGCAGGCGGCGAGCTTGGGCCGCTTCCTTCGTCTGCCGCGCCGCGGCGCGCAGCTGGCCCGCGTCAAATTCAGTCCGAAGTGAGATGGGCATGGCGGACCTCGCGTGGTCGCCATGTTGAATCAGTCCGCCGCCGCTAGGGTAATCCCCAATGAGTCACGCTCTCGGGGACTTGGTGTTATGGGGAGCTCATCCGCATGCGTACTTGGATGCGTGTGGCTTTTGTAACGTGGAGTCCGCGCGAGCCATTCGATCCTACTGCTGGCATTGCTTTCGGACCGCATTTGCAATCGTCTCTGCCGTGATGTCGAAATGGCGCCAGAGATCGGCCTCGGCGCCGGATGCCCCGAAGCCGGACATGCCGATGAAGCTGCCCTCCGGCCCGATCCAGCGATCCCAACCGAGCCGTACCGCGGCCTCCACCCCTATGCGCGGGGCGATGCCGAGCACCGTGGCGCGATAGGCGCGGTCCTGCCGTTCGAACAGCGCCCAGCAAGGCATGGAGACGACGGCGACGGCGATACCCTCGGCCGCCAGCAAGGCGCGCGCCTGCATCGCCAGCGCCACCTCGGTGCCGGTGGCGAGGATGGTTGCGGCGCGTGGCGCATTCTCTGCCTCCGCCAGCACATAGGCGCCGCGGGCACTCCGGATGTCGCCTGCCTCCTGCCGCACCGCGTCCTGCGGCTGCCGCGCAAAGACCAGGCAGGAGGGACCGGTGCGATGCGCGATCGCCAGCTCCCAGCACTCCGCCGCTTCCACCGCATCGGCCGGCCGGAAGACCAGCAGATTGGGGATGGCGCGCAGCGCCGCCAGGTATTCCACCGGCTGGTGGGTCGGGCCGTTGCGGCCGATGCCGATGCTGTCATGGGTGAAGGCAAACAGCACCGGCAAGCCCATCATCGCTGCCATGCGGAAGGCCGGGCGCTCGTAGTCGGAGAAGACCAAGTAGGTGACGCCGGAGGGCACCACGCCGCCGTGCGCCGCCATCCCGTTCATCATCGAGCCCATGGCGTGCTCCCGCACGCCGTAATGCAGGTAGCGTCCGCCGCGGTCCTCCGCCGTGAAGGCCGGCAGGCGGCGCTTGTGCTGGGTCGCGGCTTCCAAGTCCGGCGCACCGGCCAGCATCTCCGGGATCGCTGCAGCGGCGAGATCGACAATCTCGCCGCAGGTCTTCCAGCCATGCTGGGTCAGGCCCTGTTCGGCGGCCTTACGCGCATAGGTACGCAGGCCGTCCTGCCAGCCCTCCGGCAGCCGGCCATCACGCAGCCGGTCGAGCCGTCGGCGCTGCTCCGCCGGCAAGGCGGCGACCCGCGCCTGCCAAGCCTGGTACTCGGGCAGGCTGCGCCGCCCGGCCGCGCGCCATGCGGCGCCGACGTCCTCCGGCACCGTGAAGGGCGGGTGCGGCCAGTTGAGCGCCCGCCGCGCCGCATCGGTCAGCGCGCGCGTCAACCGGCCGCTATGCGCCGCGCGGGTGTCCTCGACGCCAGGAAGCCCCCGCCCGATCAGGGTGCGGCAGGCAACGAAGCTCGGCCGCGGGTCGTGCCGGGTCAGCGCCAGCGCGGCATCCACCGCCTCGATGTCGTGCCCGTCCACCTCCAGCACCTGCCAGTTGGCGGCGCGGAAGCGGGCCGGCATGTCCTCGCTCTGGGCGATGCCGATGGCGCCGTCATCGGTCATGCGGTTGTCGTCCCAGAGCCAGCAGAGCTTGCCGAGCCTGAGGTGGCCAGCGAGCGAGGCGACCTCCTGCGACACGCCCTCCTGCAGGCAGCCGTCGCCGACGATGGACCAACAGCGGTGGTCGACGATGCCGGGGCCGAACTGGGCGGACAAGAAGGCCTCCGCCACTGCCATGCCGGCGGCATTGGCGATGCCCTGGCCGAGCGGGCCGGTGGTCACCTCGATGCCATGCGACGGGCAGTATTCCGGGTGGCCCTCGCAGGGTGAGCCGAGCTCACGGAAGGTTCGCAGCGCCTCGATCGGCATCCCAGCATAGCCGGACAGGTGCAGCAGGGCATAGAGCAGCATGGAGCCATGCCCGGCCGAGAGCACGAAGCGGTCGCGGTCGAACCAAGTCGGGTCAGCGGGATTGTGCTTCAGATGCCGAGTCAAGAGCGCGGTGGCGAGGTCGGCGGCGCCGAGTGGGGTGCCGGGGTGGCCCTCCCCCACGCGCTCGCAGGCATCCATCGCCAGGAAGCGGATCGCATGCGCCATGCGGCGCGGGTCGATGGTACCCTGCATGACGATGAGGCTTCCTCCCCGGTCTTGCACGCATCTGGCGCGCCATCCGGCTCATCGACAAGCGAGAATATTGCGCCAATCGGTGAGTGAGGCTCATGCTTCGAGCATGGCCCAGCATCTTCCCCTCACCGCCCTCCGCGCCTTCGAGGCGGCGACCCGCACTGGCTCCTTCCGCGCCGCCGCCGACGACCTCGGCCTGACGCCGAGCGCGGTCAGCCATGCCATCCGCGGGCTGGAGCGCGACCTCGGCACCGTGCTGTTCGAGCGCGAGGGCCGCGCCATCCGGCTGACGCCGGAAGGCGAGACGCTGATGCGGCATGTCGAGCGCGGCTTCGGCGAGCTGCAACTGGGCATCGGCAGCGTTGCCGCCCGCCGGCCGCAGCTGCTGCGGCTGCACACCGCGCCAAGTTTCGCCGCGCAATGGCTGGTGCCGCGCCTGGGCCGGCTGCTGGAAGAATGCCAGGGGCTGGAGCTGCGGATCGCCGCCGGCGCCGACTATACCCGCTTCCTCGCGGATGAATTCGACGCCGACATCGTCTACGGGGCGCCGCCGCCGGAATTCTACGGCGGCGCCGGGCACCAGGGCGTCGTCGTGCTGCCGCTGGGGACGGAAGTGATCGCGCCGCTCTGTGCCCCGGCCATGGCGCCGCGCATCCGCAGCGCCCGCGACCTGTACGGGGAGGTGCTGATCGAGAGCGACAACAAGCGGGTCCGCTGGCCCGCTTGGTTCGCCGCCAATGGACTGGCCGCGCCGGCGCCACGCGGGCCGCGCTTCGACCGCAGCTTCATCTCGCTCAGCGCCGCGGCCGACGGGCTGGGGGTGGCGCTGGAATCGACCATGCTGGCGGAACGCGAGATCGCCTCCGGCCGGCTGGTGCGGCCGCTGCAGGGAATCTGCGAGGACGTGGTCTATACCGGCCATTGGCTCGTCTTCCCGCGCACCAAGCGCTACGCGCGGTCCATGGTGCTGTTCCTCGGCTGGCTGACGCGGGAGCTCGGGCTCGACATCGCTCTCGACGACCTGGAGGCGGCGGGCCAGCCGCGATAGGTGAATGCAACTCGTGTTTCGGCGCGAATTACTCGCTTGTCGGTGAACGAGAACGTGCGGCACATCTGCGGCCAGACGATCGGCCCGCGATCGCCCGGGGTGGAGGCACCCTGGGCCTGAATCGCCGGCCCAAGCAAGGTCGGATCGCGGGCGTCCCATCGGCGCCGCCGCGGTCCCCACAGGAGGACGCCGCATGCTGCTTTCCGACAAGACCGCCGTCATTTCCGGTGCCGCCAGCGCCCGGGGCATCGGCCGCGCCACCGCCAAGCTGTTCGCCGAGCACGGCGCCCGCGTGGCCATCCTCGATATCGACGCCGCCGGCGCGCAGCAGGCCGCGGCCGAGTTGGGCGAGGGGCATATCGGCCTCGGCTGCAACGTCGCCGACCTGGCCAGCTGCCGCCAAGCCGCCGAGCAGGCGATCGCCGCCTTCGGCAAGATCGACATCCTGATCAACAATGCCGGCATCTCGCAGCCGCTGAAGACCATGGAGATCACGCCGGAGGATTGGACCCGCGTGCTCGACGTCAACATGTCGGGCGTACTCTTCCTGTCCCAGGCCTTCATCCCGCACATGCGGGCGCGCAAGCAGGGGGCCATCGCCTGCATGTCCAGCGTCTCCGCCCAGCGTGGCGGTGGCATCTTCGGCGGGCCGCACTACTCCGCCGCCAAGGCCGGCGTGCTGGGCCTGGGCAAGGCGATGGCGCGCGAGCTCGGCCCCGACGGCATCCGGGTGAACCTGGTGACCCCCGGCCTGATCCAGACCGACATCACCGGCGGCAAGCTGACGCCGGAGATGAGGACCGAGATCCTGAAGGGCATCCCGCTGAACCGCCTGGGCGATGCGATCGACGTGGCGCGGATCTACCTCTTCCTCGCTTCCGACCTCTCCTCCTACCTCACCGGTGCTGTCATCGACGTCAACGGCGGCATGCTGATCCACTGACGCCGGCCGCATAACGCCAGAAGGGAGGACGCGCATGGACGCGCCAGGGACAAGCCTCGCCAACGCGCCGGGGCTGGAGGAACGCGCCTACCGCATCCGGCGCCATGCGCTGCGGATGGGGGAGGTACAGGGCCAGGGCTACATCGCCCAGGCGCTCGGCGTCGCCGACGTGCTTGCGGTGGCCTATTTCCACGCGCTGCGCTTCCGCCCGGAAGACCCGCAGTGGGAAGGCCGCGACCGCTTCCTGCTCTCGATCGGGCATTACGCCATCGCGCTCTATGCCGCGCTGATCGAGGCCGAGGTGATCCCGGCCGCCGAGCTCGAGACCTATGGCACGGACGACAGCCGCCTGCCGATGTCCGGCATGGCAAGCTATACGCCGGGCATGGAGATCAGCGGCGGCTCGCTCGGCATCGGGCTCGGCATCGCCGTCGGCATGGCGCTGGGGCTGCGGCGCAAGCAGTCCGACCGCTTCGTCTACAACCTGATGTCGGACGGCGAGCTGGACGAGGGCCCGATCTGGGAAGCCGCGATGTCCGCCGGCCACCACGGGCTGTCCAACCTGATCTGCCTGATCGACGTCAACCGCATGCAGGCCGATGGCCCGTCCACCGGCGTGCTGAATTTCGAGCCGCTGGTCGACAAGTGGCAGGCCTTCGGCTGGTTCACCCAGCGGGTGGACGGCAACGACATCCCCGCCCTGGTCGCCGCCTTCGACGCGGCGCGGGCGCATGCCGGCCCGCAGCCGCGGGTCATCATCTGCGACACCAAGATGGCCAAGGGCGTGCCCTTCCTGGAGGCGCGGGAGAAGTCGCACTTCATACGCGTCGAAGCCGATGAATGGGCGCAGGCGATCGCCGCGCTGGATGCGGGGAGGCAGGCATGAGCCGGACCAAGCGTGGCGCCTGGCGCGGCATCTCCGCCGCGGCGCAGGACCCTTCGAAGCCGCGGCTGACCACTTCGGCGATGATCGCCTCCCTGGCCGGGGCAGATCAGCGGACCAGCCCGGCGCCCTTCGGCCGGGCGCTGGTGGAACTCGGGAAGACGCGGCCGGAGATCCTCGGCCTGACCGCCGACCTGGCGAAGTATACCGACCTGCATGTCTTCGCCCAGGCCTATCCGGACCGCTTCTACCAGATGGGCATGGCCGAGCAGAACCTGATGCTCACCGCGGCCGGCCTGGCGCATGAGGGCTTCATCCCCTTCGTCACCACCTACGCCGCCTTCGCCTCACGCCGCACATTCGACTTCATCAGCCAGGGCATCGCCGAGGAAGGCCTGCCGGTGAAGATCTGCTGCGCCCTGCCGGGCCTGACCACGGGCTATGGCCCGAGCCATCAGGCGACCGAGGATATCGCGATCTTCCGCGGCATGCCGGACCTCGTCATCGTCGATCCCTGCGACGCGCTCGACATCGAGCAGGCGGTGCCGGCGATCGCGGCGCATGACGGCCCGGTCTACATGCGGCTGCTGCGCGGCCAGGTGCCGATGGTGCTGGACGAGTACGACTACACGTTCGAACTCGGCAAGGCCAAGCTGCTGCGCGACGGCGCCGATGCCCTCGTCATCTCCTCGGGCTTCATGACCATGCGGGCGCTGGAGACGGCGAAGCTGCTGGCGGCCGACAAGGTCGAGGTCGCCGTCCTGCATGTGCCCACCATCAAGCCGCTGGACCAGGAGGCCATCCTGCGGGAGGCCGGCCGCACCGGCCGCATGGTGGTGGTGGCGGAGAACCACACCGAGATCGGCGGCCTGGGCGAGGCGGTGGCGACGCTGCTGCTGCGCGAGAGCGTGATCCCGCCGCGCTTCCGCCAGATCGCACTGCCGGACGCGTTCCTGGATGCTGGCGCATTGCCGACGCTGCACGACCGCTACGGCATCTCGGCCGAGGCCATGGTCCGCAGCATCAAGGTCTGGCTGTAGCCGGCCCGCCACCGCCCCGGGGAGGAAACAAGAAATGGTCGAAATCGGCTTCGTCGGGCTCGGCGCCATGGGCCTGCCCATGGCCCGGAACCTCGTGGCGCGCGGACACCGGGTGCGCGGCTTCGACATGCGCCCGGCAGCGGGGGAAGCCCTCGCCGCCGCGGGCGGCGAGGCCGCGGCCTCCGCCGCGGAGACGGCGCAGGGCGCCGAGGTCCTGGTGCTGATGGTGGTGAACGCCGCGCAGGCCAAGGCGGTGCTGTTCGAGGGTGGCGCCCTCGACGCCCTCGCCCCCGGCGGCGTGGTCGCGCTGATGGCGACCTGCCCGCCGGGCGCGGTGGAGGCGATCGCGGCCCGCGTACTCGCGGCCGGCCGCCGTTTCGTGGATGCCCCGGTCTCGGGCGGCGTCGTCGGCGCGGTCGGCGGTACGCTCACCGTCATGGCCGCGGCGCCGCGCGAGAGCTTCGAGGCGGTGCGGCCAGCCCTCGAAGCTATCGGCGACAAGGTCTTCCATGTCGGCGAGCGGCCGGGCCAGGGCGCGGTGGTGAAGACGGTGAACCAGCTGCTCTGCGGCGTGCACATCGCCGTGGTGGCGGAGGCTTTCTCGCTCGCGGCCAAGGTCGGCGTGGACGCCCCGGTGATGCTTGAGATCCTGGGCGGCTCCTCCGCCGCGAGCTGGATGCTGAAGGACCGAGGACCGCGCATGCTTGAGGCGGAGCCTGAAGTCACCAGCGCCGTCGACATCTTCGTCAAGGATCTCGGCATCGTGCTGGAGGCTGGCCGCGAGGCGAAGGCCGCGCTGCCGCTGGCCGCCGTCGCGCATCAGCTCTTCCTCGCCACCTCCGGCCGCGGGGACGGCGCGGCGGACGACAGCCAGGTGATCCGCACTTACCACGCCATGAACGGCGGCCGCCCGCAGCCGGGCTGAGCCGCACGCGCATCAAGACACGCAGGGAAGGAGACACAAGAATGACCAACCGACCGATCACCGCAACGCGGCGGACGCTGCTGGCCGCGGCCGCCGGCACGCTCGCCGCGCCTGCCACGCTGCGCGCCCAGGGTCAGGTGCGCCTCACGCTCGGCCACAATGCCGCCGCCGGTAACCCGCGCACCATCGCGGCGGACCGCATGGCGCAGCTGCTGAAGGAGCGCTCGAACGGCCGCATCGACCTGCGCGTCGCCGGCGCGGCCCAGCTCGGCGACGACCTCGCGGTGCTGACCGGCATGCGTACCGGCACGGTGGACATGTCGGTGAACAGCCAGGGCCCGATCTCGACCGTGGTGCCGGAACTGGCGGCCTTCGGCCTGCCCTTCCTGTTTGCCACCAGCCAGGCCGCCTATCGCGTCATCGACGGCACGGCGGGCCAGGAGATCGCGCGCAAGCTGGAAGGCGTCGGCCTGGTCTCGCTCGGCTGGTGGGACAACGGCATCCGCCACATCACCAACAGCCGGCGGTCAATCCGCACGCCCGCCGACCTGCGCGGGCTGAAGATCCGCACGCCCGCCGACCCCTCCACCATCGACACCTTCCAGGCGCTGGGCGCGGCGACGCAGCAGATCAACTTCAGCGAACTCTACGTGGCGCTGCAGCAGGGCGTGGTGGACGGGCAGGAGAACCCGCTCGCCAACATTCAGTCGTCCAAGCTGCACGAGGTGAACCGCTTCATCTCGCTCTCCTACCACCAGTGGCAGTGCTCGCCCTTCCTCGCGTCGCGCATCGCCTGGGGCCGGCTGAACGAGGCCGACCGCAAGCTGATCGCCGAGGTCGGGCGGGAAGCGACCGCGCACAACCGGCAGCTCATGGTCGAGAGCGACGAGAAGCTCCTGGCCGACTATCGCGCCAATCCGGCCATCACGGTCAATGCGGTGGAGCAGGACGACTTCCGCGCCGCCACGGCGGGGGTCCTGGACCGCTGGGAACAGAAGCCGATCGGCGATTTCGTGAAGCGCCTGCGCGCTGCGGCCGCGGCGTGACATGGAACAGCCCTTCCACACCGTGCCGGCCCCCGCCGACCCGGCGGCGGCGCGGCCCGGGGGCGTGCCCGGCGCGCTGATCGCCTTCGCCGATGCGGTGGACCAGGCCGTCGCCCTGCTCTGCCGCGGCGTCCTGCTGCTGGTCGGCTCCGCGCTGATGGGCGTGCTGACCGCCAACGTCATCGCCCGCTACGTGCTGGCGACTGGCGGCTTCGACTGGGCGGAGGAGGTGCCGCAGCAGCTCTTTCCCTGGTTCATCATGGCCGGCGTCGCCATCGCCGTGCAGCGCGGCGGGCATATCGCGGTGGAATGGCTGCTGGGCAGGCTGGACCGCGGCGCGAAGCGCTGGGTGCTGCTCGCCGGCCATGCCCTGGTCGTGGCCGCCTACCTGGGGCTCTGCCGCCAGGCGCTGGAGGTGGCCGGGATCGTCGCCATCGAGCGCAGCCCGGCGCTCGGCCTACCCGGCAGCTATGGGTATTGGGCGATCGCGGCGGGCTGTGCCTTGGTCGCCATCGGCACCGTCACGGTGGCCATCCGCATTGCGGTGCTGGGCCCGGAAGCCATGCCGCAACCCGTACCCGAGGAGATGCCGACATGAGCCTCGCCCTCATCCTCGCCTTCACCGTGCTGATGGTCGCGGTCATCCCGGTCGCCCATGCGCTGGTCATCGCCTCGGGCGTCGCGCTGCTCTGGGACGGCGGGCTGCCGCTGATGCTGGTGGCGCAGCAGATGTTCCAGCAGACCCAGTCCTTCCCCATGCTGGCGCTGCCCTTCTTCATCCTGGCCGGCACGCTGATCATGGAAGGCAAGCTGGGCGAGGAACTGCTGCGCTTTTCCGGCGAGATCATGCAGCGGCTGCGCGGCGGCGCGCTGTCCACCACCGTGGTTGGCTCGGTGGTGTTCGGCGGCGTCTCCGGCAGCGCGGTCGCCAATGCCAGCGCGCTCGGCTCCGTGCTGATCCCCTGGCAGAAGCGGCAGGGCTACCCGGCCGGGCTCTGCGCCGCGAACAACGCCACCGCGGCGGTGATCGACATCCTGATCCCGCCCTCCATCCCGATGATCCTGTATGCCGTGGTCAGCAACGTCTCCATCGGCGACCTGTTCATGGCGGGCGTGCTGCCGGGCATCCTGATGGCTCTGGGCTTCGTCGCGGTGTGCTGGTGGCAGGGGCGCAAGCTGGGCCTGACGTCGGAAGCACCGCCGCTCGAGTGGCGGAAGGTGGGGAAGCTCGCCTTCTACGCCCTGCCGGCGCTGATCCTGCCGGTGCTGATCCTGGTCGCGCTGCGCTTTGGCTTCGCCACCCCGACCGAGATCGCGGTTATGGCGGTGCTCTACGCGCTCGTCGCCTCGATCTTCCTGTACCGCGACATGTCCTGGACGCGGTTCCGCAAGGCCATGATCGATGCCGGCATCGCCACCGGCATTGTCATGATGGTCATCATGGGCAGCGCGGCGGCGAGCTGGATCCTCACCTACGACCAAGTGCCGCAACGCTTCGCGGAATGGGTTTCTGCGACGCTGCGTGAACCCTGGATGGTGATCCTGGCGATGAACGTCATTATGCTGCTGATCGGCGGGCCGCTGGACCTGGCGCCGGCGATCCTGCTGCTGGCGCCCATCTTCGTGCCGCTCGCGGCGACGATCGGGCTAGACCCGCTGCAGCTCGGCCTGATGATGGTGCTCAACCTCGGGATCGGGCTCTACACCCCGCCGGTCGGGACGACGCTATTCATTTCCTCGACCATCGCCGGCAGCACGATGAGCGAGACTACGAAGGCGCTCTGGCCCTTCTTCTTCGTGGCCCTCGCCCTGCTCGCGGCGATCAGCTACGTCCCGGCGCTGACCTTGCGGTTCTGACCGAGACGCCGGCTCTCGGCGACCGGCCAGGTCAGGCCTGCCGCCGGCGCCCCGCGACGAAGCGCCGGAACGGGGTCGCAGGTCGGGGATCAGCCGCCGGATGAGCTCAGGCAGCATGAAGATCGGGAAGACGCTCATCGCCAGGAAGAGCTCGACCTTGGGGTGGTCCGCGACGAAGGGTGCCGCGGCGCCCAGGCCAGGGTGATGTTCCGGTTGCCGCTCGCCAGCCCGACCGTCAACGCGCGGATCCGGTCGGTCGCAGCGAAAAGCATGCTGCCGACGACCTGAAAGCCGAGATTGGTGGCGAAGGCGATGCCGAGCAGCAGCTCCGCATCCTGCGGCGCGGCAAGGATCTGCACGCGCATGCCGCGCATTGTGCCTATGGCGACGATGGTCAACCCGAAGACGGCGATGCCGGTCATGGCATTCGGGTTGGCCGTCACCCAGGCCCCAGCGAAGTGCCGCCGCGTCCAGCGGGCGAAATGGACGCGGCAGCGCTGCCAGGTGGCTCGCAGGACCTTCGTCACAGCGGCCTTCATGGGCGTCGGAGATGACGAGCTTCACGCCCGCCAGGCCACGGCGCTTCAGGGAATGCAGGAAGTCGAGCCAGAAGGGCCCCGCCTTGGAACTGCCGACAGCCATGCCGAGCACCTCGCGCCGCACGTCGGCGTTCACGCCGACCGCAATGGTGACGGAGACGGGTATGATGCGCCCGGCCTCGCGGCCCTTCATGTAAGTGGCGTCGAGCCAGAGATGGGGCCAGTCGCTCTCGATGGGGCGGCCCAGGAAGTCGCGCACGCGGTCGTCGAACTTGGCGCAGAGGCGGCTGACTTGGCTCTCGCTGATCCCCTCCATCGCCATGGCGCGGACTAGGCTGTCGACCGAGCGGATGGAGATGCCCCGGATGTAGGCTTCCTGGATCACCGCGGTTATAGCCATCTCGGCGGTTCGCCTGGGCCCCAGAAAGGCCGGGAAGTAGGAGCCGCGCCGGAGCTTCAGGATCCGCAACTCGACGGTGCCGACCCGGGTCTGCCAATCGCGGACGCAGTAGCCGTTGCGCTGTACCAGCCGATCCGGGCTGCGCTCGCCATGGGCCGCACCAGCGGCTCCCCCGACATCCAACTCCACCAGGCGGTGGGCGGCAAAGCCAATCATCTCGAGCAGGAAGGTGGCGTCGGAGCCCTACTCCAGCAGATCGCGCAGGGCGATCTTGTCGTCGGTCATCATGGTCAATCCTCAGGTCAGAGTCGCGTATCGCAACCCAACCCTACCGAGGATCACCGCGGTGGCCGCTGACCGGCCCGCCGCCACCAGCCCCCTGGCGGTCGCGGCGGCCGGCCGGTCAACGGTTTGCTACACCACCAGCCGGGACACGACCCCGGTGGCCAGGCCATCGTCGCGCAACTCGCGCGTCATACGTGGACTACCATAGATGCCGTTCGACAGCGCGAAGGCCGATCGGACATATGCCAGCAACACCATGTCCTCGTGCTGGAGGCAGCAGGCCGGGCGTCCTCTCCAGGCAGAGTAGCCGTTCTGACCGACGCCAAGGACGCGGCACAGGGAACTCCTTCTTCGCCTCGTCAACGAGCTTTAAGCTCACCGACTTCTCTCCCGAGCGAAAAAGGCGGTGGCACGCTTCAGTCTGTCCCGCTCCTGGCGGAGGATCTTGTTCTCCAGCCGCAGACGCTTCCGCCACGCGATCCCGGTTGCGGCCGATTCAACGCACCAGCATCGAAAGCCCGACCCCGAGGTCGTCCGCAATCTTCCGCTGGGGTCGGCTACTCGTCCGAACCAGACGAACTGTTGCCCTGGAATTTAAGGCGGAGCGTCAACCCGTGTGACTGGGCTGACGCTTACTGCCGACCAGCAGCATCGCCGCATGACAGCCAAGTGCGACCGCGCGGTCCAACGCCACCGCGGCGAGCAGCGTCTGCGCGGCCATCTCAGGCGGCGGCCGTGGCGGCGGCGCGCAGGCGCTTGACGAAATCGCCGATGGGCCTCTGCTCCCAACGGTCCAGCACCGGCGCGGTGGCGGCGCGGAACGGCGCCTGGTCGGCCTGGTTCACCGTCACCGCCGGGTTGGCGCGGTATTCGGCCAGCAGCCTGGCATCGGCTTCCTGCATCAGCCGACGGTTCAGCGCCGTCGCCTCCTGCGCGGCGTCCTGGACCAGCCGCTTGTCGGCGTCGCTCAGCCGGCCCCAGGCGATGCGGGAGGCGATGAAGGGCGAGCATTCCCACTTGTGGCCGGTGAGCGAGATGAAGCGGTTGACCTCATGCAGCTTGCCGGTGTGGATGTTGGCCAGCGGGTTTTCCTGGCCGTCCACCACGCCCTGCTGCAAGGCGACGTAGAGCTCGCTGAAGTTGATCTGCTGCGTCGCCGCGCCCAGCGCCTGGAAGGTGTCGATGGTCGCCGGGTCGGCTGGGGTGCGAATCTTCATGCCACGCAGGTCGTCCGGCGTCTCGATCGACTTGCGGCGATTGGTGATGTGGCGGATGCCGTTGTCCCACCAGCCGAGCGAGATGAGGCCGATCGCTTCCAGCTTGCGGATCACGTCCTGGGTCACCGCGCCGTCGATGGTGCGGAAGGCGGCGGTGGAGGTGGCGAACAGGAAGGGCAGGCCATAGGCCGCCAGTTCCGGCACCACGGAGGAGATCGGCCCCTGGCTGTTCACAGACATGTCCAGCGTCCCGGTCCGCATGCCGGTGAGCATGGCCAGGTCGTCGCCCAGCTGCGCCGAGCCGGCGACCCGCACCTCAATCCGGCCGTTACTGCGTTCGCGCAGCAGGCTGGCGAAGTGGTCCGCCGCCACGGTGCGCGGATTGCCGGCGGCGGTGGCGTGGCCGAGCGTGAGCCGGACCTGGCCCTGCGCGCACAGCACGCCCGGTGCCGCCAGCAGGCCGATGCCGGTAAGGCCGAGCAGCCCGGCCCGGCGGGTGATGGTGACGCGGTTCGTCATGGCGTTTCCCCTTGTTCTTCGTTGCTATCCACCGGCCCGGATTCGGGTCGGGTCAGTCCTTCGACAATCGGTTCCGGCCGCGAAGTTCCCGGATGATGGCGCTGTGGTCGAGGTCGCCGTCGCCATGCGCGACCATGTCGGCGAAGAGGCCGTCTACCAGCCGCAGCACCGGCAGCTCCAGCCCAAGCGCGGCGCAGAGGCCGAGCGCGGTGCCGGTGTCCTTCACCTGGTACTTCGCCGGCCCGCCGGGGACGAAGTCCCGCTCGATCATGCGCAGCGCGTGCTGGCGCAGCACCGTGGAATCGGCGAAGCCGCCGAGCAGCGCCTCCCGCACCTTCGCCGGGTCGGCGCCGCCGCGTTCGGCCAGCAGCAGCGCTTCCGCCACCGTGGCGATGCTGCCGGCGACGATCACCTGGTTGGCCAGCTTGGCGAGCTGCCCGGCGCCGGCGGGGCCGACATGGGTTGCGCGGCCGAGCGGGGCGAAGATCGGCAGCGCGCGGGCGAAGTCCGCCGCGGCGCCGCCCGCCATGATGGAGAGCGTGCCCTCCCGCGCGCCACGCTCGCCACCCGATACCGGGGCGTCCAGCGCCGCGATGCCGCGGGCCGCGGCCAGTTCGGCGTGGCGGCGCGTGGTCTCCACCGGGATGGAGCTCATCACCACCAGCAGGCTGCCGGGCCGCATCGCCGCCAGCGCGCCGCCGGCCAGCAGCACTTCGTCGCAGACCGGGCCGGAGCTGAGCATGCCGATGACCACGTCGGCCTCGGCCACCGCCGCCAGCGGGCTTGCCGCCACGGCCACGCCGTGCCCGGCCAGTGCCGAAGCCTTCCCCGGCGACCGGTTCCAGGCGCTGACGGCATGCCCGGCCTCGGCCAGGCGGCGGGCCATGTGCCCGCCCATGATCCCGGTGCCGAGGAAGCCTATCTGCATGGCACTAACCATGGTGCCGGGCAGCGAAGCGCACCGGGCGCTCCTCGACGATCAGCGCCGGGAAGCCGGCGCGGAACCGGGCGAGGTGGGCGGTCTCGAGATGCGCGTCGAAGGCGGCGCGGTCGTCATAGACCTCGTAGAACACCACATGGCCCGGCTCGGTCTCTGGCACCACCACGTCGAACTGCCGGCAGCCCGGCTCGTCCGCCACGGAATGGCGCGCGTCGTCCTGCGCCAGCGCCAGGAAGGCGTCCACGCAGCCGGGGCGGACGACGAACTCGGCGATGACGACGAAGCCGCTCAAGCGCCGCGCTCCATCTCCTGCCGCAGCGCCACCACGTCGAGGTCGTTGACCATCTCGACGTCGTCGAAGCTGACCACGGTATCCTTCGCCACCGCGCGCTTCAGCTTCACATGGTGCGCGAGGCCGATCGGCAGCGCCTTGGCCGCCAGGCTCTTCGCCGCCGGGATGGCATTGGCCCAGACCGCGAAGCCGCCCTCGCCGTCCAGCATCTCGCCGGGCTTGAGGTCGCGCTTGGCGGTGGCCACCGCGTCGCCGCGGAACTCCTTCGGCGTGCCGGTCGGCTCGTTGCGCAGCACGGCCGAGAGCACGCTGACGCTGGTTTCCAGCCCGATCATGTGGAAGGGCCGCCACATCGAGCCGTACCAGCCGGACTTGTCGACCAGCAGGCCGTATTGCTGGAAGCAGGCGCGGGTGTACTCGTTGTTGGCCCGGAAGGTGACGAAGACGCCGTACTGGATGTTGTTGTGCACCACGCGGCCGTCGGGTTCGTGGCTGGCGGCGATGTCCACCAGCCCCGCCCTCGGCAGCCGGCCGCCCTCGCTCGCCGGCTTGAACACCTGCGCCAGGTCCTGCAGCCCGGTGGGCGGGAAGGCCAGGCCATCATCCGGGCAGTCCAGCCCGGTGCCGTTGGCCACCGCCGCCATCTCGATGGCCGCCTTGGTGCCGTCGGTGAAGGAGTTGTACATCTTCGGATTGAAGTCGCCCTTGGCCACTTCCTCATCCGACCAGCCGAAGAAGCCCCAGACCGTGTCCGGCGTGGAGTAGCGGTAGCGCGGCTCGAAGTTCATGCCCTTGCCGGCCGAGACCAGCTCGAAGCCGCAGGACCGCACCCAGTCGACCAGTTCGCAGATGATGGCGGGCTGGTCGCCATAGGCCATGGAATAGACTAGGTTCTTCGCCCGCGCCTTGGCCGCCAGCAGCGGGCCGCAGAGCACGTCGGCCTCCACGTTCACCATGATGACGTGCTTGTTGCCCTCGATGGCCGCCAGCGCGTGGCGCACGCCGGCGATCGGGTGGCCGGTCGCCTCGATGATGCATTCGATGCCCTCGAAGGCCGCCAGCTTGGCGGCATCGTCCAGCACGCAGGTGCCGCCCGAGTGCAGGGCCTCCGCCAGCGTCGGCGCGGCGTAGCGTTCCGCCGGCCAGCCGACGCGGGCGAGCGAGCCGCGCGCCTTGCCGACATCGAGGTCGGCGACGCCGACGATATGGAAACCGGGGATGCGCTGCGCCTGGGCCAGCACCATCGAGCCGAACTTGCCGGCGCCGATCAGGCCGACGCGCACCGGGCGTCCGCCGGCGGCACGCATCTGGAGCATGGTCGAAAGGTTCACCCGGTTCCCCCCCTTGTTGCCGCGGCCGGCGCATCTCGCTGGCGCGGTCCGTATCCGTGGCCGGACGGTAGGGGGCGGGGTCGTTTAGCTCAAACGAGTTTTTCGGAGGAATAGTGAAGTCAAGCTAACCATTCTGTCGCGCCAGCCAGAGCTCGCGCTCAGCTCGCACCCAGCAGAGAAAGGCGCCCACCTGGCTGCGGCGGAGCCTGTCATGCGGGCAGACCAGCCACTGGGTCATCCGCGTCGCCGGCGGCGGCTGTCGCACCGGGCAGGTCAGCCGGCCCTCGCGCAGCTCGCGCTCCATCATCAATTCGCTTTCCAGAGCGATGCCGATGCCGTTCGCCGCGGCGTCGATCGCCATATAGCTGCGGTCGAACAGCACGCGCCGCCAGCTGGAGGGGCCAGGCACGCCGGCCAGGGCGAACCAGCGGCCCCACTGCATCTGCGACTTCACCGAATGGATCAGCCGATGCCGCGGCAGGTCTTCCGGCGCCAGGCTGCCGGGCGGGCAGAAGCCGGGGGCGCAGACGGGCAGGAAGCGCTCCTCGGCGATGCCTTCGACGAACAGCCCGGGCCAATTGCCCTCGCCGTGGCGGATGTCGATGTCCACCGCCTCGCGCGCGAAGTCGGTCGGCTCGTTGGTCGCGTCCAGCCGGAGGTCGATGTCCGGATGCGCGTCGAGGAAGCGGCCGAGGCGCGGCAGCAGCCATTTTGTCGCCAGGGTCGGCGTGACCCGCACGGTGAGCGAGCGCGAGGAGAGATAGCCGCGGATCGCCTGGGTCGCGTCGGCCACGCGGTCCAAGTTTTCGGCGATCATCTCGAAGTAGCGCTCGCCCGCCTCGGTCAGCGTTGCCCGCCGGCCGGACTTCACCATCAGCGTGGTGCCGAGATGCACCTCCAGTGCGGCGATCTGCTGGCTGACTGCAGAGGGGGTGACGCCGAGTTCCTGCGCCGCGCGCGCGAGGCTGCCGGCGCGCGCGGCGGCGTGGAACACGGTGATGGCGCGCAGCGGCAGGTGCATGGGGATGGGGATGGGGATGGGGATGGGGATGGGGATGGGGATGGGGATGGAAGAGTAACGCGCTTCTGAAACGATGCCAGGGGATTTGCGGTCCGGCAGCGCCGAAGCGGGGTGGAAATCAGGACCACTCCTCGCCCGTTCTCGGTCAGTCATGGTTCGGTTATGTTTGGTGCGCTTTGAAGGAGTTGGGCGCGTCCATGCGATGACCGAGACGGGCGCAGAACTGCCGATCCTTTGATCCTTAACGGCTACGTCCGCTTCGCGCCCGAGATCAGACCGTGATGGAGCGTAGGTAAAGAACCCCTGAGGGTCGAACTCTGCTGTAGCGGGTCGCTGTAGCACCTTGCCAATTTGATCAGCCGAGACTGATCTCACTCCCTCCCATCCCGGCATTTTTGATCGCACCGCTTAGCAACACAGAATTTCGAAGAACTGGAATTCGGCCGCCTTCCAGTGTGTTGTCATAGCCGCGTTCCCGTTGGCCTCCAGCCTTACATTCCTCCATCCGGAAACTTGCTCCAGAAACCAATTCCGGATAGCCCCGGCATGGCGGCTTTCGGGACGGCGACCGCAACCAAGATCATGGGCCCCTCCCCCTCCGGCACTGGCAGGCCGAGGCCCTCCAGCGGGATGTCGAGGTCGAGTTGGTCGGCGATCGCCTTGAGTGCTGCCACGTCGCCCTTGCGTCATTGCCGGCGTGTTAGCAGCCGAACCGCCTCAGGAGCAGGCAGCCCGGTGGATACGCCGATCGCCGCTGGCGTGGCGAAGCCCTGGTCCTCGAGATGGGTGTTAATCGTGTAACACAGGCGGATGGTCTGCAGCCGCTCCGCTTGGTTGTCTTGTTTGGTCGTCCCCGACATGCCCCTGCCGTGTTGTGCCACGCCCCGGCGGGCGGCCAGCCTACTACCACCCTGACGGCTCTAGCTTGCGATCATGGGGCTAGTCACAAGCAAGATCGCAGTTCCATAACCATCCCTTATCCGGCAACCATTCACATCGTTGCCGGCTAAATCTCCTGAGCGGGCGAGGTGCTCGGGTGCGCCCATACGCGGACGGCGTGGGCGAGGAGCCCGTCGCTCCTGACGAGGATCGTCGAAGCGTCCCACTCCTCATGGACGCCGAGATCCGAGTTGAGCCGCAGCAGACCGTGCTGCCGCAGCGCCACCCGCTTGCAATCTGAAACGCCCCGGGTATGCGGGAGGCCGCTGAGCTTGGGTCAGGCCGCCACCGCAATCTCCTGCTGGCGGGCAGAGTAGCGCGCCTCGGCCTCGGCGGGCGGGATGTTGCCGATCGGCTCGAGCAGACGACAGTGGTTGAGCCAGTCCACCCATTCGAGGGTGGCGTACCCGACGGCCTCCAGGTTGCGCCACCAGCCGCGGCGGCGGATCACCTCGGCCTTGAACAGGCCATTGATGGTCTCGGCCAGCGCGTTGTCGCAGCTGTCG
>NZ_JBHTDE010000034.1:0-17677 GCF_042666655.1 Dankookia sp. GCM10030260
TTCAAGCCATTTTTCGCCATGTTCGTGGCACTACATATTTGCCAAACTCCGGGGAATCAGGCAGCAGGCCGCGCAAAATCAACCACTTGCCAACGGACTCCCAACGGGGACTGTTCAAGTTGGGCCAAGCGTTGGCCAGCAGATTACAGCCTGCCGGAAATGCCAGCCGTAATCTCAAAATCCTTTGCCATAACGGACCGTGTTCCGGGGCTTTTCTGCTGGTCTCACGACCCCGTACTGAGTGCGCACGAAGTCTTCGAACCGGGACTGAACAAGCCGGTTCAGGTACATTCGGCCAAAACCAGAGTACCCCTGCGGGTGCTCCGCCAAAACCTCTTTAGTAATTAGCTCTAGGTCGACCTGCTTGGTACCACAGAATATAGAGTATTCGGCCATCGCTGCCACCGAACAGTCGTGCTCAAATTCGGCCCTCACGTCAAGAAGTGGAAGCTGCGCCTTCTTCCGCACGGCATTCCTCTCGGTGATTTTTTCGAAAATGGCGGCTCTGTCCATATTGGGTTCCCGGTGAGAATGAACGTCGAGATCAAATCGCTCAGTAGCCGTTTTGCAGACCGCTGCAGGTCTGTGGCTGGAGCGCGTCGTAAGCCCAGGTGGTGGTGTCGCGTCCAAGGACTGGTGGACGCCTAAGCTGCCCGGCTACGCTGCGAGCTCGTCGAGGCCGAGCACGTCGTCCGCCGCGTCGTCCTCAGCACTGTCATGATCCCGCATGCGCAAGGGCTGCAAGACCGCGTCCAGAGCGTCGCCGACCATCGCCGGCAGAAGTACCACCCCGGCCTCCTTGACGTGCGCCGTCAGGGCGCTGATCACGGTCTCGGGCGGTTGCACATTCCTAGCCAGGACGCATTGACCGAAGGCCCAAGTGTTAGCCGGCAGTCGACGAAACTGAGCGAGAGCCCCCTGCTCGGCGTGGAAAAGGAACACGGACCGGTTCATCAGCAGCGACACTGCATAGTCACCCGCGCCGTACTCGCCAGGGCGCACGCACAGCCGCATGCGCCTGCCGTGCTCCCACAGTTCGGAGATCCGCCGGACTCGGGTCCAGCCCGGCGGGACCGGGAAGTCGATGTCGGGCGCCTCGGCCCGGCCGAAGTCCGCCATGACACGGCGGGCTACCGCCTTACTGCCGGCTCTGTCAGGAATGGCCGCGAGCGTACGAGTCAAGCCTAGGACATCCAACATTATGACGATAGTCTCAAGTCGCTCCCGCTCGTACTGGCTGGCGACTGCGTGCCGGGCCCGCACCATGGTCGGCGAAGAATGCATCACCGCGTGCGCTTCCCGCACGAGGGAGCGTGCAATCCCCTCACGCCGCAGTAGCATGTCGCCAACGTCGGTGCGCAGCACGGCATCGAGCATCAGGTAGTCTGCGTGCGGCCAGGCCGGCAATGCCGCACGGTCCAATAACCGGTAGAGCCGAGCGTCGCTATTGGGGAGGGCGTCACGCAGGAGGTCACGCGGGTGCGCGCCGGATAGCATAACGACAAGCGTCTCCGCAGTGGCGGATTCAGCAGCTTGGTGCAGCGCGATGGCAATCGCGTGTATCGCGCGCGGCGGTGCCTGCATAATGCGTCCGGCAAGCAGCGGTGCCGCACGCACCAGCGCGCCGACAGTGCCAGCGAGCGGCCCGAAGAGCGTCAGCAGAGGCGCCGTCTCGGCGGAGAGCCTCTCGAATGGATGTGCCATGCCTCTGAACTGTCCTTGAATCCTGGTTCGCCCATCAAACCAACTGGGTCGTGCTGTGACCCGTGTGGCCCACATAACGTCTCCCGCTTGTTGGGAGATGGTACTGATTGTATGCGCCAAAAGCTGGCGTACATCCCTCAGCAACAGTGGTTTTGAAACAGAGATGCCTGCTGTCGACCGCGCTCGGGCAGGCGGGATGCTTTCTGCTGCGCGGTCCACGGCAGAACACGCACAACGCCAAACATGGAAGCGGCCGCCATCATGCGGTTGATCAGCAAGCCCATTTTGAGGCTTGTTCGGGCAAATGGTCCGCACGATGGGCTGTGAGTCGCGACCTTCGCCAGCGCGTTGCGTCTGGCCGGAGTTCTGGTCACTCTGACCTATAAGGGATGCTGACCGAAACCAAGCACCGCAGCCCTCGCTGCTAGAACGGCTCCTCGTCTGGGTCCGGCGAGTTCTGCAGCCAATCCTTGTAGGACAGAATCACCATCTGGTACTCGTCCGATGCGAGGCTCTTGCCATTTGCATCCTCGAAGATGGACGAGTACTCCGCGATGCGCGGGTCGTCAGGGCCGTCGAAGTACACCGCGAAGATGCCGGGATCCCCCTCCAACAAGCCGCGCGGCGCCGCAGTCTCGTAGCGCAGCCCTTTGGAGGCGAACCATTCGAAGTGCCTCTTCCGCACGGGATCCGACCGCTTGCCGGGATCGAATGGCTTCCCGAACCGGATGAACAGCATGTCCCGCTTCTCCCGGGCCATGATCTGGTCAATGGACATCATGATCTGTGGCATCGATGCCCTCCTGTAGCGGGCATGATGCGGCGCGAGCACGTCAGATTCGGACGCTCGGGGCCGGACGGCAATGCATAATGACTATGCTTCCTCGCCTTGTGGGGCACTTTGGGAGAGGGGCGACGTGTCCTCAGCGGCGCGCAACATTTTCCGATACATCGTTCGCAGCTTTTCCGGCGCCAGGATCTCGACGCCTGGCCCCCAGGTGAACAGGTGCCAGCACATCTCCTGCAGGCCGCCGGCGGTGAAGCGGACCTCGAGCGAGCCGTCGTCCAAAAGATCCTTCCGTTGGGTGGGGTGGAAGTGATGCTCCAGCGCGTCGATGGCCAGCGCCGGGGCGAAGCGCCACTTCACCTCTTGTGGGTCCTCCTGGAACACGCCGAACGCGCGAGCCGCATAGGCTCTCAGGTCGAAGCTCGGGCGGCGGGCGAACTGAGCCCCGGTTGCCGTAACATCGGAGATGTTGGACAGGGCGTAGAGCTTCGGCACGCGGGACGCCGTGCCGGCGGCGAAGGCTACCAGGTAGTGCTGCTGGCCGAACAGGATCCCGTGCGGCTCCAGTTCGACCATGGTGCTGCGGCCAGTGATCCGGCGACGATAGCGTAGCCGCACCATCCGGCAGCCGAGCAGGGCAGAGCGCAGGGTCTCCAGCAGTCCATCGGTGATGCCGGGGCGCGGCCCCGGCCGCATGGCGTGGCCCTCCGCCTCCAACAACGCTTCGAGGTCCGGCTCCACGCGCGCCAGACTGGCCGAGGGCATCAGCGCCGCGATCTTCGCACGCAGGCTGTCCAGCGCCACAGCACGTTCGGCCAAGCCCTCCGCCCGCAGCCGCTCGGCCGACAGGGTCAGCTCTTCCAGCTCCCGCGCTTCGAAGGCAACGGTCTGGTTCAGCACGCCCCGTGGCATGCGCCAGCGCTTTACCTTCTCTCCGGTCGGCACCTCCTCGACCTGCGGGAAGGCACGCAGCACGGCGTCACGCATGCGTTCCGCGGTGCGTCGGCTGACGCCGAACTCATGCTGCATGTCCTCGAGTCCGAGGCCGCTGCGGGAGCCCTGCAGCAAGAGGGCAAGCCGGACGATATCCTCGGACCGCTCGTACACCTCACCCGCTCCACGATGCCGTAAGATTTGGTGCCACGCCGGAACTGACCTACCCATGGCGCCAGCGCTCGAGGGTCAACCGGTGCCGTGGGGCGGCTTGGGTACGAACTGTCCGTTAACGATTTCGTACTCGCGTCCCTTCCCAATCGCTCCAGACGGCGTAGGGCTCTTGATCGTCATAGGGTGGCTCGCCACGAATCCACTTTCCCATCTCCTCCCGCGTCAGGCCGGATGGCACCCGATAATACTTCTGCGGCTTGGTTTCGAGCAGGCCGGTTTTCTCGACGAAATCGGGGGAGAGCAGCATGCGCTCCCCCGTTTCGTCGTCGGTCGAGTAGACCGGCGGCTGGAAGGGCGCGTTGAGCCAAGCGTCGAACCGGTCGGAGCCCCGCGGCAGCGCAGGCGCTGGATTCAGCCCAAAGTGCTGCTTCAGTGCCCGTCGCCCCCGGACCCGATAGACGCTGTAGGGGATCGTCTCCACCCAGTTGGCGAGCACCTCGGGCGGCGCGGGCGGGAACCCCTCGGCATCCTCGGCCAGGAGCCAGTCCAGCACTTGGCGGTTCGTCTTCGTGTCCCTTTCAGCGCTCACCTGCCTCTTTGTGGCGGCAGCATCGTCCCGGAGCGCGCCAGAAGCTGGCGTGCCGGACAGATGACGCCCTGGGCGGGGCGGGTTCGGCGATGCCTCGCCTCGCTGCGGCGGCCCCAAGTCCCGCGCCAGCTTGGCCAGGATGGCTGTCCCATCCGTGCAGCCGGTGCGTGCCGCTCATGTCTCCTCAATGTCACTCCGCGGGACCAGTCGGCCGTCCACCTGCACGTATTCGCGGAGTTCCTCGTCCTTCCACACGGCACAGGATTCGCGGTCCTGGTAGGGCGGACGCCCGAGGAGCCAGGTCATCATATGACCAAGCGGCAGGTCATCCGGCAGTCGGTAGAACTTCCGGGGCCCAGGCACATGGCCAGTATCTTGCCGCGTCGGCTCGCCCTCGCCGCTCGCTCTCTCAACCGGGCGGACCCAGGCATCGAACGGCTCTGCCCGCCAGCGATCCCATCTGAAGGTTATCGGGGCAGGCCAGTGCCAAGGCTCATACTCGAGCCTTATGCCGAAACGGAGCCGGAAAGCCCGTCGTGCCGATGGCCGCCAGCGGTTGCTCGGGATCAGCCTCACCCAGTCGGCCAGCGCGTCGAGCGGCACGGGCGGGTCGTCGCCTGCGGCCGGCTCGGCCAGCAGCCAGTCCAGCGCCTCACCGTTGGTCATGCGGCGTGCAGGAACGTGTTCTGTCAACGACCGGGTTCCACATGGGCCGGGCCGCTGCGCAGAGGCAGCACCGCCACGGCACCCTCAAGGAAGCGCGGATTGTCGCCCTCGCGCCACAGGCGCGCGGCGCTCCATCCAGGTTCGTCCTGTTGCCAGCCGTCACCGGCGTAGAGGACGACCCGGCTAGCCGGCGCGAGCGTTCCGTTGACCCACTTCAGGAACGGCTCGAACAGGTGCCCCTGCCACAGCGCCTCACGACTCGGGTAGAAGGCCCTCGCCTCGGGCGCGCAGGCAGCGCAGACATAGGCGCCGCGGCGCCCCCTCACTGCGACGTACTCGCTGTAGACGAAGTCCCACAACACCTCCCGCCACTCCACGCAAACGTCGATGTCGTAGCGGGACAAGGTGGCGCCGATCACGGGCGTCAGCCCAGCGAAGGACATCCGGAGCCGAAGGTCGTCGCGCCGCAGGATACGAGGCTGGGCGGCTAGGCGCGGGCGCGCCTCCTCCAGCCAGGCGACGAAGCAACGCTGGATGCGCGGCCGAACCGCCATGTTCAGGCTGCCCGGACCGTCGTGCGCGGCTCCGGCGCCATGGCCCGGAAGCCAATTGGCGCGCGAGCCTCGCCCTTCGCCGCCGCTTCCTCCTCGAGCCATTGTACCAGGTGCTCAGGGTCCTGCATGCCAAGCAGCGCCGCCTTTTGCCGCACCACCGAGAAGTCGCCAGGCGTCAGCCCTTCCGGAAGCTGGCGAGGCGGCTCTGCCCCAAAGAGCCGCCGGAAGGCCAGCACTGCGCGGGCCGGGTCCAGCGCCTCGAAGCGCAGCTTCAGTGTGAAGCGCCGCGGCACCGCGCGGTCCATCCTTTCCGGCAGGTTGGTGGTGCAGACCAGCGGCAGCGGGTGGCGCTCCATCCAGGTCAGCATCTCGTCTACCTGGCTCACCTCGAAGGCGCGCTGCGCCGCGCCGCGGTCGAAGAGCAGCGCCTCCGCCTCGTCGATCAGCAGCAAGGCGTTGCGACTACGGGCCTCGGCAAAGGCGGCGGCGATCGCCTGCTCGCTGCCTCCGACCCACATGGATAGCAGGTCGGAGGCGCGCTTCTGCAGCACCGGCAGGCCGAGCCGAACCGCAAGGTACCGAGCGAAGGCGCTCTTGCCCGTGCCGGGCGGGCCGCTGAGGCAGAGGGACCAGCCCCGTGGCGCCTCCGGCCGGGCCAAGGTTGCGCAGAGCGCGCACAGGTCCTCCGTGCAGACGGTCAGCGCCGGGTCGAAGCGGGCCTTGCCCTCGTCGCGCTCAGCATCGTCGGGTACGGTCCGTCCAATCACGGCCATGACGCCGGTCAGGGCAGTTTCCACCGTTGCCTCCCCGCCGCCGGCGAGACGCGCGGCGCGGGCGGCGGAGGCGGCGGCGGCGGCGGGGGCCGCCCAGCGTCGGGCCAGTCTGGCCGGCGCCTCGGCGTCGAGCACGACGGTCTCGCGCTCCAGCACGCGCGTCCAGATGCGCTGCCGGGCCGCCGTGTCGGGCACCGTGACCTCGATCACCATCGCCATCCGCCGCAAGGTGGCCGGATCCATCCAACCCACGGCATTGCAGGTCCAGATGATGGGGACAGCCGCGACCTCCAGCGTGCGGTTCATGAAAGCTTTTGAAATCTCGTCGCGATTCTGGCCGTAGCTTCGGCGGCCTTCCAGCACGTCCTCCGCCTCGTCCAGCAGAACGGCGGCGTTCCCGAAGCTGCGAAGCATGGCCTGCGAGGCGCGCACCGCCGCTAGCCGGTCGTGGCGAGAGGGCTCGTTGCCGTAGTCGTCGGCCTCGCCGGCCGCGAACAGTCGCAGGCCGGCCCGATCTGCTAACGCTGCGGCGAACTCCGTCTTACCGGTGCCCGGCGGACCGAAAAGCAGGACGTGAACGCCGGTTTCCCGCGCCGCCACCGCCGCTTTGAGCACACGCGCGGCCACCTCCGCGGCCTCGCCGAGATGCGCGAAGTCCTGCCACTCCAGTGCGCTCTGGCACTCTCGTCCGATGATGGCGGCGGCAAGTTCGCCGCCGTCGCCGTAATCGCGCCCAAGGCGCCTTCGAATCGGCTCCGGGATCCACAAGCCACAGCTGTTGCCGATGAGGATGTGCGGGCTGTCCTCCACCATCAGCAGCCCGCAATCGCGTAGCGGCGCCGCTGGCATGAGCCGTGCCTCCACCTCGCTCGGTGGTACGCCCAGCATCGCCGCCACGGTGCGCGGGATATCATCCAGTTTCTGGAAGGCAAGGTTGACGAAGGTCTTGAGGTCGAACTGCCCGTAACACCGATTGACGAATTGCAGGATGGCGATGTCGAGCGTCGTCAGGCCAAAGGCGGCAACGGCGTGGGCTATGTTGCGCTCGAAAGGCCCGCCGCTCGCCTGGGGAACCGTGAACCTCTCGAGGCGGCCGGCGACGGTGGCGTGCAACTCGGCATAGCGATCGGTTCCAGGTGCCGGGACCAAATCCTCATCGTCTCCCGAGGCGGGTTTGTCCTCCGGCGGCCTCGCAACACCCGCGACCCTGTAGTGCCAGCGGAGAACGCAGCCGAAGAGGTTGGCCGGTTCGCTGAGCAGGGCGTTCTTGAGGTACCAACCGAACTGGGCGCGATCGACGGAGTCTAGAAGCATCGGCTGGAATCCCCGACTGTGGTGGCCGCCCGACATGCCGGCAGCCTGTGATGGGCAGAGCTTCGCAGTAATATGCGACAATTCCTGACGTGCAACGGACCGATGATCGGTCCGTGGCCGCAAGCGGGATGTCCCGCCGTCCGGACCACACGTCCGGAGGCCCAATGCACCCGTCATGTCACGCGACCCTGTGCCGCTTCCTGCTGGTCGGCACCACCGTGCTGGTTCTCGCCGTCCAGCCCGCCGCGGCGCAGGCACCGTCACAGTCGGTTGCACGCCCGGACGATCAGGTTGTCGTCTGGACCGGCCAGCTCCGCGCCGAGGCGGATGCGTTGCGCGCGGAGGGTGCCGACGAGGTCGTCCGCACGCTGCAGCAGATGATGGACGCCGAGGCGCGCCTGCTGGAGCGGCTGCGTGATGCACCCTTGGTGGACGCCCTGCTGCCGGAGATGGCGCAGACATGGGCCGAGGGCGCGGACCGCCTCGGCACGCTGGCCGCCCGCATGCCGGAGGTGCTCGCGGCGCAGCGGCGGCGACTGGCGAGCTTGCGCGGCGTGCTGGGCCAGGCGCAGGCGCTTGGCCGTACGGTCGGGCGCGATGTGGAGACGATGCGGGCCCAGCTGGAGCAACTCCGGGCCCGCGGGCGCGCGGCTGCCCCGGGGTCAGCCGAGGCAATGAAGGCCGAGGTGGAAGCCGTCGCCCAGGGCGCCGCGCTCACCGCGCGTGAGGCGCAGGCACGCCTGGTCGTGGGCTTTGCCGCCCAGGCCGGTCAGGCGCTGGGGCGCCTGGAGGACGCCGGCCAGGGAATGGAACTGCTCGCGGCCGCCATGGCCGCCCATGCGCGGGTGCTGCAGGCCTCCTCCGACCTAGCCCGGACCCGGCTGGTCGCGCGCGACGCATTGCAGATGCTGGCGACCATGGCGGAGCGGCTGGAGGGCTTCGACGGCGTGCTGCAGGGCCTCGCGCAGCATTGGGAGGCGCTGGACGGCCTGCTGCGCCGCCTTGGTGACCTCCCGGCCGGGCCTAGCCGGGCCGGCAGCTGAGGAGGGGCGCATGCCTGCACTGAATATTGTGGTCATCGCTTCGGGTGCAGCCGCGACCCTTGCTCTCGTAAGGTCCCGCCTCGGCGTGCCGCGGCCGTGTGCTGGGATAGGCACCGCACTGGCGGCCCAGCAGACAGGGAGGCCGGCATGAGGGACGGCGGTCTCTTTCTCATCCTATTCCTCGGCGGGGTCTTCATTGGCTGCCTGTTGCGGCGGATCGGCCTCGGGATTCTCATCCTTACCGCGCTGTTCGGCGGGGTGATCTACGCCGTGCTGCTCACCACGCCCCTGATCCGCGGCAGGCTGGTGACGCCAAGCCTCCCAACCTCAGCGTCCGTCATGCCGTCGGTGCCGAAGGAGCGCCCGGGCTGGGCCGAGGTGGGCCGTGCCATGTCGGCCTACGGAGCGCGCCACCGCGAGGTGCATGCGTTGCTGCGGGCTCGCGGCGGGGAGGCAGAGCGCACCGTCCCGCCGTCACGGCCGTGACTTTTATCAATCTTTAGTTGATTAAATACTACGAAAGTTTATGCCTGCGCGCAGGGGGGGGACCTGCGGATGCGGCACTACCACGGACGGCTCCTGCTCTCGGCGGGGGACCTGAATGCTTTCCTCGGCTGCCGCCACGCCAGCGCGCTCGCCCGACGCGTGCTGGACGGCGAGACCATCAAGAAGGGCGCCGCGGACGCCACGCTGGAACTGGTGCAAGGCCGCGGCCTGGCCCATGAGGCGGCCTACCGTAAAGCGCTGGAGGCGGAGGGCCGCTTGGTCCTGGAGATCGCCGGAGCGCAGAGCCTGGAGGACCGGATCGCGGCAACCACGGCAGCGATGCGGCAGGGCGCGGACGTCATCTTCCAGGGCGCCCTGGCGCGCGGTCGCTGGCACGGCTTCGCCGACTTCCTGGTCCGGGTGGAGCAGCCCTCCAGCCTCGGCCCCTGGTGCTACGAGGTGGTGGACACCAAGCTTGCCTCCCGCGCCAAGGCCTCCCACGCCATTCAGCTGGCGCTCTATGCCGACCTGGTGGAGGCGGTGCAGGGCGTGCCGCCCCCGGCGCTGCGGGTGAAGCTGGGCAACGGGCGGGAGGAGGTGATCCGGCCCGGCGACGTGGTGCACTACGCCCGCCTGGCCGGGCGGCGGCTGGAAGACTTCATGGCCGCCGCGGTGCGCGAGACCGAGGCCGAGCCCTGCGGCCACTGCGCGATCTGCGACTGGTCCGAGCGCTGCGAGGCGGAGTGGGAGCAGGCCGACCACCTCAGCCGGGTGGCCAATATCCGTGGCGGGCAGGTGCGCCGGCTGCGAGCGGCCGGCGTGGACACCATGGCGGAACTGGCCGCGCTGCCGGAGGGGCAGCGCATCCCGGATATCGCGCCTGCGACGCTGGCCACGCTGCGCGCCCAGGCCCTGCTGCAGCACCAGGCCCGGGTCTCCGGCGGGAAGGTGTACGAGATCCTCTCGCCGGAGCCGGGCCGCGGCTTCGGGCGGTTGCCGCCACCCGATGCGGGCGACGTGTATTTCGATATGGAGGGCGACCCGCTCTTCCCCGAGGGCGGGCTGGAATACCTGTTCGGCATGGAGGCGGGCGGGCATTTCCGCGGCTTCTGGGCGCACGACCGCGCGCAGGAGAAGCGCGCCTTCGAGGCCTTCATGGACGTGCTGGCGGCCCAGCTGGCGGCTCGCCCCGGCGCGCATGTCTACCACTACAACCACTACGAGACGACGGCGCTGAAGCGCCTGGCCATGCGGCACGGGACGCGCGAGGCGGCGCTGGACGACATGCTCCGGCGCCGGCGGTTCGTGGACCTCTACGTGGTGGTGCGGGAGCAACTGCGGATCGGCGAGCCGCGCTACTCGCTGAAGAATGTCGAGCACTTCTTCCGGGATGCGCGCGCCGGCGAGGTCGAGACGGCCGCCGACAGCATCGTCGCCTATGAGCGCTTCTGCGAAACCGGCGACACCAACATCCTCTCGGAGATCGAGGCCTACAACAAGATCGACTGCCGCTCGACGGCCGAGCTGCATGGCTGGCTGCTGGGCCTGCGGCCGGTCGGCGCTCCCTGGTTCGATCCTGCCGTCGAGGCGCCGGATGCGGCGAAGGAGGAGAAGCAGCGTGCGGCCGAGGCCGAACGGGAGGCGCTCCGGTCACTGCTGCTAAGCGGCGCAACGGCCGAGGAGACGCCCTATCGCGCCCTGGTTGCCGAGCTCTGCAATTTCCATCGGCGCGAGCAGAAGCCGCAATGGTGGGCGATGTTCGACCGCATGGAACGCGACGAGGAGGAACTGATCGCCGATGCCGAGTGCCTCGGCGGCCTGGTTGCCGAGGGGCCCTGCGGCGCCGAGAAGAAATCCTTCCTGCGCGCCTACTGCTATCCGCCGCAGGACACCAAGCTGCGCTTGGGCGAGAAGCCAACCATCGCCGCGACGATGGAGCGCGCCGGGGAGATCGTGACCCTGGACGAGGCGGCCTGCCGCCTGGTGCTCAAGCGCGGCAAGGCGGCGGGCGAGTTGCCGGAGGCGCTCTGCCTCGGCCCCGCGCCGCCGATCGAGGATGCCGTGCTGCGCGCGGCGATGCGGCGCTTCGCCGGCTCCGTCGCGGCGCGCGACGGGCGTTTCGCCGCGCTGGAGGGCATTCTGCGCCGGGAGCCACCGCGGATCGCGGGGCAGATAGCGGGGGCGCCCATCCTCGCCGCGGGCGAGACGGCGCTGGCGGGCGCGATCCGCACCGTCAGCGCCCTCGACCGCAGCTACCTGTTCATCCAGGGGCCGCCGGGCACGGGCAAGACCTGGACGACCAGCCGGATCGCCGTGGCGCTGATGCAGGCTGGCCGGCGGGTCGGCGTCGCCTCGCTGTCGCACAAGGCGATCAACAACCTGCTCGAAGGTATCGAGGCGGCGGCGCGCGAGCAGGGCTTCGCCTTCACCGGCATCAAGAAGGCGACTGCGGGCAAGCCCGAGCAGGCCTTCGAGGGAGACTGCATCACCACCGTCACCGACAACGACGATGTGCCGGACGACTGCGACCTGGTGGCCGGCACCGCTTGGCTCTTCGCGCGGGAAGAGCAGGAGTTGGGGCTCGACACCCTGTTCGTGGACGAGGCGGGGCAGGTTTCGCTCGGCAACCTCGTCGCCATGGGCCTCGCGACGCGGAACATCGTGCTAGTGGGCGACCAGCAGCAGCTTGGCCAGCCTATCCAGGGCGCGCACCCCGAGGGCACCGGCGTCAGCGCGCTGGAGCACCTGCTGCAGGGCGCGGCGACCGTGCCGCCGGACCGGGGCATCCTGCTCGACGTTTCCTTCCGCATGCATCCGGCGCTGTGTGACTGGGTATCGGAGGCGATCTACGAGGGTCGGCTGCGCGCCCACCCGGATGCCGGACGGCAGCGGTTGGTGCTGGCGGATGGCGCCCCGACGCCGCTTGGGCCGCATGGTCTGCGCTTCCACGTGGTGACACATGCCGGCCGTTCGCAATCCTGCCCGGAGGAGGTGGCGGAGGCGGCCCAGCTGTGGCGCGCGCTGGTCGGGCAGCGCTGGGTGGATCGTCATGGCAAGGAGCGGGCGATGACGGCGGAGGACGTGCTGGTCGTCGCCCCCTACAACGTGCAGGTCAACCTGCTGCGCCGGAGCCTGCCGGAGGGCGCTCGCGTGGGCACGGTGGACCGGTTCCAGGGTCAGGAGGCACCGGTGGTGCTCGTCTCCATGACCACGTCGTCGGGCGACGACCTGCCGCGCGACATCGCCTTCCTGTTCAGCCGCAACCGGCTGAACGTAGCGGTCAGCCGGGCAAAGTGCCTGGCCGTGCTTCTGGCGAGCCCGCAGCTGCTGGAGGTGGAGTGCGGCAAGGTGGATGAGCTGGCGCTGGTGAACACTCTGTGCAGCGCCTTCGCCTGGCAGGACACCGCTAGAGCGGTTTCCGATTGGTCTGGGTTATAGCCGGTGCAGCGGAGTAGTTGGCGCACTCGGCCGACATAGAAGTGTCGACGATGCGGCCGATGGTGTTCCAGAGACCCTCGACGGTGCGCGCGGCGGCTTTGCGCAGCATGGATGCAGCATCCACCGCTTCGGCTCGCGAGAACCAGCCTCGGTCGTGTCCCCGGACGTGGTGTAGGAGCGGTGCTCCTGGGCTGGCTGGGCCGCCTTGTCAGGATGCCAGGGCGGGCAGGCTGACGGGTGCAGTATCGCCGATGGTGCCGATGGTCTCCAGGGTCATGTAGCGGGCCCGCTGGGTGGCCCACTCGTCGGACTGCTCGAGCAGGATCGCACCGATCAGCCTGACGGCGGCGGCTTCGTTTGGGAATATGCCGACGACGTCGGTGCGGCGCTTGATTTCGCCGTTGAGCCGCTCGATCGGGTTGGTGCTGTGTAACTTGGCCCGATGCGCGGCGGGGAAGTGCATGTAGGCGAGGACGTCTTCCTCGGCGGCGTCCATCAGGGCGGCCAGCTTCGGCACCTTGGGGCGGAGTTGGTCGGCCACCGTGCGCCATTGGGTGTGGGCGGCTGCAGCGTCCTCCTGGGCATAGGCGGTGCCGATCCAGGCCGAGACGATGCGGCGCTGGGTCTTCCCGGCATGGGCCGACGCGGTGCGGCCGAAATGGACGCGGCAGCGTTGCCAGGTGGCCCGCAACACCTTGGTCACTGCGGCCTTGAGCCCCTCATGCGCGTCGGAGATGACCAGCTTCACGCCGCGCAGGCCGCGGCGGGACAGGGATCGGAGGAACTCCAGCCAGAACGTCTCCGCCTCGGAGGCGCCGACCGCCATGCCGAGGACCTCGCGGCGGCCATCGCCATTGACGCCGACTGCGATGGTGACAGCGACAGGGATGATGCGCCCGGCCTCGCGGACCTTCACGTAAGTGGCGTCGAGCCACAGGTAGGGCCAGTCGCCCTCGATCGGGCGGGAGAGGAAGTCGCCGACCCGCCCGTCGATTTCGGCGCAGAGGCGACTGACCTGGCTCTTGGAGACGCCCTCCAGGCCCATGGCCCGGACCAGGTCATCGACCGAGCGGGTTGAGATGCCCTGGACATAGGCCTCCTGGATCACCGCCGTCAGCGCCTTCTCGGCGGTCCTGCGGGGCTCCAGGAAGGCTGGGAAGTAGGTGCCCTTGCGCAGTTTCGGGATGCGCAGTTCGACCGTCCCAGCCCGGGTCTGCCAGTCGCGCTCACGGTAGCCGTTGCGCTGGTTCACCCGCTCGGCGCTGCGCTCGCCATGGGCAGCGCCGCACAAGCCATCGCTCTCCAACTCCATCAGGCGTTGGGCGACAAAGCCGATCATCTCACGGAGGAAGGTGGCATCGGAGCCCTTCTCCAAGAGCTCCCGAAGGGCAATCCTGTCGTCGGTCATCGTGGCTGTCCAAGGTTCGGGGTGTAGGTCTCGACAACCAAACCCTACCGAGGAACACCGCGATGACCGCCACCATTACGGTGGCGACCTCCTACACCACGTCCGGGGACACGATCCCAGCCTCTTCCAATAGTCCCTATCATTATCAAACCAAGTTGGCTTCGGCACCGCCTCTGAACTTGCCCCGGGTGCACGTACAGACGCTTAGCTGGCGCCTGTGGCAATGACAGCGCGACTGTGCCACAGATTGCTTATGGACAGGTTTGATCCATTATCAGTGGAGAACGTGGGCGTGACTCTGGCGGTGGAGCTCCTGGAGCAGCCGCTCAGCAAGATGCCGCCGGACACGCCGTTCGTCGGTGCCGGCGTCTATGCCCTCTATTACTACGGCAATCACGCTGCTTATTCTGCGCTCTGCCAACTAGACGGCGGGAAATTCAAATATCCAATCTACATCGGCAAGGCGGCGGGCGAGAGCGCGAAACAGGGCTTCAGTCCAAATGGTAGTGGCGAGCGCAAGCTCCATGGGCGCATCGTTGAGCACGCGCGCTCGATCGACGCCGTGGAGAACCTGAACCTGGACGAGTTCCGCTGCCGGTATTTGGTCCTGAACGACGCCTACATTGCGTTGGCTGAATCGGTGATGATTCGGCTGTTCCGCCCGCCGTGGAATGGCATGAGCTTTGGCAGCAAGGTGGTCGGCAGTTTCCGCGAAGGTGGTACACCCAGCTTGTGGGACGCCTTGCATCCGGGTCGGCGTGGAAGACCAGCGGGCTCAGAACGCGCTGAGGAAGCCGCCAAGCTGATCGCCAAACGGTCGGCCGAACTGAGCCAGGACCTAGCTGACCCGACGCTTCGCCGCATGTACGAGCGCGTCATGAAGTTTATCTGAGGCAGTCTCAGCGCCGTGACACCCGCCAATCATTATTCTGGCTGCGGCCTTGCGGATGCGGCCATGCCATGCAGTCGGAACCGCCGCCGCGCATCGGACAGTTCCGCTGAAATAGCCTGAAACGTTCTAGCCGAGACCAGAGAACCGCTGTAGCCTCTCCGCTCTAAAAATTCGCTCGCTCGAAGTGGACCAAGGACCGATGTCCGACTACTATGATCGCCTTAGCAAGACGCGTGCTGATAGTCCTGAACTAGCCGACTGCATCAGGAACACAGTAGCCCAACTCAACAAAGTTACAACCACATCTGAAAGCCCCGGGATTTTGCTCGGGAAGATTCAATCTGGAAAGACGAGGGCTTTTGTCGGCATCATCGCCGCCGCCTTCGATGACGGCTTCAGCTCCGCGATAGTCTTGACCAAGGGTACGAAGTCCCTATCGTCTCAAACGGTCGCACGACTGAAGAAGGATTTCAAAGATTTCATTGGCGATGATGAATTTGCCGTTTTTGACATCATGCGGCTCCCGCCGAAACTTACTAAGAACGAGCTCTCCCGCAAAATCATTTTCGTCGCTAAAAAGCAGATACACAACCTCGAGCGCCTGGCTGAGCTTTATGAGAACAATCCTCGCCTAAAGGGCGGGAAGGTGCTGCTAGTAGACGATGAAGCCGACTTAGCGGGAGTGCGCTTCGTTAAGGAGAAGGGCACCCAGACCACCGTGCAGGGCAAGATAGCCCAGGCCATCGATGACCTTCGTGGCAACCTGAAACGCCTCGCGGTTCTCCAGGTCACCGCCACCCCATACTCGCTTTATCTGCAACCGGAGGCATATGCCCCATCGAACCAGGGCAATTTCACCTTCAAGCCGAAGCGCCCTGCCTTCACGATGCTCCTGCCTATCCATCCCGCCTACGTCGGCGGCGACGACTACTTCGGCAGCTTCGAGCAGGATGACCCGCGAAGCCGTCTATTCGTGCAGGTGTCCGATAACGAGCTGGATGCCTTGAGGCGCGAAGACAAGCGCCGCATCAGCGAGGACCGGGTGCTGGAGACCGACAACACGAAGGGCCTGCGCCGCGCCATCATTTCCTTCGTGGCGGCCGTCTCCGTGCGACGCTGGCAGCAGAAGGCGGCGGGCCAGAAGCAGACCAAGTACTCCATGGTCATCCACAACGATACCCAGCGTGCCGCCCATGACTGGCAGAAGAAAGTCATCAACTGGATCTTCGGGGCCGTCCTGGAGCAGGCCGCCAGCGCGCCGCGGAGCCTGCGTACGCTGTTCAAGGACGCCTACGATGATCTCGCGGCTTCAGTGAAGGGCAACGGCGGCGTCATGCCGAGCGAGCCCGACGCTTTCAAGGCGTTCATCGCCTCCCTCAACAACGAGGATTTCACGCTGGAGAACGTGAATTCCGACAACGACGTGGCCGCGCTCCTGGATGAGAACTCTGAGCTGATGCTTCGCACGCCGGGCAACATCTTTGTCGGCGGCAACATTCTGGACCGCGGGATCACCATCCCTAGCCTGATTTCCTTCTACTATGGCCGGAACCCCCGGGTGATGCAGGCTGACACGGTACTCCAGCACTCCCGGATGTACGGCAGCAGGCCGCGCGAGGACCTCGCCGTCACCCGGTTCTTTACGTCGAACGGCGTCTACGACCGGCTCTTCAAAATCAACACCTTCGAAAACGCCCTGCGGGAGGCATTTGAGAACGGTACCCACGACCGGGGCGTGGTGTTCATCCAAAATGATGCGCGCCGTGCGGTGCGCCCCTGTGCGCCGAACAAGATCCTGCTCAGCGACGTCGTCGCGGCAGGCCCTGGTCACCTGTTCCTGCCGACGAGTTTCGATACGGTTCGGGGCGCCGAGGCAGTAAAGATCCAGAAGACGCTGGATGCCCTCGTGAACAAGCTTTGCCCACTGGATGGGGAGTTCCGCACAATCAAGAAGGCGGATACGCACGCAATCATCGATCTGATTGCCGAGACCCTGGAGTTCGATGACGTGGATTTTGAGTGGGGCGCCATGAAGGCGATGATCGACTACTACAGCAAGTCGGGCACCTCAGCCGGTGCCGTTGACCTCATCAGGTACAGCGGGCGCCGCCTCAGCCGGGCAGCCTCCGGCGATAGAACCGGCATCTCCATTCTCGGCACCCCCACCGTCCGAACCAAGGTGCTGACGGAGAAGCGGACCAACCCGGCGCTGGTGCTGCTGCAACAGGTGGGTGGGCATGACCTGGGGTGGGCGAGCACCCGCGAGTTCTGGTGGCCAATCCTGGCGCCGCCGCCCGGATCGAAGCCCGTCGTCTTCGCGAGCAAGGTCGCGGCCTAAACGATGGCGTCCGGCGGTAATGACGCTTGCCCGGACCTGGCGCGCGGATCCGGCGGGCAGCTGGGGGCGGCCGAGGCGCCGAAAGCCAAATCGCGGCGCCGGAGTCTGGCCCGGACATGAAGGCGGTCTTCGATACCCGCTCGGACACCAGCTACGACGACGATATCACCCGCCGATACCACTTCCCGAAGCGATACCTGGCAGATGCCCGGAAAGCTGTAGGCGACTGGATTCTGTATCGCGAGCCACGACGCGGCGGCGGGCGGCAAGGGTATGTCGCCGCCGCGCGCCTCACTAATGTCACCCCGGCGGCCGACGCTGAGCACTTCTACGGTCATGTGGACGAGTTCCTGCCGTTCGACGACGTCGTGCCGCTTCGTGGCGAGGCAGGCTTCTACGAGGGGCTCCTGGCGCGGGTGCCGAACCCGTCGCTGATCGGTCGGGAACTCCAGGCCCAACTTGAACACCGCCTACTGCGAACTGCCTGATATGGCTTGTGAATTTGGGAAAATCAGGGGCGCGTGGCACTACGCCTGGGTCGCCCCCGGCGTTTGGGCAAAGTGTCGGGCGTTTGCGCT
>NZ_JBHTDE010000035.1:0-16511 GCF_042666655.1 Dankookia sp. GCM10030260
GCATGGCTATCGCACCCCGAACCAGATCCGCACCGAGCAGTGCAGCCTTGCTCAGCGCCCGCCAGCCAACCTACCCTTGGCCGCTTGAACAGCGCAGTCGGCTGTCTCAACAACCGGTCGCACTACAGTGCTCAAGCCGCAGATAGATGCGCGCAAGTTCCAATGTATCTTCCAAGGTAGATAATTCATCTCGCGCGAGAGACGCTTCGGTTCGGCGGTCAGCCTCCTCCAAGAAAGTAATGAGCGCGCGATGGCTGGCCACATGCTTCTCACCTTCGCGGACTAGGCGTGCGGCCTGTGCAAGGCGGTCCTCTGCTTGGTCCATGACAACCGCCTAGCTATGTCGCATGTAGAAGTTAAGCCGTGCCGGACGCGGTTGCTCCCATGATGCTTGCGGAGGGCCTATCCCATCCGCCTGCGTCAAAACGCCGCTGAGCCCCGGCTTCGGTCCCAGCCGTCATAAGCCTGGCACCTGCACCCCCAGCCGCGCCGCAACGGCCTGGAGCAGCGCCACGTCGCCTTCCCGCCACTGGTGCCGGATCAGCAGCCTGATCGCTTCGACCCCTGGCATACCCAAGGCCGCGCCAATGGCGACAGGCGTGGTGATGCCGCGCTCGTCCAGCTCGCGGCCGATCGCCATGCGCAGCCGGATCGCGGTCAGCCGGTCCTCTTGCCGGATGCGCCGTTCCTCGGCGGACTGCTTCGGCTTCTCGGGCGAGGGCGGCGGCTGGTCAGAATGCTGGCTCATGCTGGGCCAGTTAGTCGCGGCGGTGGCTATCGTCACCCTGCCGCCGTCAGGGCTCGCCGGCCGCACCCTGGACGTTATGGAAAAGCTGCGTGCCCTTTCCAGAACAGCGAAAGCCCCCCCGGGCCAGAGACCCGGGGGAAACCGCTGCTGCAGCGCGGAGTGCGGCTGCTACTTTTTGGCGGGACGGTTCGCTTCCAGAGTGCTAGTCACGCCACCTATCTGCCTCCAATCTTACAAGTGATATTCGGAATAAACTATGGCGTTTGCAAGCAACTCAATGTAATCGCCAGAGGCCGGCGCCCCGACACCGGGCACCGGATAGTAAGTGAGATTTAGTACGCCCGATCCCCCATCAATCATGACCAGCGGGGTGCCGTCTTGCCATTGGCCGATCGTCGTTGCATCGGAGCTTGGATTGCTGATTTCACGGTAACTCTGAGCAGAAATGCTGTTAATATCGTAAACGATGTTGAACAGCTCGTGCTCGGGCAAAGGTGCTGTAGTCGACGGGGCGTAAGAGGTATTGTTTGACGTCCAAGGAAGATAACCATCTGCTTCCAAACGCCCATAGTCTTGGAAGTCAGTATATTGCGCATCGAACGTTGTCGTAATCAGATGTCCGCCTGCATCAACGTAGGACGCCAGATTGTTTCCTAATTCGGTCGGATTTGACGGCCCGGCATCAGAAATCCAAACCACGGTATCATAATTCTTGAGCTCATCGAAAGTCGGCGTTCCGCTCCCTGCATCAATCCGAGTAACGCTATGAAAGATACTGAGGTCGGTTAGCGCCTCTGTGACTGTCGCTGAGTAGCCGTGAAGCTCGATGACAGCGATTTTCATTGCTCCCGGAAGCGGCTGATCAGGCACCACCTCAGCTAAGGTCTTCATCACGCCGTCGACCCGCAGCCGGGCCGCCTCGACACCCGACAGATCGACGTGCAGCACATCGGAGATGAAGTGCGCGGTGGGATCGCTGCCGTGGTCAGCAAGGAAGGTTTTGAGCCGCGCCAGCTCGACCTTCATCTCGGCGGTGCCGAGCTGAGCCGAGTTTAGCGTGATGATCAGCTCGTCATTGCCGGTGCCACCTTCGATGATATCGTACTGCCCGGCGACGAGATCCTTGCCTAGCGCCACGAAGAACTGGTCGTTGCCGGCGCCGCCCTGCAGCAGATCTGCACCAAGGCCGCCGTCAATGCGGTCAGCGCCGGAGCCGCCGATCAGGATGTCACGGCCGGCAAGGCCGCGCAGTACAACGGTTGTGGTGAAAGCGGAGGCGTCCAGCTGATTGTCATCTGCGCCGCCGGTGAAAACGTTCTGAACCATTGAGGTTTCCTCAGGAGCGCTCGGAAGCGGGAGCGCGAAGAACCATTAGGCTTTATATTTTGTCTGATAAAGAAACCCTGAGTTATTTTGGAAAAAAACCAAAATAGCTTCAACTCGCTCTGAAAGTGGAAATGAGCCTGCACTTACCAGCTCGAGACGGCGCGCCTGTGGCCTGCTAAGTGGACAATCGCCCGCCACCATCTCGAGCGGCCCGGCCCGCGTCTCTGGCCGCGGCCCCTCGCTCTCCCGCATCTCGGGCGGCCGGGTGTCAGGATGCACCGTGACGCCGACCTGGCGGTTGCCGCACCGGCTGCACCGCAGGCGCCGCTCTAGGTCGCCCACCGTCGCCTCAGGCCCCATGAGCCGGATAGCCGCCCGAATGCCCATCGGCGCGGAATGGCCGCAGCCCTGCCGCTCCTGGCAGCCGGCCGCGAACCAGAGCGAATCCGCCGAGGTCAGGCAGCAGCGCAGCCGCACCCGGCCGTCAGGGCCGATCTGGTCGGGGTCGGTCATGCCGGGCCCCTTCTCCCCTGCCGCATGTAGTCCGGCAGCCGTTCGGTATCGGCCCAGAGATCGACCAGCGCCGTCACCGTGCCGACCACGCCGAAGTTGCGGCCGTGCAGCGGGTGCTCCGGCATGAACAGGCCGCAGGCATGGCCGCCGGGGGCGCATTCAATGCGAGCACCGCGATACGCATAGCTCGGGCCGCCCCATGGGCCCTGCGCTGCCGCCTGGACCAGCTGCGGTGGCTCGGGCGGGTCGGGGAACATGCTGGTGCTGTTGGCGCCGGTCACCCGAGCCACCTGCGCCAGAATGGCCGCCGGGCCTCGGCAAGCGCTTCCCGCAGCCCCTTCACCTCGCCCTCGGCCAAAGCTGCTGCCACCTTGGCGACCTCGCGCTCGCGCTCAGCCTGCGCCGCCCTGGCACGCTCAACTGCAACCTCGCTCTCGGCTCGGTCGACGCGCGCCTCGGCCTTGTCGGCCCGTTCCCGCTGCGCGGCTAGCGCCTCATGGGTCGCCTTCAACTCGGCCTGTAAGGCGCTGACATCATAGGGGTTCGTATTCCCTGACGTAGCGGGTGACGTAGGGGGTTGCGTAGCCCTATTCGTCTCCTGCCGCATAGCGGTGAGGTCGTCTGCCGCCACCAGCACCCGGGCGGTTTTCATGGCGTCGTTATCGGTTCGGTGACGCCATCTGCCTAGCCGGACATTGCGACGGGCTCTGGCCTGGGCGGCGGGCACAGAGATGCCCAGCGTGTCGGCCAACTCGCGGTAAGTCATCCACGCGTCTGTCATGCGTCGCCCTACGCAACCCCCTGCGTATCTCCCTGCGCGACCCCTTGCGTACCGGGTCACGTTACGGGGTACGCCCCCATACGAGAGGCATTCCCTTTGCAGAACAACCCCCGTTTCGGTATTTGCAATGCTTCAACCGTTGGTTTGGGTTTGCAAAGGGAGGACCAGGTCGTTGGCACAGCCCGAAACGCCTTTGGAAATGGTGCAGCGCTATATCGCCGAAGGCGAAGAGCGGTGCACTCAGTTAACCCACCTGCTCGAGCAGATGGAGGCTCACGATCCTCCTCAGGCGATGGAGGAAGTCGAGCGCCTGCTGGCGGTGATGGATCGCGGCCTGAGCTTGATGCGCGAACACCTACAGCAGGAAGTGGCGCTGCAGAAAAAAGGCGGCCCCGCCGCATGACCCGCTTCGTCGCCTATCTCCGCGTCAGCACGGTGCGGCAAGGCGCATCCGGCCTCGGCATCGAGGCGCAGCGGGAGGCCGTGGCCCGGTATGTCGCTGGCGCTGGCGGCCAGATCGTCGCCGAGGTCGTCGAGGCCGAAAGCGGCAAGCGGGGCGAACGGCCGGAGCTGGCCCGTGCCCTCGCCGTCTGCCGGGCGCACAAGGCCGTTTTGCTGATCGCCAAGCTCGACCGGCTGGCCCGCAACGTCGCTTTCATCGCCGGCCTGATGGAGAGCGGGGTGCCGTTCATGGCCGCTGATATGCCGAATGCCACCCCGTTCATGCTCCACGTATACGCAGCCATGGCAGAGGCCGAGGGCAAGGCGATCAGCGTCCGAACTAAGGCCGCGCTCGCTGCCGCCAAGGCCCGCGGCGTGAAGCTCGGCAACCCGCGGCTGGTGCCAGGTAACCGCGAGCAGGCGTGCCGCGCCGCCGCGGCGAAGTCTGCCAAGGCCGCGGCACGAGCGAATGACCTGCGCCCGGTCATCGCCGAGATCCGCGCAGCCGGCGTCGGCACGTTGACCGGCATTGCGGCGGCGCTGGTGGCACGCGGCGTGCCGACGCCAAGCGGCCGGGGCGCCTGGAGCCCGGCCAGCGTCATGCGCCTGCAGCGGCGGGTGCAGCATGGCGCCGATAGCCTCTCGACCAGTCGTTGACCGGTTAGCCAACCGAACGATGACCGGTCACGACCTATGAGCGACCAGTCGCTGTACCTGCTGACCGAGGCGGCCGAGCGTACCGGCCTGACCGTCGAGGCGATCCGCCAACGAGTTAAACGCGGCAAGCTAGAAGCTGTGAAAGGCAATGACGGGCTGCTGCGGGTGCGGCTCACGACGGCCGACCTGGCGGGTATCGACCGGTCGCCGACCGGTCGCACAGCACCCACGGCGACCAGTCAGGAAGCCCACGATGACCGGTTAAACAAGGCGTTGCAGGACGCGGCTGAAGCGCGGGGTGAGGCGGCGGCGCTGCGGCAACGGGCGGAAAGGGCGGAAGCCGAGGTCGCGGCCGAACGTGCCCGGGCCGCGCAGGCCGAGCGCGAACGGGAAGCTGCCCGGATCGCAGCTGCGGCGGCCGAAGGCGAGGTGAAGGGGCTGCAGGTGGCGGTAACTGAGTTGCGGGAAGCGCTGGCCGAGGCCCGGCGGCCGTTCTGGCGCAGGTGGCTTGGGTGACCGGCGCCGACAGCACCAGCATGTTCCCCGACCCGCCCGAGCCGCCGCAGCTGGTCCAGACGGCGGCAGAGGGGCCATGGGGTGGCCCGAACTATGCGTATCGCGGCGCCCGCATCGAATGCGCACCCGGCGGCCATGTCTGCGGCCTGTTCATGCCGGAGCGCCCGCTGCACGGCCGCAACTTCGGTGTGGTCGGGACGGTCACATCGCTGGTCGATCTCTGGACCGATACCGGCCAGCTGCCGAGATACATGCGGCAGGGCAGAAGGGGCTCGGTATGACCGCGACCAACCCCAACGACATCGGCGACGACGGCACGGTGCGGCTGCGCTGCTATTTGCCGTCGGCGAATTCGCTGTGGTTCTTTGCCAGCTGCCAGCTGCCAGCTGCCAGCTGCCAGCTGCCAGCTGTCAGGGCCGGCAGGGCTGCGGGCATGTCGCGCCGATCGGCGTCCGGGCTGCGCTTCGCATCATGGGATCGGGCGAGGCGACGGTCGGGGATCTCGGCCGGCGCCTGCGGTGCAGCCAGTGCGGCAACCGCCAGATCGGCGTCACGGTGCAGCCCGACACCCGCACGGCCGAGGTGATCGAGCGCGACGGACCAGCGCCGGAGACGCAGCTGGGCTAGGCGACCAGGTGCCGCTCATGACCGAGGCCGAGGCCCGCGCCCTGCTCCGCGACTGCGGCAGGTTCGGCGGCCTGGAAGCCTGGATCACCGGCCGGCGGTAGAAGACAGCGCCCAGCGGCTGGACCGTCACCGGCGAACCGGAACAACTTGCGACGTTTTCCATGTTGGCCCTACCGCGTCGCGGAACGTCGCAACATGTTTGCAGCAGCCCTGATGCTGTAGCCAATGGCGAAGAGGAAACACATCGCACCGAGCCAAAGAGGCGTGGCGAGCCACACATCCAGTATCAGCTGCACGCCCGCCCAGGGTGCTATCGGATAAGGAAGGTTGAGAGCGTCCCAAAGAAGGGACACGCGCTCAGAAGGCCATTTGTCTCGCTGAAGCCAATGGACGGTTTGCCCTGCCAAGATCAGCATCGGCGCCAACAGTCCAAGCGCCATGAGGGCTCCCCCAATATCTGAGAGATAATCATAGGGGCGACGGGACACATTCGAAGTGAAAGCGCGACGGACAAAGCCGCGTATACCTGACCAAAGCTCGGGGTGTAGCATGTCGAGGTGCGGTCCCCTCTCTGTCCGTCGCGTGGACAGCCTGCGCCTCTGCCTGTCGGCGTCGCCACTAAGCCCCGGTTGTCCATGTCTCGTCATGCACGTTGCCCGGCGTGCTGGGTGGCGGCGCCCCGGCGGTGTGGGGGTGGGTCGTCACAGGCTGATCGGCCCGCGCGGTGGGCCGGGGTGACGCCGGCCACCAGCCGCGACCACGCCAAGGCTGCTTGGCCGGACGCCGCCAGCGGATAGCCGCGCTACTGCAATTAAGCCGTCGCGAGGATCTTGAACGACGCCCCAGCAATCCCTGAATCATGGCCGCCGGACGCCCGGATGGGGTCTGGTGGGAGCTGCCGGAGATCCGGCGCCGCCCGTGTCCATGTTGCTTCGCAAGGAGGATGTGGAGATGAGGACCGAGTACGACTTCAGCCCGCTGTTCCGCTCGACCGTTGGCTTCGACCGGATGTTCGACCTGCTACAGCACTCGACGCGCGGCGGAGTGGACGACAACTACCCGCCCTATGACATCGAGCGGACCGGCGAAGACAGCTACCGCGTCACGCTCGCGGTGGCCGGCTTCAAGCCCGACGACCTGAACGTGGTGGCCCAGCAGAATATGCTGGTCATCACTGGCGAGCGGCGGAGCCGAGCCGAGGCAAACGGCGGTGAGCAGCAACGCCAGGTGCTCCATCGCGGTATCGCCGGCCGCTCCTTCGAGCGCCGCTTCGAGTTGGCCGACCATGTGAAGGTGGCGAGCGCCGATCTCGCTGATGGCCTGCTCACGATCGAGCTCAAACGCGAAATACCCGAGGCGATGCGGCCGCGCCGGATCGAGGTCGGCAGTGCCGGGAGCAACGTGCTCCGCGGCCCGCAGCCGCAGCGTCAGGTCGAAGGTCAGGCGCAGGTCGCGTAAGCCGACCAGCAACTGGCTCGAGCCGCAGCAGACATCGCCCCGCCGCTCGGCATGCGGCGGGGCTGCCCCAGCCTTCGCAGGGATGACGCTGGCCGCCAGCGCGACTACCTCGCATGGCATGAACCTACCTCCCGACCAGCCGCCGCCGACCTCGCCACCCGCAAAGCCGAAGCAGTCCGCCGAGGAGCGCCGCGCCCGTCAGGCCGACCGGCTGGCCACGATCTGGCTGCGCATGGCGATCGGCCGCGAGCTCGACGACCGCGGCATCACCACGCCGGCCGCGATCGGCGAGGCGCTCGGCATGACGGCGGCCGAGGCGACCAGCCTAATGACCCGGCGCCAGTGGCGCGAAGGCGATGTGGCGCTGCTCCAGGCCGCGGCGGCGCGGCTCGGGGTGCAGGTGCCGGCCTGTGACGGTTGAGGCGCGGCGGCGGTTTTGGCAGCGCCGGCTGGGCTAGGCGGTCATGGCTAATGACTTTGGACGAAGAATTGCGCTTCTCTACTGGGCGTCATGCGCAGCCTCGCGGAGCCATCTCCCGAACTGCATGCCTACCTAACCGCGCTGGCAGTGTTTGATATCGTTATCATTGTGGTGCGCCTGTGGTGGTGGGATCCATAGGCGGACCCGATCGCGACGACATCGGCCCTGACGGCAGGGTGCGGCTGCGGCGCTACCTGCCCTCGGCGGATTCGCTGTGGTTCGCGGCCTCGTAACCGTATAATTCACCATTATGAAACCTAAATTTTAGGCATGGTGCTTCTTAGATAGGAATGTGTTAAGGTTGGTCATCGTCGGTCGCAACTTACCGGTTGCTGGCGCTGTGAGATGACGGGTTCGCCGTTTGCTCCCCCCTTCTGCGGTTTGGAGCACGGCATGACAGTAAATCCTATGAGCTCCATCATTCTACTTTTAGTAGAAGACGATAACAATTTGAAAAACTTATTAGAAATGGCCCTTCAGGATGAAGGGTTTGAGGTCGTGCTCGCCAACAGCGGTAAAAAGGCCATTGCCAAGCTGGACGCGGACGGAGCGCAGTTTATGGGCCTTATCACTGATATCCGACTTGGGACTGGCCCCGATGGTTGGGCTGTAGGACACAGAGCGAGGGAAGTCTTTTCCGGCATCCCCGTGGTTTACATGAGCGGCGACAGTGCGCACGAATGGTCAGCCAACGGTGTGCCGGAAAGCGTCATGCTGCAAAAGCCCTTCGTGATGGGCCAGCTTGTCACAGCAATCACAACGCTACTGAATCAAGCAAGCAGTGCCACGGCGCTAGTCGATGCGATGAGGCACGACAGAAACACGAAGCCAAAGGGCTAGGGGCTTTTACCGATACCCCAACGTCCCAAAAATGGAACAACATAATCCGCCATTATGGCAAGGGTGTGCTGCATGCAATCATACGCAGTGAGTAAACCAAGGTGCTGGCCTAATAGGATTAGGAGGCTCTATTATATCTTTGATGTCCAACCCTCGAGCTGAGATTTCAAAAATTCCGAGCAAATAATTTGTGCTTAAAATCTGTTTGGTGAGGGATCGCTTCTTCCACAGGTTCCACGTCTTGTAGAGCCATCTGCATCTCGACCAAATGCTTCACCAGTCTTTCGGTCGATATAGCTGCGCGTCCTGTTGCCTTCATTATTCCAGTTTCCTGCTATCTCAATCGTCTCATTGTTCGCACTAATATTATACCAAATCGAGGACTGATTAAATCCAAACCCAAAGTTGTCGTATATAGCCACTGTGCGTGAATCAAATGTTATCTCATAGCGTCGTGTAAAGGAATATTGTTGACCACCTGTATTTGTTAGCGTCATTCGGCAGATCAGGATCAGGTCAGCGGCCATTGCGCCGTGACAGATCGTCATTAACAATAACCACGAAACCATACCTATGAACGTAATGCCCGAAGATCGTCTTTCAGAGAAGTTTGAGGACAAAACTCTCCCCCAATAGTCTGGAAATCGAAGTGTTACGCTTTGCGGAAGGTACGACCTGCGCTGCGTCGTAATGTCCGCCGTGGAGCGGCTGCCAAGAACCGGCAGACCGCCCTGGCGTTGTAGCCTAGCCCTTCAGCGCGAAATCCTGCCGGTTCTTGCCTTTGATCCAACCAGGTTCGCGACCTCGGCCCGTCCAGGTATCGCCGGTTTCCGGATTGCGGTATTTGGGAGCAACCTTCTTGCCCTTGCTGCGGCGTGGCTTGCGCTCCAGAGCAGGCTGTGGTGACGACATCAGCGCCTTGAGCGACAGGCCCAGCTCGGCAGCCTTGTCCCTGAATTCCGCCAGCAAGGCGGTCTTGGCACCCTCCATTTTCTCTTGCCGCTTGGCCTGAGCCGCCTCAATCAAAGCGGCAAGCTCAGGCACGGTTAATCGGTCGAGATCAAAAGGCGGTTTGGCTTCGGACAATGCACATGCTCCTATTGGCAAAGCATGCCTTATACGGTTTTGCATTCCTATGCAAAGTGGGCCGCTTTAGCCAGCCGCCCCCGTGCGATAATGTGCATTATGGTCAATACTTTAGGATAAAGGACACTCGATGGTATTAGGAGCGATTAGGTAGCTGTAAACTTGCCATTTATTATCTTGTGTAGCTCGAACGATTACGGCTTCTTGTCTGCAGCCGTTGACGTTGGCATATTTTGTCAAGAATCCCTGCTGGCGATAGATACCTATTGGAAAACCTGGAGGCGATGTTAAAGAATTCACGCCCATGAGAACTCTCCGCTCCACCGCACCTAAAGGTTTCACGTTCGCATTGTAAAGCTGTCTCCAAAGCTCCACGTTCAAGTTTTCCTTGGTATTCGGATCAAGCTCATTGTAAGTCGCATTTATGTCGCCCTTGTCCAAGTTGGACAGAAAATTATTGATCACATCAGTTATTGGCTGCAGAGGAACTTGTAAATTCGCGACGCTTCTCGCTATAAAAGGTTGAGAAAACCATACAATTGCGAACAAGGCAAAAGCGCCTCCAGCCCGCAGCATGTTTTTATATTTAAACTCAATGTAGCCAGGCAGTACCGCGCCAACCCCGGCAGCGGCTGTCGAAAGAACAGTCATGAAAACCTGAATCTGGAAAGACGTTGGGTTAGGGAAGCCTACTGCGAAGCCAAGCATGATCAACAAAAAGGCGACGCCAAAAATAAACGCCATTAAAGAATTTATATCTAAAGTTCCGCTTAGCAGCGGTAGTGACATGACACTTCCTGTTCGAGGCGTTCTATTTACTTGCACGGTAGTGTCTCTTCTGTTTGTCTGGTTTTTGGGGGGTAATGGCATAGCGTTTTCAATCCGAGAGAAGAGGCATTTACATCTCGACCAAAATGCCTCATTGCTATTTCAAATTTCTATCTGGCACAACGTGATATGGTTTCTAGCCTTACTTGGCCGCCAGGTCTTCCTTGCGTGTCGAACGGGGGGAGGACATTGGCATAAAGATTGGCCCCGGCGCGAACCGCGGCCCCGTCACCTTGCAAAGCTAAAGTTTCAGCTGCCCAGCAATCAGCTTCTACTTCTTGTGTGTAGCCGAATAGAAAGTTTCCTTGATTAAGCGCCATGATAGATCGCATAGCATGGCTCAGCCTGTGATGGGCGTATTCGTGTGCTCTCATAAACCGGAATCCTGGAGAGCTTGGACCTCCCACCCGAGAAATCCAGCCAGGATCGTAGAATATAACCGGCGTACCCTGGAACATGGTGGCAAGCCCAAGAAAGCCGCCAAGCATGCCAGGGAATTGCGTTACGAATTCCGGAATTTCGGGACCATCGTCGGGAGTGTCTGGAAGGTTTATGCGGTTAGCACCAGGAATTTGCGCGTTCGCTTTGGTCCCAAGAAAGGAAAAAGACATAGCTGCCAAAAGGAAACCGCGCCGCTCAATTTGGCTTGTCCTGTATGTGGGGTTTTTTTTGGTTTCGGTAAAGGCTTCGGAGCTTTCCTGTAAAACTGCTAAGCAGGCTATGCACATTTCAATCTCCCCAATGAATACTTTCTTCGGTCTCCATGAAGAAGCATTACCTAATCGAAGTATAACGTGGAAAGATTTAGCGGCTTCTCACTGCCATGTGACCTGCGTCTCGTTACGATACACTATGGACAATTCCGTATCAGCCCGACCCGGCCAAGCCCTGCGAGCAGCCGGCCAACTGCCCGGACGCTGGCTCCGACGCCGCCTGCCTGATACGGAATTCGGATAAACGGTCTCAAACCGCTGCAGGTCGGTGTGCAACTGCACCGCCTGGAAGGCCGCCGGCTCTGTTGCATCGAGGCTGAGCGCCGCGCTTCTTTGCAGAACGCCGCCCGCCTTCCCATGAGATGCGCTCCTTCTACGACGTGCCGCAAACCATGGATGTGGTGATCAGCGCCGCGATCAATCTGTGCCCCTCGAAGCCAAGCCAATTGTTGGCTGGTGACGGCGCCGCCGTAGGTGATGCGCCCTCGCTTCGCCGTGTATATCGAAGGTTGAGGGGCTGCCGGCATCTTGGTGCAGCGGGGCGGGCCAGGGAGAACTGGGTAGGACCTCTCCTTTCCTGGCGGCAGCCTCTCCGAGCTGCCTCCCCCGCCCCCCCTTCCTTGTTGCGGTGCGTGCGTGCACAGCGACAATCAGGCGGTGGTGGACCACCAACTCCCGGCAGTGCCCCTGCGATACCGGCACAGCGCCGAGCCAGCCCAGCCTCTGGTCTTGTTGGACGAAGGCGGCGCCGGCGGCCAGGCGCGCTGCAGCGGCCTCATCGAGGCATGGAGCGCGCCGCGCAGGTAGCGGCCCGACAGAATCCCTCACGCGATCCCTGAAGCTTCTGTCGTTGCCTGCAGTCAGGATGCTGGTGTCCTGCGCCCTCGCAGCCCCTGACCTACGGCATCCTGGCGGGTCGGAACTGCAGCGGACATGGACGACCGCGCGGAGGGGAGCGCTGCCCGGGCACGACCCCCCTCCCATAGCCGGTGCCGATGCTCATCGGCGACCCTCTTCCCAGCGGGCGAGTTCCGCGGCGAAGGCCCGTTCGGCCCGGCCGGCCTGCCGCGCCCGCCGCTCGGCCAGCCGATCCCCGTGCCGGAGCCCGGCGTGCAGGCCGGACGCCTCGGCGTAATCCTTTGCGGAGACCTCGGCGGTATGTCCCATGACGTCGGCGGCATCCATGGCGAGTTCAGGGGAGCGGCGGGCGGCGCTCGCCCGCAGCCACTTCCGGAAGACATGCGGCCCGTGCGCCTGCCCGTACCAGGCGAGGGTGTGGCGCTTGGGGATCGCCTGGATACCCTCGCGGGTGCTCGGACCTTTCATCCCCATCCACAACTGGTCGGTGGCCCCGGCCCCGGGAAACCGTGCCCGGGCGTGCTCCACATAGTCGGTCAGCATCCGTGAGGCCTCGGCATCGAGCGGGTAGTCCAGCCGGCGGTGGTTCTTGGTGTGCTTGCCAGGAAACCGAACATGCCAGGTGCCATCCGAACGGAGCTCGAGGTGGCGGTCGATGGTCATCGCCACGAGGCTGCCGACACGCGGCGCCCGGGTCAGCAGCAGCGCCAGCAGCGCCACATCCCGCAGCGTCCGCCATTTCTCCGGCCCGTCCGTCGCCGCAAGACCCTGGCGATGCAGCCGCCGGACACGCACCATCACCTCGGCGACATCACGCACGACGAAGGGCTTGGGCCCGCCCGGGATCGCCCGCTTGAGCGATCGGTTGCCGGGCCGGATGACGAAGCTCCAGTCGCGGTCCGGCGCCAGCAGGCGAAGCATGGCGCTGAGGTTGCGCAGCATCTGCCGTCGGGTGGTGGGCGCCAGGCCGCGCGCCTTGTTCTCCCGACGCCACGCGGTCACCCGCTGGGGCGTCACCCGCTCGCCTGGTCCCTCGGCCTCGCAGAGCGCGTTGGTCCGGGCGAGGAAGTCGAGGAACTGGCCGTAGGTCTGCGTGTAGCTTTCCATGCTTGCCGCGCGGAGGTGCGCCCCCCTGCCGCACTCGCCGGAGCCGTCGTCGTCCGACGCCAGCGCCTGCTCGCGGGCGAGGCGATCCGCCAGGGGCCAGTTCTCAGGTGGGATCGAGCCGATGGTCATGGGATCGGTCATGCAGCCCCCCGCCGCCACCGCGCGAGATCCAGCGGCAGCCCTGCCGGCGTCACGGTCGGCTTGGAGCGCTGCCGGCGCGTGCTGATCGCGTTGCTCAGGCGCCCTGCCGCCCCTTGGCGGTTGGTCCGGCGGTAGAACCGGAGCGCGATCTCGAAGCCGCCCTGTCCCAGCATGACCCGGACATCCTCGATGGCATGCGGGTTGTCCGTCAGGATGAGGGCAGCGGCAAAGGCCCGGAAGGCGTGAACATTCACGTGGACCCCCGTGTGCTCGTGGATGGCATCGGTAATCGCCTCCGAGAAGCCGTTCTTGACGCGCGGCCGCGCCTCGCTGTCGCGGTTGGGGAAGACCCATGCCGTCGTCGGGTGGGGCCCAAGAGGGCGGAAGTCTCGCAGATATTCAGCGAGAACCTTGGCCGCCTCGCCGCGCAGCCAGGTCTCGACCAGCCGGCCGTTCTTGTTGGCGGTGACGCGTAGATGCACTTCCGTTGGCGTGCGCCCGCTCCCCTGGGTCACCGAGAGTTCCTTGTCGAGCTGCAGTCGCGCCAAGTCATGGATGCGCAGCGGCAGGTGCAGCTCGATCTCGATAGCCACCGCGAGCGCTGCCATCCAGCACGCCTCCTGCGGCTTGGGCGGATGGTCGACGCCGCCCTTGCTGGTCCAGCCATCCCGCAGGCGGCGGGCCTTGTGCATCAGCACCTGCGGCAGGTGCAGGAGCCTCGCCTCGATCTCCGGATCGGCCAGGCGGTCGAGCAGTGCAGCCAGGTCGTCGCCGATCTCGCGCTGCCGCTTGGGCCGGTACACCGCCAGCATGCGGCGCAGTTTGGCGTGCGCCTCGCTGGGTAGCTTGCAGTAGACGGCCAGCGACCCCAGCGTCGCGGCGAGCACGCCGGTGCCGTGCGTCGGCAGCGTCTCGCCCGGCCTGCTCGGATGCGGCGCGCCTAGGCGGCCGCGATGGAAACGTAGGTTCTGCTTGGCTTTGTCGAACTGCAGCATGATGTCCAGCCGCGTGATGTCCGCCGCCGCGGTGCCGGTCTCGACCATGCCCCAGAGCAGGAGCCGGAGGGCCTTCTTGCGGGTTTCGATGGTGTCGGGGCTGGCAGGGTCATGGGCCGCCCCGTCATCCTCGTCCGCATCCTCAGGGCTCTGCGCCAGCCAGGCGAAGTACTGCTCTGCCTGCTGATGGACGGGGTAGGCCGAGAGCGGCGGCGCCTGGACCTGTCCCTCCGGCGGGCCCAGGGCCAGTTCGGTGTCCGGCCAACCAGGCACGAGCCCGCGCATCTTGTTCCATTGTCTCAGTGCCTCGCGGACATTCGCGCGAGCGTTCTTGCGGCCATGGCTGGCGACGAGGTGCCGCAGGTAGTCCTGGGCGTCTGCGTTGGTGACGCCCCCGGACGGGACTGCCCTGCCGGCGCAGAAGCGCATGAAGGCGCGCAGGCGATGCGGATGGAAGCGTTGGGGCAGGCCCGCCTCCAGGCTTGCCCAATCCGGATCGCTGATCGGCTCGCTTCGGCGGACAGGAGCGAGGAAGCCGAGACGGCGCAGCACGTAGCGCAGGCCGGCCCGTTGGTTCTGCAGGGTCTTGGGGGTGATGCCGAGGGCGATCGCGCTCGCGCCGTCGACGGCAGGCAGGCAGATGGCCGGATCGAGCCGCACGGTGGCCGGCGACTTCTTGCCGCCGATCCGACAAGGAAGCTTCACGGCCGAGCAGAGCGTGCGCCGTCGGTTAAGCGGCAGGTCCTCCCACTCCATGATGCGGAGCCGCACCTCGGCGACCGTCAGAAAGTTCTGGATTGGCTTTGTCATGGGTTGCTCGTCCATGTTTCGTGGATCATATTCGGTCGGACGGAAATTTGGGAAGAGGGTACTTGGGTAAATCCGGTCATTACTTAGGTGCCATTGTCCCAAACGGCCGTCAGATACTTGATGCTGCTGCCCTCGCGCGGACCCTTCCGGCTCGTGCCGAGGGCGAGCACTGCCACCAGGTCGGCGGCGCCGTAGTAGCGACGTGAGTTGCGCATCTCCGGGTGCGTCAGGCCGGCCTCGTCCCAGCTGCGCAGGGTTCGCAGGCTGCGCCCGACCAGCGTGGCGAAGGCAGCCGCCGGGATCTGCTTGGAGTTGGTGTCAGGCGCAGGATCCGGGGCCGCGGCGTCGGCGCCGGGCACCACGGCCGGGCCGTCCGACGGCACGCGACCGTTCGGCTCGGGCCCGGGAGCCACTGGAGGCCGGCACCGACTCACCGCCGGGCCTCCCTCGCAGGTGCGCACGCGTGGAAGCGCAGCCTCTGGCTGCGTAATCGTCCTTTGAAGCATGGGCGCAAGCCTCCGCATGGCCCGACAGCATCGGGCCGCACCGCACCCCAGCGGCGTCGGACGGGGCGGCCCGGCAGCGCAAGGCTACCGGGAGGCTGGCTTGCTCAGGTCCAGCGTGCAGCGCCCTTTGGGCGCCACTTCACGAGCGATGCGACGGAGCGCCAGAAGCGGCCATCTTGTCGCGACATTGAGAGTACAGCCTGGAGTTATGGCAGACAATCTTTTTGGCAATACCTTAGGTTGAGAGACACATTTGTGCTGAAATCGCATTGAAATCTTGAGCCAGTATCCCCATTTTTGCTGGACGAGAGGCACGGCCCCGCCGGCAGCCCCGCTCCCCTGAACAGCAACGCAGTCCAACCTCCAGAGGGTCGAGCCAAAGCCGGCCGGCCACGGGACTTCGCCCGCGCATCTGCAATGATGCCCAACACCCGTCCCGCACCGCCCCTGCCTGGGCCCAGGACCGGACCTTCAGCCTCTCGTCTCTCCTCATCCTCGCACCCGGGCGGGCAGCTGCGGCGCTGTCACCGGCGCCGCAGCTGCCCGGCACCGCGCATCCGGCACTGAGCCGGCCGCTTCTGCGAACCCTGACCCTGCCAGCGGTGGCACGGAGGTGACCATGATGAGGTTTCCGCGGCGCCGCCCCGGATCACATTCGGGGACGATGCGCCGACATGCCGCGTAGGACGCGGCACCGGCGTGGCACCCGCCGCGCCGGGCACCATACGGTTAGGCCGGCACTCCGCCGGCCGCCATGCGCGGCACGGCCCCCAAGTGGGCCCGCAGCCGCGGCGTTCGGGCCGGCGCCCCAGCGGCGCCGCTCGGGCCGCGGACCAGTCCCAACACCGGTCCGCCCCAGCCCGGCAGCTGCCCCTGGCGGTCTGCCGGGCCAAACGCTTGTCCACCCCTCCTCTCCAACCCGTCTCGGCAGCTCCGAGCCGACCGCAGCGGCCCCTTGAGCAAGGCCGAAACCCCGTTGGAGATCACCATGACCTTCACCAGCCTTCTCAGCTACCAAGGCAGGCCCATCCGCCTCCGCGGCACCATGCTGAACCTGACCGACATGTGGCGGGCAGCAG
>NZ_JBHTDE010000036.1:0-15968 GCF_042666655.1 Dankookia sp. GCM10030260
AGCGTTCTGGGCGCCCGCCGGCGCCCCCACGGGCTTGTCGCTGTGGTTCTGGTCCATCGGTCTGACCTCCGGTTGCGGTGACCTCTCTACCGCAGTCGGCTGTCTCATCGAACCGTGCCGCACCCCAGACGGCGCCTACGACCAGGAAGGCGTTTCTACTGCAGTCGCCGAGCGTCACCAGGAAGCGCTGGTCATCGTGCCGCCGCATTCCACGGCCGTGCCAAGTGAGATGGCAGCGAGCGCGCCGACGCAGCGAGACCGCCATCTGCAGTGCATGGCTGAGCACGGACGAGCGGCCTGGCAGAAGACGTCTGGCTACAACACCGGAGCCCGCGTCGAAGCCACCATCGGCAGGTTCAAGCAGGTGATCGGTTACGGGCTGCGCTCCCGCACGGACCAGTGTCGGGCGACCGAGATGGCGCGGCGTACGCTGCTGGATTGTCAGAGTAGGAGAAAGCGCACAGCGCCGATGAGCACCGCCCAAAGAGCAAGATTTATCGTCAAGATCAGCACGTTGCTGCCGATCGGTCTCGTGTCAGCGCTGTCCTTGGTTACAGGTTTCCAAACGCTTTCAAAAGAAATCTTTTTCGGCATTGGTTTGGCCGATCTGCTGACATGGTTGGTGGAGGTTCGGTGCGACTGACCGGCGGCTATCGCGCGACAACAACCTTGGCCAGTCGTATTGCTTCAGCAACACACTTCCGGTGCCTAATGACCCGGTGCCTGTTGTCGCATCACCAGTGCTCAGAAGCATTCGGAAGATGCAGGCAGCCTCAAAGTCGGAGCCGCCCGCCGTGGGGTAGGCAACGGCGGCCTACATCTTCCGTCTGTGTCGCTGCACTAACCGCCGTCATCTCGGGCGACGTCGCATCAAAAACCAAGCGGCGGGCCATCGTTCGGCGCCACACCTTTATGCGCCGCTATAGCGTCCGGCACTGCCCAATCGAAAAGCTGCGGGGAGGGCAGCATAGATAAGGCTGTTGTTGCGGGCAGACCAACCCGCCCCGCATGGACAAGACCCGCCGCTACCGCTGTCAGGCCGCGGCGCCGCGCTTGCTGCGGCGGTCGTTGGCCGGCTCGTCCGACTGTGCGCCCTTGATCGCCGCCGGGTTCAATTCGCTTTCGGCGAGCTGAGTCAGCTTTTCGTCGGTCTGCCGTTCCTCCTGCAGCGTCTCGGCCAGCAGTTTCGCCACCTCCTGCTGCCCCACCACCTTGGCCAACGCCGCCATGGTGCCGTAGGAGGCGATCTCGTAATGCTCGATCCGCTGCTGCGCGGCGACGATCAGAGTATCCAGCAGCGGGCCCTTCTCGTAGTCCTCCAGCTCGCTCTGGCCCTCCTCGATGATGCCGCGCATGCCCTCGCAGACCTTACGGCCGAGTTTGCCGCCGACCAGCTCGAGCGCCTTCTCCAGGCGCTCGACCTGGCCCTCGGTCTGCTCGACATGCATCTGCAGCGCGTCCTTTAGCGACTGCGCCGAGGCCTTCTTCATCATTCGCGGCATGGCGCGCAGCGCTTGCTTCTCCGCGCTATAGGCATCGCGGAGCTGTTCCGTCATCAGCCTAATGATTTCGTCCATGGTCACTTACCTCAGCCGCGGCCGACATGGCCACGCGGTGAAGCCAACGGCATTAAGCGGGGGCAGTTGCGCCCGGCTGCGCCGCGACAACTTGGTATCGGCACGGCAACACGACCTTATTGGGACTGAGCTACCGGTTGCGAGTAAGCGTTGCGAGTATTGTGCCGGCTTGGGCGGTAACGGGAAGACCGCATCACAAAATGTTCGTCACGGACTTTAATATCCGTATGCAAGTGTTCAGGATCGCCGCGGCCGGCGCAGTAACTCCAACATCCCGCCTTCGACAAAAGAGATAGCGGATTTAGCCGCTTCTTCGGAATCGCAAACCATGCCGGGGCCGTACACCAGCGGCTTGGACACCGCTCGGCCATCTTCCAAAATTACGACACGAAATGTGTCCTGCTGAGGCGATATCCTCGCCTGAAGACTACGCCCGTTGTACCGGAACGAGATCAAGCTTTCCGCTTCAGTCTCGCAAGGGAAGCGCTGACAGCGCCTGATTAAGTCAGTTATCTAAATAAACTTGTGGCAGACAACAGAACAACAAGCGCGGTGGTCACTTGGTGGCCATCGAAAAGCTTGTGCAGCACTGGCGCGGCTCCATGCCTGCCCGTGTTGCAATGCTTATCGTAGCCGGCAGCAAACAGCAACGACACACCGAGCGGGGCCAACCTACCGGCCAGCGGTACCACCACTTTCTCATCGAGTCTCTCATTGAGATTGATGTCGAGCACTTCGGCATTCGGCCCACCATCAGCCATCGCCGTTTTGATCAGTCGAAGCACTTCATTGACGGAAGCGAGCTTTCCGCCACCCACATCGGCGAACCCATGCGGCGCGACCGGCTGCTGAAATCAAACACCAACAAAAGCCGCACTCACTCGCTGTTCCGGCAAGGCTGCATGCTCGACGATCTCATCCCCACCATGCCAGAGTACAGGCTCGCGCCGCTGATGAAGAACTTCCCCGAGGCCGTGGCGGAGACGGGCTTCTTCAAGCTTGCCTTCACCGCCTAAAAATTAAGGGGATCGGAGAGCATGGGCCCTGACGTCGGACACCCGCCAGCCGTCAAACCTCACTATGGCCATCGGCCTTATACATGCCCCGTGCCCTGCTTGGGGCATCCGTCCCATTCGACCTCGCAAGCAACTGCCGCCTAGCCGCGTCCGTTGGCCTGCTCTCATTGCACGAGAGGCAGTCCACCCCTGCCAAGCACCATCCAGGACATCTATATTACCGGCTTGCGCAATGCCCATGCGCTAGAGGCCCAAGCCGACCAGCTCCTCTCCCGCCAAGTGGAGCGGATCGAGAACTACCCGGCCACGCGCCAACGCCTGCAGCAGCACATCGAGGAGACCCGCCGGCAGTCACAGCGGCTGGAACAGATCCTCCAGGCGCATGGTACCAGCGCGAGCACGCTGAAGGACCTCGCCACCGGCTTCATGGGCAACATGGCGGCTCTTGCCCATGCGCCGATGCAAGACGAGATCCTGAAGAACAGCTTCGCCAACTACGCCTTCGAGCATTTCGAGATCGCTTCCTACCGGGCGCTAATCGAGATGGCCGGGGCGGCAGGTGACCAGCAGGCCATCCCGCTGCTGCAGGAAAGCTTGCAGGAGGAAATCGCCATGGCCGAATGGGCCGGTCAGAACCTGCCTGACGTGGTGAACACCTATATCCGGCTCGAAACCCAGGGCCAGAAGTCGGGTATTTGACCCCAGCTGGGGCGCTGTTGCATGGATTCGGCCGGTGGCGCTGTGGGCCGGGCCAACGTAGGAGGATCGACCCTGCTCTGATTCCGGATACGCATCTTGCCTTTCTAGCTGAATTAGGACCGCCGCCACCACATTCCTAAGCAGAAGCGAAAGGTAATGAGCTGGCACGAGTACGACGCCAGCCTGCGCCAACGTGGGAGCCGGACGGTGTGGTTCTCCGATGCGGCGATCGACGGGTGGCACGTAGCGCCGCGCACGACCCCAGGCGAGCAGCCTTGGTACTCGCCTTTGGCGATTCTGACGGCGCTGACACTTTGGGCCGTGTTCCGTCTGGCCCCTGACGGCGCCTACGACCAGAAAGGCGTTGCCATCTCGGTCGCCGAGCATCATCCGGAAGCGGCGGTCATCGTACCGCCACATTCCAAGGTCGTGCAAAGCGAGCCGGCCGCGACCGCGCCAACGCAGCGGGACTGCCATCCTGCAGTTCATCGCCAAGCATGGACTAGCGGCCTGGCAGAAGGCGTCAGGATACACCACCCGAGCCCGCGTCGAAGCCACCGTCAGCAGGTTCAAACAGATGATCAGTTACGGGCTGCGCTGCCACACGGACCAGCGTCGGGCGACCGAGGTGAACATTGCCGTCTACGCCCTGAACCGTATGTTGGAGCTGGGACGCCCGATCTCCTTTCGCATCGCCTGAACCCAGACAGGGTTGGGCTTACTTCGTCCGTCTTGCCGATCCCTGCAACATGGCCCGCCACGGCAGTCCATGCCGGGCCACCCAAAGGCATGGCTCTTTTGCTTCGGCCGCGGTGGAGGGGCCGCCGGCAAAGCCCCGTAGCCCTAGACGGGGCCGATGCGCGGTGAGCTCGGGCCCGGCGCGGGTGCCGATCCCTCATTGCGGCGCGGCTGGCCTTCCAACGTGCTACGCGCCTCTCCGGCCAAATCGTGCGCGGTATCGCGCGCTGCTTGCCCAACCTCCCGTGCCGCCTCGGTCAGCGCCGAGCCGACTCCACCTTTTCCATCTGCCGCCTGCCCGACTGCGGCTTTCGCGTGCTCCAGATGCTCGCCGGCGGTGTCCTTGAGCCGCTCATAGCCCTGCTGCGCCGTGGTTTGGACACGGTCCGCCACAGCGTCGCGGGTATCACCCATGAGCCGGTCCTCGACCTCGGTGCCCGGCAGCAGGGCACCGACCGCGGCGCCCAGCGCCACGCCGATTGCGCCCAGAACGAGCGGCTGCTCCCGCATAAGCCAGGTCACGCCCTGGCGGGTCTGGTCGCTGAGCTCGCCGGCCCGGGCCTGCACTTCCTGCCCGCTACCCGTCACTCGGTCGGTGATCGAGGTAGCCGCATCGCGAACGCTGTCGGTCATCGAGCTCACCGCATCGGTCACGCTGTCATAGGCTTGTCCGACCTTCTCCTTCGCCTGATCGGCTGCACCGGTGACGTTGTCCTGCGCCGCACCCACGGCCGCCGAAGCGCGTCCGATTATTGAGGCGTTGGCCTCCGCACCGTCCCCGTACACCCGTACCCGCGTGCTGCCGGTGCCGATCGAGCCGGTGCCGGCCGAGGGGTTGGGCGAGATGGTCCGGAACGATGTGGTTCCGCCCGAACGGCTGCCACCCGACATCATCAGCCAGCCAATGCCGGCACCGATCAACAGCAACGGCAGCGGGTTGTCCCGTACCGAGGTGCCGAGGTTGCGCACGAACTCGTTGCCGCCGGAGCTGCGGGCATAGTCCAGCGCCTGCTCAAAAAGCTGGCCTGGGGAGGCGCGCTCGCGCAACTCGTCCAGCGTGTCGGTGAGGCCGGCGCGGGTCTGCTCGACCTCGCGCTCGATCTCCGCGGCAGAGCGGCTGCCAGGGTTGGTCGTGCTGCTCATTGAACCTGCTCCTTCGCCACCTGCGCGTCGCGCGACAGCTGCGTGGTCGTGCGTGTCGGCACAAGGTTGGATGTCTTAAGTTGGGAAAGACCGCCGCGGATCAGCGCGTAGCCGCCGAGCGCTGCGGCGAGGCCGACGATCAGCTCCGCCCATCCGGTCGCCAAGCCGAAGCGTTCGAGCAGCGCGACCAGCGCAAACAGCAGCACGATCAATGCCCCGAGCAGCAGTCCGCCACCAGCCGCCAAGGGCGTAATGGCGCCGGCTGCGTCGCCCAGCTTCTCGCTAAGCTCAGCGCGCGCGAGCTGGACCTCCTTGCGAAACAAAGTGGAGATTTGGCCGATGGCGCTGCCGAACAGGTCGGTGACGCTACGGTCACGCTCCGGCGCGCGGTTCATATCGGATGGCATGACAGCTCTCTCCTAGCCCGCGTCTTTGATCGGGCTGGTTTGCCCGGCTTGGGCGGTCGTCCGGGCGGCGGCACCGCCGAGCGACGCCGCGGCAACGGTAGCTGGCCGCGGCGCGTCGTCCGGCCCGCGCTGGACCCAGCCCGGCGCGCCCATGGCGGTGGAATGCGGCACCACGCGGCCACCACCGATCGCCGCATCCGCATGCCGGCCACCCTGCGCCAGCGTCGCTTGGGCGCCAGCATGCCGCGCTTCCTCGGCCGAGCTCTTGGCGAAGCGCGCCAGGGCGAAACCTGCCAGCACCGCGGCGCCGAAGAAAGCGACCGGCTGGCGACGAGCAAGGTTCTCCATCTGACCCATCAGCTGACCTGGGCTGCTATCCCGCAGGCTGCGCGCCAGGCCGTCCACTGCCGAGGCAGCCTCTTGGACATAGCGCGCGATTTGCGGGGAGCTTTCTTGCAGCTGGTCCGCTGCACCATGCACGGCACGGGCGATCCCTTCGGCATGCTCGGCGCCGCGTTGCTTCTGCTCCTCGGCAAAGCCTAATGCCTGGTTCTTCGCGGCCTCGGCCACTCCAGCGCCCTCGGCCTTCACATCGTCGACTACATCGGCGGCCTCTTGCCGAAGCTGGCTGTTTGTGGCGCCGGTCGTCCTAGCGTCGCTCATCTCCGTATCCTCACCATTCGTGGCGATACTGGCCGCCTTCCAGACCGGGAAGAGCGGCTACCTCGCATGAAGGGCTGTCAACAGCCAGCAGGATCAGACGTTCCTTTCACTTGGAGCCGCTTCGGCTATCAAAATCGAACACTAGGCCGCCTCAGACGTTATCGCTCCGAACAGGTGAGAAACATTCGTATCATGACGCAGCGATGGCCAAGCCGGCTTTGGGTCGTGCGACACGGTGAAAGCAGCGGCAACGTCGCACGCGACACTGCCCATGCCGCACGCCTAACGCATATCGAGACGGGTGGACGCGATGTCGACGTGCCCCTCAGCGGATTGGGTGAACAACAATCGCGTGCCTTGGGACGATGGTTCGCCGAAATGCCAGAGGATCAGCAACCCAATGTGGTTCTGTCCTCGCCCTACAGGCGCGCGCTGCAGACAGCAACGCTGATCCACGAAGCTGGCGGCGTCTGCGTGGATCCAGCCGACTTCATCCAGGATGAGCGGCTGCGGGAAAAAGAGTTTGGCGTCCTTGATCGGCTGACCCGCTACGGCATCGAACAGCATCATCCGGACCAAGCGGAGTTCCGCCGCATCCTTGGCAAGTTCTATCATCGACCTCCCGGCGGGGAGAGCTGGTGTGACGTGATCCTGCGCCTGCGCAGCGCCCTCGACACCATGTCGCTGCATCATGGCGGCGCGCGCGTGTTGGTTGTCGCGCATCAGGTGGTCGTGCTGTGCCTTCGCTACCTGCTGGAGAAGATGACTGAGGATCAGATCTTGCGGATCGACGCCGAAGGCGACGTGGCTAACTGTGCGGTCACGGAATACGCAGTCGATCATAGCCGTGGCGATGCTGCCGGCATGGTGCTGCAGGCCTATAACTTTGTCGCCCCTCTGCAGGAGCAGGGAACCCAGATCACCGCAGAGCCCGATGCACCGATTGGTGCCCGATGAGCGAGGCCGTCATACCCGTAACGGGTGAGCTGCTCCGCTCCATACCCCTGCCCCGGCATCACGAGGGTGAAGACAAGGACGAGCGTGGCCGCGTCCTGGTCATCGGCGGCAGTGTCGAGACGCCTGGCGGCGCCCTGCTGGCCGGTCTGGCTGCACTGCGCGCGGGAGCCGGCAAGCTGCAGATTGCGACCTGTCGCAGCGTTGCGCCGCAACTTGCCGTGGCGGTGCCGGAAGCCCTGGTCACCGGTCTGGAGGAAACGCCAGAGGGTGGCATTTCCGCGGTGGAGGTCGAGAGGTTGGCCGGGCGTTGCAGCCGAACCGATGCGGTACTCCTCGGTCCCGGGATGATGGATAGCGCCGCGGTTTCGCTGCTCACCAGCCGTCTGCTTGCATCGATCGACGGTCCCGGCTTCGTGCTGGACGCGGCCGCTCTGCAAGAGCTCAATAGCTGCCGGGCAGCATTGGCCGGCCATGCAGGCCGGATCGTTCTGACGCCGCACGCGGGCGAGATGGCGTCGTTGCTGGACGTCCCGCGGGACGCAGTTCTGGCTGACCCTCTCGCGGCTGCGCGGAAAGTGGCCACCGGACTACAGGCGGTGGTGGCGATGAAGGGCGGCCGCACCTTCATCGTGGATCCAAACGGGCGCGCTTGGTCCTGCGACCACGGCAATGTCGGCCTGGCCACCTCCGGCTCGGGCGATACCCTGGCCGGCATCGTCGCTGGGTTGCTTGCCCGCGGTGCCGCGCCGACAGAGGCCACCCTCTGGGGAGTGTACCTGCATGCTGAGGCAGGGGAGCGTCTCGCCCGCACGCGCGGGCCGATCGGGTATCTTGCCCGCGAATTGCTCGCGGAGATCCCGGCGATCATGGCCGATCTGCAGCATGGCACGGATACGGCCGAAGCACCGACCTGATATGCACGACAGCAAGGCGGTCCCGGCGGCGATAATCCTGCTCGTGCTGCTTCCGCTTGTCGGCTGCGGCCCACGCTTCATCCCACCCGCCGTCGATCCGGTCGAGCTGGACGTGGCCCGCCAGGCGATTTTCGAAACCCCCCACCCGCCGCCGGCATGGCAGGCGCGCCTGAGGCGATGCTGGTTAGCGTTTCGCAGCGCCTGACCCAGGCGGCGCAGCCGCTCTGCACCGCCTATGGCAGCGGCGACTGCACCCTGCAGGTCACGCTCGATCCGTCCAGGGCAGCACGCGCCTCGGTGAGCGGGCAGGGCCGGGTGACGATCACGTTCGGCATGCTGGAACTGCTTGGGAGCGAGGACGAGGTCGCAGCCGTGCTGGGACACGAGCTTGGGGGTTGTGTTGCAAAGTTTTCAGCGGGCCGTGAATGGCTCCAGCAGGAGATAAATCAGGCAGCGAAGTCGAACAGCTTGGCGACGAAGGTCGCCTGAGCCCGCATGTCGCGTCCGCCAATCCTCCGTACCTGCCCCTTCCTCACCATCGCCATCACTTCGTAGCCTGCCAGGGTTCGTCGCGCCGTATGGAAACTGCCGAAGCCGAGCCCAGGTCTGACCAGGCGTTTCACGCGCCGGTGGTCTTGTTCCACAATGTTATTGAGATACTTGACCTGGCGCAGCTGCGAGCGTCGCCATAGCTCACCGTCCTCCTTCATCTCCGCTACCGCGCGCGGGTAGGCCGGGTTCTTGTCCACCGTGATGGTGCGCGGGTTCACCGTGTGCGGCTGCCCGAGAGCCTTGCGGAAGAAGCGCTTCGCGGCCGCTGTGTCCCGCCTTGCCGAGAGCAGGAAGTCGATGGTCTGGCCGCGGCTGTCGACCGCGCGATACAGGTAGGTCCAGCGGCCCTTCACCTTCACATAGGTTTCGTCGACCCGCCACGAGCCGTCGGATGTGCGCAGGTGCGGCCGGATCCGCTTCTCCAGCTCCGGCGCATAGGCCTGGATCCAGCGGAAAATCGTGGTGTGGTCGACCCCTACGCCGCGGTCTGCCAGCATCAGCTCGAGATCGCGGTAGCTGATCGGGAACATCAAGTACCAGCGGACAGCCCAGAGGATCACCTCGGCGATGAACTGCCGTCCCTTGAAGGACCCGCCCAACTTCACCGCGTCCGCCTGAAGCCATCTCGCCATGCCCGGCTGCTACCTTGCCGTGACTGTTCTGAAAAGCTGCAACAGAACCGGATCGGCTGTCTCGGTGCGCCGAGGCCCGGTCGGTGCCTGCTCCGATGCCGTGTTGCTCGAGCACATCCGCGCCCAGATCCTCGGCTCGCGCCTGCATGGTGAGGGCTACCGCAAGATCTGGGCCCGGCTGCGCCATGCCGGCATCCGCAGCTCGGCCCGCCGGGTCCGGCGTCTCATGGGCCAGCACGGCCTGCTCGCGCCGCACCGGGTCGGCCGTCCCGCGCAGCGCGCCCATGATGGCACCATCACCACCGCCGCCGTAGATGCGATGTGGGGAACCGACATGACCGAGACCGTGACCGTCAGAGACGGTCGGGCCCGGGTGTTCGTTGCCGTCGACCACTGCTCCGGCGAGTGCGTCGGCAACCATGCCGCGCGCTCCGGCGACCGCTTCGAGGCGCTCGAGCCAGTACGCCAGGGCGTCCTGCGCCACTTCGGTCGCATCGAGAAGGGCGTGGCCAAGGGCCTCGCCCTGCGCCACGACCATGGCTCCAACTACCTGTCCGGCGACTTCCAGGACGAGATCGCCTTCTTCGGCATCGAGAGCTCGCCCTCCTTCGTCCGCCAGCCCGAGGGCAACAGCGTCGCCGAACGCTTCATCCGCACCCTGAAGGAGAACTTCTTGTGGGTGCACACCTTCGACACCATCGAAGAGCTGCGCTGCGGGCTGCAGGACTTCGTCGCCCACTACAATGCCACCTGGCTCGTCGCCCGGCATGGCTATCGCACCCCGAACCAGATCCGCGCCGAGCAACGCGGCCTTGCTCAGTGCCTACCCGTCCACCTACCCTTGGCCGCCTGAGTAGCGCAGTCCGCCGTCTCAACAACTGGTCGCACTACAACTGCCTGCGGGTCAGTAGGCGGACCGCTTCGGCGGCGGGCAGACCAGTGGCGGCGCCGATCGCCGCCGGCGTGGCGACGGCGCAGTCCTCGAGATGCGTGTTGATCGTGTAGCGCAGGCGGATGGCCTGCAGCCGCTCCGCCTGGTGGTCCCGCTTCGTAGTCCCCGGCATGTCCCTGCCCTGTTGCGCCATGTCCCCGGCTGGTGGCAAGCCTAACACCACCGCTGTCGGTCTGGTTTGTGCAGAGAGTGCTTCTCGCACATGCCCGGAAGCAGCCCCTATCCGACCTTTCGCTGGCGCAGGCCGTCGTAGAACGCCGTCTCGAAATCCATGTAGCCGCCGAAGGAAACCGGGTCAGCGAACGGCAGGATCTGGGTCGCCCAGAACCCGCCAAACCCGTTTTGACGGTCAATCCAGTAGAACAGGTTGGCAAGCCCCGCCCAGCCGAGCGCGCCAGCCGGCCGACCGGTTGACGCCGCTTCGTCGTTCACCATGAAGGTGAAAGACCAAGACTTTGACAGGCCGGGGAAAAACTCGGCGTCGTTCGACAGCGTCCGGATGACGCCTGGCAGCCGTGTGATCTTCTTCTCGCCGAGCTGGTTCCGTTCGGCCATTCGGACGGTCTCGGGTTTGAGGACGCGGCCCTGCTCTCCGTTTCCGTCGTTCAGCCACATGCGGATAAATCGCATGTAGTCGCCGACGGATCCGTAAAGCCCGTGTCCGCCCATGTGAACCTCTGGTTCGGACGGCAGTTCAAACTCGATCGGCGCGAGCGACCCATCGCTGCTGCGTGCGTGCATTCCCGCGACCCTGGCACGCATTGCTTCGGTCATCACGAAAGCCGTGTTGTGCATGCCAAGCGGCTCGAAGATGCGGGTCCGGAAGACCTCGCCGAGCCGCTTGCCCGTGATCCCTTCGACCACAAGCCCGCACCAATCAATGTTCGAGCCATACTCCCACCGCTCACCCGGGTCGAAGAGCAGCGGCGTCATGAGCGAAGCCTTTGAGCCGGTGACGACACTCGGCTGTCCCTTCTCCTGCGACAGCCGGTTGTAGGTTTCGCTGAAAAAGTCGTAGCCGAAGCCCGCGGTGTGGAGCAGCAGCATACGCGTCGTCACCTCGCGCTTGGGTGGACGAAGCTTCGGCTCACTGTGTGTGTCAAATCCCTCGATGACCTGCAGTCGAGCGATCTCCGGCACGTAGGTCTTCGCCGGCGCATCAAGATCGAGCCTGCCTTCCTCGACGAGTTGCAGCACAGCCGTGCCGGTGATCGCCTTGGTTGTCGAGAAGATGGCGAAGATCGTGTCTGTCGTCATCGTCTCGTCGCTGTCGAGCCGGCGCAGGCCGGCCGCGCCTTCATAAATGTTCCGTTGCCGATCGGTCGCCATGGCGACCACACCCGGCACGGCTGGGTTTGAGGTGACAACCTTGTTCAGAATCGCATCGGCCGCTGCCTTGAAATCGGCGCTCATGTTTATTCCTCCCCGTTGGGGCTATTTGATATCCGGTGAGGGCGAACCTGCCTCACCCAGCGGTGCTACGGCAGGTATCGGCGCTGTCACCGCATGTCGAAGCCCTGGTATCCGCTGGCGGCCACCTCCGCACATTTCTGCCGGTAGGTTCCGACGCCGCCCGTGTAAGACAGGACGCGACGCGGCTTACCCTCGACATTCGATCCGAGGTACCATGAGGCGGTCTTTGAAATCAGGGTCGCGTTTGCAGTCTCGTCGTGGTGCTCCACCCAGCGGTCCTCAATCTCCTTCGTCGGTTCGCAAACGGTGAGATCGTGATCCCGCATGTACCGGATGCAGTCGGTTATCCATTCGGTCTGCTGCTGAAGGCAGGTTGTCATGTTGCAAAGGGCAGCAGAGGGTGCGAGCGGCGTCGCCGTCGTGAACAGGTTGGGGTAGCCATGAACCTGGAGTCCCATCGTCGTGCGGATGTCGCGGCTCCAGTCTTCCTTCAGTGATCGTCCGCCACGACCGCGGATATCGATGCGGGTCAGGGCACCGGTTCCAGCATCGAAACCGGTTGCGAGAACGATGATGTCGAGTTCGTAGAGTTTTTCGTCTGCGGTCTGGATGCCTTTCGGCGTCACACGCACGATCGGGTTGTCCCTGACGTTAACCGCCTCAACGTTGGGGCGGAGATAAGCCTCGAGATAGTTGGACTTGAGGGGGACCCTATGTGTGCCGAAGCCGTAGTCCTTCGGAATCAGCATATCAATGAGCTTCGGATCCTTGAGCCGCGCGCGCATTTTGTCGCGCACGAATTCGGAAATCTCCTCGTTCACCTTCTCATCGAAAAACATCTCACCAAACGACGCCAGCCACAGCTTGAGCGAGCCGTCCTGCCAGGTCTCTTCCAGCACCTCACGCCGCTTCTCCGGGGTAAGATCCGCCCATTTATGGACGAAGTCGTACTCGAAGCCAGTGAAGGTGTTCGGGATCGTGTTCTTGAGTTCATCGAAGCGCGCCTTGTAGGCATCGACCTCCTGCTGACCGTACTTAGGGTTCTTCATGGCGACGGCATACTGCGGTGTCCGCACGAATACGGTCAGGTGGCCGGCCTGATCCGCAATCGTCTGGATGACCTGGATGCCCGTCGCGCCAATGCCGACAACGCCGACCCGCTTGCTTGCGAAGTCGACCGGCTCCTTCGGCCAGCGACCAGTATGGAAGAGTTTCCCCTTGAATGTGTCCTGCCCTGAAAAGACGTTGGTGAGTGGCGCTGACAGCATTCCGCCGCACGTCACCAGGAACTGCGTGTCGATTGTCTCGCCGGTGTCGGTCTTCACCGTCCAGCGGTTGGTGGTCTCATCGAATTTTGCGTCGGTGATCGTGGTGTCGAACTGGATGTCCGGTCGGAGGTTGAGCCGGTCAGCGACATAGTTCAGCCAACGCTCAATCTCCGACTGGCTAGGGAATTTCTCGCTCCAGCTCCAGCCTTTGTAGAGCTCTTCGGAAAACAGATATTGGTAGATGTAGGCCTCGGAATCGAACCTGGCACCAGGATAGCGATTCCAGTACCATGTGCCGCCGACGTTCGAGGCTGTGTCGTAGGCGCGTACGTTCATCCCCAGCTCGCGGAGCTGGTGCAGCTGGTAGAGCCCCGCTACGCCTGCACCGATAATGAGAGCGTCGAGTTTTCGAACCGGTGAAGCGCGATTTGGCCGCTTTGCTTCGAGCATCGCCTCGGTCATGCGTCTTCTCCCTATCAACGTTTTTCTTTTTACGGCGGCGCGGGCTGCTGCAGCGGTTATGTGCTCAAATTTCGGAAGGCAGCCGGCGCCGGCGCGAATCATGGTATGCATCTTCCAACAGCTGAGCCACTGTAGACCTTCGGTCCGCGGTGTCTTTCCGGACCTCCCCAACTTCCACCTGTGCAAGGCCTCTCGAAAATCGTCTTGCAAGGGCAAGGCAGTGGGGCAGCCTGCACCTGCTGGGGTCTGCGGGAACATCGAAGCCGGGCGCCGGTACCGAGACGCCCTGACCTTCGGTATGGGCCGCTGGTGCCTGCCAATAGCTTCTTGATGGTCTGGCGCGTTGCAGGCGTTGAGATCTGCCGGTGACTGCCGTCGGACCACCAGAAGCACCACCGCCCGGGCAGAACGCCAGCGCCAGGAGCCGTAGCTGTGATTTACCAACTCTCCCAGGCTCAGGCAGCCCTTCTGGCGCGGCTTCGTCCCCTCGCCCGCGATGCCTCCGGCCTGCTCCGGTCCCTGCATGCCGACCGGCCGGAAGCATCTCCGCTGGCCCAGGTAGCGGCCTCGCTCCAGCTGCTGGAAGGTGTTGGCACTACCCACCGTAAGCCGATCTTCGGCTTCGGTTCGCTGCAGCAGAATGGCGGCCGGGTCGAGGTTCGGGAGGACGTGGTTGATACCGCTCCCTTCGGCCGGCTGCTGCGCTTTACCAAGGACGTGGCGAACCCTGGGCCACGCGTTCTGGTGGTCGCGCCGCAATCCGGCCATTTCGCCACCCGGTTGCGCGGCACGGTCGAGGCCCTGCTGCCCGAACACGATGTGCATGTGACCGATTGGACCGATGCGCGCGAGATCCCCGTGTCCGCCGGCCTCTTCGGCCTGGACGACATGGTGGCGCAGATCATCGCCTGGCTGGAGGCAATGGGGTCAGGGGCGCATCTGCTCGCGGTATCTCAGCCGGCTGTGGCGGTGCTGGCAGCCACCGCCCTGATGGCCGAGGACAGCAACCCCGCCCGGCCACGCAGCCTCACCCTGATCGGCGGACCGGTGGACGCACGGATCACCCCAACCCGGGAGCAATCGCTCACGCGCGTGCTGCCGCTCGCTTGGTTCGCCTACAATGCGGTCGGCCGGGTGCCGGCGCAGTACCGGGGTGCCGGGCGGCGCGTCCGCCCGGGCGCGCAGCAGATGGCTGATTCGGTGCTGGTGGACCTGAACCGCCACATGGCGGCGCAGGTCGACCAGCTCGGCAACCTGGTTGGCGGCAATGAGGCCGCGGCCGAGGCGCACCGGAGGCGGTATGCCGAGTTGCTCGCCGTCATGGACGTGCCGGCGGAGCTCTACCTCGACACCATCCACCGGGTGTTCCAGACGCATGAGCTCGCGCGCGGGCGGATGGCTTGGCACGGTCGGAAGGTGCGGCCCGAGGCGATCCGTGACACCGCGCTGCTGGTGATCGAAGGCGACCGCGACGGCAGCTGTCCGCCCGGCCAGGGCCGGGCGGCGCTACGGCTCTGCACCGGCCTCGACGCAGCGATGAAGCGGTATCACCTGCAACCCGGTGCGGGGCACGAAACCCTGTTCGAGGGGACGGTGTGGGAGGCGCAGATCTACCCGCTGGTGCGGGATCTCATCCGGGACAAGGCGTAACACTGCACTTGCTGGGAGCCGGGACCACCACCTCTGGTTAGGCTGAGCTGAGGTGGCGGTCCCTACCGTGCAGTGTCCGTCACGCCGCCCCGCTATGCCGTTTGGGCTACCGCTTTGACCACCGACAGATGCGGCCGGAAACGTATGCCGTCCTTTGTCTGCACTTCGACCCTCAGGCCTTTGCCACTGTCCACGGTGCGCACCACGGTGCCGCGCCGCTTGACGCGAACGCCGGCTCCGATTGTCTCAAACCGAACTGTTTGGCCTCGCTTGAACTGATTAGCCACGCTGGATCCTTCACTTGGGACGACAGGAATGTCGCTATGGGGATGTCAACGCTATGTCACTCTCCGTGGCTTCACACATCTTGCCGATTGAAAGTCAACGCTGCGTTAGACAGAGCTGATGAACGACGACTACATCGACACTGGGTCAGCAGTCGAAGCTGAACTGTGATATGTTATAGACCCTCCCTGCTCGCTTCTCTTGTTGTCTGCGTCATCGTTGAGGATTCATGAGAGCAGGCGAAGTGCTGCCTGTACTTCGGCGCTGCGCCGGGCATGCGATGAGTACGGGCCGAAGACCCCAGAGTTCGGACCCGTGCGACCTGGCCATGATGAGCGGAATGCGGCTTTCCGTGCATCGCCGCCTGCCGGCACGGCGTTAGCAGGACAGGCAGCCCTCAATGGAAGACTGCCCAGCTCAATGACTGGGAGACAATGCTCCATGGACGCTATCACCCGTCGGCGCGCACTGGTGGGCACCATCGCTGGTGCTGTGGCAGCTACTCCAATGCACCGTAAGCGCAGCTTCGGGACCCTTCCTGCCCGCGTTTGATGATCAGGCGTTTTTCGCGGGTGCCCAGTGCCAAGGCATCAGCTCATCGATCCGGCTGTTGGGCCAGCCGTTGACCAGGCGGGTCAAC
>NZ_JBHTDE010000037.1:0-15819 GCF_042666655.1 Dankookia sp. GCM10030260
CAGCGCAAACGCCCGACACTTTGCCCAAACGCCGGGGGCGACCCAGGCGTAGTGCCACGCGCCCCTGATTTTCCCAAATTCACAAGCCATATCAGGCAGTTCGCAGTAGGCGGTGTTCAAGTTGGGCTAGGCTGCGCCGGATGCTGTCCGCAGGTCGGAAATAGCGCGGACGTGTGGCGGCGGGGCCAGGCCGGAGGAGAGCGAAATGACCGGCCTTCGCCGCGGGCGCCTCCGAGGACGCGCCTCGGTGCCCCTGGACGACCGCGTCCGTCCCGCGGCATCGCCGTGCCGGTGGCCGGGGCGGTGTCCGAAGCCGCCGATCGCGGTCGCGGTCAGGTCCTGGAAACCTGCAACCCTCCTGCCCGTGGCGGGGCAGGCCTTCGATGGGGTGGCATGCTGCCCGGCGCGGGCGGAGGGCGCCTCGGGCGGGATGAATGGGTCCGAAGCGGTTCGCCCCGCCTCATCCCCGCTGGCCGCGCGCCACCTTCAACGGCGCCAGGTCGTAGCCCTGCGCCCGGGCGATCCCGAGCGCCTGCTCGAACGCCGCCGCCTCCAGCTTCGGCGTCCGCGACAGCACCCAGAGCCAGCGCCGGTCGGGTTCGCCCACGACCGCCCAGCGGTAGTCCGGGTCCAGGCCGATCACCCAGTAATTGCCGAAGAAGGGCCAGAAGAAGGACACCCGCAGCCGGGCGTTGTCGCTGCCCGCGACCGCATAGGCCTGGCCGGTCGCCTCGCGCGGCGCGTCGCCGGCCAGCGCGTTCAGGCAGCGGTTCAGCACGCCGATCCGCCCGTCCGGGCGCGGCGTGTAGGTCGCCGTGGTGTCCTCGCAGGACACGCTCGACGAATCCTGCGCCCACATCGGCAGCCGGGCCACCTCGTGCCAGGTGCCGAGGTAGCGCTGCACGTCGACCGCCGCCACCGGCTGCGGCGTCGTGGCGTCCGGGGCGGCGATGCAGCCGCCCAGCAGCAGCGTGGCGGCCAAGACAAGGCGCTTCATGGGACCATCCCTTCCGGCAGCGAGGCGACATGGTCGAAGATGGCGCCCGCGGTGGTGATCCAGACCGCGTCGCGCCGCGCCGCGATCGCCGCCAGCGCGCCGCGCAGCGCCCGCAGCCGGTAGGGCTGGCCGATGATATAGGGGTGCAGCGCGATGCCCATCACCTGCGGGATGCCGTCGCGGCCGACCTGGTCCAGCCGCTCCTCGAAATCGGCCAGCACCATGGCGGCGAACTGCTCGGCGCCGTCGCGGCGGACGGCGATGGCGGGGATATCGTTGACCTCCTGCGGATAGGGGATCGCCAGCAGCCGCCCGGCCGCGGTCGCCATCCAGATGGGCTGGTCGTCCATGCACCAGTTGAGCGTGTAGCGGTAGCCGGCCGCGGCCAGCAGGTCCGGCGTCGCCCGGCTCTCGGCGATCCAGGGGGAGAGCCAGCCGCGCGGCGGGCGGCCCTCGTGCCGCGCGATCGCCGCGGTGCTCTCGGCGATCAGCCGGCGCTCCTCGGCCTCGGGCAGGCTGCTCTGGCGTTCGGAATTGGTCCGGCCATGGCCGGCCATCTCGTCGCCGCGGGCACGGTGGGCGGCGACCAGTTGCGGCGCGTGGTCGTACATCGCGCTGTTCAGCAGCACGGTCGCCGGCAGGCTGAGCCGGTCCAGCAGCTCGATCAGCCGCCAGCCGCCGACCCGGTTGCCGTAGTCCCGCCAGGCATGGTTCAGCACGTCGGGCTGCGGCCCGCCGGGCGCGAGCTCGGCGCCGAGGCCCTCGCCGAAGGCGAAATGCTCCAGGTTGACGCCGAGATAGACCGCCAGCCTTGCCCCGCCCGGCCAGGCATGTCGCGGCCGCTCGGGCCAGGGGTGGTAGGCGTAGCGGCCATGGTGCGGCAGCATCGGGCGGCGTCTCCGGAAGCTTCCTTGCGCATGTGACCGCGGTTTCGCCCGGCGGCAAGCCGGGTGGCGTGACGTCCGGCCGCCGGCGGGGTTAGAAGGGTGCATGGACTCTCCCTCGGTGACGCGGGACGGCGCCGCCCGGGCGCTGCTGCGCCGCGAATCCCGTGCGCTCCGCCGGCAGGTCATGCTGCCGATCCTGCTGGGCCTCTGTGCGCTGGTGGCGGCGATCGCCGGCGCCTGGCTGGTGGCGGGGCTGCTCGCCAGGCTGCTGGGCCATGGCGAGGCCGGCTGGGCGGACCTCGCCGCGGCGGCCGCCCTGGCCTTGCTCGGCGCCGGGCTGGCGCTGGCCCAGGAACGCGCCCAGCTCGCGGCGGGCGAGGCGGCGCGGGCCCGGCTGCGCGACGCCGCCTTCGCCCGGCTGCTCGAAGCGGGGCCGGCCGACCAGCGCGGCGTCGGCGACCGCGCCTCGCTGGTGGTGGACCGGGTCGAGGCGCTGGACGGCTATTTCGCCCGCTGGATCCCCGCCGCGGCGCTGGCCATGGCAGGTCCCGTGCTGGTCCTCGCCGCCGTCGCCTGGGCCGATCCCGGTAGCGGGGTCGTGCTGGCGATCGCCGGCATCCTCTACCCCGTCGCCATGGCGCTGACCGGCATCGGCGCCGCCCAGGCCAGCCGGCGGCAGTTCGAGGCGCTGGGCCGGCTCTCCGGCCGCTTCCTCGACCGCATGCGCGGCCTGCCTACCCTGGTGCTGTTCAACCGGCAGGAAAGCGAGGCGGTGGCGCTCGGTGAGGCCGCCACGGAACTCCGCCGCCACACCATGAAGGTGCTGCGCGTCGCCTTCCTCTCGGGCACGGCGCTGGAGCTGCTCTCGGCCGGCGTGCTGGCCTGCTTGGCCTGGCGGCACCGGGCGCTGCTCGGCGGCGGGGCGGACCCGAGCGCCGCGCTGTTCAGCCTGCTGCTGGTGCCGGCCTTCTTCGCGCCGCTGCGCGGCTTCGCGGCGGCCTACCAGGACCGCCTCTCGGCCGCCGGCGCCGCCGCCGCGCTGGCGCCGCTGCTGGCCGATGGCCCGGCGCCCGGCCTGCGGCTGGAGGCGATGCCGCCGCGCGTCGTGGTCACCTTCAGCGATGTCCGGCTGTCCTACGACCCGGCCCGGCCGCCGGCGCTCGATGGCCTGTCCTTCCGCGCCAATGCCGGGGAGACGCTGGTGCTGGCCGGGCCTTCGGGCGCCGGCAAGTCCTCGGTGCTGCGCATCCTGATGGGCTTCGCCCGGCCCGAGGCGGGGCGGGTCTCGATCAACGGCCAGGACGCCATGGCCCTGCGGCCGGCGGAACTCCGGCGGCTGAGCGCCTATGTCGGGCAGGCCCCGCATCTGTTCCGCGCCACGCTGCGCGAGAACATCCGCTTCGCCCGGCCGGAGGCGACGCCCGGGCAGGTCGAGGCCGCGGCGCGGGCCGCGCATGTGCTCGACTTCGCCAAGGCCCTGCCGCAGGGGCTCGACACGCTGGTGGGCGAGGGCGGCTGGGGCCTGTCCGGCGGCCAGGCGCAGCGGGTGGCGCTGGCGCGGGCCTTCCTGCGCGACACCCCGCTGGTGCTGCTGGACGAGCCCACCGCGCATCTCGACCCCGGCACGGAATCCCTGGTGATCGAGAGCCTGCAGCGGCTCTGCATCGGCCGCACCGCGATCATCGCCAGCCATAGCGGGGCGCGGGCCAGGCTCGGCCGGGTGCTGGAGATCGAGGCCGGGCGCGCGCTCGGCGCGCCGCGCGTGGCCCAGGGCTGAACCGGATGCTGCGCGACCTGGCCCGCACCCTCGGCCTCTGGCGTGCCCAGGCCGGCTGGCTCACCGCCGGCATCGCCGTCTCGGCCGGCTCGACCCTGCTCGGCGTGGCGCTGCTGGCGCTGGCGGGGCAGGGGATCGCCGCCGCGCTGGGCGGCGCGGCGCTGGGCGGCGGTCTGGCCTTCCTGCTGCTGCAGCCGCTGGTGGCGCTGCGCCCGGCGGCGCGCTGGTCGGAACGCATGGTGACCCACGCGGCGACCTTCCGGGCGCTGACCGATACCCGCATCTGGTTCTTCCGCCGGCTGGCCGACCGGCTGCCGGGCGGCATCGGCCTCGGCCGGTCGGGCGACCTGCTGGGGCGGCTGGTCTCGGATGTCGATTCGCTCGACGGGCTCTACCTGCGGGCGCTGGTGCCGGTGATCTCGGCCCTGGCCGTGGTGCTGGCGGGGGCGGCGCTGCTGGCCGGGGCGCCGCTGCTGGCGGCGATCGTCGCCTTGCCGCTGGCCGTGGCGCTGCTGCTGCCGCTGCTGCTGGCCCCCGGCGCGGCACGGGCGGCGGAGCAGGCCGCCACGGCGCAGGGCAGGCTGCGCGCCGCGGCGATCGACCCGCTGCTGGGGGTCGAGGACGTGCTGGCCGCCAATGCCGAGCAGGCCGCCGGCGCCACCCTGGCGCGGGAGGCGGAGGCTTTGGCCCTGGCCCAGCGCGGCCTGGGCTGGCGCGCCGCCTGGGCCGGCGCGGCGGGGACGCTGCTGGTGCAGGCGGCGCTGCTGGGCGCCCTGGCCTGGGGGCTTGCGGTGGGGGCGGAGGGTGCCGCGCTGGCGGTGCTCGGCCTGTTCCTGGCGGTGGCCTCGGCGGAATCGCTCGGCCTGCTGCCGCGCGCCGGCGTTGCGCTGGCGCAGGCCGCGGCCGGGGCGCGGCGGCTGTTCGAGCTGGCCGACCAGCCGCCGCCGGTCGCCGAGCCGGTGACGTCCGCGGCGGAGCCGACCGGCCATGCGATCCGGATCGAGGGCCTGCACTTCGCCTGGACCCCCGACCGCGGCGCGGTCTTCGACGGGCTCGACCTCGACATCCCCGAGGGCACGCGGCTGGCGCTGCTCGGGCCGTCCGGCATCGGCAAGTCCAGCCTGGTGGCGCTGCTGCTGAAGCTGGCGGCGCCGCAGGCGGGACGGATCAGCTTCGGCGGGGTCGACATCGCCGCGCTGCCGGCCGAGTTCATCCGCCGGCGGATCGCCTGCCTGACCCAGGATGCACGGCTGTTCGACGACAGCATCGCCGCCAACCTGCGCATCGCCGCCCCCGCCGCGCCGGATGCGGCGCTGTGGCGGGCGCTGGACCGGGCCGGCATCGGCGAGCTGGTGCGGGCCCTGCCGGAAGCCCTGGAAACCCGTTGCGGCGAGGGCGGCGCGCGCTTCTCCGGCGGCCAGGCGCGCCGGCTGGCGCTGGCCCGGGTGCTGCTTTCGGCCGCGCCGGTGCTGGTGCTGGACGAACCCACGGCGGGGCTGGATGCCGAGACCGAGCGGGCCTTCCTGGAGACGCTGGAGGGCGTGACCGCCGGCCGCACGGTGATCCTGATCACCCATCGCCTGGTCGGGGTGGAGCGGCCGACCCGCATCCTGCGGCTGGCCGGCGGCCGCGCCCTGCCGGCGGCGGGGTGACTGCGGCGACTCGTGGAAGGTCGGGCCTGCGGGGGATCCCACAGTCCCGGCTTTGCGCCTCGTGTGGCGGGATGCGCCGCACGGCAGGCGCCACCCCCCGGAAATGGACGGGGAGGTCCGGGGAGGATGCCTTCTCCCCGGCCTTGCTGCGTCCCACCAACCCTCAGGCGGCCGGTCCCTTGATCGGGATCCGGTTCTCCGTCAGCGGCGTCTTGGCCGGCCGCGGCAGCGTCACCCGCAGCACGCCCTTGTCGAAGCTGGCCGAGACGCTGCCCGGCTCCGGCGCGAAGGGCAGCCGCAGGCTGCGCTGGAAGCTGCCGTAGCTGCGCTCCTGCACGTGCAGGCCGCGTTCCTCGGTCGTCCTCTCCGCCTTCTTCTCGCCGCGCAGCGTCAGCGTCTCGCCATCCAGGGCGAGGTCGATGTCGCCCTCGGCGACGCCGGGCAGTTCGGCGGTCAGTTCCAGCCCCTCCGGCGTCTCCTTCACGTCGAGGCTGGGGGCGAAGCCGCCACCGAGCGGCAGCCGCGGCCCGGCGGCGCCGCGGAACACTTCATCCACCGCGCGGCTCAGCTCGCGCTGGAGCTGGAAGAAGGGATCGTCGCCGCGGGTCAGGTCGTTGCGGGATGCAAGGAAGCGCGAGAGCATCGTATCCTCCGACATCTTTTTTCGCGTGGGCCGCGTTGGGACCCGGGGCAGGATTGCGCCGCGTGGCCGCGGCGACCTTGCGGTACCTCAAGCGCGGCCGGCCCCGGTCCCCGCCGCAAGGACAAGGAGCTGTGATAGGCTCGCGGCGGTAACCGTCGGTACCACCGCGGCGTACCCATCCTTGCCTGCCAGGAGCCAACGCCGCGTGTCCGTCATCGCCGCCCCCGCGACCCGTCCGCTCGACCCGCTGAAATTCCGCGACCCGCTGGTGACGGCGAAGGGCGAGGCACGCGCCACCGTGGCACTGGCGGCGCTGCGCACGCTCTGGGTCAATACCGGCACGCTCTGCAACATCACCTGCCGCAACTGCTACATCGAGAGCAGCCCGCGGAACGACGCGCTGGCCTACCTCACGGCGGCGGAGCTGCGCGGGTATCTCGACGAGATCGCCCGCGACGCGCTGCCGGTCGAGGAGATCGGCTTCACCGGCGGCGAGCCCTTCCTCAACCGCGACCTGCCGGCGATGCTGGACGACGTGCTGTCGCGCGGCTTCCGCGCCCTGGTGCTGACCAACGCGATGAAGCCGATGCGCAACCATGCCGCCGCGCTGCTGGCGCTGCGGGCGGCGCATGGCGACCGGCTGACCTTGCGCGTCAGCCTCGACCACCATTCCGCCCTGCTGCACGACCTGGAACGGCAGGAGGGCAGCTTCGCCCAGGCGATGGAGGGGGTGGAATGGCTGTCGCGGCAGGGCTTCCGCACCCATGTCGCCGGCCGTGCGGCCTTCGGCAACGAGGCCGAGGCGGCGATGCGCGCCGGCTTCGCCGCGCTGTTCGCCGCGCGCGGCATCGCCATCGACGCCACCGATCCGGTGTCGCTGATGCTGTTCCCGGAGATGGACGCCGGCGCCGACGTGCCGGAGATCACCACCGCCTGCTGGGGCATCCTGCGCAAGTCGCCGGACAGCCTGATGTGCGCCTCGGCCCGGATGCTGGTGAAGCGGCGCGGCGCGGCGCGGCCGGCGGTGCTGGCCTGCACGCTGCTGCCCTACGACCCGCAATTCGAGCTGGGCGAGACGCTCGCCGAGGCGTCGCGGCCGGTCGCGCTGAACCATCCGCACTGCGCCAAATTCTGCGTCCTCGGCGGCGCCGCCTGTTCGCGCTGAGACGCGCGTGGTTGACGCAGCCGCGGCTTTCCCGGACCAATCGCCGGAGTGACCGATCCGGAGTCGTGCCATGCGCCGTCGCCTCGCTTTCGCCGTCCTGCCCCTGCTGGCCCTGGCCGCCTGCCAGTCGCCCGAGCCGCCCGCACCGGCCCCGGTGACGGTGGTCTTTTTCACCGCCGACAGCGCGGCGCTGGACCCGGATGCCCAGGCGATCGTCGGCCAGGCCGCCGCCCTGGCGAAGTCGCGCGCCGGCGTGCCGGTGCGGGTGCGTGGCTTCGCCGCGCCCGATGCCGGCGCCCCGGCTTTCAGCAAGGCGCTCGCCGGCCTGCGGGCGCAGCATGTCGCCGACCACCTGGCGGAAGCCGGCGTCGAGCGCAGCCGCATCCGCATCGAATCCCGCGGCGCGGTGCCCTTCGACAGCTTCCCGACCGAATCGCGCCGGGTGGAGATCGTGATCGGCCAATAAGGCCGCGCCGCCGGTTGGGACTCGGCCGCGGCATGCTATAGCCGCGGCATGCTCGACCAGCCGAGGCCGGACACCGAGGGCGAGGCGCCCGAGGAGGTCCTGCACCGCGTCTTCGGCCACCCCGCCTTCCGCGGACGCCAGGAGGAGATCGTCCGCCACGTGATGGCGGGCGGCTCCGGACTCGTGCTCATGCCGACCGGCGGCGGCAAGTCGCTGTGCTTCCAGGTGCCGGCGCTGTGCCGGCCGGGGCTCGGCGTCGTCGTCTCCCCGCTCATTGCCCTGATGGAAGACCAGGTCGCGGCGATGCGGCAGCAGGGCGTAGCCGCCGCCGCGCTGCATTCCGACCTGCCGGAGGACCAGGCGCGCGAGGTCAAGCGCGACCTGGCGCGCGACGCCATCAAGCTGCTGTATGTCTCGCCGGAGCGGCTGCTGCTGGACGGCACGCTGGATTTCCTGGCGCGCCGGCCGCTGGCGCTGTTCGCCATCGACGAGGCGCATTGCGTCAGCCAGTGGGGCCACCACTTCCGGCCGGAATACCGCGGGCTCGGCCTGCTGGCGACGCGCTTCCCCGGGGTGCCGCGGATGGCGCTGACGGCGACCGCCGATCCGCGCACGGTGGAGGACATCCGCGCGCAGCTGGGCCTGGCCGACAGCCCGGTCTTCCGCGGCGGCTTCGACCGCCCCAACATCTTCATCGCCTCCGAGCCGCGCGAGTCCGAGCGCGGCCAGCTCCGCGCCTTCATCAAGGCCGCCGGCGACGGCACCGGCGCGGGCATCGTCTATTGCGGCACGCGGGCGAAGACCGAGCAGACCGCGGAATGGCTGCGCGGCGACGGCTACGACGCGCTGAGCTTCCATGCCGGGATGGAGCCGCAGGCCAAGCGCGACGCGCATCGCCGCTTCGCCCGCGGCGATGCGGTGGTGATGGCGGCGACCATCGCCTTCGGCATGGGGATCGACCGGCCGGACGTGCGCTGGGTGGCGCATCTCGACCTGCCGAAATCGCCCGAGAGCTGGTACCAGGAGATCGGCCGCGCCGGGCGCGACGGGCTGCCGGCCCGCGCCCTGCTGCTCTACGGCGCCGGCGATATCGCGCTGGCCCGCCACCGCATCGCCGAGAGCCCGGCGCCCGACGAGCAGAAGCGGATCGAGCGCGCCCGGCTTGAGGCCATCGTCTCGATCGCCGAGGCGGCGACCTGCCGCCGGCGCATCCTGCTGCGCTGCTTCGGCGAGGATGGGCCGGAGGATTGCGGCGCCTGCGACGTCTGCCGCAACCCGCCCCGGCTGTTCGACGGCACGGTGCCGGCGCAGAAGCTGCTGAGCGCGGTGCTGCGCACCGGGCGGCGCTTCGGCGTGGCGCATCTGGTCGACGTGCTGCGCGGCAAGGTCACCGACAAGGTCGCGCAGTTCTCGCACGACCAGCTGCCCACCTTCGGCGTGGGGAAGGATCTGTCGGACCAGGCCTGGCGCGGCGTGGCGCGGCAGCTGGTGGCGATCGGCGCGCTCGACGTCGCCATCGAGAACCATGGCGAGCTGGTGCCGACGGATGCCGCCAGGCCGATCCTCAAGGGCGAGCGGAAGGTCATGCTGCGGGCCGAATCGGTCGCCGCCAGCACGCCGCGCGAACGCGGCGGGCGCGGCGCCCAGCCGGCCATGGCGGGCGACGCGCTGTTCGAGGCGCTGCGCGCCTGGCGCAAGCGCGAGGCCGAGGCGCAGGGCGTGCCGGCCTATGTCATCTTCCACAACGAGACCCTGGCGGCGATCGCCGCGGCGCGGCCGCAGGATGCCGAGGACCTGGCGATGATCCCCGGCGTCGGCCGCAGCAAGCTGGAGCGCTATGCCGACGGCGTGCTGCGGGTGGTGAGGGACGAAGGCTAGGGGCGGCGTCGGGCTGCGCAGGGGCCCCGTCGTCGCAGCGGCGTTCGGTCACGGCCCTCCGGCGCTCCCGGACCCTGCGGGGGACGGCCCGGCCCGCACAGGCGGCCCGGATTCCCGCGCGTCGGGACGCGCATGGCGAGCCCTGCCGAATGGCATGCCGCCGAATGGCAGGGCGGCACGTTCAACCGCCTGGCCGGCCCACCCGGGTCCGCAGCAACGGAGAACGAATATGAGCAAGCCCGTCCATACCTGGTACGTCGTGGCGGATGGCGGCAAGGCGCGCATCCTGGTCAGCACCGATGACGGGCTCCGCACGCAGCACAGCTTCGATGCCTCCGGCAAGGCGAATGCGGTGGAGAGCGCGGATTCCGGCGTGAGCCAGCTGAAGGCGCCGAAGTCCGACCCGAAGGACCAGTCGGAGGCGCATTTCGCCAAGGCCGTGGCCGACTACGTGAACGAGGCGGTGCGCCGCGGCCAGACGGACGAGCTGGTCATCGCCGCCTCCGCCCAGGTGCTGCACGGCATCCGCGAGGGGCTGAGCAAGGAAGCCACCGGCCTGGTCAGCAAGACCATGAGCAAGGACTACGTCAACCTGCCCGACAAGGAACTGACCTCGCACTTCAGCTGACCCAGCCGGCTGGAACCGGCGCCCGCCGGCCGCTCAGGCGCGGCTGGCCGCGCTGGTCCATGCCGCCCGGGCGGTGTCCAGCCGCAGCGCCAGCTCCTCCGCCCGGGCCAGTTCCTCGGTGAAGCCCATCTGGCGGAAATCGGTCATCCGCATCGGGTAGAGGATGCCGTCGAGGTGGTCGTTCTCGTGCTGGACGACGCCGGCGTGGAAGCCGCCGGCCTCGGCCGAGACCGGGCGCCCGTCGCAATCCACGCCCGAATAGCGCACGCGCCGGAAGCGCGGCACCGCCGCGCGCAGGCCGGGGATCGACAGGCATCCCTCCCAGCGCAGGTGCGTCTCCGCCCCGAGGGGTTCCACCACCGGGTTGATCACCACCGTGTTGCCGATGACCGTGTCGTCCGGCGCGCCGGTGCTCCGCTCGGGCAGCACCCGGAAGACGAAGAGCCGCAGCGGGACATGGACCTGCGGCGCGGCGAGGCCCGCCCCGGGCGCGTCCTCCATGGTCTCGATCATGTCGCGCACCAGCCGGCGGATCTCGGGCGCGCCGGGATCGGCGACGGGCCGGCAGCGCTCGAGCAGGACGGGGTGGCCCATGCGGGCGATCTTCAGGACGGTCATGGCGCGCCGGCGGGAGACCGCGTGCCGCCGGCCAAGTGCCGCCGGAGCAGGGCCATGTTGCGCCGGTTGGCGCGGAAGAAGACGTCGCCGACCGTGCCCGCCAGCGGCACCGCGCTGATCAGGCCATCCAGCCCCAGGTTGCCGAGCATGCGCAGCACCGTCCCGGTCGAGACCCCGAGCCGGCGGGCCTCCCAGATCAGGTAGCCGGAGATCGCCATGGAGACGACCGGGCCCAGCCCGGGCAGCAGGCTCAGCAGCGGATCCGCGCCGAAGCGGATGCCGGTGCCGGGGATGCGCCAGCGGCTGTCGAGCAGGTTGGCGATCGCCTCCAGCCGGGCGGCGGAGCGCTGGTCCGGCGCGGCGCGCGGCGCCAGGGTCTGGTCAAGGGTCGGCTGACGGATCATCGGGACCTCGCGGGGTTGGGCCCTGGAACGCCGCAGGGCGGTCCCCGGTCGCAGCGCCCCGCGTCGCCGCGGCCGGCTTGCGTGGGGAGCGCCTGCCGACGCTCCCCGCCCGCCATCGCAACCGCCCTGCCGGCGGGCCGGTTCATGCCGCCCCGGCGGCCAGCGGGTGCTCCAGGAAGAAACGGAGCATCTCGCGCGACGCGTCGGGCCCGCGCGGGTCGGTATAGGATCCGGCGACGCTGCCGCCGGACCAGGCATGCCCGCCGCCATGCACCAGCCATTGCTCCAGCACCGGCCGGCCAGCGGCATCGGCGTGGAGGGTGCGGGTATAGGCATGGCCCCCCGGCACCTGCCCGCGCTGCACCTCGGCCCGTAGCGTGCTGGATGCGGCAGACTGGGCGATGACCTGGTCGCCGTTGCGCGGGTTCACCGTGTGGTCCTTGTCGGCATGGAACACGATGGTCGGCATGACCTGCCGGCTGCGGGCCTCGGCCGGGCCGCCGGCGCCCTGCCGCATGGCGGCGAAGGCCGAGGGCATGTCGCGCGCCGCGCCGCAGGCCAGTCCGGAATGCACCCCCACCGCGGCGTAGAGCTCGGGGTATGCCTGCCCCATGATGGCGGCCGCCGCCCCGCCGGCGGACAGGCCGGCGACATAGACCCGGCGCGGGTCGACCGCGTGGTCGCGCATGACCTGGCGGGTGATGCCGGCGATCAGCGCCGGTTCGCCCTGGTCGCGCTGCTGGTCGGCCGGGCTGAACCAGTTCCAGCATTTCTGCGCATTGGCCGCCTGGGTCTGGCCCGGATAGACGATGAGGCAGCCATGCTCCTCGGCCAGCGCGTTCATCCGGGTGCCGGCGGCGAAGTCGTCCGGCGACTGGGTGCAGCCGTGCAGCATGACGACCAGCGGCATCGCCGCGCCGCGAGAGGCGGCGGGTATGTAGAGCTTGTAGCCGCGGCCGCCGGCCGCGCCGGTGAAGGTCCCGGCGACGAACCGGGCGCCCTCCGGAAGCGGCTCGGCCCGCGCCGCGGCGCCCTGGGCCAGCCCGCCCAGGCCCTGCGCCAGGCCGCCCGGGTTGATCCGGTCCAGGAAGCCGCGCAGCGCGTCCGGCATCTGCGGCGTCGCGGTCGTGCCCACGCCGCCGGCGGGCCATGGGAACGCCGCCGGGCCCGGTGCCGCAGCGGCCGGCGCCGCCGCCTCGCCGGTCTCGGGATCGATGTCGATGATGCGCGGCGGGCGCCCTGCCGCGGCACCGGCTGCGGTCCGCGGCCCGGGCGCCGCGGTGGCGGCCGGCGCCGCGCCACGGAACAGGGTCTGCAGCAGCGCGGAGGCCTCGCCCAGCTTGCCTTCGCGGGTGAGGCGGGTCGCCTCGAGCATGGAATTCGGGAGGATCGCGTTCATTGTCTCATGCCTTGGATGCGGGGATGCGGGTCGGCCCTGGGCGCAAGCGGGCTCGCCCGGCATCCCGAGGGGGGGAATGCCGATGGTGGAAGCGGCTGGCCGCCCTGGTGAGCGGTCAGCGGAAGGCGGTGTGGGCCGGGCCGGTCAGCGGGTGCGGTCGGCGAGCGCGGCCTTCACCGCGGCGCTGGCCTGCAGCGCGCCGAGCACGGAGATCGAGGCGATCGCCGCCTGGGCGAGCTCCGGCGTGACATCGGCGGCGATGCTGGCGAGGCCCAGCACCCGGATATCCAGCCGCTGCCCCGCCGCGCGGACCGCTTCGAGGTCCGCGCGGCTGAAATGCCGCAAGCCGAGATCCAGGCTTTTCCGGGCGACCGACTGCCGCGTCGCGTCCGCGTGCCGTTCGATCTGGTTACGGATCGCGGTGCGGATGAAGTCGGTACGGTTCGAATAGAAGCCGTCCTGGACCAGCAGGTCGATATGGCCGAGGTCGACGTAGCCGAGATTGATGGTGATCTTCTCGGTATCGCCGCCGGCCTTGGGACGCAGCTCATGCACGGTGCCTGCCATCGTGAAAACATCCCCTGACCATCTGTGTGGATGGTATATGGAGTGTGGAGGGATGCTTTCAAGGCCGTGCGGGCCTGCATGGCGGGTGTCGTTCCCGTGACCCGGACGGCTGCGCGCCGGTCGGATGCCGCGCCGGCCTGCCTGCGGGCAACAGCAGGCCCCCCCGGGAGCCCATCGCGCGGCCGGCGCCGCGTGGCTCGGGAAAGCCCGCGCAGATGGTGCCTTTTCGTCGCGATTTTGCAATGATCGCTTCACGGATCGTGGAGGCTTCACCGTTGCACGGTCTTCTTCCGGATTACCAACGTGACGTCCTGCGAGCGTGGAGCCTGGCCTGCGCCCATCGCAGGGTGACGCGCAGCGGGATCGGCCCGGCGTTCCGACCTGCCATGGCGGGGACCCTGGCGATCGCCGGCGCCAGCGATCTGCTCGTGCGGCTGCCGCAGCTCCGGCTGAGCGGGCTGGGCGGCTACACGGTTTCGACCCTGACCACGCGCGAGGTGCGGTCATGCCCCTTGGCGTGGTGTAGGAAGCCGCCGCCGCAACGGCGGCGGCCATCGCGGTAGTCCTCGGTAGGGTTGTGTTGCGGCACGCAACTCTGAGCAAGGACGCCACGATGACCGACGAGAGGATCGCCCTTCGGGAACTGTCGGAGAAGGGTTTCGATGCCATGTTCCTGCGGGAGATGATCGGCTTCGCCGCCCATCGGCTGATGGACCTGGATGCCGCGGGAGCCTGCGGTGCCGGCCATGGCGAGCGCAGCGCCGGACGGGTGAACCAGCGGAATGGCGACCGGGAGCGCGACTGGCAGACCCGGGCTGGGACGGTGGAGCTCCGCATCCCGAAGCTGCGGCGCGGCTCCTGCTTCCCGGCCTTCCTGGGTTGAACGCATGCGTTCAACCGGCGGCTGGCGGAGAAGGCGCCGACGGCGGTGATCCAGGAGGCCTACGTCCAGGGCACCTCCACCCGTTCCGTGGACGACCTGGTCCGGGCCATGGGCATGGAGGAGGCCAGCAAGAGCCAGGTGAGCCGCCTGTGTGCCGAGACCGACGGCCGGGCTCGGGATTTCTTGGAGCGTCCCATCGAGGGTGACTGGCCCGTTGATCGCGGTGCGCTCAACCTGGCTCGACGCCACCTATGTGAAGGTCAGGGAGGCAGGCCGGATCGTCTCCGTGGCGGTCACCATTGCGGTGGGCGTCAATGGCGATGGTCGGCGCGAGGTGCTCGGCATGGCGGTCGGCGCCTCCGAGGCGGAGACCGTCCGGACGGGCTTCCTGCGCGGCCTGGCCCGGCGCGGCCCGCGTGGGGCCAGGCTGGTCATCTCCGACGCCCATGAGGGTCTCAAGGCCGCTGTGGCCAAGGTGCTCGGGCCACATGGCAGCGCTGCCGCGTGCATTCCGGCCGCAACGCCGCCGCCCATGCGGGCAAGACCCAGCGCCGTATCGTCTTGGCCTGGATCGGTACCGCCTATGCCGAAGCTGATGCTCCCGCCGCTCGCGCCCAATGGCGCCGGGTCGCCGACCAACTCCGCCCCAAGGTGCCGAAGCTGGCCAACCTGATGGACGCTGCCGAGGAGGACGTGCTGGCCTTCATGAGCGTTCCCCGCGAACACAGGGCCAAGCTCCATTCGACCAACCTCATCGAGCGGCTCAACGGCGAGATCAAGCGCCGCACCGATGTGGTCGGCATCTTTCCCAACGACGCCGTCGTCGTCTTCGCCGTCATCGCTCTATCCTCTCAACGGTTGGAGCCTCCGGCAAACCCGGCACGGGTCACTATCCCGGCCCAGCCGGAGCAGCGACCGCCGGTCGGCGCGACTTCGCGCGGCGCGCAGCGAACTCGTTCCATCACCCCGTCGGTACGTGCCGCCTAGGGGCCGTCGTGGACGGCGCGCTGCGCGTTGAAGGCATTGCGGGGCTCCGTGGTCGATGCGTCGGTGTTGCCGGGCATCCCGCAGACGATGGTGAATGCCGCCACGATTGCTGGGGCCGAGAGAGCGAGCGACTTGGTCCTAACGGGCTAAAAGCATGTGCTCGGGGAGCTTGGCGGGCCCGTGTGCTGACACGCGTTCTCCGGCCAGAGTGCGGGTGAGCGGGAAGTCTGCCACAATGGTGGTCGGCCACGGGTTTGCGGCGTGCCGGCACCTGCCGCCGCCGATCACTCGGGATAGCTCGCAGGCCCCCTCGGCCCCGGCTGATTGAACAGGATGAAGGCCAGGGGATTGCCGGGCTCGGACATGGCGTCGCTGCGTAGTCCCGCGATCTCCCCGGCCACGCCACTTGCATATTCCGCGACCACCTCGCCGAAGTTGTTGCGCTGGACCGCGACCTTCTGCCCCACTTCGACCCGCTCATTGAGGCTGACGAGGAACTCCACGAGCCCGCCAGCGGTGGCCAGGATCGGGAAGGCGGAGTTGCCGACATAGGTGCGCACGTCTTTGGCTGTGCGTCCCATTGGTCCAGCCAGGATGCCGTGATGCTTGAGGACGTTCATCGTACCTTCCACGAACAGCGCGATCATGCCTGGATTGAGGACGCGTGCAGCGCCGATCTCTGGCGTGAAGGACGGGATGCCCGCCTCCATGAAGGCGTTGTGCAGCACACCCGCATAGACCGGATTGTCAAAGATCTGGCCGACGGGATACAGCTCCAGCATGGTCCGGACGGCCGGTACGCCCATTTCCCCGATATTGAATGCCGTGACCTCGAAGCCGGTCGTTCCCGTGTGGAAGTCGATCGCGT
>NZ_JBHTDE010000038.1:0-15731 GCF_042666655.1 Dankookia sp. GCM10030260
TGCCACCACTCCGCGAGATGAGACGCGGCGCCGATGCCGGTAATGCAGGCAGCTACGCGCGGGACAACCGGTTCATCATCTGGACCGGCCATTCCTACAACGATAAGCCGGAGTCGGGTCGCTCCAGAGCAATGTCGGAAATTAGTGAAACGGAGATCGGCACCCCTATCCCAGAGCGCGAGCTATTCCGTCGAGCCGCACAAGCCGGAGGCGAGAAGGGTTATGACCCGGCATTCGTCAAACAGGCAGTCTGGAATCACAACGGCCCAGATGCAGTCGTCGTTTATCTGTACGTAGAGGCCGATGAAGAGGGCAACTACCGAGCGTTGAGGGAAATACATGCCGGCCCCGCACGCCGCCTGTTCAAACGAGGCGAAGTGGTAAGGGACCGGCATGGGCGCATGTATGTGGACTGCCATGGCGGTGGTGGTTGAGCTTACGCCGGGGCCGCTTGACCTTCTCCTAACCCGCGCTCTCTCCCCTTCTGGCGTGTTAGCGGCTGCGTGTCATAATAGAGAATTATGCGGTTATGGGGTCGATACAGCCTCGGGGACGGATGCCGGAGGCAAAGGCGTAGCAGCTGCTGGTCCTGCTTTGTCGAGTGCCACAGGCTGCTCAAGAGCGGCAGCTGGCGAGGCTGTTGGGCATTCGGCAGCTAATTTAGAGTGGTATTCAGTGACGAACGCTTGCGTGAAATTTTTGGCAGCGTCGATGATGTTCACTACGCTCACAAGCAATATCACTGAGGCAAAGAGAAGCGTGAAGCTTTGAACGTGCGTAATGCGCTCAGCTGCCGCGAAAGACAAAGGCGCCTCTTTCGTGCCGCGCCAGAAAATGCGTCGCCTCCGCCAGAACGTAACCCATAGGGGGAGATAAGCGCCAAACAGTGCAACACCGCCAAACAGTGCGGCAAGGAACATGAGAGCCCCAGCGTCGCGGATGATACCTGCACTTGCGAAGCGAACCATGCATCCGTCTGGACCGGGCTGACCGTAAGCGGGCATCAAAGCGCCGATGCCAGCAGTTCCAAGGTTGGCTGCCAGCGCGAAGGCTATGCCATGCGCTGAAGCAATCCATATCCCGCCCTTCCCCAGGACGGTCATGCGGTCGAGCGCCTGCTGATTGGCCGGCAACGGAAGCATTCGCCGTCTGCCGTGTTCGTAAAGGCGAATAGCGCGCCGCCGCCGCCGTAGTCGAAACCAAAAGCTAACCATACCTCCTTATCGCGCCAGGGAGGGCGCGTCGCCTAGTCGGGCAACCCCGCCCGCGTCTCCGGCGCCGGCCCGTCGCGCTCCTGCATCTCGTGCGGGCGCGTGTCGGGATGCACCGTGACGCCCACCCACCTGCTGCCGCACCGGCTGCACCGCGCAGGTGCCGGGCTAACTGGCGCACCGTCGCCGCCGGCCCCATCCACCGGATCGCTGCCTGAATGCCGATCGGCACGCTATGGCCGCAGCCCTGCCGGCCCTGACAGCCGGCCGCGAACCAAAGCAAATCCGCCGAGGGCAGGTAGCAGCGCAGCCGCACCCTGCCGTCATGGCCGATATCGTCGGGGTCGCTCACGGCCGATTCCGCAACCTCGCCCACACCCCGCGACTATGCAGCCGTGCCAGCCGCTCGTTGGCATCCTTGGCAGCCCTGGCAGCCTGCTCCGCCTTCGCACCAAGCTCGGCGGCTTCCCGGCGAGCCTGCGCCAGCACCTCATGCATGTGCTCTAGGCCCAGCTTCATGCCGTCCACCTCGCCCGTGGCCAGATCGGCTCGGCTGCGCTGCTCCGCCGCCTCGGCCTCGGCACGCGCCGCCCGCGCCCGCTCGGCGGCAGCCTCCTCCTCGGCCTTCTTCGCCCGCTCGCGCTCCCGCTCAAGCTGCTCCCGAAGAAGCTCGGCCAAGCCGTTGGCATCGCCCGTTTGTCCGGCCGGTTGAACGGCAGTTTGTCCGCCCGCCTGTCCAATCTGTTCGGGCGTTTGGAATGCCGGACGAACGCGCGGACGAACGGTCGTGCCATCGGGCAGAAGCACTAACGTCCGGCCCTCATTGCCTGGCTGAGTGCGCCATCCGAGTCGCCGGGCACGCTGCCGAACGGCCTCGCCAGTCATACCAAGTACATCGCCTGCCTGCTGATATGTCAGCCATCGTTCCGCCATAGCCGATGATCGGGCCGAATCACCAGTCCGGTCAACCGAGTGTTTAAACGGGCGGCCATGCTGCTGGCTAAATGGCCAGCTGGGTGTTTGAACGGCCGTTTGTCCGGCTCTAGTTCCTGGCTGACCCCGCTGGTACGTCTTGTAGGCTCGCCGCGGGCGCCTCAGCCGGCCGTGCAGCCTGCACCCGGCCCCGGCTGGCGCCTAGCTCGGCCGAGGTGAGGCCCTGTGCCGGCCGGAGCGGGCTACAAGCCGGCAGGCCAGTTCCAAAACCCACCTATCGCCTGAGGTGAGCACGCCTGCCGGGGCATTGCCGCAGAACTCGGACCAAGCCGCCAATTCATCGTGCGCCAAGTGCTCAGGAGGTTCGCTACCTCATCACCACGCCAAGCAGAGCAAATAGCGCGAAAGCAGTGCTGCCGGTCAGCAGTAGGCCGATGCCTTTCTCGGCCCTCCTACCGATCACGCGCCACCCTCCGACCGCAACGCCGAGGGCAGCCACAACAGCAAGGCTTATCCAGAGGGCAGAGACCAATACACCGCTAAACCCGGGAGCCATGCGGCGCGCTCCTGATGACTCGCTCCGGGGTGGAAAGATTCCAACAGAATATAACTTTTCGAGCGATATCACGCAAAACGTTCCTGATACATGCACCGGTATGCCCTGCGCACGCGCCAGGCTGGCAGCAAGCGACAGCAAATTCCGCGATGAAGCAGGACCGCTACAGTGCCAATATCTGACTGCATGGCATCCCCCCCGGTGCCATGCAGTCAGGGGCCGCTTCATGGTTTCCCCTAGCCATGCAGCCCGAAGGGCCGCCCGGAGACCCCCCAGCCGATGGGCGGCCCGCCTCTTTAGTTCAGAGAGGCGCGGCGGGCAAAGCCCGCGCACAAAACGAAAATCGGGGGGCAGCGCGTCTGCGCTCGGTCCCCTCCCTGTCCGCCGCTCGGGGAGCATGCGCCTGCTGCACCGGGCGGCACCACTAAGCCCCGGTTGTTTATGGGGTGGCATGCACGTGGTCCCACATGCCTCGCGCTCGCGCCAGCACGCGGCGCTTAGTCGTTAGCAGGACCTGCACCGCAGGCCTTTAGAGCAGGCGTGGGGGCCGTCTGCGATGCGGACGGTGGCGATGACCTCCTGCACCCGCCGGAAGCCCGTCATGCAGCTCCATGGCCAGAGCAGGGCACGGGTGCTGCTTGCGCTGCGCTTCTAGCCTTCCCTGATGCTGTGCACCAAGTCGAGGGTGTCCAGCAGTTCGGGCCACACCGGCACTGCCCGATAGACCCCGCGGCGGCACTTCTTCAGGCTCTGTGGGCCAAACCGTGCAATGTTGAAGCGAAAGCATAAAACCTGTTCGCTATGTAACCGAATTCGGCAAAATTCACTCAGAACAACAGGAAATTCTATGAAGGTCCTTTCTGCAAGCTTTAAAGATTTCAAAAGATTTAAAAATCTCTCAATCCACAATTTGCCTCCGAATGCACGACTGGTGATGCTCGTCGGCCCAAACGGTTCTGGTAAATCATCGGTTTTCGATGGCTTTCTCCAGTGGCAAAGAAAAATGCAATACGGAGCGGGTGATGAGCAATTTGAGTATTACATTCGAGGTCGCGATCTATGGGCAGAACGCCAGAACCTTTGGCAAAACCAAGTTACTGTCACGCTTGACAACGCGAACCTAGAAACCTGGGATACTCGAAAATACGCCTTCTATTTTCGATCTGCATACCGATTTGAAGGTACGTTTACGCTTAATTCTATAACCAGACAATCTCCAGCAGTTGACGATCAAAGCATTGCGACTATGAGCGAATCGGACGTTAGTGTATCGAAAAACTATGCACGCTTGATGTCTAAGTTATTTTACGATCTGCATGACAAAAAAGACGACAATACACCGAAAGGCCAATGGCGCGATCAGCAATATAAAAGCCTTCAAGAATCTCTTCAAAGGCTATTTCCCGGCCTCATACTGGAAAACCCAGGAAACATACTTGAGGAAGGAACTCTTTTTTTCACAAAAGGCGACGTTAGCCGGTTTAAATATGTAAATCTATCCTCAGGTGAAAAATCCACTCTTGATCTTCTGCTGGATTTGTTTGTTAGAGGGTCTGTGTACAATGAAAGCGTATATTGTATAGATGAGCCAGAAGCTCATATGAATACTAATTTGCATGGCCCACTCCTGGATGAATTGTATCGCTTTGTGCCTGAGCAGGGTCAATTATGGATTGCCACGCATTCCATCGGAATGATTAGGAAGGCGGCTGAACTTAGCAAAAAGGCTCCTGGCTCCGTTGTATTTTTAGATTTTCATGATTTCGATTTCGACCAAGAAACTACCCTGTCTCCAGCTTTAGTAAATACTTCTTTTTGGGCGCGGAACCTGCGCACTACCCTTGCAGACCTCTCAGAGCTAATCGCGCCTAAACGCGTAGTGCTCTGTGAAGGTGCTCGACCAGAACCGGGGGTTCGAAAAGCAGAGTTTGACGCGCAGTGTTATCAAAAAATTTTTGAAAAAGAATTTCCCGATACGCTGTTTATATCGGTTGGCTCATCTAACAACATCATTACCGGCGGAGCCGCTTTACGAAGTATTATAAATCGTATGGCCAGCGGAATTGAGGTTGTTACATTGATTGATAGAGATGAAAGAACTGAGGCGGAGATTGTAGAAGCGCAGAACAACGGCTGCCGAGTTCTACCTTTGCGGCACATAGAACATTATTTGTTGGCCGATGAACCCTTGACGAAACTTTGTCAAGATTTTGAAAGGCCAGGGGCTGTTAATGCTGTACTGGCCGGCAAGAATCAGGCTATTGCAGACCTGATTAATCGCAATCTTTCTCCTGACGACATCAAGAAAGCTAAAGGAAATATTTATAATTTAGTGAAGAGTGAACTGAAAAATACCGGGCAGAAATTTGGCTCTGATGCTGATTATTTTTGTCGAGACGTAATGGCTCCGCGAGTTACGCCTGGCATGTCTATATACACCGACCTGAAGAATGCTATTTTTGGCGCAGAGGCTAGTGGTTAGTGAGGCCCACTTTGTAATGGCCTCGATAGTCGTCTAAGGAATGGGCCGACAGTAGGAGCGCGTGCCATGGCCGAACCGAAACCGCCCATCGACCTCGACCGCCTAACTGTACCTGAGCTGACCTCCCTCATCGAAGCGGCTCAGGCGAAGCGCCAGGAGAAGATGCAAGGTGCCAAGGAGGCGCTGCTGGCAGAGTTCAGGGACAAGGCTGCCGAGCTGGGCCTGTCGCTTACCGCTTTGATGTCGTCGCAGCCCGCGCCGGAACGCAAGACGCGTCGCAGCAAGGGTGAGAAGGTGAAGGTCGCGCCGAAATATCGCAACCCGGAGACGGGTGACACTTGGACGGGGCGGGGCAGGGAGCCTGGGTGGATAAAAGGCAAGAATCGATTAGATTTCGCGGTTTAAGCCAAGGCGGCAGCTTAGGGCATTTGGCAACAGTAAAAACCCACGCCAGGAAAGGCGTAGGTCTTAAATTAGATCAAGCAGATCATTCGAAGCACGGCAACTAAGTCTTCACCTACGAGGTGACACAAAGGTCATGGGTCGATTGTCTTGAGGCAGTAGAACGAGGTCTTCCTTCTTAACGATCCATGCGGAAGGGACCACGCCCCAATAGATGAACCACGTCTTGGCCTTGGCGCGCCCGCCTCCAGCTTCCTCGTAGGGCATCCTCCACTTCGGGCAGACGTTTTTATTGGCCCACAAGTTCCAAGAGACAAGCGCGCGATCGCCGCGAGGTACCTTTACGGTCAGCCGCACAGCGCGGCTGTTTGGCCATGCCAGGCCATCAGTCCATTGCACGCCGAGAAAGCGAGCCTCATCTGGTGTCACTAGACGTGCGTCTGATAAACCATGCTCGTCCGGTGACTTGTCCAAGGTGAGCCAGACAGCGTTGAGGCAATCATGCGGCCCGAGCGCAACCTCACCCCTATTGATTCCTTCTTTAGCGATCAAGGGCCAGCATTCATGAGCGGTATAATGGTAGAGAAGCATTTGATAATCCCAATCTCAGCTTTGGGGGATTTCCCGAAGCATCAAAAAGGGAGTAATCAGCGAATCAAGTTCCTGAATTCAGCCATACGGTGGCCATGAGAATGTCCGCTCCGGCAGATCAGTCAGTGTATAGTCTTGCGCGGATCGGAAGGTATGGCGTCGATGGCTAACCCCGACCACCTCGAACGGCTTCAGCAAGGAGTCAAAGTCTGGAACACTTGGAGGAATATGGAGCCTTGGATCAAGCCTGATCTTAGGGAAGCTAGCCTTGATTCTGCAGACCTCCGCAAAGTGAATTTTTGTGGCGCCAACCTAGAGGGGGTACGACTTGGATGGGCCAATCTCCGTGGTGCAGACCTCAGCGGTGCGGACCTCCGCAAGGCGACGCTCTTGGAAGCAAATCTAAGCGCGGCCAATCTACATAAAGCTGATTTCGAAGAGGCGGACCTCCGCCGAGCTGATGTCAACGAGGCTACCTTTCGATCTGCTAACTTCAGCTGGGCCAGTCTTGTCTCAGTTGATTTCCACAGGGCCAACCTCGAGCGGGTGAACTTCCGCGGAGCTAGATTAAGCGGGGCAGACCTTAAGGGTGCCAAACTGCGAGGGGCCGTTTTCCGCCAGGCCGGTCTCCGCCGTGCAAACTTCGAAACGGCAGACCTTCGCGAGGCGGACTTTAGGCAAGCGGACCTTCATCTAGCCAACCTAGTCGACACCGTGCTCGACCGCGCCGATTTGACCGATGCGACGCTGTGGGAGACTCAGCGAAGTGGATGGTCCATCAGAGGTGTTGTCTGTCTGTCTGCGTATTGGGATGAAGAAGGCTTTGAGCCAACCAAGTACGGTGAAGGAGAGTTCGAACGCATCTTTGCCGAGAAACCGCGCATCGTGCTGCGCTACCTCGGCGGAATGTCGCCGGTCGATCTGCTGGCATTGCCTTTCGTCGTGGAGCGCCTGCAGGTCGAACATCCTGGCAGCGTGCTGCAGGTTCGCTCGGTACAGAATGACGGAGGCGGCGCCTCGGTCACGATCACCGTCGAGGACCTCACGGACCGCCGCCCCGAGGCGTCTAGGCAGGAGCTTGTGCGCATCCAAGCCAAACTGGAGTGCTTCGTTGAAGAGCGAGATCATCTCCGCCAAAGCTTAGAGGCGGAGCGTGAGCGCCTTCGGCAGATCATGAACAAGCTCCTGGAGCGACCGACGCAGAAGATCGATATTCATCGCCCAAGAGGGCTAACCGCCATTGAAGGTCCGAACATGAGCCGAGACACCTACAACATTCCCGGGCAAGCTGGAGCGGTTGGTTCAGGCGCGAGCGCGCACGGCAACATCTTCCAGCAAGTCCAGGGTGGCATTGACTTGGCGAAGCTCGCGGAGGAGCTAGGCCGGCTACGTGTGGCCATGAAGGGCGACGCCACGGGCACACGTGAGCAGGACAAGGCGATTGGCGCCGTGGCTGACGCGGAGGAGGCGGCTGCTAAAGGCGATGGCCCGGCTGCTCTGGGATACCTCAAAAGCGCCGGTAAATGGACTCTTGGGATCGCCGAGAAGATTGGTGTGGCCCTTGCGACCGAGGCGCTGAAGCGGGTGATCTGAGGCGCTCGATGGCCGCTACGTTATCGTCGGCCTCAGTGCCCGTTTGCGAAGTCATGAGGCGGTCACCCTGGCCGCGATCCGCCTGATGCTCCACCACCTCGTTCACCCGTGCCGCAAGCGACTTCCTGCCCCGTAGCTTTCAAAACAGTCTTTGACACATCCACGCCTTCTGTGAAGTCTAGGCCAACAGTCCTTCACCTCGCCAGGAAGACACGCAATGATTATGACAGACCTACCTACGATCGCTGGCGTTGTTCTTATTCTGGCCGGCATTATTTTTGTCGTATATACGGCTATCAAAAAGCCAGATTACATAAGCACAAAAATCACTCCCACCTACCCTGGGTTGGCAATGATCGGCGCCGGCGTCGTCCTAATCGCTCTCCGCTCTCTCCTCTGATCGACAGGCAGCGCGACGGGATTGTCACCTTCGCAGGCCGCGAAGCGTGGTCGCTCACGGGATCGCCCACCCTAACCGCAGACGTCTGCTCGCGCCGTGACTTTCAAAACGGGCTGTCAGCTCGCTTTCGCGCTCACCGGGTCTCTAAGCCGGACGACTAAAGTACTTTAGTGCCCTGATATCAGATGCCCAAACTGGCGCTCACAGCGTGTCCCCTCTTCGAGATAAGCAAAATCTAGGCGCCGATCCTGCGGGTTTGGCCTCTCTATGAGGGAACGGTATTCCTGCCTGCCTTGGCTCGGTCCCTTGCTTCTCTATAAGGACACGGTATTCCCGTTGCGCGCGTTCCGCCTTATACGCAACAATGTTGCACGATATAGATCAATCTCGCAACATTGTTGAGTTGAGCGAGCGTCACGTCTCAAGCGCCCGATAGACGCTGACGTCCCGCGATCCGTAGCAGCAGCCGCGAGACCTGCATCGACTTCCATGCGCCCCCACGAGGCGCCGGAATGTCCATTTCATTCAGGCCAGACGCTAGCTGCACCAGTGTCGTAGCGCCCTTGGACCGAAGTTCTCTGATAACCGGCGCTAGAGCGGCAGCGCGCTTGTCGGCCTTGCTACTACGCACCGCAAGGCTCGCCGCGTGAGCCTTCATCACGTGCGGGCGGCTCACGTAGGCACCCTTATGCGCGGCCTGGCCAAACCCACGCGGTTCCTACTGAAGCCTGCCATTTCCACGTCTTACCGGATTGCGCAACGATCACCCTTGCTCGCGCCTCGTGCGACCTCTCCGCGCTGCCGATAATGGGGTAGGATCGGGGGTATACGGCAGCGAACCGCGCTGTAAATGGCGGAGTACCTAGGGTAAGCGGCGGAGTGAATATCCTTAGAACTCCCTGTTCGCACGGTCGCTGCTAGCCCGATCCGACTTGACGCGGGTCCAAAGGATCGGTTCGTCATGCCTATCGACATTTGACGGCGCCCGGAATGGCTTCCAACGCGGCTAGAGCCGGTGTTTTTGGAGCTGTGCCAGGTCTTCGGCCGACTGGGGACAGTTGAGACGTTGATTCACCTGCGCTCGGGCCGTGTGTGATCGCTGGAGCGTAGTGCGGCCGCAATGCTGGAGGGGGTCTGGCGTTGCGAAAACTGTAGGGGTCCCCAACGGGTAGGGTAGCTGTTGTAACCGAAGTGGTGCAGGTGGCGTGCGGCGCGGGAGGTAGTGCTTCCTGTGACGCTGCTCTGTGACGCTGTGACGCTGGTTGTGACGCTACTTTTGAGAGCAGCGTCACATCGGGAAAGCCGCGGTTTACCTAGGTTTTTTGACGATTTGGCGCAGTTTGTGACGCTGGTGACGCTGTTTGGCTCCCTTCTGGAATTGGAAGAAAAGAAAGGGGGAGAGGGACCGCCCCTCCGCGCCTCGCTATTTTTTTCACGCACCCAAGAGTTTGCTCAAAAACAGCGTCACAAGCGTCACATCGTCACACCCTGACATAATCCCTTTATTTTCAACGAATTAGCCTGTGACGCTACTCCGAACCACCGTCACAACAAACCGCAGCAGCGTCACAAGCACCGTCACGGACAGCAAAAGGGGGAGCTTTCGCCCCCCCTTCTTCACTCCGCCGGCCTTGTCAGCCTGCCCTAGCAATCCGCCAGAGCCGCTTACCTGTGCCCCCGGCCCTCGTCTGCTCAACCGTCACCCCCACACGCCGGAGCGCCGGCGCCGCCCGCGTCAGTCGCGCCGAGAGTTGGGCAGCACCCTTCGGCCAACTGCGTTCCCGTTCGACGGCCTCACTCACCTCCGCCCTAAGCGCGTCGAGCAGGTTAGTCGCAGTCCCGGACCATCCATTGGGGTTCCCGTCCATAATCTCCAGAACCGCCGAAGCAATCGCGTCCCCTTCGATAACGGCCTCAGTCCCCCTCTGTCGGTTGCCCTCGATGGCCTCCATCATCTGCGTCTCTGTCCACCCGAACGCAGGGGCGGAAGCGCAGGCCAGCTTGGCGAAGTCCGCCATACGCGGCTTGCGTTCAAGCTTCACCTCAGGCAAGCGCCGCAGCCCAGTAGCCAACGCGCTAAGCAGCAATGCGAAGATTCCGGGCGCTGCGGCTTCGAACTGTGGCCACACATCCCCTTCGTCCCGGCGTTCCGTCTCAGGGATCACCGGCAGCGTCAGTGCAATCGTCCTATCCGCAAGGTCCCCGCGCATCGCAGCCGCCTTTGCGATGCCGTTCATGACAATCGGCCGGCACACTGAGATAATCGTCTCGTCCAGGTTGCTGTAGAGCGTCCGCTTCCCAAGCCCTGCACCTGTAGAAATCCGGCACAGCGCGTCAGACATGCTGTCGCTAAGGGTGCTGATGTTGTCGATCCCGACTACGCGGCTGTTCTGCGCCGAAATCAGCAGGTCGTCTTCGTTCTTCACCAACCCGCGCACGCCAGACGCGTTTGGGTCCACAAGCTGGCGCAGCATCTTACTTGTCGTGGACTTGCCCGAACCCTGTTCGCCATCGACCGCGATGATGGCATATGGCCCCGTAGGACGCAGCGCCGCCACCAACCACGCACAAGCAAGCCTGAAGTCATCGTCGCTGGCGATGTTGAGCAAGCCACGCAGGCGAGATGCACTATCGTCTGCACGCACCGGCACAGGCAGCGCCCGCATACCACCCTTTCGCACCAAGGGAGCCTGTGTCGTGGATTCAACGGACCAACCATCCGCCGTGACGCGCACCACACGGTGTGTGTCGTCCCCAAGGTCGATCCAGATTGCGCCATCGTAGTCAGCAAGGCGAACGCCTGGGACATGAACGTCCTTCGAATCCAGCCCCATGGCAATGAACGAACCAATCGCCGTTTTGATGGCGTTGTCACTCACACCAGGAGGACGCAGACCATGCGACCCCATGACCGGGAACGCTTTGCCGTAAAGCTGCCTGCACATGGAATCGAAACGCTGCGTCCTGACTGCGATGTTCAGCACACCTTCGCCCATCGGGACGCGGGCATAGACCTCCCCGTCAGGATCGCGCCAGAACGTCACACCAGCACCCAATACAGCGTCGATGATGTTGTCGTGCGCGCCGGTCTTATCGGCCCCGCCATTGTCGTCGCCTTCGGCTTTCCTGAACGCCGCTTCAAGTTTGTCCTTGTCGTAGATACCGTCCACACAGCGCCCCACGTCAGCGCGCCGCTCCGCCCACCTTGCGTCCCTCTGATCCGCAGGCACCGCATCGAACGCGTCAGTGATCTGGCGCTTGGCGGACGTCTTGCCCACCTTTCCACTGGCCATGATGCCCGCAAGCTTCACCGTCGCGCCGTGGAAGTCGTCGCCTGAGATGATGGCCTCAAGCAAGGCAGCAGGAGTGTTCTGCGCCCTGGCAACAGGGGGAGTGGCAACAGGAGCCTTGGTCGGGGTGGCAGCAGCCTTGGTCGAGGTGGCCGCACCCTTCGTCGCAGGACGCCCCACAACGCCAGCACCGAGGTCAGCGCAAAGGTCGATTGGCTGCCCCGGCACCATGATGGCACGGTGTTCGGGATTCATGTTCACGCAGCCGTAGTAGTAGCTCTGGCTGAGTGTGAAGCTCTCACCGGCAAGGATGCCACCAAGAACACCGTTCAACCGCGCCACCAACCCTTCGCGCTGGTCAGGCGGCAACTCCACCGAAGTCGGGCACAGGACGCGCCAACGGGGCTTGGCGTCGGTGTGAGACGGGCTGGTGTAGATGAGCGCCTTGACGCCAGCAGCCTCCAACAGCGCCCCTGCGTCTTCCGGCGTCACCTCCTCGCCGTCGTAGTCGGCCTCGATGCCGGTAATCGCCAACATATTCGTATCGTGGCGCAGGCTACCCTTGGGAGTTGGGATGTCCCCGAAGCGTGCGAGCTTGACCCAAGGAAGTCCGGCCTTGGTGGCTGCGCTCGTCTGAAGCACCGCTTCGCGTAGTTGGTCCCAAGTAACCGAAAGCTCTCGCTTTTCCTTGGCGGTATGATCGGCAAATCTAGTTGCAATGAAAGTATCGGCAAGGCCGATTTGAGTGTTCTGAATGGTCACGTAATTCAACTCGACATTTGAAGAGGGGGTTGCAGCACATGGCTACAAAAAATGGTCCCATGTAATCAGGGAGACCTAGGTTCTTGCCAAATTAGTCTAAAAGAACGCTCTATTGTACAGTGCCAAGCACATGGATGTAAATACTTGATCGCAACAGAATACCTATGCTACAATGATGCATCGAATTACTGGAGAAACCCACATGATTACTTCATTTGACGACTACAACGCCCTCACCTCGGCTATCGCTACAGGCGCCCTGGTCTCTATTCGCGAGGCCAGCAACCGGACCGGAGTGCGTTATTACACTCTCCGTCGCCGAATCGAGCGAGAGGGTATCCAGACCGTCAAGCTCCACGGTCGCCGATACCTCCCGACCGCATCGCTTGCCAACCCGGCACTACGCGTACCTTGAGCATTAGGCAAAATAAAAGGGACTGAGATTTCTCCCAGTCCCTTCTCTCCGCCAATCACGCACCCCTCCGGGCTGTCGAGACCCAGTGACCGTCTAGCAGTCTGAGCGTATTATAACCTGTTTCTACTTCGACTTACAACCCCTTTATTTGAGATTATTCCCAGTGAATTCCGAACAACTACGCCGTGTACTTACGGAACTTGATACCGCTAGCGAAAACGCGGGCGCCGAATTATCGGCCAAAGAAGCCCTACATAGGATCGCTGTAACACGTGCGGTTCTGACAAACCAGCATGACGAAGCGGACCGAACCGAACTTGCTGTTGCCGCCGCCCGCGTCGCCTTCCATAGCGCCGTCGAAAAGCGGGACGAAGCGCGACGCCTCCTGGCCCAAGCCCTTCGTGACGAAAAAGCCACTGCCCAAGAACTCGTCCGCAAGGAAATTCAAGCCGGAATCGCTGACCTGGAGAGCAAGGCAGCCGGCATTGACGAGGCGGTTGCCCAAGTGGTCGCCCGAATCCTCGACCTACGCGCCAGCGAACTGAAACTGCGCCGCACCGCCCATACCAACTTCCGTGAACCGTCGGGAAGTCCTGAGTATTTCTCCGCTCTCCGAAGCCTCGCTACCTACTTGAACGCGGTAGCGTCCGGCGTCCTCCAGCCCTCCGCACCGAACGCTGTGGCCCGTGCCGTCGCCGCTGGCGTCAGGTCGATCGGGAGCACTTTCCATGGCTGATCCAGTCGAATTCCTGATGCCCAACGGCACCCGGATGCGCGGCTTTGCTACCACCGGTACTGAAATCGAGCGTGTTGTCCTCCTCCACGACATGGGCCGAGGTCCGCCGGCCGAGGAAGTGGTATGGCGAGCTATCGTTCCGCCGGAGCCTGAAGCCGCCGCGCCTGAAGTCACCACGCCCGAAGCGCCGGCACAATGAATCGCCATAACGACTTCTTCAGCCTGCCGAACGATGAAGACCATCCCCCCATCCGCCGCGCCGCCCCATCGGCGCCGCCTGCGCCTGCGCCTGCGCCTGCGCCGCCGCCTCCCCCGTCACCGGCCGAATCGGAACCCGAACAGGAACCCGCGCCGGATCAACTGCCGTCATGGGCGCACTACAAGCGCGCAAAGCGAGCCCCGAAGAACATCGGTGAAGTGTGGTGGGGGTGACGCCTGAAACGCTGGCGGACCTCGAACACGTCCGACGCCAGTTGGAGGCATGCGCGGTCATTCTGGCCGCCATCGCCTGTGACCTAGCAGCCGAAGCAAAGGCCAAGGCTCCACAGCCCCACCGGAAGGCCCCTCAGACGCGCCGCAGGTAGGGGGAGGACCGGGACACCACGCTACCCGACATCAACCCGCCTAGCGCGGCCCTACGGTCCACGAGAAGCCTCTGCCAGTCCCGACGCTGGCGGAGGTTTTTTCATGTTTGGGTCGAAGCGTTTGCGCTGAGGCAGCCGCGATACCATGGTCTACCGCAGCTTCCCTGGCGGCAGCCTGCGCGCGGTATTGGCCCGCGCGCCCAGGAATCTGCCTGCGCCAATTTCGGTAATGATTCGAAGCAGATGGCCGGATCGATGGCACTCGCCGCATGTGGCATACGCCACGCACGTCAATAACGGTTCCCATCAACGGCTTGCAACGCGACGTTGCGGCGGGCACGCTAGAGGCCTGCGTCGCAATCCCGCGGCCCAAGAATCAGAAAGGACGGACACCGAAGCGCCCGCCCCCACCGATAACACTGGATGACAGGCTTGCCGGCCTGACGACCCCGAACTCTCTAAGCGGGATCATCGTCCAACATCGTTGTTCGTTCAAGCCCCTCGCGTGAGGGAATGGGGAAGCTGCGTCTTCGCGTCCGATCACGACCGATGGAATTCCGTACCTGCTCACGCCGCGCCAAGGTCTTTGGCGACGGCCCGGGCTGGCCGATGGACCGCAACGCCAAGGCTCGCATCATGGTCTTTGCGGCAGCCTGGACCGCCAGGCACAAGCAGCCGGGCCAGCATCGCGGGCCGATCACCCGCGCCTTCATGGAGGTGCTGGAGGCGCTGCTGTGGGGCTTCCACAACGCCCATACCGGCCGCTGCTTCCCCTCCTATGAGACCATCGCAGCCAAGGCCGAGTGCAGCCGCGATACCGTCTATGAGGCCATCAAGGTGCTGGAGCGTGCCGGCATCCTGAGTTGGGCGCACCGGCTGGCCCACATCCGGGTGCGCGAGATCGACCTGTTCGGCCAGCTCGCGTGGCGGAAACGGGTCATTCGTACCAGCAATGCCTACACTTTCCGCGATCCAATCGGAGCGGCTGCGCACCCTGAAGTTTCTAAGTCGGAAAATCCCACTGGAACTATGATTCAAGATTCTCAATCTCTTAAGACCACCGTGCCGGCTGGCCACCGGCCGCTGGACCCATCCAATCCGCTGGATGCCGCGCTGCTGCGGCTGGGAAGGTGCCTAGGAGCGGTCCCAGAGACGCCTGGAGGCGTCCCGGCCGGGTAGCAGTCTGGCGGGTCGAACCGCACAACAGCGCAAGGGCACGTAGGCGGGGATATTTGCTCGTGACAACGTAATTAGGTTGATTTATCGTCCAATAAAATCAACCGAGTGTACACTAATGGAACAGCGGACCGCATACCGATACCCCATGATCAAGAGCGTGGAGGTCGTGGACGGCCACAGGTCCTTGGCGGGTGCGGTGTTTAACCTTTCAGCCACCGGCGCACGGGTTCGCCTCTTTTCTCCAGCGGTTATGCCTGAGGTGGTCATGCTGCGGCTCCCCGATGGGACCATCCGCAGCGCACGCCGCTGCTGGCAGCGGGGTGCGGAGGTTGGGTTTGAGTTTCAATCGGCCGTCGCAGCGCTTGAGTGACCCCTCCTAGGACCCCACAGACTGCATAGGAGAATGGTCAGCATCGGCACCGATAAGCGGTCACGGCTCTACCACGTGACCTTAAAAGGAGATTTGCTGATGCCACCACTCCGCGAGATGAGACGCGGCGCCGATGCCGGTAATGCAGGCAGCTACGCGCGGGACAACCGGTTCATCATCTGGACCGGCCATTCCTACAACGATAAGCCGGAGTCGGGTCGCTCCAG
>NZ_JBHTDE010000039.1:0-14988 GCF_042666655.1 Dankookia sp. GCM10030260
GCCCGGAGCCGCGCGAATTTAAGGTCGTCGCGCGCCTTGAGGAGCTGGAGGAGGACCGGCCACGCAAGGTGGTGCTGCACGACGCGGAGGAGGCGCGCGACGTGCCGGTCGTACTGGTGCGCCATCGCGGGCGCGTGCACGCGATGGGCGCGCGCTGCTCGCATCTTGGCGGGCCGCTCGATCAGGGCTGGGTGTTGAACGGACAGCTCGTCTGCCCTTGGCACGGCTCTGGCTATGGATCTGACGCGGAATAACTAAATCGGATGTGATGGCGGCTCAGTGGCTGAGAGCCGGAAGGGACTGACGGTGGCTGGCCGTGCTGGCGTAATCGGCGGGGGTGATCGACCTCGACGACATCCGCACACGGTATCAGCAAGCCTGCAAATTCCTGGATGAGCGCGGGCGACGGCTGTTCGCGGCCAACGAAGCCCTGGCGCTGGGCCATGGTGGGGTGACGGCGACTTCGGCCGCGACCGGGCTGGCGCGCAGCACCATCCGGCGAGCCATCGTGGAGCTGCAGAGCGGGGCCAATCCGATCGGCCCGCGGGTCAGACGAAAGGGCGGCGGGCGCAAGAGCGCGGTCACCCTGCAACCGGAGTTGCCGGGCGCTCTGGAGACGCTGATCGAGGATGCCATCCGCGGTGATCCGGAGACGCCGTTGCGCTGGGTGAGCCGCAGCCAGCGTCAGATCGCCCGGGTGCTGGGCGAGCGTGGCTTCGTGGTCAGCCAGAAGCTGGTTGGCCTGTTGCTGCGCGAGCTGGGCTACAGCTGCCAAGCCAACTGCAAGACCCGGGAGGGAACGAACCATCCCGACCGCGATGCCCAGTTCGCCCACATCAACACCGTCGTGCAAGCGGCAATGGCAGCAGGCCAGCCGGCCATCTCGGTGGACACCAAAAAGAAGGAGCTGGTCGGCGACTTCAAGAACCCCGGCCGCGAACTGCGTCCCAAAGGCCAACCTGAGCCGGTGCGGGTGCACGACTTCGAGCTACCGGACCTGGGCAAGGTCGCGCCTTACGGCGTCTACGACCTGGCCGCCAATGCCGGCTGGGTCAACGTCGGGGTGGATGCCGACACGGCGGCCTTCGCGGTCGAGAGCATCCGACGCTGGTGGCAGCAGCTGGGCCAGACCCGCTACCCCGAGGCCAAGCGGCTGATCATCACCGCCGACTGCGGCGGCAGCAACGGTGCCCGGGTGCGGCTGTGGAAGCGCGAGTTGCAACGCTTCGCCAACGAGTGCGGCTTGGCGATCACCGTGGCACACCTGCCGCCTGGGACCAGCAAGTGGAACCGCATCGAGCACCGCCTGTTTGCCGCCATCTCGCGGAACTGGCGCGGCAAACCGCTGGTCAGCCATCAGGTCATCGTGCAGCTGATCGGCGCCACGACGACACAGACCGGCCTGACGGTGCGCTGCGAGCTGGATGCGAACCGCTATCCCAAGGGCATCAAGGTCACGGATGCCGAGATGGCCGCGCTCGCCATCGAGCGTGACGCGTTTCACGGCGAGTGGAACTACACCATCTCACCCAATCTGCAGCCGCCTTGAAGCATTTATTTCGCGTCAGACCCTATGCGCTCGACAGCGCGGAGCTGACCTCCGGTCCCTCCATTTGCGCGCAGCCGCGCTACGAGGTGCGACTGCGCGATGGGACGGTCGAGATCCGGCGGGAGCAAGAGATGGGAGACTCACGCGCGCTCTCGGGCCGCGAGGGGTTAAGGCCCGTCAACGACCGCCATGGCCCGGGCAAGCGTGCGGACGAGGTACTGGTTGCGCACCACGACCTCTTCCGCGAGCTGTTCGCACGCATCGAGGGGATGGACCGCGAGGACCCAGAGCGGCGCGACCTGTTGCGCGTACTGGCCGCCGAACTCGATATGCACGAGCAGATTGAGGATCACATTTTTTACCCGGCCGTGGCGAAGGTGAGCCCCGATGTGCCGATTGCCCATTCTGAGCACCGTCAGCTTACCGATTTACTGGCCAAGACGATGAAGCTGAACACAGCGACCGTCCCCTTTGAAGAACACCTGCGCGCCCTACATGTGGCAGTTGAGCACCATGCCGGATTGGAAGAGCAGTCGATGTTTCGCCACGCGCAGCGGCTTGGCGATGCGAGGCTGCGGGAGCTAGGACGGGCACTCGAGCGAATGCTGGAGAAGCTGCGCGGATCGCAGACCCGCCGGCTGTACCGTGACCTAAAGATCGGCCTGCTGGAGGGCGCGCAAGCAAGGAAGCGCCGCCTCAGGGCAGCGGCCCCCTCAAAGTTTGGGCCTGCGTCCCACCGCCGCTCGCAGCCATTTGGCTGACCCGCCGCGCACACGAAAGACAACCATGACCCTCTTTGCGGCATCCAAGACTCGCTCGGCCGGCACGGTCGCGCTCATCTGTGCGGCTGGTCTGGCGACCCTCGCTATCGCCAACCAGGTCGCGGCGCGCCGAGCGGAGCGCAGGCACCCGCCCAAGGGTTCGTTCCTTGTGGTGGACGGCGTCCGGTTGCACTACAGCGACCAGGGTGAAGGCCACCCCGTCGTGCTGATCCACGGCAACGCCGTAACTGGGGATGACTGGAACACCAGCGGGGTCGCCGAGCTCCTGCTGCGGACGCATCGAGTGATCATCTTCGACCGTCCCGGCTTCGGATACAGCGAGCGCCCGCGCGGGCGCATGTGGACAGCCGCCCAGCAGGCCGAGCTGCTCCACAAGGCGTTGCAGCAGTTGGGCGTCGAGCGGCCGGTGGTGGTTAGCCACTCTTGGGGCACGCTCGTGGCCCTCGCGCTCGCGGTGCGCCACCAGGCCGATACGGCTGGCCTCGTGCTGCTGTCCGGCTACTACTTCTGGACACTGCGGCCTGACGTGCTGCTGGTCGTGCCGGGCGCGCTCCCCGTGCTGGGCGACGTGCTGCGTTTCACCATCTCGCCCCTACTTGGCTGGCTTCAGCCCGCCGTATTCACGCTCGGCCGCATTGATGCTGTGTCGAGCGACGTCAGATGACAGGCGGGCTACCAGTGACGGCGTGAAGCGCCTTCCCGGAGGGTTTGGCATCCGTTGAGCGCGTGCGGGGGCTCCGCGGCGAGGTTAGCAGCATGGTTGACGCCTGTTGCGGGCATGTGGGCTCGTCCGCCGGGGATGCTGGCGGGGATGGGCGCGACACAGAGTGTTGGATGGAGGCTGGCTTCAGGAACCCGCCCAGGTGAAGCGCTCGAAGCGGGGCCAGAGGGCGCTCCAGAAGCCCGCGGCAGTTTGGGCGATGACGAGGGTGATGCGGCGGGCGTGGAGCAGGACGCGGCCGCCGACGCGCAGCACGCGCTCGCGGAAGCGGCGCAGGCTCCAGCCGGTGTGGGTGGCGAGTTCCATGGCGCGGCGCCCGGCGTGCATCAGTTCGTAGGCCAGCAGGTGCAGCAGCAGAATAGCCTCGTTGCGGGCGGCAGCGTCGATGCCGGTGGGCAGCGCCGGCAGCGGGTTGTCGCGGTAGCGGCTCTTGGTGCGCGGCGCCGAGGACAGCGCCGGCGCGAGGACGTTCATCAGCTCGCCGAAGTGGCCCTCCGCGGTACCGCGCTGCCGATACTGCGCCAGCAGGTCTTCGGCAGGCACGGCGGCGGCACAGAAGCTGGTCAGCAGCCGGAAGTGGTCGAGCAGCAGGTCGTCCGGGCGCTCCTTGACCACCAGCACGACCCGGCGCAGGCGCGATCAGGGGCCGGCTTGGTACTCCAGCTCGTGCAGCCACAGTCGCGGCTCGGCCGGTGGCCGTCCCGGTGGGCGCTTCAGATACGGCCCGGCCAGCCGATCGAGAGCGCGGTTGTTGCGCAGCCTGGCGACATAGGGCGTGCCGCGCGCCTCCAGCCCGGCGAGCAGCCGCTCCTCGGGGAAGCCGGCGTCCATGCGCACCGCCGCAACCTGGCACATCGAGCCTTCCAGGCGGTCGACGAGGTCGAGGACGAAGTCGAGCGCGCCCGCGGCGGTGTGCGCGTTGCCGGGCCGCAGCCGGGCGTCGAGCAGGTCGCCCGTCTCTGCCGCGCAGGCGATGATCGGGTGGTACATACGCTGGTGGTAGTGCCCGTTCCAGGCTGAGCCCGGCTGCTCGCCGTGCACCTCGACCGGCAAGCCGTCGACGTCGACCGTGAGGTAGCGCAGCTTGTGGCCACCGCGCTCGGCTCGCAGCCGCCGGGCGGCGAGTTCGCCGACCGCCTCGCGCAGCGCCGGCCGGTTGGGCTCCAGCGTCAGGATGTCGAGCAGCCGCGACAGCGTCGGCTGCGAGGCCAGGTGTGCCCCTTCGGCCAGCGGCGTGGTGCTGCGCGTCCCGGCCACTGCCAGCCGCAGTGCGGGATCGAGCCGCAGTGCATCGGCGTCGTCCTGGTCACGCCAGCCCTGTGCGAAGAGCAGCAGCATGGTGCGCAGCAGGTCGGCCAAGGGATAGGTCACCAGATGCGGCTGGCGTGGATCGTGCAGCCGTTCTGTCAGCCACTCAATGATCCCGCTGCGCTCCATCACCTCGCGCACGATCACCGCCCCCGCGTCGCTGGTCAGGCGTTCGACGCGGGCCTCGATGACCACGCCCGCGTTGAAGCTCGGATGGAAGGTCGATGGCGTTTCACCCATGGGCTGTTCGGCTCTCGCTGAGATCGCAGCGCAAATGCCTGAATCAGCAACGCATCTCGCGCAAGAGCCCGCTCAGAGCGCCGTCAGCACGAATATCGTGGGATAAGGCGGCTCCGGTTCACCGGCCAGCTTCTTTGCTGCGTCAACTCAGATCCTCTTGGAGCAAGCACGGCCCCGGTCGCTGCTGACCGGGACTGTGTTGCTTTGTAGGCGCGGCTCAGATCAGCGGCGCGTCCGATGATCCTGCCAGGAACGTCGCTGCCACCGTGCCGGCATTCGCCAAGTCGAAGGGGGCCAGAGCTTCGCCCAACGGCAGCAGAATGCCATTGGCAACCGGCAGGTCCGCCTTGTAGGCGGCTGTACCGTTCACCTCGCCAGGTGTTCCCTCGCCCTCAGTCGCCGGGACAAACAACCCGTGGATTTGCAGCTCGCGCCCGGCCACGCGGTCCTGCAGCTCCTGGAAGATCGCTGCCTGCGCAGGGTCGGCTCTGTCGAAGCGATAATACTCGCTGATGCGCAGATTGCCTGCCGCGTCGGCCGTCGTGACAGGGTTCGGCAGCACCGCGTTGCTGATAGAGCCGTCGTCGGTCAAGGCCAACAACACCGGGCCGACCACCGGCTCGCCCTCAGGGTCCTCAACAAAGCCGTCCCTGTCGGCATCGAGCCGGTAGTTCGGCAGCAGAGAGGGACGGTCATCGGCAAAGCCATGAATATGGCTTGCATGCGCTTGGCCTGGGGTCAGCCCAGTCGCCCAAAGCTCCACCGTGACAGTGGCATTCGCCTCATCGATTTGCACGGCGGCAAGGCCGAGCACGCCCGAGCCGTTTGAAGGCTGCAGCAGCGCTGCATAGGTATCGGTCTCGGCCGTAGCAGCGCCTGGCGGCTCCGGCGCCGTGGGCCCAGTACCGGCTGGGTTCAGCGTATAGGGTGCGAGCGAAGCGAGCAACGCGGTGCTCTTAGCCAGAAAGGCCGCGGGATCACTGCCAAACCAGTCAAGGCCAGGACCTTGGTCCTGCGCCGGTGCCAGCAGGTCCGGCACGGCATAAAGCTGGCCCTGACTAACCGGCACCTGTGGATTGTAACCGGCAGCGCCGTTTACCTCGCCGCTGGTACCGGCGCCGCCGCCACCCGGCAGGTCAAGGCCATGGAACTCCACCACCCGCCCGTCGAGCCGTGCCTGCACTCGCTCCAGGATCTGCGCATCGTTGGGGTTAGCTGGATCGAGTACGTAGTTCTGGCTGAAAGCGAGGTTGCCCAGGGCATCCGCGACTGGAAAATCCGGCGAGGCCTCCAGCCCAAAGCCGGCCTTGCCCGAAGCAGGGAGGCCGGCGAGGACCTGGCCATAGGCAGTAGCTTCGCCCTCGGTTGTCTCGACGAAGCCGTCGCCATCCGCATCGTCTGATGCGACGGCCAGTCGTTCTGGGGCATCGGTCAGGAAGCCATGCAGATGCAGTGGATGAATCTGGCCCGGGGTCAGGCCAGAAGCAGCGACATCGACGGACAAAGTGTCGCCATCAAGCGATACGCGACTGAGACCAAGCACGCCGGAATTGTTGGCAGGCGTGAGTAGGCTGAAGAAGGTGTTAGCCAAGGACGTTCTCCCGCGCGCGGCTAGGCCTCTGTCACGGCAGGTTTGGCCTGCCGCGGAACGGAAGTATTCCGGTAGCCCCCAGCCCGCAGGCGACCAACGCGACTGAAGCCGCCACCGGTAGACGGATCAAACCCTCAAAATATCGACAGCCTTTCTTCCGGAATATAATGCCGTGAGTGAAATCGGAGTTTAATTCTGATTGTTCGGTAATCGCTGATTTCGCAGAAGATTGGTACAATTGAGCTGCACCCGGTTTCTCTGGACACCCATTTGTCCGAGGAGAGACCGGAACGACGATGTCCAGCATGAAGCAGATCGATCATCCTTTAGCCGTTGATGAGCCGGTGGGCAGCGAGGGCGGGCGCAGCCCGTCCGCGCTGTCCACGGGCCAGGCTACGCCCGGCCTGGCCACGTCGCCGCCCGCCACGCCGGGGCCGAAAGTCGGGCCTCTGGCACCTGGCCAGCGCTGGAGCGTTGCGCGCAAGCGCGAGGTCGTCCTGCGCCTGCTGCGGGGGGAGAGCGCCGAACTGCTCTCGCGCGAGCTCGGCCTGCCGATGTTCAAGCTCGAGCAGTGGCGGCAGAAGGCCGAGACCGCCCTCGACGGCGCGCTCAAGGAACGCGAGGCCGACACCGCCAGCACCGAACTCGCCGCGGCCATGCAGCGCATCGGCGCACTCAGCATGGAAAACGAGCTGCTCCGCGCCCGCATCGAGCGACCCGGCCCTTTGGCCCGGCGGAGGTCGCGCTGATGGCCAAGGCGATCTCCCCCACCAGCGGCCAGCCCTATGGCATCCAGCGCATCTGTGAGGTCTGGGGCGTGCCCCGCTCCAGCTTCTACGCCGCCCAGACGCCGACATCGGACAGCGCCAGCCCGGCGCCACCGCCGGTGCGCCGCGGACCGAAACCCGCCGTCACGGACGAGGCCCTGCTTGCTGCCATCCGGCGGGATCTCGAGCGCTCCCCCTGGACAGGCGAGGGCCACCGGAAAGTCTGGGCCCGCTTGCGCGTGCGCGACGGCATCCGCGTCTCTGCCAAGCGCGTCCTGCGCCTGATGCGCGAGCACGCCCTGCTCTCGCCCCACCGCCCGCGCCGCAAGCCGGATGATGCGCATCAGCGCCAGATCATCACCGCGGCGCCGAACGTCCTATGGGCGACCGACGCCACCCAGGTCATCACCGTCCAGGACGGCAAGGTCTGGATCTTCGGTGTCGCGGAGCATTGGAACGCAGAGCTCCTCGGCTGGCACGTGACGAAGTCCGGTACCCGTTTCGAGGCGACCCAGGCGCTGGGCATGGCCGTCCGACAGCAGTTCGGCCACCTCTCTGCTGACGCCGCCCGCGGCCTCGCGCTCCGCCACGACCACGGGAGCAACTTCATGGCCGACCACTTCCAGAAACAAGCCAGGTTCTGGGGCATCTCGCCGAGCTACGCCTTCGTCGGCGAGCCCGAGACGAATGGTGTCATCGAGAGGCTCTTCCGAACCTTGAAAGAGCAGGCCATCCACGGCCGCATCTTCCAGACCATCGACGAGGTCCGCGACGCCGTCCGCGCCTTCACCGCCTGCTACAATGCCGAGTGGCTGGTCGAGAAGAACGGCTACCACAGCCCGCTTGATGCACGCGCCGCTTGGCTCGACACGAACCTCAGGCGCGCCGCATAGTCCAACTAGGTGTCCAGGAAGCCGGGTGCGGTCGCCGAGCGTCATCCGGAAGCGGCGGTCATCGTGCCGCCACGTTCAACGGCCGTGCCAAGCGAGACGGCAGAGAGCTCGCCAACGCAGCGGGACCGCCATCTGCAGTTCATCACCGAGCATGGACGAACGGCCTGGCAGAAGACGTCTGGCTACACCATCCGAGCCCGCGTCGAAGTCACCATCGGCAGGTTCAAGCAAGTGATCGGTGACGGGCTGCGCTCCCGCACGGATCAGCGTCGGGCGACCGAAGTGGACGTCGCCGTCCATGCGCTGAACCGTATGTTGGAGCTGGGACGCCCGATCTCCGTTCGCATCGCCTGAACCCAGATGGGGCTGGGCTTACTGCGTTCGTCTTGCCGATCCCTGCAACAGCGCTCCTCCTCAAACTTGCTGAGATTCCCGCGTAATCAGGAATGACTATGGATTGCAGGGGAGGGGCACCGGTGTCGCGAATGGCAGGGCCCCTACAGCGTCCCGCTGTTCGATAGCGCCTGGGGCGCCTGACTCTGGCTCAAGCGCAGTGGAGCACGCCCGCCGCTGCGCGCCGCACTGGTGCGGCGCTGGGGCAAGGTGGGCGTGCTTCGCGCCCCGCTGCCGATCACCGGGGCGGCGGCGCTCTAGCCCGACCAGCCCTGGGATCCGGCGCTCTGGGTCCGCAGCTTCCTGCGGGCGGTCACTGCGGAGGCGGGGCGGCACTCGACCTGCTTGTCGAGATGGAGTGGCGATGGCTTACCGCGCGGGCGGCGGTGGCCGCCGAGCGGCGCGAGACCTCGCGGACGCCCGCGGCGGTGGACCTGCTTGCTTGCCGTCCCGCTCAGACGAGGGTTCGTGTGGTGGCGCTTTCTGCGAGCCACTGGTGCCGGCTGCTCAGGGCAGCCAGCCCAGGGCGCAGAGCCGTTCCCGCTCGCCATTCAGGAAGCGGTCGCCGATATCGGCGCGCCAGCGCAACTCCGGAGCGACGACGTTGCGCGCGCGTGCCCGCGCGTCCTCCTGGGCCGCCTGCACGGTGGGGCCGGTGCCGGTGACAATCATCAGGTGGCCAGAACGGCGGCGACCCAGCAATTGGCCGTCCTCCATTCGCATGTCCACCAGGTGGTAATGATCCAGCTCCGCGCCGTCGGGGGGACACAGGAAGAAGACAGGCGGATCCTCCTCTGTCGGTGAGGTTTCGGTGTGAGCAGGAAAGGGCGGCACGGTCAGGACGATGGCGACGGACCAGCCCGGGCGCGTAGCAAAACGAGTCTGTCTGTCTGTCGAGTGCCCGCTGGCCATGCGGGCCATCAGGTCGCCCCAGCCATTCGGCTGCAGTGCCGCCAGCACGGCGAAGCCAGGATTGCCGAAGCGGCAGGTAAACTCCAATGGCCAGACGCCGCGCTCGTTGACGATCATGTTGAGGTTCACGTAGCCGACATGCCTGGCCTGAGCGAAGCGAGGTGCGAGGCGGTCCAGCGTCGCAGCGAAGAGCGGCTCGGAATCCTCGTAGGCGGCGAGGGTACCCATCTCGCCTGTCATCTCGCCCATCTCGCCGGGAAAGAAGCGCTTGTGCTCGAAGTCGATACAGGCGGGGCGGAGGAAGCGGCTGCCATCGAAATATGCGCCGACGCCGACTTCGACCCCCTCCAGCCGCTCCATCAGCAGCACGCGGCCCTCTCCGGCGCGGCGCAGCATGAACGCGAGGTCTGCGCCATCCGGGTGGTCGCCGACGAAGGTAGTGCGCGCGGTGTCGTCGTGCTTCAGCACGTAGCGCCCGGGGTGCTGGGCCAGCCATTCGAGAGCGAGCGCGGAATGCGCGAAGGAATGGCTTTTGGCGATGGCGAGCCCCGCCTCTCGCAGGACGGCCTGGCCGAACTCGCGCTCCTGCTCCAGCCGGTCGCCGAAGGCGCTGCCTCCGACGACGCGGAAGCCTTGAGCGCGCAACTCGTCTTGCAGCGCTCCACGACCGATCCGCTCGAAAAAAATCACGCCGTCCTGCCCAATCCAGTCCAGCTCCGCCTGCCAATCCGCGACGCAGTCGATCAGGCCACCGAAGGCCCGCTGCTCCGGCGGATCCTCCGCGAAGACCCGGACCTCGTGGCCCTCGCAGCGGAGCGACAGGTAGACATCGCCGAGATAGGCGCGAGGCCCGATGGCAAGAATCCGCATGCGTGTTCTGTCTCCGAACCGATACCGCCCGGACCGGTGGCTCTGACGGCTAGAAAGACCATGTGAGCAGGCACGCAGATTGCTCAACCCCAGGCGCCGGGGCCGCCGGCCCGGGCGGCCTCGACCAGGTTCGCTTCGGAGCATCAGTGAAACCCCGCTACGATCCGCGATGAGCACCGAACGCATCTCGACGGCGCAAGCCTTCTACAGCCGTCTTGCAAGTAATACCAGCTCGCCTAGTGTCCCGACCGAGAAGTTTCTATCCACACTGTGCCTGGACCTCGATGGTGCGATGGCAAAACCGCTCGATGGAGGCGAGGATGTCGTCGGCGGTCTTGGTCCAGCGAAAGGGCTTGGGATCGGCATTGCGGGCATCGATGTAGGCGGTGATCGCCGCTTCGAGCTCCGCGGTGAAGCGATGGGCGCCGCGCCTGATCTGATCGTCGGTCAGTAATCCGAAGAAGCGTTCGACCTGATTGACCCAGGATGCCGAGGTTGGCGTGTAGTGCACGTGCCAGTGGGGCCGCCTGGCGAACCAGTCGCGGACCGACTTGGTTTTGTGGCTGGAGGCGTTGTCCATGACGACGTGGATGTCGAGATCCTTGGGCACGTTCTGCTCGACGGTGTCGAGAAAGCGGCGGAACTCCAGCGCGCGGTGGCGCGGCAGGCACTTGCCGATGATGGTCCCGGCCTTCACGTCGAGCGCCGCGAAGAGCGAGGTCATGCCGTGTCGCTTGTAGTCGTGCGTGCGCCGTTCGGCCTGGCCGGGGCGCAGCGGCAGTAGCGGTTGAGTGCGGTCGAGCGCCTGGATCTGCGACTTTTCGTCGACGCACAGCACGAGGGCGCGTTCCGGCGGGCTGAGGTAGAGACCGACGATGTCGCGCACCTTCTCGATGAACAGCGGATCGGTCGACAACTTGAAAATCTCGCTGCGGTGCGGCTGCAGCGAGAAGGCCTGCCAGATGCGCTGCACCGTTGACGGTGCCAGTCCGGCCGCCTTGGCCATCGAGCGTGAACTCCAGTGGGTCCGGCCGGTCGGCAGCGTCTCCAGCGTTGCCGTGACCACCTCGGCGACTTTTTCGTCGCTGACGGTGCGCGGTGCGCCCGGCCTCGGCTCGTCGAGCAGGCCGTCGAGGCGCTTGGCGGCGAACCGGCCGCGCCAGGTCGCCACCGTGACGCGGGTAATGCCAAGCCGCTCTGCGATCGCCATGTTGCTGATCCCGTCCGCGGCCAGCAGCACAATCTCGGCCCGAATGGCATCGCCACGGGCGACCTTCCGGCGACGCAGGCGCGACGCCAAGGCGGCACGCTCGGCTGCCGTCAGTTCGATGCGTACCGCTGTCCGTCCCGCCATGCCTCTGTCCCGTGTGCCGTCGCGGACAGCGAATCACAGACGATTGCAATTGTCTAGAAACTTCTCGGTCGGGACACTAGGCTCCGAGCATCTAAGCCACCCGGCTCGACCCTGCCCATGCGTGGTACGGAACCGGGCATCCGAGAGCTGGCAACCCGGCTAGGCTCGAGGATACCCGAATAGGAGGGCTTTGCATGAACCAAAGCCTGGAACAGCCTGAGTGCCAGCGGACCCGCGCCGCGGCTGCGCTCGCCATCATGGGCCTAGTCTTGAAGCAGGGCGCAACACACACGGCGTTCGCGGCAGCGTGGATAGCGGCACGATCGACCCTGCTGGCCTTCGCCGGGGCGCTTCACCGGCTCGCAGGCGCCAATCCTGATATGGTGAGGCGGACAGCCGCTTCATCACCGCAGCAGCTCGCGGGTCGCCCGAACGAGTGGCAGGCTAGGATTCGCGCTGTGCTGGCGATCTTGGGTCGTCTGTTTCCGCAACCCACTGCCTGTGAGGTGTGGGTCAGCCCGGCACCGCCCGGATCTGCATCGCCCGCATCTCCTGTTCCCACGCATGCGTGCGGCACCGGCAGGTACGTGGCGCTGTCGCCATATTCGATCCAGACGGTCGGCTCGAAGGCGTGCGGCTGGTCAAGCTGCGGCCGTTCGAGACAGCCCAAGAGCTCATGATGAAGATAGCTTTCTGCCACAATGGACGCTGCCTTCAGGCGAAGGTGTCGTCGCGCCAGGGCGCATTCCATATCGTCGTACTGGATCAGGGACAGCCAGCTTCAAAGCCATTGGTTGTGAGCTCGGCCATGGTCAGAAATCCTGCCGAAGCCGCGGAGCTTATGATTTCCTTGGTAAAGAACAATCTGTGCGAACTCTCTAGCATGAATACGAACTCTCTAGCATGAATAGCGGCACCGTTGCATTGATCCGGCCGGTGGCGCTGCGGGCCGGATCCATGCAACAGCGCCGCGCCAATGGCCGGGTCCGGGTAACAACGCCGCGTGGGCCACAGCCGGCAAGGGGAAGCAGCACGAGCAGGATTATCGTCGCCGGGGCCGCTTTGCCGCCGCGCATGTCAAGCAGGGGCTTCGGCCACATCCGTGCGCTGCTGCATATCGGCCATGATGGCCGGGATCTCTGCAAGCAGCTCGCGGGCAAGATACCCGATCGGCCCGCGCGTGCGGGCGAGACGCTCCCCCGCCTCGGCATGCAGATACACTCCCCAGAGAGTGGCCTCCGTTGGCGCGGCGCCGCGGGCGAGCAACCCGGCGATGATGCCGGCCAAGGTATCGCCCGAGCCGGAAGTGGCCAGGCCGACATTGCCGTGGTCACAAGACCAAGCGCGCCCTTTTGGATCCACGATGAAGGTGCAGCCGCCCTTCATCGCCACCACCGCCTGCAGTCCGGTGGCCACTTTCCGCGCAGCCGCGAGAGGGTCAACCAGAACCGCGTCCCGCGGGATGCCCAGCAACGACGCCATCTCGCCCGCATGCGGCGTAAGAACGATCCGGCCCGCATGGCCGGCCAGTGCAGCTCGGCAGTCGTCGAGCTTTTGCAAGGCGGCCGCGTCCAGCACGAAGCAGGGACCATTGGTCAGTTCAAGCAGGCGGTTGGTGAGCAGCAAAACCGCGGCGCTGTCCATCATCCCGGGACCGAGGAGCACCACGTCCGTTCGGCTGCAGCGGCCGGCCAGCCTCTCGGCCTCCACCGCGGAGATGCCGCCCGACGGCGTTTCCTCCAGGCCGCTTACCAGGGCTTCCGGCACCGCCACGGCAAGCTGCGGCGCAATGCTGCAACAGGTCGCAATCTGCAGCTTGCCGGCCCCCGCGCGCAGTGCAGCCAGGCCGGCCAGCAGGGCGCCACCGGGCGTCTCGACACTGCCGCCGATGACCAGGACGCGGCCACGCTCGTCCTTGTCCTCGCCTTCATGATGGCGAGGCAGGGGTATGGAGCGGAGCAGCCCGTCCGTGACGGGCGTAACGGCCTCGCTCATCGGGCACCCATCGGTGCGTCGGGCTCCGCGGTAACCTGTGTCCCCTGCTCCTGCAAAGGGACGACAAAATTATAGGCCTGCAGCACCATGCCGGCAGCGTTACCCCGGCAATGATCGAAGGCGTATTCCGTGACCGCACAGTTCGCCACGTCGCCTTCGGCGTCGATTCGCAAGATCTGGTCTTCAGTCATCTTCTCAAGCAGGTAGCGAAGGCACAGCACGACGACCTGATGCGCGACGATCAGCACGCGCGCGCCGCCGTGATGCAGCGAAATGGTGTCCAGGGCGCTGCGTAGGCGAAGGATCACGTCACACCAGCTCTCCCCGCCGGGCGGACGGTAATAGAATTTTCCAAGGATGCGGCGGAACTCCGCCTGGTCCGGAAGATGCTGTTCGATGCCATATCGGGTCAGCCGATCGAGAACGCCGAATTCCTTCTCGCGCAGCCGCTCGTCCTGGATGAGGTCGGCCGGGTTCACGCAGGCGCCGCCAGCTCCGTGGATCAGCGTTGCTGTCTGCAACGCGCGCCGGTAGGGTGAGGTCAAGACCACATTAGGTCGCTGGTCTTTTGGCATTTCGGCGAACCAGCGGCCCAAGGCACGCGACTGTTGCTCACCCAAGCCGCTGAGGGGCACGTCGACATCGCGGCCACCCGTATCGATATGCGTCAGGCGCGCTGCGTGGGCAGTGTCGCGTGCGACGTTCCCGCTACTTTCACCGTGGCGGATGACCCATAGCCGGCTCGGCCATCGCTGCGTCATGGTATCAATGTCTCTCACCTGTTGAGGCCGATAACGTCTGGGGCGGCCTAGTGTTCTATTACGCGGCCGAAGCGGCCCGGAGCGTAAGGAACATCTGGTCCTGCTCGCTGTTGACAGCCCCGCCCGCGAGGCGGCCGCCCTTCGCAAGCTGGAAGGCGGCCGATATCGCCACGAACGGTGAGGATACGGGGATGAGCGACGTTAGGACGACCGGCACCACGGCCGGCCAGCTCCGGCAAGAGGCCGCCGATGCAGTTGAAGATGTGAAGGCCGAGGGTGCCGGAGTGGCCGAGGCCGCGAAGGACCAGGCCCTAGGGTTTGCCGAGGAGCAGAAGCAACGTGGCGCCGAGCATGCCGAGGGGATTGCCCGCGCCGTGCATGGTGCAGCAGACCAGCTGCAGGAAAGCTCGCCGCAGATCGCGCGCTATGTCCAGGAGGCCGCTTCGGCGGCGGACGAGTTCGCGCGCAGTTTGCGCGACAGCAGCCCAGGTCAGTTGATGGGCCAGATGGAGGATCTCGCTCGTCGCAAACCGGTCGCTTTCTTTGGCGCCGCGGTGCTGGCCGGTTTCGCCCTGGCGCGCTTCGCCAAGAGCTCGGCCGAAGAGGCGCGGCATGTCGGCGCCCAGGTCATGCTGCCGCTGGGTGGCCGACACACGGATGCGGCAATCGGGGGCGGCCGTGTGGTGCCACATTCTACCGCCATGGGCGCGCCGGGCTGGGTCCAGAGCGGGCCGGACGACGCGCCGCGGCCGGCCACCGTCGCCGCGGCGTCGCTCGGCGGCGCCGCCGCCCGGACGACCTCCCAGGCTGGGCAGACCAGCCCGATCAAAGGCGCGAGCTAGGAGTGAGCTG
>NZ_JBHTDE010000040.1:0-14457 GCF_042666655.1 Dankookia sp. GCM10030260
GGGTGCGGTCGTTGATCCAGACACCCGAGCCGCTGACGAACTCGCCGGGCGAGATCAGCGCGGCATGGCCGATCACGGTGACAGGGTCGCGCTGCCCCCGCACCTTGACCCGCAGGACGCAGAAGCCAGTCTCGGCGTTGTGGAAGGTGACCCGCTCGACTAGCCCGGCCAGCGCTTCGGTCGGAGGCGCCGCTGCGTTGCTCGGTCCGTCCATGCCGCGCCGGCGACCGGTGACGCTTCGGTCGCGCTCCTCCCGTATCCCAGATGGCCTTTATACGGATGATTCGAGAGTGAGCAGATGCGGCGGCAGCCACCAAAGTAATTTGGCTTCCTGCCGCTACGAACGGGAACAGATTTTAACACAAGACTTGTTACATCGGACTTCCTTGCTAGCACTATGCAACGAAATTGTTGAAAGCGTCGTTCGGAAGTTGTGACGAGCGAGGGCAACAGGCGAAGGTGTGCGACGTGCAGCCGTGCTTGTTTGCGTCCCGCGAGGGCCCTCTCTCCTCACCTTCCCCTGGCACACAATGAAGGTGACTTCGCCAACCAGAGACGCCGATCACAGCACCCACGGTGTCGACAAGCCTGGCTGATTGCGTCCCGCGTAGGCTGCGCAGCAGTTCGCAGCGCAGACAAGATGCGGCAGCTCAGCCCGAAGAGATTATACGTGTAGCGACGTTGATTTGACGCTTGACTATTCAGCAGACCCGTCTGACGGATGGAGGGGCGGTGGAGCGGAGAGCAGAGCTTCCCCTTCCGAGAAAGCTCTACGACACACTGACGGCTGGAGCCGGCGGCATCACGTCGATTGCCGGTATCGCGGAACTGTCTGGCCAGGGTCACCCGGTTGGCCGCCTTGGGCAGATGCCCAAGACCCGCGGAGTTCATGTGACGGCACCCGTGCGCCCTCGGCCATACCGGCGACCAAGGCGGGCGGGGGCTTTTCGAGGCCCCATCCTGCTTCAGCCCAGGTCATCCGACCGGGGCGAAGCTTCGGTGCTGGGAACGGCAAGATCTTGCGACCCAGGAAGCTCACATCCACCCGCTGCTATCGCAGCGGGATCTTTCGCTTACCTGACAAAGCCTGTTTCTGCCCAGCGCAGACCCGGCATAGAGCCGGAGAGCAACTACCTATACGCGAGGTTCTGCGATTCGCCACAAGTGGATTTGCAGCTCTGCTGCATCCCCGAATGGCGCGACGGTTCCTCCGGTCACCACCTTGCAGCTCGCCGCGCCTCCCACATGAGCTCTTACCGCCCTGCCGGATGGTAGCGGTACCGCCTGGCAGGCGCCGTGACGGCGCTTCTTCAGGTTATCAAGGGCGATCACCCGGTCGGTAGGCAGTGCCAGGGCCCCAAGACCCGGTAGCCGGGCGGAGCCCAAAGCGCCGCCGGTGACCCAATCAACTTGGCTCCCGGCCAATCCGCTGGCTGGTGCGGTCCACCGCGCCCTTCACGCCGGGCACGTTCTCGGCCAGCACGCACAGGGCGCGGTTGACCGCCTCTTTCCCTATTCACCCCTCATGCGGCGAGAGCGACAGGCGAGGCTGGCCAGAGGCATCAAGCGGAATAACTGCAGGAAATCTGACGTGCTTTATTGTATCGAATCATCATCGAAATCCGTTTATTGGGCCGTATATTTCCTGACATTTCCTGCCTGGGCGGCCTTTGCCGCGCGCAGCGGCTAAGCGGTGGTCGGCGTGTTCCGGGAAACCGCTTCCGGCGCGCGGATCGACCGCGCCGAGCGGCGCAAGGTCATGGCCTTGGCGCAGCAGCGCGAGATCGACGTGGTGCTGGTGACCGAACTGTCCTGTTGGGGCCGCAGCACCCTCGACCTGCTGCACACGCTGCAGGACCTGGAAGCCCGGCGCGTCTCGGTGATCGCCATGAGCGGCTTGGCCTTCGACCTGTCGACGCCGCACGGGCGGATGCTGACCACTGTCATCGCCGGCACCGCCGAGTTCGAGCGCGAGTTCATCCGCGAGCGGGTCCGCTCCGGCATGGCGGTCGCCAAAGCGCGGGGTAAGAAGTTCGGCCGGCAGCTAGGGCAGCGGCCGAAGTTCAACCGCCACGCGCCGAAGGTTCTGGCCCTTGTCGCTCAAGGACGCAGCTACCGCCTGATCGAGCGCGAATTCGGGCTCAGCAAGAACACCGTCACCGACATCGTCAGGCGGAAGCGCACCACCCCCGCCGCATCATGAGCGGTCCGATGTTCCCGGTCCGTGCCAGGATCCGTGTTGTCCTGCCCGTTCTATAGCGGCGCCCCGATCCGCCTTGGCCTGCGCCGGCAGGTAGAACGAAAGCGCGAGTAATGACACCGTGCATCACGGCGCCGGGTCTGACGATCTGCATCGCCTGCGACGGCGCGTCGCGCGATCGGATGAAACCTTGGCGCAGGAGGCAACCTTTTTGCTGACCGCCGTGGCGTTGCCATGTGTTGCTTCGCTCTTCAGCGGCATCTAGCCTCCGTCGCAGTTCGTTCGCCGCTGTCCGGGATACTCTCGATGCCGACCCGCCGCGCGCTCGTTGTTTCATCCGCTTCGCTGACCACGACATTGCCTTTCCTCGCCAAGGCGGCCACCTGGCCCGACCGGCCGATCCGGTGGCTCGTCGGCTTCCCGCCAGGTGGGGCGCCGGACCTCCTCACACGCATTCTGGCGCGACGGCTGGAGCAGGAACTCGGTCAGCCCGTCGTGGTGGAGAACCGTCCCGGGGCGGCCGGCAATCTCGCTGCCTCGGCGCTCGCGCGCGCCGCGCCGGACGGCTTGACCTTCGGGACGCTTTTCGCCGCGACGCTGTCGGTGAACCGCCACCTCTATCCCAAGCTTCCCTTCGACCCGCAGCGCGACTTCACGCTGGTCAGCGAGTTCGCCCGCTTCCCATCAGCGGTAATGGTGCATCCCTCCGTTCCCGCCACGAACATCGCCGAGCTCGGTGCCTGGATGAAAGCGCAGGAGAGGCCGCCGATCTGCGCGACGCCGGGCGCGGGCGTTATCCCTCACCTGGCGACAGAGATGCTGCTGCAACGACTTGGTGCGCGCTGCGACCTGGTCCATTACCGCGGCAATCCCGACGCGCTGCGGGACCTGGCTGCCGGACGTGCACAGGTCATGGTCGATGCATTCCCGACCGCGCTGCCCCTGGTGCGCGACGGCCAGGCCCGCGCGATCGCGGTCACCAGCCCCCAGCGGTCGTCGCTGATGCCGGACCTGCCGGCCGTTGCCGAAACCCTGCCAGGTTTTGAGACGGCATCCTGGCTTGCCGTCGGCGGGCCCGCGGGGGTGCCGGAGGCGATCAGCACCCGAATGGGTGCCGCCGTGATCGCCGCGTCGCGCGACCCGGACACGGCGCGGCGCTTCGCCGCGCTGGGTGCCGAGGCCATCGGCTCGACGCGGGAGGAGCTGGTGCTGCGCGCGGCGGCAGAGGACAAGCGCTGGGGCGAATTGGTCCGTGCCAGAGGCATTACTGCGGAGTAGGTGCCTGCCTCCGGGCGGCTTGGATTCAAGGACAAGGCAATGGACCCGTTGAGCGCCATTCGCATCGGTCTGTGCATTATTCTAGCAGGCCTGCTCAATCCACTCACGCCCGCGGGCGCGCAGCCCCGTCCCGAACGACCGTTGAGCAGGGCCGAGACGGCTGCCAAGTTGAAGCTGAATGCCTGGACGGTCGGCTTGGCCGGCGGCCTGCTCGAAGGAGCGCCTATCCGCTTCGCCGCTGAGATCGCCCGTGTGGTGGATGAAAGCGACACGCTCCACGTGCTTCCGGTGGTCACGCGCGGCCCGACGCAAAACGTCGAAGCGTTGCTATACCTGCGCGGGATAGACGCGGCGATCATCAATGCGGATGCGCTCGAGCAATTCCGCACTCTGGTGCCGAACATCGACCAGCGCATCAGCTACACCCTGAATCTCTTCCCCTCGGAACTGCACGTCTTCGTTCGGCCCGAGATACGCTCGCTCGCGGATCTTAAGGGCAAGAAGGTGAACTTCAACACGCCCGGCACCAGTGCGGCCTATTCCGGCCCATTGATCTTCGACCGGCTCAAGCTCGACGTGGAAAAGACCTTCATTCCGCATCCGGCCGCGCTCGAGCAGATGCGTCGGGGAGAGGGCGATATCGCAGCCGTCGTGTTCATTACCACGAAGCCAGTGGAGGCGCTCCTGCGGGGGCAATGGAGTCCCGGCTTCAGATTCCTGCCCGTGGACATAGGAGAAGCGGATTTTTTGAACCACTACCTGCCTTCGACCTTGACCTCGCAGGACTACCCGCAGTTCATATCGGCCGGCGAAGACGTGCCCACCATTTCGGTACCGACGATCCTCGCCGTCTATAACTGGCCGCCGGGATCGGACCGCCATGCACGGCTCACACGGTTCGTGGACCATCTCTTCAGCCGCATCGATCGTTTCCGCGCACCAGGCTTCCATCCCGCCTGGAAGGACGTCAACCTAGCGGCGCAGGTGCCGGGCCTGAGACGGTTCACCCCGGCGCAGGAGTGGATCGACCGCAATCCCGCTGCGCGGCCGCAACGCGCGCCTGCGGGGACATCGCAGCGCTGAGTGCCTCTCCTGGGATCACACCCCCGGGCAGCGATGAGCGATGAAGACCCGATCGAGATGGAACAGTCAGGAGAACAGCCTGATGTCCGAAGGAGCCTTGGCGCAGGCCGGCCGCGCCCGGAGGCCTCAGGTCGTGCGGGCAGCAGCGACTGCCCGACGTTCGGAGCTGATGTGGTACCCTGCGTTCGCGTCGAAAGTGTCCGCTTGCGTCATCATCTTGCTGATGGTGGTGGAGCCCACCCGCACGGCGGGGCAGACCAAGTGTGAGGCGAAACGCCAATCCTGTACCGCCGAGTGCAACGCACGGCATTTCAGCATAGATCCGAACCGTGACCGCTGCATCGCGAAATGCTTGGCTGAAGAGAACAGGTGCAATCGTGAGCAGCGTACTGATCCTGCAAGGTGAAGCCCGGAGGCTAGGGCGTGGATACTTACCCTGGGGGATCAGCCGGCTTGCCTCCGCATCGCCGAGCATCAGCGCGGTCCGGTACCAACGCATGGCGGTTGCGGCGTCGCCAACCATGCCCGGGACGCCGAGCCGGGTGAGTACCTCCGGGTCATAGGTCTTCCCGAGAACCGTTGCCGCCTTCCCGCTGCCGCTTGCTGCGGCTCGCTCGTAGAACAGGCGCGCGGCCGCGACATCGCCCAGGGCCAACATGGCGTCGCCTCGAGCTGCGCATGTGAGTAGACGGTAATTGCGATCACCTCGCTGCCGACGCGGCCGTTGAAGCGCTTGACCATGCCGTTGGTCTGTGGTGACCGCGGCTTGGTATGGCGGTATTCGGCGCCGAGTTCGGCGCAGACCTTGGCGAAGGCGGCAGTGAAGCAGCTGCCGTTGTCGGTCAGCACGTGGGTGAGGTGGAAGGGGAAGGCCGCTGCAACCTTGTGGAGAAAAGCGATGGCGCTTTTTTCTGTCCCGTCGTCCTTGACGGTGAGGTGGACGGAGCGGGAGCACCAGTCGATGGCAACGTAGAGGTAGAGATCGACGAGTGGACATGGCGGCGGCGCCAGTGCTACGGCACCACCCTCTGCGACCTGGAGCTGCGGCGCATCGTCGACCTGCTGCCCGACCGCGACCAAGCTACGGTGACGGCTTGGCTGCAGGCTCATCCCGGGGTCGAGGTTGTCGCCCGCGATCACGCGGGCGGCTTCGCTGGGGCAATCAGGGCGGCCGCCCCCAACGCGATCCAGGTCGCGGACCGCTGGCACCTAATGCTGCGTTCGCTGTGGCGTTCTGGTTCTGGCTTGCGGCAATGCCGTTTCTTGCAAGCCAGCCGGCGGTACCACAGCTCTGAGCTTCCTTGGCCAGTCAGGGGTCCGGACCGTCCCTGGCGCTAATGCAATCCGCGCCTAGACACAGAAGCCACCCGGCGAGTGGTCCCGCTGAGCGGCCCTGCACCCTGGACGTGTCGGCCCGGGCTGGCGGCCGGGCAAGGGATACGCCCTCGCCATACGGACAGGCAGCACGCCTGCAGTGCCGCAAGGATAGGGCGCCCTGCGGATCGCCTACAGCCTATATAGCCGATGGACGAAGCCCGCCGCTGTGAGGCACGACACTGATTGGAATGCTGGTTCTGTAAGCCGAAGGCGGGTGCGGCGACTAGGGAACGCGCCGTCTGCTGATCGTGGCTACGAGACGAACCCAGGACAGAGGCATGGAAATGTTCGAGCGGTGCAGCTGGCTGAATGAGCCTGGAGACTGGACCATGGCGCCGGACCGCCTCGTCGCCGTGACGGACCAGGGCACTGATTTCTGGCGCGAGACGCACTACGGCTTCGTCCGCGATAGTGGTCACTTCTTTGGGCTCGAGGTGAGTAGCGGCTTCACCGCGACGTTGCGCGTCAGGGCGCAGTACGAGACGCTGTACGACCAGGCCGGCATCATGGTGCGGCTCAGCGCCGAGACTTGGCTCAAGGCGGGTTTCGAAGTGTCGGATGGCGAGGCGTTGCTGGGCAGCGTGCTGACCAACGGGCATTCGGACTGGAGCTGCGGGCCGTTTCGCGGTGATCCGCGTGACGCCTGGATCAGGGTCACCGTGGACCGAGGCGTGCTGCGCTTGCAGGCCTCTACCGACGGATTACAATGGCCACTGGCTCGGCTCTGCCCGTTTCCGATGGAAGACCGCTACGAGGTCGGGCCGATGTGCTGCACTCCTGAGCGCGCCGGCCTGAAGGTCGTCTTCAGCGACTTCGCCGTGACCCCGCCGAACGGGAAGGCGCTGCACGACCTGTCCTGAGTTTCGGTTCACCTACCGTCAAGCGTTGCAGCGGCTATTCACGCTCAATCCGAGCCACCCGCACCACCTCGCCCCAGCGCGCGTTCAGCTGTCAGCAAGCGGTCCATTTCCTCCGGCGCGCCCCCTACCGGCTTCGCTCCCCAGGCGGGTAGGCGGGCGCAGCGCAGGTCGCTGCGGCCGGGATATTGGTTATCCGGCGGTACGTGGCCGCTTGCCCGGCGCCGGCCCGGGTATAAAACCAAGGCATTCGCTGAATGGCAGATGTCATCGCGCCGGCCGCTAGCGCCGGCTCGCCATCCGGGTGGTGGTGCTCGGCGCGTCGTCGGAATATGCCACGATGGGTTTGCCATCTGTATTCCCGACGATCATCGCGCCTGGACGGCCAATGCCACCGAACGGAGCGCCCGAGTAGGTCAGGCCAGGAGAGCCGGTACCCGAGCCTGTCAGTTTGGCCTCACCATTGCGCCAGCCCGAGTGATCGCTCTGGATTGCCTCCTGCCGCATCGCTTCAGCGACTGATTGAAGGCTCGTGCTTTCGCTGCCCTCTGCGCGCGCCGCGGGCATTGTCGCCGAAGCAGCAAGGCCGAGAGCCAAACCAGCAAGGGCGTGGCGTAACATCGTGTGCATTTTGCAGTCCTCCTTATCGTCTATTGCGACAGGAGGCAGGATCTATCTGAGGTTAGAACGGCCGTCTGTGATCCGGGCCACACTCCATCAGGTGGCAATGGTAAGGCGGTGGGCCGGGTGCCTACGCAGTACCCGGGTACCGGGCGACGCGTCCGCCCGGGCGCGCAGCAGATGGCTGATTCGGTGTCGGCGGACCTGAGCCGCCACGTGTCTGCGCAAGTCAACCAGCTCGGCAACCTAGTTGACGGCAAGGAGGCTGCGGCCGAGGCCCACCGGCAGTGGTATTCCGAATTGCTCGCCGTCATCGACGTGCCGGCAGAGCATTACCTCGACACCGTCCACCGAGTCGGCATGGCGGGCGTCCCTCACGGCTTGAGGGCTCTCCCCTATGCTAGCCTACTCCGAGGCGCTTGGCCGGACTACCTACGCAACAAGATGCGGCAAGCCGGTCAGGTGAACGGCGCCCTTCTCGATGGCGGTCAGCCGCCCCACAACGCGAAGGACTGGATGGGGCGGTGTGTGATGCGTAGCGTCCCTGCATGAGCGGCAAAGGCCGCCGGCATGGAGGAGACACCGCATGATCATCCGAGGTCCCCAGGGTCCGCACTTGTCCCGGCGCATGGCCATGCTGGCCGCCGGCGCCGGGCTTGCCACCCCCGGTCTCGCCCGTGCTCAAGCGGGCCGCGGCACCGGCGCTTGGCCGGAGCGGCCAGTTAGCCTGATTGTTGGTTTCCCACCCGGTGGGCAGACGGATCTCGCTGCCCGTGTGCTGCAGAACGCACTTCAGGCTGCGTTCGGTCAGCCGGTGCCGATCGATAACCGCGCCGGCGCGGGCGGGAACATCGCAGTCGAGCAGGTGCTGCGCGCCCGCTCGGACGGCTACACCCTCTGCGTGGGCAATGTCGGCACCTTCGTGCTGAACCCGCACACCATGCCGGGTATGACCTTTGATCCGCTTGAGCTCGTTCCGATCGGGCTGATGCTGCAGTCACCGCTACTGCTGATGGTGCACAGCGGCATCCCCGTCCGCACCTTCCCCGAATGGGTCGCTTGGATGCAGAGCCAGCAGCCGGGCGGGATTGATGTCGGCACCACAAGCGCTGGCGGCATCGGGCATGCCACGGCGGAGAAGTTGCGGGCGCGCCTTGGCGGCAACCCGGTCTTCAACATGATTCATTACCGGGGTAGCGGGCCGGCGCTGCAGGATTTCATTGGCGGCCGCTACCAGACGATGTTCGAAGCGCCATCGCTGGTCCACGGCTTCGTGCAGGAAGGCCGGCTGCGACCGATCTTCGTCACCTCGCCCAACCGCAACCCAGCCTTCCCGGACGTCCCTACCGCGGAGGAAGCGGGGCTGCCTGGCTTTCACGTGGCGGCCTGGGTCGGGCTGTTCGGTCCGCGTGGCCTGCCGTTAGAGATCGTGCGGCGGGCGAATGCGGCGCTGAACGAGGCCTGCCGAAATCCCACCGCGCGCCAGCGCCTGGCCGAACGTGGCGACGAGATCGGCGGCGGCACGGTCGAGGAGTTTGCCGCGCGGGTGCGGCGTGAGCATGCGGAATGGGGTGCTCTGGCGCGGGAGGCCGGAATTCGCGCAGAGTAGGCATGGGAGCAGCATCAGACGTTAAAGCACCGCCATTCGGCGGCGATGTAGCCAAGCGCCTGGCGCAGTACCCGCTCTCCCTCGGATATCTGCTGGTTCGGCCTGGCAGTTTCGGAAAAAGGGGACTGGAATCGCAGTCATGGGTTCCTCTCCTCCCGCAAAGGCAGGTCGAGGCCATCGAGATGGACGGCGAAGCCGTGCCTCTCGGCGATCGCCTTGAGCGCTGCGACGTCGCCCTCGCGCCATTGCCGGTGGGTTAGCAGCCGGACCACCTCGGTGCCTTGCAAACCGGTGGTGGCGCCAGTGGCCACTGGGGTGGCGAGGCCTTGGTCCTCGAGATGGGTGTTGATGCTGTAGCGCAAGCGGATGGCCCGCAGCCGCTCCGCCTAGTGATCCTTCGTGGTCCCTGGCATGCCCCTGTCCTGCCCCATGGCTTGGCCGTCGCACCCATCACTTCAGGAACCGACCCGACAACTGGACTCTGCCGGGAATTCCGAGTCGCTCAGCCGCCAACGCCATCGCATAATCTTCAGGCGTACCGGGTTTTCCACAGAAGACTGATTTCTTCCGGGGAAAAGCTGGACTCTCCCGGAACGCACCCATATCGGCGTATCAATGAAAACAATGAGTTCCAATGTTGTCCACTGGACTCTGCCCGGCCACTACAAGGAAGAGCACTAGTAGTTCTAGCAAGCCCCGGTAGAGTCCAGCATGACGCCGGCGCCGTCTCTGGGCAGATTAGGTAATATTCGGATGGGTGCTGCCATGGGTGAGGTCCATAGGCTCTTGAGGGAGAAAGGCCGAGAGGCTGCGCTCCGCTCCGACATCGACCGTCGCGTAGTTGAGGCAGCAGCTGCCTACCTTGCCAGCGAAGAGGTCGAGATCGGCTTCCTCTATTCCGGCTGGGCGCAGGCCGCCCTTCCCCACAAGCGCCTGCCCGATGACGCACCATGGCAAATCACGACCGAACGCGTCACACTCATTGTGCAGCCAGGCCTCCGCGCCGTGCCCAGTGGCGAGCCTGTCAGCGTCGGCGTTCCTTATGGCAGCAGAGCACGGCTGATTTTGCTTTATCTGCAGTCTGAGGCGCTTCGCACTAATAGCCGCGAGATCGAGCTTGGCCGCAGTTTGCATGCTTGGCTGCGGCGCCTCGAGATCCCGATCGGCGGCAAGTCCATGAAGGATGTCCGGGACCAAGCCGAGCGACTGAGCCGCTGCAGAATGACCTTCACCATCAAGCAAGGGAACCGCACCGGGCTAGTAAACCAGAACCTGCTCGATACCTCGATGTTTGTCGAGGAGGACAATAAACAAGGCAGTCTCTTCATCGAAACCGCCACGTTGTCGGAAATGTTCTTTCAGCAGCTGAAAAAGCACCCGGTTCCGATTGAAGAAACTGCCGTTCGGCAGATCGCCAACAACAGCATGGCGCTCGATCTCTATTGCTGGCTTGCTTACAGATTGCATGCTTTAGTCGAGCCGACGCCTATTGGCTGGCGCGCACTACACCAGCAGTTCGGCCGCGGCGTAAAGCGACTGGACCACTTCAAGGATCAGTTCAAAGAGACCTTTGCCCTCACCCTCGCCGTCTACCCTGACGCGGAAGTGGACGTGCACGAGCGCGGGGTCATATTGAAGCCGTCGCGCCCGCCTGTGGCTCCCAGTTCGCCGCGCCTCGTGACCGTCGGCAACCGCACCTCTCGGCGCCCGCTGGGCGACTGAGCCCGGTGAAGTCCAGCCCCCGACGCGTTTTTCGAAAGAATCAGCTGGTCGGATCCCGACAGAGTCCAGCTTGCTCCGAAAAGCCCTTTTTAAGCGCGAGCTCCTCCCCGGCATTCGAAGCCTGACAGAGTCCAATCCCAACCGGAGCTTTGTGGCACGTCTGAGGAAGCGGTGTTCCCGCCAGAGTCCAGTCGACACGACGCCACTGCCAGCGACGAGAACTCCAGTCTTCCCAAGCGTACACTTGCGCGACAGCCTCGCTGTGGTCGTGTCCCAACGCATGGTGTAGGAGCGATGGCTCCCGGCGGGCTGGGCCGCCCGTCAGGCGGGCACGGCGCCGAGCCTGACGGGGCCAGTATCGCTGACGGCGCTGATCGCTTCCAGGGACATGTACCGGGAGCGCTGGATAGCCCACTCGTCAGACTGCTCCAGCAGCAGAGCGCCGACGAGACGAACAACGGCATCCTCATTCGGGAATATGCCGACGACGTCGGTCCTGCGCTTGATCTCGCCGTTCAGGCGCTTGATCGGGTTTGTGCTGTGTAGCTTCGGCCGGTGCGGAGCGGGGAACGCCATGTAGGCGAGGACGTCCTCCTCGGCGCTGTCCATGAGCGCCGCGAGTTTCGGCACCTTCGGTCGCAGCTGGCCGGCGACGGTGCGCCATTGCCGCTTCGCACCCTCAGCATCGGCCTCCGCGTAGGCGGTACCGATCCAGGCGGAGACGATGCGTCGCTGCGCCTTACCTGCGTAAGCCAACGCATTGCGGGCGAAGTGAACTCGGCACCGCTGAGAGGTGGCCCGGAGCACCTTCGTGACCGCGGCCTTGAGGCCCTCGTGCGCGTCGGAGATGACGAGCTTGACGCCTGCCAAGCCGCGTCGCCTGAGGGTGCGGAGGAAGTCGAGCCAGAACGTCTCTGCCTCGGAGGAGCCCACCGCCATGCCGAGGACCTCGCGGCGGCCGTCAGCGTTCACGCCCACCGCGATGGTCACGGCCACGGAGACGATGCGGCCCGCCTCCCGCACCTTCACGTAGGTCGCGTCGAGCCAGAGGTTGGGCCAGTCGCCCTCGATCGGGCGGGCGAGGAAGTCGCGCACCCGCTCGTCGATCTCAGCACAGAGCCGGGACACCTGGCTCTTGCTGACGCCCTCCATCCCCATCGCGCGCACGAGGTCATCGACGGAGCGGGTCGAGATGTCGTGGACGTAGGCTTCCTGGATCACAGCTGTCAGGGCCTTTTCCGCCAGCCGCCGGGGCTCGAGGAAAGCCGGGAAGTAGGAGCCGCGCCGGAGCTTCGGGATCCGCAGTTCGATAGTGCCCGCCCGGGTCTGCCAATCCCGCTCGCGATACCCGTTACGCTGTGCCAGCCGGTCGGGGCTGCGCTCGCCGTGGGTGGCTCCGGTGAACTCGCCCACCTCGAGCTCCATCAGCTGCTCGGCAGCAAAGCCGATCATCTCTTGGAGGAAGGTCGCATCCGAGCCTTTCGCCAGAAGGTAGCGAAGGGCAGTACTGTCGTCGGTCATCGTGGTCGGTCCAGGGCAAGGGGTTGAAGTCCAGCAACCCAACCCTGCCATGAACCACCGCGGTGGCCGCCTCAGATCCGGCGGTCGCCTGCTACATTATCACTCGGGACGCGACCCTCGCTGTCGATAATCGGCAAGAGTAGTTCGTCAAGCTGTGCGATACGGTGGTCGATTGAAGCCAGCTCTTTTGCCAAGCGTGCTCGCCGCTCACTCATCCGTACTCTCTCTTCGCGCAGCTTGGACCGGTCCAAGCGCCCAACGGAAGAAGGCTCAACGTTGTCGGCCGACACCTCGCGGCGTAGTTGCATGATCTCGCGCCGCGTCACGTCCGGACGGATCAGCCCCCTCTCCCAAGCAACGCGTAACTGTGGCTCGGTCAAGAGCGTGATCTGATAGGCTGTCCCATAGCTGCCAGGGCATGCCTCGACAGGAATACGTCCGCCATCCACTGCACGGGCAATCTGACGAAGTTGGGTCGCCGTCGCGTCGGAGAACGGGAACAGACGCTCAGTGCCGTGACGCAGTTGAGCGAACTCCGCCTTGGTCAGAATATTCTCTAACGCAATCAATGCCCGTCCGATCGCCAGAAAGGAGTCCCGGGCATCGCCCCACTCCTTTTGGATTTCGCTCCGGGCCCGAAGAATACGCCGAACCTTTTCCTGGTCGTCGGGCAGGCCAGTACCCGCAAACACTTCCCGGATCGCCTGCAAAGCAACCGGATCGTCTGCGCCAAGGGACTGAAGATCCGCTGCCCGGAGATCGGCGACCGCGACCTCCGCAGCACCGTCATTATCGGTTTCGAGGAAGGCCTTTAGTGCGGACCGCGACCGCTTACCTGCCGCGGCACTCACAGCCCAACCTCCCGGCGCACGTACGCCCAAATCTCTTCGAAAGGGTCAATCCCTCGGGACTTCGAGTAGTCGAGCAGCGTCAACCCCTTGGTGGAGGGCACGTGGATATCCTCGAGTTGGGGCAGCTCGGTCGGGCAAACCGCCCCTGCTTTCACCAGCACACCACGCATACGTGCATAGCTGGTGGTTCGGCGGTTGGCGCGATTGAGGATAACCGAGCAGGTGAACCCCTTCCCGGCGAGTGCCTTCACCCAGGGCGCCACCGACTCAACATCGTCCTGTGTGCAAACCGCAGGCACCAGGATGAGGTCTGCGGCCTCGCCCAAGCCATCAATGGCTGGCAGGTGATCCTCGACACTAGGAGGAGTGTCTAAGATGGCCAGCTGATATCTTTCGACGCCACGCAGGGCTCCGCGCCAGTCTTGGAGCGAGACTGGTTCGACAACCGTGTCAGCGAAGTCTGGAAAGGCTTCGCGCGTCCGGGTTCGGCGTGCCGCCCACTTAGTTAGAGTCTGCTGCCGGTCGAAATCCAGCCCAATTGCCTTCACTCCGGCCTGTGCGGCGCTGACGAGGAGGTGTCGGCTGAGAACAGATTTGCCTGACCCACCTTTCGGGCTACTGATTAGCAGAATGCGGCAGCGTGTATCCACAACTGCGACTGCGCGCTCGCGCGCGGCGGCGTCCGGCATATCCCAGTCCCCCCTATACCCCCAGGAGCCGAGTAAACTACTTCCCCCGTCGCTGTCCACGTGAATGCAGGATAGCAGCAAGTGCGACTTAGACATGTCTAATCGCCCAGCACCCGCGCGCCGGTCTGACTGCACTCCAAACAGCGCCTCAGGAGGCGGTCAAACTCGCGCTTGCTCGTTGAAATCGCCGCCAAGCTGCTCTCCTAGCCAAAAGGTCAAGGAGGGTGACATCTCTATACAGCGTCTACAGCCATAACCCACCCTCCGGGAGGTTATGGAAAGAGCGGAACTGATCCTGACGAGTAGGCGGCCCGGCTGAGCACGCACTCTATGGCGAAGCCGAAGCCGCCGAGATTGGGCATGGCTATGGGATGAGCGGTTACCTCACCCAGCAGACTAACGGCACTGCAGGCAGGTCGTCAGGCCACGCTCCAGATCGTGTCCCTTGAGGTAGTGTAGAAGTATGCTACCGTAACGATGGCGGGCATCGTGGTGGTCTTGGGTAGGGTTGGGTTGCTGAGACATCTTGTTGCATGGGTCGCTCGGTCAGGCGCGTTGGGGTAGGCTGGCGTAGAGGCGAGCCCTCGAGCAGTGAGGGATTGCGCCATGCCGTTCAAGGCCAACGCCGATCGCCGGCACCGCATCCCCA
>NZ_JBHTDE010000041.1:0-14442 GCF_042666655.1 Dankookia sp. GCM10030260
CACGCCAGGGCGCATTGGGGGGGACGGCTGGGGCCGGCCAACATCCGCCTGATCGCCTCGATGCACCGCGCCATCGGCGGCCGGCGGATCGCCGGATGGATGGAGCCGGCGTGATGCCGGGGCGGGCGGTTTGCGTCAGATCAAGCGTTGCCGTGGCCGGCGTGCCGCAGCATGGATTCCCTTCGTCTCATCGCATCACCGGAGTCGCCCGTCCATGCTGCAGCCGCCGCCCGCCGAACCGGGCATGCGCGAGGAGGAGGTCGACACCCCCGCCTTGCTGCTCGACCTCGATGCCTTCGAGGCCAATCTCGATGCCATGGCGGCACTGCTGGCGCCCACCGGGGTGAAGCTGCGGGCGCATGCCAAGACCCACAAGTCGCCGGTGATCGCCCGGCTGCAGATGGCGCGCGGCGCGGTCGGCCAATGCGTGCAGAAGGTGGGGGAGGCCGAGGCCCTGGCCTGGGGCGGCATCCCCGACATCCTGGTCAGCAACCAGGTGGTGGGCTCGGCCAAGCTGGCCCGGCTGGCGGCGCTGGCCGCGATCGCCCAGGTCGCGGTCTGCGTCGACGATGCCGCCCAGGTGGAGGAAGTCGCCGCGGCGGCCGAGGCCGCCGGCACCCGGATCCGCGTGCTGGTCGAGATCGACTGCGGCGCCGGCCGCTGCGGCGTGGCGCCCGGCCCGGATGCCGTGGCGCTGGCCGAGCGGATCGCCGGCAACCGGCACCTGCGGTTCGGCGGGCTGCAGAGCTACCACGGCAGCGCCCAGCACAAGCGCAGCCTGGGCGAGCGCGAGGCGGCGATCGGCCATGCCGCCGAGGTCACCCGCCGCACGGTGGAACAGCTGCGCCAGCGCGGCCTGGGATGCGAGATCGTCGGCGGCGGCGGCACCGGCACCTTCGCGCTGGAGGCGGCGAGCGGCGTCTACACGGAAATCCAGGCCGGTTCCTACGCCTTCATGGATGCCGACTATGCCCGCAACGCCGTGCCGCCGCCGTTCCGGCAATCGCTGTTCGTGCTGGCCACGGTGATGAGCCGGGCGCTGCCGGGCGTCGCGGTGGTGGATGCCGGGCACAAGGCGGTGGCGATCGACAGCGGCCTGCCGCTGGTCCATGGGCGGCCGGGGCTGCGCTATGCCGGGGCCTCCGACGAGCACGGCAAGCTGCTGGTCGAGGATGGCGCCACGCCGGCGCTGGGCGAGAAGCTGCGCCTGGTGCCCGGGCATTGCGACCCGACGGTGGATCGCTACGACTGGTATGTCGGGGTGCGGCGGGGGCGGGTGGAGTGCCTCTGGCCGATCGCCGCGCGCGGGGCGATGTACTGAGGCCGTGACGCCCGGGGGGACGGTCGCCTCCCCGGAGCTCCAGCCCTTTTTCCGGCCTGGCCGCCGGCGCAGGTACAGCAGCCTCGTCCGGCTGCCGGCTCAGCCGGCGCGGCGGCCGGTCGCGGCGGTCTTCGCCGGCTTCGCCGCGGGCTTTTCCGCCGCCGCCTTGCCGAAGCCCCGCGCCTGCTTCGGTGGGGCGCTGTTGCGGCTGGTATCGCCCTGCTCGACCCGAACCACCGGCTTGCTGCTCTTGGTGGTGGAGGTCATGCGCAGCAGGCCTGGCTTGCTTCGCGCGGTGCGGAAGGCGCTGGCCTTCGGTGCCGGCGCGGCGCGGCCGGCGGCCACGACGGGGCGGCCGGCATGCCGACCGGCGCGGCCGAGCGGCGCGGCCGTGGCGCTGGCCATGACGCCGGGCAGGGCGCGGCGTGCCACCACCGGCGGATCGCGCGGGGCGACGCCGACGGTGGCGAAGCCCTGGTCGAGCAGCGCCATCATGTGGCGGTCGCGTTCCCGCCCGGTGCGGCCGCCGAAGACGGCGGCGACCAGGCGGACACCTTCGCGCTGCGCCGAGGCGACCAGGTTGAAGCCGCTGTCGTTGACATAGCCGGTCTTGATGCCGTCGGCGCCGTCATATTCGTTGAGCAGCCGGTTGTGGTTCCAGTGGGTCCGGCCGCGGAAGACGAAGTGCGGGGTGGAGAAGAAGGCGTACCGATCCGGGAAGTCGCGGAGCAGCCGCTGGCCCAGCAGCGCCATGTCGCGCGCGGTGGAGACCTGGTCGAGGTCCGGCAGGCCGGATGCGTTGCGGAAGGTGGTGTTGCGCATGCCGAGCGAACGGGCCCGCAGCGTCATCATCTGGGCGAAGCGATCCTCGGACCCGCCACCCAGCAATTCGCCCAGCGCGGCGGCGGCATCGTTGGCGGACTTGGTGACCAGGGCGAGGATCGCCTCCTCGACCGTCAGGCTCATGCCCGGCGCCAGTCCCAGCTTCGACGGCGCCATGGCGGCGGCCGAATAGGAGACCGGGACCGGGGTCGAGAGCTGGACCTGGCGGTCGCGCAGCGCCTCGAACGCCATGTAGGCGGTCATCATCTTGGTGAGCGAGGCGGGATAGCGCCGCTCATCCGGATTGGCGGCGATCAGGGCGTTGCCGCTTCGGGCATCGACCACGATGGCGGCGTAGCGTTCGCTGCCGATTTGAGCGGCAGCCGGAACGGCGATGCCGATTCCGCAGGCGAGCACGAGGGCGCGTAACGCCCTCAAGCGCAAGGATGCGCTGGTCCCGAACATGGCAGCCCCCTGATACGCGGCACCGCCCCCCCGGCATGCCAGCGAATCGTTTACACGATACGGTGTCGCCGCCGCGACTGTCCACCGGAATGGAACAAGAACCCCGGGATAGCAATCACTTGCGCTGCGGGGGTACGGCGACGTGTCAGCACCTGCCTCGCCTTCTGCGGGAACAAAGTTAACAGAAGGACAAACAACGTCACCTCTCGCTAATCCGTGAGTGAAAAATTCATGGTGCAGCGCAAAAAATCCTTGCAACTCTGCCCGGCCAACGCGTAGGTATCGTCATGTTGCAGTGCAGCAAAGCGGCGCACCAATGGGGTCGAGGGCCCCGGACCGGCGCCGAGCAAGGGTGAGGCGAATAGTGGCGATCCGAAGGAGCAAGGCCATGGCCAGCGTGACCGAGGCGAAGGTGGCTGCCACCTCGGCGCCGCGTGCCCGCCCCAAGGCCAAGGCGGTCGAGGCCATGGCCGCGGTGGCCACGACGGCGCCGCCGGCCCCCGAACCCGATATCGGGATCGGCACGGCGCCGGCCCCCGATATGCAGGCGACGGTGAGCGGACCGGCGGCTGAGGCGGCCGTCGCCCACATCCTCCCGCCGGCCGGCACCACCACCGAGGCAGACCCCGCGCAGCCGATGCGCATGACATTGGAGACCACCATGGACCAGGCAACCAAGGCGACCGAAGGCTTCATGAAGGCCGCGGAGCAGGCCACCGAATTCACCCGCGGCAACTTCGAAGCGATGACCAAGGCGACGCAGCTTTACCTCGCCGGCATGCAGGACCTCGGCAAGCAGACCATGGCGATGGTCCAGGGCCTGGCCGACCACGGCGTCGCCGGCGCCAAGGCGCTGGGCACCGTCAAGAGCCTCAAGGAAGCCGCCGAGATCCAGGCCACCTTCACCCGCGCCGCGGTCGAGAAGAGCATGGCCGAAGGCGCCAAGTTGCAGGAAGCCGCGCTGAAGCTGGCCGAGACCTCCTTCGCGCCGCTGTCGGCCCGCATGACCCTCGCGGTCGAGAAGTTCGGCAAGCCGCTCGCCGCCTGATCAGGCGACGCGCGGCGTCCCGGCCCGAGCGGCCGGGACGACAGGAATGGGCCCGGTCCGGGCCGTCCGCCCCGGTCGGGGCGCGACGGCCCGGGCCGGGCCTTTTTCGTTGCGGGCCACCGGCTTGCCCGTGCGGCGGGCTTTCCCCGTCCGGCCCGCGGCCCCATATCTTCGGTCGTGGCTGCGCGTGGCACTTCACCTCGCGCCGCATGCGGCGGTATCCTTTCCGCCGGACGGGCCCCGGCAGACCGCTGCCAGCCAAGCCCCCGGCCGATCCGGGGACTGACACCGGGAAACTCCCACCAGGAACTTCGATGAGCGACCAAGACAAGCGACCGAACGGAGGGAACCCGCCCGGCGACACCACGCCGAACACCGGCGTGGTGGTGAAGACCCGGCCGCGCACCAAGAAGCCGGCGATGTACAAGGTGCTGATGCTGAACGACGACTACACGCCGATGGAGTTCGTCGTGCATGTCCTGGAACGCTTCTTCCAGAAGAACCGGGAGGAGGCGACCCGCATCATGCTGCACGTGCACCGGCGCGGGGTCGGCGTCTGCGGCGTCTATACCTATGAGGTCGCGGAGACCAAGGTGACGCAAGTGATGGACTTGGCCCGGCAGAACCAGCATCCTTTGCAGTGCACCATCGAGAAGGAGTGACCCGGCAGGGCGGCCGACTCCGCGGATTGCGCAATGAGTTACCAATCAAAGCTTGCGAGACTCGGGAGCTGCAGGACCGGATAGCGTAGGAAGGACCGGAACGCGTAGGACCGGATTGATCCCGGCGACGTCAGGCCGCTGAAAGTGTCCCACTCCGCCGAACGGCGGGGATGCCCGAGGAAGCGATTAGGCCAAGATGTTCAACCGGGGAAACCCCCCGCCGCATCGGGCGCTGTCCGGTCTGGCGGTTCTCATTGGGAGCGTCTCTAGCATGCTGTCACGCAACCTCGAGCAGACGCTCCACCGCGCCCTCGGCCTCGCGAATGAACGCCGGCACGAATACGCGACCCTGGAGCATCTCCTGCTCGCCCTGACCGACGACACCGATGCGTCGACCGTCCTCCGGGCCTGCGGCGTCGATACCGAGAAGCTCAAGCGCGACCTGACCGAATTCCTCGACAAGGACCTGGCGGGCCTGGTCACGGAACGGGCCGGCGACCCGAAGCCGACCGCCGGCTTCCAGCGGGTCGTCCAGCGCGCCGCGATCCATGTGCAGTCCTCCGGCCGCGACGAGGTCACCGGCGCCAACGTGCTGGTGGCGCTGTTCAGCGAGCGCGAGAGCCATGCCGTCTACTTCCTGCAGCTGCAGGACATGACGCGGCTGGACGCGGTGAACTTCATCAGCCACGGCATCGCCAAGGCGCCGGGCCGCGCCGCCAGCCGGCCGGTCGCCGGCACGCCCGCCAGCCCGCAGAACGAGGAGCCGGAGAAGGAGGAGAAGCCCGCCCGTGGCCGCAGCCAGGACGCGCTGACCAACTACTGCGTCAACCTCAACAAGAAGGCGCAGGCCGGCAAGATCGACCCGCTGATCGGCCGCGACACGGAGATCGAGCGCACCATCCAGATCCTCTGCCGCCGCACCAAGAACAACCCGCTCTATGTCGGCGATCCCGGCGTCGGCAAGACCGCCATCGCCGAGGGCCTGGCCAAGCGGATCATCGAGGGCGACGTGCCCGAGGTGCTGCTGAAGAGCACGATCTACGCGCTCGACATGGGCAGCCTGCTGGCCGGCACCCGCTACCGCGGCGACTTCGAGGAGCGGCTGAAGGCGGTGGTCAACGAGCTGGAGCAGCAGCCCGGCTCGATCCTGTTCATCGACGAGATCCACACGGTGATCGGCGCGGGGGCCACCAGCGGCGGGGCGATGGATGCCTCCAACCTGCTGAAGCCGGCGCTGGCCCAGGGCACGCTGCGCTGCGTGGGCTCGACCACCTACAAGGAATACCGCAACTACTTCGAGAAGGACCGCGCCCTGGTCCGCCGCTTCCAGAAGATCGACGTCAACGAGCCGTCGCTGGAGGATGCGGTGAAGATCCTGCAGGGGCTGAAGACCAACTACGAGAAGCACCACAAGGTCCGCTACACGCCGGAGGCGATCCGCGCCGCGGTCGAGCTCTCGGCCAAGTACATCCATGACCGCAAGCTGCCGGACAAGGCGATTGACGTCATCGACGAGGTGGGTGCGTCGCGGATGCTGCTGCCGGAGGGCAAGCGGCGGAAGACGGTGACCTTGAAGGATGTCGAGGAGATCGTCGCCAAGATCGCCCGCATCCCGCCCAAGACCGTCTCCAACGACGACAAGGAGACGCTGAAGACGCTCGAGCGCGACCTGAAGTCGATGGTCTTCGGCCAGGAGAAGGCGATCGAGACGCTGTCGGCCGCGATCAAGCTGTCCCGCGCCGGGCTGCGCGACGCGGAGAAGCCGATCGGCAACTACCTGTTCTCCGGCCCGACCGGCGTCGGCAAGACCGAGGTGGCGAAGCAGCTCGCCAAGACCCTCGGGATCGAGCTGATCCGCTTCGACATGTCGGAATACATGGAGCGCCACAGCGTCTCCCGCCTCATCGGCGCGCCGCCGGGCTATGTCGGCTTCGACCAGGGCGGGCTGCTGACGGATGCCATCGACCAGCACCCGCACGCGGTGCTGCTGCTGGACGAGATCGAGAAGGCGCACCAGGACCTCTACAACATCCTGCTGCAGGTCATGGACCACGGGAAGCTGACCGACCACAACGGCAAGACGGTGGATTTCCGCAACGTCATCCTGATCATGACGACGAATGCCGGCGCCGCCGAGATGGCCAAGACCGCGATCGGCTTCGGCGCCACCGTCCGCATCGGCGAGGACGAGGAAGCCATCAAGCGGATGTTCACGCCGGAATTCCGCAACCGGCTGGATGCGACCGTGCCCTTCTCCGGCCTGACGCCGGAGATCGTCGGCCGGGTGGTCGAGAAGTTCGTCATGCAGCTGGAGGCCCAGCTGGCCGACCGCAACGTGACCATCGAGCTGAGCTCGGCGGCCAAGGAGTGGCTGGCGGAGAAGGGCTTCGATCCGCTGTACGGCGCGCGGCCGCTGGGGCGGGTGATCCAGGAATACGTCAAGAAGCCGCTGGCCGAGGAGCTGCTCTTCGGCAAGCTGGTCAAGGGCGGGTCGGTGAAGGTGGGCATGAAGGACGGCGCACTGGCCTTCGACTACCTCGAAGCCGCGGCGCCCGCCTTGCCGAAGCCCGAGGAAGGCGACGGCGAGGCGGAGAAGGAGCCGGAGACCATCGAGTAGCCCTGGCGGGCAGGCTTGCCCTTCGGCAGGTTCCATCGGGCGGGCGCGGGGAGGACCCCGCGCCCGTTCGCAATTCGGGGGAGATCGGAAGCATGAGCGCCATCAAGGATTGGGACGGCTACAACGCCGCTGCGCGCGAACAGGGCAAGGCGCTGAACGCGCTGCACCCCGAACTGGTCAAGGGCTTCGGCGCGCTGAGCCGCGGCGCCGCCACCACCACCCATCTGGACGCCAAGACGCGGGAGCTGATCGCGCTGGCGGTCGCGGTGACGACCCGGTGCGACGGCTGCATCGACGCGCATGTCCGCAAGGCCAAGCACGCCGGCGCGACCAAGGCGGAAATGGCCGAGGCGCTGGGCGTTGCCATCGCGCTGAATGCCGGGGCGGCCTTCACCTATTCGCTGCACGTGCTGGACGCGGCCGGCGCGGAGTAGGCGAGGGGGGGCGGCCCGGGGCGGCATCGCGGCCCATCCCAGTCATCTCCGCGCCGTTGGCAGGCCGGCACCCGCCCGGCGCGGGGACTCCGGCAACGGCGCGGGGCCCGGGGCGGAGCGACCGCGGCGTCCCCGGACGCCGGGCGATCCCTGGCCGAGCTCCGGCGGGCGCGATCCTAAGTCCGGACCCGCCCGGCCGCGGCTATTGCGCCGGCCGCGTCGCCATCGCCGTGGTGCGTTCGTCCATCCGCGCATCGTAGGTCAGGCCGCGCCGCAAGGCCCAGCTGTTGACCAGCTGGAACAGCGGGATGATCGCGCCGTCGTCCATCGCCAGCTTCACCGCCTGCTGCAGCAGCGCCGCGCGCGCCGGGTCGTCGATGGTCGCCGCGGCGCGGGCGGTCAGCGCGTCCAGCTCCGGGTTGGAATAGCGCCCGGCATTGCTGGCGCCGGTGCGCTTCTCCCGGTCGAAGGTGCCGAGGATGTTGACCAGGGCATAGCTCGCCTCCCCGGTCACGCTGCCCCAGCCGGCCAGGCGGATGGCGTATTCCTGGCGGTTGGAGCGCTGCGAGAAGCTGGCCCAGGGCACCGCCTCGACCTCGGTGCGGATGCCGATGCGGCTGAACATCTGCGCCACCGCCTGTGCCGCCTTGCTGTCGTTCGGATAGCGGTCGTTCGGGCTGTGCAGGGTCATCCGGAACCCCTGCGGGTAGCCGGCCTGGGCGAGCAGCGCCTTTGCCCCGTCCGGGTCGTAGGCGGGTGGCTTGACCGCGGGGTTGTAGCCGAAGGTGCCGGCGGGCAGCCATTGCCCGGTGGGCTGGGCGGTGCCTTCCATCACCCGGTCCGCCAGGGCGGCGCGGTTGATGGCCATGGACAGGGCGCGGCGGACGCGGACATCGCCGAACGGGTTTGTCGGCAGCGGCTTGCCGTCGTTGTCGCTGGTGAAGGGCACGTCCTTCTGCCGCGACTGGTCGGTGGCGAGGTAGATCACCCGCAGCCCCTGGATCTCGGAGACGGTCAGCCTGGCCTCCCGCTTCAGCCGACCGAGATCGGTCGAGGGCACCTGGTCGATCAGGTCGACGTCGCCGGCGAGCAGCGCCGCGGTGCGCGCGCCGTCATTGCCGATGAAGCGGTAGTTCACCCGGGCCCAGGGCTCCGCCCCACGGAAATAGCCCTCGTTCCGGGCCAGCTCGGTGCGGTCGCCGGGCCGGTAGGCGGTCATCCGGTAGGGCCCGGTGCCGATCGCCGCCTTGCCCGAGTTGTAGTCCTCGGTCGCCGCACCCTCGCCGGCATGCTTCGAGATGACGGCGACCGAGGCGAGCTCGGTCGGCAGCAGCGGGTGCGGCCGCGCGGTGTGGAAGCGGACGGTGAGCGGATCCACCACCTCGACCCGCTCGATGGCGCGGACGAAGCCGCCGAAGCCGCCCGGGCTGCCGGGGACGTTCGGCGTGCGCTGGATGGTGAAGGCGACGTCGTCGGCGGTGAAGTCGCGGCCGTCATGCCATTTGACGCCGGCGCGCAGCTTGAACTCCCAGACGGTGTCGGAGACCACGCGCCAGGATTCCGCCAGGCCCGGATAGGGCTGCGCCGTGGCGTCGCGCTCGACCAGCCGGTCGAAGATGTGCATCGCCAGGCTGTTGTTGGGCGAGGCGTTGTAGAAATGCGGGTCGATCGAGGTGACGGCGCCACCGATGCCGATGTTGAGCACGCCCGGCTGCTGGGCGGCGGCGGGCAAAGCGAGGACACAGAGCGTGGCGAGCAGGGCGGGGCGCATCGGATTCCTTGTGGTCATAGTTGCGGCATCATGTCGCGCCAGGGCGCGGCACGTTCATAGGCGGCGGCGGCCTGGAAGATCAGCGCCTCCGAGAAGCTCGGCCCGACCAGCTGCATCCCCAGCGGCAGGCCGGCGGCGCCGCTGATCCCGCACATCACGGAGATCGCCGGATGGCCGGTGACGTTGAAGGGGGTGCGGGCTTGGCGTGGATAGGTGCGCTCCACCTCCGGCTCGTCGTCGATCAGGCTGGCCGGGTCCATCGAGCTGGCGCAGAGCAGCAGGTCCACCTCGGCGAAGCTGGCCTGCACCGCGTCGGTCAGTTGCCGCCGGCGGCGCTGCGCCTGGACATAGTCGGTGCCGCTGACGAACATCCCCGGCAGCAGCCGGCGACGGGTGACGGCGGCATAGTCGCCGGGGCGTTCGCGCAGCCAGGGCTCGTGGATCGCGGTGGCTTCCGGCAGCATGACGGCGCGGTTGACCGCGGCGAATTCGCCGAGCGGCGGCAGCGTCACGTCGACCAGCGTCGCGCCCTCGGCCGCCAGCAGCGCCGCGGCCGCCTCGAGCGCCGCCGTCACCTCGGGCGAGGCGGGCACGTCGCGTTCGTGGAAATGCCGGACGAAGCCGATCCGCAAGGACCGGACCCCGCGGTTGAGGGCGCGGGTGTAGTCCTCCGGCGCATGGTCGGCGCTGCCGGGGTCGCCCGGGTCGTGCCCGGCCATGGCGTTCAGCAGGATGGCGTTGTCGCGCACCGTGCGCGTCATCGGCCCCACGTGATCCAGCGTGAAGGACAGCGGGAAGACTCCGCGCCGCGAGACCAGCCCATAGGTCGGCTTCAGCCCGATCAGGCCGCAATGGCTGGCGGGGTGCCGCACCGAGCCGCCGGTATCGGTGCCCAGCGCCGCCGGCAGCATCCGCGCGGCGACCGCGGCGCCGGAGCCGGAGGAGGAGCCGCCCGGATGATGGGCGGTGTTCCAGGGATTGCGGGCCGGCGGGAAGGGCAGGTCGAAGGCCGGGCCGCCGATGGCGAATTCATGCGTCGCCAGCTTGGCCGGGAAGACCGCGCCGGCCTCCCGCAGCCGGGCCACCACCGCGGCGTCGGTCCCGGCGACGCGGTCGAGCTGCAGCTTCGAATGGCAGGTGGTGGGGTGCCCCGCGAGGTCGATGATGTCCTTGAGGCCGACCGGGATGCCGTGCAGCGGCGTGCGCGGGCCGCCGCTGGCGATTTCCGCCTCGGCGGTCCTGGCATCGGCCATGGCCTCGTCGGCGGCCAGGCGGATCACCGTGTTCAGCCGCGGCTCCAGCGCCGCGACGCGGTCCAGGCAATCGGCGAGGAGCTCGACCGGCGAGAGCCGGCGGGCGGCGATCAGCGCCGCGGCCTCGGCCAGCGGCAGGAGGTGCGGGGCGGTCATGACTTGGCGTCGGGCGCGTGGTGCGCGGGCAGCGGCTCGGCGGCCGGGTCGGCGGGGCGGGTGAAGCCGGTGCGGAGGCGGGCGGCGGCGGCGATCGCCTGTTCCACATCGGCGCGGTGGTCGGCCCAGGCGCGGTCAAGACCAGCGGCCTCGGCGAGAATGGCGGGGGCGGTGGGGGCGGGCATCGCGCGGGTCTCCGGGGAGGTTTGGGCGATGCTGGCGGAAAAGCGCCGGCGGCGAAACCCAGCCGCCCCGGCTGCGCGCCCTGCGCGCCGGGGCTGCGGGACGCGTCTCGCATGGCGCCGGCGCCCGCGCGGGTCGTCGCCGGGCGCCGGCCGAACCGGTATGCGCCGGGCCATGCCGCAGCCGCGCGCACCGGCAGGCGCAGGATGCGCTCCCGCGCCATCGCCCGGATGGACCGGTGCGCCGCCGCCGCTGGGGCGAACCGATGCCGCGGCCGCCGATGCCGGTCCGCCAGGCCGCCGCCCGGCGCGGCCGGTTCCAGCCCGTGGCTTTCTGGCCTATGTCTTCCGGCCATGTCCGAGAAAAGCCCCGCCGCGGAACCGCCGCGCCTCCCCCTTGCCGGCCTTCGGGTCATCGAGCTCGGCCACTACATCGCCGCGCCCTTCGCCACCCGGCTGCTGGCCGACCTCGGCGCCGAGGTGATCAAGGTCGAGCCGCCCGAAGGCGACCCGGTGCGCGGCTGGGGCTCCGCGGTCGAGGGCAATGCCGTCTGGTTCAGCGTGCATGGCCGCAACAAGCTCTCGGTCACGCTCGACCTGAAAAGCCCGGACGGGAAGGCCAGGCTGCGCCAGCTGGCGGCGAAGTCGGACGCGCTGGTGGAGAATTTCCGCCCCGGCCAGCTCGAACGCTACGGGCTCGGCCCGGCCGACCTGCACGACGTCAACCCGCGCCTCGTCATCGCCCGCATCAGCGGCTACGGCCAGGACGGGCCCTACCGCGACAAGCCGGCCTTCGGCGCGATCGGCGAAGCCATGGGCGGCCTCCGCCACCTCACCGCCAGCCCCGGCCAGTCGGAGCACCCGCCGCCGCGCTGCGGCGTCTCGATCAGCGACGACCTGGCCGGCATGTACGCCGCGATGGGCCTGGTCGCCGCATGCTGGCAGGTGAAGGGCGACCCCGCCGCGCGCGGCCGCATCATCGATGTCGACCTGGTCAGCAGCGTGTTCAGCCTGATGGAAGGCATGCTGCCGGAATACGGCCTGTTCGGCTGGGTGCGGCAGCCGCAGGGCGCCGCGATCAAGACCGCGGCCCCCACCAACACCTACCCCTGCGCCGACGGCAAGTGGCTCTGCATCGCCGGCAATTCGGACCTCATCTTCCGCCGGCTGATGGTCGCCATCGGCCAGCCCGCCGCCGCCGCCGACCCGCGCTTCGCCACCAATGCGCTGCGCTGCGAGAACGTCGCCGAGCTGGATGCGATGATCGCCGCCTGGACCCGCACCCGGACCGGGGCCGAGGCCGAGGCGATCCTCGATGCCGCCGAGGTGCCGTGCTCGCGCCTCTATGACATGCGGGACTGCGCCGAGGATCCGCATTTCCGTGCCCGCGACCTGGTGATGCAGGTGGACGATCCCTTGCTCGGGCCGGTGCTGCACCCGGCGGCGCCCTTCCGCTTCGATGGCGTCTCGCCGCGCGACATGGTGCGCTGGACGGGCCCCGCCGCCGGGGCGCACAACGACCTGATCTTTCCGAAGGAGGACGCGCCATGACCGAACGGGTCGAGCTTTCCGAGGTCGCCCCGCGCGACGGCCTGCAATCCATCGGCGCCTTCGTGCCGACCGAGACCAAGATCGCCATCGTCCGCGCGACCTACGAGGCCGGGCTGCGCCGGATGGAGGTGGGCAGCTTCGTCTCGCCCCGCGCCATCCCGCAGATGGCCGATACCGGCGCGGTGCTGCAGGTGGCCAAGCAGCTGGCCGGGCTCGAATGCACGGTGCTGGTGCCGAACCGCAAGGGGTTCGACGCGGCGATGAACGCCGGGGCCGACCGGCTCGGCCTGTTCATGTCGGTGACCGAGGCGCACAACAAGGCCAACCTCAACCGCACGCGGGAGGAAAGCTTCGCCGACCTCGCCGCCATCGTGCGCGAGGCGAAGGGCACCAAGATCCGCTTCAACCTGTCCTGCACCTTCCACTGCCCCTTTGAGGGCGTGGTGCCGGAACGCGACGCGCTCGACTTCATCGAGCGCGTGGTGGCGCTGGACCCGGAGATGGAGATCGCGCTGGCCGACACCACGGGCAATGCCTCGCCCGACCAGGTGCGGCGGGTGTTCGAGCATGCCCACAAGGCCTGGGGCCTGCGCTTCGCCTTCCACGGCCACGACACCTACGGCATGGGAATCGCCAACGTGACGGCGGCCTGGGAAGCCGGCTGCCGGATCTTCGACGCCGCCTCGGGCGGCATCGGCGGCTGCCCCTTCGCGCCGGGGGCCACCGGCAACGTGGCGATGGAGGACGTGGTCTGGATGTTCCGGCGCATGGGTGTCGAGACCGGGGTGGATTGGGCCAAGCTGCTGGTCGCCGCCGACATGGCCGCCGCGGTGCCGGGCGCGACACCGGGTGGCGCCATGCGGCGGGTGCCGGCGGCGCGGCTGGCGGCCTGAGCCGCCGGCGCGCCTCAGCCTCGCCGTGCCGGGCTGGGCGGCCGCGGCGCGTCGACCGGGAAATGCAGCTCCACCACCGTGCCCAGCCCGGCCTCCCCCGGATGGCGGTTGAAGGACCCGCGCAGCTGCGCCGCCAGCGCCCGCAGCAGACGGGTGCCGAGGCCGGAGCCCTGCGGCAGCGCCGCCGGCGGCGTCTCGCCCACCTCGCCATCCGGCAGCACGCCGGGCCCGTCATCCACCACCGTCAGGACGAATTGCTCGCCCTGCCGGCGGAAGCGGACCTGCACCTGGCCGCCGCGACCCTCGGGGAAGGCGTATTTGAAGGCGTTGGTGATCGCCTCGTTCAGCACCAGGCCGAGTTGCACCGAGCGCTCGGTCGATAGCCGGTGCGGCTCGGCCTCGGCATGCAGGAAGACCGGCCGCAGCCCGTCCCCCGAGAACGCCTTGGTCAGGTCGTCGCAGAGCCCGACGATGAATTCCCGCGTATCGACCGTGGTCGCGTCCTCGGCCGCGACGCTGTCCTTCGCCAGCCGCGTATGCACCCGGGCCAGTGCCAGGGCATGGTCGGCGGCCTCGCGCAGCCCGTCGCGGGCGGCCTCCGAGCTCGCCGCCCGGGCCCGCAGCAGGAGGATGCCGACCAGGGAGCCGAGGTCGTTGCGGGTTCGGTGGCGGAATTCCTCCAGCAGCAGGGCGCGGCCCCGCTGCACCTCCTGCAGGTCGGCCTGCGCGGCCTGCAGCGCCTCGATTGCGCGGTGCATGGCCTCGACGATGCTGGCCAGCAGGACGCCGATCACGACGAACAGCAGCAGCGAGACGAGCTGGGTGCGGCTGCCGATCACCAGGCTGAAGCGCGGCGGCATGTACATATAGCTGAGCACCATGGCCGAAAGCAGCGTCGCCAGGATGCCGGAGCCGCGGTCGAACAGCGTCGCCGACAGCAGGATGGCGGCGAGGAAGAGCAGGGAGCGCTCATGGTCGCCGAGGATGGGATCGGCGAGCAGGCGGAGGCCGAGCACGGCGGCGACGAGCGCGCAGGTTGCCGCATAGCGCAGCCACACCGGCCAGTGGCGGGTGGCGTAGATCGCGCCGTCGATGAGGGTTCTGCTGTCCATCCGCAGCGAACGGTTCGCGCTGCCGCTAGGCCCAACTTGAACAGTCCCCGTTGGGAGTCCGTTGGCAAGTGGTTGATTTTGCGCGGCCTGCTGCCTGATTCCCCGGAGTTTGGCAAATATGTAGTGCCACGAACATGGCGAAAAATGGCTTGAAA
>NZ_JBHTDE010000042.1:0-11766 GCF_042666655.1 Dankookia sp. GCM10030260
CCAGAAGGCGACGCTACTTCAGCTGGCTGTCCTTGCTGCCTCGACGGTTTATGCCGAAACTAACAGGCCTGCGGTCACGCTCCGACTGACAAGGTACGCAGGTCCGAACGCCTCGGATCGCCAGCCGCCGCGCTTGCGGAATTTCCTCGCCGCACTCATCGCAATGCGTCTGGCTCACGCCCACCGGCATCGACGCCCTCGCTCGAAGGACGCCGTCCATGACCGTGTCGTCAATCTGATCTTGCACGGCGCCTTCTGGCGCCCAGCCCGTCGCCATGTCCCGTTATTCCTCTCGGTTTGACCCCACCAGAAATGGGGTTGAGGGCGTCACGGCCAAAGTGGTCCTGGCCTGAAAACTGGCGCTCTCGCCGGACGAATGCCCAGGGCCAAGACCGGTGCTGTCGACCGCCCGGCAATGGAGTCTTGCAGCGCGAAGCTCGGCCCCAAGCGACGTCAGAGCGACCCAGAACCACCGGCAGCCAGATCGGCTACACTGCAGCGGTTGAGCGGATCGGATGGCGCCATGGCGGTCTTCTTCACCAGCGACACCCACTTCGGCCATGCCGGGGCACGGGGCCTATATCGCCGGCCATTCGCATCAGTGGCAGAGATGCACGCGGCCATGCTGGACCGCTGGAATTCGACCGTGGGCCCCAAGGACGAGGTCTGGCACCTCGGCGATTTCGCTATCGGTGTGCCCGAGACCGAGATGGCCGAACTGCTCAGCCGGCTGCACGGCCGCAAGCACCTCATCACCGGCAACAACGATTCTGCGGCGACACTGAGCCTCGCCGGCTGGTCGAGCGTCCGACCCTATGCCGAGATCGAACTCGACGGTTTCGGCCTCGTGCTCTGCCACTATCCCTTCCGCAGTTGGCGCAATATGAGCCGCGGCTGGCGCAACCTGCATGGCCACAGCCATGGCCGTCTGGCGCCCCTGCTTCGGCAGACCGACGTCGGCGTCGATGCCTGGGATTTCCGGCCGGTGACGCTGGCACAGATCACCGCTGCGAAGCGACCCCGCCCGAGGGCAATGTGATCCTCATGAAGCCAAGTCGCCTATTCAGACGCCGGCTCGCCGAAAAGATGCAGGACCAGTTCGCGCTGGTGCGGTTTGGCCCGATGCTCCCACAGGTAGATGCCCTGCCACGTCCCCAACACCGGCAGGCCCTCGGCGACAGGGATCGACAGCTGAGTCTGCGTCAGCGCAGCCCGAATATGGGCGGGCATATCGTCCGGCCCCTCCTCCGCATGCCGGTAGCGGCCGGCGCCATCATCCGGCACTAGGCGCGCCAGAAATGTCTCCAGGTCGGCCCGCACATCCGGTGACGCGTTCTCCTGCACCAGCAGCGAAGCCGAGGTGTGCCGGCACCAGATAGTGAGCAAGCCGGTGACGATCCCCTGCTGCCTCACCCAGCCGCAAACCTGATCGGGAATAGCCATGAGCCCTCGCCCGTGCGTCACGATCTCGATTCGATGCAGGCGTTGTTCCACACCACTTCCTCCCCAATCAGCCGGCTTCAGCCTCTCTCGTCACAGTCATCGGCGCTCGCGGAAGCAGGCGAGATCGACACCCGCCGGCGCGTACCAGCCGCCGGCGCGATAGCGGGCACCGAGTTGAAGCGCTGCTTCCTTGCTGCCGAATGGAATGCGCAGCGGTGTATCGCCGCTGGCGGTCTCTGGGGACGGAAGCTCCGCCGCGCCCATGCTGGGTCGCGTCGATCGTGGTTTCCCGGTGCTGGCTTTCCGCTTCCGGGCGGTTGCCGCACGGCCAGGCATGGTGCGCTTGTCGCCTAGCTCCGAAGCAGCCTTCACTGCCGGCGCATCGGCAACAGTTTGGCTAGGCGGCCGTCTGTTCTCCACGGTCCTCAGAACGGGCGACGGTCGCCCGCTTCCGGCGTCAGCCTGTGGCTTTGCTCCGTACTCCTTGGGCGCGTACTGGTTGAGGAAGGCCCGGCAGGCGGCGCCGGAGGTGGTGTAGCCCCGCGGGGACTTGAGCCCCTTCCGCCGGGCAAGGCTATCCACAAAGCCCTTCATCGCCGGCGTCGGCGGCCGATCCGGACCCGCTTCCCTGACGACACCGCCCAGTAGCCTGGCGTCCACGTCGCCTGCGCCCTTCTGCAACCGGCCAATGATCCTGCTGGCCTGGGCGCAAACTGCGTCGATCGCACCGATCATTTCCTGCTGCCCGACCAACACCTCGTCGAGCAGGCGCTCCATCTGCGCGGTCACGCCGGGGTCGACAAGTGCTGGGTCGGCCTTCTCCAGCACGGCGAACAACTCCAAGCCGCGTTCGGTGGGGACTATGTGCTTGCCCTCGGCAGTCAGGAAATCCTGTGCCTTTAGCCCGCGGATAATCTCGGCCCGGGTCGCCGGCGTATCGATGCCCTTGGCCTCATGCAGCCGCTCCTGCAGCGCCTCGTCAGCGACAAAGCGCCAGGCATTCTGCATCGCCTCGATCAGCGTGCCCTCGTTGTAACGCGACGGCGGCCGCGTCTCCTTGTCCTCGACCGTGGCATCGCGCAGCGTGGTTGTCTCGCCATGCCGCAGGGCGGGCAGCAGCTGCGCCTCTTCGCCCTTCTCCTCGGCCGGCTGCCACTCCGGGAAGGCCGACCGCCAGCCGAGCTCGATCGGTTGCCGCCCCGCGGCACGGAACAGGTAGCCCCGAACATCCAGCGTGGCGGTGGTCTGCCGGTAGCGGAAATCGGGCATCATCGCCGCCAGGTAGGACCGGGCGATGGCGTCGAACAGCTGACGTTCGTCGCCCATGAGCCGCGGCCAGACCTCGCGCAGCGTATCCACCGTGTTGACGTTGGGGATGACGGCGTGGTGGCTCGCCCCGGCGAGGCCCTTGTCGTGGAAATGCCCGCCGGCGCCGCGGCGAATGACCGGCGGCTCGGGCACCAGGATCTCGCTGAAGGTCCGCCCAACTCGCAGTCCGGCAACGATCCGCGACGCATCCGGGATCAGGCTTTCCAGCAGGTAGCGGGTCTCGGCGCGAGGATAGGTGATGACCTTCTTGCCCTGGCCGTCATAGAGCTCCCGCGCCACCTCCAGCGTGCGCGCCGCCGACCAGCCGAAGCGCGAGCCGCACAGCTTCTGCAGCGAGGGCAGATCATGCAGCCGGGGCGGCCCCTGCCGCTTGTCCTCGACCCGCACCGCGAGCGGCCCGGCGAAGCCCTCAGCGGCCGCGGCGATCGCCTCGGCCTCCTCGCGCCTCAGGATCCACTTCTTGGGCGCATGCCGCATCCGGAGCTGCCCGGCTTCGGCCTGAGCGGTCGCCACGACCTCGAAATAGGGCTGCGGGACGAAGTTGCGGATCTCCAGCTCGCGCTTGCAGACGATGGCCAGTGTCGGGGTCTTTACCCGACCAACGCCGATGACGCTTCGCCCGTCGCGGGCCAGCGTCACCGTTGCCGTGCAGGTCAGCGAGAGGTTGTAGATCTGGTCGGCCTGCCGCCGCGCGACGGCGGCAGCGTAGAGGCGGGCGAACTCCGCATTGGGCTTGGTCCGAGCGAAGGCCTCGCGGATGGTCTGCGGGTCCTGAGCGGTGAAGATCACCCGCATCACGGTGCCACGGTAGCCGTAGTGCTCCAAGATCTCCTGGCCGATCAGCTGGCCCTCGCGATCGCAATCGGTGGCGAGCCAGACGCGCTTGGCCTTTCGCAACGCGTCACGGATCGCTTTGAGCTTTGGCGCCTTATTGCCACCCGCGGCGGGCTTGGTGCCATAGAGGCCGTCCGGCCGCAGCAGGACCGCAGCCCAGCGTTTCCAGTCGGCTGAAACTTCCTTGGGCTCGACGAGATCGAAGAGGTGACCTGACCTGACCCCCTAGGAGTGGTCCGCCGGTGGAGTAGTCCGGCGGCTGCGTTGGGAGACGGGCATGGCACGGGGTAAGACGCACACGCCGGAGGAGATCGTCGCCAAGTTGCGGCAGGTTGAAGTGCTGGTGGGTCAGGGCAAGTCAGTGGCTGAAGCGGTGCGAGCGATCGGGGTGACGGAGCCGACGTACTACCGCTGGTAGAAGCAGCAAGTTTACTCAAGTGCACTCAATCCGGCTCATAGACGGCTACGTGCTGTTGGAAGGCCCGCGAAAGTTCCGGGCGACAACACAGAACTTCAGCCCGGCGATCCTAGAGCTGGATGCCGCGATGCGCGCTGGTCGGCTCCGACACGACGGCAATCCGGTGCTGGAGTGGTGTGTGGGCAACGTGGTCGGCAAGCCGGACAGGCGGGGCAACCTCTATCCGACGAAGCAGCGGCCGGAGCAGAAGATCGATGCCGAGGTTGCGCTCATGATGGCGGTCGGCCGCGTAATGGCGGCCGACGATGGGCAGGCAGACCTTATGGAGTTTCTGCGCAATCCGGTCTTCGGCTGACGAGTAGCGCGAAGCCTGACAGAGCCTGTCAGGCGCGGCGCAGGTTCCACATGAAGGCAGCGCCGCCCTCGACCATTCCGGTGAGATAGCGACGATAGGCGGTGCGGATCTGGAACTGGCCGCAATGGATGAATGGCACCGTCTCGAAGGCACGCTGCTGGATGGCGTCGGCGACCTCAGCGCGGGCGGCATCGTTGGCAGCGGTAGTCCAGTGGGCGGTGAGCACCTCGATTTGTTCGTCGCCAAACCAGCCGGCCCAGCCCTTGCTGCCGAGGCCACGCATGGGGAAGTGCTCGACTGGAGAGCCGAGGATCGAGGAGGCTGCCCAAGTGTGGAAGATCGACCAGCCGCCCTTGTCAGTTGCCTCGCGGTTGGCGCGGCGGGCGACCAGCGTGGACCAGTCCATGGCGGCGAACTCGACATTCATGCCCAGGCGCTTCAGCAGATCAGCCGTGACTTCGCCCATCGGGTGAATGGTGGGAACATCGGCGGGACTGAGCACCACGACTTTGGTACCATCATAGCCGGCGGCCTTGAGCGCCGCGCGGGCGCTGGAAAGGTCGGACGGCATCTGCCGCAGCGCCGTATCAGCGCCGTACGGAGTGCCGCAGGGAAACATCGACCGGCAGTTAGAGTAGGAGGAGGGATCGCCGCCGGTGAGGGCCTGCATGTAGTCCTGCTGGTTGACGGCGAGCAGGACGGCACGGCGGATGGCTTGGTTGTTGAACGGAGCCTGGAGGTGGTTGAAGCGCAGGATGCCGTTGAAGCCGGTGGGATTGGCGTTGCCGATGCGGATCCCAGGATGGGCGCGCAGGCTGGGCACCAGGTCGGGCTGGACCTGTTCGTACCAGTCGATCTGACCGGAACGCAGGGCGGCGGCAGCGGTCGCCTGTTCCGGCAAGGCCTGCCATTCCAGCCGCTCGAAATGGGCGATCTTGGCGCCAGAGGTCCAGTCGGCCGGGCCGGAGGCGGGGATGTAGTCCTTGTTGCGAACATAGACGGCGAGCTGACCAGGGACAAACTCCTCCTTAACGAAGCGGTAGGGGCCGCTGCCGGTGGCGTCGGTGACCTGGGTGAATGGGTCGGTTCTGGCGATATGCTCCGGGATGATGAAGGGGACCGAGGCGCTGCCGCGGGCGATCGCCTCCAGGAAGATGGGGATGGGCTGGGTCAGCTTGATGCGTAAGGTACGATCGTCGGCAACACCCCAGTCGTCGACGAACTTCGCAACGGTCTGGCCGAAGGTTTCCCGGCCGGCCCAGCGCTTCAGGCTCTGGATCGCGTCCTGGGCGCGCACTGGTTCACCATTGTGGAATTTCAGGCCTTCACGCAGCTTGATGATGTAGGTGCGGCCATCGTTCTCGACGATGTGGCCCTCGGCCATTTGCGGGGTGATCTCGCGCTTGCCGGTGAAGCCGAAGAGCGTGTCATAGGCCGCGTAGCCGTGGTTCGTGGTGACCAGTGATGTGTTGAAGACAGTGTCGACCGAAGACAGCGCGGTCAGGGGTGCGACGCGCAAGGTCCGCTCGCGCGCGGATTGAGCGAAGACGGCGGGTGAGCCGAGGCTTGCGGTGCTGCCCAACACAGCTGCGGTACGCAGGACATCGCGTCGTTTCATGGATCACGCTCCCCCAATTTCTTTGGCGTCAGACGCGCCACTGGCAAGGATGTGACGAAGCGGTCTCGCACGACAAGGCCAATCGACTGGACGGGCGGGATTGCCGGGACGGTCTGCTTGCTTCCAGGATTCCCAGTCGGGGTGAGCGTTACGTCGGCATCGAGCGCGTGCTCGAGGGAGCGACGGTATTCGCGTTGAGTGCTCTCAGCCAGACAGCGATGCGCACCTCGAGGATGAGCCACATCATCGGCGTGTGTGAGCTTGCAGTGCCTTCTTGGCCTCCCGCCATGAGATCGCTGAATGCGGATCGTCACGATTGACGCGGCGCCGATCCTCAGAGAGAGCTTGTCTTCATTGGTCACACGGTTCGGCACACTATGCACTCGGTAGAGCTATTTAAACTGGTCGTCGGCATGTTCCTGGCGGTCCTGGTCCTGCAATACGTGGCCCTCCGCTTGCGGCTTCCACCGGCGGTCGCCCTTCTGCTGGGTGGCGGCGCGCTGGCCTTCGTTCCGGGCCTGCCGACCGTCGAGCTGGACCCGGAACTGGTGCTGGTCATCTTCCTGCCGCCGCTCCTGATGGATGGCGCCTGGTTCACGGCACTGGCCCCGTTCCGCCGCCATCTCGGCGGCATCACTTCGCTCGCAGTCGGCGCAGTGCTGTTCACGGCAGCCGTCGTCGCCATGGCTGCAAAGCTGATCCTGCCGGAGCTTCCCTGGGCGGCCTGCGTCGCCTTGGGCGCCATTGTCTCACCGCCCGATGCCGTGTCGGCCAGGGCGGTCCTGCAACGCGTCAAGCTGCCGCGCCGGCTCGGCACCCTGCTGGAAGGCGAAAGCCTCATCAACGACGCGACCGGGCTCGTGCTGTTCCGCTTCGCGGTGGCGACCGCGGCCACCGGCACATTCAGCCTCGGCGAGGCGGTCGGCAGCTTCGCCATTCTGGTCGGCGGCGGCGTCGCGGTCGGCGGCGCGATCGGCGCGGCCTGGGTCCTGCTGCTCCGCCGGCTTGGCGACGACCAGCTGATGATCGCCGCCTCCGTGCTGGTATGCTGGGCAAGCTATCTCGCCGGCGAGACACTGCACGCGTCGGGCGTCATCGCAACGGTGACGGCGGGACTGGTCTGCGGCTGGTACCAGCACGTCATCCTGACGGCGAGCGTTCGAATCCGCGCGTTGTCATTCTGGCAGGTGATGATCTCCCTGCTCGAGGCAGCCGTATTCATCCTGATCGGCCTGTCGCTGCGGGGCGTAATCGACCGTGTCGGCGGGTTCGGCGTCGTCATGGCGGACATGGCCTGGTCGGTCGCGGCGATCATCGCGGCCGTGACGCTCGCCCGCTTCGCCTGGATCTTCGGCTCGGACGCCGTCCTGGCCTTGCTAAGCCGGGCTGGCTGGCGAGGGGCGGAGCCACTCGGCCCGAGGGCCGCCTGCGTGATGAGCTGGGCGGGCATGCGCGGCGTGGTGACGCTCGCAGTGGCATTGAGCCTGCCCGAGACCATGCCGGGGCGCGACCTGATGCTGGTGACGGCCTTCGCCGTCATCTTGCTGACGGTGCTCGTGCAGGGCATGACGCTCGGTCTCGTCATACGCTTCGCCGGGCTGCGGGAGGACGAGCGCAGCAGGCCGTCGCTCGACCTCTTCGCCGCAGAGGTCGCCATGCTCAAGGCCCAGTTCGCCGCGGTCGAGCGGATGGCCTATGCCGCCGACGGTTCGCTGCTCCATCCGCGCCTGCTCGACAGCTATCGGCGGCGGGCGATGCTCTCGGCGGACTTCCTCGGCAGCCCGGAGGAACGCGCCCACAGCATCGCATCCCACTACGATGTCATCCTGGGCGCGGTCGCGGCCGGGCGCGCCGAGCTCGTCCGCCTGCACCGGGCGCAGCAGATCGACGACGAGACGCTGCACGACCTGGAGCGTGACCTCGACCTCGAGGAGCTCATTGCCATTGCCGCGAAGGGCTGATCCATGTCCGTAGGATTAGGCGGCCGTTCGCTGCCGGACCAGTCCGCCGGAAGCTCCGTACGGCGCCCATTCTTGGTCAATGCCGACGGCAACGCGCTCGACTGCGGATGTGAGAAGGGGAAATCACCATGGCGCTGCTGATCTACGGGCTTGATACGGACGAGATCGGCACAGGGCAGAGCTGGCGCGATACGCTCGCTGAGCTGCTGCCACACCTTGAGGTCCGCGTCTTCCCCGATGTCGGAGAGACGTCAGAGATCACCTATCTCGCCTTCATGCGGCCCGACTTTGACGCCATCCCGCCACTGCCCAATCTCCGGGCAATGTTCAGCCGCTCCGCCGGGGTCGAGTCCTTCATCAATCACCCCAAATTGCCGAAGGCGCCGCTCGGCAAAATCGAGCCTGCGGGCGGCGACCCGATGATGACCGAGTATGTTGTCATGCACGTGCTCCGCCTTCATCGCGAGATACCTCGCTACCAGGAGGCGCAGGCCAAACGCGAATGGCTGCGCCGACCCATTGTCCGACCCGATCAGCGCCGCATCGGTTTTCTCGGCCTCGGGCTGATGGCCAAGGCGCCGGCGCTGGTGCTGAAGTCGCTCGGCTTCCCAGTGTCGGCGTGGACGCGAAATCCAAGGTCGGAGACGGAAATTCCGGTCTTCCACGGCCCGGACCAGCTGCAGCCATTCCTGCACCAAACCGACATTGCGGTGTGCCTGCTGCCGCTGACGCGCGAAACCGAGGGCATCCTGTGTGCCCGCACATTCGCTATGATGCCGAGGGGCGGAATGGTGATCAACATCGGTCGCGGCAGGCACGTTGTCGGTGCCGACCTGATCGCCGCGCTCGATTCGGGCCAGCTCTCTTATGCCGCACTCGATGCGCTGTATCCCGAGCCGTTACCACCCGAGAGCCTGTTGTGGACGCACCCAAGGGTGACCGTGATGCCCCACGTCGCGCGGCGGCCTACCGTGCGGCAGCTCGTGGCCGAGATCGCCGCGAATATCAGGAGCCTGGAGGCTGGCGGTGGCCTCCTGCAGGAGATCGACAAGACGCTAGGGTACTGACTGTGGCGGCGGGTTGGGCCGCCGCTCGTACAACTACCCGCGATACCGCCGTGTGCGTTCAAGTTCCGCCCCCCCGGACGATGCCGGCATACTGTGTTCGGTCAGCGCTCGCACGATCACCACCTCAGCGGGATGATCCGCAGCGAGGGCCTGGACGGGGGGCGCCCAGCCCGCGACCATGTGCCCGCCAACCAAGGGAGACCGCCGGCATGACGGCCAACAAGGACGAAATCTTCGCTGGACTGCGCAAGATCGACACACCGACCATCACCAACGTCGTGGCGACCTATCCAAAGAACCCGCTCTGCCTCGGGCTGTACAATCCGTGGACCGAGAATTGGTACACCGACACCTCGATCCGCTGCATCTATCCGGAGATGGGACCGATCATCGGTCACGCCGTCACCTGCGTCTACGGCCTGCCAGATCCCAACTATAGCGGCCGGCTCAGCTTCATGGACGTGATCGACGCGCTTGATGCCATGCCGAAGCCAACCATTCTGGTCATCCAGCAGAAATGGCCAACGGAGCTGATGGCGAAGGCTGGGCTCGCTGGCGAGATCATGGTCACCTCCATGATGTCGGTCGGCTGCATCGGCATGCTCTCGAACGGGCCCTCCCGCGATGTCGATGCGATCCGTAAGCTCGGCTTCCAGTTGCTGCTCGGCGGCGTCACGGCCGGACATGGCGAGATGGCGGTGCAGGCGGTTAACGTGCCGGTCTCGGTCGGCGGCATGGATGTCGCGCCGGGCGAGTTGATCCACATGGATGAGAACGGCGCGGTGAAGTTTCCCGCCGACCGCGCCACCCAGGTTCTGGAAAACTCCGAGAAGATGTTGGTCGGCGAGGCCGAGCACTTGGCGCGGTTGCGTGCCGCGAAGACAGCGGCGGAGGTGCGGGCGGCTGGTGGGGCCTATTTGGCCAAGCCGAAGGCTTGACGCCACGCAGCGGGGTGAGGCCATCGCGCCGCGCTCTGGGCTAGGCGGCGGTTTTGGGAGGCATGGGCACTGTGGCAGGCGGGCCGGAGCGGACGGAGCGCAGGGTTGGCTGCCCTTTGCTGTTGCTGGAGTGTGACGGACAGTTCTAGGGCGCAGATAAGTGATTCACCATCCAAGCCGCAGGATGTCGGATCGGGCGACAAGGCCGGCAAACCGGCTGCAAAGGGGAAGGGTACGCAATGCCGAAGAACATGATCTGCCTGTGGTACGACAAGGATGCCGAGGCCGCCGCCCGCTTTTACGCTGAGATCTTCCCCGACACCGTGGTGGGTGCCGTCCATCGCGCTCCCAGCGACTACCCTTCCGGCAAAGCGGGCGACGTGCTGACGGTGGAATTCACAGCCGTGGGCATTCCCTGCCTCGGCCTGAATGGAGGGCCCGCGTTCCAGCACAACGAAGCCTTCTCGTTCCAGATCGCAACCGACGACCAGGGGGAGACCGACCGCTACTGGAACGCCATCGTCGGCAATGGCGGGCAGGAGAGTGCGTGCGGCTGGTGCAAGGATCGGTGGGGCATTTCCTGGCAGATCACGCCACGCGTGCTGACCGAGGCAATTGCGGCCGGCGGCGACGAGGCGAAGCGCGCGTTTCAGGCCATGATGACCATGAAGAAGATCGACGTCGCTGCAATTGAGGCCGCGCGGCGCGGCTGACGCTCTATCTCGTCCTCTGCGGCCCAACTTCTGCCAGGCTGTCCACTCACCGCTTGCCTAGGCAGTTCGACAGATGCGGTCAGGGTGCCGTCCGCGCCAACACCCGCGCCACGGTCGTGTGGGTCCAGGCGGCCCCGCCCCTCGGCGTTGGTACCCCACGCGCGGTCAACATCCGCGCGATCGCGGCTTGGCCGATGACGCCCTCCGCCTGCAGCCGCTCCACCTCCACCTCCACCTCCACCTCCACCTCCACCTCCACCTCCAGCGCCAGCCGGTATGCCGCCCGCTCCGCCGCGACACGCCGCGCCTCGGCCGCTGCCACGGCGCTCGGGCCCTCAGCCGGCCGGTAGCCCCGGTCGCCGCCCAACGCCGCCCCTCGCGCCTTGGCCGCGGCCAACGCCGCCCTGGTCCGCTCGCTGTTCAGCTCCCGCTTATTCTGCGCCATCGCGGCGTAGATCCGCATCATCAGGTCGTCGGCGCCCGGCATGTCGGCCGCCCGGCTCTGGTAGCCCTCCTCCAGCAGGCCCGAGAGTGTGTGGGCACGCCGGGTGATGCGGTCGAGGCGGGCGGCCACGATCACCGCGCCGAGCTGTCGGCAGCGGACAAGCGCTGCCTGGAAGCCAGGCCGGTGGTCGTCCTTGCCGCTGGCCACGTCCTGGTGCTCGGCCACCAGCGTCCAGCGCTGCGCCTTTGGATGGGCCCGGACGCTGGCCTGCTGGGCCTCCAGCCCGAGGCCGCTGTGCCCCTGCTCGGCGGTGAAGACCCGGTAGAGCCCCACCGCCAGCCTGGCAGCGCCGTGCAGCGCCGGCCGCATCAGCCGGCCTCGGCCAGGCGGTAGACCGTGTAGTTGCCCTTGGCGCCCTCCTTGCCGGGGCCGATCTGGCGGGCCCGCTCGGCTGCCTCGACCGCGAGGCCCTGGCGCTTCTTCAGGCCGGCGAAGAAGCCCCGTACCGTATGGGCCTGCCGTACCCATCCGCAGAGGGCCGCCTACCGGGATTAGTCTGAACCTGCCTTCTGATCTTACGGGCGTTCTTTCGAGCGCCGTTAAGGGCAGCGGGTGGGGTGCGGGATGGAGATCATCACCGGCGTC
>NZ_JBHTDE010000043.1:0-11384 GCF_042666655.1 Dankookia sp. GCM10030260
GAGGCGGACGTGCGCACCGTAGTCGCCACAGCCCGCCTCGCGCCGAACACCAGCGTCTTTGGCGCCATCCTGACGACTGTCACGGCCTGACCGCTACGTCGCAGAAGTCAGGGGGTGGGTAATTACCAACGCTCGGCCCCTCCCATTCCGTCACACGGCAGCGGCTATGCTGCCTCCCCCGCACCCCACCTGCTCAGTCGGGCAGCCCGGCCCGCGTCTCCGGCCGCGGCTCACACGCGGGAGGGGGGCAGAGCGCGTGTTAGCTGGCGCTGCCTTGATGCCGGCCGCCAAGCAGGAAAAGCCAGTGCGTCTGACTCTTGGCATTATCGCGAGAATCGCCTCGACCGCATAAGCAACTGATCTGAAAAGAGTTTTTGGGCACGTCCGCCTTAACAAAGGATTTGTCGCAGCGGGGCTTCGTGTGAATAATTATGCACACCAGAGCGAGGTTGCGCCAAGTTTTGGTTCTTTCTGGCAAGTAGAAATTGGGAGGATGCATGTGTTGCATCCTCCATTTTCCTGGTTTCTCAGCCTATAATTGAGAGGAGAACAACTATGATCAATGTTCCTGTGGCCGCCGACGGCACGTTCTTTGGCCCGCATCTGTGCCGCCGTGGCAAGTTCACTGTGGGGGACAAGAAGGAAGAAAAGAAGTTCACAGACTTCGATGAGGCGCTGGCCTACTTGAAGGCCCAGCCTACCGCTCGCTGGCGTCGGCCGAACCACCGAGGCATCCCCGGCATCGTCACGGCGGTTGCGTGGGAGGATCGCCCCTGACCTTCGCCTGGCCAGCAGCAGCCTTCGACAAGGCACCGCTTGGCATGGGGGCCGCTCGGGACGCCGGGCGGCCCATTGCTTTTGCGGCCGTTCAAACACCGCCGCCCGTGATAATCGGCCCTCGCCTTGCTGTGCATATCTGAGGTTGGATTCCTGCGGCATGACTGCCCGGCGCGTCTGCCGCTAGGTCCCTCCTAGCGGCAGACGCGCCCGCGCTGCCTCCCCCGCCGCACTAGTCACCTAGCCTGGCCCGCGTTTCCGGCGTCGGCCCATCGCGCCATCAGGCCTCAGGAATAGCCCGCGTGGAGCCGCAGGAATACCATCTCATGGACGCCGTCGAGAACGGCATGTGGTGGTATCGCGCCTTGCACGCGCGCGTGCTGCAGGTGCTGGGGCGGCCACGGGGCAGGGTACTCGATGCCGGCTGCGGCACTGGTGGTTTCCTGGCGCGCCTGAAGACCGCATGGCCCGAGGCTGACGCCACAGGATTGGAGTACGACCCCGGCGCAGCGGCACGAGCACGGGCCAAGTCCGGTGTGTTTGTGGTCAATGGCAGCGTGATGACCATGCCCTTCGCCGATGCCAGCTTTGAGGCCGTGACCAGCATGGACGTGCTGTGCCATGCCGCGGTCGAGCCCGCCGCGGCCCTGGCCGAGATGCACCGCGTTCTGGCCCCCGGGGGCCGGCTGGTGCTGAACCTGCCGGCTTTTCAGTGGCTGCTTTCGGCGCATGACCGCCGGGTCCACAATGTCCGCCGCTTCACCGCTTCGGAAGCTGCGCAGATACTGACCGATGCCGGCTTTCACGGGGTGACGACGCATTACTGGAACGGCCTGTTGTTGCCGCTGATGATCCTGCAGCGCAAGGTCATGACCAGCACGCCCGAAGGGCAATCGGACGTTGCCGCTTTCCCACTCTGGCAGGACCGCATGCTGTTCGGCGTCACCGAAGTCGAGCGGCAGCTGACCCGGCTTCGGCTCAGATTTCCTGCCGGCGGCTCTGTGCTGGCCATTGCCACGCGCCGTTAAAGAGCCGCGCCGATCGCAGCCGGTCGCGCTGGCTGGCCATCCAGGCCTCGAAGCCGCCGAACCCGCCGCAGTCGCGGAGCAGGACGCGCGCCTCGGCCTCGGTCCCGTCCTCCACAAAGGCCGCGGAACGTGCGCCAAGGGCTCGCGGCCCGGAGACGACGTGCATTAGGGTCGCTCCGCGACGATTTTTCGGATGACCGGGATGTTCTTCGGCTGGCGCGTGGTGGCGGCGGCTTTCGCTGTCGCTGTCTTCGCCTACGGCAACGCCGTGTATGGGCCCGGCGTGTGGCTGCACGCGCTGACAGCCGAGCGGGGCTGGTCCGTCGCCTTCGTCTCCGCATGCGTGACGCTACACTTCCTGGCCAGCGCCGGTGTGACCTTCCGCCTCCCGGCGCTCCACGCCCGCCTCGGCGTCGTCGCCACGACGCGCCTCGGCCTCGTGGCGATGGCGAGCGGGTGCGCTGGCTGGGCGTTCGCGGCGGAGCCCTGGCAGTTGCCGCTCGCCGCCCTGCTCACGGGCACGGCGTTTGGCACAATGGCCGGGGCGGCGATCAACGCCATGGTCTCGCCCTGGTTTGACCGCCGGCGCCCCGCCGCGCTCGCCATGGCCATGAACGGGACGACCGTGGGAGGGCTGGTCCTCGTCCCGATCTGGGCGGCGCTGATCGGCTCCCTCGGGTTTGGGCCCGCGGCGCTGCTGGTCGGTGGGGCGGGCCTCGTCTTGCTGTGGCCCCTGGCTGGGCACTACTTCGGTCGCCGTCCCGCTGACCTCGGCCTCTACCCCGACGGCGCGCCGACCCCGCCGGCGCCGCGCCCACCAGCCGGACCCGTCGGCCCGCTGTGGCCGCAGCCGCGGTTTCGGAGCCTGGCACTTGCCTTCGGTGCGGGTACCGCGGCCCAGGTCGGGCTGTTTTCCCATCTGTTCTCGATGGCGGCCCCGGCCTTGGGGCCACCGGGCGCAAGTTGGATGGTGGCCGCCGTGGCCGTGTGCGCGTTACTCGGCCGGACCGCGACGGGCTGGCTCCTCAAGCCCGACGCCGACCGCCGTCGCGCGGCGGCCTGGACCTTCCTCGTGCAGGCCAGCGGCAGTCTGGCGCTTCTGCTGTCCGTCGCCGGGCTGGCACCCGCCGCGCCGCTGCTGTTGGCGGGATGTGTGCTGTTCGGCATCGGGGTTGGCAACATGCTCGTCCTTCCGCCGGTGGCCGCCCAGGCAGAATGGTCGCCCGAGCAGGTACCAGCGGTGGTGGCGGCAATGCTCGCGGCGATGCTGCTCGGCGGCGCCTTCGCCCCCGGCGCCTTTGGCCTGCTGCGTGACGGACTTGGGGACTGGGCGGCGGCCGGGGCGGCGCTCGCCCTCCAGCTCACCGCGGCGCTGCTGGTGCGCGGCACTGCCAGCGCGAAGCCCGCCGCCTGAAGCAGCGCAACATCGCCTTCGCGCCTCTGGCGTGGTCGTCCGCGGAGCCGTGAGCGTCAGCACTTCGTGGGGGGGTGGATACAACGGCGCATCAGCCTGCGGCCGGTCTCCTCAAACCCGGCGGCGCGGTAAAGCCGCTCGGCGTCCGCGTTCCCGACCTCGGTTTCGAGGTGCAGCGTGCCAATTCCCAGAGCCGCCGCCCGCTCCAGGGCAAAGGCCAGGAGCCGCGCGCCGATGCCCCGCCCGCGCAGCTCTGGCGTGAGGTAGAGGTCGTCGATGAACCCGTCTCGGCCGCCGTACTCGACGCTGTAGCCGAGGGTGAGGATCAGGTAACCCAGAGGCTCGGGCGCGCTTATGCGCCGCACGACCCAGGCGCGCGCGAGCGGCTCCTCACCTGAGGCCACCCGCAGCACGGCGGTCTCGCCGGGGTCCGTCAGCGGGTGCCCGTCCTCGGCGTGGAAAGCGCGCGCCATAGCGAGCAGCGCCGGCCCGTCCGAAGGCGAGACCGGTTCGAACCGTACGTCCTCTAGCCGATCGGTTTGCCTGGCGCGGCGCTCCTCGGGCGTGATCTTGGGCTTTGCGGGTGGCGAGGCCGGCGGCGGCTGGTCGGAGAATAGGCTCATATCGGCATGGTGGTCGCGGTGGTGGTCGGCGTCACTCCGGCCCGCCGTGCTGGCCGTTCACCGTGTGACGACCCACACCGCGGGGTCACCGCCGCCCGGCGCGCTGGCGCTGATCCGTAGCCCGCCGGGGATGACGTCGAGCCGGAATTGCCAGCCCTGCAGCTCGCCGGTGACGATCCAGCCGCCGGGAGCCGTCTTCCAGCGCCGACTGGCGATCCAGGCCTCGAGACCGCCGACACCGGGCCAGTCGCGGAGCAGGGCGCGGGCTTTGGCCTCGGTCATGCGTTTACGAGGCCAGACCTAGGCGCCACTCATGTACCGTTATGGTAAGAGGGGGCCTATGGCGTCCTGCGCCGAAACCGTCGCCAGGAGCCGCCCGGCAGCATCGCAGATGTCGATATGGTGGTTGCGGGCTGGCAGATTTTGCCGGAGCGCGTCGGCCGTGAGTTGGCGAAGGCTAGCAATCGCCTCGGTCCGCGCCGCTTCCAGAGTGGGAAACTCGGCCCCCTCCGGATCCTCGGCCAGCGCGGTATCGGTGCGGCTGTGGAAAAAGAACCGGGGCATAGCCAGCAAACTCTGTCCCGCGAACCATGTCTGTCCGGTCCCGCACGGCTGACGCACTATCCCGGTAACAACGCCAAGGTGAGGCAGGCCATTGGACGCCATAGGAAAATCGGCCGCCCTAGTCGGGCAGCCCGCCCCGCGTTTCCGGCCGCGGCCCCTCGCAGTCCCGCATCGCCAGCCGTACCATAGCCAGCGCTATCGTAAGATCGTCCGGCGCCACGTCATCGCCAGCGGCCATGCGTCGGATAACGGCCGCGGCCTCGCCGAAGCAGCCAGGCCTCTCCTCCTCTATCCGCCGGATGATAGAGGCCAACCGGCGGGCTTCAGTCTGCCGCTGGCGAAGGAGTTCGCTTTCGCCGGTCATCGCCGGTTCCGCAGCCGGGCCCGCATCCCGCAGCTATTCAGGCGCAACTGCAACGGTGGCTCGGGCGGATTGGGCAACATGCCGATGCCTATCATCCAATTTACCTTTAACGGGAGCGGCCTCAGCAGCGGGAAGCGCGAAGAGCGCCCGTGTTAGATGAGGCATTCATAAAATGGCATCCGGTGGCAGTCCGGATATGCCAAGGCGCTGATAGATTTCTTCTGTCGTCAATGGCTCGCCACGCTCCACGGCAGCGTCGAGCTCGCGCGTCAGCTCCCGCTCCCAGCCCATGAACTCGAAGGGTGGTGGCAGCATCCCGAACCTCACCCGATAACGGTCCGCCGCCGCATCCATGGCTTCGCTATCGTCCGACAGATCTAGGCTGCCGTCCTCGTCACACGTCATGCCGCTTTCCTGATGACGCCTCACGCCGGGTCCAAAAAAGACGCCCGGCAGGCAAATGCGCAGTGCTTGGAAAACTTCTAGGTTCGGACCGGAAGGGCTCCACTTCTCGTGGTCGAGTGTCCCAACGCCTACTGTGCCAGCTTCGATCGTGTGAGCGGGTGACCTAGTCGGGCAGCCCCGCCCGCGTCTCGAGCCGCGGCCCCTCACTCTCCCGCACCGCAGGCGGGCGCGTGTCGGGTTGGATTACGATAGATACGTGCCGGCCGCCGCACTGGATGCACCTCAGGCGTCGCTCTGACCGGCGCACCGTCGCCTCGCCGGATCCAATGAGCCGAATTGCCGCCCGGATGCCGATCGGCGCGACATGGCCGCAGCCGGCTTGGCCCTCGCAGCCGGCCGAGAACCAAACCGTATCCGCACTCGGCAGGTAGCAGCGGAGCCGCACCGTGCCGTCAGAGCCGATAGCGTCGGGGGCGCTTGTCACAAGACAGGTGCGGCGGGCAGAGCCCGTGCACAGAACGGAAATTGGGGGGCAGCGCGTCTGAGCATGGTCCCCTCTCTGTCCGCCGCTTGGGCAGCATGCGCCTGCGGCTGCAGCCGATGCCACTAAGCTCCGGTTGTTCATGGCGCGGCATGCACGTCGCCCGACATGGTCATGAGCACTGCACCTGCACCCCCAGCCGCGCGGCCGCGGCTTGGAGCCGCGCCACGTCGCCCTCCCGCCATTGGCGTCGGGTCAGCAAGCCGGGCGCCTCGGCCACCGGCATCCCGAGGGCCTCGCCGATCGCGGCGGGCGTGATGATGTCGCGGTCTTCCAAACATAGGTAGATCGCCATGCGCAGCCGGATCGTGGTCAGCCGGTCGGCCTGTCGGACGCGGCGTTCCTCGGGCGTGAGCTTGGGTTTTTCAGGTGGTGAGGTCGTCGGCTGGTCAGGGGGCAGGCTCATGCGGGCAAGGTGGTCGCTGGTGACGGGGCCGACTAGGCCGGTAGGGAAGCGGGCGATCCGCCAGCTAAGGCGTGAGAACATCGGTCAGCGGAACCACCGCGTGAACCTCTCCGGCCTCGTCGGTGATCTCGTATCGCCCGTTCTGGCTCTGGCCAGCTTTGATCGCGTTCCCCAACGTCTTGCGTGCAGCGGCCAACGCTTTGACGTGCGCCGCTTCAAGGTCGGCGACCTCAATCCCCTCAACATCTTTGGCCAGATAGTCACCGTCCCGGAAGTTCAGAAAAAAGCGGGGCATCGCCTGCTAGTGGTCAAAACCTGACGCTTAGTACCCGCGTGTAGGTTGAGTCTGGGCGGAGACCGGGCCTTGAGCAGTTGATTGTTCAGGTCACCACGGATGAGATGCGGCCTACGCAAGAGGAGCCGACCCGTGAAACTGCCAATGACAGGCGGCTGCGTGTGCGGGGCCGTTCGCTACGAGATCACGCACGCGCCGATACGCGTGTACGCCTGCCACTGCACTGACTGCCAGCGCGTGACGACCAGTGCGTTTTCGATCGGCGTCTCGGTTCCAGGCGAGGCGTTCCGGGTGACGGGGAAGGAACTACAGCCGGTGCCGGGCGGCGTCACCGAGGGCGGGCGCGCCAAGACGCGGTGGGTGTGCCCAGACTGCGGGATCTGGCTTTGCGGCGGCGTGAAGCTCGGAACGGAACCGCCGGGCTACACGCGCCACGTCCGCGGCGGCACGCTGGACGACACGTCGTGGTTGCGGCCGACACTGCATCTGTTCACGCGGAGCAAGCAGCCCTGGGTGATCCTGCCGGAGGACGCCACGGTTTACGAGGCCGCGCCACCTCGCGCGTGATGCAAGGACGACCACCGCTTCGCTGGCGGAGAGCCAAGGTCCGCAAGCCCGAGGCGCCGACATAGGGCGAGAGCGGCCATGGTCTGGTGGGTACCAAGCGTCAGGTTTTATCCACTAGCCTTATCGCGCTGTGACTGCCCATACCGCCGGCGCTGCCCCAGGTTCCCCGGCTCTGATCCGCAACCCGCCGGAGACGGCCTTAATGCGGAAGCTCCAGCCCTGCAGATCGCCACCGCCATCGTCCATTGGCAGCGCCGCTCCAGGTGATCGCCCTCGCCTTGCCGTGCATATCTGACGTTGGTTCGTATTGGCATCTTTTGGGGGCGGGGCGAGCTAGGAAACGGAACCTCCACTCTGCTCCTAGTGGCAGTCGCGCACGTGCTGCCTGCCCCGCGCCATTCCTCCCTAGCCGGGCAGTTCGGCCCGCGTCTCAGGCCGCGGCCCCTCGCGCGCCTGCATCTCCGCCGGGCGCATGTCGGGCTCACCGATCCTGCTGCGCCTCGCTGACATAGAGGTAGGCAGAGCAGGCAAGTTGGTTGGGCAGATACGCCTCGGGGTTAGCAGGGTACATGCGCCACGCTGCCGCATTGGCATCCCAATACCATCGCTCCTCTGTCTCCTGTCCCGGTCCTATGTCTCCGCTAGCGCCGCGAAGAATGTGCCAGCCCGCCTTGCCGGGGTTTGGGGGCACTACCGGGAAAGGAGCCGGAAAGCAGTCCTGCTGCTGGACCGAAAGAGCCATAGCCGTCTTCTGAGGCTTCGATCTCAGAGAGATACACCCTGTTGTTCCATCCAGCCTTCGACTTGCTCTAGCTGCCTTGTCATCGCCTCGGGCCCCATGAGCTGGATCGCTGCCCGGATGCCCATCGGCGCGGAATGGCCGTAGCTCTTCTCGCCCTGCCACCGCGCCAGCTGGGTTGACAGATCACAAGATGGCTCAGGAAGGGCCGCTGGTCGCACCATCCCAGCTGTTATGCCAGTAGGTCGGTTACCCGCATGATGGCAACCACGCTGCCGTTGTTCTTCCCGGCCTCCCGTGTGCCTTTGCCGCAATCCCAAATAGTGCCTTTCTTTGCGACGAACTCCTTGCCGTCCTGCCTAATCGTCAGCTCGCCCTCGGTGATATGGCAGACCATGGCGTTGTCCATTGGATGGTCCGGTATCTCGCTCCCGGGCTGCATGACGAGATCGCGCATCTTAACCGTCTTGAACCCTTCGATTTTTGACGGTCGCTCGCCGTAATCCACCTGCCGCACTCCGGGCAGAATTTCGCGCCCCTCGGCCGGCGGGCTGCGGGTCTGGGCCGCCGCGGTCTGCGAGGCGACAAGCGCGGGAGTGATCGCCGCTACGCCGACCGCGAAAGTGGATCGCCGCTTGATATTCTTCATCGTGTCCTCCCGATTACTGGGGCACACCGGAGCGCCGGTGTCCCCACTCCGTACCTGATCCAGAGAACTGTCAAAAGGAAACCGCGCTCCTCCCGCTCCGGTGCAGAAGAGCTGCAGGCTACGGTCCGGGGACCATGCCTAGCGATTGCCGCGGCAGATGCGCCAACCGCACCGTGTCGTCCGGGCCGATGGCGTCGGGGTCGGCTTCGGTCATGGGTCGGGCACCTGCAGCCCCAGCCGCGCCGCCGCAACCTGAAGCAGCGCCACGTCGCCCTCGCGCCATTGCCGGCCGGTCAACAGCTTGGTCGCCTCGGCCGGCGGCATCCCCAGCGCGTCGCTGATCGCGGCAGGCATGGTGATACCGCGCTCGTCCAGCTTCCGGTCGAGCAGCATGCGCAGGCGGATCGTGACCAGCCGGTCGGCCTGGCGGTCGCGGCGGTCCGCGGTGGAGAGCTTGGCCGGTGGCGAGGCCGGCGGCTGGTCAGGGGGCAGGCTCATGCGGGCCAAGTAGTCGCGTTGCTGGCCAGCGTCAGCCCCGGCCAGGTGCACTGGCCGGTCACCCTGTGATGACCCACACCGCGGGCGGCGTCCCAAGCTGATCGGCTCGGATCTGCAGCCCGCCGGGAACGGCCTCGATGCGGAATTGCCAGCCCTGCAACTCGCCGGTGACCGTCCAGCCGGAGGGCGTTGCTTCCCAGGGCTGCTCGGCGATCCAGCCTTCCAACCCGTCGTCGTCAGGCCAGCGCCAGAGCAGGTGGCGGGCGTCGGCCTCGGTCACATCATCCCTTGGCGGTTCAATGCAGCCAGGATGCCGGCGGTCAGGGCCAGCAGGAGTAGGCCCGACCTTGTTCTGCTCGATAGAGACGGGGTGTTATAGATCGCAACAACGAGCAGCAGGGCGAGGACGAAGACGGTCATCTTGGGGTTCATTTATCCCTTTCGATAGAGCCACGGTGTTTGCGGATCGTCAGCCGCACAAAAGCTATCGCCGCCGTCAGGTCATCTGGTGCCACGTCATCACCTGCCGCTTGCTGCCGGATTACGGCGGCAGCCTCGCCAAAGCAGCCAGGGATGATTTCCTCGATCTGTCGAATGATGGCTGCCATCTGCCGCGCCTCAGTCCGAAGCCTTTGGCGAGCAGGTACGTTTTCATTGGTCACGGCCGGTTCCCTAGTCCTGCCCACACCCTGTGGCTGTGCAGGCGCAACTGCTGTGGTGGCTTGGAAGCGGCAGAAAACAAGCCGCCGCTAACCCAATCCACCGCCAGAACGGCCGCCGGGCCTCCTCCAGCGCCTTGATTGTCCGGTCCCTTTCATCCGGCCGGCCGGCGTCCGGGTCGGCGCCACGGCAGGGGCCACGACGGTCGCGGGTCAGCATGCCCCGAGCGTGGCCCTGGCGGCGCGGCCTGGCGCCGGCACCGGCGGTTCGTCCGATGCGTCGAGCGGATCATGCGCGAGGGCCGTTGCCTGCGGCGCCAGGATCCGGAAGGTCCGCGTGAGGTGCCGCGGCGCCACCGTCGTCAGGCTCCGGCCCGCGGCCAGTAGGGCCAGGAGCAGGGCTGCGGCGGCCATCAGGTAGAACACCCCGTCGATGTCGAAACGCGCCATCAGGGACGTGCCGATCAGCGGGCCGAGCACCGAGCCGAAGCCGCTCACCAGGATCAGCCGTCCGCTCACCGCCACGACCCGGTCGGCTGGCATGCGGTCATGCGCGTTGGCGACGCAGACGGGATAGAGGGTCGACATGAAGCCGCCGAGCAGCGCCGCGGCCGGCAGGACCACCGGCAGGCTGCGCGGCAGGAAGACCAGGGCGATGGCGGTCGCCGCAAAGCCGAGGCCGAGCGCGGCCAAGACGACCAACCGGTCGAAGCGGTCCGAGAGCCAGCCGACCGGGATCTGGAAGACGAGGCCGCCGAGCACGGCGACCAGCATGAACAGCACGATCGTCGAGCGCTCTAGGCCCTCGGTCTGCATCCAGGCGGGAACCAACGCGTAGAAGGTGCTGCCGATGAGCCCGCTGAGCACGCAGCCGATGACCGCGATGGGCGCCGCGCGCGACAACTGCCCATAGGGCAGCGCCGCGGTGGCGGTGGCCAGGGGCGGCTCCGCCCGGGTCGCGCTGACGATGACCAGCGCCACGGCGAACAGGGCCGCGATGGCGTTGAACGGTCCGGGGGTCGCCACCTCGATCCGCCCGATCAGCAGCTGCCCGATCCCGAGCGCCAGGAACGTGCCGACCATGTAGATCGCGAAGACCCGGCCACGCTCCGCCGGCCGGGCCTTGGCATTGAGCCAGCTCTCGGTCGTGACGAAGATCCCGGCGCAGCCGAACCCCACCACCGCCCGCAGGACCAGCCAGGGCACCGCGCCGACCAGCAGCGGCATGGCGGCGGTGGCCGCGACGACCAAGCCGGCGAAGGCGGCATAGGCGCGGATGTGGCCGACCGCGCCGATGATCCCCCCGCAGCGCGCCGCCCCTAGCGTGAAGCCGGCGAAGTAACTGCTGAGCACCAGCCCGGCGAGCGTCGCGTCGAACCCCTCGGTTGCCACCCGCAGCGAGATGAAGGTGCCGAAGAACCCGTTGGCGAGCTGGGCGATGCTGGTGGCGACGATCAGCGCCCCGATCTGGGTGTGCAGCGATCCGTTCGAGGCCATCGGCCCTCCTCCTCGTTCGCGGCCGATCAGGCTGGGCGGCTCCCCGGGTCCCGGCACTCGGCCACAGCACCAGGGACCCCGCATGGGCCATGCCATCGCGGACCCTCGCCGCGGCCGTCGTAACATCAAGTCTTCGTTCCGCCCATGCCCCCGCCGATGCCCAGCCGACCCCGCTGGGGTAGGCCGCCGCTCTACCGTCATGACAATCTCAGACAAGTTGCTTCAGGGGCGTGTAGTGCGACCGGTTGTTGAGACAGCCGACTGCGCTGTTCAAGCGGCCAAGGGTAGGTTGGCTGGCGGGCGCTGAGCAAGGCTGCACTGCTCGGTGCGGATCTGGTTCGGGGTGCGATAGCCATGC
>NZ_JBHTDE010000044.1:0-11383 GCF_042666655.1 Dankookia sp. GCM10030260
CAGCGTTCTGGGCGCCCGCCGGCGCCCCCACGGGCTTGTCGCTGTGGTTCTGGTCCATCGGTCTGACCTCCGGTTGCGGTGACCTCTACCGCAGCCGGCTGTCTCATCGAACCGTGCCGCACCCCACCCAAGCGCGCTGAGCTTGCGCCGGCACTATGACGAGTTGCCGATGCCGGTGGCCATCATGGCGGGGAAAGGTGACAAGGTGGTCTTCGCGCGTCAGGCCAAATGGCCGCACGCCCGCATCCCGGGCAGCACCCTGCGGATCATAGAGGGCGTGGGGCACATGGTGCACCACGCCGTGCCACGGCAGGTCGCGGAAGCGGTCCGACAGGTCGTGGGAGCGCCCGCCGGAGCACTCGCCGTGGGAGGCGGGCCGCTCCGGGCTGTTCCCGAGAGATCAACGCGTGCCGCCTAGAACTTCACCTTCCGGGAATGGCGGCGGGCTGGTCCCAGCCAGCAGGGCCGCTCGTGCCGCCGCCAAGATAGCGCCGCCGCCCCGCTCCGGCCGCAGCACGAAGAGGAGCAAGGACCGGCCGGTGACCATGTAGGGATGGCCGAACTCGAAGGGCTCCGGCTCCTCCAACTCCGGCTGGTTGGTGTCTACCAGTAGCAGCCAGCGCTGGCCGGCCGGCGGCTCCGGCAGTGAGAACTCCACCACGTCATGGTGCGCGTTCAGCACCAGGAGCATGGTGGCATCCGAGGCTGGGCGGCGGATGCCACTGGCCTGCGCTCGGCCGTCGAGCAGCACGCCAAAGCAGCGCGTGTTCGGGTCGGCCCAATGCTCCTGGTCCATTTCGGTGCCGGAAGGCGTCACCCAGGTCGCGTCCTTGACGCCGAGTTCCTCGTTCACCGTGCCGGTTAGGAAGCGGCCGCGGCGCAGCACGGGGAAGCCTTGACGCAAGGCGATCAGCTTGCGGGCAAAGGCGGCGAGGCCGCGGCCTGCCTCGTCGGTGCCGGTCCAATCCACCCAGTTCAGCGCGTTGTCCTGGCAGTAGGTGTTGTTGTTGCCCTGCTGGGTGCGGCCAAACTCGTCCCCAGCCAGCAGCATCGGCGTGCCTTGGGAGAGCAGCAGGGTGGCGAGGAGGTTGCGCTTTTGCCGCTCGCGCAGCGCCAGGATCTCCGGATCGTCGGTCGGCCCCTCGACGCCGCAATTCCAGGACAGGTTGTGCGAATGGCCGTCGCGGTTGTCCTCGCCATTCGCCTCGTTGTGCTTCTCGTCGTAGGAGACGAGGTCGTTCAGCGTGAAGCCGTCATGCGCGGCGATGAAGTTCACGCTGGCCCAGGGCTTGCGGCCGCGGCGGTCGAACTTGTCGCCGGAGGCGGTCAGGCGGGCGGCGAGTTCCGCCGCCTGGCCTTCGTCGCCCTTCCAGAAGGCGCGGACGGTGTCGCGGAAGCGATCGTTCCACTCCGCCCAGCCGGGCGGGAAGCCGCCGACCTGGTAGCCGCCGGGACCGATATCCCAGGGCTCGGCGATCAGCTTGGCGCGCGACAGCACCGGGTCCTGTCGGCAGGTGTCGAGGAAGCCGCCGCCCTCGTCGAAGCCGTGGGTCTCGCGACCGAGAATGGTGGCGAGGTCGAAGCGGAAGCCGTCGACCCGCATCTCGGTCGCCCAATACCGGAGACTGTCCGTGACCAGTTGCAGCACCCGCGGGTGCGACAGGTTGAAGGTATTCCCGGTGCCGGTGTCGTTGATATAATAGCGGGGCGTGTCGGGCAGCAGCCGGTAGTAGCTGGCGTTGTCGATGCCCTTGAAGGACAGGGTCGGGCCCTTCTCGTTGCCCTCGGCGGTATGGTTGTAGACGACGTCGAGGATGACCTCGAGCCCGGCATCGTGCAGCCGCGCCACCATCTCCTTGAACTCGGAGAAGGCGAAGGACTGGTTGTGAGCGTAGCGCCGGGCCGGGGCGAAGAAGCTGAGCGTGTTGTAGCCCCAGTAGTTGGTCAGCCCCTTGTCCAGCAGCAGGCTGTCGTTGACGAAGCTATGGATTGGCAGCAACTCCACCGACGTCACGCCGAGCCCACGCAAGTAGGCGACCACCTCGGCCGAGGCGAGACCCTCATAGGTGCCGCGCAGGTCCTCCGGCAGGCCGGGATGCAGCTTGGTGAAGCCCTTCACATGGGTTTCGTAGAAGATCGTCCGCTCCCACGGCACCGAGGGGCTGCGCTCGCGGCCCCAGGTGAAGGCGGGGTCGATCACCCGGCAGCGCGGCATGCGGCCGCTGCTGTCGCGGGTGTCGAAGGTAAGGTCGTCGCCGGTCTCGAGTTGGTAGCCGAACAGCTCCGGCCCCCAGGTCAGCTCGCCGACGATCGCCCGGGCATAGGGGTCGAGCAGCAGCTTGTTGGGATTGAAACGGTGGCCTTCCTCCGGCGCATAGGGGCCGTGCACCCGGTAGCCGTAGATCGTGCCGGGCCGGGCGTCCGGCATGTAACCGTGCCAGACCTCGTCGGTGTATTCGGGCAGTTCCAGGCGTTCCAGCTCGCGCTCCCCGGCATCGTCGAACAGGCAGAGCTCGACCTTGGTCGCATTCGCCGAGAACAGCGCGAAATTCACCCCCAGCCCGTCCCAGTTGGCGCCCAGCGGAAAGGGCGAGCCTTCCCGGATGCGTGATCGCCGCATCACCTGCGGCGCTGCTGTCGCGACCCGCGCGTCCATTTTGCCAAACCCTTCCTGATTAGCCGCAGCTGAACAGAGGCAGGGCGCGCCGGTTTTCGATTAGGGTTCCTTTTTCTCCCGGACGCCGAGGCGGTTGGTAAGGATTATTCCTGCCGCTGTTCCGGAACATCGGGGGCGGATTGCTGTTTGGCCGGCTCCGCATCAGCCTCGCAGGTCCACCGTGCCATCCTCCTCCGGCCGCATTTCCGAGAACGAAATCACTCCGTCCGATTCGGTCGCAGCTTGGTCCACAGGGTTGGAAGCCATGGCTCTGGCTGTCCTGCCGGATTTCCTGCTGCAGCAGCGTTGGTACCCCGCAAAGGATGCGGGCCGGCCAACGGTCACGCTTTCGGCGCTACTGCCCTTCCCGGTGCCTGGCATGCCGGCGGCGATCGCCGCTTGGCGGGTCACGCCGCCCGGGCAAGCGCCGCTGCATCTCTTCGTACCCCTCGCGCTGGTTCGAGCCGAAACAGCCAACGCCGCGCAGGTCATCTGCGCACCCCCGTCGGAGGAGGGCGAAGAGGCCGAAGAGCTGCGACTGGTCGAGGCCTTCTCAGTGGACGCCTTTGTCCGCTTCTGGATGGAGATCCTGCTGCGCGACGGGGCGGCCTCTACCACCGGACGGCTCCGCACCGGGCGAACGGAGCAGCTTGCGCGCGCTGGGCTCGAACCCGGCGGAGACTGGGCCATTCGCCGGGGCAGCGCCGAGCAGTCGAACACCTCCATCCGCATCGGCGAGGGCGCGATCCTGAAGGTGATCCGCAAGCTGGAGGAAGGCGTCCACCCGGAGCTCGAGGTCGGCCGCTTTCTCACCGGTGAGGCCGGCTTCGCCGCGACCCCGGCGATGCTCGGCTGGATTGAGCTGGACGGCGCTACCGGCGCCGGCGCCGTCACCCTCTCGGTCCTACAGGCTTTCGTGCCCAACACGGGAGATGGCTGGTCCTGGGTACTTGACCGGCTGGCGCGGCCCGAGAGCCATGAGGAAGCCACCGTATGGCTAGACCGGCTTGGCCGGCGGACGGCGGAGATGCACCGTGCCTTCGCCACTGACACGGCCGACCCGGCTTTCCGGCCGGAGCCGGTGGCCTTAGAGGACCGGGAGGCCTGGGTCGGCGCGGCCGAAGCGATGGCGCGCCGCGCGCTGGATGGGCTGGCGACGGCGCGGGAGCGGCTGGGGCCGGAGGCGCGCGGCCTTGCCAAGGACCTACTTGCCCGTGGCGACGCCCTGATCCAGCGGCTACGGACGGCGCTGGCGCAGGCGCCGGATTTCGCCAAGACCCGGCACCACGGCGACTACCATCTCGGCCAGGTGCTGGTCGCGGATGGTGACGCGGTGATTGTCGACTTCGAAGGCGAGCCGATGCGGCCTCTCGAGGAACGACGCGCCAAACATGCGGCGCTGCGTGACGTCGCCGGTATGCTCCGGTCACTGGCCTATGCCGCCGCCGCAGCAGCACGCGCCTTGCCGGAGAAAGAGCAGGACGCGACATACGGACACCTCTTGGCCTGGGAAAAGGCGGCCTCGCGCGCTTACCTCGACGCCTATTTGGAAGCGGCGCGCGGCAGCGTCTTCCTTCCGGCGGATCGTGTGGCGGCCGAGCGCGTGCTGCGCTTCTTCATGCTGGAAAAAGCGCTCTACGAGGTGGTCTACGAACTGGCGAACCGGCCGGACTGGGTCGCCATCCCACTGCGCGGCGTACTCGCCCTACTGGGTGCGGAGGCCGGAGGCACGGTGCAGCGCGCGCACCGGATGCCTTTCGGCGCCGAGGTGCTGCCGGACGAGCGGGTGCGCTTTCGGCTCTGGGCGCCGTCGCACAAGGAGATTGGCCTGGAGCTGGACGGTGCGGAGCCGGTAACGATGCAGTCCGCCGGTGACGGCTGGCATGAGCTGATTACAGACCATGCGCGCCCCGGCACGCGCTACCGTTTCGCCCTGCCGGACGGGCTGCGCGTGCCCGACCCGGCCTCCCGCCACCAGCCCGAAGACGTGCACGGGCCGAGCGAAGTGATCGACCCCGCTGCCCATGCTTGGCGCGATACGGATTGGCGCGGCCGCCCGTGGGAGGAGGCGGTCATCTATGAGTTGCACATCGGCGCTTTCACGCCCGAGGGCACCTTCCGCGCCACCATCAACCGGCTCGACCATTTGGTCTCACTGGGCGTCACGGCCATCCAGATCATGCCGGTCGCGGATTTCCCGGGCCGATGGAACTGGGGCTACGACGGCGTGCTCCCCTACGCACCCGACGCCAGCTATGGTCGCCCGGAGGACCTGAAAGCGCTGGTGGAGGCGGCGCATGAGCGCGGCCTGATGGTCATGCTCGACGTCGTCTATAACCACTTCGGGCCGGAGGGGAACTACCTCCACGCCATCGCCTGTGAAGCCTTCACCGACCGGCACAAAACGCCCTGGGGTGCCGCCATCAACATGGACGGGCCTGACAGCAGCCCGGTCCGCGCATACTTCATCAACAACGCTCTCTACTGGATCGAGGAGTTCCATCTCGACGGGCTGCGGCTGGATGCGGTGCACGCCATCCTGGACGACAGCCCGAAGCACCTGCTCGAGGAGATGGCCGAGCACGTCCACGCCGCGGTACCGGACCGGCCTGTCCACTTGGTGCTAGAGAATGAGGAGAACCAGGCGAGCCGGTTGGTGCGCGGCGAGGACGGCCGGCCCCGCTGGTACACCGCGCAGTGGAACGACGACGCGCACCACGTGCTGCACGTGGCGGCGAGTGGCGAGGCCAAGGCCTACTACGCCGACTATCACGGCGACACGGAAAAGCTCGGCCGCGCCCTGGCAGAGGGCTTCGCCTTCCAGGGCGAGCAGATGCCCTATCGCGGCCATGCGCGCGGCGAACCGAGCGGAACCCTGCCGCCCACCGCTTTCGTCGCCTTCATCCAAAACCATGATCAAGTCGGCAATCGCGCCTTCGGCGACCGTCTGACCCACTTTGCCGTGGCCGAGGCGGTACGTGCGGTGGCCGCCACCTACCTGCTGCTGCCGCAGGTGCCGATGCTCTTCATGGGCGAGGAATTGGCGGCAGCGCAGACTTTCCCCTTCTTCGCCGATTTTGGGCCCGAGCTGGCCGCGGCGGTGCGCAAGGGGCGGCGCGAGGAGTTCGCCCGCTTCCCCGAGTTCCAGGATCCGGCGACGCGCGAGCGCATTCCCGACCCAACGGCGGAGGAGACCTTTGCCTCCGCCAAGCTACGCTGGGAAGACGTCAACCGGCCGGAGCATGCGGGCTGGCTCGAATGGTACCGCCGCGCGATCGCGGCGCGCCATGCCGAGATCGTGCCGCGCCTTGCCGGTATCGGTGCCGGCGGGCGCTACCAGGTCATCGGCGAGGGAGCGGTGGTGGTGCGCTGGCTGCTCGACGGGGGTGGCACACTCACGCTCGCGGCCAACCTGTCCGGTGTGCAGGTGGAAGGCTTTCCCGCCGCGGCGAGCCGGGTGATCTGGCGAGAGGGCAAGCCGGGCGAGGGGGGCGAGTTCGGCCCCTGGTCCGTGCGATGGACCATTGAGGAGGGTTCTGGCAGCGGCGCACTGGACCAACTTGCCGAGCGTATGGGGATCGAGCCCGAATTCCGCAACGCACGCGGCGACATGGTGCGCGCCTCTCCGGAGACAAAGCGCAGCCTGCTCGCCGCCATGGGCGTCGAGGCACCGGACGAGGAGGCAGCGCGCGCGGCTCTGGAGGCGTTGCAGGAGGCCGAGTGGACGCGCCCCTTGCCGCCGATCGTGGTGCTGCGCGCCGGGGCCGAGCCCCTCGCCGTCAGGCTCACTCTGCCGGCCGGCACCGGCGAGCTTGCCTGGCGCCTCGCGTTGGAGGAGGGCGGCAACGTGACCGGTCGGGCAGATTTCGGCAGCCTGACTTTGCTGGCCGAGCGCGAGGTCGAGGGCAGCAGACTGGAGTGCCGCCGCTTGGTGCTGGAGGGCGACATTCCGCTCGGCTATCACCACCTCTCCCTCAATCCCGGCGGTGCGGCGACCACCCTGGTCGTCTCCCCCGGGCGCTGCTGGCTGCCGGAGGCGATCGCAGACGGGCGGCGGCTATGGGGCATCGCGGCACAGCTCTACTTGCTGCGTTCGGCAACCGATTGGGGCATCGGCGACTTCGGCGACCTGCGCAGCCTGGTGGAGCTGGCCGCCGCCCGCGGTGCCGATGTGATCGGCCTCAACCCGCTGCACGCCATGTTCACCGATAACCCGGAGCACGCCAGCCCCTACTCGCCGGCCAGCCGGCTGCTGCTGAACATCCTGAACATTGACGTCATGGCGGTGCCTGAGCTGCTGGACTGCCCGGACACGCGGGAGCTGATCGCCTCCGATGAGTTCCGTGCCGACCTGGAGGCCTGCCGAGCCAAGCCGCTGGTGGACTATGCCGAGGTCACGGCCGTCAAACTCTCGATGTTGGAGATGCTGTTTGAACGCTGCCGCACCGCTACTGATCAGACGCGCTGGCAGGCCTTCGAGGCGTTTCGGCGCGAGCGGGGCGAGGTGTTGGAACGGAACTGTCTGTTCCTGGCGCTGCGCGAGCACTTCGCCGGGCGCGACCCAACACATGCGGACTGGCATGCTTGGCCGGAAGAGTACCGCGACCCTCACTCCCCTGCTGTCGCAGCATTTGCCGAGGAGAACCGTCGCCGCCTCGACTTCCTCATCTGGCAGCAGTGGGTTGCCGATCAACAACTCTGCGCCGCCGCGGCGGCCGCAGCGGACCGCCGAATGGCGGTCGGCCTCTACCGCGACCTCGCGGTTGGCGCCGACCGTGCAGGTGCCGAGACCTGGGCAGATGCCGCCGCGGTTGTCTCCAGGGCGCAGGTCGGGGCGCCGCCCGACATCTACAACCCCGCCGGTCAGGACTGGGGTCTGCCACCCTTCCACCCCCGTGCTCTGCGGGAGGAGGGGTACCGGAGCTTCATCGAGCTGGTCCGCGCCAATATGCGCCATGCCGGCGGCCTGCGGATCGACCACGTCATGGGGTTGCAGCACCTTTACTGGGTGCCGCAAGGGCAGACGCCGGCGACCGGCGCCTATGTTGCCTATCCTATGGAGGACATGATCGGCATCCTCGCGCTCGAAAGCCACCGCCAGCGCTGCTTGGTGGTCGGCGAGGATCTCGGCACCGTGCCGGAAGGCTTCCGGGAGCGCATGGCGGAGGCGAACATCCTCTCCTACCGCGTGCTCTTCTTCGAGCAGGATAGCGACACGGGCGCCTTTCTGCCGCCCGAGGTCTATCCGGACCTCGCCCTCGCCGTCCTTGGCAGCCACGACCTGCCGACCCTGCGTGGCTGGTGGGAGGAGCGTGATATCGATCTGAGAGTGCGCCTCAACCTCTACCCGGAGCCGGAGGAAGCAGGGCGCCAGCGCGCGGCGCGGCAGCGCGACAAGGCGCAACTCCTGGCCGCTCTACGGCAGCAGGGGCTTCTGCCGGAGGATAAGGAACCCGACATTCCGCACCTTTCGTGTGCGGCGCATGCCTATCTGGCCCGTAGCCCCTCCGTTCTCGCCATGGCACAGATCGACGACCTGACCGATGAGGCCGATCCGGTGAACGTGCCAACTACCTCGGACGAGCATCCGAACTGGCGCCGCCGGCTCTCGATGACGCTGGAGGAACTCGCCTCCCGCCCGCGCTTCGTCGACATCGCCGAGATCTTCCGCGCCGAGCGCGGTGCCACCCATCCTGAAGGACCTATCGACAATGCCTGAGACCGGTCCGCCGCCGATCCCCCGCGCGACCTACCGTCTGCAGTTCCACGCGGGCTTCGGCTTTCGGGATGCGGCGGCACTGGCGCCCTACCTCAAGCGCCTCGGCGTCAGCCATGTCTATGCCTCGCCCTATCTGAAGGCACGCCCGGGCTCCTCCCATGGCTACGACATCGTGGACCACGGCGTGCTGAACCCCGAGCTGGGCAGTGAGGCCGAGTTCCGCGCCATGGCCGCGGCGTTCAAGGCGAATGGCCTCGGCCAGGTGCTCGACTTCGTGCCGAACCACATGGGCGTCGGCGGTGCCGACAATCCCTGGTGGCTCGACGTACTGGAATGGGGGCCGGACAGCGACTATGCGGGCTGGTTTGACATCGACTGGGATCCGGACCGGCGCTACCTCTACAACAAGCTGCTGGTGCCCTTCCTCGGTGACCAGTACGGCGCAGTGCTGGAAGCCGGCCAGCTCGAACTCCGCTTTGAGCCGGAGATGGGCGGCTTTGCCGTTTGGACCTACGGCACGCACAAGCTGCCGATTTGCCCCCTGCACTACGAACGCGTGCTGGGCGACGCGCATTCGGAGCTTGAGCGGCTGGGCGACGCCTTCTCCGGCCTGCCGAATTGGCGCCCACGGGTCGCCGCGCGCGCCCGCGACCTACAGGCTGAGCTCGCGGCGCTGGCGCGGGAACGCCAGGATGTGCGGGAGGCGGTGGACGACGCGGTCAGGCGGCTGAACGGCCAGCCCGGCAAGCTCGAGACCTGGCAGGCGCTGAACACGCTGATCCAGGACCAGCACTGGCGCGCCGCGCATTTCCGTGTCGCAGCCGACGACATCAACTACCGGCGCTTCTTCAACATCAACGAGTTGGCCGGCCTGCGCATGGAGCTGCCGGAGCTCTTCGATCACGCTCACCGCTTCGTCTTCTCCCTGCTGGAGGACGGCACGCTGGAGGGGCTCCGGATCGACCACATTGACGGGCTGCTGGACCCCAAGGGCTATTTGGAGCGCCTGCGGGAGGCGGCACCACGCCCCTTCTACCTAGTCGTCGAGAAGATCCTGTCGCGCCACGAAGCCCTCCGCGAGGATTGGCCGGTGCAGGGCACCACGGGCTACGAGTTCGCCAACCTCGTGCTCGGCCTGCTGGTGGACCCGGTCGGCGAGGAGGGCTTCACCCGGACCTACGCGGAGTTTATCCGCGGTGGTGAGCCCTTCGCGGAGATCGTGCGCGACTGCAAGCTGCGTATCATGCTGAACGAGATGGCGAGCGAGCTGAATGTGCTTGCCCGCGATGCGGCCCGCGTGGCGCGGCAGAACCCGCGCACCGCTGACTTTACGCGCAACATCCTGCAGCGCGCGCTGAAAGAGATCGTCGCCTGCTTTCCCGTCTACCGCACCTATGTGGACGGCACCGTGTCGCCGACCGAGGCCGATCGCCGCGACATCGACTGGGCCATCGCCCAGGCACGACGGAACGAGACGGATCTTGACCCGAGCGTTTTCGACTTTCTGCAACGCTTGCTGACCACCGACCTGGTGGCGGAGCCGCGCAGCGGCTTCAGCCGGCACAGCGTGGTGCGCCTTGCCATGCGGGTGCAGCAGTACAGTGGCCCGGTGATGGCCAAGGGCCTCGAAGACACCGCCTTCTACCGCTACAACCGTTTTGTCGCGCTGAACGAGGTAGGCGGGCACCCGGAGCATTTCGGCGTGCCGGTGCCAGCCTTCCACAAGGCGAATGCGCAGCGTGCCGCGCGATGGCCGCATGCCATGCTGGGGACCTCCACTCACGACACCAAGCGCGGCGAAGACACCCGGGCGCGGTTGGCCGTGCTGTCCGAGATGCCGGACGAGTGGGAACGGCAAGTCAATACCTGGAGCCGCCTTCTGCGGGCGCGACGCGGCGACGTGGAGGGCACCGCGCCGCCCGATCGCAACGACGAATACCTGTTCTACCAGCTGTTGCTCGGTGCTTGGCCGGCGGAGCTGACCGGCAGCGGTAAGCCTGAGACAGAGGCGCTGCATGGTTTCGCCGAGCGCATGGAAGGCGCCATGCTGAAGTCGATGCGCGAGGCCAAGCGCCATACCACCTGGGCCGCGCCGAACACGGCCTATGAGGAAGGGATGCTCGGCTTTGTCCGGGAGGCGCTCGACCCCTCCCGCTCCGGCACTTTCCTCGACGTCTTCCTGCCCTTTCAGGAACGCGTCGCGCACCTCGGCTTCCGCAACAGCCTGGTGCAGACGGCCCTCAAGCTAACCCTGCCCGGCATGCCCGACATCTACCAGGGCACCGAGCTTTGGGACCTCAGCCTGGTGGATCCTGATAACCGCCGGCCAGTGGATTACGGCCAGAGGACCGGTCTGCTGGAGGAGGTCTCCGCGGCCCTCACGCGCGACCGTGCTGGGACCACGGCCACGATGCTCGAAGAATGGCATGACGGGCGCCTCAAGCTGGCCTTGACCGCCACCCTGCTCGCCCATCGCCGCGAGCGTCCGGCGCTTTATGCGGAAGGTGCCTACGAGCCGGTCGCCGTCTCCGGGCCGAAAGCTGATCACCTATGCGCTTTTGCCCGCGGCCATGGAGAGGACGCACTGCTGGTCGTTGTCGCCCGTTTCCCGGCGCGGCTGGAGGCAGAGCCGGGCTGGGGCGACACCAAGCTGGCTTGGCCACAGGCGGCCGCCGGTGCGTCGCATTGGCGAGATCTGCTGTCCGGCCGGGTCGTGGAGCGCAGGGGCGATGCCGTTGCCGCTGGCATGCTGGTCGGGGAGCAGCCGGTCGTGGTACTTGCACCAGACAGTTGAGGGCGGTTGTAATGGCGCTCCGGTCAGCAGCGTGTGACCGAACGCTATTCGGACGTGCAGACCTATACGGCTACGGTGAGCGGCTGCCCTAAGGTCTGTTAGCTCCTGAGGTACATTCCTAACTGTTAGGGATGACGGAGAACCCTGGTATTCACGTTCTGAGCGACGCGCGGTGGGCGGCGTTGGAACCGCTGATCAACGAAGTCCGGCCGCA
>NZ_JBHTDE010000045.1:0-10349 GCF_042666655.1 Dankookia sp. GCM10030260
GTGCTGGCGCGTGCCTTTGAGCCGTTCTTCACCACGAAGGAGCCTGGTCGGGGCACCGGACTGGGGCTCGCCCAGGTCTACGGCTTCGCCCGCCAGCTTGGTGGCCACGTCGCGGTGGAGAGCCGTCCCGGCAGGGGCACGGCGGTGACCCTCTACCTACCCGTGACGGCCGAGCTGGAGGCCAAGCCCCGCAGCACCGAGGGGGACGCGCGCGGTATTGTCGCCACGGTGTCGTCGGCCACGGTGCTGGTTGTGGAGGACGAGACCGCGGTGCGGGACACAACGGCGGAGATGCTCCGCGAGGGCGGCTGGCGTGTCCTCGTGGCAGCAGATGCGCGTGAGGCGCTGTCGGCGCTTGAGGCGGGCGAGGCGGTGGACGTGCTGTTCTCGGACGTGGTGATGCCGGGCATGAACGGGGTCGAGCTGGTGCCGGCGGCGCGGCGACTGCGGCCAGGGCTGCCGGTACTCCTCACCTCGGGCTATGCCGGCGCGGCGCTCGACCACGAGCCGGCCTTTGAGGTCCTCCCAAAGCCCTACGAGCGGCATGAACTGCTCGCACGGCTCGGCGCCCTCGCGCCGGCGCACCCCGTCCACCCGGCACAGCGAGCGGATGCCGGATGATGGGAAGGGAGGGCGCCGCTGATTCCGCCCCCAACCAGCTGGGCGGAGCCGTCGATTCATCGTGCACGGCAACTGCCATTACCGAGCATGATCGACGAAGCTCTCAAGCAACGGCAGCTCAGGATGAGCAGCCGCCTTGCCGTACTGGACCGAGCAGCCCTCGACCGGCTTGCGTGTGAGAGCATGCAAGCCGGTCGGGTTGGCCTGTCAGCCTGCAGCCGCGGCAGCTTGGGCGGTGATCCTGGCAACGGCGGACTTTTTGTCCACGCTCTCGACGGCGGCGACCTCGCAGGCGAGCCGGTCGAGCGCCGCCTCATAGAGCTGCCGCTCGGAGAAGCTCTGCCCGCCTGCGACAGCGTTCCGGCCGAGATCTCGCACAACCTCGGCGACGACGCGTGGATCCCCGCTGTTGATCTTCGTCTGATAATCCTGCGCCCGTCGTGACCACATGACCTTGCTCTGCCTCGCCCGTCCCTTCAGCACGGCGAGTGCCTCGTCGATGAGCTTCTGGGAGGCAATGCAACGCAGACCGATGGAGCGGACCTTCGTCGTCGGAACCCGTAAGGTCAGGCGGGCCTCGTCGAAGACGATATGGACCAGATTGAGACTATAACCCGAGACCTCCTCAACCGCGATGCGCTCGACCCGGCCGACGCCGTGCGCTGGGTGCATCACCCGATCGCCCTCCTGCAAAACTTCCCCAGCGACCTCCGCAGTCCATTCGCGTGGCGTTACGCCGTTGGTAAACCTAGCTGCCGTCAATGCCGTTCTCATGCCGTGTAAAATCCCGATCAATCCCTTCGGCCCGCAGCAGCACACTGCACGCTGGAGAGTTTTGTCCGGCGGCATGAAGACACCCCCAGACATCCTCCCTGACATATAGTGCGGTTGGATGCTGTGTGGATTAAGGGAGCCGTCGCAAACCCCCGAAGGAGGGAATTGCGATAGGTACTCGGAAACGGCGCTCGGATCCCACGGGTCACGGCGTGGTGCTGACGTCGGGCTGGCCAATCTGTCAGGCGGCGAACTGAGCTTGTCGGGCCCGCCTGAGTGGACCCCGGCGCCAGCATGGCCAGAAAACCCGAGCCGGTATATCGCGGGCTTCTGCTATCCCTCGGCATCGGGCTTTGCTTTCTTCGCTCGGGTACGCGCCGCCTGCGGCTTTTTCGTGAGAAGATCAAAAAAATCGGGTTGCTTCGCTGTGAGCGCCGCCTTTGCCGCCTGTGCCTTGGTTGGGCGCCCCTTGGCCGGAGTCACTTTCGCAGGGGAAGTTTGAGCCGGTGCCTGGCGCTTCGCCATCAGCCATCCTTTGAGATATCGTCGTTGTCTACGGGCGAAAATTGGCCGGTGGTCAGGCTATTGCGGCTGAAACGCAGCAATATCACCCGGTCGACGAAGCATCTTGTCCACTTCCCCGGCGTGCTGCTCCTCGGCATGCACCATCTGCCGGGCGTACTCCTCCAGCATCACCGAGTGACTTTCCACCGTGACGAGCAATTCCTTGTAGAGGGCCAGCGCCTTGCCCTCTGTTTCCAAGGATTCTCGCATGATGGTGCCGATATCAGTTTGATGACTGTCGAGCAGCGGACCGATAGCGAGCGATGGGTACGCACCGAGGTGGGTGATCATCTCACCCGCTTGCTGCGCATGAACAAGGGATTCGCTCGCCTGCTCGTGCAGCCATGCCACGATTGGGATTCGGTTATAGCCAAACACGAGCAGTGAGTAGTGGGTGTAGCGGACGACGCCGGCCAGCTCTTGTTCCAAGATTTGGTTGAGCAGGCCAACCACTTTGTCCTTGTCCAAAGTGCTCATTGCAGCACCTCTCCGTTCATGCGTCAGGAGAACCAGCGTTCAAGTCATCCTCCGACGCTGATCAGGATAGCGCGGCTCAAAGCTGGGATGGGGAAAATCCCACAAGTGCCGAAGCCGGGCAGTCCGGTTCGCCCCAGAGATCCAGCACGGTGGCGAATCGCTCGCCTCATCTCGCTCAGGAGATTTCCTTTCGATCGCGCCTGACTGCCGCTGTCGCTTGGAAAATGCTTTCAGAGTGATGGCTCGTGCCGCCATTCTATCGCTGCGCTTGGCCTAGAGCTCCGCATGTCCTCGGCCATTGCTGAAGTACAAACTGCTGACGCTGTTCGATAGGTCAAACGCGATGGTCAGGCGAACGGGCAAACTACCAAGGAGACGACCTATGCAAGATAACCACGTCTACCGGAAGACCGATCTCGTTGGTAGTTCGAAGGAGTCAGTGACCAAGGCCATCGAGACGGCCATCTCGCGCGCGGCCAAAACGCTTCGCCACATCGAGTGGTTTGAGGTTGGCGAGATCCGCGGCCGTGTGCAGGACGGCAAGGTGACGCAGTACCAGGTCAGCCTAAAGGTTGGCTTCCGCGTCGAGACATAAGGTCCCTGTTGCGGAGATGGCGTTTGCAGGCCATCCGCCGCAGGTCCGGCACGCCTCTGAGTTGCAGGCTGGGACAGATGGGCGGGGAAGTGCGCCGCTGGGTGGGCCAGACCATATCCCCGGGCCGCGTTGGTCCGGGTCGCGTCGCGCCGGCGGCGTAGTGCGAGCAGCGACGATGCTGGCTGCGCTGTTGCTGCCGGCCTGCGATGGGGGCACACCACTTTCTGTCGTAAGTCATGGTGTCGAGAGGCGGGCCATAGTGGACCGCCCTGCGCGGCAGGGAGGCGAGCATCGCCCCCTGCTTGTCATCCTGCACGCGGCCATGTTCAGCGGGGCGCTCGCCCGCAGCGAGTTGGACCTGCAGGACATGGCGCGCCGCGCCGGGGTGGCGCTCGCCTTCCCCAACGCCGAGGGGCTGGTCTGGAACGACGGTTCGCTGTCTCAGGTGTTGTCGCGCCCACTCTCGGCGGTGGGCGATGATCTTGCCTTCCTTGATGCGCTGATTGCCGCCCTTGTTGCGGACAGTACCGCCGACCCGGCCGCCATCCACCTTGTCGGGATCTCAAGCGGCGGCATGATGGCGTTGCGCTACGCATGCTCGCGCGCCTACCGAGTGGCGTCAGTGGCCGTCTTTCTGGCGACCATGCCGCTCGAGACCGATCAAGACTGCCGTCCGACACGCCCCCTAAACGTCCTCATGGTTGCCGGCACCGCCGACCCGGTGGTTCGCTGGACGGGCGAGGTGGCGCTCGGGGGTATCGTGGGCCTACAGCAGCGCATGTCGGTGCCCGCGAGCTTCGACTTCTGGCGCCGGGCAAACCGCTGCACCGGGCTCGCGCCTGCACGGCCGCTACCCCGGCGCGGGCACGGCACGCAGCCCGATGTCCTGGTCCACGCAGCAACCGGCTGTGCCAGCGGGGTCCGCACCTTGCTGTACGAGGTGCGTGGCGGCGGACATAGGCTGGTGGCGGGCGATGACTGGACCCTGCTCCGGTTACTTGGCCGCGCCTCGCCCGACATTGACCCTGGCGCGCTGTTGCTCGAGTTTGCCCTCAAGCCCAGCCAAATCCCTGGGCTCGTGCAAAAAGACTCAGCGACCGCAGCCCGTGACGCGGCCGGAGGTGCTCCATGATGGCGTACGGTCGTGCCCTGACTGTCGCCGTCTTTGCGCGGAAGCGTTCATGGGTAAGCAGAAGTCCGCCTGCGTGGATGGTTCGCTGCCGCCAAAAATTGATCGAACGGCAACATGCAACGTCAAATCAAGTACTTTGCTTGGCTGCGTTCGCCGAGATCCGCCGTATGCTGTGCCGACCGCCATCCTTCTGGCTAGTGTCCCTGCTGCGCAGGACGGCCCGATGCGCGCTCCTCCTGATCGCCGTCACCCTGCTTGCGATTCCATCCGAAGCGGCTGCACAGCGGGCACCATCCCTGCGTATCGCCGCCGCGCTTACTCTCTCCGGCCCAGCTGCGAATATCGGTGCCGAGGTGCTCGAGGGCATCCAGATGGGCATCGAGGACGCCAACCGGAAAGCACTGCCGATCGACCTGGTAATCATCGATGACCGAGGCACTGTCGAAGGCGCGCGCGATGCCGCGCGTCGCATCGTGGACGGAGACGTCCTCGCGGTCATCGGACCCTCCCTCAGTGCGGTGGCGCCGGCGGTGGAGCCGATCTACGCCGAAGCCGGCCTTGTCGTCGTCGCCCCCAACATCGCAACGGATGCGACGTCGAGCGTCTTCCGCCTCAACTTGGGGCAGAGCAGGGTCGGCGAGGCGCTTGCCGACTACCTGCACCACGCACTCGGCGGCCGGCGTGCCGTGGTGATCTACAGCGACGACGGCTACGGCCAACCGCTCGCGCTCGGCTTCCGGCGCGGCGCTGAGCGCCTCGGGATTGCCGCTGTCTACCATCCCGTCTCGAATGTCGGGCAGGCGGTGGTAGCCGCCCAGCGCGCCGCAGGCAGCTTGGAGCGGACGGCTATCGTCCTGGGCATGCTCGAGACAGCCGCGGTCCCTGTGCTCAGGGTGCTGAAGCGAGCGGACATGCCGGGCCCTTTCCTGGCGACGGCATCCTTTGCTTATAGCGGGTACGCCCGGCTCTTCGTGGCGGAGCCGGAGGAGCAGGCCAGTCCTGGTTTCTTCACTGACGGGGTCTACGCGGCCTCGCCGGTCCTGCTCGACAGCGGGGGTGCCGCGCTGCTTGCCTTTGAGGAGCGCTTCCGCGTGCGACATGGGCGTGAACCCTCTTGGCGGGCTGTCCTGGGTTACGATGCGGTGCAGATGCTGCTGGGCGTCCTGGCGTCGACCACTTCCATGCAGGCGGCCCGTCAGCACGACAAAGCATCGCACCGCCGGGCCGTGCGCGAGGCAATTCTGGCCCTGGACGGGCCTGCTCGAGCATTCCCTGGCCTGAGTGGCCCGGTCTGGTTCGACCCAGCGCACGGGCGATGGGCGGCGATCCGCATCGCACGTTTCGACCGGGACTGGCTCGAATCGGCGCCGCTCCAACTCGTGCCGGCGGCAAACCCGGGCCTCGACGAACGTCTCGTCGGCGCGGTGGTCCCGGTCGCCGACGGACGCTTCGCGCGACTGCAGCGGGTCGTCTACGCCGGTGTGTACCTGAACGAGATCGCCCGACTGGACCTGCTGCAGTCGAGTTTCACCGCCGACTTCTACTTGTGGCTCCGCAGCGCCGCCACCGCTGCCCGGCCGGGTGACGCTGGATCGGCCGAGATCCAGTTCCCGGACATGCGCCGCGGCGACTTCGATCCTGCCTTGCCTGCGGTGCGCCGCGACCTGCAAGACGGTTCAACCTACCGCCTCTGGCACGTAAGGGGCGAATTCCGCAACGAGTTCGATCTGCACCGCTTTCCGTTCGACCGACAGACCTTGGCCGTTCGCCTGTTCAACGCGCGCGCTGCCTCAGATCAGATCGTCTACGCGCTGGATCGGCGCGCGGTGGCCAGGCAACCCAGTGCCGTGCCTACCGTGGTCGCACGGCTTGGTGCCGGGGGAGGTGGAAGGGCGGCTGCGCCGGATTCGCCTGCTGGCTCTCCGTGGGTGGCCGCTGATGCCTTCCGCCACCTGACGCAGTGGCGAGCCCTTCGGGCCGAGGCACGGCGGGATGTGCTCGTCACCCCTTCGGCGCTGGGCGATCCGCTACTCGTCGGTACCGAGCAGGTACGAGAGCTTTCGGGCTTCCGCTTCGAGGTAGACCTGCGCCGGCGAACGGTATCCACCCTTGTCAAGAGCCTGCTGCCGGTCGGGCTGATGACGCTGATGATGTTTGTCTCGCTCTGGTTCCCGCCAGCCCTGGTGCGGGACAAGGTGGCGGTGGCAATCACCGGCGCCTTGTCCGGCGCAGTCCTGCTCGTGTCCATCAACAGCCAACTCGGCAACGTCGCCTATACGATGGACGTTGAGTACGCGTTCTACGTATTCTTCACGCTTGCACTCCTCTGCATCCTCTCGGTTTCGGCGGCCGAGCGGCTGCGAACTTCGGGACGTGGAAGGATCGCCCTGCTCGCTGAACGCGCGACGCGGTTGGTGTTCTTCCTCGCCGTGGCTGCGATCGCCGCTGTGGGCTGGCTCGCCTCGACGCAGTAGCCGCTCCTCCCCAGCCGGAGGGAAAGTGTTGCCCCTTGCCGATGCAAAAGCAGTCTCGGTTGCAAGCAACTTGAGCTGTCGTACCGACGACCATAATTCAAGGAGTTCGTGCAGAATCTCGCCGAGCACCTGCAGCAGGGCAGCAAGATCCGGATCCCCGCCCTCGGCATCTTCCAGGTGAGCGCGCGGGCCGCCCGGACTGGGCGGAACCCGGCCACCGGCGAGCCAATCCAGATCAAGGCCAGCAAGAAGATCGCCTTCCGCCCGGCCAAGGAGCTCAAAGAGGCGATCTGACTGTATGTCAGCGCCGCCGTGGAACATCGCTGCCGGGCAGCGTGAAGTATCGACAGCACGCTATGGTGCTGTCGCTCAGACCGGCAGCATGGTTTCTCCATGATGCAGCGGCCACAAACGCACAGAGCCCCATGATCTCGCTCTGAGGTCATGGGGCTCGTGCGTTTGTGGCCAGGACGGCGAGGGGTCGGTTACTTCCTAAGACTGCCGAAGTCGGTCTGCTTCTGCCGTGGTGCTCGGGCACCGCGCGAAGCGGACGCTGAGGACATGCGGGCGGTCCGGCTGCGTCGTGCAGTCAGCGGTACAGCTCTCGCGCTCGCCGATTTGCCGGGCCAGAGCGATAAGCTCAACAGGATCGCCGCCGCCATACTCGATGGTAATATCGGCCGCCTGGCGGGCGGCGGCCCGAAGTCGGAAAAGCAAGGACACGCGGCACCTCCCGGTGACTGAAGCTCTCGACAGGATCGGCGGCGTTGCTAGTCGGCCGCCCCGGTGGATGACGCTCGGATTCCGCTCGTCCGGCTGGAGGCAGGCACGATGCAGCGCGGCGACGCGTTGCTGCTGGCCTCTTCCTTGCCAAAAAGCATTGCCTGAAGCTGGCGGCGGGCACGGAAAACCCGGGACTTGGCCGCACCTACGGCGCAGCCGGTCACCTCCGCGACTTCGTCGTAGCTCATGCCCTGCAAAGCGACCATCAGCAGCGCCGCACGCTGTTCCGCCGGGAGACGGCCAATCGCACCGCGCAACTCGCCGAGGATCAGTCGGTCCTCCTGCGCCCCACCGATGCCGAGCACTGCGTCCGGCACGTGGTCCAGGTCCTCAGTCGCGTGCCGCTTGCGGGTGTCAGTGATGAAGCGGTTGTGGAGGATGCGGTGAATCCAGGCGCGGAAGTTGGTGCCTGGGGTGAAGCTGTGGCGCCCGGCCAGCGCGCTGGCGACCGCGTCGTGCACCAGGTCGTCAGCAGCAGCGCGGTTTCGGGTCAGGGCGCGAGCGTGCGTTCGAAGACGGGGCAATGCCGCGGTGAGCAGATCGTGGAACCCGTCGTGCTGCGGCATGAGCGCTCCTCCTTGCTACTCATAGTTGTAGCGAGGCGCTTAAGCACACGCACTGCCATTCTCATGTCGCGACAACAATGTGAGGCGTGAACTGGCCGCAGGGCTCGTCCAGACCCCCCGCACCGATGAGGCTGTCCAATGCGGCGTCCGTCTTGTGGCCGGTCGAGTTGGCAAGGCATCTGCGTGACCCACGCGATGACACGCAGTGCCGCTTGGTTGGGCTTGCCCGCGTTCGTCCTAGCCCGTGCTCGCCGTTGAGGGGTGCGCTAGTCAGAAGCCCTCTTCCAACGCATCAAGGTCGACCTGCTGGATCGAGAACCAGATCGGCTCTGGGCTGCGCGCCGCGGTGCGCAGGATGGGCTTGGCGGCGGCCAGCAGCTCATCGAGCGAACGGAACGGGTTCACCGCCTCCTCGCCATCACTGGTCCGCATCAGCAGGGCATAGCCGGCTTTGCTGGGCCGTGGCGGGGGTGCAGGCACCGAGGGTCTCGACACCGCCCCGACGCGCCCTGATCGGGTGGGTGCCGGGGACGGCACGCGCGCTGGTGGCAGATCAGCTGCGGCGACTGCGGGCAACGAGACCTTGTCGTTCGCCAGCGCCGGCGGCTCCGACGCGACCGGGGGCATAGCAGCCGGAGCAGCAGAAGCGGAGTTTGGCTCGGCCGGCGCACCGAAGAGGTCGTCTACGGCGGCGACTGCCGGAACAGGGGTGGGAGCGGCTGCGCCAACGCTGGGGGAGGACACGGCCTCACCCGTGTTCTGGACATCCTGCCGACGGAGCTTGGCCAGGATGGCGTAGATGTTCGCTGCGGTGCAGCCATAGGCCGCAGCCACGTCAGCGACTTTCTGACCTTCAACGTCGACCCGGTGGCGGATCGTCGCCTGCTCCTCCCGCGGTATCCTCGGCATCTGCCCCTATTCCTTGCCGCTTACGCCGACGCGAACGAAATACGAACTTTGACGTCAGATACCAGCGGGCGAGGCGGATTCAAATTTGAATTTGGTTATCGTCTCTTGCGGCGCGGTCGACCGGACCGCGGCGGCGCTGCGAGGGCGAGCAGCGCGACCGACTACCGCAATCCATCCGCGGATTGGGTCCGGCCTACAGCAGCGTAGTCTGGGGTGGTGGACCCTCGGTGGTCTTGCGGCGTGGCTTGGCGCCAAGCAGGGGCGTTGACCGGCTGGCGGCCTCGCCAGGTCCGGCATCGTTGTCGTCCGCGAGAAGGCGGAGCTGCACGGCCGCCTCGGCGGCCGCTGTCGCGGGCGGCTCCAGGGACACCGGCCAGAAGCACTCGACGCGGTCCTCGCCCCGCAGCGCCAGGAAGACCACCCGCTCGACCTGCCCGGCTTCGCCGGTCTCTACCGCCAGCCGGAACGCGAGGCCTTCGGCCGCCCCCTCGCCCAGTGCCAGGGAGAGCTGCTGCATCTCCATCTCCTGTCGCCGCAGCGTGCGCTCGGTCGGCTCATCGGCGGCGCCGCGAAAGAAGCGCACCGGCACGCCCTCGCCCTCGTCCGCCGCGCCGATGACGAAGACGAAATGGGCGCTGTCGTCCAGCACCGCGAGCCAGGGATAGTCGCCCGAGCTGGCGGCGCGCTGGAGGCGATGCCGGCCAAAGGCGAAGGCGCGGCAGCCGACCGACCAGGGATCGTCGCCGAGCTCGTAGCTGGCCATGGCCAGCGCGTCACGGCGGGCATGGGCCAGCAGGCGGGCACAGAGCCGCAGTCGGTCCTCGGTCAGGGCGGGATGGTAGTCCCAGGGCAGGCGCGGTGGCGGTGGCGGTGGCGGTGGCGAGGGTGGTTCGGCGCGCTCCATGGCTCGACCGTAGCACGGGCGGGATTGCCTTAGCGGACCCTGGTGCGAGCGGGGCGTGAGCACCAGGCCGGCATGGGCCGACTGCTTGGCGGAGCAGGCGGCGAAGCCCCGCCTCGGGGCGCGGACACCGGCGGACCTCGAGCGATGCCGCCGGGCGAACTGGAAGCACGGCGGGCGCAGCGCCAAGGCCATCGCGGGCCAGCGGCTGCGCGGCGAGGCGCGGCGGCTGACCGCCAGCCTGCGCGGCTTGATCCGGGCGGCGGAGGACCGCATCGCGGCAGACCAGGCCGAAACGCGAAAAGCCCCATGACCTCGGTCTGAGATCATGGGGCTTTTGCGTGCCCTCCAGTCGGGAGGACAGAGAATGGCGGCTACTCCGGCGTGTCGCCGGTGCGGGCCCGCTCCTGGCGGCGGTGCTCGAACACGGCGCCCTGGAAGGCGCGGAACTCGGGCATCCGCAGGAAGCGGACGAGGTAGCCGCCGTAGGTCAGCTCGGCATGGCAGGCCAGGCAGATCAACCACCCATGCTCCGGCTTGTTCAAGCCGCGAT
>NZ_JBHTDE010000046.1:0-9576 GCF_042666655.1 Dankookia sp. GCM10030260
GGGTGCGGTCGTTGATCCAGACACCCGAGCCGCTGACGAACTCGCCGGGCGAGATCAGCGCGGCATGGCCGATCACGGTGACAGGGTCGCGCTGCCCCCGCACCTTGACCCGCAGGACGCAGAAGCCGGTCTCGGCGTTGTGGAAGGTGACCCGCTCGACCAGACCGGCCAGAGCCTCGGTCGGGGACGCCGCGGAATTGTTAAGGTATTATTTCCTTACGTGATCGCTGCCTTTATCACCAAATACTCTGGATGGGTGCTGGACGCCGCGAGCGCCCGGGCTTTGTTTCCGGCATGCAGACTACCCAGGCGCAAGGGCCCTCAGTGACGCGGACGTTCGATGTCGTGAGCGCTGATCCTGTCGACACCATTCGAGCCGCCGGGCCGTCTGGTAAATGTTGCCCGCAGCAACGCCGCTGGCTTGCGCAAGCGCCTCGACGGAGTGACCGGCCTCGTAGCCGACGCGGATAGCGTCCTGAACATCGGCCGAAGCAGTCGTATAACCGCCTCTGACGCAGGATTCCGGCCTGGACCAGCCATGGCGCTTGGCGGCGTTGCAGATACTGCTCGGATCCACCTTGAACCTGTCCGCGAGTTCGCCGACGCGCTGGCCGGCCTCATAGCCTGCCCGGATCGCAGTTTTCCATGCAGGGGGCGGCGAGCGCCGGCGAGGGCGCTTCGTGGCGGAGGCAGACACAGGATCAGAGCGAAATGATGCGCTGGTCGCCTCAGGCGCCGATTCACCGCCCTGTGCCGCGCTGCGCCGCGCATCAACAGGGAGCGTTGTTCTCCCGCATTCGCCGAGCACTGAAAAAGCCTCGGCACAGCTGGTGAGGAGGCCGGGAGCCAGAGGCTCCCGGTTGGCGGTGGCAGGAGTAAGCCATGCGCTAGGATCACCGGGGGCCTCCTGGGCGGATTGCTTTTTATCTATAGCAACCTGAATTGCTGCCTCTGGGCTCGGCACCTGCAGGGCGCCGAGGACGGCGGGCCAGTGGTGGCGGATGGTGCGCGGGTCGCGCTTAACTGCAGCGGCGACGGAGGCCCGCGTCATGCTCTGACCGCGCCCTTGAAGATCACGGGCCGCCACGATGCAAGCGGCGAGGGTCGCGGCACGCCGGGACGCGGCGCCTTTGGCCTGGCCGGCCGCTTGGCGGTCCCTGCGCTCCTCGGGCGAGGCGCAGGGCGAACGCGCCGAGCGGTGATAGTGGTGCCAGGTCCAGCGAACGACACTCCTGGCCGTCGCCGCGGCTTGCTCCTCGGTGGCCAAACCGGCCTGGGCGAGGCGGAGCGCCTCGGCCAGCACTGCATTGCCGAAGCTCGCCTCGGAGCCATGGCCCTCATCGCGGTGCCGGCCGACCTGGGCACGGGCCATGACGCGCAATGTGTGAAAGAGCACGTTGGACTGGCCGGCAATAGCCGGGTCGGGGTGGTCCGGAGTGGGAGAGGCGTGCCAGCCATCATTGGCAGCAGCCTGCAGCCGGGTCCAGGCATTGGCGAGGTCGAGGCTGGGGCTGAGCGCAGGAAGACCGGCATCGGCCTGCGGTCCGCGCGCGTCGGGCCCCAAGCTATAAGGGACTCCGGCCAGGACGGCGTGGGACCAAGCCGGGCAGAGCGGGTTCTTGACGTGCAGCGCATTGGCCCGGCCGTTGGGATCAGCGCCGATCGGCAGCAGGGCGGCGTTCAGCGCATTAAGAACGCCCTGGTACAACCGCTTGGGAGCCTGCCGGCCCTTTTTGGTAAGGACGACGGCGTTTTCGAGCAGCCAGATGAGGTGCGGGTGCAGGAGCCGGCCGGTGGGATCGAGGTGACCGACAGCGATGTTCGGCAGCGGCACCCCGCAGGCAGCGATTGCGTCCTTGAGTTCGGCGAAGCCGCCCGGGAAGTCGCGGTCGATGTCGACCCGCAGGATCCGGCACATCGCCTTGTTCCCAGCGACGTAGGGACTGTCGAGAGCAAGCAGCTTCTGGCCGACGCGGTCGACGTTGGCCTTGGTGTCGCCGGTCCGCAGAAGCGCGGCCCGGGGCGTGCTGGCGACGAAGAGCTTCAGGATGGGATGTTCGTCGGAGACCAAGCCGCGGTAGACGAACGGCACCCGAGCGTAAGCCGGGTTGCCGCCGATTGGGCCACCCAGCCAACGATAGCCCAAGCTGAGGCGCAGCCGAACCTCCTCCCGTTGCGCCGCGTGACGGGTCCGCCGGAGCTCGGCGAAGATCGGCTCGGCATCGGCGCGCCACAGCAGCCGGGCGTCCGGATCACCCGCTTTGGCTTGAAAGGTGATGAACGGCCAGATTTTGGCGAGATCGGACGTCGGCTGTGCCTTGGCAAAGCAGATCTCAATGCGCGCCCGTGCGGCGGCGAGCCTGGCAGCCTGGGCGGCGATGGTCTCAGCCGATGGCTCCCGCGTCTGGTTGCGGCGACGCTGACGGCACTGCTGCTTCTGTTGACTTGCTGCCGCGTAGGTTGCCTCGAAGGAGTGGCGCCACGCCTGTTCATCGGCCGAACCGCTCACGGCATCGTCTCGAGCAGAGTGGCCAAACCCGTGCGCCTCGCCTAGCGCGGCGATGGTGCCGCAAAAGTCTGACCGGAGCCGAATCGCCGAGATGGGCCGTGTGCCCGAATCGGTCTGTCTCCCACAGACTCGCGGGTAGGATTCTTAGCTACGGTTTGTAAACCTTAGATATGCGTACGCAACCAAAAAAGTGACCAACGGCTGCCGTACTCGACCGCAAGCGTATCGCCATCAACCTGCCTCAGCGCGCCCTGGTCGGCACCAGTTGCCGCACTTCCAAGTCTCCATGGACTTCCTGGCCGCCACGTGCTGGTCATCAAGGACATTGCCGCCCGGCTGGATGTGCATGTGCGCCAAGGCGCTGGAGACTAAGCGAGCGCTCTGCAAGGCGTCGGCCGCCTTCAGCGGCTGGGCAGCAGCGAAGGGCCTCCCTGCCCCTCCCGCCACGCCCGAGGCTGTGGCGGCCTACGTGAATGCGCTGACCGGCCTTGGCCGCAAGCCCGCCTCCATTCGCCATGCAGTCTGGGCAATCGCCACCCTGCACCGAGCCGCGGCACTGGCTTATCCGTCCCAGAGAGAAGTGATTCGGTTCGCTCTCAAGCGCATGGCCCGAACCCTTGGCACCCGGCAACGCCAGCCGGCTTCTACATCGGCGTGACCCGCGCCCGGCACTTGCTGCAGTTGAGTTGGGTCCGGCACCGCCGCGACTGGGCCGGCAAGCCGTCGCGCTTCCTGGCGGACATCCCGAAGGCCCTAATCAAAGGCGCCGCGGCGGCACAGCGGTACGCCGATCGTGGCACTGCAGGCAGGGCCCCTGCGCGCTCCGATCGATCAGTCAAGCCGCCGACCCAAGGCTGAGACGGATCGGCTGGTGGCGGAGTTCATGGCCCGCAGGGCAGTCAAGGTTGCATGGTGAGTCTGTCTTACTTTGAACAAGCGATGGCGCGCATGGCCGCCCGAGAGGTGGATATGTCCGGCGCCTAGCCCGAGATCCTCCGCGCTGCGCCGAGAAACTCTGTGGGTCGCTATACACGTTTCCCGGCGTCTAGACCGGCACCGCTACACCTTGCTTGACATGCTACGGCATGCACTTTTTGGTTGTGGCTGATACCATTCGCACCACCACAGCCGGGTTGTTTTGCGCGATGCATCATCTCCATAGCACGCACAATTCGGCCCTTGTCGTCGTCTCCGTCGTGATTGCTGTTTTGGGCTCGTGGACAGCGCTCGACTTGCTGCGTCGCGTTCGGGCCAATACAGGGATTGTTAGACTTTGGTGGCTGGCCGGCGCCGCCCTGGCAACAGGTGGCTCAATCTGGTCGATGCATTTCGTTGCAATATTGGCGTACGATTTGGATGTGGCGATCCGCTACGATGTCAGCCTGACTGCCCTGTCGCTGCTCCTCGCTGTTGCAGCAACCGGTACCGGCTTTGCTGCCGTGAGTGCTCCGGTGGTTTCGCCCGGGCCAATACGGATCGCCAGCGCCGGGATGGCCATGGGGCTCGGCATCTGCCTCATGCACTATGTCGGGATGGCGGCTATGCGGCTGGCCGCGACGCCCTCGTACGATCCCGTGCTCGTGGCGGCCTCAGGGGTGGTCGCGGTTGGCGCTTCGTCCCTGGCGCTCGTCATGGCCCTTGGTGACCGCCCCGGTCCGGCACGAGCGGTCGGTGCGCTGGCGCTCGGGTTGGCGATCACCGGAATGCACTACACGGGAATGACTGCGGTCACCTTTGGTTCGATATCACATGCCCATTCAGGGGACGCATCCGGTATCCCGGCTCAGGCACTGGCCGTCGGCGTCGCGGCTTGCACTCTCCTTCTGCTAACGCTGGCCTTGACCGCGGCAATGTTCGATCGCCGTCTCGAACTCCTGGCATTGCGCGAGGCTGAAGCGCTGCGCCGCAGCGAGCAGCGCCTGCGTGCTATCCTTGATCAGATGCCAATCGGCGTCGTGGTCGCTGATGCTACTTCGGGAGAAATCATCCTCTCGAACCCAGAGGCCGAGCGGGCTCTGGGGCACCAGCTCAGCCCCGCATCTGGCTGGCAGGCCTACGCTGAGAGTTTTGGCGCCCTCCATAGAGACGGTCGGCCCCTGGCAGCCGACGAGTATCCGCTGGCTCGGGCCGTCCTCCGAGGCGAGCGGGTGGACCGTGAGCAACTGCTCTACAGGCGTGGCGACACATCGCTGGTGAGTCTCGAAGTGAGCGCCGCTCCGGTGCGCGACGGCGACGGCCAGGTGACACTCGCGATCGCTACGTTCCAGGACATCACGGCGCAGGTACAGGCCGAGCAGGTCCTGCGGCGCATCCAGCGCTTGGAGGCCATGGGCCAGCTCACGGGGGGTGTTGCACACGACTTCAACAACTTGCTGATGGTGATCTCGGGAAATATGCAGCTGCTCATGCGCCGAACCTCCGACGAGGTGCTCCTGCGCTTTGCCCGTGGTGCCATGGAGGCGCTGCGGCGCGGGGCGAACATTACCAAGCGGCTTCTTGCCTTCGCACGAGAGCAGCCGCTTGAGCCCACACCGGTCGATCTCTCGGCACTGCTGCCCGACCTTGCCAACAACGTGCTATCTCGGACTCTGGGCGGCGCGGTACGCATCGAAATGGAAGTCGAGCCAGGGCTCTGGCCCACACTCGTCGACCAAGGTGAGTTGCAGGCAGCCTTGCTGAATCTTGCCATCAACGCGCGCGACGCCATGCCGGACGGCGGGCAGCTGACTATCTCAGCAAGGAACACCAGGAGCGACGCTTTACCGGAGAAGGTCCGCGGCAGCGTTCCACAATGTGACTACGTGGCCGTGTCGGTGTCCGACACTGGGATGGGGATGGGAGAAGACGTGGTTGCCCGCGCCTTCGAGCCGTTCTTCACGACAAAGACGGTCGGCAGCAGCTCTGGCCTTGGACTGTCCCAGGTCTACGGATTTGCCCAACAGTCTGGCGGAGCCGCCACCATCAGCAGCCACTCAGGCGAAGGCACCCGGGTGACGGTCTGGCTGCCGCGGGTACCCCCAAGCGGCAGGATCGAGTACTTCTCGTCTGGTTCGTCCGCGGGGCAGGTCGCATGAATCCCCAGCGGCGCGCCAGGACCACCAGTCACCGGGCTGCGTTGCTGACAGGCGGGGAGAATGGCGATGCGGCTGCCGCTGCCGCGAAACTATACCGCATTGTGCTACCGGATCTTCGTGTCGTGCTCGGCGGCTCGAGACGATGCTGTCCCGGCTCGGAAACGCAGCATGGTGCGATGTTCGACCGCTGCCATTCCAGGGAAACAGCCGGGGCCGCGCTCGCCGGCCGCGTAGCCCTGGTGGTCGATGATGAACCGATGATCCTCGAGATCCTGAGCGAGTTCTGTGCTTCTCTCGGCATGAAGGTCTATGAGGCGCCTGACGGTGAGGGTGCCCTCAGAAGGGTCGAGACCAACCCAGAGATCGAGGTGCTCGTGACGGACATCCGGATGCCTGGCCTTGATGGCCCAGGGCTCGTGAACCTAGCGCTTGGACTCCGGCCCGAAATCAAGGTCATTTTTGTGACTGGATACGCCACCTATCGTAGCGCCGCCTGGCCGACTTTACGCAAGCCCTTCGATCTCGACGAGCTCGAGGATGCAGTGCGCCGAGCCTTGCTGCAGCAAGGCCCTGCACCGGAATAGAGTTGGTTAACCCCTCACACGTCGGGGGATTTGTGTTCAGGCATTTATCTGATTGCCGCCGGTCTCGGTCTAGAGACATGCTCGGCCGCGTGGTGCCCCACGTCTGGCGTTACCCTCTAGCCTGCGATCATGGCGCTACTCACAAGCAAGCGGCGCTTCCATAACCGCGCCTTATCCGGCAGGGGCGGATATCATGGTCGCCAAGCCGCATTCGAGTACGGTCGCACGGTGCGGAAGTGGCCACGGCCAGTCATTCGGCTGACCCCCATTGCAGAAATGTACTCCGTCCCCTGCAAAGCAGAACGCTATCGAGAACATCTGGAGGTTTCAGAAGATCGCCACCAGGGCGACGCCGGCGACCATTAGCGCGCCGCCGAGAACTCGCCAAAGGCTGAGGTGGTGTTCCTGCATACCGAACAGGCCGAAATGGTCCACTGCCAGCGACATCAGGATATTCGCGGTGATGGTCAGGCCGGCGAAGGCCCCAGCCCCCACCTTGTCGACGAAGAGCAGGCCCGCCACCACCGCGAAGGCGCCAACCAGCCCGCCGAGTGGCGCCCACCAGGGCATTCCTGCCAAGCCCTCGGCGGTCGGCAACGGCCGCGGCTGACAGAACATGACGACGCCCAGGAAGGCGACAATGGGCAGAAAGCTGACCAGGCTTGCCAACCAGGGATTCTCCAGCGCTTGGCGCAGCGCGCCGTTCATCGGCGCCCCCCATGCTTGCAGGGCACCGGCGGCGAGGATCAGCGGATAGAGCCAAGCCGCGCTGAGGCTTTGCATGATGTCGTCTCCCGGGGCTGTCAGAGGCGGATGAGGCTGGCGGCGATGGCCAGCAGCAGGGCCGGCGGCATCACCAGCGCGCCGAGCTTGAGGAACTGCCAGGCCGTCACCGCATGGCCTTCCCGCCGCAGGGCAATCAGCCAGAGGATCGTCGCCAAGGATCCTGTTACCGACAGGTTCGGGCCGAGATCGACGCCGATCAGCAGCGCGGCGCGCACCGTCTCCGGCACATGTACGATCTCGACCACGCGCCCGGCTACCAGGCCGGCCGGCAAGTTGTTCACCAGGTTGGTGCCGATGCCGAGCGTCACGCCCGAGACCCAGGCGGCCAGCGTTTCGGATCGCCCCACCAGCGCCTCGAGCACGTTGCCAAGTGTCGCCGTGACGCCGGTCCGCTCCAGCGCCTCCACCAACACGAACAGCCCGGCGACCAGCGGCAGCACGCCCCAGGCGATGCCTCGCACCACCGTCATGGGGCTGCACTCCGACCGCAGCAGCACCAGCCCCGTGGCGACCAGGCCGGCGACGAAAGTCGGCAGGCCGAGTTGCGCATCCAGGGCCGAGGCGGCGAGCAGCACGCCGGCTGTGCCTAGGATGCCGATTGCCGCCATCCGGCCGCCCGCCGACAGCGCCGGGACGACAATATCGGACTGCACCGGCGCCTGCAGCGCCCGCCGCTGCGTCAGCCACAGCATCGCATAGGTCGCCAGGATCGCCGCGAGCGACGGCAGCGCATAGCGCGGCAGCCATTCGAGCAGCGGCGGCATCCGGCTGCCGTAGATCACCAGGTTGGCGGGATTGGAGATCGGCAGCACGAAGCTCGCTGCATTGGCGATGAAGGCGCAGACCAGCAGGTAGGGCAACGGTTGCTTTATCTTGACGGCTCGCGCCACAGTGGCGACCGCCGGCGTCAGCACGACGGCGGTCGCGTCGTTCGACAGGAAGACCGTCACCAGCGTGCCGACGCCGAAAACCAGGGCAAACAGCCGGTTCGCCGAGCCTTGAGCCAGTTGCGCGGCGCGGGCGGCCAGCCAGTCGAACAGCCCCTCCTGTCGGGCGAGCTCGACCAGCAGCATCATGCCGACCAGGAACAGGTAGACATCCGTACCGCGGGTCACGCCGGCCAGTGCTTCGGCCGGCGGCAGCAGCCCGAGCAGCACCAGCAACGCGGCGCCGGCAATGGCCCAGACGAACTCTGGCCAAGCGAAAGGGCGCAGAATGACCCCGGCCGTGGCGGCGGCGGCGATGCCCCAGACGGACCAAGGGGAGGCGACAAGCGTACTCATCATGTTGCGAGGACCGGCGCAAGTTTGGCTGGGGCTGGGGCTGCGGTCCTGGCTGCCGTCTCCGGCATCAACCACCAGAACAGCAGGCCGCCCAACGTGGCCAAACCGGCCAAAGCCAGGAAAGCGGTATCATAGCCCGCCTGCACCACCACGAAGCCGGCGGCCGCATTGCTGACCGAGGCGCCGATTCCCTGCGCCGTAGCCACCGCACCGAGGCTGACGTTGAAATGCCCGGTGCCCTTGGTCAGATCGGCGACGATGACCGGGAACAGTGCGCCGAACAGCCCGGCGCCGACGCCATCCATCGCCTGCACCGCCAGCAGCCACCAAGGATCGTCGGAGAGAGTGTACAGCACGCCGCGCAGCGCCAGCACGGCGAAGCCTACGAGAAACAGCCGCTTGCGACCCCAGGCATCGGCCCGGGCGCCGACCAGCATGGCCATCGGCACCATCACGATTTGCGCGCCGACGATGCACATCGACAGCATCGCCGTGCCGCGGTTGAGATCCTGCTGCGCCAGCTTCTGCCCGACCAGCGGCAGCATAGCCGCATTGGCGAAGTGGAACAGCGCGACGCAGCCGGCGAAGACCAGCAGCGGCCGGCAGCCGAGCAGGGCCTTCCAGGCGGATGCCTTCTCGCCGCGCGCCGCGCCGGACTCCAGCCCGCGCGCCACGTCGTTGTCGATGGCCCCGGCCGGAATCATTAGCACTGAGACGACGCTCGCCAGGGCCATCGCGCCCAGCAGGACGAAGACCGCGATCGGCCCGTACCACAGCGACAGCCCGCCCGCCGCGGCAGCGGCGAAGGCGTTGCCGGCATGGTTCCAGGCCTCGTTCCGTCCGGTGCGGCGGGTGAAGGCGGCATGGCCGAACAGCCCGAGCGTGACCGCTGCGATGGCCGGCGGGAACACCGCGGAAGCGGCGCCGCTGGCGACCTGCGCCGCCGCCACCGGCCAGAAGCCGGGGAAAAGCGGGATCACCAGGCAGACGCCCGCGACCATGATCGCGGCCACGGCGATTAGCGCCCGCTTTGCCCGCAGCGCATCGACCAGCGCCCCGCCCGGGGTTTGCGCGACCAGCCCGGCGATGCCAGCGATCGACAGGACCAGCCCGGTGCTGGCCTGGTCCCAGTGGTGCACCGCGAGCAGGTAGACGGCGAGGTAGGGGCCGAGCCCGTCGCGGACATCGGACAGGAAGAAGTTCAGCGCATCAAGCCCAACTTGAACAGTCCCCGTTGGGAGTCCGTTGGCAAGTGGTTGATTTTGCGCGGCCTGCTGCCTGATTCCCCGGAGTTTGGCAAATATGTAGTGCCACGAACATGGCGAAAAATGGCTTGAAAA
>NZ_JBHTDE010000047.1:0-8312 GCF_042666655.1 Dankookia sp. GCM10030260
TCCGGCCGCTGCAGCCGCAGCACCAGCTCGATCAGCTCTGCCTTGCTTAGCCGCTCAAGCGCGTCCCGCTGCATGCCAGGATCGAATCAGCCAACCCACTCCCGCGCAAGGGGGGTGGGTAATTACGAGCGTTGTGTCGCCGACCTGGTAAAAAGGCCCCACGACCATGACCCCGATCGCCGACGACTTCGCCGCGATTCAGCGCCGGCTGGCCGAGATCGAGGCTGCGGCCCGGCTGCTGCGGGCGCTGCCGGCCGGCATCACCACCGGCCCGCCGCGGCAGCGCGAGCTGACCTCGGCCGAGCTGAGCGCGCGCTACATGGCCGGGCCGTGAGCCAGCCGCCCGTCTGGCTTTCCCATAACGGCGCTTATGACCGCCCGCCTCACCTGATGAGGTGGATGCCCCCTGCTCCGCGGCATCGCAGTGCCATAGCGTGATTGGTGCTGAACCTGACCACGAGGGAGAGGAGGCATCCATGGAGAAGGCTACCACGATCGGCCTCGACCTGGCGAAGAGCGTCTTCCAGGTACATGGCATCGATGCGGCGGGCGGGGTCGTGCTGCGGCGCAAGCTGCGCCGAGCGGAGCTGCTGGAGTTCTTCGCGGCATTGCCGGCTGCGCTGGTAGGCATGGAGGCCTGCGGCGGTGCGCATTACTGGGCCCGCGAGCTCACCCGCCTTGGTCACACGGTGCGGCTTATGCCGCCGGTTTACGTGAAGCCCTACGTCAAGCGCGGCAAGACCGACGCGGCGGACGCTGAGGCGATCTGTGAGGCGGTGACGCGCCCGACCATGCGCTTTGTGCCGGCCAAGACCGAGGCACAGCAGGCGAGCCTGGTGGAGCTCAAGGTCCGCGACATGCTGGTGCGCCAGCGCACTCAGACCATCAATGCATTGCGCTCCCATCTCGCCGAATACGGCATCGTTGCGGCGCAGGGGCGCAAGCTCTCCGAGCTGATCGCGGTGGTGCGCGACGACGATGATACCCGGCTGCCTGGCCTGGCGCGCGAGGCACTGGGCGAGTTGGTGGGACAGCTGGAAGCCCTAGAGCAGCGCATCGCGCGGCTCGACAGCCGCATGGTCCGCCATGCGCGGGAGGACGAGGTGGCCCGGCGGCTGGCGAGCATCCCCGGCATTGGAGCGATTGGCGCGACAGCCCTGGCCACGCTGGTACCCGACCCGCACGGCTTTGCCTCGGCGCGGCATTTCGCCGCTTGGCTCGGCCTGACCCCGAAGCCGCACTCGAGCGGCGGCAAGGAGCGCCTGGGCCGGATCTCCAAGCAGGGCAACTCCATGCTGCGCCGGCTGCTGGTGCTCGGCGCCACGAGCCGCCTGCGCCATGCCAAGCGCAGCCCGGACGCGGCAGACTGGGCAACGCGCCTGCTGACGCGGCGGCCCTTCAAGGTCGCTGCCGTTGCCTTGGCCAACAAGATGGCCCGCGTCGCCTGGGCCTTGCTGGTCCGGGGAGGAACCTACAACACAGCCGCGACCGCCGCCTGAGGGTCGCGTCCGAGCTCGCCGGGGGCCGCACCCAGCGAGGGCCAAGGTGCCAAAGCGGCGATGACAGCGAGAGACCGGCGAGCCGGTAACGAGAGAGGCCGTTTATCGCGATGCGCTCCCGAGCGCGCTCACCTGATCGCCCCTCGTTCCGCGCAGCTCATCAGGGCCCGCGGCCAAACCGGCTGCAACCAGAGGCCGGACACATGACCGCACCCGCGCTCTCGGTGCCAGCGTTGCAGATGCGCCTTGACCCGCAGGGGGCATCCACACACGCGATAAGCGGGATTCGTGAGAAGGGGGCATCCATATCTTACGTCGATATGGACACCGACAATCTGAAGGTGAGGAAGCCGCGTGTGGATGGGCTTTGGCTTCCGAAATATCATCAGCGGTTTGCAGGGCCGTTCTGCGTCAAATGGGTGTGCCGACTGGCAGAACGAGGATCGGCGAGTCCCTATCGGCGTCCCGCTGCTGGGAGGGTGACCTATATCCGCTGCCTTACGTCCTAATCGACCTCGGCACCCTCAAGTTGGCGGCCGCTTCACCCAGGCGTCGCCGCGCAGCGCGCGCTCCCTCCCGTACTCGAACAACGGACGCATGTAGGACTGCTCGAAGGGCTTATCGTATTCCACGGTGAAGTCGCGGCCGATGAAGGCCAGGTTGTAGTCCACGCCGTCGCGCTCGGCGGCGGAATAGATCCTCCACACGTCGTTGTACCCCGCGGAAGAGATCATCGAGGCGACCGCCCGACTTGCGATGCCCATCGTCCGCCGGTCCACCGAAGCCCATTCGGGATCAAGGCGTCCGTCGCGGATGACCCAGGCCCGCGCCGGCGCCACCGGTACCCGCTTTGCCATCCGCTCCCGGCGGTACTGCGAGACGCTGTTGGGGTAGAGGAAGACCTGGGCGAAGGCGCCGCCATCCACATGCAGCTCCTGGAACGGCTTGCCATCCTGCGTCACGTCGAATAGCACCGGGGCGAAGGCGCCGGGGATGGCGGATGACGCCAGCAAGATGCGCCGGATCGTGTCCAGCGCCTTCGGATGGCCGCTCTTGGCGATGGCGCCGATGTTCCAGATCACCGGCATCTGCGCGTCGAGGTTCGAGGTGCCGATCAGCAGCAGCCGCCCGCCGTCATAGGCGCGGGCGATCTCGGTCAGCAGCGCCTCGTCGATGTAGCGGGAGATCGTGCCGAACAGCGGGGTATTGTCGGCCATCCCGTCATGCCAGATCGCCGCGGTGAAGTTGCGCTGGACGATGATGTCGGCAAGCGTGATGTCGGTGTAGACGCTCTTGAGCTTCGCGTCCCAAGCGCTGCCGAGGAAGGCGAAGGGGGCGCTCAGCGCCCCGGTGCTGATGCCGGTTACCAGGAAGAACTCGGGGCGGTCGCCGCGCTCCGTCCAGCCGTTTAGCAGCCCGGCGCCGAAGGCCCCGTTTTCGCCACCGCCCGAGATGCCGAGCAGGTCCAGCTCCGGCAGGGGCGCGGTCGGGGGCAGACCGCGCGTGACTAGCTTGCGCTGGCCGGCGGCGACGAACTCCCGCTGTAGCGCCACTTGGCCGGCGGCCTCGGTCGGGAAGAAACGCTCGTTCGGCAAGCCGAGTACCGTGGCGGTGCTGGCGCCGCCGCGCGGCACCGCGGGCAGCCGAGTGGGAAGGGAGCAGGCGGGGAGTGCCGCGGCAGCCACCCCGCCGGCCGCGAGGGTGAGCAGCGAGCGGCGGGGCGGCAGGACCGCCCGTAGTGGCATGTCAGAGTTGGACATCGGAGACCTCACGACAGATAGACACTTGGTCGGGTCCAACCCAACTCCACGTCCGAACGATTTTGTAGCAGGACGGCCTAGTCGACGAACGTCCCGCAGCGATCATGCGGTGCCGCGTGATCAAACGAAAGCGCAATTCGCATTGGAAATGCGTCCATGAGCGCCATGAAACCGCCGCTACGTGTGGGCTCACTCGTTCAGCGCCGCCTGTCCCAAGTGACACGCCGGCGCTGCAGTGATGCAAGGCGAACGTCCATGATCCACCATGCTTCAGCGCCTTGCAGCAAAGCCCTCCGCGTAGATCAGAATTTTCGATCGGGCTCTTGCCTCGACTTTGGCCAGTCATGCGTCATAGCGTGGGGCATAGGCAATGCCCTCGCGCAGAGCTGGAGGGGGATTCGCCAGCCCGATTGACTGTCTGGACACAACGAAGCCCTGCTCACTCAGATCTCGTGCCGTACCGCGGCGAAGGCATTGAGCAAGGTCGCGGAGCCGATGAATACAGGTAGGGAGGCCAACCAAGATCAAAGGCTGCAAGATGGTGCGCCGTGGCAGGACCTGCCGAGGTTGACGAAAGCCTCAACCAGGGCTCGTCGAGCCACATGTTATGGCTCAGCGGGAGAAGGCCTCTGGAAGCGACGCCAAGTCCACTGTAGTCTTTTTCCCGACCGACACGACCTGAGCCACAGGGCCGAGATTCATGTACATGCCCACCCGTCCATTCGCTGTCGGTAGCTTGCGGGGCCGCTCGGCGCCGCGGTTTCAGTCCGTACCGAGCCGCCCTCGCCCGAGGTGATCATCGACGCGTTCGAGGCGGGCTGACGCCTTCGCTGCCACGGCGTGCAGATTGAGCATGGCCTGCCCGACGCCAAGCGCCGTGTGCGCGCATGCTCCTGGAGATTACAATGGAGCGCAAACTGAAGATCGCCATCGCCTGTCAGGGCGGTGGCAGCCAGACGGCTTTTACGGCTGGCGCCCTTAAGGCTCTGTTCGAAGCACGGGTGCACGACAGGTTCGAGATCGTCAGCCTCTCCGGGACCTCCGGCGGCTCGATCTGCGCGGCGCTTGCATGGTATGCACTCAGAAAGCGCGACCCGGTTCCTTGGCAACGCCTAGCCGAGTTCTGGGCCGAAAACACCGCACAGTCACCTGCCGAAGAGGCATTCAACAGCTACACCGTTGGCTTGCTTCGTGCGGTGAGCAGCGGCCACGTGGCGATCCGCCAAGGAAGCCCCAGCTCCGCCATGATGCAGATGGCGACGGGTATGGTGGCGAAGGTATTCCGTCCCCACTTCACCGACCTGCGTGCCTTGCTTGAGGCGCATATCGACTTTGAAGAACTGCGAAGCTGGGGGCCGAGCGAGCTCCGCCCGGTACTCCTGGTTGGCGCAGTGAATGTGCTCAACGGCCATTTGGCGCAGTTCACCTCAAGAGCTTCCGCGCTGCGCGTCGAGCACATCCTGGCCTCCTGCGCCGTGCCAAGCATCTTTCCCGCAGTCGAGTTTGACGGTGGTGCCTACTGGGACGGCCTTTTCTCCGATAACCCGCCGATCAACGAGTTGATCAGGGCGCGATGTGTGGGAGCCGAAAACATCCCCGACGAGATCTGGGTCATTAAAATCAACGCCACCGGCTCGGCCAATGTGCCGGTTTCGCCGGATGCCATCGCGGACCGTCGAAACGAGTTGGTCGGCAATGTCTCACTATTTCAGCAGCTGCGCTCCATTGGCTTCATCAACGACCTGTTGCTGGCCGACGCGTTCCGCCCCGAATTCCTGCAAGGCTTTGACGTACAAGCGCCAATCGGCATCCCGAAATGCTACCGCGAGGAGCCCGACCGGCCCTACCACATTCCATGCATCGAGATGTCTGCTGGACTGCAGGAATCACTTGACCATGCCAGTAAGCTCGACCGTAGCACGGCACTCGCTGCAAACCTCATGGCCGACGGCGAGCGGCAGGCTCGAGCCTTTCTCAAGCAGCGTGGGCATTGATTATGCACGCGAACGTCACCTTCACCGAAGCGGTCGCAATCAGTGGTAAGCCTATGACACGCTGAGGCCCGACGGCCGACACAAAGCGGGCTCCAAACCACCGTCGGGCGACACACCGATATCCAGCGGCACTGCACATCCAGGCGGTTTGAGCGCCGACCGGGCGCAGCAAACTCTGACGCGAAAGAAGGCTTAATCGATGGCGAACGAAAATGCGACAGAGACTGGGACAGGGTCCGTCGGCTGGCGGTTCAAGCTCGGAATCGCGCTGTTCGTGTTGGCATTTCTCCTCTGGCTGTTCATCCCGCTGGCGGCGGTGATCGGCTTACCAGCCAGCAAGATAGCCGCCCTGACCGGCACGATTTTTATTGCAAACAAGCTGCTGCTTCTCGCCGTCATCGGCGTCATGGGCAAAGCGGGTTTCCAACAGCTCAAAGGAATGCTGTTCGGGTACGCGGGCAAACTGGCACCCGACGCGATCGTCAGCAGCACACGCTACCGAATTGGCTTGGTCATGTTCTGCCTCCCCCTAATCTCGGGTTGGCTGGAACCCTACGTCGATACCCTTGCACCAGGCCTCCGGCCCAACCTATGGCAGCTTCAACTCCTCGGCGACCTGATGTTGGTTGCCAGTTTCTTTGTGCTCGGCGGCAATTTCTGGGCAAAGGTCCGGGCCCTGTTCGTCCGAACGGCAGTTGTCACTGACCCAGGTGATGCCGCCCCAACTTGATGTGGCTTGGCAACGCCGATTGGTGACGTTGGAACTGCGCACGCTCGCCGGCGGGCAATCTGAAGCGGACCGTTCAGTCGCCTAATATGGCAGTGCTTCGGCAGCAACCTTTGCTACGCGCCTTGAATTGGAGGGGATCGGGATGACGGAGACATCAAGTCTCGAGGTAAATCGCACGTTGTCGTCGCCTAAACCCCGCTCGTCTCGCTCGATCGCGTTGATCGTTCTTGCTGCTTTTGTCCTGCTGTTCGCTGTGTCAATTGCCATGGAACGCAGTACGCCGTCCTCGTCGCAGTCCGTGGTGCAGGCCTATGTTGTGCAAATGGCGGCCGAGGTTCCGGGCCGTGTTTCGAGCGTCGCTGTCGCGGACAACGCTCCAGTCCGCACCGGAGAGGCGCTTTTCACAATCGACCCACAGCCATATCGCATTGCCGTCGAGGAGGCGGAGGCGCGGCTCCTGCGCATCGGCCAGGGCGTTGGGGCCAGTATGTCCGCCGTCGATGCCGCGCAGGCCCGTGTCATCGATGCCCGCGCCAACCGAGACAACATTCGTCAGCAGGCAGGGCGCGTGATGCAGCTGGTGCAGCGTGGCGTCTACCCGCCGGCCCGCTATGACGAAGCCAAGGCAGGTCTCGAACGCAGTGATGCGATGGTCGCGGCGGCTGAGGCGGAGTTGGAGAAGGCCCGTCAGGAACTCGGCCCTGTTGATGACCGAAATCCGCAAATTCGCGAGGCTTTGGCGTCGTTGGAACGGGCGCGTCTCGACGTCACGCGGACGACAGTAAACGCGCCTGCGGATGGCGTCGTGACAAACCTTCAGCTCTCGCCGGGCCACTTCATCGGCGCCGGACAGGCCGCACTCACCTTTCTGGATGCCAGTACCATTTGGATTTCTGCGGCGTTCAAGGAGAACAGCTTGGAGCACATCCGCGGCGGCAACACCGCCGAGGTCGTCTTCGACACTTTCCCGGGCCGCTTGTTCGAGGCACGGGTCGAGAGTATCGGGTGGGGGGTAGCGTCGGAAACCACATCGAACGCGGGACTGCCGACGTTCCGGAATGACACTGGTTGGATCCGTGAGCCGCAACGCTTCGCTGTCCGGCTGGTCTTTGACGAAAGGCCGCCCCAAGGCGTGCGCTATGGCTCGCAGGCCAATGTCGTCATCTATACGGGCAGCAACCCCGTCATGAATGCTATCGGCGCATTCTGGATCCGGCTCATCGCCATGCTCACCTATGCCAGCTGACATGGCTACCGTCCGCGCTGTGCCTGCCGCGCCGACAGCACACGAAGCAGAGCGCGCTCGACAGCAGGCGCTCCGCATTGCCGTTGCCGTTGCCGGGGGCATGACCATGATGGTAGCGGCCGGCTCGATCACACCCTTCCTTGCACCACTCTTCGCCGCTCAGTTCCTGGTGGCAAGCCGTAGCCCGCTCAAGGGAGCGCAAGCATTCGGCATGGCCATCCTGATCATCAGCGTTGGTCAGGGACTGGACCTGATGACCTCGCTCCTCGGCAGCCGTCCGGCGCTGTTCACAGCGATGCTTTGGCTTCTCTATCTCGGCTGCTTCTTCGCGCAGGCGACCGGGAAAGGCGGGCAGGCGCCTTTCCTCGTCCTGGTAATCGCCATCATGGTCCCGCTGATGAACATGCTGCACCAAGACCTCGGCGAGTCCATGAGTGTTCTTTTCGGCGTCGCCGTAGGGGGGGGTGCTCTGCTTGCCTGGGCTGCTCACGCACTTTTCCCTGATCCAGGTGGCATGGCCGCGGCGCCGCCGATCTCACCCGTGCCTGTCGTGTTCGCCCTACTTCGCTCCGTCGCTAACGCGTCGATCCTCGTTGCCGCGGTTGTCCTCTGCCTTGTGGACAGCCGTCTGTCGTCGGCGATTGTGATCCCGGTGACAGTCGCCTCGATTCTTAATCAGCTGGATCTAGCCACAAGCCGGCGCGCCGCATTCGATCTGGTTCTGGTCAATATTTTGGGCGGGGTGGTGGCATCGTTCGTGTTCACCGTCGTGGATACTCGGCCAACCCTGCTCGGCCTGTTCCTTGCCGTGTTTGTCGTGGGACTTCTGTTCGGAAGTGGAGCAGCCACCGATCCGAAGTTCGGCAAAGCCTATGCGGGCGCGCTCACGACTTTTCTGATCCTGCTCGGGCTTGGCATCTCGCCCCTGCCGACGAGTACGCCGGAGTCATTCTCGACTAGGGCCTGTTAGCTCCTGAGCCAATCGAAGGTGGCAGCGAGGGATAGGACGCCGAGGAATGATCGGGCGGTTTTCTCGTAGCGGGTGGCCACGGCGCGCCATTCCTTGAGGCGCGCCCAGAGGTT
>NZ_JBHTDE010000048.1:0-8128 GCF_042666655.1 Dankookia sp. GCM10030260
TCGACGCCGGTGATGATCTCCATCCCGCACCCCACCCGCTGCCCTTAACGGCGCTCGAAAGAACGCCCGTAAGATCAGAAGGCAGGTTCAGACTAATCCCGGTAGGCGGCCCTCTGCGGATGGGTACTTTGGGGATGCGGTGCCGGCGATCGGCGTTGGCCTTGAACGGCATGGCGGAATCCCTCACTGCTCGAGGGCTCGCCTCTACGCCAGCCTACCCCAACGCGCCTGACCGAACGACCCATGCAACAAGATGAATCACAGGCAAAACCGCCAACGGCATCACTCTTGAGTCATTCCTTCAGGGCGTCGGTATTACCTCGGGAGGCTGTGTCGCGAGCACGGTTGTGGCACACGCCGCTTACGACGTGCGTCATCGCACCAAGGCGTCACCGACCCTGGTGCCTCGTTCTCGGCCACAGGAGTAGGCTGGCCCAGAGCGCACATAGGACCGCAGCGGAGACGTAGGTAATCCTGGTCGAGAATGACTCCGGCGTGCTCGTCGGCAGGGGCGAGATGCCAAGCCCGAGCAGGATCAGAAAAGTCGTGAGCGCGCCCGCATAGGCTTTGCCGAACTTCGGATCGGTGGCTGCTCCACTTCCAAACAGGAGTCCCACGACAAACACGGCAAGGAACAGGCCGAGCAGGGTTGGCCGAGTATCCAAGACGGTGAACACGAACGATGCCACTACCCCGCCCAAAATATTGACCAGAACCAGATCAAATGCGGCGCGGCGGCTTGTGGCTAAATCCAGCTGATTAAGAATCGAAGCGACTGTCACCGGTATTACAATCGCCGACGACAGACGGCTGTCCACGAGGCAAAGGATAACGGCGGCAACGAGGATCGACGCGTTAGCGACGGAGCGAAGTAGGGCGAACTCGACAGGCACGGGTAAGATCGGCGGCGCCGCGGCCATGCCACCTTGATCAGGGAAAAGTGCGTGAGTAGCCCAGGCAAGCAGAGCACCCCCCCCTACGGCGACGCCGAAAAGAACACTTATGGACTCGCCGAGGTCTTGGTGCAGCATGTTCATCAGCGGGACCATGATGGCGATTACCAGGACGAGGAAAGGCGCCTGCCCGCCTTTCCCGGTCGCCTGCGCGAAGAAGCAGCCGAGATAGAGAAGCCAAAGCATCGCTGTGAACAGCGCCGGACGGCTGCCGAGGAGCGAGGTCATCAGGTCCAGTCCCTGACCAACGCTGATGATCAGGATGGCCATGCCGAATGCTTGCGCTCCCTTGAGCGGGCTACGGCTTGCCACCAGGAACTGGGCGGCGAAGAGTGGCGCAAGGAAGGGTGTGATCGAGCCGGCCGCTACCATCATGGTCATGCCCCCGGCAACGGCAACGGCAATGCGGAGCGCCTGCTGTCGAGCGCGCTCTGCTTCGGGTGCTGTCGGCGCGGCAGGCACAGCGCGGACGGTAGCCATGTCAGCTGGCGTAGGTGAGCATGGCGATGAGCCGGATCCAGAATGCGCCGATAGCATTCATGACGGGGTTGCTGCCCGTATAGATGACGACACTGGCTTGCGAGCCATAGCGCACGCCTTGGGGCGGCCTTTCGTCAAAGACCAGCCGGACAGCGAAGCGTTGCGGCTCGCGGATCCAACCAGTGTCATTCCGGAACGTCGGCAGTCCCGCGTTCGATGTGCTTTCCGACGCTACCCCCCATCCGATACTCTCGACCCGTGCCTCGAACACGCGGCCCGGGAGAGTGTCGAAGACGACCTCGGCGGTATTGCCGCCGCGGATGTGCTCCAAGCTGTTCTCCTTGAACGCCGCAGAAATCCAAATGGTACTGGCATCCAGAAAGGTGAGTGCGGCCTGTCCGGCGCCGATGAAGTGACCCGGCGAGAGTTGAAGGTTTGTCACGACGCCATCCGCAGGCGCGTTTACCGTCGTCCGCGTGACGTCGAGACGCGCCCGTTCCAACGATGCCAGAGCCTCGCGGATTTGCGGATTTCGGTCGCCAACAGGGCCGAGTTCCTGACGGGCTTTCTCCAACTCCGCCTCAGCCGCCGCGACCATCGCATCACTGCGTTCGAGACCTGCCTTGGCTTCGTCATAGCGCGCCGGCGGGTAGACGCCACGCCGCACCAGCTGCATCACGCGCCCTGCCTGCTGACGGATGTTGTCTCGGTTAGCGCGGGCATCGATGACACGGGCCTGCGCGGCATCGACGGCGGACATACTGGCCCCAACGCCCTGACCGATGCGCAAGAGCCGCGCCTCCGCCTCCTCGACGGCAATGCGATATGGCTGTGGGTCGATTGTGAAAAGCGCTTCTCCGGTGCGGACTGGAGCGTTGTCCGCGACAGCGACGCTCGAAACACGGCCCGGAACCTCGGCCGCCATTTGCACAACATAGGCCTGCACCACGGACTGCGACGAGGACGGCGTACTGCGTTCCATGGCAATCGACACAGCGAACAGCAGAACAAAAGCAGCAAGAACCATCAACGCGATCGAGCGAGACGAGCCGGGTGTAGGCGACGACGACGCGCGATCTACCTCGAGACTTGATGTCTCCGTCATCCCGATCCCCTCCAATTCAAGGCGCGTAGCAAAGGTTGCTGCCGAAGCACTGCCATATTAGGCGACTGAACGGCCCGCCTCAGATTGCCCGCCGGCGAGCGTGCGCAGTTCCAACTTCACCAATCGGCATTGCCAACCCACATCAGGTTGGGGCGGCATCACCTGGGTCGGCGACAACTGCCGTTCGGACGAACAGGGCGCGGACCTTTGCCCAGAAATTGCCGCCGAGCACAAAGAAACTGGCGACCAACATTAGGTCGCCGAGGAGTTGAAGCTGCCATAGGTTGGGCCGGAGGCCTGGTGCAAGGGTATCGACGTAGGGTTCCAGCCAACCCGAGATCAGGGGGAGGCAGAACATGACCAAGCCCATTCGGTAGCGTGTGCTGCTGACGATCGCGTCGGGTGCCAGTTTACCCGCGTACCCGAAAAGCATTCCTTTGAGCTGTTGGAAACCCGCTTTGCCCATGACGCCGATGACGGCGAGAAGCAGCAACTTGTTTGTAATAAAAATCGTGCCGGTCAGGGCTGCTATCTTGCTGGCTGGTAAGCCGGTCACCGCCGCCTGTGGGATGAACAGCCAGAGGAGAAATGCCAACACAAACAGCGCGATCCCGAACTTGAACCGCCAGCCGACGGACCCTGTCCCAGTCTCTGTCGCACTTTCATTCGCCATCGATTAAGCCTTCTTTCGCGTCAGAGTTCGCTGCGCCCGGTCGGCGATCAAACCGCCCGGATGCGCGGTGCAGCTGGGTATCTGTATGTCGCCCGACGGTGGTTTGGAGCCCGCTTTGTGTTGGCGGTCGAGCCTTAGTGTGTCAAAGGCTTATCACTGATTGCGACCGCTTCGGTGAAGGTGACGTTCGCAGGCATAATCAATGTCCACGCTGCTTGAGAAAAGCTCGAGCCTGCCGCTCGCCGTCGGCCATGAGGTTTGCAGCGAGTGCCGTGCTACGGTCGAGTTTACCGGCATGGTCAAGTGATTCCTGCAGTCCAGCAGACATCTCGATGCATGGAATGTGGTAGGGCCGGTCGGGCTCCTCGCGGTAGCATTTCGGAATGCCGATTGGCGCTTGTACGTCAAAGCCTTGTAGGAACTCGGGGCGGAACGCGTCAGCCAGCAACAGGTCGTTGATGAAGCCAATGGAGCGCAGCTGCTGAAACAACGAGGCATTACCAACCAACTCATTGCGACGGTCCGCGATCGCATCAGGTAAACCCGGCACGTTTTTCGAACCGGTGGCGTTGATTTTGATTACCCAGATTTCGTCGGGGATGTTTTCGGCTCCCACGCATCGCGCCCTGATCAACTCGCTGACCGGAGGATTGTCGGAGAAGAGGCCGTCCCAGTAGGCACCACCGTCAAACTCGACGGCGGGGAAGATGCTCGGCACGGCGCAGGAGGCCAGGATGTGCTCGACGCGCAGCGCGGAGGCCCTTGAAGTAAACTGTGCCAAATGGCCGTTGAGCCCATTCACTGCGCCGATCAGGAGTACCGGGCGGAGCTCGCTGGGACCCCAGCTTCGCAGTTCTGCGAAGTCGATATGCGCCTCGAGCAAGGCACGCAGGTCGGTGAATTGAGGACGAAATACCTTCGCCACCATACCCGTCGCCATCTGCGTCAAGATGGAGCTTGGGCTTCCTTGGCGGATCGCCACATGGCTGCTGCTCACCGCACGGAGCAAGCCAACGGTGAAGCTGTTGTACGCCTCCTCGGCAGGTGACTGCGCGGTCCAGCGGTCTTCTCGCGCTGAGCCATAACATGTGGCTCGACGAGCCCTGGTTCGGGCGCTCGTCAATCGCGGCAGGTCCTGGCACGGCGCATCATCTTGCGGCATTTAATCTTGGTCAGCCTCCCTGCCTGCATTCATCGGCTCCGCAACCTTGCTCGACGCCTTCGCCGCGGTAAGGCACTAGATCTGAGTGAGCAGGGCTTCGTTGTGTCCAGACAGTCAATCGGGCTGGCGAATCCCCCTTCAGCTCTGCTTGAGGGTATTGCCTGTACCCCACGCTATGACACTTGACCGGCCAAAGTCGAGGCAAGAGCCCGACCGGAATTTCTAATCTACGCGTATGGCTTTGCCTTAAAGCGCCGACGCACGCTGGATTATGGACGTTCGCCTTGCATCACTGCAGCGCCGATGTGTCATTCGGGACAGGTAGCACTGAGCGAGTTAGCTCACACATAGCGGCGTTCCCATGGCACTCGTGGGCGCATTTCCAATGAGAATTGGCTTTCGTTTGATCATGTGGCACCGCATGATCGCTTCGGGAGGAGCGTCGATTAGGCCGTCCTGCTGCAAATCCGTTTAGACGTGGAGTTGGGTTGGACCCGACTAAGTGTCTATCTGTCGTGAGGTCTCCGATGTCCAACTCCTACATGCCACGACGGGCGTTCTCGCCGTCCCGCCGCTCGCTACTCACCCTCGCGGCCGGCGGGGCGGCTGCCGCGGCACTCTCCGCCTGCTCCCTCCCCACCCGGCTGCCCGCGGTGCCGCGCGGCGGCGCCAGCACCGCGACGGTGCTCGGCGTGCCGAACGAGCGCTTCTTCCCGACCGAGGCGGCCGGCCAGGCGGGGCTGCAGCGGGAGTTCGTTGCCGCCGGCCAGCGCAAACTAATCGCGCGCGGCTTACCCGCAACCGCGCCGCTGCCAGAGCTGGACCTGCTCGGCATCTCGGGCGGGGGCGAGAACGGGGCCTTCGGCGCTGGGCTGCTCAACGGCTGGACGGAGCGCGGCGGCCGCCCCGAGTTCTTCCTGGTGACCGGCATCAGCACCGGCGCGCTGAGCGCGCCCTTCGCCTTCCTCGGCAGCACTTGGGATGCGAAGCTCAAGAGTGTCTACACCGACATCACGCTTGCTGATATCATCGTGCAGCGCAACTTCACCGCGGCGATCTGGCATGATGGCATGGCTGACAACACCCCGCTGTTCGGCACGATTTCCCGCTATATCGACGAGCCGCTACTGGTCGAAATCGCCCGCGCCTATGACGGCGGGCGGCTGCTGCTGATCGGCACCTCGAACCTCGACGCGCAGATGCCGGTGATCTGGAACATCGGCGCCATCGCCAAGAGCGGCCATCCGAAGGCGCTGGACACGATCCGGCGCATCCTGCTGGCCTCCTCGGCCATTCCCGGCGCCTTCTCCCCGGTGCTGTTCGACGTGACGCAGGACGGCAAGCCGTTCCAGGAGCTGCATGTGGATGGCGGCGCCTTCGCGCAGGTCTTCCTCTATCCCGCCAGCGTGTCGCAATATCGGAAGGAGCGGCGGGCGAAGGGCATGCCGGTAGCGCCGGCGCGGGCCTGGGTCATCCGCAACGGCCGGCTCGATCCCGAATGGGCCTCGGTCGACCGGCGGACGATGGGCATCGCCAGCCGGGCGGTCGCCTCGATGATTTCTTCCGCGGGGTACAACGACGTGTGGCGGATCTATTCAGCTGCCGAACGCGACGGTGTAAACTACAATCTGGCCTTCATCGGTCGCGACTTCACGGTTGAATACGACAAGCCATTCGAGCAGTCCTATATGCGTCCGCTGTTCGAGTACGGTCGGCAGCGCGCGTTGCAAGGTGATGCCTGGGTGAAGCGGCCGCCAAGTTGAGGGTGGCCGACGTCCATCAGCGCACGCGGCAGCGGATATAAACTACCCTCCTACCAGCGGGACGCCGATAAGAGTGTGCCAATCCACGTTCTTCTGACTGGCACATTCATTTGACATTGAACGAGAAGGTTCCCGCAAGCTTTAGATGATGTTCAGGAAGTCGGAACGCATCGAAGTGCGGCTTGCTGACCTTCAGATTGTCCGTATCCACATCGACATAAGGTATGAACACCCCCTTTTCACGAGATCTTATTTTGTTGCGCGTTAGGAACGATTGTGACGCCCGGGTCGGACTTCTTGCCCTCCAGCAAACGCCGGCGAGGGCATGCCCCAGCGAGCCATCGTCAGCTCGCGGCCCTCGGGCTGGTTGCGGACGATCGGCGCGGCATAGTCCGGGAAGACCCCGGGCAGCGGCGGCAGGTTGCCGGTCCGGTCGCTCATGGCGCGGGTGAACTCGCGGATGGCCTGCTGGCCCTTGGTGATGCTGTACAGGTTGCACATGGCGTGACCGAGCCTCCTTGCGGGCCAGGGGAGGGCTGCCCGGCGACGATCAACGAGGCCGCTGCGCTCGGCAAGTCGGGCATCAGCGAAAGTCCTGGCTGCCGGGCAGCTTCGGCTTCGGGCGCTGGCTGCCGGGCTCGGGGCGGCGGACCTCGTCGGCCCGACCGAGCGCCTCCTCCGTCCAATCCTGGTCTTGGGTGGCCCCGTTGCCAGTGTTGCCGTCGATCTCGGCCAGCCGGCTGAGCAGGTCGGAGCGGTCGAGCAGCCGCTCGACGATGAGGTGGGTGATCGGCACCTCGGCCTGCGCGACCTCGCGCTCCACCCGCCCCTCAGCGATCAGCAGGCGCCCCGAGACCAGCGCCGCCCGGTCGCGCGCGGCGATCCGCTCGAAGACGACGAGGTTCGCCACCCCGTGCTCGTCCTCGACGGTCAGGAACACCACCCCTTTGGCCGAGCCGGGACGCTGGCGGATCAGCACCAGCCCGGGCAGCCGCAGCTTGGTGCCGGCGCGCATGGCGTTCAGCTGGCGAGTATCACCGCACTCCAACGCGTCCAGCCGGGGCCGCAGCAGCGCCAGCGGGTGACGCCGGAGGATGAGGCCGGTCGCCAGGTAGTCGTCCGCCACCACCTCGCCCTCGGTCTGGTCTGGCAGGGTGACGGCAGGCTCCGGCACCAGCGGCACCTGCGTCGCTAGGGCGGCCGCCTCGGTGCCGGCAGCGACGGCGAAGAGCGGCAAGTCCTGCGGCCCGTTCGCCACGCCGCGGGCGTCCCAGCCGGCTCGGCGGCGACTGGCGCCGGTGCCGGCAAAGGCGTCCGCCCCGGCCAGCGCCTCGAGCGCCTGCCGCTCGACCCCGGCTCGCAGAGCGGCCTCCTCGACCGAGGCAAAGGGCGCGCCGTTGCGGGCCCGCCGGGCTACCAGGAGCGCCCGCGCATCCGCCTCCTGCAGACTGCCCGCCGAAACCGGCCTCCGATCGCCGTAAGTCAACGGTATTGGTGCTAGCCCTGGCGTGGTAGGTTAGAACGGATTCGAACCAACAAGCCAACCAACCAACGAGAGCAATGCAGTAGCAGCTATTCTCCGGGACGCACGACGCGACTCTTGTCGTTCTCTCCGTCGCGATCGCCGTGGCCGCATCCTACACTGCCCTCGACCTCGCCAGTCGGGTCGGCGACGCCACGGGGTGGGCCCGGCGCGCCTGGCTGGCCACCGCGGCAGTGGCCATGGGGGGTGGCGTCTGGGCGATGCACTTCGTCGCCATGCTCGCCTTCCTGCTGCCCGTGCCGATGGCCTACGACCCCGGGCTCACCCTCCTTTCCCTCGTCGTCGCCGTCGGCGTCACCGGGATTGGCTTCGCCATCACCGGCTACGGCGCGGGTCCCGCCCGCACCGGTCTCGCCGGCCTGCTGATGGGGCTCGGTATTGCGGCCATGCACTACACTGGCATGGCCGCAATGCGCATGCCGGCCAGCGTCGAATACAACCCTCTCCTG
>NZ_JBHTDE010000049.1:0-6487 GCF_042666655.1 Dankookia sp. GCM10030260
GCGGCATCCGCACCTCGGCCCGGCGGGTCCGGCGCCTGATGGGCCAGCACGGCCTGCTCGCGCCACACCGCGTCGGCCGTCCCGAGCAGCGCGCCCATGACGGCACCATCACCACCACGGCGGTGGATGTGATGTGGGGGACAGATATGACCGAGACCATCACCCTGCGCGAGGGGCGGGCCCGGGTGTTCGTTGCCGTCGACCACTGCTCCGGCGAGTGCGTCGGCAACCATGCCGCCCGCTCCGGCAACCGCTTCGAGGCACTCGAGCCGGTCCGCCAGGGCGTGCTGCGCCACTTCGGCGGCATCGAAAAGAACGCGGCCAAGGGTCTCTCCCTCCGCCACGACCACGGCTCCAACTACATGTCCGGCGACTTCCAGGACGAGATCACCTTCTTCGGCATCGAGAGCTCGCCCTCCTTCGTCCGCCAGCCCGAGGGCAACGGCGTCGCCGAACGCTTCATCCGCACCCTGAAGGAGAACTTCTTATGGGTGCACACCTTCGACACCATCGAAGAGCTGCGCCGCGGGCTGCAGGATTTCGTGGCCCACTACAACGCCACCTGGCTCGTCGCCCGGCACGGCTACCGCACCCCGAACCAGATCCGCGCCGAGCAACGCGGCCTTGCTCAATGCCAACTGGCCAACCTACCCTTGGCCGCCTGAACAGCGCAGCCAGCTGTCTCAACAACCGGCCGCACTACACCCGGTCGCTGACCGCCTGCGCGACATGGGCTACGTGGTGCTGGAGGCGGCGGACGGGCCGGAGGCGTTACAGATTCTTGCCTCGGCCCGGCCGGATTTGCTGATCACCGACGTCGGGCTGCCGAACGGCATGAACGGGCGACAGGTGGCCGAGGCGGCGCGCGAGCGGCAACCGGGACTGCCGGTGCTGTTCATCACCGGCTACGCCGGCACGGTGCTGCCTCTGGGTGTAGAGGTGATCGGCAAGCCCTTTGAGCTCGACGTCCTGTTTGAGCTCGACGTCCTGGTGAGGCGGGTGGAAACGCTCCTGGCGACGGAGCGGCGGGACCCGGGCGTGAGCCCTGGGGCCTAGCTAGTGGTCGTTGCCAAGGACGTTGTCTCTGACCATTCTGGTGACGGGGGCTTTTCCCGTGAAGACGGCGTGAGGGGTATCTGCCCTATCGTAAAGTCAGGATGCGTTCCCAATCAACGGGCGGGATGCAAACAGTTGAGCGACGGAGGCGATTTCGCGCTGATTGTCACCTCGGGTAGCACAGAGAAGGAACACGTCTTGGCACCCACGTCATCACTCCCCCTGGACTGGGATCCGGAGCACCTAAGCGCGGCTATCGAGTCCGCTGGCGTCGGCCTGTGGTGGTGGAACGTTGAAACCGACGAGATCGCTATGGACAGGCGCGCCTACGCGCTTTGGGAGTTGCGCGAGGGGAGCGTTGCAACCTTCGAAGATTTGTCGGCGAAGATCCATCCGAAGGACCTCGATAGGGTGCGGGCGGCGTTTACCGCGACGCGGGCGATTGTGGGGCCGTATGAGATCGACTTCCGCATCCTGTCCGGCGACGACATTCGATGGATCTCTACCCGTGGTCAGGGCAACGATGCCGATATCCAGAAGAATGTCATGCGCGGCATCTTCCTCGACGTGACCGGGCGTAAGCAGGCCGAGGAAGCCAATCAACTACTGGCCGGTGAGATGAGCCACCGGGTCAAGAACCTGCTGCTCGTCGCCTCGCAGCTGGCCCAGATCACGTCGCGCTCGGCGGCGACGACCGCCGACATGGCGCAGGATCTCACGAGGCGGCTGACCGCTCTGGGGCGTGCTCATGACCTCGTCCGCCCGAGGGGCGGCCGTCCGGTCGAAGCGGCGCTCCTCGGCGATCTGCTGGCGGTGCTACTGCACGCCTACGACGATACGGACGGCTCCTCCGGGCGCATCCGTGTCTCAGTGCCAAGGATAGACATTGGCGAGGCGGCCGCCACGACGCTCGCCCTCGTGGTGCACGAGTTGGCGACGAACTCCCTGAAGTACGGCGCGCTCTCGGCAGAGTGTGGCACGCTCGACCTGGGGTGCACTCTCCAGGGCGATGACGTGGTGGTCGTCTGGACCGAACGAGGCGGCCCGGCTGTTGTCGAGCCTTCCGCTCCTGCCGGCTACGGCAGCGAACTCATCCGGCGTAGCATGGCGCGCCAGCTCGGTGGCAGCATCGCCTTCGACTGGTCGGCGGGGGGGCTGATCGTCACATTGCGGATGCGGCGGAACCGCCTAGCGGCCTGAACCACCAGCGGGTCCGGCACGAGGGTGCGGTTACTAGGGCCCGCGTCCGTTCACCAGACGACGAACGCCTGCCCGTCGCTCCAATAGGCCCAAGCGTGCTGGGCGCATCCGCCACCTCGGCATACTGCACAGCGCGGGCGAGGGCCGCCTTGGCATGCTCCGCTGGCGTGACCGCTGCTCGTGCCAGAACGGGCAGAGTGGAGGTGCTAAGCGATCCTTCAGGCATGCTTTGCTCTGCTCCCGGGCGCTACGCCGGCCAGGGGCGTTGCGCTCCCCTTAAAGCCACCTCGCCGGCTAGAGCGGATTGCGTTTTAGGATGAACGGTATCCGCAGTGTTGAAACCAGGCACGCGCGTCGTCTGGGGTGATCGCGTCGAGGGCGTCTGGCAGGGCGTCCTCGATGGTGCCAATGGTCCTTGGCGCGACGGCGCGCAGCCTGGCCTTCAGCTTGGACCAGGCCAGTTCGATCGGGTTCAGGTCTGGCGAGTAGGCCGGCAGGTAGCGATGGCCGAGACCGGCGCGGCGAAGTGCGGCCCGAACCGCCGCGGCTCGGTGCGGGGCGAGGTTGTCCATGGCGACGAGCGCCTCGGGGCGGCTGTGCAGGGCCGGGATCAGAACCTGCTCGATGAAGGCGAGGAAGACGGCGGTGCTGGTGGCGGCCGCGATGGTCATGACCGCGACCAGGCCGTCGCGGGCGATGGCGCCGAGGATGGTCAGCCGCCGCCAATGCCCACCCGGGATGCGGCCGACGGCACGCTGGCCCTGCGGCGCCCGGGCATGGCTGCGGGTCAGGCGGGTGTCGAGGCCGCTCTCGTCGAGGAAGACGAGACGGTCGGGATCGACCTGACCCATGACCTCGTCCCGCCAGGCGGCCCGGGCAGCGACGATGTCGGGCCGCTCCTGCTCGCTCGCGTGCAGGGTCTTTTTTTCCGCCGCAGGCCGGCACGCCGCAGCGCCCGGCAGATCACCGGCGTGCTGAAGCGTCGGCCGATCCGCTCGGCCAGCATTCCCGCGTATTCGGCCAGTGTCGCATCCGGCCGCTCAGCCACCAGGGCAGCCAGTAGCCCCGGTTCCGCCGCCCCGCCCAGCAGGGGCTGACCTCCACGACGGCGCAGCGGGGCGCGGCGGCCCTCCCGCGCCTGCCGCAGCCAATTGTTCACCGTGCCGACCGCGACCTCGAACCGCTCGGCCAGGACACGCTGACTGCCCTCGCGCCGCTCATGCGCCGCCAGCACGCGCTCTCGCAGGTTTGCCGATAGCGCCATGGCTCCGAACCCTCAAAGCCACCAATAACGCAGCCTCGAACCAGACGTTCAGATCACTAAGCAATCCGCTCTATGTGTTGAGAGTTTGGGGTGCTGCACGGCACGACACAGCCCTTGGTGATGGCGGTGCTTGGCTCCACCGTCACTCTCGTTCCGCAGATGATGCGTTCGATTATTCTGTGCCCAGGCGGCCTCACCCAACCGCAACCTGAGAGAAGGTATACAGAAAGCTACATTATAGGGTGACGTCTCATTTGCCTCAGTCTATCTGGCGACCATGCCAGCCCACAACAGCCTCCAGGTCATCATCCCAGCCGGACTGTTTCAGCCTAGGGCGCATTCCGCCGCGGCTGCAGCGGGTGGAAGCGTCGCTATCGGAGCTGCATACCCAACGCCGTGCCACTTCGATTCCGAGCAACACCGATGAACGGCCGCACGGTTGACCTCTCGCGTCACAGGCTGCCGAGCCTGGGCCGCCTCGCCGAACTCGTCCTCGAGAGTTCGGCCGACTTCGCGGTTTTCACGATCTGTCTGGACGGGGTTATCACCAGCTGGAACAGCGCCGCCGAGCGTGTGATGGGCTGGTCCGAAGACGAGGTGGTCGGCCGGGATGCCTGCATGATCTTCACGTCCGAGGACCAGGCGGCGGGCATCTGTGCCGCGGAGATGGCGACAGCCCGGAGCAGTGGACGGGCCAAGGATGAGCGCTGGCACATGCGCAAAGACGGCTCCCGCTACTGGGGCTCTGGCTCGATGACACGGCTCGAGGACGATGAGACCGGCGAACACCTTGGCTACGTCAAGATCGTCCGGGACCGCACAGCGGAGCACTTGGCCGGGGAGCGGCTCCAGGCGAGCGAGGCGCTGCTGCGCAACGTCATGGAGAGCAGTGCCGACTGCCTCAAGCTGCTCGACCTCCAGGGACGGCTGACCTTCATGAACGCGCCCGGGCTGTGCGCGATGGAGGTGGAGGAGTTCCGGACGGTTGATGGCAAGGAGTGGGTATCCCTTTGGCCGGAGGAGCAGCGGAATAAACTCCGGGCTGCTATGGCCGAGGCGCTGGCGGGCCGGGTTGGCCGGCTTCAAGGCTTCTGCCCGACGGCCAAGGGGACGCCGCGGTGGTGGGACGTGCAAGTCACGGCGGTGCCCGGCGAGGGTGGCCAGCCCTCCCTCCTGCTGGCCTCCTCGCGCGACGTCACCGAGCAGAGGCGGGCCGAGGAGCGGCTGCGGGAGAGCGAGGCGCAGCTGCGGCTCCAGCGCGAGTTCCTGCATACCTTGATCCGCCAAGCCCCGGTCGGCATCTCCATTACCGAGGCGCCGAGCGGGCGTGCAGTCGTCCTGAACGACAAGGCTCGGGAGATCCTCGGCCACGGCGAGCTGGGCGAGGACGCCACCCGCTACCAGGCATACGGCGCCGTCCATCCGGACGGTCGCCCCTTTGCCATCGAGGACTACCCCACCATGCGCACCCTGCGCCACGGCGAGGTCGTCAAGCAGGAGGAGATAATCTATCGGCGACACGGTGACGATGCCGATGGCTCTGCCTCGAGGCGGCGGCTGGAGGTGAGCAGTGCGCCGGTGCGTGACGGGTCCGGCCGGATCGCCGCAGCGGTGACAGTACTCTACGATATCGAGGAGCGACGCCGCGCGGAAGAGGCGCGCAGTGTGGTCGAGGAGCGCTACCGGCTTGCCGTGCGGGCGACCAATGACGCCATTTGGGACTGGGACCTCCGGCGCGACTGCATCGAATGGAACGAGGCCTTGAACGAGGCTTATGGCTACCACCCGGAGGACGTGGATCCCTCCGGAGGGTGGTGGATCGAGCACATCCACCCGGAGGACAGGGGACGCGTCTTCCGTTCCATCCACGCGGTGATTGACGGAACCGGGACCCACTGGTCCGACGAGTACCGCTTCCTGCGCGCTGATGGCACCTACGCCGACGTGCTTGACCGCGGCTTCATGGTGCGGGGACCGGATGGAGTGCCGGTCCGGATGCTCGGCGCCATGCTCGATCTCACCGAGCGCAGGCACGCCGAGAGGGAGCTACGGCGGCTGAACGAGCATCTCGAGAACGAGGTGGCGCGCCGGGCCGAGCAGCTTCGCCAACAGGAGGATGTCCTGCGGCAAAGCCAGAAGCTCGAGGCTATCGGCCAGCTCACCGGCGGAGTGGCGCACGACTTCAACAACCTGCTGACCGTCATCCGCTCCTCCGCAGGCTTACTGCGGCGGCCCAGCCTGCCCGAAGACCGGCGTCGCCGCTATGTCGAGGCGATCGCCGAGACGGCGGACCGAGCCGCGAAGCTCACCGGGCAACTCTTGGCCTTCGCGCGGCGACAACCCCTGAAGCCGGAGGTGTTCGCGGTCGGCGACCGGGTCGCGTCCGTGGTGGCGTTGGTCCGCCCCCTGGTGGGTGCACGCGTCCGCATCGAGACAGAGATCGAGTGCGAGGACTGCGCCGTGAAGGCGGACCCGAACCAGTTCGAGACGGCCTTGCTGAATCTGGCCGTCAACGCGCGGGACGCCATGGACGGCGAGGGCCGCCTGACGCTCCGGACGTGGTTGGCGTCCGGGGTGCCTGCCACCCGCGGGCATGCGGGCGCACCGGGTGCCTTTGTCGCAGTGTCAGTCACCGACACCGGCTCGGGCATCGCGTCGGAGATGATGGGGAGGATTTTCGAGCCGTTCTTCACAACCAAGGAGGTCGGCAAGGGCACCGGGCTCGGACTATCGCAGGTCTACGGCTTCGCCAAGCAGTCCGGGGGAGAGCTCCAGGTCGAGAGCGAGGTTGGTCGGGGCACCACCTTCACTCTTTACTTGCTCCGAGCAAAGGCCAAGCCCCTAGCAGGCTGCTGAAAAGCGGTCTCGGAAAGCGGTTGGTTGGTCTCGGTGACCCGCATCCAGCGGCGGCGTTGTCCGAGCATGCGGCTTTTCGCGCGGTTTTCGGGGGGCGGCGGCGGTCGCGGG
>NZ_JBHTDE010000050.1:0-5762 GCF_042666655.1 Dankookia sp. GCM10030260
CCTCTGGGCGCGCCTCAAGGAATGGCGCGCCGTGGCCACCCGCTACGAGAAAACCGCCCGATCATTCCTCGGCGTCCTATCCCTCGCTGCCACCTTCGATTGGCTCAGGAGCTAACAGGCCCTAGCCTCGTCATCCGATCCACCGCCGCTAGAACAGCCGCCGCGCCTTCTCGAGCCGCCGCCCCAGGTGATCGCCCATAGCCGCCCGAATGTCGATCGCTGCGCTACGGCCGCAGCCAGCCAGGCCATCGCAGCCGGCGGAGAACCAAACCGAATCCGCCGAGGGCAGGTAGCAGCGTAGCCGCACCGTGCTGTCTGGGCCGATGGCGTCGGGGTCGGTCATGGGTGCTGCGACCTCAGCACGGCACCTTCACCCCCAGCCGAGCCGCTGTGGCCTGCAGCAACTCCACATCGTCCTCACGCCGCTGGCGCCGGGTCAGCGGGCTGGTCGCCTCGGCCGCCGGCATATCGAGGGCCGCGCCGATCGCGGCGGGCGTGGTGATGCCGCGCTCCTCCAGCTCCCGGCCGATCAACATCCGCAGGCGGATCGTGATCAGCCGGTGAGCCTGCCGGGCGCGGCGCTCCTCGGGCTTAAGCTTCGGTTTTGCAGTCGGCGATGGCGGCGGCTGGTCAGGGGGCAGGCTCATGCCGGCAGAGTGGTCGCGGTGGTCGTATCCGGGATCACCTTGAAGGGGTAGTCGGGATCCCGGTAGTCGCCCGCGTCCTGGCGCTTCGGCAGCCTGACCTTCTCTCCCTTCGGCGCCTCGTATGGGATGTGGTGCAGGAGGTGGCGGATGATGTTCAGCCGCGCACGCTTCTTGTCGTCCGAATGCGCGAAATACCAGGGCGCCCAGGCGGTGTCCGTCGCCAGAAACATCGCGTCCCGCGCCCGCGAGTATTCATACCAGCGGCTGTAGGACTTCAGGTCCATCCCCGTTAGCTTCCAAAGCTTGCGGCCGTCGTTGATCCGGTCCTCCAGCCGCCGGGTCTGCTCCTCCGGGCTTACCTCCAACCAGTACTTCAGCAGGATGACGCCGGAGTCGCTGATCGCCCGTTCGACCGCCGGCGCCATGTCCAGGAAGCGCTTCACCTGCTCCTCGGAGCAAAAGCCCATCACCCGCTCCACGCCGGCGCGGTTGTACCAGCTGCGGTCGAAAATCACGACCTCGCCGGCCGCGGGCAGATGCGGGATGTAGCGCTGGATGTAAAGCTGCGACTTCTCGCGCTCGGTCGGCGCCGGCAGCGCGATGACGCGGAAGACCCGCGGGCTGACGCGTTCCGTGATGGCTTTAATGGTTCCGCCCTTGCCGGCACCGTCGCGGCCCTCGAACACGATGCAGACCTTGGTGCCGGTCGTCTGCACCCATTGCTGCAGTTTCACCAGCTCCACGTGCAGGTCATGCAACGCCTTGTCGTACGCCTTGCGGGAGAGTTTTCCGTCCGCACGGGATGGCGCGCCGTCCTGGGCCGCTGCCGCCGGCACCACCTCCGCGACCTTGCCGCGGCCTCTCGGCGCGCCGCCTTCCGCATCTTTCTTGTGCCTCTTGGACATCGACGCTTCCCCCTGCCGTGCTGGCTTCGAACGCTAGCGTGGCAGTTCAGCCACGCGCCACCGGAGCGGTGCGGGGAGGGACGAAAACCGTGTCAAGAATCACCCACGGCGGGCACATCCTCGGCGCGGTAGGTCGGATCCGGGGACAGGTCGCGCCGCTGCCAGCGATACACCAGGCTCGGCGAGATCCCGTGCCGCTGTGCCACGACCAAGACCCGCGCGCCCGGCAGCGCCGCCTCGGTCAGGATCTGCGCCCGCTGTTCCGCCGTATATTCCCGGCCATCGCCTCTCCTCCGCGGCGGCCTACTCTCAACAACATCCGCTCGCCGCAAGAAGGGCGCTATTCCAGCGCTCACCGTGCAGCGGGTGCTCCGGCATGAACAAGCCGCAGACACGGCCGCTGGGGGCACATTCGATGCGGGCGCCGCGGTAAGAATAGCTCGGGCCACCCCACGGACCTTGCGCTGTCGTCTCGACCAGCTGCGGTGGCTCGGGCGGGTCGGGGAACATGCTGTTGCCGGCGCCACTCATCCGATCCATCTGCGCCAGAACGGCCGCCGGGCCTTAGAGTCGCTACGCGAAATAATCTGGCTTTTTGTACCGAATTCGACACATAAAGCGCGCTTCGGCCCAGCCTCACCATACCGGGCCAATGTCTTACGCCAGCATCTTCAGCCTCGCTGATTTGCCGCGCACATCTGGATCGCAATGACCTCGACGGCCCGTCGCCCAAAACGCAGCTGTTAGGTGGCGGGGAGCGCTGGCTGCTGCGCGGCGTGGAATCAACGCCGGCGCGCCGGAAACCCGCGGCCAACCGCAATTGCGGCAAGCCCTGACTAACCCGCGGTAAGCGTGAATGGAGCGTGAAAGACAGTCCGGGTTGAGCCCCCACCAGGCGGGGAAGCGGGGTGCCAAAGAGCAGTCAATCAGCCCTTGCAGCTTTTCAGCGGCGCTTCACGTGCCCAGGCTCGCCTTCGGTGACGGTGTCATCCGGCGGAGGACAGATGGTCACCTGACCGCCCCGGGCGTGGAACTCGCTTACCATGCGTGCGGCCTCGTCCTCGCTGGGCTTGCCGCCTGTTGCTTCGATGCGAGCCCTCTGGGCGGCGATGGTCTGCGATAGCCGAATGCGTTCACGGAGCCTGCCGGCGCGGTCTAGCCCGCTCTGGGTCGTGCCGTTGTCGCCAGTTTCGGAGGCTTGGTCACTCATGTCGTCGTGCATGGCCCATACCTAGCAGGGGCATGGTCGCACTGCGAACCAGATGTCCGAGATCTGACCCATATGAGACCTCAGACATCCAACCCAGCCCTGGTACATCAGCTTGCGCCGGTTCCCTGCACGAGACTGGCTCCGGTCGAAACCGGTGCCCACAGGTCGGCGCCCTGGACAGCAAAGACGGCGTCCGCGACAAAGGCGCGCACATCGCACAGCACGGACCGCAACAGGCTTGCCTCGGCAAGGCACAAGCCAGCGTCGGTCCCGTCGTCCGGTGCAAGGCGGGCGACCAAGGCCTCCACCTTGGTCACCAGGCCGGCGAGCGACTGCGACGGCGCGGCGGCCAAGCTGGCGACCATCTCAAGTTCGCCATTGTCTCCAGTGTCGTCCTCCAGCCATGCCTCAGATCGTGCCCCACGGCGTGGTGTAGGAGTTGTGCTCCTTGGTGGGGTGGGCCGCCGCGTCATCCGGCCACGACGGGCAGGCTGACGGCGGGATTGTCGCTGACGGTGCTGATGGTTTCCAGCGTCATGTAACGGGATCGCTGAGTGGCCCATTCGTCGGATTGCTCGAGGAGAATGGCGCCGATCAGCCGGGTGATGGCGGCCTCGTTGGGAAAGATGCCGACGACATCGGTGCGGCGCTTGATCTCGCCGTTGAGCCGCTCGATCGGGTTGCTGGAATGGATCTTGGCGCGGTGCTCGCGTGGAAAGTCCATGTAGGCCAGCACATCGCCCTCGGCGGTATCCATCAACTCGGCCAGCTTTGGCACCTTCGGGCGGAGTTGATCGGCGACCCGGCGCCACTGGGCGTGAGCGGCGGGAGCGTCCGCCTCGGCGAATGCGGTGCCGATCCAGGCGGAGACAATGCGGCGCTGGGTCTTCCCGGCATGCGCTGCGGCGCTGCGCATGAAGTGCACCCGGCAGCGTTGCCAGGTTGCCCGCAGTACCTTGGTGACTGCGGCCTTCAGGCCTTCATGGGCGTCGGAGATCACCAGCTTTACGCCGCGCAGGCCGCGGCGGGACAGGGATCGGAGAAAGTCGAGCCAGAACGTCTCCGCCTCGGAGGTGCCGATGGCCATGCCGAGAACCTCGCGCCGGCCGTCGCCGTTGACGCCGACCGCGATGGTGACGGCGACAGGAACCACGCGTCCCGCCTCGCGGACCTTCACGTAGGTGGCGTCGAGCCAGAGATAGGGCCAGTCTCCCTCGATCGGACGGGAGAGGAAGTCGCGGACCCGGTCGTCGATCTCGGCGCAGAGCCGGCTGACCTGACTTTTGCTGACGCCCTCCATCCCCATGGCGCGGACCAGGTCGTCCACCGAACGGGTCGAGATGCCCTGGATGTATGCCTCCTGGATCACCGCCGTCAGCGCCTTCTCTGCGGTCCTGCGGGGCTCCAGGAAGGCCGGGAAGTAGGAGCCGCGGCGGAGCTTCGGGATCCGCAGCTCGACCGTCCCGGCCCGGGTTTGCCAGTCGCGCTCGCGGTAGCCGTTGCGCTGGTTCACCCGCTCGGCGCTGCGCTCGCCATGGGCAGCGCCGCACAGGCCATCGGTCTCCAGTTCCATCAGGCGCTGGGCGGCAAAGCCGATCATCTCACGAAGGAAGGTGGCATCAGAGCCCTTCTCCAAGAGCTCCCGAAGGGCAATCCTGTCGTCGGTCATCGTGATTTTCCAAGGTGGAGGTTGTTGGTCTCGACAACCCAACCCTACCCAGGACCATCACGATGGCCGCCACCATTACGGTGGCGGCCTCCTACACCATCACCCGGGACACGACCCATGCCTCAGCTTCGGGAGCTGCTGCGAGCGCTGCGGCCCGGGGCTGCAGCGCATCGTGCCGATGCGCCGCAGCCGAGGTTCGTTCGGCGGAAAAGAGCAGGATGTCAGCCATGATCGGCATCCGACGCTGAGGACAGTGTTTCAGTGCGTGCGGAGAAGTTCGCGCTCGGCGCCGACGGCCGACGGTGTGGTCGCATCCAACCGGTAGGCGCCACGGTCGGTCATCAGGAGCCGCGGGTTCGACGGATCGGCCTCCATCTTCTGCCGCAGGCGGTAGATGTGCGTCTCCAGCGTGTGGGTGGTGACGCCGCTGTTGAAGCCCCAGACATCCGTCAGCAGCGTCGCGCGATCCACTGCAGCGCCGTTCGCCCGGAGCAGGTACTTCAGGATCCGGCATTCCTTGTCGGTCAGCCGCACTTTGCGGTTCTTGCCGGGGTCCAGCAGTAGCCGGACCGCGGGGCGGAACTGGTAGGGGCCAATGGTGAAGACCGCGGCTTCCGAGTTGTCGAAGGTGCGGAGCTGGGCGCGGACCCGGGCCAGCAGTTCCGGCAGCCGGAAGGGCTTGGCGACGTAGTCGTTGGCGCCGGCGTCGAGACCACGCACCACATCGGCTTCGGCATGGGCGCCGGTCAGCATGATGATCGGCGTGGTGTTGCCGCCGCGCCGGAGTTGGGCGCAGAAATCGCGGCCATCGGCATCCGGCAGGCCGACATCCAGCAGGATGGCATCGTAGCGGACATCTGCCTCGGCCAGCTTGGCGGTTGCTTCGGAGGCACTCTCCGCCGCCACGGCGATGAAGTTGCCGTCCATGGCGATCTGCTCGGCGAGGGTGGCACGCAGCGTGGCGTCGTCTTCGATGATGAGGATGGGACGGGGGGTCATGACGGGGGGATCCTTGACCGGGTGAGTACGCCGTCGCTGCGCATTGGTGCCTCAAATCTGATCCAATGTTCAACTTAAGCGTTCAAATACGGGAGTGAGATGATCCCCGGCAATGCCAAAACTAGCGCTAACCAGCACGATGCCGTGTTGCAACGAACGCGTGCTGATCCGCGGGAGACGCGCGTAATGGTTGAAATGTACCCAAACCCAACTTGAACAGTCCCCGTTGGGAGTCCGTTGGCAAGTGGTTGATTTTGCGCGGCCTGCTGCCTGATTCCCCGGAGTTTGGCAAATATGTAGTGCCACGAACATGGCGAAAAATGGCTTGAAAA
>NZ_JBHTDE010000051.1:0-5605 GCF_042666655.1 Dankookia sp. GCM10030260
GCCCGGAGCCGCGCGAATTTAAGGTCGTCGCGCGCCTTGAGGAGCTGGAGGAGGACCGGCCACGCAAGGTGGTGCTGCACGACGCGGAGGAGGCGCGCGACGTGCCGGTCGTACTGGTGCGCCATCGTGGGCGCGTGCACGCGATGGGCGCGCGCTGCTCGCATCTTGGTGGGCCGCTCGACCAGGGCTGGGTGCTGAACGGACAGCTCGTCTGCCCTTGGCACGGCTCTCGCTATGCGCTCGACAGCGCGGAGCCGACCTCCGGTCCCTCCATTTGCGCGCAGCCGCGCTACGAGGTGCGGCTGCGCGATGGGACGGTCGAGATCCGACGCGAGCAAGAGATGGGAGACTCACGCGCGCTCTCAGGCGGCGAGGGGCCAGGGCCCGCCAACGACCACCATGGCCCGGGCAAGCGTGCGGACGAGGTACTGGTTGCGCACCACGACCTCTTCCGCGAGCTGCTCGCGCGCATCGAGGGGATGGACCGCGAGGACCCAGAGCGGCGCGACCTGTTGCGCGTACTGGCCGCCGAACTCGACATGCACGAGCAGATTGAGGATCACATTTTCTACCCGGCCGTGGCGAAAGTGAGCCCCGATGTGCCGATTGCCCATTCTGAGCACCGTCAGCTTACCGATTTACTGGCCAAGACGATGAAGCTGAACACAGCGACCGTGCCCTTTGAGGAACACCTGCGCGCCCTACGTGTGGCAGTCGAGCACCATGCCGGATCGGAGGAGCAGTCGATGTTTCGCCACGCGCAGCGGCTTGGCGATGCGAGGCTGCGGGAGCTAGGACGGGCACTCGAGCGGATGCTGGAGAAGCTGCGCGGATCGCAGACCCGCCGGCTGTACCGTGACCTAAAGATCGGCCTGCTGGAGGGCGCGCAAGCAAGGAAGCGCCGCCTCAAGGCAGCGGCCCCTTCAAAGTTTGGGCCTGCGTCCCACCGCCGCTCGCAGCCATTCGGCTGACCCGCTGCGCACACGAAAGACAACCATGACCCTCTTTGCGGCATCCAAGACTAGCTCGGCCGGCACGGTCGCGCTCATCTGTGCGGCTGGCCTGGCGACCCTCGCTATCGCCAACCAGGTCGCGGCGCGCCGAGCGGAGCGCAGGCACCCGCCCAAGGGTTCGTTCCTTGTGGTGGACGGCGTCCGGTTGCACTACAGCGACCGGGGTGAAGGCCACCCCGTCGTGCTGATCCACGGCAACGCCGTAACTGGGGATGACTGGAACACCAGCGGGGTCGCCGAGCTCCTGCTGCGGACGCACCGAGTGATCATCTTCGACCGTCCCGGCTTCGGATACAGCGAGCGCCCGCGCGGGCACATGTGGACAGCCGCCCAGCAAGCCGAGCTGCTCCACAAGGCGCTGCAGCAGTTGGGCGTCGAGCGGCCGGTGGTGGTTGGCCACTCCTGGGGCACACTCGTGGCCCTTGCGCTCGCGGTACGCCACCAGGCCGATACGGCTGGCCTCGTGCTGCTGTCCGGCTACTACTTCTGGACACTGCGGCCTGACGTGCTGCTGGTCGTGCCGGGCGCGCTCCCCGTACTGGGCGACGTGCTGCGCTACACCGTCTCACCCCTGCTTGGCTGGCTTCAGATGCCGCTGCTCAAATGGGCGATGTTCTCGCCGGCCCGAGTGCCAGCGCGGTTCCAAGCCGAGTATTCGTCCGCAATGGCGCTACGACCCTCGCAGATCCGCGCGACCTCAATGGACGGCGCCCTCATGATCCCGGGCGCGCTCGCCTTGCGCGAGCACTACAAGGGATTGACCCTACCAGTGGTTATCATGGCGGGCGATGGCGACAAGGTCGTCTTCAAGCGGAGATCCGAGCGGCTCCGGGCCAGCATTCCAGGCAGCGTTCTGCAGATCGTCAAAGGGGCAGGACACATGGTCCACCATCTTGCGGCACGGCAGGTGGCGCAGGCTGTTGAGAGTGTGTCCACAGTGGACCTCGCGCAGACCCCTGTCGACGCACAAGCCGAGGGTTTAGGCCGGGTGCGGACGATACTGCCTGATGCCGCGTGAGAGCTGAGGATTGGGCATGCCTTTGTCGATGGCGGCTACGATAGGCACGGCGCCGGCAAGACGACAGGCTTATTTCCGGTCAGAAGTGGGGATGCCTCCGCTCGGCATCGCGCGCTCGTCGCTGGGCCAAGGCTGTTTGGCAGGAGCATCGCCGAAGGCTCCATTGATGGATCCAGGCACGACAACATCGAAGGGCAGCGTCAGCGTGGCGTTAAATCCGACCTCGGAATAATCGACCTTGATGGCACCGCCGAGGTCATGGCGCAGTTGCTGCTCAATGAGCTTAGACCCGAAGCCGGTCCGCCCGTTAGGGGCCCGAACAGGCGAGCCTCCCTCTTCAGTCCAGCGCAGCACGAGGTGTGCTGCCGTGTCGCCGCTTTCCGCCGACCAAGCGACTGCGACCCGTCCACGCTCCGCCGACAGTGCCCCGTGTTTTGCCGCATTGGTCGATAACTCGTGCAGCACCATGCCGAGCGCCAATGCAGCCTTCGGCCGCAACCGTATTGGCGGCCCATTTACCGTCAGGCGATCTGTCCCTTCGACGTAGGGCTGCAGTTCCTTCAGCACCAGATCTTGCAGCGACACCTCACTCCAGCCGCCTAGCGAAACCAGCTCCTGCGCCCTGGGGCTGGCGACCATCAATTCAGAATTTCTAATCCAGCCGTGCCCCCGACTGTGCGACTAGCCCGCGCCACACCGGAATCTCCAGCCGGATCTTGTCCGCCAGGGCATCCGGGCTCGCCGAGGTCTCCGCCACGAACCCCGCCGTCCGCAGCCTGTCCTTCAGCGCGGGGTCGGCACCTGCGGCCCGCACCGCCGCATGCAGGCGGAGGATCACCTCCGGCGGCGTCCCGGCCGGCGCCATCACCGCCTCCCACGCCCCGATATCGAGGCCGCCAAGCCCCAAATCGGCGAACTCCGCCATTCCCGGCACCGCCGGCAGCGCCAGGGCGCGTGATGCGCTGCCGACCGCGAGCGGCAGCACCGCTTGCTGCTCGATGAGCGGCATAAGCCCCGGCATCAGCTCGAACATCAGGTCGATCACGCCGGCCTGCAGGTCGGCAACGGCTGGAGCACCACCGCGGTAGGCGACGTGCAGCGCCTCGATCCCCGTCGCTTTCTGCACCGCGGCCATCGTCAGATGAGCGGTGGTGCCGGGGCCGGCGGTGCCGTAGCGCAGCGCCTCCGGGTTCGCCTTCGCCCAGGCGACCAGGCCCCGGAAGTCGGCCCAGCCGTTCCGCTTCGCGGCCTCGAGATTGACCGCGCAGACCACCGTCCCCGCACTCGCCTGGCTGACCGGGGCGAAGTCGCGGTCGGGGTCGAAGGGCAGCCGCGTGTAAAGCGACTTGTAGGCACAAAGCGTGGTCATGCCGATCACGCCGAGCGTGGTGCCGTCCGGCAGGGCCCGCGCCACCGCCTCGGCGCCGACGATGCCGGCGGCGCCGGAGCGGTTGTCGATCACCACCTGCTGCCCGAGTTCTGCTTCCATGCGCTCCGCGTAGAGCCGGCCGACGAGATCGACGGCGCCGCCCGCCGGGTAGGGGACGATGAGGCGCACCGGCCGACCACCGGCGATTGCGGCTGCCCGTGCTGGTGCCGCTAGGGCGAGCCCGGCCAGCGCCAGCCCGCGTCGTGTCGTCGTCATCGGCCATCCTCCGTCATCGCCCGCAGCCGGGCGGGTAGTGCGGCGATCGCCGCTTCCCCGACGCCAGCGAAGGCCATGCGCAGGTGGCGCTCCCCGCCCGGGCCAAAGGCGGTCCCGGGCAGCGTGACCACGCCCTGCATCGCCGCCAGGGCTTCTGCCGCCTGCGCGGCGGAGCGCATCGCTTCGGGGATGCGGACCCAGGCGAAGTAGGCGCCCAGCGCCTCGATGCGCCATGCCGGCGCCTGCCGCAGCGCGGCCGAAAAGGCGGCGCCGCGGCGCGCCATCGCCGCCGCATTGCCGTCGCGCCAGCCACGCAAGGCCGGGACAGCCCAGGCGAGGGCAGCCTGCGGCGGACGCGGTGCGCAGATCTGGATGTTGTCGACCGCCTTGATCAGCTCCGCGCGCAGCACCGGGCCGGCCACGACGGCACCGGCGCGGTGTCCCGGTATGCCGTAGGCCTTGGAGAAGGAGTAGAGTTGAACCACACGGTCGCGCCAGCCGGGCTCCGCGAACAGCCCGTGCGGAGCGCCGGCTCCGGCTGGCAGGAAGTCGCGGTAGGTCTCGTCCAGCACCAGCCACAGCCCACGGTCGCGGCAGAGCTCGGCGAACCGCGCCACCAGAGCCGGCGGTATGATCGCGCCGGTCGGGTTGTTTGGCGTGACGAGCACGATCGCCCGGGTCCGCGCACCGATCAGCGCCGCCGCCCGGTGCGGGTCGGGCAGCAGCCCGTTGCCCGCATCGCAGGGCAGCGGCTGGCTGCCGACGCCCCGCAGCGCGAGCGCCATCGGGTGGTTGAAGAACCAAGGCGCCGGTAGCAGGACAGCGTCGCCGGGGGCGGCGATGGCCGCCATGGCCAGGGTGAAGCCGAGGTTGGCGCCGGCGGTGATAGTGACGTCCGCCGCCGCCACGTCGCCGCCGTAGAGGCGCCGGGTCTCGGCGGCGAAGGCTTCGCGGAGCGCCGCCTCGCCCTCCAGCGGACCGTAGCCGGCAAGGGCAGGGTCGGCCCCCGCCTCGCCCAGGCGCCGCAGCAGGCCGGGGTCGGGCGGCGTGTCGGGCACGCCCTGTGTCAGGTCGATGACGGGCGCCTCCGGCCGCACGAGGTAGCGCGCCGCCCAGGCCCGGCAGGCGGGGATCGGTGGTGCGTCCACGGCGGTTGCGGTAACGGCCAGCGGCGGCGGGGCGTGCAGGGTATCGAACGGCATGCGGGTGCAACACCGTGGCGGGCAGCGGGATGCATCGGCGCAAGCGCTGCAGCCGCAGCCCACACATCCCGAAGAGTGTCATTTGAACGAATTGGCCTCACCGACCGGATGCGGACCAGCCGCCTTGCCCTCGCCAGGATGGCCGAGGGCATGGACTTCCCTGCCTAGCATGGCGATCGGCTCCATGACGGAAATCCACTCGGCGTGGATGGAGAGGCTGGGCCAGGCGACACAAGCCGAGACGTAGATATCGCAGCAGTTTCTGCGACAGACTGCTGAGCAGCAGCGGCAGTTTGCCATCAGTGCGATGCGGAGCTGAATGGAGCACAACGATCGCGTCATGCAGATCACCGTAGGCATGGTGCAGGCGGGACTTAGCGCCTTTTCAAGTCGCACCACGGCCGGCTCTGCAGATCGCCGGAGCGGCCAGTAGCATCTAGCCCGTGCTATCTGCCGTTGGGTGTTGGAGCGGAGTGGTACAATTATGACGGCGTCGAAGCTAAAGGCAAAGCCACCCTGAGGATTGCTCCCCAGGGTGGCTTTGCCTCAGCGGTTAATCGTACCAAGCGAGCGGCTGACTGCCGTGCCGCGAGGATTGGCGCTAGGGCCTGTTAGCTCCTGAGCCAATCGAAGGTGGCAGCGAGGGATAGGACGCCGAGGAATGATCGGGCGGTTTTCTCGTAGCGGGTGGCCACGGCGCGCCATTCCTTGAGGCGCGCCCAGAGGT
>NZ_JBHTDE010000052.1:0-5485 GCF_042666655.1 Dankookia sp. GCM10030260
ACCTCTGGGCGCGCCTCAAGGAATGGCGCGCCGTGGCCACCCGCTACGAGAAAACCGCCCGATCATTCCTCGGCGTCCTATCCCTCGCTGCCACCTTCGATTGGCTCAGGAGCTAACAGGCCCTAGCCCGATCATATGCGCCCTCGCCGGTGTTCGCCCATTGCTCACGTTGCCTCAACTTTCTGTGTGATTTGTGCGCGGAGCAGTGATGAGCCGTTCGCATCTACATGAACGAGGACGGAAATCGGCCGACAACCGTGGTAATTGGCGCCTCCGCAGGTGGGGTCGAGGCGCTGCAAACGCTTGTCGCTCAACTGCCCCATGATTTCGGTGCCGCCCTGCTCGTCGTGCTACACATTGGTACTCGGCGCAGCGCGCTACCCGAAATTCTCACCCGGGCTGGACGGCTGCCTGCCGCTTGGGCTGTCGAGGGCGAGCCGATCCGACCAGGACGGATCTATGTCGCGCCCCCTGACCGCCACCTGCTGGTCGCGCCGGACGGCGTGTTCCTGCTGCTATCCCGTGGCCCCGCCGAGAACCGCACCCGTCCCGCTGCTGATCCGCTGTTTCGCTCCGCCGCACGCGCTTTTGGCCCGCGGGTGGTGGGCGTGGTGCTCTCAGGCGCGCTCGCCGACGGCACCGCCGGCTTGGCTGAGATCGCCCGCCAAGGCGGTATCACGGCCATACAGGAGCCGAACGAAGCGGAGTGCCCGGACATGCCGCGCAACGCTCTGCGGCACGTTTCGGTGCGCCACCGCCTGCCGGTGACCGGTATCGCGGATTTGCTGGTACGTCTGTGCGGCACGGCGCGCGCAGAGGCGCCGGTAGAGTTCAGGAGCACGAGTACGGCTCCCGCGCCGCAACGGCAGGAAGATACAACGATGGAAGGTGAACATACACTCAAGCGGCCTACCACCCTGACCTGCCCAACCTGCGGCGGGGCTGTCGGGCAGTCCTCGGTGGATAGCCTGCCCTACTTCGAGTGTCACACCGGCCACCGCTTTGCCGCTCCCGACATGGGCGAGGCGCAGTTTGTGCAAATGGATCAAGCGCTGGAAGTGGCGCTGCGGGTGCTCAACGAGCGGACCGAGTTGTGCCGGCGCCTTGCCGAGGCGGCGCGTGGCCGCGGACAGGTTCTGTCTGCCGGCCGCTGGGACGCGGCTGTCAGCGAGGCGGAGCAGCGGACGAGGGTGATGCGGAGATTCCTCGAGCAAGGGTGGGAGCGGCCAGTCGATGACGATGACGAGGGTGGCTTGGCCGGCACACCAAGTGTGGGCTAACCCGTTGCGGGTGGAGGCTGCGACCGGCTGTTCTGACCGGCATGGTCCCATGCACACCGCCAGATCTGCTATGCGGGAACGAAGCACAACGTGGACGGACGATGACCGACACTGACGGCGCAGAACCCGAGTTCGAGGCCCTGATCCGCTTCGTTCAGGAGCATCGTGGGATAGACTTCCGCGGCTACAAGCGGGCCAGTCTGCACCGGCGCACCGCCAAGCGCATGAAGGCGGTGGGCGCTGAGAGCTTTGCCGCCTATCACGCTCTGCTGGAAGCGAACCCTCCAGAGTTCGCCGCCCTGATCGATACGGTTCTGATCAACGTCTCCGCCTTCTTCCGCGACCCGGAAGCCTGGGAGGTTTTGCGGCAGGAGGTGGTGCCGCGCATCGTCGCGCAGCATCAGGCGGACGGCAAAGGCATCCGCATTTGGAGTGCCGGCTGCGCCACTGGCCAGGAGCCCTACAGCCTGGCCATGCTCTTTGCCGAGGCAATGGGCGGTGCCGAAGCACTCTGCCGCGCCGTAAAGATATACGCCACGGATCTGGATGAGGCGGCGCTGCAGATCGCGCGTCAGGCCACTTACACCGACGCCGAGGTGGAAAGCGTGGCACCTGAACTGCTGGAGCGCTACTTCGAGAGGAACAATGACCGCTACACGCTGCAGCGGGACCTGCGGCGCTGCGTGATATTTGGCCGTCACAACATTATCCATGACGCGCCAATCAGTCATGTTGATCTGACCCTCTGCCGCAATCTGATGATTTACCTGGAAGCCGCCACGCAGGAGACAGTGCTGCCGCGGCTGCACTACGCTCTTCGCGACGGCGGTTATCTCTGCCTTGGTAAGGCCGAAACCCAGCTTGCCCGCTCCAGGCTGTTCGAGGCGGTGAACCTGAAGCAACGCGTTTTCCGCAAGGTTGCGAACAGCCGGCACCGCACCCCCGGCGGTAGTCTGGCCTTCACCCGCGGTTCCGACGCCGAGCAGGCGTTGTTGCCCCAAGTCAGACTGCAGGAGGCCATCGTTGATGGCACTGCCACGGCCTATCTTGCAGTGGGCTTGGAGGGCGCATTGATCTTCGCCAACCCTGCGGCCAAACGGCTCTTGGCCCTGGGCGAGGCCGATCTTGGCCAGCTGTTTCAGGACCTCTCGGTTTCCTACCGGCCGGTGGAACTGCGCGGCCGCATCGAGGAGGCGCAGCGCCTGGGCCGCGCCGTGCGGCTGGAACATCAGGAGTTCCTCCGGTCCGCGGCTGACCCGGTCCGGCTCACCATTGAGGTGACGCCACTCTTCGGCCCCGACGGGCAGCCGTTCGCGACCCTGCTTACCTTCACCGATACTACCCGTGTCCACCAGCTCGGCCAGGAGCTGCAGGCCGTGCAGGAGGGCCTCGAGACCCACGTTGAGGAACTGCAATCCTCGAATGAGGAGCTGGAGACCACCAACGAGGAGCTGCAATCCACCCGCGAGGAGCTGGAGACCACGAACGAGGAGCTGCAGAGCACCAACGAGGAGCTGGAGACTTCCAATGAAGAACTCCGCTCCACCAATGACGAGCTGGAAGCAGCCAACGATGAGCTGCGACGCCAGTCGGAGATGGCCATCGAGTTCCGCCACCACGCCGAGGCAGTCCTGCGCAGCATGGATGTGGGCGTCGTGGTGCTGGACCGGGACCTTAGGGTCATCTCCTGGAATCGCTGGTGCGAGAACGCCTGGGGCTTGAGAACCGAGGAGGCGGTCGGGGAAGAATTTCTTGCCCTCGATATTGGTTTGCCGGTGCAGCGGCTGCGCACCGATCTGCACCGCGTTCTCGCTGCCGAGACACCACAGACGGCGCCGGAGCTGGAGGCGGTGGATCGTCGTGGGCGGCAGGTCCGGATTCGTGCCCGCATTCTGCCGCTGCTGCGCGAAGCCCGGGCTCCGAAGGGATTGGTACTGGTCATGGAGAACGTGACCAAGGCGGCAGGCAGCGAGGATCACATCCGCCATCTCGGTCGCGTTATCGGGCAGTCGCTGAATGAGGTTTACTTCCTCAATCCAGAAACACTGTGTTTCACCCTGGTCAACCGCGGCGCCGAGGAGAAGCTCGGCTACCCGCTTTCGGAGCTCCAGCGAACCCCGATCACCGACCTCATGCCAGGCGTGCGGTCCGAGGCGATGCGCGCTTTGGTGGCGCCACTGCTGACAGGCGAGCGTCAGGAAGTGGTGTTCGAGACCGTCTTACGTGCCGCTAGCGGACGTGAGTATTCGGCGGAGATCTGCCTGCAGCACTTCGTCGACGAGCAGCCGCCGATCCTGCTGGCCATCGTGCACGACACCTCCGAGCGCCGGCACCTGTCTGCCGTCGGCTGAGGAGTTGCGGCCCAGCCCTCCCGGCATGAAAGCCGTTATGCGTCAGGCCCCGGGGCAGCACGCAGCTTTTCGATCGCACCGCTGATCAGGGCGGCGGCTTGCTCTGCTTCTTCGGCTGCGTGGTGCCAGCGTGCAGCAACATGCTGCAGGCCACGTTCGCGGGCATTCGCCTCCATGCGCCGAAACAGCACCATCCGGTCCCGGTGGGTGCGCACCGCGACGGCCAACGCGTGCTCGAGTGCATCGGCCTGAGCTGCGGCCAGTGACTCCGGACCATAGGCATGACCGATTTGGCAGCGAAAGCGGGGGACCTTGCCGTCCCGAATCTCGTTCAGCACTCCCCCGCAATCGGGACAGCCGAACGGCGATGGTGCGCCTATGGTCCCAATCTCCTCAACCATGGCCGCCAGCTCCTGCTCGGCAATCCGCGCCTCAGCGCGCATTTCAGGGGGGACTGTAACAGCGTGACCGACCGGGCGGCGTGCTAGCTGGCCGAGCAGAGCCGCCATCTTCACCAGGGCGACGCTATGATCCGGGCTGTCTCCTTGCAGGGCATTGCGTGGCATGTCCGGCCAGAGTGCATCGCTTGGGTCCTGCACCACGCTGATCCCGCCGCATCGTTTGATCGCGACCAGCCCGGCGGTGCCGTCATCCAGTGTGCCGCTCAGCACCACGCCCACCACACGGGGACCACAGGCCACCGCCGCCGAGCGGAACAGTGCGTCCGCTGCCGGGCGGGTCCGGTTCTCGTACGGCCCTCGCCGGACCAGGAGGTCCTGCCCGTTCGCCGCCACCAGCAAATGGAGATCAGGTGGTGCGATGTAGATCCGGCCCTGGCGAAATGGCTCCCCATCCACTGCGTGAGCCGCAGGCATTGGTCCGCAGCGTGCAAGTAGGTCAGGCAGAAGACTCCGGGCAGAAGGCGCCACATGCTGCACAATCAGCACCGCCGCGGGCAGATTGTTGGACAGCCCGGCACATAGTCGTTGAAGCGCCTCCACGCCTCCGGCCGAAGCTCCTATGACGATGACGTCGTGTCCTGGCTCAACCATACCTGCCTCGTGGCCCTGGATGGGCTTAGCCCAGGCGGCATCATGTGCCATCTCGGCTGATGCCGGTAAGACAAAAATACCCTGGCCACTCTTTGCCGGTCGACAGAGGTGGGGCCTGTCGTCTACCCGGAACCTTTCCTTTGGCCATGCCAAAGGCGGGCCCAAGCTCCCGCCGGCTGGGCACCAAGGGGACGAGACTCGAGACCGAGCGAGGAAGTCGGGCCATGTCGGACAGGGCGAATGACGACAAGGGGCAGACCGCATCGGAGGACGCCGAGGCATGGCGATGCCGAGGTGAGGGCCAGCGACGCCGGAGCGAGGACCAGCGCGACACGGCCGAGGCACGCCGAGAGGCAACGGCGGCGGGGCAGGCCAGCGCCGAAGCTGAGCGGACCGCCAACGAGGATCAGCGCCGGATTGATGAGGAACTGCGTGTCACGGCCGAGGAGGTCCGTGCCGCCGCTGAGATAGCAAGGAAAGCGGCGTCCGAGGCCATCGCCGCGCGCGAGGAGACGCGCAAACTGGCTGAGGAGGTGCGCCAGCTCACTGAGCAGTTGCGGGCCAGAGACGCAGAAGAGCGCGCCGCGGCCGACGAGCAGCGACAGATCAGCGAGCAGATGCGGAGAACAGCGACGCCGGACAGCTTTCCGGCCCGAGGCTTGGATGACTGACAGCGGGGTTGTGTTGCAAAGTTTTCAGCGGGCCGTGAATGGCTCCAGCAGGAGATAAATCAGGCAGCGAAGTCGAACAGCTTGGCGACGAAGGTCGCCTGAGCCCGCATGTCGCGTCCGCCAATCCTCCG
>NZ_JBHTDE010000053.1:0-5275 GCF_042666655.1 Dankookia sp. GCM10030260
CGACCCCGGCAACCGCTCCGCCGCGGAGATCGAGCGCGAGGTGGAGCAGACCCGCGCCGGCCTCACCAACACGCTGGACGAACTGCGCGAGCGCGCTTCGCCGGGCCAACTCTTCGAGCAAGCGCTGAACTATGCCCGCAGCTCCGGCGGCAATGAGTTAGTGCGAAACCTCGGCACTTCGGTACGGGACAACCCGTTGCCGCTGCTGCTGATCGGCGCCGGCATCGGCTGGCTGATGATGTCGGGCGGCAACCGCTCGGGCGGGCCCACGCCGTCCCAGACCGCCTCGCTCAACCGCTCGACCGGCACCGGCTCGATCGGCACCGGCCGCACGCGGGTGCGGGTGTATGGTGGCGGTGTGGAGCCCGAAGATTCGATGACCGGGCGCGCTTCGGCCGCCGTGGGCGCGGCGCGCGACAGCGTCGCCAGCACGGCCGACCAGGCGATCAACAAGGTCAGCGACGCCTCTCGCAGCGTTGCCGATGTGGCGGGCTCGGCGGCCGACCGCGTCCGCGACGCGGCGGGCGCGGTGACGGACGGCCTGCGCAGTGCTTCTGCCTCGGTCACCGAGCGGGTGACGGGGAGCGGGCAGGACGTGGAGGCCCGAGCCAGCGAACTCAGTGACCAGACCCGCCAGGGCGTCACCTGGTTGATGCGGGAGCAACCCTTGGTGCTGGGCGCGATCGGCGTGGCCCTGGGTGCCGCGGTCGGCGCACTCCTGCCGAACACCGAGGTCGAGGACCGGCTGATGGGTGAGACCCGCGACGCTATGGCGGACCGCGTCCAGACCACCGCGCAGCACGGCTACGAGCGGCTCAAGGACACCGCGGCCGAGCATGTAGATCACGTGAAGGCCGCGGTCGGACAGGCGGCGAGTGGCACAGGCGGGGTCGGTTCGGCACTGACCGATGCGGCGCGGGAGGTTCGGCAGGCAGTGGGCGATGCCGCGCAAGACTTGGCCGGCGAGGCGCGCAGTGCCGTGGAGGGCCAGCCGCGCCGCAATGAGGAGTTGGCACCCGCGCCGGCCCCAAGCTCACCGCGCATCGGCCCCGTCTAGGCTACGGGGCTGCGCCGACGGATCCCCACCGCGGCGGAAGTAAAAGAACCATGCCTTTGGGTGGCCCGGCACGGACTGCCGTGGCCGCCGTACCGGACAAGCCGCAGGAGGTGAGAGGCAGCAGCCATGACTGATAGTCTTCCAGATGTCCCGGGCGGCCCGCACCTGCGGACCATTGCGATGCCCCGTGATGCCAATGCGGGCGGCGACATCTTTGGCGGCTGGACATTGTCGCAGATGGACTTGGCGGACGGCGGCCTGGCCGCCGAACAGGCGCAGGGCCGTGTCGCCACGGTGGCGATCGAGGCCATGCGCTTCCTGCGGCCCATCTCGGTCGGTGACGAGGTCAGCTGCTACTGCTCCCTGGTGAAGACCGGCGACACCTCCGTGGTGGTGAAGGTCGAAACCTGGGCCCGCGGACGCGGGCTTGGCAAGGAGCCGCAGAAGGTGACGGAAGGCGTCTTCACCTTCGTCGCCCTCGACGAGGGCGGCCATCCCCGCAATGTGGTCGGGGACGACGATGGCTGATCCGAGCCGTTTGGTGCGTTTGCGCTTTCCCGTGGAGGAAATGCATGCCGGAACGCCTGCGTATCGCGCTCATCGCGCACGATACCAAAAAGGACGCTTTGGTGGCTTGGGCGAAGCGCTGGGAGCATTGGCTCGCCGGGGCATTGTCACGTTGTCCGCTCTGGTCGGGACGAAATAGTCGGGCCAAGCTGGCGGGATGCCGTCCGAGCCCACCACCTACCCCGGCTACCGCTTCCCAGCCGCGGTGATCCAGCAGCCGTCTGGCTCTACCACCTGTTCAGCTTGAGCCTGCGTGACATCGAGCTGATCCTGGCCGAGCGGGGCGTCGTGGTCAGCTATGAGAGCATCAGGCGCTGGTGCCTCCGCTTCGGCGCGGACTTCGCGGCCAAGCTGCGCAAGCGTCGACCGAGGCCAGGCGACACCTGGCACATGGACGAGGTGTTTTTGAAGATCAACGGTGAGCTCTTCTATCTCTGGCGCGCGGTGGATCAGCACGGTGTCGTGCTCGACATCCTGGTGCAGGAGCGCCGCAATGCCACGGCCGCCAAACGCTTCTTCAAACGCCTGCTGGCCGGCCTCAAGTACAAGCCCCGCAAGATCGTCACGGATGGGCTCCGCAGCTACGGCGTTGCGCAACGCGAGGTCCTGCCCGATGTGCGACATCGGAGCAGCCGCTACCTGAACAATCGCGCCGAGAACTCCCACAGGCCGACGCGACGTCGAGAACGCCAGATGCAGCGCTTCAAGTCACCCGAGCAAGCCCAGCGCTTCCTCTCCGCGCACGCGATGATCTATGGCCACTTCCGTCCACGTCGACACCTGATGACCGCCGATCAGTACCGCCATTCGCGCGATAAGGCCTTCCGGATCTGGCAGCAGGAAACCTGTGCCCAGATGGCAGCGTGAAATCACCCAAGCTCCGCCTTGTGGTCAAACTCGCCTGGCCATCAAACAACGTGACAATGCCCAGGAAGGCAAGGCGGCGCATTTAGCCGGGCCTTGGCCGAGGAGTTGCCGAAATCGAGACCGAGGAACATGCGCCATCCTGGCGATGGGTCAGCCGAGCGCCGCCTCGACCTCTGCGGCACGCGGGAGGTCGGCGCCCCGCCGGGTGCAGGTGATTGCGGCCGCGTTGGTGGCGTAACACAGTGCGTCCTGCAGCGCGGCGGCGTTGAGCGCGGCCAGCGCCTCACGCCGCAGCAGGCCGCGCTGCCGCAGGCGCGCCAGCAGCGCGGCATGAAACGTGTCGCCAGCGCCGACCGTATCTGCAACGGCCACAGCACGACCCGCTTCCTGAAACACGCCAGAGGCATGGAAGGCGGTGGCGCCCGCCGGCCCTTGCGTCAGCACGACGAGGCTGACCCCAGTCTCGAGCCAACGCCGTGCCCAATCTGCCGGATTGGCGTCCGTGCCATAGGCGACCTGCAGGTCCTCCTCGCTGAGTTTGACGATGGCTGCGGTCCGGACGAAGCGGTCGAACCGCGAGCGCCAAGTCCCGAGATCGCCGATCAGCGCCGGGCGCAGGTTCGGATCGAGGCTGACCACACGCCGGGGCCCTTCCCGCTTGGCCAGAGCCAGCAGGGCGCCGGCGATTGGCTCCACCCCGAGCACATAAGAGCTGATCGCGATCGCCTCCACCTCTGGGCCGAATGCGGGCGGTAGTTCGGCCGCCGTCAGGTCCCGCTCGGCGCAGTCCTGCGCGTGAAAGGTGTAGGTCGGATGCCCGGAGGCATCGGGCGAGACCACGACCAGCGGCGTCGGCTTGGCGCTGCGCTTCGCCAAGGTCATGTCCACACCCTCTGCGGCCAGGCAAGCGGCGAGGAAGGCGCCGAAACCGTCCCGCGACAGGCTGCCGAGATAAGCAGCGGGCTCGCCGAGCCGGGCCAGGCCGACGGCGAGGTTGAAGGGCGAGCCGCCGGCGGCGGCCGTAGCGGGCAGCGTTGCCCCACTTGGCGGACCGTCGATAAAGAGGTCGATCAGCGCCTCGCCGCAGACAACGATCATGCCGGTCAGGCCGCGAGCGGGTAGCGCCCGAGCGCCAGCAGGACCTGGCCCGAAGCGTCGAAGGCGTGAGAGGTCGTGCCGTCCACTGTGAGACGGATGGGTGCATGCGCTTTGGTCTGGTCGCTGCCTTCGATCTGCACCACCTCCGGCTCTCCGCCCGCGAAGGCGACATGCAGCAGTGTCAGCCCGCCGAGCCGCTCGGCCAACCACAGCTCTCGGGCAAGCGGCCCAGCGGGATTGGGCCGCAGCGCTTCCGGTCGGCTCCCGAGTGTGACTTCCGTGCCCGGACATGCAGCGGCGGCAATGGCCGGCACCGTCAGGCGGACTCCCGTTGCCTCGACCGTGACCCGGCCGCCATCCGCCCCGATCACCAACGACTTGAAGAAGTTCATGCGCGGCGAAGCGATGAAGCCGACGACGAAGAGGTTGGCCGGGTGATGGTAGAACTCAAGCGGCGAGCCCACCTGTTCCACCCGCCCCGCCTGCAGCACCACGATCTTGTCGGTCAGCGTCATCGCTTCGACCTGACCATGGGTAACGTAGACCATAATGGCGTCCAGATTCTCACGGAGCCGCGCGAGTTCGCTGCGCATCTGATCGCGCTGGCGTCGAGGTTTAGCGTTTTACAAAACGGAAGACGATGAAGTCGCCGCGGCTGGCAATGAAAGACATTCATTGGCGGCCGTCCCGCGGCTGCGTGGACCGAGTTTCGGTCATTTGCTCGGCACACTCCGCTATCGCTTCTGCCATACGCTCAGCGCGCTTCATGGCATTGCTGATCGCGTCAAGTGGGTCGACAGCAAGCACGCCTATAAGTGGTGCATCGAATGCCAGCGATCTTGTGGTCGAGTTGGAGCTAGTTCTCGGCCCACGCACCTGAAGCGACATGACTGTCCCAACGCATTCGGGTTAAGCGGAGCCAATGAGGCGGTCGTTGGCAAAGGCTCAGTTCAGACGGTCAGGTCGGCGGATAAAGATCGCCTCACACTATCCGCCACTCTCCGGGTCGTCAGACGCTGCTTCACCCTCATCACTGGCTGCGTCGGTGACAGCTTCAGGACGGGGATCTCGGCGGCGATCCAGGTAATCGCCAAGACGGATGTTCAGACAATCTTCGTTCAGCATCCAAAGCCAACGCTTGGTCGCGCGAAGGTTCAACTCCTTTCCGCCAACAGGATTGATGCAGAGGTTCCTGTCGAGTCTAAAGTGTAGTGCGTGTCGCGCCCAGATCTTGCGGTAGCCCTCGCCATGCAGGCGTGAGCCGAGGATCTGGGCCCGGATGTGCTCGAGCAACACGGTATCAGAGCAGGCCCCGATCGGGCCTCGCCACATGGGGACGGCTGGTGCCACGACACTGACCACCGCGCGCAGGCGGTAGACCGTCGTGCGGGAGCGGTCTCAGACCCGGGCGACCCTGGCCAGGCCATAGCGCCGACCCATCGTCGGCGAGATGGCCTGGCTCATCGCCTGGACCTCCGGCGCCCCAAAGGGCGCCTACCCTCGAGGGGGGCGATCTTCTGCTCCAGCAACTCGTTGGCTATGGTGACCTCGCCGAGTTTGGCCTAAGGTCTGTTAGCTCCTGAGGTACATTCCTAACTGTTAGGGATGACGGAGAACCCTGGTATTCACGTTCTGAGCGACGCGCGGTGGGCGGCGTTGGAACCGCTGATCAACGAAGTCCGGCCG
>NZ_JBHTDE010000054.1:1596-4806 GCF_042666655.1 Dankookia sp. GCM10030260
GGCGGTTGCTCTTTGACAGGTGAATCTGGGAATGGAAGTGTAGATTGTTGATAGTAAGCGTAGGGCTTGCTGTTGTGCATTGATTGGCTTGTTGCGCGGTTTGGTACTGCGTGCGGGCGGATTGGTGTTTGATGGTGAGTGAGACAAGGGCGTTCGGTGGATGCCTTGGCGCCAAGAGGCGATGAAGGACGTGGCACGCTGCGAAAAGCCGCGGGGAGATGCGAGCGATCGTTGATCCGCGGATGTCCGAATGGGGCAACCCCTCCTTAGGGAGATCGCCGGCTGAATTCATAGGCCGGCGAGGCGAACCCGGGGAACTGAAACATCTCAGTACCTGGAGGAAAAGACATCAAGTGAGATTCCGCGAGTAGTGGCGAGCGAAAGCGGAGCAGGCCAGTGGTCTTTGCAAGTTAAGCCAAACGGTCTGGAAAGGCCGGCCAGAGTGGGTGATAGCCCCGTAGGCGTATGGCTTGTGGAGATCCTTGAGTAGGGCGGGGCACGTGAAACCCTGTCTGAACATGGGGGGACCACCCTCCAAGCCTAAATACTCCTTGGCGACCGATAGTGCACAAGTACCGTGAGGGAAAGGTGAAAAGCACCCCGACGAGGGGAGTGAAAGAGACCTGAAACCGAGCGCCTACAAGCAGTCGGAGCCCGCAAGGGTGACGGCGTACCTTTTGTATAATGGGTCCGCGAGTTTCTGTTGGCAGCAAGCTTAAGCCGAGAGGTGTAGGCGCAGCGAAAGCGAGTCCGAACAGGGCGTCGAGTTGCCGGTAGAAGACCCGAAACCGAGTGATCTAGCCATGGCCAGGCTGAAGGTGCGGTAACACGCACTGGAGGGCCGAACCCACGCCTGTTGAAAAAGTCGGGGATGAGCTGTGGCTAGGGGTGAAAGGCCAATCAAACTCGGAAATAGCTGGTTCTCCGCGAAATCTATTGAGGTAGATCGTCGCTCGATTACCACCGGAGGTAGAGCACCGGAAGGGCTAGGGGGACCCAAAGTCCTACCAAACCCTACCGAACTCCGAATGCCGGTGAGTACAGGGCGGCAGACAGACAGCGGGTGCTAAGGTCCGTTGTCGAGAGGGAAACAGCCCAGACCACCAGCTAAGGCCCCCAAATGATGGCTAAGTGGGAAAGCATGTAGGACGGCCATAACAACCAGGAGGTTGGCTTAGAAGCAGCCATCCTTTAAAGAAAGCGTAATAGCTCACTGGTCTAATAGCTGTCCCGCGGCGAAAATGTAACGGGGCTCAAGCCATCTGCCGAAGCTGTGGATGCACGAAAGTGCGTGGTAGCGGAGCGTTCCCTAAGCCTGCGAAGCGGGACCCGCGAGGGCCCGTGGAGGTATGGGAAGTGCGAATGCGGACATGAGTAGCGACAAAGCGGGTGAGAAACCCGCTCGCCGAAAGTCCAAGGGTTCCTGCGCAAGGCTAATCCGCGCAGGGTGAGCCGGCCCCTAAGGCGAGGGCGACAGCCGTAGCCGATGGAAACCAGGTCAAAATTCCTGGGCCCGTCAGAAGTGACAGCCGTGAAGTTCTGTCATCCCTTATCGGATTGGGGTGGCAGTTGGATCGGCTCGGGAAATAGCTCTGACATATGGACCGTACCCGAAACCGACACAGGTGGACTGGTAGAGTATACCAAGGCGCTTGAGAGAACGATGCTGAAGGAACTAGGCAAATTGCTCGCGTAACTTCGGGATAAGCGAGACCCTTCCCTGCGCAAGCAGGGTGGGGTGACACAAACCAGGGGGTGGCGACTGTTTAGTAAAAACACAGGGCTCTGCGAAATCGAGAGATGACGTATAGGGTCTGACGCCTGCCCGGTGCCGGAAGGTTAAGGGGAGATGTGCAAGCATCGAACCGAAGCCCCGGTAAACGGCGGCCGTAACTATAACGGTCCTAAGGTAGCGAAATTCCTTGTCGGGTAAGTTCCGACCTGCACGAATGGCGTAACGACCTCCCCACTGTCTCCAGCATCGGCTCAGCGAAATTGAACTCCCCGTGAAGATGCGGGGTACCCGCGGTCAGACGGAAAGACCCTATGAACCTTTACTGCAACTTCGCAGTGGCGCCAGGAAGGGACTGTGTAGGATAGGTGGGAGCCTACGAAACCGGGGCGCTAGCTCTGGTGGAGGCAACCTTGAAATACCACCCTGTGCCTTTCTGGCGTCTAACTGAGCCCCGTTAGCCGGGGCCAGGACCCTGCGTGGTGGGCAGTTTGACTGGGGCGGTCGCCTCCCAAATGGTAACGGAGGCGCGCGATGGTGGGCTCAAGCCGGTCGGACATCGGCTGTTGAGTGCAAAGGCATAAGCCCGCCTGACTGTGAGCGCGACAGCGCGAACAGAGACGAAAGTCGGCCTTAGTGATCCGGTGGTCCCGCGTGGAAGGGCCATCGCTCAACGGATAAAAGGTACTCTAGGGATAACAGGCTGATCTCCCCCAAGAGTCCACATCGACGGGGAGGTTTGGCACCTCGATGTCGGCTCATCGCATCCCGGGGCTGGAGCAGGTCCCAAGGGTTCGGCTGTTCGCCGATTAAAGCGGTACGTGAGCTGGGTTTAGAACGTCGTGAGACAGTTCGGTCCCTATCTGCCGTGGGTGTAGGAGACTTGCGAGGATCTGTCCCTAGTACGAGAGGACCGGGATGGACGTACCTCTGGTGTACCAGTTGTTCCGCCAGGAGCATCGCTGGGTAGCTAAGTGCGGACGGGATAACTGCTGAAGGCATCTAAGCAGGAAACCCCCCTCTAAACGAGGTCTCCCTCGAGGGCCGTGCCAGACCAGCACGTTGATAGGCCGCAGGTGGAAGCCGGGTAACCGGTGCAGCCGAGCGGTCCTAATCGCCCGATAGAACTCCCATCACACCAATGCGCAACGCCGTCCACAAAACGGCACCGCACGCAGCACCAAGCCGCGCCCAACCAACACGCATACACTCCATTCCCACGCAAGGATCCGGCCGGGTGGCCCGGTGGTCATCGCAAGGTTGATACACCCGATCCCATCCCGAACTCGGCCGTGAAACACCTCAGCGCCCATGGTACTGTTGCTCAAGCAACGGGAGAGTCGGTCGCCGCCGGGCCACCCAGCCGGATCCTTGAACTCACCCGTCACACACACACACCACCGCGGGGTGGAGCAGCCCGGTAGCTCGTCAGGCTCATAACCTGAAGGTCACAGGTTCAAATCCTGTCCCCGCATCCA
>NZ_JBHTDE010000055.1:0-4363 GCF_042666655.1 Dankookia sp. GCM10030260
CCGAGCTTGGCCTTGAGACGGAGCACCTCCTCGTCGCGGCTGTCGCGCTCGCGCTCCTTCATCGCCGTCTCCGCCGCGACCAGGGCGCGGTCGCGCCACTCGCTCAGGCGGGCAACGGTGACATTGAGCTCGCGGGCCACGGTCTCGAGCGGCTCGCCCCGCAGCAGCCGGGTGACGGCGGCCAGCTTGCGCCGGGCGGAGTTGCGACGCTCCGGTCCGGCACCGCCCGAGGGGGCGTCGGCGTCAGCGTCCTGAGCGCCAGCAGGCGCCCCCACGGGCTTGTCGCTGTGGTTCTGGTCCATCGGTCTGACCTCCGGTTGCGGTGACCTCTACCGCAGTCGGCTGTCTCATCGAACCGTGCCGCACCCCAATGCGCCAGCGGCATCGCCTGCGGGAAGGGCGGAGCGTAGGCTGACGTGAGCTAGCGTCGGGCTGCGGAATACGTGAGGGCATTGGCCCGTTTGTCTGTTTGCTAAAGGAACCGGACGGAAATAGAAGGTATGGACGCAAGCGGACAAGCGAACGTCATGGCGACCTATGGTTACACCCGCGTTTCGACCGCTCGGCAGACTGACGAGGGCGAAAGTCTTGTGCAGCAGGAACGGAAGCTAGCCGCTTACGCAATGATGCAGGGTCTCGCCATCAACCGCTTGTTCGTGGAGCGGGGCGTCTCCGGCGCCAAGCCGTTGCATGAGCGACCGGAGGGTGCCGCCCTGTTGGCTGCCCTGCGTCCCGGCGACACCATCATCACGTCGAAGCTCGACCGCATGTTCCGCTCCGCCCTAGACGCCCTCGGCGTGCTGAGCCAGCTGAAAGAGCAGGACGTCAGCCTGCACATGATCGACCTCGGCGGCGACGTGACCGGCAACGGCATTTCCAAGCTGGTCTTCACCATCCTGTCGGCCGTGGCGGAGAGCGAGCGCGATCGGACCCGGGAGCGCGTCACCGACGTGAAGCGGGACCAGCGCCAGCGCGGCCGGTATCTCGGCGGCAAGGTGCCCTACGGCTACCGGGTCGGCCCAAAAGGCGCCTTGCAGCCTATCCCGGAGCAGCAGGCGGCCATCCGCCGGGCCGGCGAGTTGCGCGCCGCTGGTGCCCCGCTCCGAGCCATCCGTGAGACATTGGGGGCGGAGTGCGGCGAGCGCCTGTCCCTGGACGCCCTCTCCCGTGTCCTGCGGGAAGCCGCGTGATGATGACGCCGACGGCGCGCCGGCTGATCTCTGAGCGGACCCGGGCTGCGCTGGCTCAGAAGAAGGCGAAGGGGGCCCTTCTGGGCAACCGGACCAACCTGGCCGAGGCGCAGGAGAAGGGGGCCGCAAGCATCCGGGCGGCGGCCGCGGCCTTCGCCGACAACGTCCTGCCCGTCATCCGCCAGCTCGAGGCCACCGGGGTCAGCAGCTACCGGGGCATCGCCGATGCGCTGAACACGCGCGGCATTCGCACCGCCCGCGGCGGCACCTGGCACGGGACCACCGTGCGGAACATGCTCATGCGGCAGGAGCCCGCGTGATGGCGAAGGACGGGAAGGACGGCGCGCCCGACCTGTTCAGCATCGCTGCTCAGGTTGAACCGGAAGTGCCCGTGTCCGGCAAACAGCAACTCGACTTGTTCGTGGCCTTCATCGGTGACGTGCCGTTGCGCGACGACCGGGAGGGTATGTCCGTCCCATTGGTCAGTTTGTCGAAGGGTAAGCGCATCGCGCCGATTGAATGGCGATCCTCTGACGGCGAACGGTTCGTGAAGGTCACTGCCAACGGTTCTGTTGCAGCTTTTTTGAACGCTCACGGCAAGATAGAAGCCGGGCATGGCGAGACGGCATCAGGCGGGCGCGGTGAAGCCGGGCGGGTCCTTCAAGGGACGGCAGTTCATCGCCGAGGTGATCCTCTGGGCGGTCCGCTGGTACCTGATGTTCCCGATCAGCTACCGCGATCTCGAGCTGATGCTGGCCGACCGCGGCGCAGAGGTCGACCACACCACGATTTTCCGCTGGATCCAGGCCTATGCGCCGGAGCTGGAGAAACGGATCCGACCGCACCTGCGCCCAAGCAATGGCTCGTGGCGGGTTGACGAGACGTATGTGAAGGTGAAGGGCCGCTGGACCTACCTGTATCGCGCGGTCGACAGCCGCGGCCAGACCATCGACTTCCTGCTCTCAGCCAAGCGGGACGCGGCGGCTGCAAAGCGCTTCTTCCGTAAGGCGCTGGAGCAGCCGCACACGGTGAACCCGCGCACCATCACGGTGGACAAGAATCCGTCCTACCCGCGTGCGGTGGCGGAAATGAAGGAGGACGGGGAGCTGTGGCGGCGCTCGCGGCTGTGCCAGGTCAAGTACCTCAATAACATCGTCGAACAAGACCATCGGCGCGTGAAACGGCTGATCAGGCCGGGGCTTGGCTTCGGATGTTTCTGGACGGCGCGACGAACCTTGGCAGGCTACGAGGTGATGGCGATGGTGAGGAAGGGGCAGGTGCGGAGGATTGGTGGACGTGACATTCGGGCCCAAGCGATCTTCATCGCCGAGCTGTTCGACGTCGCTGCCTGACCTTGCCTGCCTCTGGCGCCATTCACGGTCCGCTGCGAACTTTGCAACATAACCCTCAGGCCCGCTTTTGAGCCGCTCCACCTGGAGCGAGGGGCAGGCGCGCTCCACCGCCGCGGCGCTTGACCCGGTACCGAGCAGGGTGTGACCGGCGAGCCAATGCTCCCAGCGCTTCGCTCAAGCCACCAAAGTGTCCTTCTTGGTATCGTGAGCGATGAGCGCGATAAGCAGGCGTTCCGGCATGCATTTCCTCCACGGGAAAACGCAAACGCACCAAACGGCTCGGATCAGCCATGGTCGTCCCCGACCACATTGCGGGGATGGCCACCCTCGTCGAGGGCGACGAAGGTGAAGACGCCTTCCGTCACCTTCTGCGGCTCCTTGCCATGCCCGCGTCCGCGGGCCCAGGTTTCGACCTTCACCACCACGGAGGTGTCGCCGGTTTTCACCAGGGAGCAGTAGCAGCTTACCTCGTCACCGACCGAGATGGGCCGCAGGAAGCGCATGGCCTCGATCGCCACCGTGGCGACACGGCCCTGCGCCTGTTCGGCGGCCAGGCCGCCGCCCGCCAAGTCCATCTGCGACAGTGTCCAACCGCCAAAGATGTCGCCGCCCGCATTGGCATCACGGGGCATCGCAATGGTCCGCAGGTGCGGGCCGCCTGGGACATCTGGAAGACTATCAGTCATGGCTGCTGCCTCTCACCTCCTGCGGCTTGTCCGGTACGGCGGCCACGGCAGTCCGTACCGGGCCATCCAAAGGCATGGTTCTTTTGCTTCGGCCGCGGTGGGGATCCGTTGGCGAAGCCCTGTAGCCTAGACGGGGCCGATGCGCGGTGAGCTTGGGGCCAGCGCGGGTGCCAACCCCTCATTGCGGCGCGGCTGGCCCTCCACGGCACTGCGCGCCTCGCCGGCCAAGTCTTGCGCGGTATCGCGCACTGCCTGCCGAACCTCCCGCGCCGCATCAGTCAGTGCCGAACCGACCCCGCCTGTGCCACTCGCCGCCTGTCCGACCGCGGCCTTCACATGATCTACATGCTCGCCCGCGGTGTCCTTGAGCCGCTCATAGCCGTGCTGCGCGGTGGTCTGGACGCGATCCGCCACAGCGTCGCGGGTCTCACCCATCAGCCGATCCTCGACCTCGGTGCCCGGCAGTAGCGCGCCGACCGCGGCACCCAGGGCCACGCCAATCGCGCCCAGCACCAAGGGTTGCTCCTGCATCAACCAGGTGACGCCCTGGCGGGTCTGCTCACTGAGTTCGCTGGCTTGGGCCTGCACGTCCTGCCCGCTGCCCGTCACTTGGTCGGTGATTGAGGTAGCCGCATCGCGGACGCTGTCGGTCACCGAGCTCACCACATCGGTAACGCTGTCATAGGCTTGCCCGACCTTTTCCTTCGCTTGGTCGGCCGTGCCGGCGACGCTGTCGCGCGCCGCGCCCACGGCGGCCGAAGCGCGCCCGGTCATCGAATCTTCGGGCTCCACACCGCCACCATACACCCGCACCCGCGTGCGGCCGGTGCCGGCCGAGCGGTTGGGCGAGGCGGTCCGGGACGGCGTGGGCCCGCCCGAGCGGTTGCCGCCCGACATCATCAGCCAGCCGATGCCGGCGCCGATCAGCAGCAGCGGCAGCGGGTTGTCCCGTACCGAAGTGCCGAGGTTGCGCACGAACTCATTGCCGCCGGAGCTGCGGGCATAATCCAGCGCTTGCTCGAAGAGTTGGCCCGGCGAAGCGCGCTCGCGCAGTTCGTCCAGCGTGTTGGTGAGGCCGGCGCGGGTCTGCTCCACCTCGCGCTCGATCTCCGCGGCGGAGCGGTTGCCGGGGTCG
>NZ_JBHTDE010000056.1:0-4309 GCF_042666655.1 Dankookia sp. GCM10030260
ACCGTGTCACGCTCGGGTTCACCGACCGCGGCATCGAAAGCCTCAAGGAACTCAGCCTCGATCAGAAGCGGTGAGCGTCGCCAAAACCCCGGCCCGCACCAACCGCGGCCTTGGCCGGATGGGTACGGCCTGCCAGCCGGTGGCCTCGGCAATCTGGGTGACGGTGGCGCCTTCCGGCCGGCGCAGCAGGGCGAGGACCTGCTGCTGCTTGGTGCCCTCGCGCGGCTTGCGCGCGCCTGCGGTGCGCGGTGCCAGGGTGGGCTTGACCAGGATGGCGCGGAGGGCGGCGATGGCTTCTGGCAGGGCAGCATGCCCGCCGGCCTCGGTCGTCCCAGGCGGCGAGGGCACGGTGGGCGGCATCGCGCAGGCTGGTGCGCGGGGAGGGTGCCGTGGAAGGCTGCTGAGCGGCCTCCGTGCCGGTCGGTGCCGGAGCCGGAGAAGGCACCAGCGGCGCGCTACCGAGCTCCTGCGCCGCATCGGCGGGGACTATGTCGGCCGCCGCCTGTCCGACGCCTTCCTCGGCCTCGTTCGTCGCAGCAGTGTCGACCGTCACCGCGCCGATGGCGGCGATCCCCGCCTCGGTGATGCGCGGCGCGGGCCGGGTGCCGTCCTCCTGGTGCCAGCGCAAGCCGGCGAACTCATCCGGCGCCTCCCACTCCTCGACGTAGCCCTGCTTGAGCAGGTTGTTCAGCACCGCCCGGGCGGCGGCGATGGGCAGCTTGTCGGGCGGCACGGCCAGCCGCAGCGGGTGCTGCGCGGCCCCGGCAAGGATGCGGCGGGCAGTGTCAGAGAGGGCCATGTCGGGGCTCCAGGTGCAGCACCCGAGGAGCCGGGTGCTACGAGCCCGAGCCTCGCCGAGGGGTTGGTCGGGGCAGTGCGCAGGCGTGTGCCGCGGCGCATGGCCGATCATTCGCTCTGCGTCGGCCGCAAGCCGAGCAGATAGTCGGGTGACCGTCTTGCTTTCTTTGAGCGCCTTATCGGTGGCACGGTCACGCCGTGACCGCCTCCAATTCGACCCCACCCATCGACCGCGCTCCGCTGCTTGAAGTGGAATGGACTTGGCTTGGAGACCAAGTGGTATCTCCCAAGATTGCGGCTTAGGCGAACATGAAATCCGGTGCGTCGATCCTACCGGCGGCGCCGATGACTATCAGCGTATTGCCAGCATAACCGACCACCGCGTTCGTACCGATGGCGGTAATGGCGAACACGCCGATATCGTGGAGGCCGAGCGTCGCCAGGGCACGCACATCGATCAGGTCACTGCCATCCTGCTAGTCGAAGATTGTGTCGCTGCCTCAGCCGGTAATCAGCACGAAGACATCCGCGCCGTTGCCGCCGAACAGCCCATCATTCCCGGCAGCGCCGGTGATGGTATCAGCGCCGGCCTCGCCCACCAGCGTGTCTTTGCCGGCATTGCCGGCGATGCTGTCGGCGCCCTCGCCGCCCCAAAGCGTATCGTTGTCGCCGCCTCCCGACAGGGTGTCGCCACCAGCATTGACAGAGACCTGGATCGGCGTCGCGGTGGAGGACGAGACGCTGTCGTTGCCGGCCCTGGCCAAGAGCCATTCGACATGGATGGCGCCGAGGTCGGCCGTGAAAGCGGCGTCGGTGCCCATGTACAAGATGTCGTAGCCGTTGCCGCCGTCCACCGTGTCGGCCGTATCGGCATAGATGCGGTCGTTGCCGTCACCGCCGATGATCGAATCCGCGCAGCCCTCGCCGATCAGCCCGTCGTCGCCGGCGCCGCCCACCAGGGTGTCGGCGCCGCTGCCGGCGAAAATGAGGTCGGCGGCGCTGCCGTCGGCCAGCAGGTCGTTTCCTCCGCCGGCATAGAGCTCGACCCTGGTGGTGGTGCGGGAGCCATCCAGTGTGTCGGCGCCGGCGACGAAATCGGTGATCCATTCGAAGCTGGTGGCGGCCAGGTTGATGGCCATGCCGGTGCCGCCGATGATGTAGGCAGCGTCGAAGCCGGAGCCGCCGCTGAGGCTGTCGCTGCTGTCGACATAAAGGCGGTCGTTGCCGCTGCCGCCGGAGACGCTGTCGTTGCTGCCGCTGGCGTAGAACTCGACTGTCTGGGTCTGGCCGGCACCGATGAAGGTGTCGTTTCCGAAGCCTGCGGTGACGTACTCGATGCTGGCAGTGTCGATGGCCAGGCTCTCCGGCGTGTCGTCGGCCATGTAGAGCAGGTCGCGCCCGGCGCCGCCGCTGATGCTGTCGCCGGCATGGGCGTAGATCGCATCGTCGCCGCCGCCACCGATCAGCGTGTCAAGGCCGCCGAGGCCGAGCAAGGTGTCGTTGAATTCACTGCCAATCAGAGCGTCAGGCTTGGAAGTATCGATCAGAAAGACCGGCTCAGCCGTGCCGTTGATCGTGACAACGATGGCCTTGTCTGCGCTGCCATCGAGCGAGGTGACGACCGGTGTGTCGGTGACATGCTGGGCGGCGGTAAGCGCCTGCACTGCGATGCTGCTGTTGGCCAAGGTATAGCCCCAGGCACCGGTGGTAGGGTTGAAGCTAAAGGTGCCACAGTCGCCGGCCAGCGAGGCGGGGGTCTAGAACACGGTTTGGCCGGCATCCGGATCAGTCACGGTCACAGTGCCTACGGCGGTGAGCGTGCCGTCCTCGGTCATCGTGCCGGCCACGGCGCCAGTGATGCTGGCGACGATGGCACCATTATACAGGGTCTTGATTAAGGTGTCGAAGACCCCGTTGGTGTCGCCAGCGACCAAGTTGCTGGCATTGCTCGCAAAGGCGATCTTGCTGCCGTACGACGAGAAAATCGGATTGCCGCTGGAGCTGTTGCCACCGCTGCTGACCAAATAAATCGCGCCGGCGGTCAGATACTTGACGAAGACATCGTAGACTCCGTTGGTATCGCCAGCGACCAAGTTTTTGGCAATACTGCGGAAAGCAATCTTGCTGCCGTCAGCTGAAAAGATTGGACTGTCACTGTAGCCATTGCTTTGGTCATTGGTGCGGCTGCTGACCAGGTTGACCACGACAGTGACTAGATCTTTGGCAAGACGTCATAGTCTCCGTTTATGTCGTTAGCAATTTAGTTGCTGAACTTGCTATAGAAGCCGATCTTGCTACCGTCTGGCGAAAAGATGGGGTTATCGGTGTAGTTGTTGGCTTGGCCATTACCGCCGCTGCTGATGAGGGTGACCGAACCTGTGGTTAGGTCTTTGACGAAGACGTCACTGACCCCGTTGGTGTCGCCGGCAACCAGGTTGCTGACTTCGCTATCGAAAGCGATCTTGCTGCCATCCGGCGAAAAGATGACAGAAAAGCTGCGCCATTGCCTTGGCCGTTGGCGCCAGTGCTGACGAGCGTCACTATGCCGGCAAGTTGATCGTCGTTGAGGATGGTCGCCGTCGCGGAAGCGGCTCCCAGGACCAGGCCGGGCGACGGGTTCGCCAGGGTGACCTGGAAGCCTTCGTTAGGCTCAACCGCTGCGTCACCGGCCACGTTTACCACGATGTTCTTTGTGGTCTCGCCGGCGGCGAAGGAGACGGTGCCCGCCGGCAAGACCCCGCCCAGGAAATCTGATGCGTTGGCAGGACTGGTGCTCGGCCCGCCAGTACCGTTGACATGCCACTGTACAGTTTGCATGACGATTGGAGCTACATCCAGGCTGATGATGAAAGCAAAAAGCGTTGCGCCCGAATTGCCTTCGCTTTGTGGGGGCGTGGCAGCCGCTAATACCAAGTCCCCGAGAGCGTGACGCGTTGAGGGTTTCCATTATAGTAACGTACTGATTGAACATGGCGATCGGGGAAGTTTGCCATGCCCATCCCACTCTGGACCGATTTCGCCTCGGGCGGGCTGCGCGCTGCAGCGCGGCAGACGAAGGATGCGGCCCAAGCTCGTCGCCTGCTGGCGCTAGCGGCGATCTACGACGGGGCATCACGCGGTAAGGCCGCCCGGATCGGCGGGGTGACGCTGCAGATCGTGCGAGATTGGGTGCTGCGGTACCATGCCTCGGGCCCGGCCGGGCTGGTCGACCGCAAGGCGCCGGGCCAGGCGGCACGGCTGAACGACGTACACCGGACTGCCCTACAACGACGCTGGAGAGCGGTCCGATCCCGGCCATCCATGGGGTGGTGCGCTGTCGGCTGGTCGACCTCTGCCAGTGGCTGTGGGAGGAATACCGGGTCACGGTGGCCGAGCAAACCATGACCGCGAGGTGCGGGCGCTGGGCTATCGCAAGCTCTCGGCCCGGCCACGCCATCACGCACAGGCGGAAGGCGCCATCGAGAATTCTAAAAAACCTTCCCCACCCGCCTGGAGGAAGTCGCGCGCGAGA
>NZ_JBHTDE010000057.1:0-4199 GCF_042666655.1 Dankookia sp. GCM10030260
ACCGTGTCACGCTCGGGTTCACCGACCGCGGCATCGAAAGCCTCAAGGAACTCAGCCTCGATCAGAAGCGGTGAGCGTCGCCAAAACCCCGGCCCGCACCAACCGCGGCCTTGGCCGGATGGGTACGCCGCTTCCGCTGCAGCACGGCCGAGTGCCCGCAGTGGACCTTCGCCGAGCCGCTACCGGCGGAGATTGCCCGGCGATCCGGGCAGCGTACCTCGCGCCTGGACGGCTTGGTCCAGCAGCTCGGTGTGGCGGTCGGCGGCCGCCCCGGCGCAGGCCTCGCCCGACGCCTCATGCTGCCGGTCAGCAGGGATACGCTGCTGCGGGTCGTGCGGCGGCTGGCGCCGGGCAAGGCTGGCCCGGTCCGGGTCGTCGGGATCGACGAATGGGCATGGCAGCGTCGCCAGCGCTACGGCACCATCATCTGCGGCCTCGAGCGGCACAGCATCGTCGAGTTGCTGCCCGACCGCAATCAGGCGACCGTGACGGCGTGGTTGCGGGCTCATCCCGAGGCCGAGGTTGTCACCGCGACCGCGCGGGCGGCTTCGCCGGTGCGGTCAGGCAGGCCGTGCCCGAGGCGATCCAGGTCGCGGACCGCTGGCACCTGATGGAGAATGCCAGCGCGGCTTTCCTGGACGCCGTGCGCGCTGACTTAGGAAAACATCCGCCGTGCCCTCAACAGTGGAGCGGTCAACCCGGACCTGCTGAGCGCGGCCGAACGCGTGCAGTACGAGAGCTACTTGCGGAGCCGAGAGGCGAACGACGCCATCCGCGCCATGACTGGCACCGGCACCCCGATCAAGGAGATCGTCCGCCGCACCGGCCGCAGCCGCAAGCTGGTACGGTACGGCCCATGCTCCGGCAGGCCGAGGACGAGGTATTCCGCAGCCGGACCAGCAGCCTTGATCCCTGGCTGCCGCGACTGGGGATGATGTCGGACGGCGGCTGTCGCAACGCCGCTGAACTCTGGCGCCGCCCGCGCGCCGAGGGCTTCGGCGGCTGCCTGCGGATCGTCACGGAGTGGGCTACACGGCGTCGGCGCAGCGAGGAGCCTAATGGCGACGCAGCTGGCCGGGTACTGCCGACCAGGATCATCGCACTGGCCATGCTGGCCGCGCGCGAGAACCTGGCGCGGGCCGAGGCGGTGATGGTGGCGGCCATCGAGGGCGACATGCCCACCCTGGCTACCGCGCGCGATCTGATGGAGCGCTTCCATCGCATGCTGCGGAGCGGAACTCCGGAGGCGTTGTCCGCCTGGATCATGGACGCCAAGGCCAGCCTGATCGCCTCCTTCGGTCGTGGCATCGCTGACGACCAGGCCGCCGTTCGCGCGGCGCTGACCGAGGCGTGATCGAACGGCGTTACCGAGGGCAGCATCACCAAGCTCAAGCTGGTCAGGCGACAGATGTATGGCCGCGGCAAGCTCGACCTACTGCGGGCCCGGCTCGTCGCGCCGGTATCGTCAGCATGACCGGCACGAAATCTGCGCCAGAGCCCCTATTCCACGCCGATTGACAGACCGGGGGCGCCAACGGCGTCAGAGCGTTTTTGGCTCAGGCGTCAAAAGCCGGCGTTGTTTTGCGCATGGCCCATCAGCCTCGGCCAAGGGTAAGCATGTCTACGCATGGCCCCCGTCGACGGCCGGCTTCGCGGGCATGCCGGCAGGTATCAGAGGCCAGCCATGACGTTCAGTTCTGGCCGTGACATCAGACGTGCTGAGACCGTCTCCATTTGCCACGGCTCGCGCCAGTGGCACGTTGAGCTCGCAGACCAGGCCTGTCGGGCGCCATGACTTCGTGACCGATCCGCCAAGCTGGTTGCGAATTGTCGCCTCGATAACCCGCGAGCCGAAGCCGCGCCGCGAAGGTGGGGCCTGGATGGGTGGTCCGTCGAGTTCAGACCAGCGTAGCCGGAGCAGGCCGTCCGCCGCGTCCAGGGACCAAGCTAGCTTCACTCGCCCACCGAGAACCGATAGGGCTCCATGCTTGGTCGCGTTGGTGGCCAGCTCATGCAGCGCCATCGAAAGCGCCTGCGCTGCTGCGGGCAAGAGGGTTACTGCCGGTCCGTCCAGTGTGGCACCAAGCAGGAAGACGCCCATCTCGGCCTGTGCCAGGGCGCGGAGGTCGGCGCCCGACCACCGCGCCTCGGCTAGCAAAGTGTGGGCACGCGCCAGCGCCGCCACCCGACCTTCCACTGCGGCAGCGTATGACGCTGCATCGTCCTTCGGGGTCAGCCGCAGCGCCGCCTGGACCACCGCTAGCGCGTTTTTGGCACGATGGTCGACCTCGCGCGTCAGCAGTTCCCGCACCTCCTCGGCGCGCCGACGCTCGGTCACATCCTGCACTATGCTGACAGCCCGCAGCGTGCGGCCTTGCGGGTCGCGGGCGGAGATGGCGGCGTTCGCTTGCACCCAAACCACGGCGCCGTCGGGACGAAGAAGGCGGTACTCCTCCTCGACTTCACCTCCTTGGGTGATGGCGAGAAAGGCAGCGGGTTTGCCGCGATCTGCAGGATGGCAAATATCGTCCGGGCCGAGCCGCCCAACCAGTTCTGTCTCAGCACGGCCGACGATTGCGCAGAAGCGGCGGTTGGCCCGCAGATAGAGCTGGGTCTGCGCATCCACCTCGGCGACACCCGCCGCCGCGGTGTCGAAGATGGCGCGGAATTCGGCTTCGCGTGCGGCAAGGGAGTGCTCGGCTTGTTCGCTGGCCAGGCGCAGCGCCTCGAACTCGGCCACCCCGGCCGGTGGCACGTCAGGTGGTGGCGTGCCTCGCCCGGGCTCGTCCGCAGCGATCGCCTCGGCCCGGCGGACCAGCGCTGCCACCGGGCGCAGGATGCGGCGCGCGAGACCAGCGGCGACGGCTAAGGCAAGCGCCATCACCACAGCCGCGCCCGTGGCGAGAACGGCCAGTGGACCAATCCAGTTTGCTCGGTAGCGCGCGTAGGGCTCTGCCACCACCACGCTCCAGCCGGGTGCGGTATGGAGTGGCTGGGCCGAATACAATGCTGGCTTGCCGTAGACAGACTGACTCCAGAATACGCCGCGCGCGCGCTCGGCTTCCGGGACACTCCGGCTCGGCGGTATGGTCCCGGCAAAGCGCTCGTGGTCGCGCGAGCGCGCTACGATTTGGCCTCGACCGTCAGCGACCGAGACGAATGCCCCGCCGGAGGGGCCCATGGCGGTCAGGCGGGCTGACAGGCGGCCAGGGTCGATGACCAGAACCACGACCCGCGTGACGCGCCCCACCTGCAGCGCAGGAGCTGCAACCGCGACGATGGGGCGCTGCGTCCCGCGCCCGACGAAGAAGTCCGAAACCGCGGGCCGCCCGGTTTCGGCGGCGCGTCGGATGACATCCCACGCCCCTTCACCTGGCGGGGAGGGCGGCGGCAATGGCTCACCCTCCGGCAGGGCCGTGTTCAGGAGCTGGCGGTGCCCCGGGGCGGCATCGTTCAGCACAACCCAGCTGCCCACCGACTGTCCGACGCTCCGTGCCCAGGCGTCGAAAGTCGGAAGGTCGTCGCGCTCGAGCAGCGGCGAGGAGGCAAGCGCGACGACCGTTGCAAGATAAGTTTGAACTTCGCTGTCGAGGAAGAGCGCCATGGCGCGGGCGGTGTCCTGGAGCCTTGCCTCGAAGGCGCGTCGATAGCTGTCCGCCAAGTGCCAAGCGGCGCCAGCTGCGACCGCTAGGGCCGGCAGCAGCACGGCGAGGACAAGGGCGATCAGGTGAGCGCGGAGGCCCGGACGGAAGCGCTTGGTCTTCCCGATGGTCGGGTTACGAGGGTCCACGGCGCCGCACCACCTGCCGCGCCTTACCCCGCGCGCCCTTCCTTTGCAAACCGGGACACGGCCGGTTGGTGGAGATGGAGTAGTTCATCATTCGTTGTCATGAAATGCTTAAAGCGGTGGGGCCAGTGTCATTCCACATCAGGTGCCGGAAACGCGAAAAGCCCCATGACCTCGGTCTGAGGTCATGGGGCTTTTGCGTGCCCTCCAGTCGGGAGGACAGAGAATGGCGGCTAGTCCGGCGTGTCGCCGGTGCGGGCCCGCTCCCGGCGGCGGTGCTCGAAGACGGCGCCCTGGAAGGCGCGGAACTCGGGCATCCGCAGGAAGCGGACGAGGTAGCCGCCGTAGGTCAGCTCGGCATGGCAGGCCAGGCAGATCAACCACCCATGCTCCGGCTTGTTCAAGCCGCGAT
>NZ_JBHTDE010000058.1:0-4037 GCF_042666655.1 Dankookia sp. GCM10030260
CCCGCGACCGCCGCCGCCCCCCGAAAACCGCGCGAAAAGCCGCATGCTCGGACAACGCCGCCGCTGGATGCGGGTCACCGAGACCAACCAACCGCTTTCCGAGACCGCTTTTCAGCAGCCTGCTAGGCGCGGAAGACTTGCAGCAGTGCCTAGGATGCCGTTCCGCGAGGCTGCGCGCAGTCGACCGGTGCGGCGGTATGCGGCATCCGCATCCTGTGCGACTACCTCACCATTCGGGGCCATCTCGAGAAGGAGGGCGACACGAGAGGTGAGCTCGGTTTCTCGCTACCGCGATCGGTTCCGATAGGTGGCGTCACTGCCGGTTGATTGGCACGTCTGGTCGGCGTCGTCAGGCTTCCATCAACTGCGGCAGACGATTGCGCTGACCACGCGCGGAGACCCATCGGATGGCATCGCCAGACAGGATGCGGAAGTCGATTTCGTGCGAGCCAACGATTGCCCGCGTCGAGACGAATGCTGCCCGCACCCGATCGACACTTTTCGGATGAATCTTCCCGAACAGGTCTTTGGATGTCGCGGCGACGCCCCATGCAGATCCCACAGCTCATAGGCACGCTTGTCCATGGCGATCTCATCGGCCTCGACGTTCCACTATCACACGCCGACACCTGCGGCATCGATGGCCGCGCAGGTACTGCTGATCCCAATTCAGCGGGCGTGAGCGCGCGTCTGCCAATGTGGGTGCAATCCCGTGTTGCTGGTAAGCGGCCTGTATTTTTGGTCCGCGCCGCTGCACTAGCTCCGGTGCTTACCTGTCTGGGCTGGAGGGTAGGAAGAGTGAGTTTCTGCTTCCATGCGCTCGCGCGCTCGATGCCAGTACAGGTCCGCTTGCCCGTTTGGCTTGCCATCGGCCTCCCACATCAGGTAGGCACGCGCTCGGATGCGCTCATCAGAATCCTGATCCACAAAATCCCGATTTTTAGAGTTGTCGGCAACATCAGACATACTGTCCTCCTATATGAACCCTGGCATGAAACAATATTTCAAGAAAATATGTCTCTTCTGTTCTGCGGGACAGAGAATCACTATTTAACGGCATACCACACGACCGGGTATTTTTCTATTTTTAATTTAATTGGAACTATGAATTCTAAGCCGATCAGTTGCTCAAGCAGCATAATCGTTAGTGTGCAATGATGTTACGGTGGAGGGTGGCTAGGCCGTCGCCCAAGCAGCATGGCGCTTCCCCTACAAGCTGGACGCAACCGGCGCGGATCTCGTGCGTCGGGCCGGGTCAGATGGCGCGCCAGAGGGAAGGTTTGTGACGCCATGTCCGATCGCCCCCATTCCGGGCCGGCCGAGACAAGGGAGTGCGAAGGGCCGTGCTGGCTGCGTCTGGCCATTCGCATCGCCCTGTTGGCTTCCGCGCCCGCCTTCTTGACCGTTCCCCGCACCCTGGCCTGGGCGGCTGTAGTGCAACCGGTTGATGAGACAGCCGACTGCGCTGTTCAGGCGGCCAAGAGTAGGTTGTCAGATTGGCCTTGAGCAAGGCTGCGTTGCTCGGCGCGGATCTGGTTCGGGGTGCGGTAGCCGTGCCGGGCGACGAGCCAAGTGGCGTTGTAGTGGGCCACGAAATCCTGCAGCCCGCGGCGCAGCTCTTCGATGGTGTCGAAGGTGTGCACCCATAAGAAGTTCTCCTTCAGGGTACGGATGAAGCGTTCGGCGACGCCGTTGCCCTCGGGCTGGCGGACGAAGGAGGGCGAGCTCTCGATGCCGAGGAAGCCGATCTCGTCCTGGAAGTCGCCGGCCATGTAGTTCGAGCCGTGGTCGTGCCGGAGGGCGAGACCCTTGGCTGCGTTCTTTTCGATGCCGCCGAAGTACCGCAGCACGCCCTGGCGGACCGGCTCGAGTGCCTCGAAGCGGTTGCCGGAGCGGGCGGCATGGTTGCCGACGCACTTGCCGGAGCAGTGGTCGACGGCGACGAAGACCCGGGCCCGACCTTCTCTGACGGTCACGGTCTCGGTCATGTCGGTGCCCCATATCGCGTCCACTGCGGTGGCGGTGATGGTGCCGTCATGGGCGCGCTGCTCGGGACGGCCGATGCGGTGTGGCGCGAGCAGGCCGTGCTGGCCCATCAGACGCCGGACCCGCCGGGCCGAGGTGCGGATGTCACCATGGCGCAGCCGGGCCCAGATCTTCCGGTAGCCCTCGCCATGCAGGCGTGAGCCAAGGACCTGGGCGCGGATGTGCTCGAGCAACGCGGCATCGGAGCAGGCCCCGATCGGACCGCGCCGTGCCGGGCGGGACGGCAGCGGCTCGGCACCGGCCACCGCGCGATGCCGGTAAACCGTGGCGCGGGAAAGGCGCCAGACGCGAGCGACCCTGGCCAGGCCGTAAGCGCGGCCTGTGGCCGGCGAGAGGGACTGGCTCACCGCCTCGGCCTCCGCCGGCCCAAAGGGCGGCCGCCCTCCAGGGCGGCGATTTTCTGTTCGAGCAGCTCGTTGGCCATGGTGACCTCGCCAAGCTTGGCCTTGAGGCGGAGCAGTTACTCATCGCGGCTGTCGCGCTCGCGCTCCTTCATCGCCGCCTCTGCCGCGACCAAGGCGCGGTCGCGCCACTCGCTCAGGCGGGCGACGGTGACATTGAGCTCTCGCGCGAGGGTCTCGAGCGGCTCGCCGCGCAGCAGGCGGGTGACGGCGGCCAGCTTGCGCCGGGCGGAGTTGCGACGCTCCGGCCGGGCACCGCCCAAAGGAGCGCCGGCATCAGCGTCCTGGGCGCACGTCGGCGTCCCGTCAGGCTTGTCGCTGTGGTTCTGGTCCATCGGTCTGACCTCCGGTTGCGGTGATCCCTACCGCAGCCGGCTGTCTCATCGAACCGTGCCGCACCCCATGCAGAGCTGCCATCAGCCGCCCAGATGAAGAGCGATGAGGAAAGTTCAGCACATGCCAGAGGCGCCGAGTGTCCGCGATCGCTTGCTGGGTCTGATCGTTTCACTGCTGGTGATCGCCGGGCTGCGGTGGAGCTATCCGGTGTCTATGCCGCTCGCTGGCGCTATTTTCATCGTCGCCGTGATCTGGCCGGTGAAGCAATGGCTGGATCGGGTGCTGCCCGCCGCGCTGAGCTATCTCCTGGCCGGCATGCTGCTGTTGCTTGTTCTCCTCGGCTTCTTTGGCGCTGTCTATTTCTCCGCTTCGCAGGTAGTGCAGAGCTTTGTCGACCGGCAGGAGGAGTTCCGGAGCCTCTACGACACCTTTCTCGCCTCCCTGCGCCGGCATGGCTTGCCGACGCCGTTGGAGCAGGACGGCTTCGCCCGTCTAGTCGGCCTCGCCCAGGCCGCCCTCTCACGGCTCTATACCGTCCTCGGCTATCTCGGGTTCATCGCAATCTTGGTGCTGCTCGGCTTGCCGGAAGTCCCGGCATTCCGGCGCAAGCTCCACCACGGGGTGTCCGATTCCGACAGGCAGGACGTGCTAGATACCGCTGAACGAATTGCCAGCGTGTTCCGTAGCTACCTGGGTGTGACCGTGCTCGTGAGCCTCTTCACCGGCCTGGCATCCATGGCCTGGGCCCTTGCGATCGGCCTCGACTTGGCAGTCACCTGGGGACTGCTAAACTTCCTGCTCAATTTCGTCCCGGTTTTCGGCAATATCATCGGTATCATCCTCCCGACGCTCTACGCGTTAATCCAGTTCCAGGACTGGACCATGTTGCTTGTCACATTCCTTGGCTACACGGTCCTACAGGTCGCCGTCAGCAACTTTGTCTACCCCTGGATGCAGGGCGAAAGGCTGTCGCTGTCGCCGGCCGCCATTGTCGTGGCTCTCGCCTTCTGGAGCTGGGTCTGGGGTATTGCTGGCGCCCTCCTCGCGGTGCCGCTGACCGCCGCCGTCGCAATCGTCTGCGGCCGCTTCAGCAGCACCGAATGGATCGCCAGGATGTTGTCAAAGGGCTAAGGTCTGTTAGCTCCTGAGGTACATTCCTAACTGTTAGGGATGACGGAGAACCCTGGTATTCACGTTCTGAGCGACGCGCGGTGGGCGGCGTTGGAACCGCTGATCAACGAAGTCCGGCCGCAC
>NZ_JBHTDE010000059.1:0-4017 GCF_042666655.1 Dankookia sp. GCM10030260
TTGACCGGTTGGCGGGCAGTCCGAAGCGGCCAGTGCGGGATGGGTACAGCCCACCTCAACCTGTCAAATCCTCTGTGCAGAGGATCTAGTCGGGCAGCCCGGCTCGCGTATCCGGCCGCGGCCCCTCGCACTCCTGCAGTTCGGGCGGGCGCGCGTCGAGCTGGAGCACGATGCCGATCTGGCGGTTGCCGCACAGGCTGCACCGCAGGCGCCGCTCGAGCTCTCCGGCCGTCGCCGCGCCGGATCCCATAAACCTGATTGCCAGCCGAATGCCGATCGGCGCGGAATGGCCGCAGCCCTTCTCGCCCTGGCAGCCGGCCGAGAGCCACACCGAACCCGCCGAGGGCCGAGTAGCCTCTGCAGCTTGGCCGCTTCGGCCGGCGGTATGCCGAGCGCCGCGCCGATCGCGGCCGGCGTGGTGATGCCGCGCTCGTCCACGGTGCGCCGGCGAATCACCTCCATGGCGCCACGATCTCGCAGGCGGACCATCCGGCAACCGCCGCGTGGAGGACCGCGTTTTCCCGCCAGCCCGCAGGAAGGTGGGCGCAACCCGGCTGGAGAGCAGACCATGGCATACGACACCGGCAACTCGCAGTATCTCAGCAGGCTGGAAGCCCAGAGCAACCGCGCCATCCTAATGGTCGGCGCCGGCGCGATCGGCAGCGTGGTGCTGATGTTCCTGGTAGAGCGGATCTTCTAAAGGCGGGCGCGTATCGGGCTGCAGCACGATGGATACCCGCCGGCTGCCGCGCCGGCGGCGCAGGCCGACTCAGAACCTGCCTCAAAAGTGGGGATGAAGCTCTGCCCCGCCTGCGGAGGAGGAGGCGGATCGTGGCGAGGTGAATGAAGGCGCTGGCGGCATCGACAAGGCCTTCGTAGTCCTTGGCAAAGCGGCGGTTGCGGCCGAAGCAGGAGAAGGTTCGCTCGATGAACCCGGCGGCGGGGCAGCAACTCCCAGACTGTTGGTTTCGCGCACTTGACGATCTGGATGCGCAGGTTGGGGACGGCGGCATTGACTTGGCGCGCCAGGTACCCTGCATCGGCCCAGATGAGTTCGAGGTCGGGACAGCGCTTTCGCAATCCTTCGAGCACCAGGGCGACACCGTCACGGTCCTGGTTGCCGGCCGAATGCACCACGATCTGCAACGGCAAGCCTAGGGTGTCGGTCAGCACATGACGCTTGCGTCCATTGGTGCGCTGGTCGACGTCGTAGCTCACCGGGTCTGTGTGCGCCCTCCCTTTCCGCTGCTCTCGCGGTCTGGCTGTCGAGGATGCCGGCGGTCGGCACCTTGCTGTTCGCGCTGAAGGACAACCGCCCGAGCCAGCGCGCCGAGGTTGCCGCCTGATTCGCCTATCCGCTGAACCGGCCGGATGGCACCCATGCCACCACGGATGCCGAGAGTGGCCGGATCGAAGTCCGCCAGCACCGGGTCAGCCACGATATCGCCTGGTCCCTCGCCGACCGGCGCCACCCGAATGAGGCCCGCATGCCGGGCCTTGCTACGATCGGCGAGGTCGAGGCGAGCCGTGCCCGGGACGGCCAGACTAGCACCACCTGGCGGCTCTACCTCTCCTCCGCCCGCCTCGACGCCGTAGGTTTCACCCACGCCTTCCGGGCGCATGGGGCGGCGATCGAGAACAGCCTCCATTGGATGCTCGACGTCGGCTTCGACGAGGACCGCGCCAAAAACCGCCGGGACAACGGTCCGGAAAACCTCGCCATCCTCCGCAAACTCGCCCTCAACCTCCTCCATACCGCGAGGCCCGACATCTCCATCCGACGCAAGCGAAAGCGATCCGGATGGTCTGACGACTTCGCCAAATCCGTCATCGGGCAAATGCGATAGCCCTGGCGCATGAGGTGGGTAAAGCGAAACCGTGAGCGGCAGCAGTAAAAAGCAAGCTTACTCGCGTGGGCACCGTAGGCGGCAGGAACCAACGTCACGGCCCACCATTATCCCGAGCCGGACAGCGAAAGTCTCTGCCAGCGGCGGCGTACCGTCCCGCGACGACGAGGATCGTTCTTCATGGAAAACTCGACGCCAACCATTCCGCCGCCAAGACCCGACGGCCTGAGCAGCGCCCTCAGGCGGAACATTCAAGCGCTTGAGGATCGCCGCAGGCAGGAGGCCGCCGCCGCCTCGACGGAGGCGCGGGTTGCCCAGGCGATCACGGGCTTCACCGGCAGCATGCGGTTTGTCTACCTGCATCTCGCGCTCTACGGCGCCTGGATCGTGGTCAACCTCGGCATCGTGCCCGGCCTGCCCAAGTTCGATCCATCCTTCGTGATGCTGGCGATGGTGGCCTCAGTGGAGGCGATCTTCCTGTCCACCTTCGTACTGATCAGCCAGAACCGCATGGCAGCGGCGGCGGACAAGCGGGCCGACCTCGACCTGCATGTCAGCCTGCTCACCGAGCACGAACTGACCAAGCTAGTGGAACTCGTCACAGCCATGGCGGAGCGCGCCGGGGTCCGGGCGAACGCTGACCCGGAGATCGAGGAGATCAAGAAGGACGTAGCCCCGGAAGCCGTGCTCGACGCGATCGAGACTAAGCAAGCCTCCGAGTAGCCGTTCTCAGTCCGAGAGAACTTTCTTGCCTGAAGCGCTGTTGCGCAGTGCGTCTCAACGTTGCCGTTGGCAAACATATCCCAATCGATTGGAGAGATGCGCCACCGTGTCGATGCCGTTCACCTTCCTCGTCGCGTGGTTGGCCGGGATGCTGCCTCTCGCCCTGCTCGGCGCTGCCGCCTACCTCGTCTGGGCGTGGTACGTCGGCGAGGTCGTCGAGACGGTCTGGCTCATCGTCGGCATCGTCCTGCTGCTCTGGTCCGTGTTCGGGCGTTCCCTCGTCTTGCTGACCCGACGCGGCGGCACTGAAGAGCCCCGCTCGGAGCGGGGCGGGCGCGGGCAGCGCGTCGCCGGGCCGGGCGGGGCGGACCTGCACGTGGAGGAGCACGGGCCGGAGGTGGGTGCGCCGACGCTACTGATGACCCATGGCTGGGTCCTCGACGCGACGGCTTGGTACTACGAGAAGAAGCATCTCGCCGACCGCTTCCGCCTCGTGCTCTGGGACCTGCCCGGCCTTGGTCTTTCCACCCAGCCCAAGGACGGCCGCTACAGCCTTGAAGGCATGGCCCACGATCTGCGGGCCGTGTTCGACGCCACCGCCGGGGGCAGGCGCGTGGTGCTGGTCGGGCACAGCATTGGTGGGATGACCATCCTAACCTTCTGCCGCCTCTTTCCCGAACTGCTCGGCCGCGAGATCGCCGGGATCGTGCTCGTGAACACCACCTACACCATGCCCCTGAACACCATCATCGCAGGTGGCTTGCTGCGCGCCCTCCGGTGGTCCGTGCTGGTGCCGCTGCTCTATCTGACGACTGCGCTCTGGCCGCTGGTCTGGCCCATAAACCGGAAAAGCTACCTCGACGGTTCGGCGCACAAGGCGACAAGCTGGGCCACGTTGAGCGGGCAGGAGACCCGGGGGCAGTTAGACTTCGCGGCCCGCTTCACCGCCAAACAGCATCCGGGCGTGCTGGCCAAGGGCATCCTGGCCATGCTGCGGTGGGACGAGACCGCCACGCTGCCGACGATCCTCGTACCGACACTCATCATCACCAGCGACCGCGACAAGCTCACGCTGCCGCGCGCGAGCGAGGAGATGGCGCGGCTAATCCCGCGTGCCGAACTGCTGATGGTCGAACCGGCTGGGCACCTCGGCTTTCTTGAGCGCAGCGTGGAGTACGACGAGGCGATCGCGGGCTTCGCCGCGCGATGCCTCGCTCGCGCCACACCCGCAGCCGAACGCCTACGCGGGGCGGATGGAACGCTCTGATCCTTCCGCAGGCGCATAGGTCGGCCGTGCCCTGAGTAGGCCTTGTTCCAACCGTGAAGCAGGAACGCCGACTATTCCCGTCGAGAGACCTTTACCGCAGCCCGAACGGGGAGCGCTGGTGGCTTGTCCGCGACCCCGGCGCTGAGCAGGTATTTGTCAGGCACCAGCCCAATGCTCTGT
>NZ_JBHTDE010000060.1:0-3535 GCF_042666655.1 Dankookia sp. GCM10030260
CTGCGCTCACAGATAGATGGGCGCCAATCGACCGAGGTAGCCATCGCTGCAAAGGTGCTGAACCACATGCTCGACCTTGGGCGGCCGGAGTACATCCGGATCACATGATCCCGAGCTCGAACAGGGCTCAGCGTGTCCAGGTCACCGACCCATGCAACAAGATGCCCCCGAGGCGGTGCTCGACGAGATCGAGACCAAGCAGGCCACCCAATAGCCCCCGCAACCATCGGGCACACGTGGCCTGTCCGACAAGCCCCACTCTGGGCCTCGCCGCTTATGCGGCGCTCGCCCTTCTTTCCGGATTTGTGCCGGCCGACGCGGCTGCTTCAGCGCCGGCCAAGACGCGCGTTACTGGAACCGCGATCTCGACTACCAGACCGGTCGGCTCCCAGCGCCGCTCCACCGTTCCGCCAAGCTGGCCCCCCACCGTGGCCTCAACTACCCGCGTGCCAAAGCCCCGACGAGCCGGCTTGCCGACAACAGGAGGTCCACCCGTTTCAGCCCAGCGCAGGCGGAGCAGTCCATCTTCCCCCTTCCTGCGCCCTACAGTCCAACGCACCTCGACCGTCCCGCCGGGGACGGAAAGCGCCCCGTGCTTGGCTGCGTTGGTGGTCAACTCGTGCAGCACCATGGCAAGCGGCTGCACCGCAGTCGGTGCAAGGGCGACCGGGGGACCATCGAGGAGCACTGCCGGGCCACTTGCCGGGACGCCCTGTACTACGCTGTAGGCAGCCAACTCCCGCTCAATGACGGTGCGCAGGTCGGCACCCGACCAGCCGCCTTCTGCCAGCAGCGAATGGACGCGCGCGAGCCCAGCGACCCGTGTCTCCGCGGCAGCGAAGGCTCCTGGCTGGTCCCGCGGCGTGAGGCGTAGGACCGATTGCACGACTGCCAGGATGTTTTTCGCCCGGTGGTCCACCTCACGCACGAGAATGTCCTGCCGCGCCTCGGTCGCCTTCCGGGCCGAGACGTCGCGCATGATGATGGTGAAGAAGCACTCTCCCGCGGCATCCCGCCAATCGGCGATGGAGAGGTCGAGCGGCACGGTGGAGTCATCCTTGCGCCTCCCCTCGACCTCGCGCCCAACGCCGACTGCCTTTCTCTCGCCGGTCTGCAAGTAGGCGGCAAGGCAGACATCGGGCTGTGCGGCATAATCAGTGCAGATGAGCATTGCGACGTTCTGGCCGACTGCCTCTGAGCCGGTATAGCCAAAGATCGCCTCGGCGGCACGGTTGAAGGAGAGCATCGTCCCGCCCTCATCCGTCACGACGATGGCATCCGCGGCGGTGTCCAGGACGGCGCGCAACCGCGCTTCTCCGGCCGCCACCGCCTGCGCTCTTTCCCGAAGCGCCACATGTGCCTGCAATACCGCCGCACGCAGGCGCTCGAACTCCTTCACGTGCACCCGAGGTCCATGAGGTATGATCTCAGCGGCACCCCTAGTGGCCGCGACGCGCTCCGCCTTCTGCGTTAGCCAATCGACCGGCCGGAGTACTCGTCCGCCAATCCAGATTGCGACAGTGAGGGCCAGAACCATCGCGCCGAGGCCGCCGATCGCCAGCATGGCGAGCGGGCCTCGCAGGCTCGCATAGTAGGTGGACAACGGCTCGGCGACGGTGACGAACCACCCTGGTGCACCAGGGATGTGCCGGAATGCCGTGACGACCTCAACGCCGTCGCGGTTCGGGCCTCGTAGTGTGCCAGCCTCGCCCACCTGAGCGCCGTCGGTCACCCAGCCTCGGACGGTGTGGCCGACGTACCGCTCGGGCTCGGCCGAGCGGGCGACTATTCGCCCGCGCCCGTCCACAAGCGACGCATAGCCGGCGTCGCGGAAGGTCTGCCCGACTAGCATCCGCGAGATACGGTCGGCTTCCAAGGCGATCCCCAGCGTGAAGATGACCTGCCCGTCTCTGATGACCGGGACGTAGACCGGCGCGACCCATCGCCCGGTCACCTGCCCACGCTGGAGATTGCCGACCACAGGACGGGCGGTATCGGACACCTGCCGGACCAGATTATCTGATTCGATGTTCGGTCGGTCGGGCAGTACTGCGTCTACCGGAAGGTGCGTTTGCAGCAGCAGAGAGTGGTCCGGTGCCAGCAGAAAGATGCGGGTGCCGAGCATGCCGGCGACCTGTCGCGCCTGCTCGTGGAACGACACCAAGTCGCCCCCTCGGTCGAGGCTGCGAGCCGTAGCCAGGGTGGCGAGGGCGAGGGCATGGGAAGCGATCTCGGTCTCGACCGCGCTCGCCAGTGCCTTGGCGGTACCTTCGAGCCGGTCGTCGAAGGCTTGGCGATAGCTGCCCACCGCCGCCAAAACGGCGATCATGCCAACTGCGAAAGCTGGAAGGAGGGATGCAGCTACGAGTGCGACGATGTGCGCCCGAAGGCCGCCTAGTGTTGCTCGGTCCAGAGAAGGTGCCGACCGGCTACTCTCACTAGATTGCATTTTATGGCATATAATCTACCTATGCGGCGAAAGCCATAAGCTTAGTTGCACTCGCGTCCCGCCTTTCAGTCGGCTCTGGCAGAGGATAGTGTGCTGGACCGGCGGTCGCCCTAGAGGATGACCAGCTATCCCTCGTGGGCGCACGGGAGCCGATTGGCTTTTGATTTCCTGAGTCGTGCAGTGGGCGGCAGACGCAGTTCGCCTCAGCAACTATGCCCCTACTGGCCGGGAAGCGCGCCGACCGGGGCTGCATCAAGGACACCGACCGCCCCGGGTTTGGGGGCCGCTTTCCAACGATGCGAGTGGAGCGTCAGCATCAGCCGCTTCAACGATCTCGTAGCCAGATCGCATGGTGTCCCGGCCGCCCTTTGACGGAATATCAGGTCGTCCTCGCTAATCAGGGTGGTCCCCTGGTCCGTCCAGCCGCTCGGCGCTAGCTTTGGCTACCCTCATTCGGCGGCCATCTGCACCCATTCGGTGGTGGGCTGGGTGGCGGTGCATGCGACCTCGCGCACGGCCCTCAGCAGGGCTTCGTGGTCCACGGGTTTGTCCAGCAGGACGAGCGGGCCGTAGCCGCCGCTAATCGCGCGTAGTTCCGCCGCTCCGCCCGGTGGCGGCGAGCCGCTGACCACCACAACCGGGAGGTCAGGTCGCTCAGTCCGCAGATCGTGAATCAGGTCTTCGCCGCTGAGGAATGGCATGTTGAGGTCAGTGACGAGGACGTCGAGTAAGCCGCCGAGAGACCGTGCCGCTGACAGTGCTGCGGCGCCGTTGGGGGCGGTTTCAACGTCGTGCCCGTCAGAATCCAGCAGGTCTTGGAGCGACATTGCGACCAGCGCCTCATCTTCGGCGATCAGAACCCGGAGTGGCATTGCTTGCTTGCTCCCTTGTCACGCCGTGATTGTGCATTCCAAGGAATACAACTCCAGGTATATTTATAACGAATAGCCGCAACTCACTTAGTCGTGTGAAAACAAGGTTGTTTTTATCTTATAGGTTGATAAATGGGATATATTTAAATATCTTTGGCTATAGTTTGTAGATGGCTACCTCGGTCGATTGGCGCCCATCTATCTGTGAGCGCAA
>NZ_JBHTDE010000061.1:0-3506 GCF_042666655.1 Dankookia sp. GCM10030260
CTTTTCAAGCCATTTTTCGCCATGTTCGTGGCACTACATATTTGCCAAACTCCGGGGAATCAGGCAGCAGGCCGCGCAAAATCAACCACTTGCCAACGGACTCCCAACGGGGACTGTTCAAGTTGGGTCAGGCGCCGATATAAGCGCCTGACAGACTCCAGGCTATTGTTTTGTCGTGTGATTCACGCCTTCCGGTGAGCCCGCCTTAGACGGTCACACTCCGCGCGCGCCGCAGCACCAGGGTGGACCAGGGCCCGACATCGATGCGGCGTTCCAGCCGCAGCCCCTGCCGGCGATGCGCCGCCAGCACCATGCGCACCTGGGTGCCGAGCAGCCCGGCCAGGATCGCGGTGCCACCCGGCGTGAGATGCGCAGCCAGGTCGCGCGCCATCGAGCACAGCGGCCGCGCCAGGATATTGGCGAAGATCAGGTCATAGCGCCCGGCCCGCACCACGCGGTGCCGCCAGCCATCCGCCAGCCGCGCCGCGACGAAGCGCCGCATGCCGTTCAGCACCGCATTCTCGGCGGCGACGCGGACCGACCAGGGCTCGATGTCGGTGGCCAGCACCGGGCGGTGCAGCCGCTTCGCCGCGGCCAGCGCCAGGATGGCGGAGCCGGTGCCGAGGTCGAGCACCCGGCGCGGCCGGCGATGCGCGATGGCGGTGAAGGCCATCAGGCAGCCCTGGGTCGAGGCATGCTCGCCGCTGCCGAAGGCCAGGCCCGCATCCAGCCGCAGCACGGTGCGGCCATAGACGACGGGATTGGGCACATGCGTTGGCCGGATCAGGAACCGCCCGATCGGAAACTCGGAAAAACTCTCGGCGGTGCGGGCGAGCCAGCCCTCGGCCTCGATCGGGCCGACCTGCAGCGCCGGCGGCTCGATCCCGCCGACGGCGGCGGCCAGGGCCAGGGCGCCGGTCAGTTCGTCGTCGCCCCAGCCGGCCTCGCGCACGCCCTCGACCCGCCAGGTGTCGGTCGGTTCGTCGCGGAAATAGGCGACGGTGACGCAGACGGTCTGCAGCGCCGCCTCGAAGCCCGGCACGGCTTCCTCCGGCAGGCCGTCGATGGCCAGCAGTTCCAGCGGCTCGGCCCGGCGGCGGGAGAGCGGGGTCGGCCAGTCGTGACCCTCGGACATCAGGCACGCTCCAGGAAGCTGTCCATCACCCGCTTGGGGTCGGACTTCTCGAAGTTCACGTCGACCTTGTTGTCGTCGACCGCGGTCACGTGGCCATAGCCGAATTTCTTGTGGAAGACCCGGTCGCCGACCTGCAGCGGCTCGGCATGCGCCGGGCGGGCCTGGACCTCCCAGGCGCCGGCCTCGATGGTGCGGGGCTTGCGCGCGGTCAGGCCGCCGGCGGCGAAGACCGAGGGCATGTCCACCACGCGGTTGCGCGCCATGCCGGTGCTGCCTTCGCGCTGGATATGCTCGGCGGGCAATTCGTCGAGGAAGCGCGACGGGATGGAGCTCGACCAGTTGCCGTAGATGCGGCGGTTGGCGGCGGAACTGATGATCGCCTGCCTGCGGGCGCGGGTGATGCCGACATAGGCGAGGCGGCGCTCCTCCTCGAGCCCCTTCTCGCCGCCCTCCTCCAGCGCGCGGGCGTGGGGGAAGAGGCCCTCCTCCCAGCCCGGCAGGAAGACCATGTCGAATTCGAGACCCTTGGCGGCGTGCAGCGTCATCAGGGAAAGTCGGTCGCCATTGGCGTTCTCGTCCGTCTCCATCACCAGGGCGACGTGTTCGAGGAAGCCGGCCAGGGTCTCGAATTCGCCGAGGGCGCGGATGAACTCCTTCAGGTTGTCGAGCCGGCCGGGCGCCTCGGGCGACTTGTCCTGCTTCCACATGTCGGTGTAGCCGCTCTCGTCGAGCAGCGTGGCGGCGACCACCACATGGCCCTCGCGCGCCAGGCCCTCGCGCCAGCGGGCGAAGCCATGCAGCAGTTCCGTGAGCGCCGCGCGCGCCTTGCCGGTCATGCCGCCGCCCTGCACCAGCTTGGCCGCGGCCATGGCCAGCGGGATGCGTTCCTCGCGGGCGATCTCGTGCATCCGGCGCATCGCGGTGTCGCCCAGGCCCCGCTTCGGCGTGTTGACGATGCGCTCGAAGGCCAGGTCGTCGGCGGGTTGGGCGAGGACGCGCAGATAGGCCATGGCGTCGCGGATCTCAGCGCGCTCGTAGAATTTCAGCCCGCCGACGACGCGGTAGGGCACGCCGAGGGTGATCAGCCGTTCCTCGAAGGCGCGGGTCTGGAAGCCGGCGCGGACCAGGATGGCGATTTCGGCCAGAGGATGGCCGCTGCGCTGCGCCGCCTCGATCCGCTCGCCGACCATGCGGGCCTCTTCCTCGGAGTCCCAGAGCGAGACGACGCGCACCTTGTCGCCCTCGGCGTCGTTGCGGCCGGTGCGCAGCGTCTTGCCGAGGCGGCCGGTATTGCGCGCGATCAGCCCGCTGGCGGCGCCGAGGATGGGCTTGGTCGAGCGGTAGTTGGATTCCAGGCGCACCACGCGGGCGTTGGGGAAGTCCTTCTCGAAGCGCAGGATGTTCTCGATCTCGGCGCCGCGCCAGGAATAGATCGACTGGTCGTCGTCGCCGACGCAGCAGATGTTCCTGTGGCCCTGCGCCAGCAGCCGCAGCCACATGTACTGCACCAGGTTGGTGTCCTGGTATTCGTCGACCAGGATGTAGCGAAAGCGGCGGTGCCAGTCGGCGAGCACCTCCGGATGGCCGCGCAGGATCTCCACCATGTGCAGCATCAGGTCGCCGAAATCGGCGCAATTCAGGTCGCGCAGGCGGGACTGGTAGGCGGCGTACAGGGCGCGGGCACGGCCGCCGGCATAGTCGGTGTCCTCGGCCGGGGTGACGCGGTCGGGCGCGATGCCGCGGTCCTTCCAACGCTGCACCTGCGCCATCAAACCTTGCGCCGGCCAGCGCTTCAGGTCGATGCCTCCAGCATCCATCACCTGCTTCAGCAGGCGCATCTGGTCGTCGGTGTCGAGGATGGTGAAGCCACTGGTCAGCCCGACTAGGTCTGCATGCCGCCGCAGCATGCGGGCGCAGAGCGCGTGGAAGGTGCCGAGCCAGAGGCCTTCGGCCGGCCGGCCGAGGATGGCGGAGACGCGTTCCCGCATCTCCCGCGCCGCCTTGTTGGTGAATGTGACCGAGAGCACTTGGCCGGGGAAGGCCCGCCCGGTCATCAGCAGGTGGGCGAAGCGGGTGGTCAGCACCCGCGTCTTGCCGGTGCCGGCGCCGGCGAGGACCAGCAGGGGGCCGTCGAGGGTCTCGACCGCTTCCCGCTGCTCGGCGTTCAGGCGGGAGAGGTAGTCGGGAATCGGGGAGAGGATGTCGGACACACCGGCGGGTATAGGCGGTCCGGCGGATGGCTCCAAACGCCGGACTTCCCTGCCTGCGGATATGCGGGAGGGGCGTGTGTGTTGGGGGGGGTATGGATGCGGGGACAGGATTTGAACCTGTGACCTTCAGGTTATGAGCCTGACGAGCTACCGGGCTGCTC
>NZ_JBHTDE010000062.1:0-2928 GCF_042666655.1 Dankookia sp. GCM10030260
GATCGAGATTGATGGCGACGACATCGAAGTGGTGTTCCGCGTCCCACCGCCAAGCGGCAGCGCTCCCCCGCCGCTCGGCCCCGCTGGCGGCAACGCCCCAAACTGGCAAGATTGTACAGGCGGTCGTCGAGCGCAGCATCGCCTGGCTCAACCGCTGCCGACGACTGGCCAAAGATTGGGAGTGCCTGAACCGCAGCGCGCTCGCCTTCCTCCGTTGGGCCTCCGTCCGCCTCATGCTGCGAAGGCTATGCAAAGTCACCAAATGATCCCGGATGGACTCTAAGGATAAGCGTTACGGGTCCGCAGCCCCACGCTAGCCCACGCCCACGGCTCGTTCTTCCTCCATCCGTAGGTGTTCGCGCATGAGGTCCCGGGTCTTCTCCAGCGTCACCAGCAGGCGTTCCGCCACCTCCGCGGCATGAGGGTGATTGTCGGCAATCATCTCCCGCATGAGTTCGGTCTGTCGGGCGCACCGGGCCTCGCTCTCCGCAACAAGGCGCCGCGCTATCGCAAGCCGTGTTTCAGGCTGTCCCGTGGGAGCGGTCATGCTGCGGCCCTCTCCTGCCTACCCGCGAGCTCCCGCCGGAGCAACTTCTCCACGGTGACATGCGACACGGTCAGGCCGTGCCGGTCCGGTGAGGCGACGGTCGGAGGTCTCGAGCGGCGCCTGCGGTGCAGCCGGTGCGGCAACCGGCGGGTGTTCGTCGTGCTGCAGCCCGATACGTGCCCGCCCTCAGAAGACCCTCTCGATCAAGAACATCAGCACCACGCTGCCGATCGCGCCGGCGCCAACCATCAGGATCGCGCGGCCGCTCTCGGCGTCCAGTTTGTTGAGATGCTGCGAGTTGCCGGTGTATGCCATGGTCTGCTCTCCTGCCGGGTTGCGCCCACCTTGCTGCGGGCCGGCGGGAAAACGTGGTCCTCCACGCGGTGGTTGCCGGATGGTCCGCCTGCGAGATCGTGGCGCTATGGGAGTGGTTCGCCGGCGGGCATTGTCAACTTGGCGAACTCCCTCCGAAACGGCGGTAATTTTGTGTCGTTTTTGGAGATGAAGACGCAATGACGTCCCTGAAACGCGAGGTACAGAGTGAATTGATGTTGCGAAATTCCGTTCCGCAATGCGGCGGGTTGACAATGCCTGTCGAGCGCCTCGAACATCTGGCAGCAGAAAGAAAGCTGCTTCGTCCACCATGTCTCGGCCGAGTGCAGCATTGCCCGGCTGCGGGAACTCGGCATCGCAACTGACCGCTCGATGTTCCGCCTGCGCTCCGCATCCCGACCGCGCGGGCCACGTTGGTGGACCACGGGAAATCCCGGAGGGCTGGTCTCATGGCCGACATGCACGACGACCGAAAAGTCCCGGAGATGCCCGCCGTGGACGAAGGGCGGCCGAAGGGCGGGATGCCGCAGCAACCCTTCGGCACCGGTGATGGGCCTAAGGGCGGTCATGGCATTGCCTTCGGCCATAATACCGGCGGCATGGTGCCGGGCGGCAGGCCGGCCACAGGCCTCAGCGGTGCGCCGCTCGCGGCGATGACAAGGTTGGCGGCGCTGCCGCTGGGTATGATGAAATTTGGCATGACGACCGGGTTCCGCCTGCTGGAAGCCATCGTTCCGGCCGCGCGGTCCAACCCGGTTCCGCAGTAGCCGGCATGGACATGCCAAACCTGTCTCAGGCCAGCGCGCGACCGCTACGTGCATTGGTGCTCTCGGGTGGTATGGCGCTTGGCGCTTTCGAGGCCGGCGCCTACGCCGCACTGGAGGAAGCCGGTGAGCCGGCGCCCGACATCGTGGTCGGTGCCTCGGCAGGGGCGGTGAACGCCGCGATTATCGCCGGCAATCCCCCAGGTGCCCGGACCGAGCCATTGCGGCGCTTCTGGGACCTGATGGCGACCAATCCGACGCCGGCAACCAGCTTCCTGCTCGGTCCACCACCGCCCGGCGGAGCTTGGCGCACCGCCTACAACGAGGCGAGCGCCTTGCAGACACTGCTGCTCGGCCATCCCCATCTGTTCCGCCCGCGGCTGGTCCCGGGTCCGCGCATCGGTGAGGCGCCGGCGCTGTTCGACCTGGAACCGCTGCTGGCGCGGCTGCCGGCCTTTGTCGATTTCGAGCGGCTGAACAACGGCGACTGCCGCGTCGCCCTGGTCGCCACCGATGTCGAAACTGGTGAGCGCGTGGTCTTCGACACCGCCTGCGGTGCCCAGATCGGCCCACGTCATATTGTTGCATCCAGCGCCCTTATGCCGGTCTTTGCGCCGGTGGAACTCGACGGACGGCTGCTAGCGGATGGCGGGCTGGCGTCCAATGCGCCGCTCGACTTGGTGCTGGACGCGCCACGGGACCGGCCGCTGGACTGCATCCTCATCGAGCTTTTTGCCCGTGCGGGCAGCCGGCCGCGCACCCTCGGCGCGTCGGTTGCGCGGGCCACCGATCTCAGCTTTGGCAACCAGACGGAACGCATCCTGGAAGGGCGAGTACGGGAACAACGTCTGCGGGCGCTGGTCGGACGCCTTGCGGCGCGGTTGCCGGAGCAGGTCCAGGCGGATGCCGAAATCGCATCGCTGTTGGCAGAGGCGGGACACGAACCGCCGTTGACGCTAGTGCGGATTGGCTACCGCGCCGCCCGGGTCGAGGCCGGGCCAGGGAAGCTCTTCGACTTCTCCGCCGTAACGCTCGCAGATCGCTGGACGGCGGGCGGCGAGGCGATGCAGCGGGCACTCGGCCGATTGCAGTTGCCCGCCGCGGCTACGATCCTGGCGGAGGGCTTACTGCTGCACGAGGTCGAAGCACGGTCGGAGAAGGGCTAAGGTCTGTTAGCTCCTGAGGTACATTCCTAACTGTTAGGGATGACGGAGAACCCTGGTATTCACGTTCTGAGCGACGCGCGGTGGGCGGCGTTGGAACCGCTGATCAACGAAGTCCGGC
>NZ_JBHTDE010000063.1:0-2862 GCF_042666655.1 Dankookia sp. GCM10030260
TGCGGCCGGACTTCGTTGATCAGCGGTTCCAACGCCGCCCACCGCGCGTCGCTCAGAACGTGAATACCAGGGTTCTCCGTCATCCCTAACAGTTAGGAATGTACCTCAGGAGCTAACAGACCTTAGGATTACCTACGTCTCCGCTGCGGTCCTTTATGCGCTTTGGGCCAGCCTACTCCTATGGCCGAGAACGAGGCACCAGAGCCGGGAGCGCCTGGTGCCATGACGCAGGTCGTGAACGGTGTGTGCCACAGCCCCGCTTGCGACACAGCCTCCCGAGATGAGCTCCGCGTTCAGTAATACAGCCGTCGTCTGCTAATCGAACACAGCCGCCCGCTCAGCCCAAAATGCATCAACGTCTATTCCGTATGATCGGATTTCGCCATGCAGCGCTTAGCCACGAGCACACTGACCATCCTTGCGCTGTGCTGCAGTATTGCCGCAGCGCAGCCGATTTTCTACCCCGCGAAGGGCCAGTCGGCAGAGAAGCAGAACCAGGATCGCGCAGCCTGTCAGTCCTGGGCGAGCCAGCAGACCGGGGTCACGCCAGGCGCGGCGCCTGCTGCGTCAAGCCCGCCACGAGCCGGTGGCCGGGTACGCGGTGCGGCAGCCGGCGCATCCGTGGCCGCGATCACTGGAAACGACGCTGGCAAGGGCGCTGCGGCGGGTGCTGTCGGCGGAGCAGCCGCTCAGCGCGGGGCACGGCGACAGGATCGAAGGCAAGCCTCCGCCACGCAGCAGCAGGCAGGTGCTTCATTCAACAAGGCCTTGGGGGCCTGCATGCAGGGTAAGGGGTATACCGGATAGTGAGGTAATGTTGACAATGCGCAGTCCACCTTGGAACCGCGGTCCTTACTGCCCGCCGTCGGCGCACAGCTTGAGCAGGTAGGAACGCAGCCCAGCATGAGCGGGACGCTCCCATTTTAGGCCTCAAATGGACCGAGGTGTGCCGATGCAGCTCGACACTATCGAAACCTTGGCGATTGCGGCTGCCATCCTGCTCGCAGGGCGTTTCCTCACCGCCGTCCTGCCACCGCTCGCGCGCTACAACATCCCGCAGCCGATCTCGGGCGGGCTTGGCTTCGCAGTCGCCGTTGCCGCGTGGCATGCTTGGGATGGGACGGAGATCGCCGCTTCCGCCGTCATGCGCGGACCGCTGCTGCTCGCATTCTTCGCCACCGTTGGGCTTTCGGCCGACTTCCGTCGGCTTCGCGCCGGCGGACCGAAGCTGCTGCTGTTTTTGGCCTGCGTCGTACCATATCTGGCTTTGCAGAACTTGCTCGGCGTGGGACTGACCATCGGACTCGACCAACATCTGCTCATCGGCCTGATAGGCGGTTCCGTCACCCTGGTCGGCGGCCATGGCACTGGGGCCGCCTACGCCCGGATCTTCGCCGAAACTCACAGCCTCGCGGGCGTCATGGGCCTTGCCATGGCGGCGGCGACTGTAGGGCTGGTGCTGGGCGGCGTCCTAGGCGGACCTGTCGCCCAATTCCTGATCAGCAGACAGCCCTCGCAACCCGGCGGCAGTGCGCTCGTCGCTGGCGACGCGTCCCACACGCGGCAGAGCCGCCGACCCCAGAGGGAACCGTCATTGCGACCTCCCTGGTGCTTCTATGCCTGCTCGCCGGGGGCTGGGTGGCCTCCCTGACCGCTGAAGCGCCGGTCGCGCTGCCTGACTTCCTATGGTGCCTTTTCGCCGGCGTCCTCCTGCGCAACCTGGTCGCGCCGGCGTTCGGACTGCGGCTGTCCGACCCGGCCATCGACGTGGTTGGCGGCATCGCGCTCGCGCTCTTCCTGGCGATGACGATGGCCACGATCCGCCTCTGGGAGTTGGCTGCACTTGCTGGACCACTGCTGACGATCGTTGGTGCCCAGGCGGTGAGAACGCGTGTTTCACGGCCCTGCCCGCATGTAGCGGGGGTAACCGCAGGGCTGTTCAACGCTCTCTGTTGCATTCGACGGGCGCCTCTGAAAAGGCTGGGTTCCCGTTGCGAGATGATCTTCTCGCTACCTTATGGTGCCGGTTTCGGCCTGAGCCGAATCAATGGGTTGGAGCACGCCAGTCGAGAGCGTTGAACAACCCTGGGTAACCGGCCCTCACCGGTCCAGACGACCTTCCTGACGCAACTGCGGGTGAAGAAGATCAAAGCATGGAAGGCGCCATCTCGGCGGTGCTAGCCTTCAATGCCTGGGCTCGGACTGACTTCCCAGGCAGTGTGTTTACGAAGACTTTCCGCTTGGATGGGACAAAAACATGCCTGTTAAACCCAACCTTGGGGGGCTTGCTTTGGTCGCGATCCTGGTCGCCGGCTGCGAGCCGGCGAAGCAGACGACCCCTATCGCGCTCACGCCCGGCACGGTCGAATACGACATGCGCCAGCAGCAACTACGGAACGTTCAGTCGGATACCAGCCGCGGCATGCAGAACCCAGCGGTCACCGGCGTGAACCCGAGCGTCAGCGGCATCGAGCGTGCGGAGACGGGCGGCTCCGGCGGGGCTGGCAGCAATCTCGGTGGGATTCGCACGGATGGCACGATCCAGCGCCAAGGCTCAGGTGCACCCTCGACGCAGTCCATGGTGCCGACCAACCCGCGTCGCCCGGCACCCTTCTGAAGCCCGGATCGAACCTGTACAAGTCGCAGTAGCGGCAGTTGATGCGGACCACCTCACTCGCCGAATAGTCCCGCAACAGGATCACATCGGGGCTTGTCATGGCTCGGCGACCGTTGCTCTAAGGTCTGTTAGCTCCTGAGGTACATTCCTAACTGTTAGGGATGACGGAGAACCCTGGTATTCACGTTCTGAGCGACGCGCGGTGGGCGGCGTTGGAACCGCTGATCAACGAAGTCCGGCCGCAC
>NZ_JBHTDE010000064.1:0-2728 GCF_042666655.1 Dankookia sp. GCM10030260
GTACCCATCCGCAGAGGGCCGCCTACCGGGATTAGTCTGAACCTGCCTTCTGATCTTACGGGCGTTCTTTCGAGCGCCGTTAAGGGCAGCGGGTGGGGTGCGGGATGGAGATCATCACCGGCGTCGAGCGGCGCCGCCGTTGGCGGGATGAGGAAAAACTGCGGATCCTGGCCGAGCTCGACGAGCCGGGCGCCAGGTTTAACGACGTGGCGCGCCGGCATGATGTGAGCCGTGGCCTGTTGTGGCAGTGGCGGGATGCGCAACGGCGCGGCAAGCTGGTGGCCGATGCGCCGGGCTTCCTGCCGCTGAGGATCGTGCCGGAACTGCCCGCGCCAGAGCCGCAGGGCCCGGTGGCTGCGGCGCCCATCGACCCTGAGAACCAGGCGGACAGCCGCATCGAGATCGTGCTGCCCGACGGCACGGCGGTTCGGGTTGCCGAGGGGATCAGCACTGCCGCGCTGCGGCGCGTGATGGCGGCGCTGCGCGGATGATCCCGGTTCCCTCTGGTGTCCGGGTCTGGCTGGCGGCGGGCCACACCGACATGCGGCGCGGCATGAACGGCCTGGCGCTGCAGGTGCAGCAGGCGCTCGGGCGTGATCCCCATGCCGGCGATCTCTACGTGTTCCGGGGCCGCCGCGGCGACCTGGTGAAAATCGTCTGGCATGACGGGCTCGGCATGTCGCTCTATGCCAAGCGGCTGGAGCGCGGCCGGTTCATCTGGCCGCCGCCGGCAGATGGCGCGGTGGCGATTTCCGGGTCGCAGCTGGCCTACATGCTGGACGGCATCGACTGGCGGAATCCGCAACGGACCTGGCGTCCGGAGGTCGCCGGATAAGGCTGGCAGGCGGGCGCCAGGTATGATTCAATTTCTGCCGTGATGCCCGTGCCGGAGAGCATCCCCGCCGATATCGACACGCTGCGCGCCGCGCTGGCGGCGGAGCAGTCGGCCCGGCGCGAGGCCGAGGCACGGGCCTCCAGCGCCGAGGCGATGGTGGCGCACCTCAAGCTGCTGATCGCCCGGCTCAAGCATGACAAGTACGGCGCCTCCTCGGAGCGCGGCCGCAAGCTGCTCGACCAGCTGGAACTCGAACTCGGCGAGTTGGTCGCAGCCGCCAGCGAGGACGCCACCAAGGCGGAGGATGCTGCCAAGGACGAACGCGGCCGGCGCCCTGACCAGCCGGCCCGGGGCCAGCCAGTGCGGGCACCCCTGCCGGCCCACCTGCCGCGCGAGCGGGTCGTCCTGCCAAGCCCGACCGCCTGTCCCTGCTGCGGCGGCAAGCTGTCCAAGCTGGGCGAGGACATCACCGAGACGCTGGAGGCCGAGCCGATCCGGTGGAAGGTCATCCAGACCGTCCGCGAGCGGTTCTCCTGCCGCGCCTGCGAGACCGTCACCCAGCCGCCGGCGCCGTTCCACCCCATCGCCCGCGGCCGGGCGGGGCCGAACCTGCTGGCGATGATCCTCGAGGCCAAGTTCGGCCAGCACCAGCCGCTGAACCGCCAGAGCGACGCCTATGCCCTGCAGGGCATCGAACTCAGCGTCTCGACCCTCGCCGACTGGGTCGGCACCTGCACCGCCAACCTGGCGCCGCTGATGGCCCTGATCGACGCCCATGTGCTGGCCGCCGCGCGGCTGCATGGCGACGACACCACCGTGCCCGTGCTGGCGCGGGGCAAGACCATCACCGGCCGGCTCTGGACCTATGTCCGCAATGACCGGCCCTTTGGTGGACCGGAGCCACCGGCCGCGATGTTCCGATACTCCCGGGATCGAACGGCTGAGCATCCGCAGCGGCACCTCGCCAGCTACACGGGGATCCTGCAGGCCGATGCCTATGCCGGATACAACGCCCTCTACGCGTCGGTGCGTAAGCCGGGGCCGATCAGCGAGGCTGCATGCTGGGCGCATGGCCGGCGCAAGCTGTTCAAGCTCGCCGAGGTTGACCGCGCGCCGCTGGCGGCCGAGGCGGTGCGGCGGATCGACGCGATCTTTGACGCGGAGCGGACGATCAACGGCTTGCCCGCCGAGCAGCGCCTCGCCGTCCGGCAGGCGCAGATCGCCCCGATGATCGCCGAACTCGGAACCTGGATGCGGGAGCAACGGGGCCGGATGTCGCGGCATGCCGAGGTCGGCAAGGCGATGGACTACATGCTGACGCGTTGGGATGCCTTCACCAGGTTTCTGACCGACGGCCGGATCTGCCTGACGAACAACGCCGCCGAACGAGCGCTGCGCGGCATTGCCCTTGGCAGGAAGTCGTGGCTGTTCGCCGGCAGCGATCGTGGCGGCGACCGGGCCGCGGCGATGTACTCGCTCATCATCACCGCCAAGCTGAACGGCGTCGACCCGCGCGCCTGGCTCGCCAATGTCCTGGCCCGCATCGCCGACCATCCCGCCTCGCGGCTGGATGAGCTGTTGCCCTGGAACTGGAAGCAGGCCCAGGACGCCGCCGTCGCCAAGGCGGCCTGACCGTGGCCGCACCCAGCTATGTATTCACCATCGCCCGCGTCGCCGAGATGCTTGGCGAGGATGAGGCATGGCTAGAGGAGCTCGCCGAGCAGCTCGAGCCCGAAGACGGCTGCCTCTGGATCCGCGATACCGACGACCGTGTCACGCTCGGGTTCACCGACCGCGGCATCGAAAGCCTCAAGGAACTCAGCCTCGATCAGAAGCGGTGAGCGTCGCCAAAACCCCGGCCCGCACCAACCGCGGCCTTGGCCGGATGGGTAC
>NZ_JBHTDE010000065.1:0-2686 GCF_042666655.1 Dankookia sp. GCM10030260
GCCGCCGCATTCCACGGCCGTGCCAAGTGAGATGGCAGCGAGCGCGCCGACGCAGCGAGACCGCCATCTGCAGTGCATGGCTGAGCACGGACGAGCGGCCTGGCAGAAGACGTCTGGCTACAACACCTGAGCCCGCGTCGAAGCCACCATCGGCAGGTTCAAACAGGTGATCGGTGACGGGCTGCGCTGCCGCACGGACCAGCGTCGGGCGACCGAGATGGCGCGGCGTTCGCTGCTGGATTGTCAGAGTAGGAGAAAGCGCACAGCGCCGACGAGCACCGCCCAAAGAGCAAGATTGATCGTCAAGATCAGCACGTTGCTGCCGATCGGCCTCTCGTCAGTGCTGTCCTTGGCTACAGGTTTCCAAACGCTTTCAAAAGAAATTTTCTTCGGCATTGGTTTGGCCGATCTGCTGACATGGTTGGTAGAGGTTCGGTGCGGCTGACCGGCGGCTATCGCGCGACAACAACCTTGGCCAGTCGTATTGCCTCAGCAACATACTCCCGGTGCCTAATGACCCGGTGCCTGTTGCCGCATCACTAGTGCTCAAACGCATTCGGAAGATGCAGGTAGCCTCAAAGTCGGAGCCACACGCCGTGGGGTAGGCAACGGCGGCCTACATCTTCCGTCTGTGTCGCTGCACTAACCGCCGTCATCTCGGGCGACGTCGCACCAAAAACCATGCGGCGGGCCATCGTTCGGCACTACACCTTTATGCTTTATGCGCCGCTATAGCGTCCGGCACTGCCCAGTGGAAAAGCTGCGGGGAGGGCAGCATAGATAAGGCTGTTGTTGCGGGCAGACCAACCCGCCCCGCATGGACAAGGCCCACCGCTTCCGCTGTCAGGCCGCGGCGCCGCGCTTGCCGCGGCGGTCGTTGGCCGGCTCGTCCGACTGTGCGCCCTTGATCGCCGCCGGGTTCAGCTCCCGCTCAGCGAGTTGGGTCAGCTTCTCGTCGGTCTGCTTCTCTTCCTGTAGCGTCTCGGCCAACAGGTCGGCCAGCTCTTGCTGCCCGACCGCCTTGGCCAGCGCCACCATGGTGCCGTAGGAAGCGATCTCGTAATGCTCAATTCGCTGCTGCGCTGCGACAATTAGCGTATCCAGCAGTGGTCCCTTCTCGTGGTCCTCCAGTTCGCTCTGGCCTTCCTCGATAATGCCGCGCATGCCCTCGCAGACCTTGCGGCCGGCCTTGCCACCAATCGTCTCCAGCGCCTTCTCGAGCCGCTCGACCTGACCCTCGGTCTGCTCGACATGCATCTGCAGCGCGTCCTTCAGCGACTGCGCCGAGGCCTTCTTCATCATCCGCGGCATGGCGCGTAGCGCCTGCTTCTCCGCGCTATAGGCATCGCGGAGCTGTTCCGTCATCAGCCTAATGATTTCGTCCATGGTTACTTACCTCAGCCGCGGCCGACATGGCCACGCGCTGAAGCCAACGGCATTAAGCGGCGGCAGTTGCGCCCGGCTGCGCCGCGACGACTTGGTATCGGCACAGCAACACGACCTTATCGGGACTGAGCTATCGGTTGCGAGTAAGCGTTGCAAATATTGTGCTGGCTTGGACGGTAATGGGAGCCAGCATCACAAAATGCTCGTCATGGACTTTAAAATCCGTATGCAAATGTTCAAGATCGCCGCGGCCGGCGCAGTAACTTAAGCATCCCGCCTTCGATAAAAGACATTGGTATTTAGCCGCTTCTTCGGAATCGCAAACCATGCCGGGGCCGTACACCAGCGGCTTGGACACCGCTCGGCCATCTTCCAAAATTACGACGCGAAATGTGTCTTGCTGAGGCGATATCCTCGCCTGAAGACTACGCCCGTTGTACCGGAACGAGATCAAGCTTTCCGCTTCAGTCTCGCAAGGGAAGCGCCGACGGCGCCTGATTAAGTCAGTCACGATAAACTCGCGGTAGACAACAGAACTACAAGCGCGGTGGTCACTTGGTGGCCATCGAAAAGCTTGTGCAGCACTGGCGCGGCCCCATGCCTGCCCGTGTTGCAATGCTTATCGTAGCCGGTGGCAAACAGCAACGACACACCGAGCGCGGCCAACCTGTTGGCCAGCGGTACCCCCACTCTCTCATCGAGTTTGATGTCGAGCACTTCGGCATTCGGCCCACCATCAGCCATCGCCGTTTCGATCAGCCGAAGCGCTTCACTGACGGAAGCGAGCTGTCCGCCATCCGCATCGGCGAACCCATGCGGCGCGACCGGCTGCTGCTGGTCAGCGCCTTCGCCACCGCGCTGCTCACCCTGCTGGGCGCGGTCAGCGAAAGCCTCGGCATGGACCGGCTGCTGAAATCAGACACCAGCAAAACCCGCACCCACTCGCTGTTCCGGCAAGGCTGCATGCTCTACGATCTCATCCCCAACATGCCAGAGCACAGGCTCGCGCCGCTGATGCAGAACTTCCCCGAGGCCGTGGCGAAGGCGGGCTTCTTCAAGCTTGCCTTCACCGCCTAAAAATGAAGGGATCGGAGAGCATGGGCCCTGACGTCGGACACCCGCCAGCCGTCAAACCCCACTATGGCCATCGGCCTCATACATGCCCCGTGCCCTCGGTGCGTGTCAAACGAGTTGCCGCGCTGGTTTCGTAACAGGGTCTCCTATCCTGGGCGTGGTTTGAATGGCGGTCCGATGGCGGGTGAAGCTGCCCCGATGCTCGCGGCGGCCACGATGCTGTCGC
>NZ_JBHTDE010000066.1:0-2325 GCF_042666655.1 Dankookia sp. GCM10030260
TGTAGCGGCTGGATGAATGCTCCCCGGAAGTGCTGGCTGAAAATTCCCCAGTCCAGCGCGACTGCCCGTGCCCGGGGGCGAGCCCCCGGGCACGGGCGGCGCCGGCCATGCCCCAGGATGCCCTCCGGCATCGTGGGAGCAGCCGGTGGTCACCCTTGGGGAGCTCGTCATGATCCTGGACCTTGCCCGGCAGGGCCTGACCGTCTCGGCCATTGCCCGCCGCACCGGCCGCGACCGCAAGACCATCCGCACCTACATCGCGCGTGGCCTGGAGCCACCAGCCTACAAACCGCGTGAGCCAACCCCGTCGCCGCTCGGCCCGTTTGAGGCCTTCCTCCGCGAGCGCGTCGGCCGCTTTCCCGACCTGACCGGCCGACGTCTGTGGCGAGAGGTCCGCGACCTCGGCTTCGCCGGCGGCTACTCCACCGTGACCGACTTCCTGCGCACCGTCCGGCCGCCCGCCGCTCCTGCCTTCGAGCGGCGCTTCGAGACTCCGCCGGGGCGCCAGGCGCAGGTCGATTTCGCCCACTTCAGGGTTCGCTTTGAGGACGAGCCCGGCGCCGAGCGCATCGTCTGGCTGTTCTCCCTCGTGCTCGGCCACAGCCGCATGATGTGGGCCCGCTTCGTCGCCCAGCAGGACCTCGCCACCGTGCTGCGCTGCCACGTCGCTGCCTTCGAGGCGCTTGGCGGCGTGCCGGAGCAGATCCTTTACGACCGGATGCGCACCGCCGTCCTCGGCGAGGTCGACGCGCGCGGCATCGTCTACAACGACAAGCTCCTCGCCCTGGCAGGCCACTACGGCTACCTGCCCAAGGCTTGCCGGCCCTACCGCGCCAAGACCAAGGGTAAAGTCGAGAGGCCGTTCCGCTACGTCCGCGAGGACTTCTTCCTGGCCAGAGCCTTTCGCAACCTCGGTGACCTGAACGCCCAGTTCACCCAGTGGCTCGACCAGGTCGCCAACCGCCGCCTGCACGGCACCACCGGGCGCATCGTCATCGAGCACTTCGCCGAGGAGCAGCCTGCTCTCAAGGCGCTGCCGGCCGGGCCGTTCAACGCCGTCCTCCGCCTCGAGCGGCGGATCTCCCACGAGGGCATGATCTCGGTCGGCGGCAATCTCTACTCCGTCCCCGACGGCACCCGCCGGCGTCCCGTCGAGGTCCAGGTCACCGCCGCCGAGGTCCGGATCCTCGAGGACGGCCGGCTCATCGCCGTCCATCCCGTGCTTGAGGGCCGCGGCCGGCGCCGCATCGTCGAGGGCCATCGCAGCCTGCCGCCGCCGCACAACAGCACCACGCCTCGGCATGGCGCCACAGCGCCGTCAGCACCGCCAGCCGGCGTGACGCCCCGGTCACTGGCCATCTACGAGGCCGTCGGCCGCAGGCTCGCCGCCGGGGAGCCAGCGCGATGACCGCCGCGCCGGCGACCCTCGACCGCATCCGCCACCACCTGGTCGGCCTACGCATGCCGCGTGCTCTCGAAGTGCTGGAGCACCTGCTGCGCCAGCTCGAGCGCGGCGAGATCTCCGCTCTCGAGGCGATCGACAGCCTGCTCGATGAGGAACTCAGCCTGCGCGAGGGCCGCAGGGTCAAGGCAGCCCTCAAGATGGGCCGGCTGCTCACCATCAAGACGCTGGCCGGGTTCGACTTCGCGTTCCAGCCCTCGCTCGACCGCAACCGCATCCTCACCCTGGCCGGGCTCGACTTCATCAGCCGCCACGAGGTCGTCCACTTCCTCGGCCAGCCCGGCTGCGGCAAGACCCACCTGGCCATCGCCCTCGCCGTCGAGGCCGTCCAGGCCGGACGCAGCGTCTACTTCACCACCCTCGCCGAGCTCATCGGCTCGCTGGCCAAGGCTGAGCGCGAGGGGACCCTGCGGGAGCGGATCCGGTTCCTCTGCCGCCCGCAGCTCCTCGTCGTCGACGAGATTGGCTACCTGCCGGTGGTCGCCGGCGGCGGCAACCTGTTCTTTCAACTGGTCAACGCCCGCTACGAGCGTGGCGCCATGATCCTCACCTCCAACCGCGGCTTTGCCGAATGGGGCGAGGTGTTCGGCGACACCGTCGTCGCCACCGCGCTGCTCGACCGGCTCCTCCACCACGCCATCGTCGTCCGCATCGAGGGCGCCAGCTATCGTCTCCGTCGCCACGCCGATCTGTTGCCCGACACCAGCTCAGCCCGGCCGATGGCCTCGGCCGAGCCAGCGCCACGCCGGCGCGGCAGGCCGCCAAAGCCACGAACCACCGACCTCACCGCCGCGACGTAGCCACCAGCCAAACTGGGGAATTTTCAGCCAGCGCTTTCGAGGAATCCCACCTCAGCATTGACA
>NZ_JBHTDE010000067.1:0-2296 GCF_042666655.1 Dankookia sp. GCM10030260
CGGAGGGCATCCTGGGGCATGGCCGGCGCCGCCCGTGCCCGGGGGCTCGCCCCCGGGCACGGGCAGTCGCGCTGGACTGGGGAATTTTCAGCCAGCACTTCCGGGGAGCATTCATCCAGCCGCTACAACTCCTCGACGTAGCCCTGCTTGAGCAGATTGTTGAGCACAGCGCGGGCGGCGGCGGTCGGCAGCTTGTCAGGCGGCGCAGCCAGCCGCAGCGGGTGCTTGGCGGCCTCGGCGAGAATGCGGCGGGCGGTGTCGGAAAGGGCCATGTCGGGGGCTCCTGGTGCAGCACCCGATCAGCCGGGTGCTACGAGCCCGAGCCCTGCCAGGGAGCCGGTCAGGGCGGCGCGCTGGCGCCGACCGCGGCGCGTGACCGACCAGTCGCTCTGTGCCGAGTTGAAGTGAAGCTCCAAGAACAGCCTTCGGACTACAATTCGACGGGCCCTGCAGGACAAGAGGCGTGGCCGGCGGCGTCCTCATGGCAGACTCGTCGCCGAACCGGCGCGTGTCGGTCCGGCTCGGCCTGGGCGTGGTCTTCGCCCAAATTGGCATATGCGGCTTCGACGGGACGATCGAGCTGGAGGCGCTGCGGCTCTATGGCCTGCCGGAGCATACCCCAGCGCTGCTCTGCGGCACGCCCACCCTGCCGGTGGGCCAGCGGGAGTTTGCCGCCGAAGTCGCCTGGGACCTACCGTCGCTGGCACCGGGTATCACCAGCTTGCTCGATGTGAGCGTGGCCAACTGCCGGCAGGGCGACTTGACCGATGCTGCCTTGGCCTCATCGACCCGGTTCATCGAGCTCGATGCAACCGCCTGGACCACCAATACGGTCCGGGTGATGGCGAGGAATATCTCGCCAGGCGCGACCTTCGACCTCGCGGCGGTCACGCTGTCGGTCGCGGTGACGAAGCGCCGCATATCGTAATAGTATAGAGACGGAGGATATGCCTTGGCGCTTGAGGGTCGTAAAGGACCTGACCTTGCACTCTGTGCAGGTAATTCCATTGAACCAAGACCCAGCGCATCCCACCCTGGAGTCGGCAAGCGGTCGTGCGACCCCGCTAGTAGGTTAAGAGCCCAATAAGCTCAACCACAGCAATGCCTGACGTCGGGTGAGAAGCAGACACGCTCGTATCTGTCAAAGCTACTGCAAACGCGCAGGATTCGCCTCTGTCTGCGGGCCAATAGGCTTTCCTTCTCCGCGCCGTACGGAACCCTATCTATGGCACGATTACCGCCGCCTGCAGCCAAGCCTCATTTGGCAGGGATTCTTGCAGAGCCGCGGCGTGCGGTTTTGTCCTAAGATTCTCAACGACACGGGTGAGCTTCTGCTGCTCGGTACGGACGGCACTTGGTCACCGAATGCGAAGCCGGCGCAGCAGCTCTTCGGATAGCGTCCGCGGATGTGATGGAAATCTCGGCGTTGTCCGGTGTGTAGGGCTAGGTTGGCCTTCGGATCTGGCGGCTAGGGTGGAGTTGCGAAGCTCCCACCTCTGACCGACCGAGGACGCGATGACCGACTACCACTCGCCGACCAGTGAAGGGAAAGGCAGGTGCATTGGGCGTCGGAATCTGCGCCTTTATAACCGGACAAATACGGATAATAATTCGCCGACCAAAGATGGGCTTCCAATTGCCACTTGCACCAACGACAGATGGCGCGGGTTGGAACGTTGCCCGCGAGATCAGATTTGGGCCCTTCCGCCTCATGCCGGAGCGCCAGCTCCTGCTTAAGGGGGAGGGGCCGGTACGCGTCGGCAGTCGTGCGCTCGAGATCCTGCTCGCTTTGGTCGAACGCCCGGGTGAGCTTCTCACCAAGGGCGAGTTGATGGCGAGGGTGTGGCCCGACGTTGTTGTCGATGAGGGAAATCTCAGGACTCAGGTCGCATTGCTCCGGCGCGCATTGAACGACGGCGAGGACGGGTCCCGATACATCATCGCGGTGCCCGGCCGCGGCTACCGCTTTGTGGCGCCGGTTGAAGGCGTGGCACCTCAAGTCATGGTGCCAGCTCCCACCTTGGCCACCCATCGGCTAACCCAACCACTACTCCGGCCGGGATCACGGGTGATAGGCCGAGAGCGCGTGATTGCGGACGTTGCGAAACGCCTAGAGCGTCACCGCTTTCTCACCATTGTCGGTCCGGGCGGCATCGGCAAGACGACGGTGTGGGGTGCGGCACGGTTCGATGAGACAGCCGGCTGCGGTAGAGGTCACCGCAACCGGAGGTCAGACCGATGGACCAGAACCACAGCGACAAGCCCGTGGGGGCGCCGGCGGGCGCCCAGAACGCTG
>NZ_JBHTDE010000068.1:0-2005 GCF_042666655.1 Dankookia sp. GCM10030260
ACGACCGCCTGTACAATCTTGCCAGTTTGGGGCGTTGCCGCCAGCGGGGCCGAGCGGCGGGGGAGCGCTGCCGCTTGGCGGTGGGACGCGGAACACCACTTCGATGTCGTCGCCATCAATCTCGATCCGCCGCACCAGCGTTCGTATGATGTCCCGTGTGCCGAGCCAGTTGAGGGTATCAAGCCCAGCGCGCACCTTGGTGGCGAAGTCCTCCAGCTGACTGGTGACCAGGATCAACTCCCGCTCGGCGTCTGCCGCCTCGGTCGCGTCCTGTTGCCGTTGCTGAAGTTGAGCCACACGCGTCTTGAGCCCGGCAACGCGCGGCTCGAACTCTGAGCGGTCAATCACGCCGGCTGCATAGCTGTCGATCAACCGGCCGATCCCACGCTGGAGAGCTGCAATCTGGTGTACGATCTGCGCCAGTTCCTCGGATTTGGCCCGACCATCGTACGCCTCCTTCAATCGCCGTTGGTACTCGTCGGCCAGCCTGTCGGGAGCCTCCAGCAGCGCGCGCACGTGACCCCAGACAGCCTGCTCGAGATGGTCGCCGCGAACGGGGTGGTTGTCGCAGATCGCGGTGCCGCCAAAGCGGTGAGCGTCCGTCCCGGTGCAGCGATAATGGCGATACTCGCCCTTGCTGCGGTCACGGCCCGATACGGGTGCCGTCTTGCCATAGTAGGCATACCCGCAGCGATGGCAGACCGTCAGCCCCTGCAGCAGCCAGCGAGGTCCACGCAGGCTGTCGCGCTTGCGTTGGCGGTTTTCCGCCAACTGGATCTGGGCAGCCTCGAATACCGCCGGGTCGACCAGGGCAGGCACCGGCACCTCGATCCACTCCTCGCGGGGCACGGCGACCCGCATTCCTGGGCGCTTCGGCGGCTGCGGATGGCCCCGTAGGGGCCGCAGCCGCGGGCGGCTGGGGAGGTAGCGGGAATGCCCGTACACCGCCCGCCCGATATAGGCCATGTTGCTCAGCATGCCGTGCAGGGTCGAGGCATACCAAAGGCCGCTGCCGCGTCGGTTCGGAACACCGGCCTGCTGCAGACGGCGACATACTTCGCGCAGACTCAACCGCTCCAGGCCGATCCAGGCGAAGATGAGCCGCACGAACCGTGCTTCCTCCGGCACCACGTCGAACCGCGCCACGCCACCACCTTGGTCCTTCGGCACGTAGCGATACCCGAACGGGGCGGTGGTGAAAGCGCTCAGCAGACCCGCACGTGCCGCGTGACGGCGTCCACGCCGGCTACGCTCCAGAATCTTGGACCGCTCATACTCGGCAATCACGCCTTGCATCTGCAGCAGCAAATCATCCTCGGCCGTGCCGCCAATCGGCCGGTTCATGAACAGCACCTCCACCCCGGCACGGCGGAACTCTTCCATCAGCAGAGCCTGGTGTGCGTGGCGCCTGGCCAGTCGGTCGGGAGCAAGGACATACAGTTGGTCGATGCGCCCCGCCGCAGCCGCGTCGCGCAGCCGTTCCAACGCCGGACGAACAAGGACAGAGCCGCTGTAACCCTCGTCGACATAGGCGTCATCAGGCTCGAGTTGCCTACCATCTGCGGCAATCCGCTCGCGGAGGGCCGTGATCTGGCTGGCAATGGTGTTGTCGCGCGCCTGCCCCTCGGTCGAGACGCGTGCATAGAAGGCGACATGACGGTCAGGCATGCTTACCTCCGCCTCTGCGGACCAGCCTGTCCGCCTGTCCCGGGGTCTTGGGTCCGGACGCCACGCCTGCCCGCCGGATCGGGAACAGACGGGCGTAGGCGTTGATCAGGCACTGCTGGCCTACGCGGGTCGTCTCGAACGCCTCGCGCACCATCAGGCGAGGGCGATCCTTGCATCGGACCATCCGCTCCTCCATCGGAAGCGCCTCCTGTCGGAGGCACCCGATGCAGATTCAGTCCGGCCTTACCGCCGGCAAACCCCAGGTCGCGTAGCTCGCTACGCCGGATCGTTTTGGACCACTCGAAGTCCGGCCTGGCAAGATTGTACAGGCGGTCAC
>NZ_JBHTDE010000069.1:0-1973 GCF_042666655.1 Dankookia sp. GCM10030260
CCCAACTTGAACAGTCCCCGTTGGGAGTCCGTTGGCAAGTGGTTGATTTTGCGCGGCCTGCTGCCTGATTCCCCGGAGTTTGGCAAATATGTAGTGCCACGAACATGGCGAAAAATGGCTTGAAAAGCTGACTTTCAGCTCATAGCGTGATGCTCCGTTCGCGGAGCGGCACATGTTCTTCCGGCTCAAGGCATCCGGTCCCCGCAGCTACCTCCAGATCGTCGAGAGCCGCCGCGAGGGCGCGCGTGTCCAACAGCACGTCATCGCCACAATCGGCCGCGCCGACGAACTCGCCGCCAACGGCGGCCTTGCCGCGCTGCTGGCCTCCGGTGCCCGCTTCTGCGAACAGGTGCTGCTGCTTTCGGCGCTCGACGACGACCAGCGCGCCCCGCACCTCGGCCTGCGCCGCATCGGCGCGCCGCTGACCTTCGGGCGCCTCTGGGACGAGCTTGGCTGCCAGGCCGTGCTCGAGACGCTGCTGGCCGGCCGTGGCTTCGGCTTCGCCGTGGAGCGGGCGGTGTTCACCACCGTCCTGCATCGCCTGATGGTCTCCGGCTCCGACCGTGCCTGCGAGAAGTGGATGGCCGACTACGACATCCCCGGCACTGACGACCTCAACCTTCACCACTTCTACCGCGCCATGGCCTGGCTCGGCGAGGAACTCGACGCCGTGGACGGTGGGCAGCAGCACGCCACCCCCTTTGCCCCGCGCTGCGTCAAGGACCAGATCGAGGAGGCGCTGTTCGAACGTCGGCGCGACCTGTTCAGCGAACTCTCCATCGTCTTCATGGACACCACCTCCCTCAGCTTCACCGGCGAGGGCGGGGAGACGCTCGGCGAGCGCGGCTACTCCAAGGACCACCGCCCGGATCTGATGCAGATGATCCTCTGCCTGGTGATGGACGCTGAGGGCCGGCCTGTCTGCACGGAGATGTGGCCCGGCAACACCGCCGATGTCAGCGTGCTGCTGCCGGTGGTCGACCGCCTGCGGCATCGCTTCGGCATCGGCCGCGTCTGCGTCGTCGCCGACCGCGGCATGATCTCGGAAGCCACCATCAGCGGCCTGGAGGAGCGCGGCCTGGAATACGTGCTCGGCGCCCGCGAGCGCAGCGACAACCTGGTGCGCGACGTGGTCCTGGCTGACGAGCGCGCCTTCACGCCGCTGCTGGTCACGCGCGCCGCCGGACAGGAGACACAGCTCTTCGCCAAGGAGGTGCTGATCGCCGGGCGCCGCTACATTGTCTGCCGCAACGAGGCTGAGGCGGAGAAGGACCGCACCGACCGACAGGCTATCGTCGCAGCGCTGGAGCAGCAGTTACAGCGGGGCGACAAGTCCCTCATCGGCAACTCCGCCTACCGCCGCTACCTCCGCCGCGTCCGCGCCCGGCAGGGCGACAGCGCGGATGCCGCGCGCCCCGCGCCGGCCTTCGAGATCGATGCCGGCAGGCTCGCCGACGAAGCCAGGTTCGACGGTATCTTCGTGCTGCGCACCAACAGCCGTATCAGCCCGCTGCTGGCTATGCTCCGCTACCGCGACCTCCTCGCGGTGGAGCAGCTGTTCCGGCAGGCCAAGTCCGCCCTCCGCACCCGGCCGATCTTCCACTCCTCCGACGCTGCCATCCGCGGCCACGTCTTCTGCTCCTTCCTCGCCCTGGTGCTGCGGAAGGAACTCGATGCGCGCTGCCGTGCGACGGGGCCGCAGCCGGAGTGGGATGACGTTCGGCGCGACCTGGAGCGGCTGCAGCGCGCCACCATCGAGCAGGACGGCAAGACCTGGGAGCTACGCACGGAAGCCACCGGCACCGCGGCCGGGATCTTCAAGGCCCTGCGCATCGCCCTGCCGCCTCGGGTCAGGCCGCTTGGGCAGTCGCCGCCAGCGCAAACGCCCGACACTTTGCCCAAACGCCGGGGGCGACCCAGGCGTAGTGCCACGCGCCCCTGATTTTCCCAAATTCACAAGCCATATCAGGCAG
>NZ_JBHTDE010000070.1:0-1969 GCF_042666655.1 Dankookia sp. GCM10030260
TGGCTTCCACGAAGTCCAACGAGGGTCTCGAAGCGCCTGCAACGGAGCGCCGGAAGGTGTTGCTGGTCGAGGACAACCTTCAGGTCGGCGAGTTCGCCCGGCAGATGCTGGAGGATCTTGGTCACGCAGCGACTTGGGCGCAGGATGCGGCAAATGCGCTCGAGCTGCTAGAGGAGGACGCCGGTCGGTTCGACGTGGTGTTCTCGGATGTGGTGATGCCGGGAATGGACGGCGTCGAGCTCGGGAAACAAATCCGAAACCGCTGGCCGGAGCTGCCGATCATCCTGACCAGCGGCTACAGCCATGTGCTGGCGAACGATGGGGCCCGCGACTTCGAGTTGCTACACAAGCCCTACTCGGTCGAGGGGCTGTCGCAAGCGCTGCGCTCTAAGCGCTGAGGCTCGTGATAGTCACAATCGGTTCGGCCTGGTCTCTTCGGCGGCTCGTTCCGCTCCGCATGCCTCACTGACCCGACTGCGCCGCATGCAGATGCCCTACTCGCCGAGGTAGGCAATCGAGGTCGCAATGCCGTTAGCCCTGCTATTCACCGAGTGTCTAATGAGGAGCGTTACCGCAAGCCCGCCACAGTGGGCAGACGGCATCAAGTTGCAGCGCATCCTGCCTGGGCGGCTCGTGCTGTCGATAGCACAATCCGGCGTGACCGACATCTTTCTAGCACTGGCACGTGACCAGTTCGTCGTCATGTTGATCGCCAGATGGATGGCTTTGTGGCCTACGGCTCTGAAGGAGACGTTCCAAGGATTGTTGTCGAGGTACCAATCCCCGAGCTGGGTTAGGTCCCCGGATCACCGATCTAGCTTGTAAGGTCACGGACGATGGCTAAAGGAGTTCATGCTGGCCATCTTGGCCTGACAGCACCACAAGGATTTCCATATGTTGACCAAGTCATGACGACCGCGGCCTGTTGTGGAATGCTGATGGCGCTATTCGCGAGGTCGAGCTTGGCAAGCGCGCAATCCTTTCCGCCGTCTGCGAGCGGAACGCCCGCGACAGCGCTGCAGGCTCAAGCACTTGAGGTTTTCCGCCCGCACGTCGAGCAGCTGTGCCAAACCCTTTACACGCGCCCGGGTGTTGCTGAAAGCTGTGTCCAGCGCGTCTTCGAGACGGCGATCCCCCTTGATCTGGAGCCTGCTTCGGCGCCGACACCGGAGTCCACCATACCTCGGGCTAAGACCAGAACAGGCACGGTGGCGCCTGACGGCCGCGAGTAGTTCTTCTTAAGATTGATGAGGGGTAGTAGAGCTGAACTTAGACCCCGTTCTCTAATCGGGTCATCCAGGTCAAGCGCCGAGTTGGAGGCTGACCGCTGCCGGGGTCATGGTTCTCTCCGAGGTCGGTGTGATCCGCCCCATGATGGGGGTCAGGGGTGGGGCGCCGCGATGTTTGCAGCGGCCTGATCCGGCGAGGTAGGCCAGACCGGCCAACGGGCTCTGCGCGGTCGCCGCCACCCACCGTCCCGGCAGAGACAGCCTCTCCGCCGGAGCGGAGCCTGAATGGTAGCGCGGAGGTCAGGCCATTCTGGCCTCCTCACGCGTCCACCAGAACTCGGTGCCGTCGACCCAGATGGAATGCAGGATGACGGCGAGCTTGCGGGCGACGGCGACGCGCGCCTTCTTGGCGCCGATCCGCTGCACCAGTCGGATGCCCCAGGCCTTGAGCGGCGAGAACCGCTGCACCTTCGTCAGCAGCACATTGGCTGCCTCGTAAAGGCAGGTGCGGGTGAAGGTGTCGCCGCATTTCGAGATGCGTCCGTGCCGGTCGACCTCGCCGGATTGGTGGCGCGTCGGCGTCAGCCCAAGATAGGGACCAACGTCGCGAGCATGCTTGAAGCGCTTTGGGTCATCGATGGTGGAGAGGAACGCCAGGGCGGTGACGGGCCCAACGCCGGGCACCGTCATAAGCCGTTTGAGAACGGGTTCACTCCGCGTGAGGCGGCGGATTTCGTGGT
>NZ_JBHTDE010000071.1:0-1873 GCF_042666655.1 Dankookia sp. GCM10030260
CTCTGGGCGCGCCTCAAGGAATGGCGCGCCGTGGCCACCCGCTACGAGAAAACCGCCCGATCATTCCTCGGCGTCCTATCCCTCGCTGCCACCTTCGATTGGCTCAGGAGCTAACAGGCCCTAGCCCCAATACCGTTGACTTTGGTCGATCTGGCTAGCGAAGTTGGGCTGTGGGACCGCTGACCCCTGCGGGAGGACCAAGCAATGGTCCGCAAAGCGACGCGCTTGCCGAATGGCACCCGGATCAGTGACCAGGTCAGCCTTGGCGTTTTGACGGCCACGGTGCCGGCGGCGCTGGTGGACGCCGTGCTGGCCGAGACCGGCCGGCAGAGCCAGCGTCAGCGGCAGCTGCCGGCGCGCCTGGTGGTCTACTACGTCATGGCGCTGGCGCTGTACGCGCAGTCCTCCTACGGCGAGGTGCTGCGCGGCTTGCTGGAGGGCGTGCGCTGGCTGCGGCTGGGCGGCGCCAAGCTGGCGGTGGCGACGAAGTCGGCTGTCACCCGGGCCCGTGTGCGGCTGGGCGCGGCCCCGGTGCGGGTGCTCTTCGAGCGCCTCGCCCGTCCCTTCGCCACCCCGGGGGCGCCCGGGGCATGGTTCCGCGGCTGCCGATTGGTCAGCCTGGACGGCACCACCCTCGATCTGCCGGACGCGCCTGAGCTCGAGGTACGCTATGGCCGGCCAGGCGCCTCACGCGGGACCAGCAGCTACCCGCAGCTGCAGCTGCTGAGCCTGACGGAATGCGGCACCCACGCGATCTTCGCCGTGGCGTTGGACCGCTATGATGCCAGCGAGGTCCGGCTGGCGCCGGCCCTGCTGGCGCAGCTGCGCCCGGAGATGCTGTGCCTGGCCGACCGCGCCTTTGTCGGCTTCGAGCTGTGGCGGGAGGCCGCGACCAGCGGCGCCAACCTGCTGTGGCGACTGCGCGCCAACCAGGTCCTGCCCTGCCGGCAGCGTCTGGCCGACGGCTCGTACCTGAGCCGGCTCTATGCCTCGCCGGCGCACCGCCGCCGCGACGAGGACGGCCTTGTGGTGCGGGTCATCGAGTACCGCCTGGAGGGCGTGCCGGGGGCGGAGCCGCTGTACCGGCTGGTCACCACCTTGCTCGACCCCGCGGCGGCGCCGGCCGCGGAACTGGCCGCCTTGTACCACGAGAGGTGGGAGAGCGAGGGCACCTTCGCCGAGCTCAAGGTGAGCTTGCCGGGCGAGCGGCTGATGCTACGCAGCCGTCGCGCCGACCTGGTCGAGCAGGAGGTCTACGGCCTGCTGCTGGTCCACCTGGCGCTGCGCCAGCTGATGTACGAGGCCAGTCGGCAGAACGGCTGCGACCCCGACCAGCTGTCTTTCCTGCACACCGTTCGCGTGGTCCGGCGGCATCTGCCCTTTCACGCTGCGTTTTTCCCCTCGGCAGCGCCGGCAGATGCAGCAGATGGTGCTGATCGAGATCCTCGCCGTGCCGGCCGAGCAAAGCCGCGGCCGGCACAACCCACGCGTGGTGAAGCGCAAGATGAGCAGCTTTCCCACCAAGGGCCGCGCCGCACCAGGCGCACGCCAGCCGCTGCACTACCCTGACCACATCCGGATCGTCGCACCCAAGGAACCGGATCCTGCGCAGACGGCCGCCCCCTCGAGCCCGTCGCCCCTGCGACCTCCCGCCGCCGGCCGACACGCGTTCTGGCGTGATCATGTGCAGGCTTGGCGCGACAGCGGCCTCAGGCGCGCTGCCTACGCCGAAGTGCATGGCCTCGAGTGGGGTGCGGCACGGTTCGATGAGACAGCCGGCTGCGGTAGAGGTCACCGCAACCGGAGGTCAGACCGATGGACCAGAACCACAGCGACAAGCCCGTGGGGGCGCCGGCGGGCGCCCAGAACGCTG
>NZ_JBHTDE010000072.1:0-1720 GCF_042666655.1 Dankookia sp. GCM10030260
AACTCATCTCATCGCCATGCACGCCGCTCACGAGAACGACGCGCTTGCCCGGCCGCACCCCGCGAGCGACCGTCACGGACACATGCCAGTGCTGCCCGGTGGGCGTCGCCACGCCGCGGAAATACAGGAGGTGCTTTTGGCCAGGCTCTAGGTCGTTCACGTCCAGCGCAGTGACGACCCGCTTCCCGTCGATCACGTCGCCGGTGTAGGTGGTTCGCGCGGGAGAAGCTGCCGGTGGCGTTGCGCCGCCCTGAGCGCTGGCGGGGCTGGTGCCCAAGACCAGGGCCGCTGAAGTGCCGACCGCCGTGGCCGATGCAATCATGAAGTCGCGCCGGGCGACGCCGTCCCTGTCGAGATCCTTCGCGATGTCTCCGGGCATGTTCGCTCTCCTTCGCGGCGGACCAGGCATATTGGCCGTTGCCACGATACGGCGGTAGGGCAGGGGGTATGCGCGACCCCACCCGACAGGCCGACCGGCTGATGGCCATCCGCCTCCGTTACACGATCAACACCCATCTCGAGGACCAGGGCCTCACCACGCCGGCAGCGATCGGTGCGGCGGCCGGGTTGCCCGCGGCCGAGGCCGTTAGCCTGCTAACCCGCCGGCAATGGCGCGCCGGCGACGTCGCTGCCCTGCAAGCCGTGGCCGGGCATCTCGGGCTCAAGGTCGTGCCGTCGGACACCAACCTCCTGTCGGGCAAGGCGCAGGCACGATGAAGGACCCGCCCCCGTCGGGTGCTGGCTGGCCGCCGCAGCAATACGCCTGCCCAAACCGGTTTCCCCGGCAACGTGCCGCGTCTCGGGCGCCATCAGCCGCGCCCTCGGCGGTTATGGAAAAAGCCGGCCACACACCAGTTGCAGGAATTTCGGAAGGAAAGAGGCTGAACCCTTGCCGCCGGCTGCCGAAAGCATGATTATACCCCTGCAAATTTGCAGGGGTACTTTCATGCGCAGTGCCCAGCCGAATTCTCGCCGATCGATTAACCTGACCCTGCCGGCCTCGCTCATTGAGCAGGCCAAAACGCTCGGCCTCAACCTGTCGAGTGCGGCCGAAGCGGGAGTTGCGGCCGAGGTCGCTCGCGCGGTCCACGCACGCTTCGCCGAGGACATCCGACGCGGGGTCGAACAGCACGAGCGTTGGATCGCTGAGTTCGGGCTGCTTTCCGAACAGGTCGCCGCGATGCAGGACGAGGCTGGTGATGCGGGGTGATCCGCCGCGCTGGCTCGACATCGCCAAGCCGAAAGGTCGCCTTGTGCGGGCACCGCTGCTGCTGGTCCTACAGCATCACGTCATTACCGCTTCGACGCTCATCGTCGCACCGCTGTTGCCCGCCACTGGGCCTGGCAGTCTGCTTGCCCCGGTCGTCGTCCTCGGCGGAACCAGCTACGCGGCCGATCTTCTCGGTCTCTCGGCCGTCCCGCTTTCGGTCCTCGGCGAGATCCTTGGCTCGGCGCTCGATCAGGCTGACGCCATCACGGACGGGCTGGATGCCATTTTTCGCGGCCACCCGGTCGGCCTGCCACTACTGTGAGCCGAAAGGCTCACCCGCGATAAGCCTCGCTTCTCCTAACTCCGGAAGGATAGCCGACGTGATTCGCTGAGGCTCCATAAGAGCCCTTCTGGAGCCTGTTGACCTGCTGCCGCAATTCATGCCCCAATGCCGGCAAGTCGTTGAGATCTCCCGATGCCCGAGCTCGCACGCCTGCCCGACGCCGAGGT
>NZ_JBHTDE010000073.1:0-1700 GCF_042666655.1 Dankookia sp. GCM10030260
CGGTGCGTGTCAAACGAGTTGCCGCGCTGGTTTCGTAACAGGGTCTCCTATCCTGGGCGTGGTTTGAATGGCGGTCCGATGGCGGGTGAAGCTGCCCCGATGCTCGCGGCGGCCACGATGCTGTCGCGCTCGGGGTTGAGCGTGACGGCGCCGATCGGCGTCCAGTCGCGGGTCGGCCCACTCCAGCGGCGCGGGTTGGTCTCGCGCGCTTGCTGATACAGGACGTGGCGGGCGGCCAGCAGGGGACCGTCGCCTCCGGCATGGCGTTGCGCCGGGGTGACGTAGCGGATGCCGCTGTGACGGTGCTCGTGGTTGTACCAGTGCACGAAATCGGCCGCCCACTGCCGCGCTCCGGCGAGGTCGGCAAAGCCTGTGGTGGGGAAGTCCGGGCGGTACTTGGCGGTACGGAACAGCGCCTCGGCATAGGCATTATCGTCGCTTACCCGCGGCCGCGAATGCGACGGCGCGATGCCGAGCCAGTACAGCATGGCCAGCACGGTCGTGCCCTTCATGCTCGCGCCGTTGTCGCCGTGCAGCACCGGGCGTAGCGCGTGGGCGTGGATGCCCTCGGCGAGCGCCGTGCGCCGGACCAAATGGGCCGCGTGTTCGGCCTGGTCGGTGTCGTGCACCTCGTGACCGACGATCTTGCGGCTCCAGAGGTCGAGGATGAGGAACAGGTAGAACCAGCGTCCCTGCACCCGGGCGGGCAGGAAGGTCACGTCCCAGCACCAGACCTGCCCTGGGGCGGTCGCCACATGCGTGCTGGGCGGGCCAGCGGATCGCGGCGGGCGGGCCCGGCCGCGGCGCCGCATCTGGCCATGGTCCCGCAGCACACGGTGGAAGCTGGCCTCGCTGGCCACGTAGACGCCCTCGTCGGCCAGCGCCGGGACGATGCGGGCTGGTGGCGTGCTGGCGAAGCGCGGCTGGTTGGCGAGTTCGACCAGGCGCGCTCGCTCGGCCTCGCTCAAGGCGTGCGCCGGCCGTGGCCGGACAGCCTCGGGTCGGCGGTCTGCCCGGACTTGGCCATCGCCATCGCACCAGCGCTGGAAGGTGCGCGGGTCGATGCCGGCCAGGCTGCAGGCCGGGGCCAGCCGGGCACCGGCGGCACAGGCCTCAGCGATCGCGGTCATCAGGGTCTGGCGGTCCTCCCGGCAGGTCATTCGCCCTCGCCGTCGCGGAAGACCGCATGCAGTTTTTTTCGCAGCACCAGCAAGGCGGCCGTCTCGGCCAGCGCCTTGTCCTTGCGGTGCAACTCGCGCTCAAGCTCTTTGACCCGGCGCCGGTCCTGCCGGGCCTCGACGGCACTGGCGGCCCGCGGCTCGCCCAGGCCGGCGATGGCGTCATGCTTCCAGGCCTCGAGCTCTGCCGGGTATAGCCCCTGCTCGCGGCACCAGGCGCTGCGGGCGGCCTCGTCCATCGCTGCCGTGGTGATCACCGCCTCCAGCCGCGCCGCCGGCGTCCAGCGCTGGGGGTTGGTCAGCGCGCCCGGTGCCGCCAGCGCCCCGGCTCGCCAACGCGCCAGCGTGGCGACGCTGACACCTATCTCGCGCGAGACCACATCGATGGCCGCACTCTCCGGCGGCAGCAGCCGCGCGACGATGCGATCCCTGTATGCTTGTCCGTATCGAGCCATTCTCGACTACCCGCGCCCCCTCGTTCCGCGGTCCTAAACGCGCGGCAACTGTCCTGACACAGGGGGG
>NZ_JBHTDE010000074.1:0-1563 GCF_042666655.1 Dankookia sp. GCM10030260
TCTCGCCTGGCTGGTCCAGGGGGCACCGGGGGAGTCTCGTCGTCGCGCCACCGTGCCACCGCTGGCAGGGTCAGGGTTCGCAGGGACGGCCGGCTCAGCGCCGGATGCGCGGTGCCGGGCAGCCGCAGCGCCGGTGAGGACGCCGCGGACACCCGCCGAGGGGCGATGAGGAGGAGGGCGAGAGGTTGACGGTCCGATCCCTGGGCCCGGGCAGGGGCAGCGCGGGACGGGGACCGGGCACCAAGGGTGATGCGCGGTGCGGTCCTGCGGCCGGCCGGCTTTGGCTCGACCCTCTGGGGAGTTGGACTGCGTTGCTGTTCAGGGGAGCGGGGCTGCCGGAGGGGCCATGCCTCTCATCCAGCATAGATGCGGTTGCGGGCCTGATCTTTCAAGAACGCAACGGATCGCCACGTGTGGTGTACCGGAAAACCCTGTTGCGGTGGGCGGGTGAAACCCGCGGCAATCCGCGGCCGGTAGGGGCTGAATGTGGTGTACCGACAAAGGATTGATTCTCGGTACGGCTTCCATTAGCCGGCCGATCTGCGCTGCCGCGACCATGAGCCAGCGGGCGCAGCCGGCAGCGGGGTGAGCCAGACTGCCATGGTGCCCGTGCCGCCGGAGCCGATGACCACCCACGTCCCGAGCCGTCCGCGAACGTTCCGGGTCGTGCGCGTGAGTACGCGGGTGCGTACCCCTTGCGTACCTGCCTGCGTACCGGCCTCCAGGCCAAGCTGATCCGTGATCGGGCCCGGGCCGGCCTGGCACAGCCCAAGGCCGAGCGTCGGCGCCTCGGTCGGCTTCGAGTACCTGATGCCGTGCGCCCCCGTTGTTCTGCTGCGGGCGGCTGGCACCTCGCTGCGCGGCACCGCCCAGGCGTGCGGGATCGCGCTGTCCACCGTGCAGGGCATCCTGGCGGAACAGGTCAGCTCGGTGGCCGGGGCAGCCCGGCGCGGTGGGGTGAGCTGAACTGCCCTGATGCCTGTGCCGCCGGGATGCAGATGACCGCATCCTCGTCCCGGGGCTTCTGGCAGCAAACGTTCCGAGTCGCGCGCGTGAGGTTTGGGGTGCGGACCCCCTGCGGACCTGCCTGCGGACCGGCCTCTCCGCAGGCCTCGGAAGAGCCCAAGCTGACGGTCCTGGCCCGGATCAGCACAGCGATCCCCCGGTACTTGCCTCAGCCATCCGCCACCACCGGCCTGAAATCTCGCGCGAGTATGGGGTACGAACCCCCTGCGAACCTCCCTGCGAACCCCCTCCTCTCAGCGCGTGGCGTGCCCAAGCTGGTCGCCAGCGTAAGGCTGCCTTGGCAGCGGCAGAGGGCCGTTCGTTTGCGTCCTTCCCCGGTCCAGTGACCCCGACGCCAACTGCCTTTCCATTGCGGGTTGCCTTATGCCTCTGCCGCCGGAGCCGATGACCGCAGCCCCGTCCCGAGCCGTCCTTCAGCAAACATTCCGGCTCGCGCGCGAGGTTTGGGGTGCGCACCCACTGCGCACCTTGCTGCGCACCTTCCTCCAAGCAGGGCTGATCCGTGGGCGGTCCGGGCCGGCTTGGCACCGGCCAGGG
>NZ_JBHTDE010000075.1:0-1518 GCF_042666655.1 Dankookia sp. GCM10030260
TCGTAGGCGCCGTCCGCAGTGAACGAGGCCACTGGTGCTGTCACCTGATCGAGCAAGGGGCCAACCTGGGAACCGTCATCGACGTCGTTGGTGGTCAGCGCCGCTGCGACAATCTGGCCAGCCTCGGCGTCCATGCCGATGTGCAGCTTCCACCAGGACCGGCGTGTTTTGGTACCGTGCTTCTCCAGCAGCCATTTGCCCGCGCCGCACAGCTTCAGGCCGGTGCTGTCGAGCAGCAGGTGGACGGCTTCACCCTCCTTGCGCGGCCGTGGCCGCGGCACCTCCAGTGTCTCGGTTCGGCGGCAAAAAGTGGTGTGGTCGGGTACTGCCAGAGCCAGCCCGAGCAGGTGCAGCACGGAGCCTATCAGCCCCTCCGTCTGGCGCAGGGCCAGGCGGAACACGGCTCGCAGGGTCAGCGCCGTCAGGATCGCCAGTGGGGAGTACCAGGGCTGCCCGCCCGGGGTGGTGCGCGGCGCTGCGCCACCCCTCGATGGCCGCGTTGGAGAACCACACTGTCAGGCTCCCGCGCTGGCGCAGGGCCGGCGTCATATTCGCGCCAGTTCTGAATCGTCCGCTTCTGTTTGGGGAAATGGTGACGGCGGTCCTGATGCAACTTGAACGGCAAGATGGGCATTCGAGGATCAGAGGAGGGACGACCCCCTACGGCGGCCTGGCCTGCGGCGCCACTGGCCGGGTCCGTGCAGCAACGCCCCTCAGTAAGGTAGACGAGCTGGGTAGGCGGAACAGCCGACCATGCATCGCGTTCGGCTCGGCACTTGTGACAGGATGAAACGCGATGGCGGCCGCCCGGACCGATAAATTGCCGCCACTCAGCCGCGTGGACCGGCTCGTCGGCAGGATCGAGGCGTCAGAGCAGCTGGATGGCCCAGCCCGCCTTCTGGAGACGGCTATGGCGCGCCCGGCGCAGATTGCCGGAAGCCCGGCGCAACGTCTTGGCGATGCGCTACACGGCACTTGGTTCGGCCATCCGATCCATCCGCTGCTCGTCACACTGCCGATCGGCGCCTGGACCCTAGTGGAGGGGCTCGACCTGCTGACACGTCTAGACCTTGTGCAACCTCACGCAGCAGATCGGACGGCGCGCACCGCCCTGAAGGCGGGCATCGCTGGCGCTGTTGCCTCGGCGGCGACGGGTCTTGCCGACTGGCAACATGTGAACGGACGCGCGCGGCGCGTCGGGTTCGTGCATGCGGTGGCGAACGGCACAGCGCTGGGACTCATGCTCCTCTCCCTCAGGCTGCGCGGTCGCGGGCGACCTGGCGCGGGGCAGGCCGCCAGCGCGGTGGGCTGGGCCTGTATGGCCGTCGGCGGCTATCTCGGGGGGCACCTCGTCTACCGCCGGCGGATCGGCGTGGACCATGCCGATCGCAGCCCGGAGCCGCGCGAATTTAAGGTCGTCGCGCGCCTTGAGGAGCTGGAGGAGGACCGGCCACGCAAGGTGGTGCTGCACGACGCGGAGGAGGCGCGCGACGTGCCGGTCGTACTGGTGCGCCATCG
>NZ_JBHTDE010000076.1:0-1505 GCF_042666655.1 Dankookia sp. GCM10030260
CTACGGCGCGGGTCCCGCCCGCACCGGTCTCGCCGGCCTGCTGATGGGGCTCGGTATTGCGGCCATGCACTACACTGGCATGGCCGCAATGCGCATGCCGGCCAGCGTCGAATACAACCCTCTCCTGGTCGCCGCTTCGGTCCTCATTGCCATCGGCGCCTCCGTCGCCGCGCTCTGGATTGCCGCCCGCGGCACCAGCGCGCAGTTCCGAGTTCTCGCCGCCGGCGCAATGGGCCTCGCCATCGCGGGGATGCACTACACCGCGATGTGGGCGGCGACCTTCACCGGCCCCGGCGCGCTGGCCGACGGCACGCACGGGCACACGCACGCTGATCAGGCAGCGCTCGCCCTTGGCGTGGCCATCGTCACCTTCCTAATCCTGTCCCTCTCGCTCCTCGCCGCCGTGGTCGACCGCCGCTTCGCTCGCCTCGCCGAGCGCGAAGCAGAGGCGCTGCGCGCCAGCGAGGCCCGCTTCCGGGCGCTTTACCAGCGCACGCCGCTGCCGCTGCACTCCCTCGGCCCGGACGGCGCCGTGCTCGAGACGAGTGACGCTTGGCTCGCCCTCTTCGGCTACCGGCGTGAGGAGGTTATCGGGCGCTCGCTCGCCGCCTTCATGCCGCCCGACTGCGCGCGCCGCTATGGAGAGGAGCACTGGCCGGCACTCCTGGCTGGCCGGGACCTGCATGAGGCTGAGTGTCAGGTGATCGCCAAGGACGGCCGCGTCCTCGACGTATTGCTCTCGGCCAGTCCCGAGCGGGACGTCGAGGGGCGGCTCGTCCGCTGCCTCGGCGGCCTGGCTGACGTCACCGCCCGGCGGCATGTTGAGGAGGCGCTGCGTCAGTCGCAGAAGCTAGAAGCAGTGGGGCAGCTGACGGGCGGGGTGGCGCACGACTTCAACAACCTGCTCACAGTCGTACTCGGCGCGCTATCAAGCCTCGAGCGCCACGTCCGCGGCGACGAGCGGGCCTACCAGATGCTGGAGGCGGCGCGTCAGGCGGTACGGCGGGGCGCGCGGCTCAGCCAAAGCCTGCTCGCCTTCTCCCGGCGCCAGGCGCTGCGGCCGGAGGCGCTGGACGCGGCCACGCTGCTGCAAGAGTTCACCACCCTGATTCGCCGCGCGCTCGGGGAGACGATTGCACTTGAACTCGCCTTCGAGCCGCGCCTGCCTTTGTGCCGCGCCGACGCGGCGCAGCTGCAGACGGCGGTGCTGAACCTGGTGGTGAACGCGCGCGACGCGATGCCCGAAGGCGGCACACTCTCTATCCGCGCTGCGCGGGCGGAGCTCGGCCCGGCCGAGCTGGCTGGCAACGACGACGCGGCGCCGGGCGCCTTCGTGGCGGTTGCGGTGCGCGACACCGGGCATGGGATGCCGCCGGAGGTGCTGGCGCGTGCCTTTGAGCCGTTCTTCACCACGAAGGAGCCTGGTCGGGGCACCGGACTGGGGCTCGCCCAGGTCTACGGCTTCGCCCGCCAGCTTGGTGGCCACGTCGCGGTGGAGAGCCGTC
>NZ_JBHTDE010000077.1:0-1475 GCF_042666655.1 Dankookia sp. GCM10030260
CGGAGGGCATCCTGGGGCATGGCCGGCGCCGCCCGTGCCCGGGGGCTCGCCCCCGGGCACGGGCAGTCGCGCTGGACTGGGGAATTTTCAGCCAGCACTTCCGGGGAGCATTCATCCAGCCGCTACAGGAGAGCGAGGCGGAGGAGGCCACCGGCATGTCGCGTGGCAACATCGTCGAGCAGGGGCTGTTCTTCGGCGAGGTGGCGCGGGCCGGGGAGGCCTCGCTCTTCGAGGACCGGGTGGTGCTCGGCGAGATGTTCTACCGCGAGATCATGGAGCACGGCGTCCCGCTGCTGGACCGGGCGATCCGCGAGCTGCGCGACCGCTCGATGGCGATCGATGTCTATGTCTGGCTCGCCTACAAGCTCCACGTGCTGCAGGGGCGGACGCCGCTGCGCTGGCCGGCGCTCTATGCCCAGTTCGGTGCCGGCTTCGCCACCATCAAGAATTTCCGCCCTTCCTTCCTGGATGCGCTGTCGGCGGCGACCGCGGCCTATCCGGATGCGGTGGTGACACTGGAGGAGGAGGGGATCGCGCTGCACCCCTCGCCGCCGCCCATCCCCTACCGGGGCCCGAGCCGGGCCCGGCGGATCACGGCTGGTTAACCCCACACCCTGAATGCGACCGCCGCGGGCGGTTTGGCTGGTTAACCCCACGGGATAAGTGTCCGGCCGGGGGTTAAGCACCCTTGCAGCCAGGAAATACCTGCTCGCGAGGGAGTGCCGCTTGCGTTTTGCCGCAGGAGGCCTAATTTGTGCACCGCAGCAAAGCGGTTCGCCGCCTGCTGCTTTCTTGGACGTTTCCTCCCTAAACTTGGCGGCACCCCAGGGTGCCGCCCTTTTTTTCGGCGGGAAGGCCAGGGACGGGGCATCGGCCGCCCTCGGGTTTCGGCCCGGGACGACAGGATGCGGTTTCCCGAAAATGGGGTGTTGACGCTGGGTCGAACTGGCGTCATAAGCCGCCCCCCGCAGACAGGCGGTCCTGCCTCACCTGGCCAGCCAGAGACGCCAACGGCGTCGAAGGCCAAGCCGGACGATAAAGGATCAAGTCTTCTACGGTTCTGGTCTTACTGCCTTCGGGCAGATGTTCTTTCTTCCTGCAGAAATGCAGGGGCCTCTTGCTTCGGTTTGCTTCGTCGGTTATACGACGACCAGCCGCTTCAAACGGCTCTGATCTTTGACAATCGCATCGGTCTTTTGGAAGCAAGTACGCTTTACAGCGTTCTGTCGATGGTCCCGTGCGCGGGACTGGTCGGTGGAGGCGGTTGGCAGCGTATTTTTACATCGAGAGTGGTGAGCGGAGTCGGATCGAAACGGCGATCCGCGCGATGGGGCCTCGGCCCGGTCGCGCTGATGAACCTGAGAGTTTGATCCTGGCTCAGAGCGAACGCTGGCGGCATGCTTAACACATGCAAGTCGCACGGGCAGCAATGTCAGTGGCGGACGGGTGAGTATCGCGTAGGAATATATCCTGAG
>NZ_JBHTDE010000078.1:0-1458 GCF_042666655.1 Dankookia sp. GCM10030260
CTGCGGCTTGAGGTCCGGCATCTTGCCTTGGTTGATCAGGTGGGCGTTGGTGACGATCCGGCTGCCAGCGGCTTGGCGGAACACCTCGGTCAGGCGCACCACCGGCACCGCACCGGAGGTGATGATGTCGGCCAGCACCTGGCCTGGCCCGACCGAGGGCAGCTGATCCACGTCGCCGACCAGCAGCAGGGCGGCGCCCCCGGGCAGCGCCTTCAGCAGCGCCCGCATGAGGGGGACGTCCACCATGCTGGTCTCGTCCACCACCAGCAGGTCGCAGTCGAGCGGGTGCAGGTCGGTGCGCTTGAAGCCGCCCTGCTTCGGGTCGGCCTCGAGCAGGCGGTGGATGGTCGTCGCCTCCCGCCCGGTGCTCTCGGCCAGGCGCTTGGCGGCACGGCCGGTCGGAGCACAGAGGGCGATCTCCGGCCCTTTGGCCGCGACGATCTTCAGGATGGAGTTGACCAGGGTGGTCTTGCCGACGCCCGGGCCGCCGGTGATGACCAGCACCTTGGCGGCGAGCGCCAGGCGCACCGCTGCCCGCTGCCTCTCGGCCAGGGTCAGGCCAGTCTTGCCCTCCACCCAGGGGATGGCCCGCTCGGCATCGATCGCCGGCCAGGGTGGCGCGCCGACCGCAAGGTGCCGCAGCCGCTCGGCGATCTCCCGCTCGGCCCGGTACAGGCCGGCCAGGAAGACGCAGCTCTGACCCTCCAGCGTGTCGGCCACCACCTCGCCGGCCTCAAGCTCCAGGCCTAGGGCGGTGCGGACCAGGTCACCCGGGATCTCCAGCAGGCTCTGGGCAAGGTCCACCAGTTCCGCCTCGGGCAGGCCGCAGTGGCCCTGCTCCATGGCCTCGGCCAAGGCAAAGGAGATGCCGGCCCGCACCCGGATCATGGCCGTCGGCTCGATGCCGAGCTTGGCCGCGATCTGGTCGGCGGTGCGGAAGCCGATGCCGCGGATGTCGCGGGCGAGGCGGTAGGGGTTCTCGCTGACCACCTCGACCGCCTGCGGGCCATAGGTCTTGTAGATCCGCACCGCCCGCGAGGTGCCGACCCCGTTCGAGTGGAGGAACAGCATGATCTCGCGGATCACCTTCTGCTCGGCCCAGCCGGCGACGATGCGGGCCGCGCGCTTCGGGCCGATGCCGGTGACCTCGCGCAGGCGGTCCGGCTGCTGCTCGATCAGGTCGAACACGGCTTCGCCGAAGGCGGCGACCAGCTTTTTGGCGTTCACCGGGCCGATGCCGCGGATCATGCCGGAGCCGAGGTACTTCTCGATGCCCTCCAGCGTCGTCGGCGCGGTCGCCTTGAGGAAGGTGGCCTTGAACTGCAGGCCGTGGGTGCGGTCGTTGATCCAGACACCCGAGCCGCTGACGAACTCGCCGGGCGAGATCAGCGCGGCATGGCCGATCACGGTGACAGGGTCGCGCTGCCCCCGCACCTTGACCCGCAGGACGCAGAAGCC
>NZ_JBHTDE010000079.1:0-1366 GCF_042666655.1 Dankookia sp. GCM10030260
GTAATTACCCACCCCCTGACTTCTGCGACGTAGCGGTCAGGCCGTGACAGTCGTCAGGATGGCGCCAAAGACGCTGGTGTTCGGCGCGAGGCGGGCTGTGGCGACTACGGTGCGCACGTCCGCCTCGCCCTGAGCGGCCCACATCGCGCGATAGCCGTTGGTGACCTTGCGCTGGATCACGGCGGGGCGGAGGTCGCGCTCGCAGGCGTTGTTCGTCGCCTCGACCTGGCCAGGCCAGTCCACAAAGGTCAGGAGCTGGTCGCGCGCTCGCCGCAGCTTCGCTTGCAGCGCCCGCGTCAGTTCGCAGCCGCTGGAGGTTGCCAGGATCGCGTCCAACCTGCGTTCGAGCGCCCGCCGCTTGGCAGCTAGAGTGGAGGCGGCCAGGCCCGCGGCGGTGTCGGCCAGGTCAAAGGCGGAGCTCAGCCAGAGCTTGAGCCGGAACGGCACTGGGTCGTCGCTGGCCTCGAGCGCGTACGCCACGTCGCGTGCCAGGTGTGCCAGGCAGGTCTGCTGGGCCAAGCCGTGGCCCTGCTGCGCGGCGTAGCGATCCGAGAGCCAGACCGCGGGGCGGTGCCCGTCCATCATGGCGCGCACGACGGAGGCGGCGCGCGTCGGCGCGGCCTGGTGCACCACGGCATCCTGGCAGCGGAACACCCAATGGTAACCGGTGCAGCCCTCGATCCGCACGCCGGTCTCATCGGAAGCGACCACCTCAGCACGACGCAGCGTTGCGACGGCCGCCTCACGCCCAGCCTGGAACCGGCCTTGGGCGCGGCGGAGCAGGTTCATCAGCCCGCCCTGGCTGAGGCGCAGCCCGAACAGGTCGGCGAGCGCGGCCTGCAGCCGCTCGTAGGAGAGCGCCTGGTAGGTCTTGAGGTAGGTGGCCACCGCATGCAGGCGCGGGCCGAAGGGCGTGCCGCTGACCGGCACCTGCGCCACGGCCCGCGTGCCGCATCCGGGGCAGCGCACCGCCAGGCGATGGTGGTGCACCACCTGCGGCCTGACCGCGGGCAGCTCGATGCGCTCCCAAACTCCGGCTGCTTCGGCTGGCAGATCGAGCGCGAGCGCCATCCGGCAGCACGGGCAGACATCGGGGCGGTGAGCGATCCTCTCGGAGACATCGTCGCTCAGGGGCCGGCTGTGGCCCGCATGGCCCGGCTTGGCGCCTCCAGGCTTGGCGCGCTCGCGCCGTTCCTTCCGATCCGTGGACGGCGGCTTGGAGGATGTACGTGATGTCTTCTCCGGCCGCTGCAGCCGCAGCACCAGCTCGATCAGCTCTGCCTTGCTTAGCCGCTCAAGCGCGTCCCGCTGCATGCCAGGATCGAATCAGCCAACCCACTCCCGCGCAAGGGGGGTGGGTAATTAC
>NZ_JBHTDE010000080.1:0-1302 GCF_042666655.1 Dankookia sp. GCM10030260
CTAGCAGGCTGCGGAAATTCGTAGCCTGAAATCCGCGTCCATGATTCGCTGCTGGCGCAGTCGGACGGGGTGAGAATGCGCGGCAACGACGCGGTGGCTGGGTCCTTGTTCAGCTATGTCGACCTTGAGAAGCGGGTGCGTGCCGACCATCCGCTGCGGGTGATCCGAGGCGTGGTGAACGCCACGCTGGCGGATCTGTCGGCGGCGTTCGATGCGCTGTATTCGCCGTTCGGTCGGGAATCGATCCCGCCGGAGCGATTGCTGCGCGCCCTGCTGCTACAGGCTTTCTACTCGATCCGGTCAGAGCGGCAGTTGGTCGAGCGTATCGAGTTCGACCTGCTGTTCCGCTGGTTCGTCGGCCTCGGCGTGGACGACCCGGTATGGGACGCCACGACCTTCACCAAGAACCGCGACCGCCTGCTGGAGGGCGACGTGGCTTTGAAGTTCCTGGCCACGGTGCTGGCGCAGCCTCGGGTCAAGGCGCTGCTCTCGACCGAGCATTTCTCGGTAGACGGCACGCTGCTGGAAGCCTGGGCCAGCACCAAGAGTTTCCGGCCGAAGGACGGCTCCGCCCCACCGCCCGACGCAGGGCGCAACGGCGAGCAGGACTTCCATGGCCAGAAGCGCGGCAACGAGACCCACGCATCGACCACCGACCCCGATGCCCGGCTCTACCGCAAGGGGCGCGGCAAGGAGGCCAAGCTGGCATTCATGGGGCATGCGCTGATGGAAAACCGGAATGGGCTGATCGTCGGCGCCGTCGCTACCCGCGCCTCGGGTCATGCCGAGCGGCTCGCCGCGCTGCACCTGATGCAGCCCCATGCTGATCGGTCGCAGAAGGTCACGCTGGCGGGCGACAAGGGCTTCGACACGCAGGACTTCGTGGCCGAACTCCGCGAGATCAACGTCACCCCGCATGTGGCGCAGAACACCAATGGGCGGCGCTCGGCGATCGACGGCCGGACCACGCGGCATCCCGGCTATGCCATCAGCCTGCGCATCCGCAAGCGGATCGAGGAGGCCTTCGGCTGGGCCAAGACGGTGGCCGGGCTGCGCAAGGCGCGCCACCGCGGGCTGCCCAAGGTCGACTGGCAGTTCACCCTCGCCATGGCAGCCTACAACCTGGTTCGGCTGCCGAAGCTGTTGGCGGTGACGGCGTGATGCCCGGAGTCCGCCCCGCGACCGCCGCCGCCCCCCGAAAACCGCGCGAAAAGCCGCATGCTCGGACAACGCCGCCGCTGGATGCGGGTCACCGAGACCAACCAACCGCTTTCCGAGACCGCTTTTCAGCAGCCTGCTAGG
>NZ_JBHTDE010000081.1:0-1255 GCF_042666655.1 Dankookia sp. GCM10030260
CGAAGGAGTCTGACGCATCGCGGCGGCGAGCGACCGATACCGGGGTGCAGCGCCGATAAGGAAGCCCTCCGAAGAAGGGGTGCGCAGGAAGGTGCGCAGGGGGTGCGCACCCCAAACCTCGCGCGCGCAATCCGGAACGTTCGCGGACGGGCGGCGCGGGACGGGGATGTGGTCATCGGCTCCGGCGGCAAAGGCACCAAGGCGGTCCGGCTCACCCTGCCACGCTGTCGGCTGCCTGCGCCGCGAGGATGGCGTGCACCGCGCCCAACGCTTGGGGCGGCAGCCTTGCGCCCTGGCCCGCGCCAAGCCTGCCTGGACCCGGTCGTGGATCAGCGTCCGCGTGAGCGCGGCAAAGACCAAGGCGATGGTGAGCATGGCCCGATCGGTGGTGGTGCCGTCCAAGCCCTCATGGTGGCTGAAAGGGTGCGCCCCCACGCCGGTGTAGCGTGACGACCTGAAGGGACAACCATCCCGGTTGTCGCGGTTCAGGGAACAACGACCGGGGAACATGCGAAACGGAGCGCCCCTCTCCTGCCACCACTGAGGAAGCCTTACCCTGGCGCCCGGCCTGGGCTCTGCCGAGCCCTCTGGAGAGGAAGGTTCGCACCATGGTTCGCGGTGGGTTCGCACCCCAAACCTCGCGCGCGAGCCGGAATGTTTGTTGACGGACGGTGTGGGACGGAGATGCGGTCATCGGCTCGGCGGCAGAGGCATAGGGCAACCCGCAATGGAAAGGCAGTTGGCGTCGGGGTCACTGGACCGGGGGAGGACGTAAACGAGCGATCCTCTCCTGCTGCCAAGGTAGCCTTACCCTGGCGACCAGCTTGGGCACGCCAAGCCATGAGAGGAGGGGGTTCGCAGGGGGTTCGCACCCCATACTCGCGCGAGATTTCAGGCCGGTGGTGGCGGATGGCCTGGGCAAGGGCAGGGCGGTGCTGCGCTGATCCGGGCCAGGACCGTCAGCTTGGGTTCTCCCGAGGCCTGCGGAGAGGGAAGGTCCGCAGTGGGTACGCACCCCAAACCTCGCCCGCGCGACCCGGAACGTTTACTGACGGACGGCTCGAGGTAGAGATGTGGTCATTGGCACGGCAGCGGCAGCCCAGGGGCAGTTGAGGCGCCGGTTTCCGGCCCTGGCCGGTGCCAAGCCGGCCCGGACCGCCCACGGATCAGCCCTGCTTGGAGGAAGGTGCGCAGCAAGGTGCGCAGTGGGTGCGCACCCCAAACCTCGCGCGCGAGCCGGAATGTTTGCTGAAGG
>NZ_JBHTDE010000082.1:0-1175 GCF_042666655.1 Dankookia sp. GCM10030260
CCAGTCCACCCATTCGAGGGTGGCGTACCCGACGGCCTCCAGGTTGCGCCACCAGCCGCGGCGGCGGATCACCTCGGCCTTGAACAGGCCATTGATGGTCTCGGCCAGCGCGTTGTCGCAGCTGTCGCCGACGCTGCCGACAGAGGGCTCAATGCCGGCCTCGAGCAGCCGCTCGGTGTAGCGGACCGCAACATATTGGCTGCCCCTGTCGCTGCGATGAATGAGCCCGCCCTGCAGCGGCCGGCGGTCGTGCAGCGCCTGCTCAAGGGCATCGAGTATGAAGTCCGCATGTGCCGTCCTCGACACCCGCCAACCAACGATGCGGCGGGCGAACACATCGATGACGAAGCCCACATGAACGCAGCCCTGCCATGTCGCCACGTAGGTAAGATCGACACCCACAGGGCGTTCGGGTGCGGCGCCCGGAACTGACGGTTCACCTTGTCCGCTGGGCAAGGCGAGGCCTTGTCGGCGATCGTGGTCCTGGTCTCCTTGCCGCGGACAACGCCGCGGAGCCCCATCCGCCGCATCAGGCGTTCCCCCGTGCAGCGGGCTGCCGCGGTGCCATCCCGGCCTAACTGCCGCCAGACCTTGCGGGCGCCGCAGACCCCGAAGTTGGCCGCATCACCCGCCGGATCCGCGCCATGAGCACCAGGTCCTGGCGTGCTCGAGGCAAGGCCCGCGTAGGATCAGCACGCGGCGCGACATAGGCATGGTAAGCCGGCGGAGCGATCCGCAGCATCCCCCAGATCGGCTCGACACCGCTGACCTCGCGGTGATCGTCGATGAAGGCGATCATGGCTTCGACCGACGGTCGAGCTCCGCCATCGCAAAATGCGCCGAAGCCTTGCGTAGGATCTCATTGGCCTGCCGCAGTTCGCGGACCTCGCGCTCCAGCCCCTTGATGCGCTCTCGCTCCTCCAGCGACGCGCCGGACCTCTGGCCCGCATCGCGTTCGGCCTACCGCACCCATTTCCGCAGCGTCTCGGCCGTGCAGCCGATCCTGGCCGCGATCGACCCAATCGCGGCCCACTGAGAGGCGTGGTCGCCCCCCATGGTCCAGCACCATCCGCACCGCACGCCGCCAGACTTCAGGCGAATATCGGTTCGACCTCTTCTTGGTCATTGCCCCATCCTCTCAACCGCTGGGGCCTCCGACATACCCGGGGCGGTTC
>NZ_JBHTDE010000083.1:0-1116 GCF_042666655.1 Dankookia sp. GCM10030260
GTGCTGGCGCGTGCCTTTGAGCCGTTCTTCACCACGAAGGAGCCTGGTCGGGGCACCGGACTGGGGCTCGCCCAGGTCTACGGCTTCGCCCGCCAGCTTGGTGGCCACGTCGCGGTGGAGAGCCGTCTCGGCAGGGGCACGGCGGTGACCCTCTACCTACCCGTGACGGCCGAGTTGGAGGCCAAGCCCCGCAGCACTGAGGGGGACACGCGCGGTATTGTCGCCACGGTGTCGTCGGCCACGGTGCTGGTTGTGGAGGACGAGACCGCGGTGCGGGACACAACGGCGGAGATGCTCCGCGAGGGCGGCTGGCGTGTCATCGTGGCAGCAGATGCGCGTGAGGCGCTGTCGGCGCTTGAGGCGGGCGAGGCGGTGGACGTGCTGTTCTCGGACGTGGTGATGCCGGGCATGAACGGGGTCGAGCTGGTGCGGGCGGCGCGGCGACTGCGGCCAGGGCTGCCGGTACTTTTCACCTCGGGCTATGCCGGCGCGGCGCTCGACCACGAGCCGGCCTTTGAGGTCCTCCCAAAGCCCTACGAGCGGCATGAACTGCTCGCACGGCTCGGCGCCCTCGTGCCGGCGCACCCCGTCCACCCGGCACAGCGAGCGGATGCCGGATGATGGGAAGGGCGGGCGCCGCTGGTTCCGCCGCTAACCAGCTGGGCGGAGCCGTCGATTCATCGTGCACGGTAACTGCCATTACCATGCATGATCCGCAGAGCGCTCGACGCCGACGGATGCTCGAGATGGATGGCCGCTTTTACCAACCGCCTGACGAGGCGCCGCTGTGAACCAGAGCCGGAAACGCGAAAAGCCCCATGACCTCGGTCTGAGGTCATGGGGCTTTGGCATGCCCTCCAGTCGGGAGGACAGAGGATGGCGGCTACTCCGGCGTGTCGCCGGTGCGGGCCCGCTCCTGGCGGCGGTGCTCGAACACGGCGCCCTGGAAGGCGCGGAACTCGGGCATCCGCAGGAAGCGGACGAGGTAACCGCCATAGGTCAGCTCGGCATGGCACGCCCCGCAGATCAACCACCCATGCTCCGGCTTGTTCAGGCCGCGATGAAAGAAGTGGTCGAAGGCGGCGCTGGCCACCGGCCGGTTGGCCTCGGTGAGAA
>NZ_JBHTDE010000084.1:0-1038 GCF_042666655.1 Dankookia sp. GCM10030260
GGTTCTACCTTAAGTCGCTGCGGTAACCGCAAGGAGCTAGGCGACCACGGTAGGGTCAGTGACTGGGGTGAAGTCGTAACAAGGTAGCCGTAGGGGAACCTGCGGCTGGATCACCTCCTTTCAAGGAACCTGTGTGGGGTGGGGATTTCGGTCCCCGGCTGCCTGGGTCCTGAAATAGACCACATATCGCCTGCGAACCTGCTGGGGCCGCGGTCCTCCGGATGGAGGGTTCGGTGCCTGGCACATCCTGATCCATTCCCATCGCCCCCGGCCAGCCTTGCTGGCCATCGGGTGATCTCGTGCGGCGTGCCCGACCTTTCGGGGTCGGCGCCGTCCGCGCATTCCTCTCCCATTCCGTGATCTGGCCTTGGCTGGCGGCTGGGCCCTCGTGGCCCTGGTGCGAGCCGGGCCTCACTTGAAGGAGTTGGGGGCCAGTAGCTCAGTTGGTTAGAGCACACGCTTGATAAGCGTGGGGTCGGAGGTTCAAGTCCTCCCTGGCCCATTTTTGCTTTTGGTTTTGCCAGAAGCAAAGATCCCCCGGGTTGTCCTGCGCAGCAGGGCAATGACTTCCTGGCGCAAGTTGCGTGGCACTGCCGCGCGACGCGTTGGCGGTCGATCGGGCGGGCTCTGCTGGGTCCGCGTGCCGATCCTGCATGCGGGAAGGTATGGGGGCATAGCTCAGCTGGTAGAGCACCTGCTTTGCAAGCAGGGGGTCATCGGTTCGAATCCGTTTGCCTCCATTTTTGCCGGTCGTCATCGTGTAACGATGGCGCGCCGCGGTGCTGCCGCGGCAGGCAAAGATCCCTCGGAGAGACTTACGGCTGGCGAAGCCAGCCGGATATGGGTCCTCCGGGTTCACGTGCTTCCAAAACCGCCGCAAGTGGCACCGGGTCTCAGGACCTGGCCCTGGCGGTTGCTCTTTGACAGGTGAATCTGGGAATGGAAGTGTAGATTGTTGATAGTAAGCGTAGGGCTTGCTGTTGTGCATTGATTGGCTTGTTGCGCGGTTTGGTACTGCGTGCGGGCGGATTGGTGTTT
>NZ_JBHTDE010000085.1:0-993 GCF_042666655.1 Dankookia sp. GCM10030260
CCTTCAGCAAACATTCCGGCTCGCGCGCGAGGTTTGGGGTGCGCACCCACTGCGCACCTTGCTGCGCACCTTCCTCCAAGCAGGGCTGATCCGTGGGCGGTCCGGGCCGGCTTGGCACCGGCCAGGGTCGGAAACCGGCGCCTCAGCTGCCCCTGGGCTGCCGCTGCCGTGCCAATGACCACATCTCCGCCCCGAGCCGTCCTTCAGTAAACGTTCCGGGTCGCGCGCGCGAGGTTTGGGGTGCGTACCCACTGCGTACCGTCCTGCGTACCTTCCCTCTCCGCAGGCCTCGGAAAAGCCCAAGCTGACGGTCCTGGCCCGGATCAGCGCAGCGATCGCCTGGTACTTGCCTCAGCCATCCGCCACCGCCGGCCTGAAATCTCTCGCGAGTACGGGGTGCGAACCCTCTGCGAACCTCCCTGCGAACCCTCTCCTCCCAGGGCTTGGCGTGCCCAAGCTGGTCGCCAGGGTAAGGCTACCTTGGCAGCAGGAGAGGATCGCTCGTTTACGTCCTCCCCCGGTCCAGTGACCCCGACGCCAACTGCCTTTCCATTGCGGGTCGCCCTATGCCTCTGCCGCCGAGCCGATGACCACATCCCCGTCCCACACCGTCCGTCAACAAACATTCCGGCTCGCGCGCGAGGTTTGGGGTGCGTACCCCCTGCGTACCTTCCCTCTCCGCAGGCCTCGGGAGAACCCAAGCTGACGGTCCTGGCCCGGTTCAGCGCAGCGATCGCCCGGCACTCGCCCCGAGCCGTCGGCGTCAACTGTCTTTTCGTTACGGCTTGCCCTGATGTCCGTCGCATCGAATGCCAGTGGCCGCACTTGGATGTCTCAAGCCGTCCGCCATTAGCGGCCCCCTGCCTCGCGCGCGAGGTTTGGGGTGCGCACCCCCTGCGCACCTTCCTGCGCACCCCTTCTTCGGAGGGCTTCCTTATCGGCGCTGCACCCCGGTATCGGTCGCTCGCCGCCGCGATGCGTCAGACTCCTTCG
>NZ_JBHTDE010000086.1:0-942 GCF_042666655.1 Dankookia sp. GCM10030260
CCCGTCACCGATGACGCGCTTCCATCTCGAGATGTCCGCCTCCACCAGGGCGCGCCAGTTGTACCCCGACGCCCGCTGCCAGCCCATGCGGCCGCGCTCGGCAATACATCGCAGATGCGCATCCCGCTGCGTCAGCGCGGTTTCGATTGTGCCGCTCGGCACCGCGTTCGCGCGCGGCGGGATAATGACGGCGGCATTGGGATGCCGCGACGCGACCTCAGCGTAGACGTCGTCTCGGTCGTAGGCACCATTGCCGGTGAGGGATGCCACGGAGCCGTCGACCCGCTCGAGCAAGGGGCCAACCTGCGAGCCGTCATCGGCATCCCTGCAGGTTAACACCGAAGCGACGACTTGGCCGGTGTCGGCGTCCGTGACGAGGTGGAGCATCTTCCAGGCCCGGCGCCGCTTGGTGCCGTGCTTCTCCTCCAGCCACTCACCAAGACCGCACAGCCGCAGTCCGGTGCTGTCGACCAGCAGGTGCACCGGCTGGCTGCCCGTCTTCGGCCGCGGCACCTCCAGCATCCCGGCCCGCCGGCTCAGAGTCGAATGGTCCGGCACCGCGAGGTCGAGGCTGAGCAGCTGCAAGATAGAGCCGGTCAGACCCTCGGTCTGGCGCAACGCCAAGCGGAACACAGCGCGCAGCGTCAGGGCGGTTGCGATCGCCAGGTCCGAGTACTTCGCTTGGCCGCCCCGGCCAGTGCGTGCCTCGGCGCGCCACCCTTCAATCGCCTCGGCCGTGAACCACACGGTGAGGCTGCCGCGGGCGCGCAAGCCGGCGTCGTACTCAGCCCAGTTGGTGACCTTCTGGCGCTGTTTGGGGATGCGGTGCCGGCGATCGGCGTTGGCCTTGAACGGCATGGCGCAATCCCTCACTGCTCGAGGGCTCGCCTCTACGCCAGCCTACCCCAACGCGCCTGACCGAGCGACCCATGCAACAAGATG
>NZ_JBHTDE010000087.1:0-884 GCF_042666655.1 Dankookia sp. GCM10030260
CATGCTCCAGCGCAACCTGATCTACACCGCCGTGACCCGGGGCAAGCGGCTGGTGGTGCTGGTCGGTCAGCGCAAGGCGCTGTCGATCGCCGTCCGTGGCCAGCAGACCCGCCGCCGCTGGTCGAAGTTGAATGAATGGCTCCAGGGCTGCCCGGGAGAGGGTGGCGTCGGTTCCCGAAGCTTCGGCGATGGCGTCAGGGTAGGCCGCATCCCGGCCGGTGGCTGATCCGGCAAGGACAAAACCGAAACCCGCCAGCTGGACCGATGCGTTGAGCAGCGTTTGCCTTCGCTCGATATCGCATCGAAAAGCCTTTCAGGCGGATCACCATCTCGGCTAAAGTTTCGCTATCGGACTGCACTGGGTTTGCGCCGATGGCTGAGCAGGACACCCCGCTTGCGCTGGTGGTGGAGGATGAAGCGCTGCTCGGGCTCCTCGTCGAGCACATCCTGGGCGCCGAGGGGTTCCATGTCCTCCACGCCATGACTGAAGCGGAAGCCGAGTATCATGCCGGGATGGCGCGCATCGACCTGGCCATCGTGAACCTGCGCCTCCATGGCGATCTGGCCGGGCAACGGGTCATTCGCCAGCTTCGGAGCCGCTTCCCGGGGCTGCCGGTGGTCGTCATCACCGGGTTCAGCGCCGACGATCCAATCGCTGATCTTCGTGGCCTGGGTGGGCCGACGGCGCGGCTGGGCAAGCCTCAAGGCTACTCTGTCCTGGCCTCGACCGTATGGGCGCTCATGAAGCGGGCCGGCACGAAGGAGTCTGACGCATCGCGGCGGCGAGCGACCGATACCGGGGTGCAGCGCCGATAAGGAAGCCCTCCGAAGAAGGGGTGCGCAGGAAGGTGCGCAGGGGGTGCGCACCCCAAACCTCGCGCGCG
>NZ_JBHTDE010000088.1:0-851 GCF_042666655.1 Dankookia sp. GCM10030260
TGTAGTGCGACCGGTTGTTGAGACAGCCGACTGCGCTGTTCAAGCGGCCAAGGGTAGGTTGGCTGGCGGGCGCTGAGCAAGGCTGCACTGCTCGGTGCGGATCTGGTTCGGGGTGCGATAGCCATGCCGGGCGACGAGCCAGGTGGCGTTGTAATGGGCGACGAACTCCTGCAGCCCGCGCCGCAGTTCCTCGATGGTGTCGAAGGTGTGCACCCAGAGGAAGTTCTCCTTCAGGGTGCGGATGAAGCGCTCGGCGACGCCGTTGCCCTCGGGCTGACGGACGAAGGAGGGCGAGCTCTCGATGCCGAGAAAGGCGATCTCGTCCTGGAAGTCGCCGGACATATAGTTCGAGCCGTGGTCGTGGCGGAGGGAGAGACCCTTGGCGACGTCCTTCTCGATGCGGCCGAAGTGGCGCAGCACGCCCTGGCGCACCGGCTCGAGCGCCTCGAAGCGGTTGCCGGAGCGGGCGGCATGGTTGCCGACGCACTCGCCCGAGCAGTGGTCGACGGCAACGAACACCCGGGCCCGGCCGTCTCTGACGGTCACGGTCTCGGTCATGTCGGTGCCCCACATTGCGTCCACGGCGGTGGTGGTGATGGTGCCGTCATGGGCGCGCTGCTCGGGACGGCCGATGCGGTGTGGCGCGAGCAGGCCGTGTTGGCCCATGAGGCGCCGGACCCGCCGGGCCGAGGTGCGGATGCCGCCATGGCGCAGCCGAGCCCAGATCTTGCGGTAGCCCTCGCCATGCAGGCGCGAGCCGAGGATCTGGGTGCGGATGTGCTGGAGCAACACGGTATCACAGCAGGCACCTACCGGGCCCCGGCGTATCGGACCGGCCGATGCCGCAGGGT
>NZ_JBHTDE010000089.1:0-847 GCF_042666655.1 Dankookia sp. GCM10030260
CTAAGGTCTGTTAGCTCCTGAGGTACATTCCTAACTGTTAGGGATGACGGAGAACCCTGGTATTCACGTTCTGAGCGACGCGCGGTGGGCGGCGTTGGAACCGCTGATCAACGAAGTCCGGCCGCACTGTAAGGTGCCGCATCAGAACCTGCGGCAGACGATCGAGGCCATTCTCTGGCGGCACCAGAACGGCGCCAAGTGGCGGGCCATCCCCGGGGAACTGGGGCCCTGGTGGAAAGCGGCGCAGACCTTCATCCGCTGGAGCCGTCTCGGTGTTTGGGAGCGGCTGCTCGACCTTGTCCAGCAGCGCGGCGTCGCACTCGGCATGACCTTCCTCGACGGCACGAACCTGCGGGCGCACCAGAAAGCGGCGGGCGCCAAAAAAGGGGGGCCGACAGCCAGGAGCGGGACCGCCGTGAGGCGCTTGGCCGCTCGCGTGGCGGTTACGGCACCAAGGCCTGCGTGATCGTGGATGGCCGTGGTCGCGCCATCGCCTTCGCGCTCGCGCCCGGCCAAGCGCACGAACTGCTGATGGTGCCAGGGCTGTTGGACTGCCTGCCTGATGTCCCGGGCTGGGTGGTGGGCGACCGTGGCTTCGCCTCCGATGCCTTCCGCGAGCGGATCTGGAACATGGGTGCCCGTCCCGCCATCCCGCCCAGGCGCACCGACGCGCCGGTCGCCTGCCCGGACTGGATCTACAACAACCGCCACCTGGTCGAGAACCTCTGGGCGCGCCTCAAGGAATGGCGCGCCGTGGCCACCCGCTACGAGAAAACCGCCCGATCATTCCTCGGCGTCCTATCCCTCGCTGCCACCTTCGATTGGCTCAGGAGCTAACAGGCCCTAG
>NZ_JBHTDE010000090.1:0-842 GCF_042666655.1 Dankookia sp. GCM10030260
CCCTTGAGCAAGGCCGAAACCCCGTTGGAGATCACCATGACCTTCACCAGCCTTCTCAGCTACCAAGGCAGGCCCATCCGCCTCCGCGGCACCATGCTGAACCTGACCGACATGTGGCGGGCAGCAGGCTGCCCGGAGTACCGCCGGCCGATCCACTGGCTGACCCTCGAGGAGACCACGCGCTTTCGCGCGCATGCAGAGATGCACTGGGCCGAGCTCGACGAGCCGGCCGGCCAAAATATCATCCAGGATGATATTATCCGCCTCGACCCCGATGGCTTCGTCGCCACCCTGCGTGGCCGCAACGGCGGGACCTGGGCGCACTGGCAGCTCGCGCTGGCCTACGCCCGCTACCTCTCGCCGGAGTTCCATCTCTGGTGCAACACCGTCGTCCGCGCCGCCCTGGTGTGGCACGATGGCCCAACTGCGGCGGACCACGATCCGCTGCGGCAGCACCTCGCCCAGCAGTTCCGCGACCTGCACCGTCGGCTCGACACGCTCGAGCGGCATGCGGCGGACCTGATGTTCCTGCAGCTCTCCGCGCAGGAGATCATGCTGGGCGGCCGGCTGGAGTTCACGCCGCTGAGCCGGACCATCATCGCCAAGGCGGTGGCGGCCGAGCCCTTCGACGGCCAGTGCCCCTGCTGCCACCGCGAGGCCGTCCTCACCCCGACCGGCCAGCCAGCTCCCGGCGCGGCATTCGACCACTTCTTCCATCGCGGCTTGAACAAGCCGGAGCATGGGTGGTTGATCTGCCTGGCCTGCCATGCCGAGCTGACCTACGGCGGCTACCTCGTCCGCTTCCTGCGGATGCCCGAGTTCCGCGCCTTCCAGGGCGCCGT
>NZ_JBHTDE010000091.1:0-716 GCF_042666655.1 Dankookia sp. GCM10030260
CCGCCATAGGTCAGCTCGGCATGGCACGCCCCGCAGATCAACCACCCATGCTCCGGCTTGTTCAGGCCGCGATGAAAGAAGTGGTCGAAGGCGGCGCTGGCCACCGGCCGGTTGGCCTCGGTGAGAACGGGCTCGCGCATGCAGCAGGGGCACTGGCCCTCGTAGGGCTCGCCCGTCACCACCTCGAGGATGATGCCGCGGCTCAGCCCGGTAAACTCCAGCCGGTTGCCCAGCACCAGCTCCTGCGCGGATAGCTGCAGGAACATCAGGTCTGCGAAGTGCCGGTCGAGGATGTCGAGCCGGCGATTCAGGTCGCGGAACTGCTGGGCGAGGTGCAGCAGCAGCGGATCGTTGTCCGCCGTGGGCAGGCTGCCGCGCCATTCCATGGCGCGGCGGACCACCGTGTTGCACCAAAGGTGGAACGCCGGGGAGAGATATCGGGCATAGGCCAAGGCCAGATGCCAGTGCGCCCAGGTGCCGCCGTGGCGGCCGCGGGCGGTGGCAACGAAGCCGTCGGGGTCGAGGCGGATAATATCATCCTGGATGATATTTGGGCTGACCGGCTCGTCGAGCTCGGTCCAGTGCGCCCCTGCATGGGCGCGAAAGCGCGTGGTCTCCTCGAGCACCAGCCAGTGGATCGGGCGCCGGTACTCCGGGCCGCCGGCTGCCCGCCACATGTCGGTCAGGTTCAGCATGGCGCCGCGGAGGCGGATGGG
>NZ_JBHTDE010000092.1:0-691 GCF_042666655.1 Dankookia sp. GCM10030260
ACGATGTGCGCCTGATCCCGCCGTCCTACGTCAAGCCGTACGTCGTGCGCCAAAAGAACGATGCAGCCGATGCGGCTGCGATCTGCGAGGCGGTTACCCGGCCGAACGTGCGGACGACCCCGATCAAGACTACGGACCAGCAGGCGGCGAGGGTCATGCAGCGCACGCATGAGCTGCTGTCGCGGCAAAGGGTAACGCTCATCAATGCCGTCCGCGGTCATTTGGCGGAGTTCGGCATTCTCGCGCCTGCTGGCCCGCAGCATATGAGCCAACTGATCGAGCGGGTCGCCGACCCGACTACCTCCATACCGGCCGTGGCTCGGAATGCGCTGAACCTGCTCATCGATCAGCTTGTGGAGCTTGGAAAGCAGATCGACCAGCTGGAGGCGGGGATGAAGCGCCGCTGCAAGGCGGATCATGACGGTGCCCGACTGCTTGCCATCCCAGGGCATTGTCACGTTGTCCGCTCTGGTCGGGACGAAATAGTCGGGCCAAGCTGGCGGGATGCCGTCCGAGCCCACCACCTACCCCGGCTACCGCTTCCCAGCCGCGGTGATCCAGCATGCCGTCTGGCTCTACCACCTGTTCAGCTTGAGCCTGCGTGACATCGAGCTGATCCTGGCCGAGCGGGGCGTCGTGGTCAGCTATGAGAGCATCAGGCGCTGGTGCCTCCGCTTCGGCGCGGACTTCG
>NZ_JBHTDE010000093.1:0-677 GCF_042666655.1 Dankookia sp. GCM10030260
CAGCGCTTGCTCGAAGAGTTGGCCCGGCGAAGCGCGCTCGCGCAGTTCGTCCAGCGTGTTGGTGAGGCCGGCGCGGGTCTGCTCCACCTCGCGCTCGATCTCCGCGGCGGAGCGGTTGCCGGGGTCGGTCGTGCTGCTCATTGGACCTGCTCCTTCGCCACCTGCACGTCGCGCGACAGCTGCGTGGTCGTGCGTGTCGGCACGAGATTGGATGTCTTGAGTTGGGAAAGGCCGCCGCGGATCAGCGCATAGCCACCGAGCGCCGCGGCCAACCCAACGATCAATTCTGCCCAGCCGGAGGCGATACCGAAGCTCACCAGCAGCGAGACCAGGGCGAAGAGCAGAACTATCAGCGCACCGAGCAGGAGCCCGCCACCAGCGGCCAATGGCATGACGGCGCCGGCGGCGTCGCCGAGCTTCTCGCCGAGTTCGGCGCGCGCGAGTTGCACTTCCTTACGAAACAGCGTGGAAATCTGGCCGATGGCGCTGCCGAACAGGTCGGTGACGCTGCGGTCACGCTCTGGTGGGCGGTTAGTATCAGATGGCATGGCAGCTCACTCCTAGCTCGCGCCTTTGATCGGGCTGGTCTGCCCAGCCTGGGAGGTCGTCCGGGCGGCGGCGCCGCCGAGCGACGCCGCGGCGACGGTGGCCGGCCGCGGCGCGTCGTCCGGCCCGCT
>NZ_JBHTDE010000094.1:0-624 GCF_042666655.1 Dankookia sp. GCM10030260
CTGTTCTGGAGACTTGAAGCGCTGCATCTGGCGTTCTCGACGCCGCGTCGGCCGATGCGAATTCTCAGCGCGGTTGTTCAAGTAGCGGCTGGTCCGATGCCGCACATCGGGCAGGACCTCACGTTGCGCGACGCCGTAGCTGCGCAGCCCATCCGTGACGATCTTGCGGGGCTTGTACTTGAGCCCGACCAGCAGGCGCTTGAAGAAGCGCTTGGCGGCCGTGGCATTGCGGCGCTCCTGCACGAGGATATCTAGCACGACACCGTGCTGGTCCACCGCGCGCCAGAGGTAGAAGAGCTCGCCGTTAATCTTCAGGTACACTTCATCCATGTGCCAAGTGTCGCCTGGCCTTGGCCGCCGCTTGCGCAGCTTGGCCGCGAACTCCGTGCCGAAGCGGAGGCACCAGCGACGGATACTCTCATAGCTGACCACCACGCCCCGCTCGGCTAGGATCAGCTCGATGTCGCGCAGGCTCAGGCTGAACAGGTGATAGAGCCAGACGGCATGGTGAATGACCTCGGCCGGGAAGCGGTAGCCGGGGTAGGTGGTGGGCTCGGTCGACATCTGACCAGCTTGGCCTCATCAGTTCATTCCGGCCAGTGCTCAACTACGTGACAATGCCCT
>NZ_JBHTDE010000095.1:0-602 GCF_042666655.1 Dankookia sp. GCM10030260
AGGGTAGGGCAGAAGAACAAGATCACCCGGCGCTGGACCCGACGCGGCACCAGGCCCACGGCGCCGCAGGATCAGCGCACGGCGTCGACCTATATCTTCGGCGCCATCTGCCCCAAGGTGGGCAAGGCGGCGGGCCTTGTCCTGCCCCACTGCAACACCGCCGCGATGAGCCTGTATCTCGCCGAAATCTCGGCGGTCGTGGCACCGGGCGCGCATGCCGTGCTGCTGCTCGACCAGGCCGGCTGGCACCTGTCGGACAAGCTCGAGCGGCCGTCGAACATCACCCTCGTCCCGCTGCCGCCGAAATGCCCTGACCTCAACCCGGTCGAAAACACTTGGCAGTTCATGCGGGACAACTGGCTCTCGAACCGCGTCTTCCGCTGCTACGACGACATCGTCGACCACTGCTGCCACGCCTGGAACCGCTTCGTCGAGCAGCCCTGGACCATCATGTCCATCGGACTGCGTGACTGGGCTGTAGCGGCTGGATGAATGCTCCCCGGAAGTGCTGGCTGAAAATTCCCCAGTCCAGCGCGACTGCCCGTGCCCGGGGGCGAGCCCCCGGGCACGGGCGGCGCCGGCCATGCCCCAGGATGCCCTCC
>NZ_JBHTDE010000096.1:0-587 GCF_042666655.1 Dankookia sp. GCM10030260
CATCATCACCTCCGGTGCGGTGCCGGTGGTGCGCCTGACCGAGGTGTTCCGCCAAGCCGCTGGCAGCCGGATCGTCACCAACGCCCACCTGATCAACCAAGGCAAGATGCCGGACCTCAAGCCGCAGGAGGGCTCGGACTTCTACTTCGTCGAGGCGGCCGATCCAGAAACCGGGCTGGAGAAGCTGCTGGCCATGGTCCGCGATCGCATCCCGGGCCGCTTCGGGCTCGACCCGGTACGGGATGTGCAGGTGCTCTGCCCGATGAACCGCGGCGGGCTCGGGGCGCGGTCGCTCAACGTGGAGCTGCAGAAGGTACTGAACCCGCCGGGCGAGGTGCGGGTCGAGCGCTTCGGCTGGACCTTCTGTCCCGGCGACAAGGTCATGCAGGTCGTCAACGACCATCAGCGCGAGGTCTACAACGGCGACCTCGGCATCGTCCGCCGGATCGACATGGAGGAAGGCGAGCTGGTGGTCGACTACGAGGGCCGGGAGATTGCCTACGGCTTTGGTGAGTTGGATGAGCTCGTGCTGGCCTACGCCACCACGGTCCACAAGAGCCAGGGCTCGGAGTACCCGGCGGTGGTCA
>NZ_JBHTDE010000097.1:0-587 GCF_042666655.1 Dankookia sp. GCM10030260
CATCATCACCTCCGGTGCGGTGCCGGTGGTGCGCCTGACCGAGGTGTTCCGCCAAGCCGCTGGCAGCCGGATCGTCACCAACGCCCACCTGATCAACCAAGGCAAGATGCCGGACCTCAAGCCGCAGAAAGGCTCCGACTTCTACTTCGTCGAGGCGGCCGATCCGGAAACCGGGCTGGAGAAGCTGCTGGCCATGGTCCGCGATCGCATCCCGGGCCGCTTTGGGCTCGACCCGGTGCGGGACGTCCAGGTGCTCTGCCCGATGAACCGAGGCGGGCTCGGGGCGCGGTCGCTCAACATCGAGCTGCAGAAGGCGCTGAACCCGCCGGGCGAGGTGCGGGTAGAGCGCTTCGGCTGGACCTTCTGCCCCGGCGATAAGGTCATGCAGGTCGTCAACGACCATCAGCGCGAGGTCTACAACGGCGACCTCGGCATCGTCCGCCGGATCGACATGGAGGAGGGCGAGCTGGTGGTCGACTACGAGGGCCGGGAGATTGCCTACGGCTTTGGTGAGTTGGATGAGCTCGTGCTGGCCTACGCCACCACGGTCCACAAGAGCCAGGGCTCGGAGTACCCGGCGGTGGTCA
>NZ_JBHTDE010000098.1:0-583 GCF_042666655.1 Dankookia sp. GCM10030260
CGTAAGCGCAGCTTCGGGACCCTTCCTGCCCGCGTTTGATGATCAGGCGTTTTTCGCGGGTGCCCAGTGCCAAGGCATCAGCTCATCGATCCGGCTGTTGGGCCAGCCGTTGACCAGGCGGGTCAACAGGTCGGTGAGGTAGAGCTGCGGATTGACGCCGTTCAGCTTGATGCGGTGGATGGCCTCCGCTCCCGGCACCACAATGCCAAGGCGGCCGTCGAACCCGGCCGGCAGGAGGGAGGCTACCCATGGTTGAGATCACCACAATCGGGCTCGATATTGGCAAGCGCGTCCTGCAGGTCCACGGCGCCGACGCGCAGGGCCGGAAGGTGCTGCAGCGCAAGCTGCGCCGCGATGAGCTGCGTGCGTTCTTCGCCGCGCTGCCGCCGTGTCTGGTCGGCATGGAGGCGTGTGCAACCGCCCACTACTGGGGCCGGGAGTTACGTGAACTCGGCCACGATGTGCGCCTGATCCCGCCGTCCTACGTCAAGCCGTACGTCGTGCGCCAAAAGAACGATGCAGCCGATGCGGCTGCGATCTGCGAGGCGGTTACCCGGCCGAACGTGCGGACGACCCCGATCAA
>NZ_JBHTDE010000099.1:0-579 GCF_042666655.1 Dankookia sp. GCM10030260
CTGCATGGGCGCGAAAGCGCGTGGTCTCCTCGAGCACCAGCCAGTGGATCGGGCGCCGGTACTCCGGGCCGCCGGCTGCCCGCCACATGTCGGTCAGGTTCAGCATGGCGCCGCGGAGGCGGATGGGCGTGCCCTGGTAGCTGAGGGTGCTGGTGGGGGTCATGGTGATCTCCAACAGGGTTTCGGCCTTGCTCAAGGGACCGCTGCGGTCGGCTCGGAGCTGCCGAGACGGGCTGGAGAGGAGGGGTGGACAGGCGTTTGGCCCGGCAGACCGCCAGGGGCAGCTACCGGGCCAAGGGGACCGTTGGTCATGTCGAGTGGTCCGCCCAAGGCCGGCTCCGCCTGGAAGCCGGCCCAAACGCCGCGGCGCGGGCCCGCTCGGGGCCAGCGCCGCGCACGGCGGGTCGGACGTGATGGCCCGGGCCCAGCCGTGATGCCCGGCGCGGCCTGGTGCCACGCCGGCGCCGCGTCCTGCGCGGCGTGCCGGTACGTCTCGCCTGGCTGGTCCAGGGGGCACCGGGGGAGTCTCGTCGTCGCGCCACCGTGCCACCGCTGGCAGGGTCAGGGTTCGCAGGGACG
>NZ_JBHTDE010000100.1:0-547 GCF_042666655.1 Dankookia sp. GCM10030260
TGCGGCTGCCCGGCACCGCGCATCCGGCGCTGAGCCGGCCGTCCCTGCGAACCCTGACCCTGCCAGCGGTGGCACGGTGGCGCGACGACGAGACTCCCCCGGTGCCCCCTGGACCAGCCAGGCGAGATGTACCGGTACGCCGCGCAGGACGCGGCACCAGCGTGGCACCAGGCCGCGCCGGGCATCACGGCTGGGCCCGGGCCATCATGTCCGACCCGCCGTGCGCGGCGCTGGCCCCGAGCGGGCCCGCGCCGCGGCGATCGGGGTGGTTCCCAGGCAGAGCCCGCTCTGGGCGGACCAACCCGACATGATTAACGGTCCCCTTGGCCCGGCAGCTGCCCCTGGCGGTCTGCCGGGCCAAACGCTTGTCCACCCCTCCTCTCCAACCCGTCTCGGCAGCTCCGAGCCGACCGCAGCGGTCCCTTGAGCAAGGCCGAAACCCCGTTGGAGATCACCATGACCTTCACCAGCCTTCTCAGCTACCAAGGCAGGCCCATCCGCCTCCGCGGCACCATGCTGAACCTGACCGACATGTGGCGGGCAGCAG
>NZ_JBHTDE010000101.1:0-529 GCF_042666655.1 Dankookia sp. GCM10030260
AAGGAGCGCGAGCGCGACAGCCGCGACGAGGAGGTGCTCCGTCTCAAGGCCAAGCTCGGCGAGGTCACCATGGCCAACGAGCTGCTGGAGCAGAAGATCGCCGCCCTGGAGGGCGGCCGCCCTTTGGGCCGCCGGAGGTCGAGGCGGTGAGCCGGGCCATCTCTCCGGCCACGAGCCACGCCTACGGCCTGGCCAGGGTCGCCCGGGTCTGGCGGCTCTCCCGTGCCACGGTCTACCGCTATCGCGCGGCGCCCGACCCCGCGGCACCGGCCGGTCCGACACGCCGGGGCCCGGTCGGGGTCTGCTCTGATGCCGCGTTGCTCGAGCACATTCGCGCCCAGATCCTCGGCTCGCGCCTGCACGGCGAGGGCTACCGCAAGATCTGGGCCCGGCTGCGCCATGGCGGCATCCGCACCTCGGCCCGGCGGGTCCGGCGCCTGATGGGCCAGCACGGCCTGCTCGCGCCACACCGCGTCGGCCGTCCCGAGCAGCGCGCCCATGACGGCACCATCACCACCACGGCGGTGGA
>NZ_JBHTDE010000102.1:0-500 GCF_042666655.1 Dankookia sp. GCM10030260
GGATTGTCAAAGATCTGGCCGACGGGATACAGCTCCAGCATGGTCCGGACGGCCGGTACGCCCATTTCCCCGATATTGAATGCCGTGACCTCGAAGCCGGTCGTTCCCGTGTGGAAGTCGATCGCGTAGTCGGCGTTGGGGCGTAGCAGGCGGTTGAACACCAGGCCCGCGTGCCGGCTGGCCGCCGTGAGGCCGTTCTCGTTGCCCGGCCATTCGCGGTTCATGTCGATCAGATCGATGCCCCGGCCGGAATTGGGCCAACGGCGCTGCATGCTCTCCAATGCCGGGCGGGACACGTCCGTGACCGCCATCACCGTTCCCGACATCGCGGCCGGGTCGAGCTGGCTCATCACCGCCTGGACGGCATGGACCGAACTCATCTCATCGCCATGCACGCCGCTCACGAGAACGACGCGCTTGCCCGGCCGCACCCCGCGAGCGACCGTCACGGACACATGCCAGTGCTGCCCGGTGGGCGTCGCCACGCCGCGGAAATACAG